>CABQGK010000004.1 GCA_902463725.1 uncultured Sutterella sp. | reverse complement strand
CGCAAAAGGAAATCCCTATGGCCACCGCCTATGTGCTTTGGTCAGGAATTGGCGGCGTGGGCACCGCCATTCTCGGTATTTGGCTCTTTCATGAACCCGCCTCCCTGATGCGCATTATCTGCATCGCGATGGTGATCATTGGCGGTATGGGACTGAGCGTCAGCCACTAAAGTGGCTGCAGTGCTCAAATCGGAAGAGAGGTTAACGAAATCGACGCGGTTGCCGTGCTCGCGTAAAAGCGCCACAAGATCGTTGACCTTCATCCAAACGGTCGCGGTGTTGTCGTTTGGATGGAGCCCAATAATGCCAGGCTCCTTGAGTAGGCCGTCATCGATATAGAGCGAAACCGCCCTCTTTTCGTCGTTAAGTAGCCCAAAAGGAGTCACGGCGCCAGGAAAGAGTCCTAGCATTTCCTTGAGAACCTCTTCCGAAGCGAAGGTAAGTGGCTTCGATTGGAGCTTTTGGCGCAGGGATTTGAGGTCGACGCGCTTGTCACCCTGCACCGTCACCATATAGTAGTTCGTCTTCTTTTTGTCGCAAAGAAAGAGATTCTTCGCATTGCACTCAGGGTACGGGAGCGCTACATGCGAGACCTCCTCCATGTTGAAGACAGCTTCATGCTCCGTGATTTCATGCCAGAGCGCTCGCGTTTGAAGTAGCTGGTAGATGTCGCTTTTGTTCATGTGCCGAGTAGAGTTGTTCTGCAGGGAATGATTTCGTCATTAACGAAGGCAAGCGCATGCCAACTGCTTCCCGAGTCGGCTTTCGAGCGGTTGCTCCACGTTCTGCATGACATCCTACACCGCCACCTCAACCAACATGTACCAAGTTATCGGATGATTTCTGACTTCCACTAACAAATAGCGAGGGATAGTCGAACGTCTATCCCTCGTTAGAAGTGAGGTAAATAAGTTACAGTTGCTTCGCTGCATTCATACCAGCAATTCGGCCAATAGTAAATATCTCGGCAACCGCATTACCCCCAACACGGTTTGTTCCATGAATCCCACCAGTAACTTCGCCTGCAGCATAAAGCCCTTCAATGGGCCTACCGTAACGATCCATCACTTGTGCATTGGTATTGATCGCTAAACCCCCCATAGTATGGTGCACCGCCATCGTTAGCTTACCTGCATAGAAAGGAGCGACTGTGATTTTATTAATTAGAACTTGGGGTTTGCGACCTAGTGGATCCTGTTTTGTTTCTACTGCGTGGTTATATTGCTCGACGGAGGCTTTCAACGCTTCGACTGGAACACCTATTAGGCGGGCAAGGTCATCCAAAGAGTCGGCTTTGAAAGCATCTCCTGTATTGTAAGCTCCGTCAAATGCTTTCTTTGCACCTGTCTTCATCGCTGCATATCCATCAGCATCTCGAATTCCAAATGCGATTTTCTTCGGAGCCTGTAGAATAGCATTCGCTACCACATCTCTACGTTCATCTTCTGCTACAAAGCGTTTACCCTCCACATCCACGAAGATCACACTTTCCACTGGACTCACCATTCCGATAAACCGCCCATTAGAAGCTGCCCCTGGGAGCAGCTGAATGAAATCCATCCCTACTACCTGTGCTCCGATATCTTCAGCAGGTGCAATCAAATCTCCTGTAGCGCCCTTGTGGTTTGTGGTAGGGAGATCCAATAGTCTCGGATCATAAAGAGAACGAATTTGAGGATTGGCAGCGAATCCGCCAGTAGCAATGACAATCCCTCTTTTCGCTTCATACAAATGACGTTTTCCACGCCTGTCCTCAACTTCTACACCGATGACTTTGCCCTCTAACTGTGACTCGCGGATGAGTTTTGTCACCTTCATGTTCAAAGAAATAGGCACGTTAAGCTTTTTGCACTGCTCTGTTAGAGCGTCTATATACCCATTTCCAAAGGGCTTCACTGTGTTATGGGCACGCGGGTAGAGTCCTCCATAAACCTGATAGACGCCAGAAGCAAACTCAACTCCGCAAGATTTAAGCCATGCTAAGGCATCTGGAGCATTTTTTGTGAATGCTCTGACCAGCTCAGGATTACCGCGATAATCGCCAGCCGCTAAAGTTTGGGCAGCGTGTTTTTCAACACTATCT
This sequence comes from uncultured Sutterella sp., assembly GCA_902463725.1. GTDB lineage: Bacteria > Pseudomonadota > Gammaproteobacteria > Burkholderiales > Burkholderiaceae_F > Sutterella. The sequence goes on along the minus strand of CABQGK010000004.1, from coordinate 227,350 downwards.
TCAATGCCTTTTTTCTTCTGTTCTTCAGGATCGACCGCATTAAATGCTCCACCCGTGATGCGGGTATTACCTCCTGTTACAGGCATTTTTTCCAGCACAATGGTATTGGCACCTGCTTGGGCCGACGCAACAGCGGCAGCTAAACCTGCACCACCTGATCCGATGACAATTACATCGAATGATTTTTCCCAAGTTGGTTTTCCAGATTGAGCAAACGCACCAGTGCAAACTGGCAAACTAGCTATACCTAACCCGCTCAGTCTGAGCAGTTTTCTGCGTGAAGTGTTCATGGTCATTCTCCTCAAAGAAATGCTTTTCTAGACAGGTGGGAGTATATGAATCGATAGTGATTCAAATCCATGCTCGTTATCCCCTATGAATTTCTATGTCAGGGTTGAGTGAAGCACGTCACACATAGCCAAAAAACCAATCAGATCAAGCATCTCTTTTTAATCTCCTCTCATCGAATCAGCCAAATCTTGTAATTTTGTTGTAATTAATTCCCCAAAATCTGTAATGGATTTGTCATGACTTTTTTATACGCTTGAGTTCAGAGCAGGCCGAATCGCTACGCTCTATTAGACCTCAGCTTTATGGAGAAAAGAGATTATGAGTAAGTCGCATATGACCTCAAGACGCCACTTACTAAAAGAAAGCATCATCGGAGCAGGCACAATTGGAGTCTCTGGAATTCTGTCTTCCGCAATGGCCAAACCTGCTACTAATATTGCGGAGCTACCGCAAAAATGGGATAAAACATTTGATGTAATTGTCGTCGGTAGTGGTCTAGCTGGTTTTTGTGCAGGAATTACTGCCGCCGAAATGGGACGTAAAACCGTTATTCTGGAAAAAATGGCTGTACCCGGTGGCTCCTCTGTAATTAGTGGAGGCACATTTGCCGCATGCAATACTCCAGAACAAGAAAAGGCAGGTATTAAGGACAGTGTTGACTTGTACATGGCAGATGTACTAAAGGCAGGGCAACGACTTAATGTTCCTGCACTAGTGCGGACAATGTGCGAACAGTCTGCTGATGGTCTCGCGTTCCTGCGTGAACGAGGTGCTCAATATAACCCTGAATTGCGAAAGGTGGCTGGCCATAGCGTCATGCGCTGCTTTCAACCGCTGTATAACAATGGCTTGAGTGTAATTCAGCCACTTATGAGGCATTACTTGCAAAAATTGCGTGCTCCTATGGAGTTACGGACAAAGGTTGATGAGCTAATCCGCGACGATACAGGTCGAGTGGTTGGGTTAAAGGTTCGCACTGCTTACCTATTCGATCCCGAAAGCCCTGCGGATGACCGCCTTAATAAGACTGGCGTGGTTAAGTACTATCGGGCGCGACGAGGTGTGGTTTTTGCTAGTGGCGGCTTCTCTAGAGATTTTGAGTTTAGAAGTCGCGAATTCCCTCAGTACAATAAAGTGCCTTCCACAGTACAACTCGGAGCTACTGCAGGAGCTCTGAAAGCCATGATGAAAGCGGGAGCTCGCAGTATCCATCTTGCTCACGTACGCTTTGCCATTTCCATCGGCTATGAAGATATTGAAAAAGGAATTTTGGTTGACCAAAAAAGCGGGAAGCGCTTTATCAATGAAGGTGCTCCACGCATGGGCTTGTCTTATAAGATCATCGATGTTGTGAATGCTGGTAGTGAATGGCCAGTACTTATATACGATGAAAAAGGTTTGGCCACACTCTACGATCGCGACAAGCTAAATATCATTCTTAACAATGGGGAGATGCCAAAGTTCGAAACCCTTTCGAACTTAGCTAAGCACTTCAAGATCCCAGAAGAAGAATTATTGAAGACAATCGATCGCTACAATGGCTTCCTAAAAAATGGGAAGGATGAGGAGTTTGGGAAAGACTTTACAAAAACCCATTCTGTTCCTATCGTTACTGGGCCCTTCTATGCGTGTCCCGTGTATCCAAAATTCAATTATTCACAGGGCGGAATCGCTATTGATGAACGAACCCGGGCAATTAGTGCCGATACAAATGAGGTGATCCTTGGACTCTATGTTTGTGGTGAAGCTAGCGGAGGTGTGCATGGAGCCGTCCGTGTGACTGGCTGCTCGATGAGTGATTGCACCGTATTTGGACGCATTGCTGGTCGAGAGGCTGCAAACTTAGAAGCTGTATAAGGAGGGTCATATGAAGTCAATATTTACATTACGTGTAGCGCTACTTGCCATGAGTTTGTCTTTGGCCACAGTATCTTCAGCCTTTGCCGCTACTGGCCACACTTTAAAACCCTTCCACAAAGGGTTGCAGTGTGAGTCGTGCCACCAGGAAAAAATGCCTACTGCGCCAACTGTTGTAACATGTACAAAGTGCCATCCAGCAGAAAAAGTTGCAGAGCAAACAGCACCCAAGTACAAGCAATACTACAACCCTCATAACTCCTTGCACTATGCCACTTATGCGGATTGCGTTGCTTGCCACCGCGAACACAGCCAATCTCGTTTAGATTGCAACAACTCAAACTGCCATAAAGAGTTCACCTATACAACACCATAGCAAGATTCGTTTGGCTCAGGGGGCTCTGTGTCTACGTGGCACTTGCCCCCCGATTGAGTCTTGTGGGAGCACCTTCCATAAGGTAACCAATGCCCGAATAGTTCACAATTCCGCATTCTTTACAAAGCCCAGCATCTCTCAACTTGGCTCTTAAGCGTGCCAACAATACCCGTAGGTATTGCAACTCTGCTTGACCATCCTCTCCCCATAGATGGGTCATAATTTGCTCGTGCGTCAGTACGCAGTTAATGTGCTTGAGAAAGTAAATGAGCAGTTTGAACTCCAAACTGCTAAGCCGAACCTCAACGTCATTAACCCAAACACGACGTTCCCTAATCAAAGCACGCATCGGCCCATTTTTGAATTCCAACGCTTCCATCTCGTGCTCTAGGGGAGTCTCAGTTCTTCTTAAGACGGCTTTAACCCTGGCTGATAGCTCTTCAAGAGCGAATGGCTTCTGTAAGTAATCATCTGCTCCTAGATTAAAACCTAGCACTTTATCGTTTAAGCTATCTTTGGCAGTCAATATGATCACTGGCAGGGTACTGCTTTCCCGTATTGTTCGAAGGACTGAAAGGCCATCAAGCTGCGGCATCATGATATCGAGGAGCACTAAATCTACCTGCTCAGAACTAAGAAGCTGTAGTGCATGAGCCCCGTCAGCTGCAGCTAAAACGTTGTATCCCCATGATTTTAGGTTGATCGCTACAAGCTTTCTCAGCTTGGCTTCATCATCTGCCACGAGTATAGTTTTCATGACTTCACCATTCAGTTAGCTAAGCAATTCCAAATGCTCAGTATTGGCATTGCCCCCCTCGATAACATGTCGAGGAATGGAAACTGTGAACACGCTACCTTTGCCTAGAGTACTCTTGACCGTAATGTTCCCGCCATGCGCTTGAGCAATACCTCTAGCAATTGCTAGCCCAAGACCTGTGCCACCTGCCCTGCGGGTAGCAGAACTATCCACTTGATGGAATTTTTCAAATATAAGCGAAATCTCTTCGTGGCTAATTCCGATCCCATTATCGTGAAATTCTATGAGGCAACTGGAGCCTTCATCTCTCAAAATCACGTTGACACTGGGTCTGCCGTCACAATATCGACATGCATTTGTTAGAAGGTTAATGAATACTTGTAGCATGCGTTGATGATCTACTTGAATAAGAGTGCCATTTATTGTGTCATCAGTAACATGCACCTCCAAGGTTGCATTACTCTTCTGGACGAGTTTGCATGCCTCAGTCAAAATCACTAGTAGGTCATCAGTTTCACAAAATAAGGTTAAGTTTCCAGAATCTATTTTTGAAATATCTAGCCAATCTCGAACCATATGTTCAAGGCGCTCGGTGTCTTCAAGAATACCGACAACCATTTCATCGATATCACTTTTATCCAAGTCAATATCTTGACGGGCCAGCGTTTCTGCTTGAATTTTCAGGCTCGTGATGGGGGTTTTAAACTCGTGTGCAGCCACCGCAAGTAGGGAATCTTTTAGTTGATCAAGCCGCTTCTCTCGAGAAATATCCCTGAACAAAACTCCTAATCCGTAAAAATGCCCATCGCTTCCTTCTACAGGAAAACTCGAACACAGCCAATACTGGGTATGAGATGGATTGTTCAGAAGAACTTGGCCAGTGTGATCAAGGATTAAGCGCCACTCATTGAGATCAGCCAAATTCTTATCGGCTAAGGCATCCTGTATGTCACTCAATTGCAGATTTTCAGGGGCAGAAGAGGAGAAAAGCCACTCCTTAAGAGCCCTATTCGCAAGTGGGATTTGTTGATCAATGATTATAAAAAATGGGTCAGAAAGGCTACGCAGAATTGCGCGTAGAAACGCAGTTCGCATTTTGACTCTTGCCTCTAAGTCGCCATTTAAGCGCTGTAGGGCATCGTGAGATTCTGAAATTCCTTTCCCCATATCGTCTAAAACCTTGGCCAGAAGTAACGTTTCTTGTGGGGATGAGTTGCTTAATTTCAGTTCTCCTGCGGCGGAGAATCGATGCTCCTTAATAAGTGCCGCTTTTTTTGAGAGCATTTCGATTGCGTCTGAGAGTCTCTCCGACAGCCGCCGAGAAGTAAATATTATGGCAAATACGGTAGAAATAAACAGTATTAGACCATAGAGAAATAGATTGTGTAATAAGGCATTTCTTTCAGTCACTGGTACGCTAACGAGCACTCGCCATTGAGGCTCGGCAATAAATGCACTAGTTGTGAAAACTTCAGCTCCAATAATTGGTAAGAAATGCTGTGTATTGCTGGTGTGTTCAAACGTTGTGTTTACATGAATCTTCTGTGGGCCCTCTGCAGACATGCCAAGGGATGCATAGATACCTTGTCCTAACGCATCAACGACAAGAACAATGCTGGAGTCTGAATTAAGTTGTTTGATTAATTCTCCTACTTTATCTAGGTTTAACGCCCCAAGAACAAATCCATCAAAATTTCCATGATTATCAAAAAAAGGGGAAACTATGGTACACAAAAGTTTCTCCGTTCCTCCTATCCCTTTCATGACCGGAGAAATATATGTTTTTGGATTTCGTAATAGCTGTTGGTAATGCCACCTTCCGCTAAAGTTCACCCCCACCATAGACTCCCCTTTACTATTGATCTCGGGGAAAAAGGCTTGAGTTACCCCTTTATTATTCGCCACGTATAGATTAATAAAGCCCGGAAATTGTCGTTTTAGAGATTCTAAAATGGTTGTCAGTGACCTAAGGTCGTGTATATGGTTTTGGTCTATCTGAAATGTTGCCGCCTCTATCCCGCGTCTGTGCATTTCGACAAAAGAACGTAACTCAGAGGCAATCAGTTCAGTCAGATTTTGTTGTTTTTGAATTTCCTCGATGCGGGTTCGATCAAGCAGATGCGCTTGATATCCGATCATGACACCCAAGGGAATAACAGAAACCAGAAATAGTGCTGCTGTAAGCCTTGCTCGTTGCGTCTCCAACTTGAAATTATTAGTGATAAATTTCCAAAGTGAAATACGCTTGTTTTGCATAACAGTCTGGGATAGTCAAAATGCGAGTGAGGGGAGAGCTTGTCAAGCGATAAAAGTTTTGTCCACCACATCTAGAGTGAGGGCGCCGACTCATGACGGACGATACGGTATTTGTGATAAAGATCCCCCTACTCCAACAGTAGCGCTCAGAGTAAGTGCATGACGGCCACGGCAATTCCGAGGGTGCGCGAGATTAGTTCAACACTGGCTTGGGTGAATTTATTCCCGTCAGCCCGCAAGTTTTTCTGTTCATCGAAATGTGCCCTGCGGATGGCGAACGTTGGGGAGCCATTAATCTCAATGACAAGCAAAAGGATGTTCCCTTCTTCAATTTGTGGCTCTGAAGCGGGAGTGAAAACAACAACGTCACCTCGATTGATATCAGGACTGAGAACATCCGAGAACATACGCACGGCAAAGGGAGAAACCAGTCCATGTCTAAGCGGCAATGTGGTTTGAGACTCGACCGAGCATCCTAGGTTGTTAGCCGGCAGCCCTTGATAGAAAGCGTCTAGACATTGCACAACACCATTTGGCGGGATAGCTACAGGATCTGCTAGACGTAGTATGGGCACAGAACGCACTTCGAGGGGCATAAATGAAGGCTGACTGATAGCATTACTAGAAGCGCTGTTACAGGCCTGTGTAACACCATAAGAGAAATAAGAACTTGGCGCTACTGGGCTGGCTATCGGTGTTGACGTACCGAGACCGTTAAACGAGGGGTTACCGACAAGGTTTCCGTTATCGGTCTCAGCGAGATTACCGTTAAGGATACCTGCAGTTTGGTTGTCATGTAACGACTCTACAGATCTGACATGTTCCGCTATTTCTGATATGCGACTTGATGACCAGTCTGAAATGTCGACGTAACAAAGATCGTGCGTACTGATTCCGAAAACAGCAGCAATTTTACGAGTGGTGCTCACACGAGGCATTGTAGGCACGCCCGTTGTAGTGCGGCCAAGAAGACGGTATACCGAAGATCCGCTCATTCCGATAAGCTCGCCAAGCCGATTTGGTGAAATAGAGGCCCATGCTAACAGTACACTTATGTTCTTAGAGAATGCGATTGGGCTACTCATGCGATGCTCTTTGGGTTGAATTTACTAGGCCCACTAATTTAAGAAGTTATGCAACATTATGCAATAATATTTAAGAACAGTATAGCTCATAAAACAAATTGCATTAGATTTTAAGCGTTAGTGATCAGCTTCACTAAGGAGAGCGAAAATTTTCTGGAAAAGCAGTAACGCCCATCAAAGAGTTTCTAAGACCCACAGAGATGATTCCAAAGTTTTGGGCTAAGTTGAATAGAAAGTCAGGCTGTCGTATGTGGTAACGATAACTTTAGCCCTTGCATCGTAGCGGCACACCGTAATACGGCATGAAAGATAGGATTAAACAGCCTGCCGTGTGTCCTTTACCGCTTCGTGACGTTTTGGATTCAAATTTGTGATTTCTGATTCTTGTGAACAGGGCCTATTCTGATTTTATGAACGGGGTATAACCCCCAAAGAACTAGCGCCACCCTTTAATCCTCTGAGTCATATTTTACAGCCGTCATGTCAATTTCTATTAGCATAAAAATTTCTGCCAATCATCCGGTAGGAGTTTTTATGAGAAGGAAACTTTGCATGACCGTCATTCGTGAGGTCCTACGATGTCTCGTTGCAGGCATCTCTTACAGGCCGATACAGCAACGATGTGATGTATCGAAAGCCTATGTATTCATAGCTGAATAACTCGTTGAGTCTGGCGGGGGTGACACCAGCAGAAGCTCTTTCCTGCGATCAAACTACGCTTATACACGATCAAAGCATTGGTCACAAGGTGACTTTGACGGCAAAAATAAGTCAACCGGATTAGTTAAGGGAACGCTTAACTCGGCACTGTTCACGACTTTCAGAAACCGTTCACAAAAATCAGAATTCACAATATCCCTCCGCTCGCTCAGCAAAATGAAAATACGCTAGTAGCTACGCTGTGGCTTGCCTTTGCGGTTGCCGTGCTTGCACCTCGATGGTCTTTCTCTACTTTGGCCACAATTCCAATGGGAAGCGCGTACATGATGTGGCCGCATCGGTGGTGTAGGTACCACACACGTTGGAATCTTCCTCTTTTACGAGTCAGCGGACATCGTACACGTGATCAGCCTCATCGCTGTCATTGGTGGGTTGATGGAACTCAGCCTCTCGCACTCCTAAGCGACCCAACCATGCAGAGCAATTGACTCTCCCCTATAAGGGGAGATTTAAAATCTTGCAACCCTATGACGTTGGAGCAACGATGAGTTGGTTTTATCTATTGCTTGTGAGTGCAAGCAAACTGGGCTGGCCCGTTGGGCTGAAGCTCGCGAGCATAGCAGAGGCGGAGCACAACACCACGGCGTACATGCTTTGGATTGCCATGTCGGTGACGACCATGATCACCTCCATGATCTTCCTCTACCTTGCGCAAAAGGAAATCCCTATGGCCACCGCCTATGTGCTTTGGTCAGGAATTGGCGGTATGGGATTGAGCGTCAGCCACTAAAGTGGCTACAGTGCTCAATCGGCTGAGAGGTCAACGAAATCGACGCGGTTACCGTGCTCGCGCAAAAGCGCCACAAGATCGTTGACCTTCATCCAAACGGTCGCGGTGTTGTCGTTGGGATGAAGCCCAATAATGCCTGACTCCTTGAGTAGGCCGTCATCGATATAGAGCGAAACCGCCCGCTTTTCGTCGTTAAGTAGCCCAAAAGGAGTCACGGCGCCAGGAAAGAGCCCAAGCATCTCTTTGAGCACGTCTTCCGAGGCGAAGGTGAGAGGCTTCGACTGAAGCTTCTGTCGCAGGGATTTGAGGTCGACCCGCTTGTCTCCCTGCACCGTCACCATGTAGTAGTTCGTCTTCTTTTTGTCGCAGAGAAAGAGGTTTTTCGCGTTGCACTCAGGGTACGGGAGCGCCACATGCGAAACCTCCTCCATGTTGAAGACGGCTTCATGCTCCGTGATTTCATGCCAGAGCGCTCGCATTTGAAGTAGCTGGTAGATATCGCTTTTGTTCATTTGCCGAGTAGTTGTTCTGCAAGGGATGATGTCGTAATTAACGAAGGCAAGCGCATGCCGCCTGCTTCCCGAGTCGGCTTTTTAGCGGTTGCTCCACGTTCTACACTACATCCTACACCGCCACCACCGCAGGCCGTCGCAAGGATTAAAAAATTTAATGGCGAAATTGCATGCTCGAAACTTGCGTGTCAAGCGACTAAAGTATGTACCCTCTTTTTCGACAAAAGTTTTGATCCCCCCTCTCTGGAGGGTAAGTGTCAAATAATCAAGTAGGAACTTGCCATTTGAATGACGCACCCCACCTGATGCTCTCCGGAAGAAGTACGACAAGCCTACGAAGAATATCACGCCTCAGCTTGGCGACCGCCTCATTGAGTTGGCGTATGCGACTGTATGCTTAGGGCGAAAGCATCTTATAACGTTATACACCGTGACTTCCTCCTGTGGGCGTGCACAGAGAGGGAGTGTCGGTAGTGAAAGAAAGTGATCATAAATTGTCTATTTTTAATGGAAATAAGTCGTCTATCTCTTCTTGAATAGCTTTCATTTCTTCAGTTCGAAGAGTACTATCGTACAGATTTTTAAATTTCTCCATATTTTCTTGTAATTTTAAGACGCTCTCTTGAAGATATAATACAATCTTATTTATCTCTTCAACTTTTGCCACTAAATCATTTGAATCTGAGATTATTTTGTCGAGTGATAAATTAAACTCTTCAAGTTTTTCTGGCTCTCTTTTTTGTATTTCTCGAATAGTTGTTTGGTTCAAGTGTATAAAATAAATGATGGATGCGAAATTATTAATAAAGTCCACTCCATTGTTTATTGATTTGTAGTCAATGGAATTAATTGCAGCATTGAGACTACTTAAAGAATTGACAAAATCATCAAACCCTGATGGTACGAGATTGCTAAAATCGATAGACTTTGCAGCATTATTCAAAATGAAAATAATGTGATCGCGTTCCTGAGTAGTGTATGGTGATTGTTCTTTTATCGCATCTGGCATGGTTACTTTTCTTTTGCTTTTGAACGTTTATTGAAAATTAGCAGACATACAATAATGAATTGAGAGTTATGTGTCGTTATAAACATTTACTATCTCCTTCTTTCAAAGGATATTAGGGGAGGCAACCCATAACTCTCTATCGTTTTGCATGCTATAGAGAAATAATATCAAATTGTGCTGAATTTATTTTTATTAGTTTTTTGTTGCATACTTAGAGGTTTCAAGGAGATCTTCTATTTCGGCTAAAATTTTTTGCATCTCTTCGCTATTAAATGTGTCATTTAAGACCTTTAAACTCTCTTCGATGCTTGATTGCGTCTTTTCTAAATATCCAGCTATGTTATTAGTTTTTTGTAAATACTCTCTAGCTTTTTTTGCAGCCAGTTCCGACTGTGTTTCTAATTTATCCATTGCCGAATTGAATACTTCAAATTTTTGTGGCTCTCGTCTTTGTATATCTCTAAGGAGATCTTGATGTAATTTAAGGAAGTACACTAGTGCAGCGTACCTTCCAACGAAAGATGGTATAAAGTGTCTGAACTTATAATCAAGAGTATCCATTGTTGTTTGAATTTCAGACACCAGACTAAACATTTCATCTATTTCACGAAGTAGAAGATCATTAACATCAATTGATTGCACAATTATGTTTAAGATGAAAATAATGTGATCGCGTTCCTTCACGGTATATGCGAGCGGTTTCTCAATAATATCTTCCACAATAACTCCTTCTTTTTGAAAATTATCCTTTTAAGAATAAATAACTATGGGTGGGAGAGTATGTAAGAAATTTTGTGTCTCACCATTTTCAGCTCTAAAAGGGTGCTTTTTATGCGATGCCCTCAATAGCAAGTTTTTGAGCTTTTTATTGGATCCAAAGGTGGCCTAAAAATTTCTCCATCTCTGCGAGCCGTAGCTCTCTGATAACAATCCTGATACCACTTCATTGTAACCGCTATTTCATCCTTTTTATTCCCTCTCTTATCTTTCTGCATTGGGCCACGTCTCCGAGCGCCAACGAGCGCGAGCCTGTCCTAGGTTTACCCCAAAGTAAGCTGCCTAACGGGCAAGTGCAGGTCGAATTTAATGGAGGGATCTCATTTCACGCCAGCGCGGTAAGGGGTGTAGACCGTTCATTGCCTTCGATGTAAGTGCAACGCGATTCTGACAGTAAAAAAACGGGGTGACAATTGGCTAATTTTTAGCACTAAATGGACTCCAAAATCTTAGGAATCGAGCATGTGGAAACGATGAGACCCTGTGCGTTGATAGCTCCTAACCTCATCCCCATTGCAGCAACTTTTGGTTAAAACACGGGTTTTGATTTTTGACCTAGGAGAGGGTAATCTGCCAGTACGGTACAGCTAGAGGTGGCGATGACCGTAAACGAAAAAGAGCTCCCCGCTCAGTCTTTGGGTGGGAGTTTCTGTATCTACCTTCAGGAGGGCCATCTTTTTCGTTTATCTAAATACCTAGGGTGAGGCGCGCTTGCGCGACGAGGGCAGAGCCCTGCTCCGTTAGGAGCCTACCCCCATTTTCAGCAGGAATGTGTGATCGGCACCTGCGTGTTTCAGTTAGTCTTTCTTAGTGCCAACAATTTTGGCCGCCACTTCAGGGCCATGGATTTCGGCCAACTTACGTTCCAGAGCTTCGGCCTCTTCGAGTTGCCGTTCTTTCGACAACTTTTTTTGCTGAGCTTGAGCCGCCTCTTTGTGGTACCTTTTTACCCATGCATTGCCGGTTTTGATAGTTACATCTACCGTCTTGGCCGTAGCCTCTAACGGTGTGGGTTGCATAACTTTTGCCCGTTCGATGACCTTGAAGGGGAGTAGCTTTTTCTTCCCCTGTGCGGCTCTTCCAGACAATCTCAAACCGATTGTTGCTCGGGTATTGGATAACACGGCAGCGAGTTTTCATAATGGCAGTTCGCTCCGCACCACCCCCGTAAATCTGCAATGTGTTTCGGGCTACAGATACGGTTAGTGAAGAACTAATGGTTCGCTCTAACCATACTGCCCCTATACGCTCTAGTCCCTGTAGGTCGTCTTCTCCAAGTCTGACGTGTGCATCTTGTTCATTTCTTGGAGCGACCGCAAATCGTTGGTTGAATTTTTCGATAAACTCTCCTATGCGCATGTTCGCTTGTTCAATGGTAGTGATCTCTGCGACGCGAAACAAAGGGGGCCACCGTTGCTGTAAAGTTTGAAACATGCGCTCCACCCTTCCTTTCGCATTTGGCGACTGAGCAAGGATTAGGTCAATACCAAGGGCGTTGCACATGCGTGAAAACTGTGTTTCAGTCTGATATTCACAAGTGCGTCGATCGTATTTGGCTGTGAAAACGCTATGACGATCGCTGTAGAGAGCGATCAGGATACCATAACGGCGGATACGTTCCTGTAAGAGCTTGAAACTCTTCTACTTTGAAGAATCGGGCTGCGGTGATCCTACCAGTGGCGTCGTCAATGAACGCAATCAAGCAGGCTGAGATCTCTCCCGTACTAAACCAATCATGTGGGCTGCCGTCAATCTGGATAAGCTCCCCAAACGAACTGCGGCGTCTACGCAGCGGATGTTCTTGCCTATCCCTCCGACTTTCCGAAGTAGGGAACGCCTCCCGAATTAAACGCCTAGCAGTCTCTCTAGAAATATAGATGCCTCAGAGTCCGCCAAGGTTTCGGTCAGCAACTGGGTGCTAAAGTCCCAGTACTTTTCCCGAATAAGGATAATGATTTTGTCCTTGTCCTCGGTCGACATTTTGTTGTGAGGAATCTTCCCTGTGTTTTGATGCTGCAGTGCGAGGGAGCCGCCATACGCCAGTGCTTTAACCTCCTATAAAACGTCCGCTCCTGCAGCCGCGTTAGCGCTAAGGCTGTAGCAAGGACAATGGTTTTTTGCTCGTATGCCAGGAGAATATCTCCAAGATTCTTAGGGGCAGTAATAGGTTTACGACGCATATCGTCTCCGACCGCGGAGCCGATCACCTACATAAAGATGCCACACCTCTAAGTATCATGTTTTTAAATGTAACAACAGAACTCAGTAGGTTGGAAGCGTCTGCACTATCAAAATCGCTGAGTAAATGACTGACAAAGTCGCGTTGCATTTACTGTCAAAATCGCGTTGCGCTAACATGAACCCTAATACCTTGACACATAACATGCCAAGGTATTAAGATTCAGAACCAGAGGGATTTTTCCCTCTGGTTCTTTTCACTTGTTACTCTTCCTTGTCGTTATCATCTTCTTCAAGGTCGAGCATGCCCTGATGAAATTCATCACGAGCGATGTCGTAGTCTTCAGGGGTGTGAGCAGACTTGTTCAGTTTACGAACAGCCTCCACACCCTTCTGACCAGCGACACTGCGGATTGCACAATCCTGCCCAACATAGAGCAGGAAGGAACCAGCATCGATGATGTCAGTGCCAGTGCGAAGAATCGCTGGAGCACGATTGCTCACATCCTTGGCAACAACAGCCAAACCCGCAGTCAAGTCAATGAGAGCGGAACCAAGATTGCCAGCGATGGCAAAAAGTTTATTCGACATAATGATTCTCCTATCGTAAAAGTCGAATGAACGACTGGGAAACAGCCCAGTCACCTGTGGGGGGGGGGATACTTATGTGAAGTGAGTACCCCCCTCCAATTTGAGGTGGGCCCCTATAAGTAGTTTTAAAAAACTATCCTACCATTGAAACGCCCGTCAATTGGCGCTCGTAAGCCATGGGTGAGATCATCCCAATGGCTGAGTGAGGACGTTCCTCATTGTAATATCGAATCCAAGCCTCAGTGCGCTCGATGGCTTCAACTATGCCATTGAAGTGGGGGCGAGCGCCTAAAATTTCGCGCTTGGCTGTGTTCCAGAATGACTCGGCTACAGCATTGTCCCAACACTCCCCCCCTTTCTACTCATGCTTGTGATCATTTGAGCGTCGCGAAGGGCGCTTTGGAACTGGTGCGCACAGTACTGACAACCTTGGTCGGAGTGGAAAATTGTTTCTGGTAACTTGTCCTGACCTTGATTGCAGAATGCCATCGTAAGCGCCCTCAGCGCTAATGACCGTCATAGTTGTGTCGAGCGGCCACCCAATGAGTCGACGGCTTCCTATGTCGATGTTGCACAGTAAATAAACGAACCCCTCCAAGGTCGGAAGATACGTAATATCCGAGCACCGCGCCTTATTTAACTGCCCAGAGTGGAATTCTCGCTTGAGCACATTTGGATACGTGCTCATGTTATGACCACTGTCCGTCGTCTTGACACGGCAACGACGTCGATAGCCAATGAAGCCGTTTGACCGTAGCAGAGGCCGTAGCCGCTTCACGGTGACAGCTAGCCCACGGGTTCTCAAGTACGCATGGAATTGGCGCACGCCAGGGGTAAAACGGTGCTTCTTGCGAAACTGGTACATCTCGTTGATGATCACTTGCTCGGGAACGAGTTTCCTAACTCGTGGCGGTGCCTCCTGACGGAGACCTGCTTTCCACTTGTAGTAACCACTAACGCTAACGTCCATGATTTCGCAAATACGCTCAAGACGTAGGCTACGGATCAAGAGGTCAGGACTGCGCGAACCTCATCGATAAAAGCGTATCTCACCCGAGCCCGTTGCGGGAAAGATACGCCGCGAATTTTTTAGCAGCAGTATCTCCGCCTTGAGCTGTTGGTTCTCTGCCAAGAGGTCAGACATCCGCATGGCCTCTTCGTTTACCCCTGCGGCAATCTTCCCTTCAAGTTTTCCCTCCTGCTTTTGGCGTATCCATGTCGCGAGGGTTTTAGGTGAAATGTTCAGGTCATGGGCAACGTGAGAGATGGGGCGGTGTTCTTCATCAACAAGGGTAACGGCGTTGCGTTTGAACTCCACTGTGAACTTCCGACGAATGCGGGGCATGATGGTCATATCCTCCATAGATGACATTTTTGTCTCCTAGATCAAGTTGGAGGTCTACTTTTGGGAGATCCATCTCAAGTTGCTGACTCCCCCCTAGGGATTCTTCTGAAACAACCAAACAGAGAGCCCCAACTGGTAAAGAGAAATGGCAGGGTGTTAACCCGCGCTATACAAACGACTTACCGCTTCCTCTTTCAGTCAAGGCCGAGCCGTACCTCACCACAGAATGGCTCAAGCGTCTTCTCGCAGTTCTTGTGCAGCTCCTTCATAAACGCACGGTAACGTTCGATAAAGACCTGCACCCGCTTGAGCCTGACCGCCTCACTTCTCGCATAGATATAGAGCTTCGTCACGGGAGAAGACCACCCTGTAAGCACGGGGACAAGCTCACCCTTAGCGATAGCATCATAGGCATGCAGGGCTGGAATACCAGGGTGGATGCCTGCACCGTAGAGTGCGGCAGTCTTGGCGGACCCAGCAGAATCGAAATGAATTTCATCACGCCACTTGAGGTATTGCGTCACGCCGTCCTTCTGTAGGAACCTTACTGGAGGCCTTAGAGGGCTATCGAAAATGACGCCCGTATGATTGATGAGATCAGAAGGACTTTGCGGCGTGCCATGCTTCTCAAGATAGAGCGGAGAGGCACACGGTATCTGCACCCCATTACCGTAATGGATCTGAACGATGTTTGGATGGGAAGCATCGGCACCGTAGCCGCAAATCAGGTCGAGCCTGCCGTTTCTCGTGTCGAAGTTCACAGGCGTGCCCCCCGTATACTCAGCGATCTTGAGGACAATCTCGGGATAGTCCTTGTGGAACGCCATAAGGAACGGCAGTAAAAAGCGCTGCAACACCATGGGTGGGAAGCCAACATGAATCGAGCCACGCATTGCCATTGGATCGGCGTCAATCGACTCCAATAGCTGTCGGTGGCTCTCAAGCATCTCGCGCGCATGCACTAGCACGGTTTGACCGTTGGCGGTGAGCTTCATTGGTCGGATAGACCGATCAAAGAAAACGACGCCGCCGAGCGCCATCTCGAGCGACTTAATGGTACGGCTTACTGCCGAGGCATCCTGATTCAACCTCTCCGCGGCAGCACTGATGCTCCCCGTATCAGCCACTGCGCAGAACACCCTCCAACTCTCAAGATCGCAATCGCGTTGCATGCAACCCCCATCACCCGTTAGACATATTGTGGAAATATGCAAAATATTGTGGATGATTTGAGCATTTACCTCAAGGGTTTCGTCACGAATAATGACAGAGTTGTCAAACAGACTCCCTAGGAGAAACCCTCATGAAAAAGACCCTGTTAGCTGCCGCCCTACTCAGCGGGCTTAGCAGCGCTTATGCTTCGCAAATCACCCTCTACGGTAACGTCGATCTCGGTATGTCGTTCTCGCGCCAAGGGGGTGACCATGGTGATGGTCATGTAAGCGTTGCCATGAAGTCCGGCATGCGCAATTCTTCCCGCTTCGGCATTCGAGGCAGTGAAACGCTAAGCAACAGCTACAAACTTGGCTTTATTCTCGAGAGTCAGTTTGCAGCTGACTCAGGGCAGTTGCAAACACAGGGACGCCTCTGGGAGCGTGAATCCTCTCTCTGGATTGAGGGTCCCTTCGGTAAGATCACAGCTGGGCACGTCGGCTACCTTAAAGGTGTGGTTGGCTCTACGGCGCTGCTTAACTCGTACCGCGTGAATCCCTTCGGCAGCCAAATGTCCAACTTCATCACGGGTTACAAGGCCTACACAACCGGTACCACTTGGTACACCAACAATGGCATCGTATGGCAAAGTCCAACGCTCGCCAACACCACGGTGTACGTTCAATACTCCAACGCTGTTGAAGACGAGAGTGCCCACTACCACGAGCAGGATCGCTATTTTGCAGGGGCAGTTCGTTATATGAATGGCTCGCTCTTGCTACAGGCCATTATCGACACAACCGCGCGGGGCAGCAAGACCGCTCTCTCTAACGACGTCTATCGCGATCCAATCAGTTTCGGGTTGCAAGCTGCGTATGATTTCGGCCCAGTCAAAGCATTTGCAATGGCTGAGACTTTTCGTGATAGCCCACTCAATACAGTAGGCGGCTATCTCAAAGGCAACGGGCTGTTTGACGGCACGGGTGGAACGTTCGTGCTGCAATGGCCAGCACTCGGAGGGAAGGCAAAGATGGGCGGCGGTCTCATGAAAGCCTCTAGTAGCAGCGGCTACTCCACGATCACTAGCGATGTTACCCGCATGGGTGCGAGCGTAGGTTATGACTACGCCCTTACTAAGCGCACAAATCTCTACGTCAACTACGGCTACATCAAGCAAAAGACGGAAAAGGCTCAAGGCACAGTTCGTGACAACGGTATGGAGCTCGTCGCAGGCATGGTGCACTTCTTCTAAGCACAGCCACAAGACTCATGATTCACAGGAAACTCTGACATGCACACGCTTCTTCCTTACCTTGCCATTCTCATCGTGATCCTCACTGGGATAGGTATTTACAAAAAGATTCAGGTCACCACGCTTTTGCTTTTTGCAGGGCTCGCGCTCAACATACTCGCCGTGCTCGGCGGCGTGGACGGGATACTTCCCAAAGGCGCCAAGACGACTGGTTGGATCGGCTTTGACCTCTTCGAGCAACTCCGTGCGCTCTCTCGCTCGCAGATCTCAGGCACGGGCTTCATCATCCTCGTGGCAGGGGGCTTTGCCACCTACATAGATCGGATAGGCGCCTCGGATAAATTGGTTGCACTTTGCACGAAGCCACTCTCTAAACTAAGTGCCCCCTATGTGATTCTTGGTGCCGTATTCCTGCTTGGGCATCTTCTCGGTCTCGTTGTAACGTCTGCTGCGGGTCTTGGAACACTACTTGCCGTCTCTGTCTTTCCGCTTCTCATTGGCGTAGGTGTGAGCTCAGTTGCTGCTGCAGCGGTCATCTCTTCCGCACTGGTGTTCTCTTACGCACCCTCTAGCGCCATCGCGGTGCTGACAGCGAGCACAACTGCTGTCGACCCAATGACCTACCTGCTCACCTATCAGATTCCCGTCGCAGTTCCTTCCATTTTGGTCGTCCTCCTCCTACACATCGTCGTGCAGAAATACTTCGACAAAAAGGACGCTGCTTCTGGGAGACTTTCGAATACCTTTGACCTTGCGGAAGTCGAAGCTAAAAAGGCTAAAGCTGCACAAACACCCGCATACTACGCACTCTTGCCTCTTACTCCCCTGATTCTGCTTTTCATCTTCAATAAGCTCGTCTATAAGAGCATCGTTCTCGATGTTGCAACAGCCATGTTTGTAGGTTGGGTTGTTGCCATTTTGGTCGATCTCGCTACGCGCCGCAGCCTTAACGTCTTCAAGGATGGGCATGCCATGTTCCAAGGCATGGGAAACATGCTCACCAATGTTGTGGGGCTCATCTTCGTAGCAGCACTTTTCGCCGAGGGGCTCAAGAACACTGGGCTAGTCGCCCTCCTCGTCAACAGCGCGAATTCACTTGGCCTCGGCATGGCAGGAACTGGTATTGTCGTATCCATCGTCATCACCATTGTCACCGTCCTTACTGGCTCTGGCGTTGCATCCTTTACTGGCCTGGTTCCGATAGCACCTGCCGTTGCGCATGGTCTCGGCGGCGACGCGACTAGTCTTGCCATGATGATGCAGCTTGCAAGCGAAATGATGCGCCCAGTTTCACCCGTCGCGGGCATCGTCATTATCATGGCGGGCTTTGCAAAGGTGAGCCCACTTGAAGTAGTGAGGAGAACGTGGATTCCTTGCACTGTTGGACTTATCGTCTCTTTGGCTGCAACGGTCATCCTCCTGCCGTAAAAACTGTCTTTTTGGAGTAACACATGTCTTTGGGATACATTTCATCTGGAGCAGCTGCCGCAGAGGCAGATCATGATGCGTGGAAAGGCATTGCAGGCCGTGACGAATTCTTTTGGATGACTGAAGTCAACAAGGCGACCCTACTCACCAATGTACGCAAGGGGTTACTAACGCACGATCAGGCTGTCCGCTTTGCCCGCGCCGTCAGTGAGGTCTATGCGGAGGCTCAGACTCCAGGGGCTGCGCGACCGCGGATGTACATTCGTTACGAACCGCTTCTTGTTAAGAAGGCGGGTTATGAACTTAGCCTCATGCACGCAGGTCGCTCGAGTCAAGACATTCACTCGACTTTTCAGCGAGCGATCTTGCGCGACGAGACGCTCGAGCTTATGAAGGCGCTTATCGCAGTCGTCGATGCACTCATCCAAATGGCACAGCAGCAACGCGGCACGCTCGTGCCCTGCTACACCAATGGCGTTGTTGCCCAACCTTCGGATTTCTCACATGTGCTCCTTGCGCACGCAACCGCCTTCATGCGAGACCTCGATCGCACTGCGGCCTTCTACCAACGGTTAAACGAATGCCCGATGGGAAGCTGCGTGCTCAACGGCACGGGCTGGCCTTTAGACCGTCAAGGGATGTCAGCTTATCTGGGGTTTGAAAAACCTGTTGAGAATACGTTCGATGCAGGACAGGTGGCCGGCACCGACGTGGCCGTAGAGGCCTCACTTGTGCTTACGCATCCACTCCTACACATCTGCCAAATCATCGCCGAAGTGATGCAGCAATATGCTCAGCCTGAGCCGTGGATTTTGGTATCAACCACCTACGCCTCGAGCGCCATGCCGCAAAAGCGCAACCCTGGTCCGATTATTGATATCCGTCGTGATGCAGGGGAAGTGCTAGCGCGCATACAGGGTGTAGTGATGCGTGCGCACAATCTGCCTACTGGCATGTATGACGCAAAGGACGAGATTCTGAACCGCGAAACAGTGGGAGATGCCACCAATGTCATTGGACGCTTTGCAAAACTCATCGGCATGCTGACAGTTAATCGTGAGCGAGCACTCGAAGAACTCAATCACGATTGGTCTGCCTCGCAAGAACTCGCCGACGTGCTCATGCGCGACTTTGGCATTCCGTTCCGTATCGGCCACACACTCGCAAGTCGTATGGTGACGGTAGCACGCCAAAAGCACCTAACGCCAAAGAGCATTTCCGTTGATGTCGTTAGCGACATCTACCGCGATATCCGTGCTGAAATGCCCGACGCATTTGAACACTTGCCTGAAGCGTTTCCGCTTTCACAAGAGCAGTTTCGAGCGGTACTCGATCCTGCACACATTGTTGCGCAAAGAGCCGTTCAGGGAGGACCGCAACCAGAATCACTCGACAAACTCTTTGCTTGCGCTGAGCGTGGGGCTCAGCTTTGGCATGCCGACATTACTCGACTCGAGAAAGCGCTACATGAGGCGCTCGATAGCCTAGATCGTGATTTTTTGGCTTTAGTCAGCTAAGAACTACCACTAAACTAACACACAATACCCATCTTAATGGCCACCTTGGCGTAGACGCTTAGGTGGCCAATTTGTCATCGCACCAAAAGGTACTTGTGCGACTGTAATGACACGCGGTAGGGTGCGCCGCGCTTTAAGGCTGTTTCAATGCAGAGCTCGGTCGAAGCGCGCCCGCATGAGAGCGGCTGCAGGGAAACGACCACATCCTTGCGGCAATGGGGCAAAAGCGTATCGAGCGTATCTACGTCCTCTGCGCTTCCGAGGACCATCTTCACTTCGTCAGCGCGCGCGAGCGACGGGATATGCATAGTACGGCCGCCAGGCATGCCGACCTTAGGGCTTACCGTCACAAATACCCCATCAGGCACAACAATGGGCTCGGTGCCGCTCGTCTCGATCTGCACCGCGAGGCCACGCGCCATGAGTGCTGCGCAGAGCGGCGCTATATCCTGCAAGCAGGGCTCGCCCCCTGTGATCACCGCAAGCGGCGCCTTCGCGAAGCGCTCCGTTACTGCAGCGACAATTTCATCGACGGTGGCTTGCGCGAAATGGCCGTTATCCGCCTTCTCAAAAGTCGCTGAGAGCGGCATGTCCGTTTCACGGCCCATCTTCCACGTCCACTTCGTATCACACCACGGGCACTGGCAGAGACAGCCCTGCAGGCGGATAAATACCGCAGGAATCCCTGTTTTGACGCCCTCACCCTGCACCGAGTAGAAAATCTCGTTGACGTAGAGCTTAGAGGACATTCGTTAGGCTCCACGTAGCCGAACACTTGCGGGTTTCTTCAACGGTGACCCGCACAACCGTCACCGAGGTGCCGGCGAGCACCGCGGGGGCTACCGTTTCGGCAAGGTAGATCGCCATGTTTTCTGCGGTCGGGTTGAAGGGCACGACCACCACGGTGGGATCGATCGCAAGGAGCGCATCCTTGATCGGATCCTCAGCCCAAACGAGGAAATGATGATCCCAATGCTCCTCAAGCCACGCGCAAAGCGTCGTCTTGATGATTGAAAAATCGATTACCCGCCCAACGCTGTCGAGAGACTCTGCCGCGCAATCAAAGGTCACGCGGTAGTTGTGACCGTGCAGGTGCGAGCACTTGGATTCGTGGTTGGCGACACGGTGCCCACAAGAGATGTCGTGGTAGCGAGAGGCAGTGATCATTTGGTCGCCTCCAGAAACTCTCGACGCTTATCGGCATTTTCGAAAACACCACGGAAAACCTGCGTCGTCATGCAGGAGTGCGTATCTTTAACGCCGCGCCAACTCATACAGGCATGGCTCGCTTTCACGTAGACGGCAACGCCTTTGGGTTCAATCAGGCATTCAAGCAGGTCTGCAATCTGCACCGTGCTCTCTTCCTGAATTTGCGGGCGACTCATAATCCAAGTAATGAGTCGGGAGAACTTCGAGATGCCAATGACCTTCTCGCCTGGCACAATCCCGATCCACGCCTCACCGAGGATCGGCGCGAAGTGGTGCGAGCACGTCGAACGCACAGGGATATTCCCCACGATCAACATGTCGTTGAGAGCCTTGGTATTCGGGAAAAAGGTAACCTTCGGCATTTCGCGATAACGACCCGCAAAGGTCTCCTCTAAATACATCTTGGCAATGCGTTCAGCCGTCTCTTCCATGTTGGGGTCGTGCTCGATATCGATGACCAGAGTGCGTAACACCTCACGGACACGGTCGGCGACTTCCGCCTTGAGAAGATCGAGTTCGCCCTCCTTGATGAAGGCGGCAATGTTGTCGTTGGATTTAAAAGGGGGCCCCCGCCTCTTTGAGGCGGGCAAGGATCGTTTCGCTAATTGTCATGACCAGAGAGCCAGTGAGAAAAACAGTCCCACGGCGAGAAAAGTTGAAATTGGGCTACATTGTAGCCTCCCACACACGAACTTGCAGACGATAGGCTTGGCGCAAATGCTACTCGCAGTGGGCACGCTGCACCCAGCTTCTGCAAGAAGTGGCTCTCTTTCCGTGCCACCTCGACCCATCCTTTAGACGCTTTTCCGCTCATACCCGCGCAAGTCGATCACATTCACTAAATAGGCACCAGACTTCGGCTTCTACCCAAGTATGGACGGTTATGCTAGTATTATTTCAATATTTTTTGAAATATTGAAATATGGACAAGTCATCTGCTCTTCAAGTATTCGATGCGCTCGCTCACAGCACACGGCTCGACATCTTTCAGCTCCTCGTACGGATGGAGCCTGAAGGGATGGTTGCGGGCGAAATCGCTTCCGAGCTTGGACTGAGTCCAAGCAAATTCTCTTTTCACGCGAAGGTGTTGCTACAGACGGGGCTCATCACCGCAACGCAAGAAGGGCTCTACCAGCGTTACCGCGCCAATATAGCGTTAGTGCCTGAGTTGATCGGTTTTCTCACCGAAAACTGTTGCGCTGGTAACCCAAGTCACTGTGCAGCGCTCTGCACAAACCAAAACTGTGGCTGTTGAGGGCGTCGTCAATGCGTGTGCTCTTTCTCTGTACGGGCAACTCAGCGCGCTCACAAATGGCCGAGGCGCTATTTAATGCCATGGCGGCACCCGCGCATCAGGCGGAAAGTGCTGGGAGCCACCCTGCGGGATACGTGCACCCTCTTGCGATTTCAACGCTCGAGAGGTTTGGCATTGCCCACGACCAGCTAGTAAGCAAGTCGCTCTCGGCGCTGACAGGTCCCTTTGACCTTGTCATCACGCTATGCGATCGGGCAGCAGCCGAGCCTTGCCCGCTCTACACAGCTACGTCGCGAAAGGCGCATTGGGGGCTGCCAGACCCAGCTGCCGTCGCAGGCACGCTTGCCGAACAGCAAGCCGCGTTTGAAGCGGTGTTGCTGACTCTCAAAGAACGTATTTGTGCGCTTCTGCGCGACGAAAACCATTCAAAGCATTCGAGTGGCGGCGCAAATTCCCTGCGCTCAGCCTAATCCTATTTTTTTTGTGGAGAATCATCATGGCCATAATTGAAGTTTTTGATCCCGCGCTCTGCTGCAGCACTGGGATTTGCGGCGTTAACGTGGATCCTGCGCTAGTGACCTTTGCGGCGGATATGGCATGGGCCTTGGAGCAAGGTTTTGACATCAAGCGCTATAACCTCGCGCAAAACCCTCGTGCCTTTGCCAATGCCCCTGCTGTACAAGCGTACCTTCTGTTGCACGGTGCAAAGTCCTTGCCCGTGGTGCTCGTCAACGGTGAAGTGGTTTTATCAGCCCGTTACCCGAGTCGCGAAGAGATCGCTACGTGGGCACAACGGTAAGTGAGGTCAATCATGAAATTTCTAGATCACCCTCCTCGGTACCTCTTTTTCACTGGCAAAGGGGGCGTTGGGAAAACCTCGATCGCCTCGGCAACTGCACTCACGCTCGCTAAAGCAGGCAAGCGCGTACTCCTTGTGAGCACGGACCCCGCAAGTAATGTTGCTCAAGTGTTTGAGCAGCAAATTGGAAATGCCATCACGCCCATTGCAAAAGTACCCAATCTCTGGGCGCTCGAGATTAATCCTCAGGCAGCTGCAGCTGCCTATCGCGCAAAAATTGTCGATCCCGTTCGGGGGATCCTCCCTAAGGATGTCGTTCAAGGCATTGAAGAGCAACTCTCTGGAGCCTGCACAACAGAAATTGCCGCGTTTGATGA
The DNA here is from genome assembly GCA_902463725.1 of uncultured Sutterella sp. Classification (GTDB taxonomy): domain Bacteria; phylum Pseudomonadota; class Gammaproteobacteria; order Burkholderiales; family Burkholderiaceae_F; genus Sutterella. The sequence goes on along the minus strand of CABQGK010000004.1, from coordinate 203,877 downwards.
GTTCACTGCGCTCCTCACAAAGAGTGAGCTCACTGCACCATACGAGCACATCATCTTCGATACGGCGCCCACTGGTCATACCATCCGCCTACTTCAACTGCCTGGCGCTTGGAGCGGGTTTCTCGAGAGCAGCAAGAGCGGCACCTCCTGTTTAGGGCCCTTAGCGGGGTTGGAAAAGCAGCGCGCACAGTATCGCGAAGCGCTCGACGCACTGCGAGATGCTACGCGTACTCGACTCATCCTTGTAGCGCGTGCTCAGCACGGTGCACTCAAAGAAGTGGCGCGCACCCATGAGGAGCTTGCAAGCATTGGGTTATGCAACCAGTATCTTGTCGTCAACGGCTGCTACCCTGAGAGTGCCGTCGAGGGTGATCCGCTCGCGAGTGCCATTCGCAAAAGAGAAATCGCAGCGCTTAACGCACTCCCCTCGACACTCGGAGAGCTTCCGACGGAGATGATTCCTCTCAAATCCTTCAACCTCGTGGGATGCGCCGCGCTCGAAGCACTGTTCGACGAAACGCCAAGTGGGGTGTGTTCCCCGGAAGCTGAGAGCAATGCTGACTGCGCGAGCGAACTGAAAACGCAGTTTGGGGAGCAGTCGCTAGACGCGCTACTAACGAAGCTTGCGGCGCGCGGCCATGGCCTCGTGATGCTGATGGGTAAAGGCGGCGTTGGGAAAACAACGATGGCAGCGAGCATCGCGCTCGGGCTCGCGCAACGCGGCTTCCCCGTGCACCTTAGCACCTCTGATCCCGCAGCGCATTTGGCTGAAACCTTGACGGGCGTGCATCCGCATCTGACGGTAAGCCGCATTGATCCAGCGCTCGAGACTGAACACTATCGTCAACAGGTGCTTGACGCACAAGGTAAGGACTTAGATGAGGCGGGACGCGCCCTACTCGAAGAGGATCTGCGCTCACCCTGCACGGAAGAGATTGCTGTCTTTCAGGCTTTCTCCCGCATTATCCGTGAGGCAGGTGAAAAGTTTGTCGTGATGGATACGGCACCCACGGGACACACCCTGTTGCTACTCGATGCGACAGGAGCATATCACCGTGAAGTGCTGCGTCATAGCCGCGAAGCCACGCCTGTGCTCACCCCTCTCATGCAGCTTCAAAACCCGGCTGAAACCAGTGTGCTCATTGTGACACTCGCGGAAACCACGCCAGTGCTCGAGGCCATGCAGCTTGAGCAAGATCTCAAACGCGCAGGAATTCAGCCCGCGGCATGGATCATCAATCAGAGTGTCGCAGCCGCGCAAACTCACGCACCACTACTCTGTGAGCGTGCTCGTCACGAAGCCGAGGTCATAGAGAAGCTCGTCGCTACTCGGCCCGCAGACAAGCTCGCCATCGTGCCCCTGCTCGCCGAAGAGCCGCGAGGCGCAGAACGCCTTACGGCGCTCCTTCGTCTCTAAGCCAACAAATGCTGAGGGGGCGCAACGCATGCGCCCCCATCTATCTCGTGAACTCATGTGCCGCTATGGCTCAGGGTGCTATTGGAAGACGAGCTTGCCTCGCACCTTAAAGTACATCAGCACCACCAAGAGGCTCGAGATGCAGAGTGCAATCGAGGTGGAGAGGAAAATGTTACCGACACCCACGAGCGGCGAGACAATGGCTCCAAGCAAGAATGGGCAAAACCCGAGCATCGCCGAGGCACTCCCTGCGTTTTGACGCTCGCTCGCCATGGCCTGCATGGAAACAGTGGGGAAAATGCACCCAAGCGAGAGCATCATCGCGAAAAACGCAGGTTCTACAAACCAGAACCCTAACCCCGTATTCAACGCAAAGGCGACATACCAGGTCGCGGCAAAGTAGAGAAAGGCACCGAAAGCAAGGGCTTTACGTCTGTCAACGCGTTGGCTGACGTTTGCCCCCGTCATCACCGCAAGCCCGTTTGCCCCAAAGCAAAGCCCAAAAGCAAGGGGCGAGAGACCAAAATTCGACTGAAAGATAAAGGGGGAGGCAGAAATGTAGCCAAACATCCCCCCAAAGCCAAAGGCCTGCATGGAAATAAAGCCCATGAAGGTACGGTTGGCAAGAATCTTCGGATAAATCTTGAAGGTCTGAAGAATCGAGCGGTTGATACGACGTTCAACGGGCAAGGACTCATAAAAGCGACTCACGGCGAGTATGAGCACGCAGCCAAGCGCTGTGAGCACCACAAAGACCCCGTGCCAATCGGTAAATGTGAGCAGTGCGCTACCCACCATCGGCGAGATGACGGGCGCTATCCCATGCACGGTCATGAGCATGGCAAAGAAACGACCAAGCTCTTTGCCGCTATAAAGGTCAGTTGCGATCGCTCGCGAGCTCACCACGGCGCCCGCCGCGGAAAGCCCCTGAATACCGCGCAACGTAATAAGCACATGGATATTGGGGCTAAAGATGAGTGCAAAGGAGCTCAGCGTATAGATGGCTAGCGAAACAAGGAGCGGCGTCTTGCGGCCGTACTTGTCGCTAATCGGGCCGATGAGTAGCTGACCAAACCCTAGACCAATCATCGCCGTCATGAGCGAGACTTGCGTGAATGAAGCTGAGGTGTTGAAGTAGGCCTGCAACTCCGGTAGCGACGGCAAGTACAAGTCCATAATGAACGGGCCGAACGCACTCATGGCGCCGCAGAGGATGATTAGAAAAAGTCGATTGTTGTTTTTTGTGACATTCATACGATTCAATACACCAGCAGAGGGGCGCTTGAACCAAACGCTCCCTAGCTGCCCCTAGTAGGTCTACCAGTGTATCAAAATCCTAGGGTAAACCCTGATCTATTCGATGAAATGGTGAACACGATCAAAAATATTGAATCATCAGAGAGGACTCCATTGAGATAGCTACGCAGAGCTAACCTCATCTCGGCACAGCACGACGCGCCGAGGCATTGACTGTTTTTCGACAATTCGAATCCAACCAAAGATGGAACATACTTCTGTCGCTTGACAGCTACCAAAAATATGCCAAGCGCTCGTATTTACCTACACCAATTGATACAATTGGTAGTCACGACCAATTTCTTGGTGCTCTCACCAAATCCTATGAGGACCTAATCATGCAACGTCGCCGTCTCTTGTTGGCCGCTGGTGCAGCTGTTTTTCTAAGCGCTTGTGCTGTGCAGCAAATCAACCCCGTCAGTTCTACCCAGGGCGTCTCTCCTGCGAAGTTCAAAGAGATCCTTCGTAAGTGTCTCCTTGCTCGTAAGTGGACGATCACTGATGAAAAGCCTGGGAAGACGTACGCCCGCTTCTCGAAGAATTACGGTAAATCCGTGGCCGCGATCATCGTTGAGTACAACGGTGATAATTACAAAATTCTGATGGACAAGGAAAACACCACCCTGATCGAGAAGGATGGCAAAGTTCACCGCAAGTACAACCAGTGGGTCGCAACGCTTGATGCGGACCTGCAGCGCGCTATTGTTAATTCGAAGTTCTGATCCTAACTAAGTGCTCCCCTGGTCATGCCCTCCTCAAAAGTGAAACCCCATGCGGGTCTGGATGCACTTGCGGCTGCCCATCGTCTGAGCGTAGCGCCTTTCGTTTTTCAAACGGCTTGCGCACTTAAGGACTTTGGCATTCTCGCAGTGCTTGACGAACATTTCTCGGAGGGTCTGACCAAAGAGCAGATCGCAGAGACGCTGTCCCTTGAAGACTACGTGCTCGATGTGCTACTTCCTGCCGGGCTAGCCTTCAGCATGATTAGTCTTGAAGACAATCGATGGCGCTTAAGCGATACGGGGTTCTTTCTTCTCAATGATCCCCTCGTCAAGGTTAACTTCGACTTTACCCGTGACGTCTGCTATAAGGGACTCACTCACCTCGGGACTGCGCTACGAGAGCACCGTCCCGCTGGACTCAGCGTGTTTGGAGAGTGGGAAACGCTCTACCCACACTTGCGCGATTTGCCTGAACCCGCTCGCAGTAGTTGGTTCGCCTTTGATCATTTCTATTCCGATAGCGCGTTCCGCGCGGCTCTGCCCGTTGTTTTCTCGTCCACTGTGACTTCACTCGTGGATATTGGTGGAAACACAGGAAAGTGGGCCTTGGCGTGCTGCCGCTACAACACCGAAGTCAAGGTAACGATCTATGACTTACCCGAGCAGTGTGAGATTGCAGCGGAAAATGCTCGCGCAGCTGGACTCTCTGATCGAATTCACACGCATCCCGTTAATTTACTGGATGGTCAAGCGCTAACCGCGAACAACGCCCAAGCTTGGTGGATGAGTCAGTTCCTCGACTGCTTCTCCCCAGCTGAGGTGGTTTCCATTTTGAAGCGCGTTCACGCCGCTATGTCTGAAGAGGCTCTGCTCTATATTCTCGAGCCCCTTACCGATCGCCAACCCTATGAAGCGGGGCGACTTTCGCTTGCCGCCTACTCGCTCTACTTCACGGTCATGGCCAACGGCACCAGCCGCTTCTATGCCTATGCGGATTTAGAGATGTTCCTTGCACAATCGGGTTTTGACATTATTGAGGTCAAAGACAATATTGGCGCACACTCCACGCTACTCGTCTGTCGCAGGAGGAGCTGAGGATGCAGTTTGCTGTCGAGCGCGCATTTGCCTTGCTACCCACAATTGACTCCCCAACCGATTGGAAACGCTGGGCCCAAAACCCTGCGCTTCCCGCTGTTCATGAGTTTTCTCAACTCCCAAAGCGCCTCCCGATGATGGTGGCACGGCGGCTAAGTCTTGGCGCAAGGCTTGCTGTCGAAACTGCTCTAGAACTGAGTGTGAACTGGGCGCCCGATGCTGTCGTTTTCTCTTCACGCCATGGGGAACTTGAACGCGGAGAAAAGCTCCTTGCTACCCTTGCAGCTGGGCAAAACGTCTCCCCCACAGACTTCATGATGTCGGTTCACAACGCTGCCGCAGGCACCTACAGTATTCAGGCTAAGTGCCCTCTACCTGTCTCTTCGGTCTCGGCAGGCACAGAGAGTTTTTCTGCCGCGCTCATGGAAGCCTACGCCTTCATTGCGGCGGGCTACCAACGCGTGCTTGTCGTTGATTTTGAGGGCCCCCTTCCCCCATTGCTTGGTGCGAAGTTTCCTGAGCCCACCCCATCTGTGCCCTACGCTTTGGGTATTGCGCTTGAGAGCGCTACCTCAAGCAGCAAGCAGAGCGCGTTTGAGCTCACCCTCGAGTGCCACCACGGCCATGCCGATCGCGCAACGCTTCCCCAAGCGCTTAGCTTTTACGCGTCGCTCATTGCAGCACAGCCTTCCTTTGACTTAGTGGGCAGTCTGCACACACTACACGGAGAGTGGCATCATGCCTGCGAGTAATGAACCCATTGCGCGCGAGCCGCGCGTACTGCTTGAGCTGCGCCGTTTACTCACAGGGCTCTCTTGGGTCGTCTTTGGCACGGGGGCGCTACTGCTGACGCTCTTATGGTTTCCGTACCTTAATTTCTTTGAACACAATAAGGAGCGGCGCATCAAACGCGCACGCGCTTCTATTTCGTGCTCATTCCGGCTCTTTCTGCGAATGCTGGTTGTGCTAGGAGTGACGCGCATTGAGCTCGAGGATATTCAGCAACTTCGCACAGTCAAGGGCGCCATCATCGTCGCCAATCACCCGACGATTCTCGACTACGTGCTCATCGCTTCGCAGCTCCCAGAGCTAGATTGCCTTGTGAAAGCCGAGCTCAAGCAAAATTTTTTCCTCAAGGGCGTTGTAGCCGCGGCGGACTATCTTCTCAATGACCACGGCGAAGCGATTCTTCAAGATTGCGAGGCTCGACTTGCTCGGGGCGACTCCATTCTCATCTTCCCTGAAGGAACCCGAACGGTACCAGGGGAGCCTCTCAAATTAAAGCGTGGCGTGGCTCACATCGCCTTGCGGCTTAATGCCCCGATTGAAGTGCTCGCCATCAACGCTCCGCCCAGATGGCTCAGTAAACACGCCAAATGGTATGAAATTCCACGTCGCGGTAGCACCCTTCGCGTGCATCGTGTGGGGCGGGTGTTGCCCTCGGATTTTGTCGACGAGTCTGAGCAAACCCACTCGCTTTCGTCGCGCCGTCTCACACGGCACCTGAGCGATATACTCACCAAAGAACTGAAGAACAACTAAAGGCTTGACAGCATGGATACGCTAGTTAACGACATCAAAATGACCATCATCGAAGCGCTAAACCTCGAGGACATCACGCCCGAGGATATCGATACGGACGCGCCGCTCTTTGGCGAAGGGCTTGGGCTCGACAGTATCGACGCGCTAGAGCTGGGGCTTGCTATCAAAAAGCGGTTTAACGTCACACTTACTGGCCCCACCGAGGAGGTACGCGCCCATTTTGCGAGCGTCGCTGCGCTTGCACGTTTCATCCGTGCTCATCAGGCCGCTTGATCGAGGAAAGGATACATTATGGATAACGCAAAAGAAGTCATTTTTCAGCAATTCAAAACTGTCCTCGAGGAGCTCTTTGAAATCGACCCCGAACAAGTCACGCTTGAGAGCCGTCTTGTAGAAGATCTCGACCTTGACAGTATTGATGCGGTCGACTTGATCGTGCGACTGCAAAACATGGTGGGAAAACGCATTAAACCAGAGGAGTTTAAGAGCGTACGCACGGTGGGAGACGTCGTCGAAATTCTTGCAGCGCTTCAGAAAAACGCTCAGTAAACGCAGAGCCTATGATGAGCGTTCTCAAGGCTCTTACGCATGGCATCCTGCTGCTTTGGCCATTCATGGTGCTTGGCATTGCACGGATTCCAGCGCTCGAGCCTCTGCTTTGGGTGATGTGGGTCGCTTGCGCACTCGCGCTGCTCTTTGCGGCGCGCCCCTCGGGCAGCAAGCCCCCTCAAATCGAGGCGCTTGGGGTGCGCGTGCTCGCGCTCGCTCTCGTCACCCTCTCGCTCATCACCCGCTCAACGGGCTCGCTTCTATGGTACCCCGTGCTCGTGAACGCCTCCCTATTGGCCACGTTTGCTCAGAGCTTACTGCCCGGGCGCACGCCACTCATTGCCCGCATCGCGGCACTGCATGATACCAACCTAGAGAAGATCCCTGCCGCGCAACGTTATCTGCGACGGCTCACCGGTATTTGGTGCGCCTTTTTTATCATCAACGGCAGCATTGCGCTTGCCACAGTCATTTTCGCCGATATCGATATCTGGACGCTCTGGAATGGGTGTCTGAGCTACGTTGCGGTAGCACTACTGCTCGGCGCAGAATGGCTACTAAGACCGCGCTTTTCGCATGACTGAACCTATCGCTGCGGTGGCTTGGGCCGCCCAAGATCAACATCACATCCTCTTTGAGCGGGCAGCAGGCGTCGCCGCGCAGATCCGTGCGCTTGGCGTAAGTCGTGTGGCGCTCGGTGGCAGTGAGGATCTCATCGACTTTACCGTGCTGCTCTTAGGGGCGTTACTCGCAGGCGTCACGCCGGTGCTCACCGCCCCTGACCCGATTACCCGCCATAAGCTTGCATCCGAGAGCGACTGTCTCCTCTTAAGCACCACAGATGAAGCGACAGGGCTAGAGGGCGTCGAGCTCGCAAGAATCGACACCCATAAGCGGTGCGCCGTAGGCGAAAGCGCGCTTCACCCAACGCAGACCATGGAGCTCTATACCTCAGGGAGTAGCGGCGCTCCTCGGCGCGTTGTGAAGACACTCGCGCAGATGGACGCAGAAATTCGTGCGCTCGCCCCGCTTTTTGCGGCGCTCCCACAGAACACATGCATCGCTACCTCCGTCATTCCTCATCACCAGTACGGGCTTACGTTTGCGGTATGGCTGCCGCTCGCGATGGGCTTTTCGCAGCACGCGCCGCGCATTCGTTACGAGGAAATGCTCGCGCAAACCGCCCCCTTTCCGCTCCTTCTTGTGAGTACGCCAACCTTTTTACGGCACCTGAGTTCACTTTCGGGAGCGACGCCCACGCTCGTGATGAGCGCAGCTGGGAAACTTGCACCAGCTGACTTTGCCGCGCTTCGCGCGCACACCACTGCGCCCTTGCTAGAAATCTACGGCTCAACGGAAACAGGGGCAGTGGCCGCGCGCGTGCACGAACGTTCGTTGCACGAAGCGTGGACGCCGCTCCCTGGGATCGTGCTCTCACCCACCCAGGAGGGGCCGTATCAAATCCGCGCGCCACACGTTCCAGTGCCTCAACTGCTTGAGGATCGTTTGGCGTTCTTGGAGGATGGGCGCTTTCAGCTCCTTGGACGCCTTGATCGAATTGCCAAAATTGGTGATAAACGCGTGAGCCTTACCGCCATAGAACAAGTTATCGCGCAAGAACTTGGCTTTGATTGTCGGGCAATCATCGTGCGCCCTCACGGACGTGAGACAATAGGAGTCGTAATACGTGAGAGTGCCTCGCCCGGCTACAACCCAGCGCAGCACCGACTCTACCGAGCAAAACTCGCTAAAAAGCTTGAACCGCTGGCACTTCCTCGCTACTGGCGCAGCGTGACCGACTGGCCTCTTAACCCACAGGGTAAAGTGCAGACACAGGACTTGGAGAAACTTTTTGAATGCCATCACTAAAGGAGTTTATTGAGATCGAACAGCGAGACGCATTGGGGATCACAGCGCGCATTGAGCTGCGTCGTGCCCCGTGGGCCTTTGAGGGACACTTCCCTGCGAAGGCGCTGCTCCCCGGGGTGATTCAACTCGCCTGGGTCCGTGAGCTCTGCTCGCTCTGGCTCGATGAGCCCTGCACGCTGCAGGGTGTACCGCAGATGAAATTTGTCAAACCCGTTATCCCTGAGGATACGTTGCGACTCACCCTCTCACGCGCCGAGCCCAACGCACGCAAAATCGCCTTTACCTACGACATTCTTCTCGACGCGCAAGCGCTTGCCGCTTCGCACGGAAAAGTGGAGCTCGCCCCTCATGCGTTGTGAGTTTCGCCCTGCTATTGTTATTCCGTGCTTCAACCATGGGAGCACCCTTCGAGGGGTGCTCACTGCACTCGCGCCGCTTGCGTGCCCTGTCATCATCGTTGACGACGGATCAGAGCGCGCGACACGTGAAGAAATTGACGCGCTCGTGCAAGTCTTTGACTTTCTGAGCGTGATCCACCTCCCCATCAATAGCGGGAAAGGCGCCGCGGTACTCGCTGGCCTTAGGTTTGCCGCAGAGAAGGGCTTTACGCACGCGCTTCAGATTGATGCGGACGGGCAGCACGATGTCGACGACGCCAAAAAGATGCTCGCGCTTGCCGAGCAGCATCCTGATGCGCTCATCTCAGGCAAACCCGTCTACGACGAATCCATTCCTAAAAAGCGCCTCATCGGCCGCTACATCACGCACTTTTGGGTTTGGGTCGAAACATGGGGCTTTGCGATCAAGGATAGTCTCTGCGGCTTTCGCGTCTACCCGCTAGAGCGCACACTTGCCGCCGCTGACGCTGCCCCGATCGGGTTACGGATGAATTTTGACCCTGAAATCATGGTGCGCTTTTACTGGCGAGGGGGTGATGTTCTTTTTATGCCCACGCACGTCACTTATCCCAAGGGCGGTCTCTCCCACTTCCGCGCATTTGCCGACAATGTGGCGATCTCTCGCATGCACGCCAAGCTCTTTTTTCAGTCATTCATCGAAATGCCACGAAGAGCACTACGTCGCAGCCGCTCACACTGGGCGGAGCAAACCGAGCGCAGCGCGCTCGTTGGGACGCTCGGCTTCGATTGCCTCTATTACCTCTACCGTCTTGGCGGACGCACGCTCTTTAACGCGGTGCTTTTCCCTGTTCTCGCTGTCTTTTGGCTCACGGGCAGCATGCAACGGCGTGCGACACAGAAATTTGTCGCAGCGGTAGAAGCTGCACGTGCGGCGGAAGGTCTTCCGCCCTCGGGCGTCACAGCCTTTGCGCTTTATCGCGCCTTTGGTAACGCGATTCTTGACAGAATTCTTTCGTGGCGCGGGGAAATGCAACTCGGACGTGATGTGCGCTTTGCTGATGCACTAAGTGAAGAACTCCTGAAACCAACGCGCAGCGGTGCGCGCGGCACGTTGCTGCTTGCCTCACACTTGGGCGTTGCGGATGTCACACGCGCTATCGCACAACTCTCTCGCGAGCAGATCGTCAACGTGCTTATGTTTGAGCGTCATGCCGAGCAGTTCAAGCGCATGCTCGCTAAGCGCGCCCCCGACAGTCAGCTCCATGTCATTCCTATCGACAACATGAGCCCCGCAACCGCTGCAGCGCTCGAAGAGGCGGTTTCCCGCGGTGAGTGGGTCGCAATCGCCGCAGACCGTATTCCCGTGGGCGACTCCGCCGCGCGTAATGCAACACCCGTTTCGTTTTTGGGTGAGACAGCCTATCTGCCCATTGGCCCCTATGTGCTCGCGCACCTCTTACGCGCCCCCGTAATCACGCTCTTTGCGCTACGCGAGGCCGACGGTATCGTGATTCATGCTGAGCGCTTTGCAACGGGGCTCGATCGCCCCAAGCACCGCGATCGGCGAGCCCACTATCAGTGCGAAGCACAACGCTACGCAACGCGCCTTGCGTACTGGGCAATGCGGTCTCCGCAAAATTGGTTCAATTTCTACGATTTTTGGCAAAAACCATGACCCCACATCCCGTCTCGCCGCGCTCTACAGCCACCATCGAGCTCATTCCCTCCTTTCATGAGGCGGATCCGATGGCCGTTGTCTGGCACGGCAACTACCTCGCGTATTTCGAGCGCGCCCGAGAAGCCTTATTTCGCGCCATTGACTATAGCTACGCCGAAATGCACGCCTCGGGCTACGTCTGGCCTGTGATTCGCGTAGAGGTTGATTACCGCCGCCCCATGAAAGTCGACGCCGCCGCGCTCGTGACGGCCACCATTACCGAAATTGAGAACCGACTCGTTATTGCCTACGAAATTCACGATAAAGCGTCGGGGACGCTTCTTGCGCGCGGGAAAACCATTCAGATGGCAGTCAATGAGAAAACCGGCGAAGGCTCGCTCGCGTCGCCCGCGATTCTCTTTGAAAAACTTGGAGTACCACTACCATGGTAGTCAACCGATTTCGCGCCACCTTACCGCTCACAGCGCTTCTCGCCATTCTTATCCCTCTGAGGGTGCAAGCCGCGCAAGAGCCAACTCTCACGCTTTCCGCACTCGCCCAACGCCTTAAAGGCACCCTTACGCCAGACGCAGCTTTTCTGATGGAGCGCACACTCCCCGCGCAGGGCATCACGCTCAGAAGCCGCGGCGAAGTGCATCGCACGGAACCCAATACACTAGAGTGGGTGCAAAAAACGCCCGTCGCGCAAACCATCGTTTTCTCCCCAAAGGGCATCAGTATGCGTGTTGAAGGGGAGAGTCCTGAGGAGGTGACGGCTGAGGCTGGCTCACCCATCTCGGGGCTGATGACGGCACTACCCTCGCTACTCGCGCTCGATGTTGCGTCGCTTGAAGCGCTCTTTACGCTTGAGCGCCTCAGTACCGATGAGAGCGGCGCTTGGGAGCTCGCGCTCGCGCCGAAAGATGCGTTACTTGTCAAAATCCTTGAGCACGCAACCGTTCGCGGCAACGCCACCCTCGAGGAAATCGCTTTCGCCGCCCGCGATGGCAGCTCGACGCACATTCGCTTCACACCACTGCCGCGCGCGAACACACACTGAGTGGCCCCGCAGGAGCATGCCGCATGACTGAGTCTCGCATCCCCCACGCGCGCTTTCTCCCTCGCCCACGCTGGGCGTGGGCATGGATAGCTGTTGTCATTGTGCTCGGCGCGGTGCTCGCCATGACGCTCAGAGGCGAGCGCATCGACTCAGACGTCCTTTCACTTCTGCCAAAAACCGAGATGAGCCGCACGCAAAGCGAGGCAATCGAGCATTTCTCGGGAACATTCTCCACGCAAGTCCTCTGGCTCATCAATGCCGATAGCGCTCACGCAAAAGACTTTGCCAAGGGGCTCGCCGCAACTGGGGCGTTTACGCAAATCACCGGGGAGATTAGCGCAGCAGAAGCGGCCAAGACGCTAGAAGAAGCCTCGCGCATGAGCGCCGCACTCCTTGCGCCAAGCGCCATTGAGCGGCTGCAAGACCCCAAGAAATTAGCCCAACGTGTGCTCGCAGCGCTTTACGCGCCGCTTGCGGCCCCATCACTCGGGGAGCTCACTCGTGACCCTGCGCTTCTTTTGCGTAGTTCACGCCTTAGCTCACAAAGCCTCCTCCCGCTCACCGTCAAGGATGGGTGGCTTACGCTTGCCGCCGCAGACGGCACACCTTGGCGCTTTATTAGCGCACAACTTAGGTCCGAGTGCGTGCACGGAGAACGTAGCACCGCAGTCGTCACGCAAATCGCAGCGCTTGAAGAGCGCTTGAGCGCTTCTGGCATTGCCTTTTTTCATCAAGGTGCGCTCTTTCACTCGGTTGCTGCCGCAGCCACCGCGCAGCACGATATCAATACGCTGGGTTACATAAGCATTGCGGCGCTCTTTGCGCTACTCTTCATTGCGTTTCGCTCTCTCCGACCCCTCATCCTCGCTACGCTCAGCATCGTCGCTGGCGCTATCGTTGGACTCACCGCCACACTGGCGCTCTTTGGGAGCGTGCATATCATCACGCTCGTGATGTGCCTCTCGCTCATCGGGCTTTGCGCGGACTACACCACTTACTACCTAGCAAGGCGGCGCACCGAAGGGGCAAATGAATCCCCGCTCGAGAGCTTGCTCGTTCTGCGGCCCGCACTCCTTCATGCAGTGCTCAGCACCGTCGCCGCCTATGCGTTGATGGCGCTTGCCCCATTCCCAGGGCTGCGACAGCTCGCCGTCTTTGCGGCCTGCGGCCTCACTGCCTCGTGGCTTACCGTCTATCTGCTCTTTCCCTTCCTTGTGAAGGGGTTTGCGGCACGGCGCACCCCGCCTGCAGCGCAGCTTGCGCGAGTGGTGTCGCTCTGGCGAGCGCGCCACCCAATCGTGCTCGCGCTCTCTGCGAGCCTCATCGCGCTCACACTTTATGGGCTCTCGCGCGCAAACTACAACGATGATCTACGCATGCTGCAGTCGCCACCCGAAACGCTCGTCGCCCACGAAAAGGGTTTTGCCGCACTTCTAGGACAAAACCTCTCACAGACGGGCTTTATCGTGCATGGAGAGAGTGCTGAAGTGGTACTCACACGCGCGATGACGCTCGCCCTAGCGCTCGACTCCCCTAAGGTCTCTGCTGCTTATGGACGGCTTCTCTACAATTTGCCCCTTCCAGAGGCACGGCAAGAACAAGTTCGCGCTCAAGTCAAAGCGGCGCTGCCCATGATTGAAGCAACGCTCGCCGATGCGGCAGGCATCCACCTGCAAAACCCGCAACTCCCAAGCGTCGTAAGCTTCACCGAATGGCGCCAGAGCGTTTTTGGTGCAAGGGCCGCGGGGCTCCTCTATGAGCATTCGGATGGGTCACTCTCGGCGTTGCTTACCGTTTCTGGCGTCAAAGATGCGGCCACACTTGAGAAGCTTGCTAACCATCCGGGCATCACGTGGCTCAACCGTCGTGCCGCCATCGAAGAGACCTTTCACCACACGCGCATCACACTCCTAGCGCTCCTTGCGCTCTCCTGGGGCGCTGTGCTCGTGAGCCTTGTGCGCAAGTTTGGCGTGGCGCGTGGCACGCTTGGCGCGCTCGTTGTGGCGCTCAGCATGGCGGCAGGCCTGTCGGCCACCACGCTGGTTGGGATCCCAGTGAATCTCTTTAGCCTCTTTGCGCTTATTCTGATACTTGGCATTAGCATCGACTATGTGGTGTTTTTCTTGAGCTTTGAGCGAGACGCTGAAGCAACCTTACGCGCAATGCTCACAGCGTTACTCACCACGCTCGCAAGTTTGGGTATCCTCACGCTCTCTGCAACCGAAGCGGTTGCTAACTTTGGCTGGGTCTTAAGCGCAGGGGTGCTGGTAGCATTTCTGCTTGCACCCATGCCACTACTCTGGAGAATCGACCGTGATTGACCTACGCATGCTCACGCTAGCAACGCTCGCAGCGAGCACACTTCTCACCGCCTGCCAGAGTGCTGGGCCGCTCGCGCCGGAGGGCACTGAATTTTTCATCGCCCCGAAGCTGCGCGCGACACTCCCAGAAGAAGCTTGCGTGAAAGAGCAAGCCGCTCGCGCCGCGCTACTCGCCTTTGAGTACGGTGAGCGGCACTCGCGGCTCATCGTCGTCACGAGCTGCCGCGCTGGCGTTCTCCTCATGGATGGACTCAGTACTGCGGGACTGCCGCTTTTTACCCTGCGCTGGGATGGGAAGCACCTTGAAGCGTCCACGCGCGTGCCAAGCCAGAAGCTACCCGATGCAAAGCAAGTTTTAGGCGAGCATCTCCTCGCCAGCCTACCCGCGTCGCTCTGGCAGGGGCATCTCCCTGAAGAGGTACTGCTCACCGAAACCAAGGGCGGGATGCGTCGCGTGCTCGAGAGCCCCACGGGCACCATCGAGACCATCCGTTATGCCGAGGGCGCCCCGCTTGAAATCATTCACCACGCATTTGGCTACCGTATTACATTTACGCCCCTAGAGGACACTAAGGAGAGCGCCGCGCCATGATCTACGTTCACCACTATGGACTCGTCAATGCGCTCGGTAACTCGCCGCGCGAGATTCTTGCGAACTGGGCGCGTAACGAGGCGCCAGGGATGCGCTTGACAGAGGGACTGCTCGTCACCGACGAGGGGAAAAAGAAAGCCATCCCATTTGGCCACGTCTTAGGAGACTTGCCCGCAGTGCCCGAGCCGCTTCGCGCTCGGCACAACTCGCGCAACAACCGTCTTCTCATGCGTGTGATAGAGAGCGAGCGGAGTCGCTGGGAGGCGCTTCTTGCAAGCGTAGACACCTCACATACGGGCGTTTTCTTAGGCACCTCCACTTCTGGGAGTGAAGAAGCGGCTCGCTATATCGAGGAAGTGATAAATGGGTCCACATCGCCGCGCGCTTTCTCAAGTACCGCGCAAGAAATGGGCGACCCCGCACGGTTCCTCGCCGAGTGGCTCGGTATTCGCGGCCCTGCCTACACGATCTGCACAGCGTGCACCTCAAGCGCTCGAGCCATCATCACAGGGGCGCGCCTCATCGAAGCGGGCGTCATTGACGCAGCCATTGTGGGCGGCGCAGACAGCCTCGCGCGTATGCCCATTAACGGTTTTGCAGCGCTCGGTGTGCTCGCAGCAGACCTCACTGCGCCGCTTGCTGCGGAGCGTTGCGGCATCACCATTGGTGAGGGAGTGGGCCTCATGTGGCTCTCACGCACTCCGTCCCCCATCGCGCTTCTCGGTGTCGGTGAAAGTAGTGACGCGTATCACATGAGCTCTCCGCACCCCGAAGGCCTTGGCGCGAAGCTCGCAATGGAAGACGCGCTCAGCCGAGCGCGCCTCACGCCTGCAGAAGTGGACTACATCAACCTGCATGGTACGGGGACGTTGCAAAACGACGCGGCCGAGTGTCGTGCTGTGCGCGAGGTCTTTGGCTCAGCGCCATTTGTGAGTTCAACCAAGCGTCTCACAGGGCACACCCTGGGTGCCGCAGGCATCACGGATGCGCTGCTTGCCGTCATGCTCCTTACGCACCCCATCATGCATCCCGCGCAGATCCCAGAAAATTTGCACTTTGATGAAACGCTCTCGGGGATAAAATGGATCACTCAGCCCACGAGACTCACGCCGCGCACCGTCATGAGCAACAACTTTGCGTTTGGCGGCAATAACACATCCCTTATTTTCACCCGCATGGATAGTGCTCAATCATGATGCCCTACGAATCACCAGAGACCTACCTCTCACACCGACCGCCCATGCTGCTTGTGAGCGAGGTGCTACTGATCGAAGAGGATGCCGTGCGCACGTGCACGAAGCTCGGCGCAGAGGGGCCGCTCGCGCGCTTTGCTTACGCCGAGGGTACGGTGCCCAATGAGTTTCTCCTTGAAATCATGGCTCAGAGCATTGGTATCTGGGCGGGAGCACGAAAAAGCGCGGGCGTGGCAGCCCCCGAAGGGGAAACGCCTGCCGAAGTTGGCTTTCTCCTCTCAGTAAGACAAGCAAAGTTTCTCGAGGCGGCTGTGCCCGCGACTGGCACAGTCATCACCCATATGCAAAAGCTCCTTCAAGAGGGGCAGCTCGCCACCTTTGAGGGCGCGGTGACACTTGAGGGACGTGAGCTCGCTCGCGGCCGAATCACTGTTTATCAGCCGCTAGTGCGTGAAATGCCTGCGCTCTTTTCGCGCACAAACCACTAAAATGACAAACACCGACAGCTGAGCTGACACACTCAGCGATAACAACAAATAAGCTAAACACATGACCGACAAAAAGAAAACCATCCTCATCACTGGTGCTTCGCGCGGCATTGGGCGCGCCTGTGCGCTCGAGCTTGCCCGTGCGGGCTTTGACCTTGTGCTGAACGCCCGCAGTCCGGAGGCGCTTGCGGGCGTGCTTGACGACGTAGCGCGCGTGGCGGGGAGCGCTCGCGCCCTCCCCTTTGACGTATCGGATCGCGACGCGGCACGCAAGGCGATTGACGCGGACATCGCGCAGCACGGCGCTTATTGGGGCGTGCTAGTGAACGCGGGCATCACCCGTGACGGCGCGTTCCCCGCGCTAGTTGATGAGGATTGGGATCGCGTCATCGATGTCGACCTCACTGGCTTTTTCAATGTCGTGCACCCCACCATCATGCCCATGGTGCGTGCCCGTCAGGGCGGGCGCATCGTTACGATGAGCTCCGTCTCAGGGATCATGGGTAACCGGGGACAAGTGAACTACTCGGCCGCCAAAGCGGGACTCATTGGAGCAACGAAAGCGCTTGCGGTGGAGCTGGCCTCACGCAACATCACCGTCAATGCCGTGGCCCCAGGGCTCATCGAAACGGATATCGTTGAGATGAACGAGCTCGCGCTCGAGCACGCGATGAGCATGATTCCGATGAAGCGCTTTGGACAGCCCGACGAAGTAGCCAAGCTCGTTGCTTTCCTCATGAGTGATGCCGCGGGTTACATCACCCGTCAGGTCATTTCCATCAATGGAGGGATGCTCTGATGCGTGAACGTCGAGTTGTCGTAACCGGAATGGGCGGCGTGACCGCCTTTGGGGAAAGCTGGGATACGGTACGCGCGGAGCTTCTCGCACGCAAAAACGCGGTCTGCGCCATGCCCGAGTGGGATGAGATCAGCGGCATGAACGCGAAGCTCGCAGCGCCCGTTCGGGACTTTACGCTACCCGAGCACTATACGCGCAAGCGCACGCGCAGCATGTCGCGCGTATCACTCATGGCAACGCGTGCCTCGGAGTATGCCCTAGAAGCCGCTGGGCTCCTTGAGGATGAAGCTTTTCTAAAAGGGGGGCGCGTCGGCATCGCCTTTGGCTCATGCACGGGCGGGGTGGACGCAGTCTGCGACTTTGCGGCGATGCTCACAGAAAAATCCACACGCAAAATCACCGCCACAAGCTACGTACAGATGATGCCGCATACCACCGCGGTCAACGCTGGGCTTTTCTTTGGCCTTACAGGTCGCGTCATCCCCACAAGCTCTGCGTGCACCTCGGGCTCGCAAGCCATCGGCTACGCCTATGAAGCAATCCGTTACGGCATGCAGGACGCAATGGTCGCGGGCGGCGCCGAGGAGCTGAGCCCCTCGGAAGTAGCGGTCTTTGACACGCTCTTTGCTACGAGCACCCTGAATGACAGCCCGAGCCTCACGCCAAAACCGTTTGACCGTAGCCGTGACGGGCTTGTCATTGGGGAGGGCGCTGGCGCCTTGGTACTTGAATCACTCGAGCACGCTCAAGCGCGTGGTGCCACCATCTACGCTGAAGTCGCGGGCTTTGCCACCAACTGTGACGCAACACACATCACACAGCCCAACCGCATCACGATTGAGCGCTGCATTCGGGATGCACTCACGGATGCGAATCTCACCCCCGAGCAGATCGGCTACCTGAGCGCTCACGGTACGGCCACGGGTCGTGGCGACGTTGCCGAGAGCCTTGCCACCGAAGCAGTCTTTGGCAGTCGCCTTCCTGTGAGCTCCATGAAGAGTTTCTTTGGGCATACACTCGGCGCTTGTGGCGCGCTCGAAGCGTGGTTTGCCATTGAAATGATGCGTGAGGGCTGGTTTAGCCCAACCTTGAACCTGACAGAGCCCGATCCCGAATGCGGGAAACTCGATTACATCATGGGCGAGGAGCGCCACATCGACACCGAGTTCGTCATGAGCAACAACTTTGCCTTTGGCGGCGTGAACACCTCACTCATTTTCCGACGCTGGAGAGCGTAATAGGCCTGAGGCACGCCGAGCAAAGTGTGAGGCGGGCGTACTCTAAGAGAGCGCCCGCTTGAGCGCCACACCGAGCGCCGAGGGAGAATAGCCCAAGACACGGCCGCGCCGCACCACCACCCCTGCGCGTTGCGCTAGGGAAAATGCGCGCGATACCATCTCACGCTTCGTATGCAGTATCTGGGCGATGTCCGCGAGTGTTAGTCCATGGGCAAGTTCCACTAGGCCATCCTCGCTGACAGCACGGCCACGCCCGAGTACCTCAAGCACAATCAGGAGCCGCACGTGCACGGGATAGATATCGTTGACAAAAACGCCCTCGAGTTGACTCTCAGTGATCAGAATTGCCGCGCGATAGAGCGCCTGTGAGTCCGCCTCAGAGAGCGTGGAGAACCACGTCAGAAACCGCTCGATCGGCACAGCGCGAAGCCTTGCCTCAACAAAGACCTTCGAGAAAATCTGCATCCCAGAAGAGGCAGGCCGCGTATTGCCCATTCTCAACGCCATCACAAGGCCCATGACGCTACCAGCGCCAAAGAGCCCGCACACTCGGTTTGTGTCCCCGAGATGCAAGGGAAGCGTGCCGATAAGTCCGTCTTCCACGAGTGAGATACGACTCTGCGCGCCAAAGGGAAGCGTTTCGCCTCTGCGTAGCGTTAGCGGCGTGCCGTGCTCTAGCAAAAACTCCCTTAGACGTCTGGGCGCCTCGGGCACGAGCCACGGCGTTTTCCCGTAAACCATGGCACGGGCTGTTAGTTGTTCGGGATTTTGTAAGTCTGTGCTCGTTACTTCGTCCATATGGGTCATGACAATCTGGGCGAAAGAAGATAGAGAAAGGGGGCGCAAGCCTCAGCGGCTTCACCGAGGCAGTTTGCGTCCCCAAAGTTTAGAGCATGATGGAGCTCTGTCGCGCTTTACGCGCCCTTTTCCAACATGGCAATCGCGTGCTCAGCCGCCACGCGTCCGCTCGTCATGGCAAAGGAAGAGGCAGAGCCTTCGCAACGCAAGTCGTAGCTGCTGTCATAGAGCCCACCAATATCTTGACCAATGACGTAGAGCCCGGGAATCACGTCCCCTTGCGGGGTCTTCGCTTCAAAGTTAGGCGTCACAGTCACACCGCCCAACGTCAAGAAGAAGCAACGGATGGCTTTGAGTGCATAGTACGGGCCATGCTCAAGGTCGAACGCCATTAAATGCTCGGGGCGGCGGCCAAACTCTGGATCCAAGCCGTCTTTGGCGTACTTGTTGACTTTGCGCATCGTGTCCTTGAGGTTTTCTGGCGGCACGCCAATCTGCTGAGCGAGCTCTTCGATCGTATTCGCTTCAAAGGCCCAACCACGCTCTTTACCCATGGCAAAGGTGTTTGGCAGTTCTTTGAGCGGCACACCCGCAAGCACAATAGCGTTGAACGGAAGCACGGCGCCTTCGTTGACGAGCTTATCCATCATGTGCTTATCGAAGATCGTGTAGGAGACGCCACCCGCCGTGGTCATCGCATTGTAGACATCGACAAAGATCGAGCCGCGCGACTCATTGAAGAAGCGCCGACCCGTATGGTCAACCCAGAGCCAAGGCTGAGCGAGCGCACAGCGCCCTTGCTTCAGCGCGTCGGGACCTGAGAACTGATTAATAGGCGGAACATCTGGTAGGTACGGCGCGTTACCCGCAACCGTATGCATGCCGCGCACACCTGCGCCCACCAAGCGCGCCATATTGATGCCATCACCTTCACGACCATCGACCACTGAGCCACGTAGCCAAATCGGCTCAACCATGCCCAACTCTGAGCTATCGAAGACGTACTGCGCCAGCATGGCCTTGTTAGCGGCAAAGCCACCCGTGGCAATGATCACCTTCTTGGCATGAATAATGAGTTTGTCACCTTGCTCGCTCGTGGCTTCCACGCCGGCGACGCGGCCACCTTTCATGATGAGTTTGGTGACGCGCGTACGAGTGATAAGGCGTCCTTCATGCGCCTTAATCTGGTCGATGAAGCGCTTACAGACTTCTGCGCACCCACCTTTGAAGAGGTGCCAGCACATGAGCGACTCTTCTTTGGGATACATCGTGCGGATGCCGCGGAATTCAATGCCGAGATCCTCGAGCTCATCAATCGTGCGTGTACTTTCCTCAATCAGGCGACGTAACACCGCGGGATCCGCGCGATAGTGATGGTACTGAAGTGCAGCATCGAGCACTTGGCTCACCGTCGTGGTAATGCCGTGTGCCTTTTGGTAGCGCGTGTTCACACCGAGCGAGCCTTCTGGGAAAAGGCCAGCGCCACCCAAGAATTTCAACTTTTCGATGACGATAGGTTTGAGGCCTTTGCGTACCGCAGCGTAGGCTGCAGAAAGTCCGCCCAAACCACCGCCCACAATGACGAGGTCAGCTTTTTCTTCTTTTACCGCGGCGAGCGCCAAGGGGCTTGCGGCAAGCGCAGCACCCGCTGCAGCCGTACCCAACAATTGACGACGATTGACGTTCATGATGTTTTCCTCCAAAAACCGTGTGCGGCGTGCGGCGCCAAAGCGCGGCGCCCCCACGCGACAGACTGATTCTGAAAGAATCACCCAACAGAAAGCGTGCGCTTTCGCACGAAAACGGGTTAACCCTGAGAAAACATCAGAAAATGGTTTGGTCGCTTGCGCACTCTAGAGCACGCGTACGCCTAGCGCTTCGAGCTCGGCGATCACTGCATTGACCTTGGTGGGATCGACATAGCCCACCCCTTCTCGCAACAATATTACAGTGCGCCCCGAGCGTACAAGGTCGAGCACAGTCTCGCGCACGCAGTACTCCAGCGCAATACCCGCCACAAGCACCGTATCCCCTAGCACATCGGTGAGCACAGTCCCCGCCGCATTGCGCGCAGCCGCAGCCGAATACTCCTCCACATCGTCGCGCACACCTTTGAGAAAGCGGTTCTCCACGTTGGGGCGGTTAGCAGGATCGGTCACGCGCTCAAACGCTGAAGAGAGTTCAGCGCCTTTCGTCCCCGCCACGCAATGCACGGGCCAGATACCACCGTTATCTGAAAACGAGCCGTTTTGTGCCGAGTGCCAGTCCGAGGTGTAGAACGTGCGCACGACCGCACCATTCATATAGTCAACCAAGTACGCCACTGCCTCACGCGCATGCGCGCAAGCTAGCGTCCCATCAATGAAGTCGTTCTGTGCATCTACCACTACGAGGTCTGTCATGCTGTGCTCTCCTTATCTACGACCAGCTCCTAGGGAATGTGGAGCGGCATCTGAGATGATACTAGCACGGCCAATGCGTGTGAAAAGGGCGTGCCGCTTGATTGCGAGCACGCCCACCTCTCAGTCAACCGCTCGGCGAGCGCGCCTCTTGCACGCTCGCTTCCGGGTTTCTTCTTGCCAGCTTATTTGTCTTTGGCAAAGACTAGCTTCAGAGCCTGCCAGACCACCAGCACCGCGCCGATGATGAAGACCGTGTCACCGACGATACGGATCCAGCGCAGGTTCACAAGCGCAGCCGACTGCATCACCGCTTCGCTACGAGCGTACCAGAGACCTTCGTTAATCGAGGCAGCCGCCTGAATAACACCCACCGGCAGAAGGCTCGTGATGATCATCACCACCAACCCGATGTTCAGCGCCCAGAAACCTGCACCCATCAGAGTCTGGTTGTACTCAGCCTTGGGCTTGATGTAGTTAGCCACAAGGAAGATAAAGCCGAGCGCGAGGAACCCGTACACCCCGAAGAGCGCAGAGTGCGAGTGCACCGCGGTGGTGTTGAGACCCTGCACGTAGTAGAGCGAAATCGGCGGATTGATGAGGAAGCCGAAGACGCCAGCACCGAGCATGTTCCAGAAGGCCACTGCCACGAAGCACATCACCGGCCAACGCAGGCGCTTAGCCCACGGCGCAGCATGCTGGTAGGACCAGTGTTCATGCGCTTCCACACCAAGCAGCACAAGCGGAACCACTTCGAGCGCGGAGAAGACAGCGCCCATAGCCATGCCAGAGCTCGTCACACCCGAGAAGTAGAGGTGGTGCATGGTACCAGGCACGCCACCGATCAAAAAGAGCGAGGCAGCTGCGAGCGTGCTCACCGTCGCGGTACGCAACGTGACAAGACCCAAGTTGTGGAACACAAAGGCAATGGCAGCGGTAGCAAACACTTCAAAGAAGCCTTCCACCCAGAGGTGCACCACCCACCAGCGCCAGTACTCCATCACCGTAAGCGACGTGTGCTCGCCGTAGAAGAGCCCCGGACCATAGAAGAGCCCCACACCCACCATCGACGCGATGAAGAGCGCCAAGAGGTTGCGGTCGCTGTTCTTATTCTTGAGCGCGCTTACCGTGCAACGCAGCATTAAGAAGAGCCAGAGGAGCAAGCCCACAAAGAGCATCACCTGCCAGAAGCGACCAATGTCAAGGAACTCGTAGCCCTGATGGCCAAACCAGAAGTTGAGGTGCTTGGGGAGCGTCTGTGCAATGGCCATATAGTTACCGCCAAAGGAGCCGCCAGCCACAATCAAAAGCGCCACAAAGAGAAGGTTCACGCCCAAGCGCTGGAATTTCGGATCCTTGCCGCCATTGATGATCGGCGCAAGGAAGAGCCCAGCCGTCAAAAAGCCCGTTGCAATCCAGAAGATCGCCGCTTGGATGTGCCACGTACGCGCCAGCGAGTACGGGAAGAAGTCCGAGGTATCGATGCCGTAGAAGCCGCCACCCTCGATGGTGTAGTGCGCAACAAAGCCGCCCAAAAAGACCTGCACGAGGAAGAGCACGCCTGTGAGCGCAATGTACTTCCAGAGCGCCTTCTGGCTCGGGGTGAGCGAGAGGCGAGCAAGGGGATCGGATTCCGGCACTTTCACCGTATCATGCGCCTTCTGCCAGGAGTAACCCCAAACAAGCAGACCCACACCAAGGAGCAACACCACGATCGAAGCCACCGACCAAATCACGTTTTCCGTGGTCGGCACATTGTCGATCAAGGGCTCATGAGGCCAATTGTTCGTGTAGGTTGCTGCCGTATCAGGACGATTGGTGGAAGCGGCCCACGCCGTCCAGAAGAAGAAGGCGGTGAGCTTTTCACGATCCTTCACATCGGGAAGCGTGTTGTGCTTCATGGCGAAGTGTTCGCGCGTCGTGTTGAGCTCAGGAGCGTTCCCATAGAGCGCCACATAGTATTTCGCCGTCTCGGCAATCGCAACTGCGCGCGTCTGGCTCACCCTCACATTGCCCGACGCATCGGGCTTACCACCCTCTTTGTATTCGGTGGTCATGCGTGCGCGCAGCGACGCCTGCTCCGCAGCGCTCAACTCGACATAGGTCTTGCCGAAGTCGTTCTTAGCCGCAAGATCAAGCCAAGCGCTCAACTCGCGATGCAACCAATCCGCCGTCCAGTCTGGGGCTTGATAAGCACCGTGCCCCAAAATCGAGCCAAGCTCCATGCCGCCCGTAGACTGCCAAGCGGTCTGACCCGCCAAAATATCATCCTTGGTAAAGAGCACCGTGCCGTCCACTGCCAGCACCTTTTCCGGGAACGGTGGCGCGTGTTTGTAGACTTCACGTCCCGCAAACCCAAGAAGAGTAAATGCAAAAATCAGTACCGCAATGAGCAGATACCATAGCTTCTTGTATTGACCCATGAGGGAGATTCCTTTTCTTCGTTTCTGAATCCGCAACGGCGTTAGAAGCCTGTCGCAGAGGGATCTTCAAATGTTGCATTTGAAATACAACATTTACATGCGGCTAATCCTACCGCCGCACTCGGAAAAGGTAAACACCCCCAATGGGAGAGACACCGCCCCTCCTCCCATGCGGGATAGTTCGAGCGGCGGAAGAACGAAGAGAAGCGCTCAGCCTTTGGGCTAGCGCAGCGCGCGTCCCCTAGGCGCTTCCACTTAGGCGCAATATCCCAGCCAGTCGGCGCACGATCAATAAAGGCGTAATCGTGCGAACGGCGCGAAACGTACCATGCATAGAATGGACATAGCAAACCCTCATTTGACTCTAGGGGCAGACCTATGTACAACTTTATTTTCGCCTTTGTTATCTGCGGCGTGATTGTGCTCTTTGGCGACATGGTCGCCCGCATCACCAAAGCTTGGATTCCCTCTGTCTTTGCCTCGGCCGTACTCATTTTGATCGGCTACTGGACGGTGCTACCGCACAGTCTCGTCAAAGACAGCTACCTCATTCCCTTTGGTGCAACGCTCGGCATCTTCCTGCTCATCACGCACTTGGGCACGATTATTAGCTTGAAGCAGTTGCTCGCGCAGTGGCGCACCGCACTGGTCTGCCTCTCGGGGCTTGCGGGCATGGTCGCGCTTTGCTACTTTGTCGCGCCCCTTGTCATGGACCGTAACTTGGTGATTGCGGGTCTGCCGCCGCTCACGGGTGGGATCGTGGCCGCCACGATGATGCAGAGCGCCGCCACTAAGGCGGGGCTCACAGTTGCCGCGGTCTTTGCTATTTCCATGTACTGCGTGCAGGGCTTTGCGGGTTATCCGCTGACGGCAATTTGCTTGAAGCGCGAAGGCGCTCGACTGCTCGAAGGCTATCGCAAAGGGGAGCTTAAGCTCAATGAGGAAGACCTCGAAGCAGTGCATAGCGCCACGCAGCTCGGCGAAGGCAAAGTCGAAGCGCCCACCGCACGCCTGCCCTTGCAGTTGCCGGAATCCTTCAATTCGCCCGTGATGATTCTCACCAAGCTGGGTCTTGTGGCGTGGCTTGCGCTCATCATTGGTCCGAAGACGGGGATTTCTGCGGCGATCTGGGCCTTGGTGCTCGGCATCATCTTCTGCCGTTTGGGCTTTTTGGATCGCAACGCATTGGTGAAGGCCAACTCTGCAGGCATCATGATGATGGCGCTCACGATGTACATCTTTGATGGCCTCAAGGACTGCACTCCTGAGATGCTCTCGGGCATCATCGTCCCGATGGTAGAACTCATCGTCATCGGCCTTGTGGGGATGTTCGCGGTGGCCTACTTCGTGGCAAAGCTCTTCAAGATTTCCACGGAGCTCGCGTTTGCAAACTGCTTGACCGCCCTTTACGGCTACCCCTTTGACCAGATCATCACTATTCAGACCTGCGATTCGCTTGCGAAGACGCCCGAGGAACATGCCTTCTTGATGAGCCGTATGTTCCCTGCGATGATTGTCAGTGGCTTCGTCACGGTGACCATTACTTCGGTCTTTATCGCGGGTATTTTTGTCAACATGCTCTAATTTAGTGGGACAAAAGAAAAATGGCTAACTTAACAGAACTCATGCAAAAGTACGGCGACTTTCAGGTAACGATGCGCCGGCACTTCCACCAGCACCCTGAAGTAAGCGGCAAAGAGTACGAAACGAGCCGCCGAGTGCAGGAAGAACTTGCTCGCGCAGGGATTCCCTTCGTGCAGGTGGGGCTTGAGACGGGGATTGTTGCAACGATTAAAGGCGCGCACCCTGGGAAAACCTTCATGCTGCGCGGCGACATGGATGCGCTCGAAGTGCTCGAGCTCACGGACTGCCCGTTTGCTAGCGAAAACAAGGGTGTCATGCACGCTTGCGGCCATGACTGCCACACTTCGATGCTGCTTACTGCGGCGCTCATGCTCAATGACATCAAGGATGAGCTGCACGGCACGGTGAAGCTATTCTTCCAGCCCGCTGAAGAAACTGCACGTGGCGCTAAGGCCATGATCGAGGGCGGCGCGCTCGACGGGGTTGACGCCTGCTTCGGGATGCACGTCTGGAGCGACATTCCCGCAGGCAAAGTCTCCCTTGAGCCGGGTCCGCGTATGGCAAGTGGCGACCTCTTCAAGATTCACGTCAAGGGTAAGGGTGGGCACGGTGCTCAGCCGCACCTCTGCGTGGACGCGGTCGTTGTGGGCGCTGCGATTGTGCAGAACCTTCAGTCCATCGTCAGCCGCGAAACGCCACCCACAGAAACCGCAGTCGTCTCGACGGGCATTTTCCAGAGCGGCACGCGCTTTAACGTGATCGCCGAAACGGCCTATCTCGAAGGAACCACGCGCTGCTTTAATCCCGAAATCCGTGCGAAGTTCCCTGAACAGATTACGCGTATTGCGGGTGAGACGGCACGCGCCTTTGGTGCCACCGCCGAGGTCGAATACATTCCGCATGTGCCGCCTACGGTCAACGATGCGCACATCAATGCGCTCGCCCTCTCTGCCGCGGAAAGCATTTTCGGCGAAGGTTGCGAAGCCCAGTATGGTCGCACCATGGGTGGTGAAGACTTTGCTTACTTCACGGAAAAGGTCCCTGGTGCCATGTGCTTCCTGGGTGTGCGTAATGCTGAACTCGACGCGGTCTACCCGCAGCACTCGGGCAAGTACAAGGTCGATGAAAGCGTCCTCGTCAAGGGCGCTGCACTCTACGTGCAGACCGCCCTCAACTTCTTGAACGAGTAAACCACTCTCGCGCTCGTCCTCTTGAGTATCTGAATCCTCGAGGGGGCGAGCGCTGTCATTCTGAGCGCCATGCAGGTGCGAGCCTCGCAACTTGCGGCACCCTCTCTACGGCTAGTCAACACAGCCTCTCTTAGATCGGCTCCATGTCCTTCCTGAGAATCGCCAAGTACGCCTCATAGGCAAAAACGCGTCCTCGGACTCGTCCCGTAACTTCCTTGAGGATGCCTGCCTCGGTGAAACGTTGCACGTATTTGGATGTCGTCGGGAAACTCCATCCGAACGTAGCCGCAGTCTGCCTGATCTCGATAATGGGCGAACTCTCCAAATAGCTCACGAAACGCTCTAACTTTTCGAGCGCAACTTTTCCGCGTACACCTTCCATAACTTTTGCACGGCTCGCCTCTGAGAGCCGATGTAAACGCTCGATCGTCTCGAGTGCATCTTGAGAAGCTTGTTTTGCGGCAGTGAGGAAGAATTTTACCCACGCCTCATAGGTTCCATTTGTTCGAACTGAACTCATCTGCTCATAGTACTCAGTACGATTCAACTTTAAGAAATAGGAGATGTAAAGGTACGGCGAATCAATGACCTTCTGCTCGATAAGAGTGAGGAGGATCAAAAGGCGACCGATGCGGCCATTGCCGTCCAAAAACGGATGAATCGTCTCAAACTGATAATGAATGAGCGCGGCTCGAATCAGAGGATCTAGCTCATCTTCCGTGTGTAAATAGTGCTCCAACGCATGGAGCGCCTCCATCATGTCGCTAGGATTGGGCGGAACAAAGGCCGCTTGCCGTAACGAGCAACCGGCGGGTCCGATCCAGTTTTGCGTAGTCCTCAGTTCGCCCGGAGATTTGTCCTGACCTCGTGAATGCTGCAGAAGAACCTTGTGGGTTTCACGCAAGAGCCTCAGGCACACAGGAAGACCATGCTCATCCTCAATCTGATCCAACGCGTATTGAACTGCGTTGACATTGTCAATGGCGTCCTGAACATCGCGATTGCAATTCTCATCGATCATTGGATCAAGGATATCGTCAAGCGTTGCTTGGGTTCCTTCGATTTGGGCTGAAAAGAGCGCTTCTTTGCGTATATACATCGCAAGAAGCCTCTCCTTGTTCGGAATATAGCGTACGGTTCCTTTGAGTAGCGCGAGCGCTTGGTGCGCAGCCACGAGCGCTTCAACCATCTCCGCATCGAGCGCTAAGCGCGGATTCGGTGGCAGCGGCGTTGGGACGAACGAACCATAGGATTGATCGCCGGATAAATTTTTGCGGATAACCCCTGCTCTCGCGCTGTTACTGATCATTGAGAGAGTCCTCATAAACTTTAAACATCCTAAAAATTCTACAGATGGCGCATTAATGCCTCCATGAGATAGACGGCACTCAAAGGTTACGATGACTGGTCCTGAATGTTGCTCCTCTTGACGGTTGCGGCATCCCTCATGCAAAAGGGATGTCTTTTTTTTCATGGGGAGCAGCAAGTAAAAGAAGAACTCTTAATATCACCTCAAATACTCGAGTATCTCCGCTGAGTAAAGTTCTCACGTAGCAGTGATCCGCCCATTAGGGCTAACACTTAGACCTCAACTTAGGAGACTTACTATGGATTCAGTACAAACCTCCCGCCGCACCCTGCTTCAAGCCATGACGCTCGCTGGAACCGCCAGTCTTGTCAGTGTTACCTCTGCAAAATCTCACGACACTCCCCTGTCAACGCCCAAGAAGTGGGACCTCACCACAGAAGTGCTGGTTGCGGGATCTGGTATTGCAGGCATGAGTGCAGCCATCTCTGCGATTGACCTTGGGGCTAAGGTTCTTGTGATCGAAAAAGGCAAGAACTATGGCGGCTGCGCCATGATCAATGGCGGCATTATTGCGCTCCGCGGTGGTACCCGCTTCCAAAAAGAAAGCGGTGACAACGACACGCCGGAAGCGCTCTACGCCCACTTGACCAACCCCAAAAATATCGAATACCGCAAAAACGATCCGAAGCTAGCGAAGCGCTATAGCGAATACTGCGGTCCGACGCAGGAATGGTTAGAAGCTCATGGCGTCAAATTCTCAAACACCTCCACTGCAGCTGGTCAGTACGACAGCCAGCACAAAGAGTCCTATCTTCACATCTACTCTGAAGATCGTGGTGATGGGAATGCACATAAAAACCTCAAAGGTGGCTACCGTACGGGCCGCGGCATCATGGTTCCGTTTAAGACCTACTTTGAAGGTAAAGGCGGCCAAATTCTACTCGAGCATAAACTCACCGACGTCTACAAGGATGCGCATGGCCGAGTCATTGGGGCTCGTGTAGAAACACCCAACGGCGTACTCAACATCAAGGCTACCAAGGGTGTGATTCTTGCGGGGGGCGGTTGGAAGGCAAACGCCGAATTGCGTCAAATCACTGATCCGCGTTTTTCGCCTGATATGCCTGCTACAGGATTCCCGTTTGTAGAACCCGACGGCTCGGCTATCTTGGCAGGCCTTAAAGCGGGTGGAATGTATTTGGGCGACCGTGGCGAGGATACCCCCCATATGCGCCGCATGTTCGGCACAAACCGCTATGGTTTTCCAAAAAACTCCCCGTACGGTGCACCTGGCATCGGAGTCAAAGGACCGCGTTGGGCTGACATTATCTTTGTAAACAAGGCTGGAGACCGCTTTGTACAAGAAGTCGATGAATCAGACTTGGGTGGCTACAACTTCTATGACATCGCTTACGTTCAGCCTGAAAAGAAAATTTGGTGCATTTTTGATGACGCCGCAGCTAAACGTAACCATTGGACAACAGAAGCCCCTGTTTGTGCCGAAGGTTTTGCTTTTAGCGCCGCCACCATTGAAGAACTGGCAGCGAAACTCGGCACGCCTAACCTCGCAAAGACTGTATCTCGCTTCAACGGTTTCTGCGATCAGAAGAAAGACGAGGACTTCGAAAAGCCCGCTGACATGCTCAACAAAATTGAGCAGGGGCCATTCCATGCAGTTCAAGTCGTGCTTTTTGTTCACAACCTTACGGGAGGTCTACGGATCAACGAAAACGCTCAAGTGCTTGACATTTTCGGTCATGTAATCCCTGGGCTTTACGCCGCAGGTGAAACCGCGGGTGGTCTGTACGTTGGCAATGGTATGCCTCGCGCCATCATGCCTGGTCGCTTTGCCGGTGAACACATTGTCAAAGGCTAACGTTTCCGATTCTTCCTTTTTTCCTAGAGGTCGTAGCAGTGACTTCTTGTCTCCGAGTACTGCTACGGCCTCATCATTGCCCAAAAGCCTGTCATGAAAAAACAATTTCTTCTCTCAATAGCCCTGTGTGCTGGGCTGGCGCTTACCGCACTGCCCTCTCAGGCAGAAGCTCCTAAAAGCAGCAAAGATACCTGTCTGACTTGTCATGGTCCGCTAGAGACCTTCCTCAAAAAAGAAGTCCATTACAATACAGACGGGCAGACCATTAATCCGCACCGCTTTGTGCCGCATGACTCCCAGAAACCCGAAGATTTTCCAGATTGCACCAACTGCCATAAGCCACATACGCTTCCGCCTCCAAAAGGCTTCAAGGACACTAAAGTTGAAGTAAGCATTTGCTATGAATGCCACCACAACTATAAGTTCCAGGCTTGCAGCTCGTGCCACAAGTAGACTTTCTTCGCGCCGATCATGCTTAATGTTCGGCGCAATCACACTCGGACTTGGGAGGAGAAAATGAAAAAGTCGCACCTCTACAATGTAGTGCTTAGCCTCATTTTTGGCTTGTGCGCCCTTGGACTTTTTTCCATTCAGGTTTACAGTGCAGCCCCTCAAGGACACCAACAGGCCGAAACCAACGCGAATGTCCACACCCCTAGCGAAGTGGTACGTGTGGCTATGATTGAATTCAATTCCACGGTGGAATTCACGAATCGTATTGACGGGACGCTCACCGCCATTCGTAAAGCACTCGCCCCTAGAGAAGTAGTTTTCCAAGTGTTCGATTCCGAAACACTTGAGAAAAAAATCCACTCCGGTGACGTGGACTTTTTTATTGCAAGCTCTGGTTTTTTCTGGCGCAATATCCCCTATGGGGCGAGAAGCATTGCTACGCAATTTAACGAACACCTCCCTGACCCCAACCACAGCGCAGGTATCGCCTACGTGGTTACTCGCACCTCAACCTATCAAGACATTCGTGAGTTACGTGGTAAACGCTTAATCGCATCCTACCCAACGGCCTTCTACGGGTACCGCATTGGATTAGCGGAAATCGCGCTCTCCCTCGACACCGATCCGTACACATTTTTCCAGAGCACTCAATTCGTAGGCAATCCTCACCTCTACAGTATTCTTGAGCGACTTAACGCAGGCCAGGCAGATGTAGCATTTTTGCCAGCGTGCGCCTTAGAGGCATTACCCGAAAAACTATCGCAAGACTTTCGCGTCATTAATGCTCAGTCAACGCAAGCTCTGCAGTGCCAAGTGAGCACACGAACCTACCCTGGTCACACTTTAGCTGTTCTAAATGGCGTAGACCCAGAGCTGGCACGACAAGTTGCTCGCACAGTGCTCTCTCTAAAAACGGAGGGCACTAGCGAAGCATGGAGCATTGCAACGGACTTTACTGCTGTCGACACACTCTACCGCGTTCTCAAGATCGGTCCATATGCCTATCTCAACAACACCAGTTTTCGGGATTGGGTCAACGGGAATAAGGTCTGGCTAAGTGCGCTGCTGCTGATCATGGCAGGCGTTGTCGCACATAGCATCCGTGCAAATCAATTAGTAGAGGAAAAAACCGAGGAATTACAAAACACCATCCAAAAAGAGCGCGCACTTGAGGCCAAATACCGAGCGGTCAACACCGCCATGGAAAAGCTTCAAAAAGCTAATACCGTCAGCATGCTCTCGAGTATGATCACACACGAACTCGCACAGCCACTCTCATCGCTACGGCATTACCTCGATGCTCAAAACATTTTGCTCAAAGCGGAGCGTCCAAACCGTGAGCTACTCAGCAAAAGTCGAGAGCGCTTACTCGAGCAAACGGAGCGTGCGATCTCTATTGTGAACAAAGTTCGTCAATATGGCCGTTCAAAGGGCCACAATGAAAAAGTAGTTGACGTGGTTCCTATTCTCTCTAAGCTCATTGGATGGCTTCGTGTAGAGGGGATTGACTTTTTGGCTCACTCGCCATTGCCAAAATCTCTCACAACACACGGAGATGAGCTTGAGTTGGAGCTCGCCCTCTGGAATCTCGTGAAAAATGCACGAGATGCTGCACTCGAAGCCACTCATCCAACGTTAAGCATTGACACCAAAGCGACAACCGAACACATCGTGATTACCATTACGAATTCAGGCGTGCTGCTAACCACCAAAGCGATAGACGATATGCGCACACCACTCACTAGCAAGAAAAAGGATGGCTTAGGCTTAGGATTGCCCATTGTTGAGTCCATCCTAGAGCTCACAGGCGGTCGCCTCTCTCTCACCCCTAACCCAACCGGCGGGTTAACCGCTCAGGTTACCTTGCCCCGTTGGAATAGCTCTGAAGGAGTTGACCATGCTTAGCGAGAAAGAAAAACAAGAGGTGTTAGTGCGTATCGTCGACGATGATAGAGGTCTCCGAGAAGCCGTGAGTTTTGACCTAGAGTGCCGCGGTTGGCGCACACAAATGTTTGAGAGTGCAAAACAGTTCCTCTCATCAGACGATCGATACATGCCTGGGTGTTTGGTGCTTGATATTCGCATGCCAGAAATGAATGGGTTGGAGTTGCAACGTGAGCTCATTGCACGTGGACACCACATCCCCATTATCATTTTGACGGGGCACGGTGACCTTGACGTCTCCGTTAAAGCGTTTCGCTATGGTGCTTTTGACTTTCTACAAAAACCCGTAGCCATTGACGAGTTTGTGCAAACGATAGAGCGCGCTTGTGAGCTCAGCTACCTCGAACGAGAAGGACAACTCAATGCACGAGACTGCTATTGGGCGCTACGAGGGATGAGTGAGCGGGAGCAGGAAATCATCAAACTCCTTATGAAGGGGCTAGAAAACCGTCAGATCGCCGGACAGCTCGCGCTCTCAATACGCACTGTACAAGGACATCGTAACAACCTTTACCGTAAACTACGCGTGCACTCACTGGAAGAACTCACAAAGGCGCTCGAACGTGCTCACGCGTACGAAGCAACCTTTGAAATTTGATGTGTTTTCTTTAGTAGCCTCTTCTGCCGCTTCTCAATCCACGACACGCTTGCAAAGACAAAGCACAAAAGCGGCTCAGTCAACCGCACGGCGTACACCGCTGAGTGCGCTCCCCGTTGCACAAGAACGTCCCACGCGCAAGGCGCGCAAATATGTACCAACACGATCAAGCTCGACACCAGCGATAGACGGTCACCTTTTTGTTCCTTAAGCTTTGGCGTTATACTCGGTGACACTTCGCCGCGCAAAGAGTGCGCGTTGACAAAAAACGAAATACGAAGGAATCACAATGTCTCAAGACGGTCTCTCGATTCTGATTATCAATGGTGGTGTGAAATTTCACGGTCAGGGCGGCAGCCTCAATGCCGCAGTTGTTGAGCGCATGCGCGCACAACTCACTGGGTACGGTCACAAGGTTGTCGTCACGAACGTCGACGATCAGTGGGACGCACAAGAAGAAGGCAAAAAGTTGCTTGCCGCCGATAGCGTCATCCTCCAGTTCCCGGGTTGGTGGATGGGGTTGCCTTGGCAAGTGAAGCGCTATATCGATGAAGTGTTCATGACCGACGCGGTGCAGCCAACGGATGGACGCAGCCGCGCTAACCGCACCCACCTCTACGGTAGCGGTGGGCGCTTCCACGACAAAACCTATATGCTCTCTACCACCTGGAATGCACCACTTGAAGCGTTTACAGAACCGCTCGAATTCTTTGAAGGCAAAGGCTTTGACGCGGTGGCTTTCCCCGTGCACAAGGCCTTTGAATTCCTTGGCATGCGCGCAATGCCCAGCTTCATGATCAACGACATTTTCAAAAATCCTACCCTCGAAGCCGATTGGGTGCGGCTTGCTGCGCACCTTGAGCGTTACTACGCGCGCTAAGCGCCTGCCGCAAAGCGAGCAGTGTTGTGCGACAATGGGCTTCACCCAATCACTCATTAGGAGCCCATTTGTGCCAACGACCCACGATGATCGCAGCGCGCCCGACAGTGGTGCGAGCGCTGAAGTCCAGTCCCAACTGAAACGCCGAGGGCGTCGTCCCAAGGCGAACGCTCCGATGGGCGTAACGGTACAGGTTCGGCTCACCCATGCACAGCGCGAGGCGTATCGGGTGCTCGGCGAGTATGAGTGGCTGCGGCGCGTCCTAGATCGCACCAGCAACTTAAGTTGCGCCGAACGTGAACGGCGCTTACAGTTGCCGCTTTATGCGCGGGCCGAAGCGGCGTTGCCAGCGCTACTCGATGCCGAACTCATCGAGTACCGCATGCCAGACCGCAGTCTCTTAGCTGCAGGCATTGACGAAGGGGACTTGGTGCTGGTGCGCACCACACATCGCGTGCGCCCCAATGCCCTTGTGTTGATTGATACGCCAGAGGGACGGCTTCTCGCGCGACTCACGATCGGCACGGATGCTAGCGTATCCTTCTGCGCAGAGCCGCGCGAAGGAGAGTTGCGCTACCCCTATCGTAAAGAGGACGTGAAGCTCGTGGGTGAGGCGCTTCATGTGGTTAAGCCGCTCTCCTAGGCGAGTGCCGCTTCCGCCCGAGCGCCCTCTCCACTTAATCGAGCGAGAGGAACCGTGACGGCACCTGCCGGCGCATCCCCCAACTCGTTGAGGTCTTCAGTGGCAAGCTCAACGTCAGCTCGCCTTTGCAACGTGTGCAGGCCACGTAAAACTTCTTACACTCATCGTTGAGCATTTCTTCGCACTTGGCCACGTTGGTCTCTTTTTCGCAGAGGTACGAGGGTAAACAGCCATCAAAGAGGCTGATGACATAGACATGCTCCCACTCGAGCCCCTTGGCCGAGTGAATAGTTGAGAGCGTTACCTGCGGCTTATCAGCCGTGGTAGGTACCGTGCATTGCACCGCGAAGTTCGATACATAAAAGGTAGCGAAGCGGTCGGCACGGCCCATGTTAACTTCATAGAGAAACGCGCGAATATCCGTGCCCTCGCCCGCGAGCGCCGCAAACGCTTCAAGATCACTCGCCTCATCGGGCTCGGTGATGATGCTGATAAAGGGTGCTACAGCACGAATGATGTCAGCCACTTTCTGCGGTTGTGCATTGTGCTTATCCGCGATGAGGTTGAGCTTTTCGATGAGCGACTCTACGAGTTGCTCATCCAAATCCGCAAAGCGGTTGCGCAGTCGGTCATGCGTATCTGCCGTGCGCTGCTCGATATAGCGCAGGCACGCCATCAGACGTTTAATATCTCGCGCCGCCGTACGTCGCCCCCCTTTGAGCCCCCAAGCAATACCCGCTCGATTGAGCTCCGTTGCTACCGCCTCTAAGGGCGAAAGCCACGAGCAAAGCACTGCTGCGCTCGCGGGGTCCTCGAGGCGCGCAATGCGCTCGACCACCGCCGCTGCCTCAGCAACTGGATCTTCGGCCATAATGAGTTCCGTCTCGCCAATCAAAGACGAATCCGCCCGAGCCAATTTTGCATTAGCGCAATCGGTAAAGTTGAGCGCATTCACGCGATCAATCACCACTTGCGGGCAACGGTACGTTAGCCGCAACGTGCGATGCGACACCGGCTCCGTTTGTTGCTTCAAAAACTTCAGCAGATTGCGGTACGAGCCCCCATTGAAGGCGAAGATGTTCTGTCGGGGATCTCCCACAAAAAAGAGCTTCGCATCGGGATTAAGCTCAATAAGGGCGCGAATGATCTCGTAGATACGGCTCGTAAGGTCCTGACACTCATCGACCAAAAGCAGATCGAGCTTTCCGCGCAACCACGCTCGAAATGGCTCCGCTTCGAGCGCCTTGATAAATAAGTCGAGAATCTCATCGACGTGAATCAAATGGCGCTCACGCTTAAAGGCCACTACCAGTTTTCGCACATGCTCAAGCGCCTGTACACGCATCCCCTCCTCGAAGAGTCTGAGCGCAGAGGCATGCTCATCGCTATCGAGGTGCTCACGCGCAGCAAGCTCATCGGCAAGATCCGCAGCATCATCAGGATCGATGAACTCCACAGTAAATACCTCTCCGTTCTGCAGTGCATAATCAGCTAGAAGGTGGTAGCAGTAGCTATGAATCGTCGCTGTACGGGTATTGAAAAACACCTCTGCCGTTGGGGAAATTTGGCGCGAGGCTTCGGTAAATTTTTCCCGCAGCTGCACCGCGGCCGCGTTCGTAAAGGATAGGGCCACGACGTGCGCGTTCGGCGCTTTATCCAAGTGCACAAGCATGCGCCGAACGAGCAAAAAGGTTTTCCCAGTCCCAGGGCCCGCGTCCACCACCACGGTCTTGGCGTTGTCAAGCACCGCATCGTGCTGCTCTTTATTGAGCCCCATTAAGAACTGACGCCCCGCGAGCTTCGCGCTCTCGAGCGTCTCAAGGTGCGGCGCAATGCCCGTGCCCGAATGAAGCGTACGCAGCAGCGTCTGATACATCGTGAGCAACGCCTCGTCACTCAATTCACGCTCCTCATGCACACACGCATTGAGCTCGTGGATGAGCTTATTGAGCGCCGTAATGGCCTTTTTTGAACTACTGCACCCGCTGAAATAGCGATAAACCGCCTGCGTAAGGCTTTTTCCCTTCACGCCCGGCGCAACCGTCATGCCTACACTACGGAAAAAATCCTCTAAGAGGCTTCGAAAGGATCGCGCCTTATCAAGATTACGACGATCAGCGGCTAAATAGCATGCTCTCAGCGCGCCATAGATAGGAAGTTCTTCGGTCATGGTGCTCGGCTCTCCTCGGGTGGTGGTGCTGTGGCGAGCGAAACACCTTCACTTGCCACACGCAGAATGGATTAGTCTTTCAAAAACGCTTCAACATGGGCAATGAGATCGTCAGGCGTTCTGGCGCCAGAAATTAGGTTCACCACACCATCGTCACGAAGCCCTACGAACGTTGGGAACGTCTCCACACCAATGTCGCGCACCTCGGCAAACTCCGCTTGAGCGAGCTCTGGCTCTGTAAAGCGCTGTGAGAGCGCCTCAACGAGCGCATCCGCCGCTAGCCCGAGCGGCTCTGCGAGTGCGCGGTAATTTTCTGCCTTGCCTAGCACCAAGCCATCTTGATAGAACGCGCGCTGCATCCCAAGAATCGCCTCGCCCCACTTGCTCATCGGGAGTACTTGCCGAAAGTAGCTAAACGCGAGCGCGGGGTACGTGCTGTCGAGCACTTCGTCAGAGCTTTCCAACAAGCGGTTGTAGGCCTCACCGAAGGTCACACCGTAGACGCGGTTGATCCGCACGTTCGCCTCACGAAAGTATCCGTAGCTCTTAATCGGCTGAGCGCGTCGTCCGGTAAAAAGTCCGCCAGAGAGGATTCGTAGTGGCAGCTCCGGGAGCCGCGCAAGCATCGGCGCAAAGAGCTCATCAAAGCCGTAGCACCACCCGCAATAAGCATCAAAAACGTAGAGCAGTTCTTTCTTCTCGGACATACTTCGCACCCATATCAACCCAGTGGAACCCGCAAGGCTCAGAACGCAGCGACGTCAGGGCGTAGCAAGCGCGCAAGTTGCGGGTCTAATTTTGAGACAGAGACCGTCTCATCATAACGCGCAAGCGCCTCCCCTGTGAAGCGCCCTCCCAAAGATTAGGCAGGGCGGAGGCGAGAGGCGCTCAGATAAAAAGAGTGGTGCCCTCCTCTCTCAGAAAGGAGCAGCACCACCCTACTCTTGCGAGCGGCTCTAGCGCAAGCATGTGCGCCTACCGCTCACGGCATACATTACGCCGCCTTAAAGGTCGGCTCAAACCACGTGTAGACCGGCGGCACCTCGCCCGTCCACTTCGTCACGCGGACATTGGCCGTGCTCGCGATGTTGCCGTTGGCAAGCTTCGAGGTGGGCTTATCGAGCGTGAGCGTGTTCGAGTTACCGTGGATATCGATCTCGCGACCATTGACCTTCATGGGCGAGTACCAAGCACCGTGGTGCACCACCACAACGCCCTTCATGACACGGTCAGTGACGTAAGCACCCGCAAGGATCGCGCCGCGACGGCTTTCCACAAGGACGATGTCGCCATTGGCAATGCCGAGCGCCTTCGCGTCGTCGACATTGATCCAGCAGGGTTCACGACCCTGAATATCGGCAAAGCGGTTGGAGACCGTGCTGTCGAGCTGGCTGTGCATACGATAGCGGCTCTTACAGCTCATGAGCGCAAGCGGGAATTCCTTCGTTGCCGAGAGAACCCCTTCCGCGGGCTTGAAGTACATCGGATGCCCTTGGCAGTCGTCATACTTGTAGGAGGCGATCTTCGTGCTATAGAGCTGAATGAGGCCACTTTCCGTGCCAAGCGCGTTGGCCTTCGGATCTTCGCGGAACTTCCCAAACATCACATAGTCACGGTCTTCGGGCTTGACATCGAACATGTGGTAGCCCTT
Organism: uncultured Sutterella sp.; assembly: GCA_902463725.1. Taxonomy (GTDB): domain Bacteria; phylum Pseudomonadota; class Gammaproteobacteria; order Burkholderiales; family Burkholderiaceae_F; genus Sutterella. Next base: position 165,762 of record CABQGK010000004.1, on the reverse strand, counting down.
CTTCCAGAAGTCGGCAAACTCGGGCATCTTGATACCGACGCGTTCGCCAAACTTCTTCGCATCCGTGTAGAGCTTTTCAATCCACTCATCGGCGGTACGGCCTTCGGTGAATTCCTTCTCCACGCCCATGCGCTTGCTGAGCTCGGTGAAGATCCAATAGTTCGTGCGCGACTCCCACTGCGGCTCAATTGCTTGCTGCATCGCTACGAAACCATCGTTGGTGTAGGTACCAATGTTGGTGATGTCGTTGGTTTCAAAGGTCGTGCAAGCCGGTAGCACGATGTCGGCGTGGCGAGCCGTTGCCGTCCAGTTAATGTCGGAAACCACCACGGTATCAACCGCACGGAAAGCTTCAGCCACTTGGTTGGTCTGAGGATGGTGAGCAAACGGGTTGCCACCCGCCCAGAAGACGAAGTGCACCTGCGGCAACTTGATGTGCTTACCGTTAAAGTCAATTTCTTTGCCGCCGTGCAAGAAGCACTGCACAAAGCTCGCAACCGGCACAGCCAAGCCCGCCGGATACGGCACCTTGACTTCACGCACGGGCTTCACAGAGCTCGAGATCGAGCCCAAGAACGGGCCAAAGGCCGCGGGGCTACCGCCATTGCTGTACTGGTAGTTGGTCCCGAGCCCCCCACCAGGCAGACCGATCTGACCGAGCACAGCAGCGAGCGCATAACCCATCCAGTGATACTGTTCACCGTGGTCAATACGCTGGATACCCCAGCCCATCATGATCATCGTGCGATGCGAGGCCAATTCGTCGGCGAGTTCGCGAATCTTCGCCGCGGGCAAGCCGCAGATCTCAGCAGCCCACTCAGGCGTCTTCTTCACCCCATCGCTCTTACCCGCAACGTAAGCCAAAAATTCCTTGTGGCCTGCGGTGTACTTTTCCAAGAACGCCATATCTGCCTTGCCCGAGTCCACCAAGTGGCAGATCATGCCAAGCATCATGGCCGTGTCGGTACCAGGGCGCGGTGCAATCCATTCGCTATCAAGGTACGCAGCGGTATCGGGCTTAAGCGGATTGATCGCAATCGTCTTGATATCTTTCTTCGCCTTGAGTGCACGGAGGTAGCCCGCGCTGTTGTGAATCGTCGTGTACCAGTCGATGTCGTTGGTGACGATCGGGTCACAGCCCCAGAACACCACGCGCTGGCTATTTTTGAGAATGTTGTCCCAAGACGTGCAACGCGGATCGCCCGAGCCGACCACATAGGGGAGAATGGTCGAAATGGCCGCGCTCGAATAGCTGTTCTTCGTTTGGATGAATCCACCGCAGAGGTTGAGGAAGCGCTGCAGAAGCGGAATCGAGCCCTGCACCTTACCCGTGGACATCCACCCGTAGGAGCGACCCCAAACGGCCGCAGGGCCATACTTGTCGTAGGTTGCAGCAAGGTCCTTAGCAACCAAGTCAAGCGCCTTCTCCCACGAGACACGCACCCACTTGTCACGACCACGCTGGCTACGAGAGGCGGAACCGTTCTTCAAGTAGCCTTCACGCACCATCGGGTAGCGGATACGCGCTGTGTTGTAAGGGAGCTCCGCCAAGCCGTTAAGGTTGATGCTCGGCGCATAGTCAAATTCAAACGGCGTCAGGTGCGAGAGCTTGCCACCCTGCACGTGTGCACGCGCAACACCCCAGCGGTTCGCGGTCATCACCACGCCTTCATCAATGGTGGAGTTACCGAGACTAAACGTGTTGGAGAGCTTCAGATCGGGCGCGCCTAGTTCATCAAGCGCTTGGAAACGCGCAGCGGCATCGCCGCTTGCAGCATATTCAGCACTGTGGCGTGCACTCTTTTCACTTGCGGTAATCGCCGCTTCCGCAGCAGGCATGGCTGCAGCAAGACCCACGGCAGCAGACGAAGTGAGGAAATTACGACGGGAAAGCTTTGGCATAAGTCATTCCTTTAGGGCATCGGGATTTGCCCAGATCAGAAGGACAGTTAGGGAAACTGTCCACTTTTGTAGGAGCGGAATCTACCCACAAAGAGGGAGATTTCCGACATGCCAAAGAGTCTACTTCGAGGAAAACGGATAAAAAAATTAAGTATTTGCACCCTCTCGGTCAGATTTTTGATAAGCATCAAAAAGCATTCGCAAGATGTAACGCGCTATTCCCAACTTTTCGTAACGAGCGGCATAAAACTTAGGGATTACCCCTAAGCAATTACAGCCGCCATGGCGCACTTTGGGTTGCGCAAGCAACGCCTTCAGAAAGCGGGCCGCCCCCGAATCATGATGAATTCACACTGACATATAGAATTTTTTCTAGATTTCCTCATCCGCAAACGACTCGTCGCCATCCGCGCCGCCGACCTCATCAAACTCAGCATCGAGTGTGACCTCCTGCTGTGCTCTGTGCTCGCGCTGCATGGTATCGGCGAGTCGCATCTGCCCTGGGGTCATACCGAAGACGCGGCGAAACGCCTTGATAAAGGCGGAGGTGTTGAGGTAACCCAAGCTGTGCGCCACGCTCTCAACGCTCTCGCTACTCATAATGCGCGGCAACACCGCAAGGAGAGCAAGATGCACGCGCCAATTCTTAAGCGTCAGACCCGTTTCGTTAAATACGAGGCGCCGGAGCGTTGTTTCGCTCATATGAACTGCAGCGGCCCAATCAGCGTTGCTCGCGTGCTGACCGCGATCGGCAAAGTTTTCCGAGAGGTAACGCAGTGCTGGATGCTCGGGCATCGGCGCAAAGCTCATGGGGAGCGGGCGCGCAAGCACCAGCTGCTGAATAATCACGTATGCAAGGCTCTGATAGTGGCGTCGCCCAATTTGGCTCGGACGAACCGTCGCAAAGTAACGGATCATCTCATTGGTCATCTGATTGATCATCAGTCGAGCGGGCTCTTTGGGGAGGCTCTTTTTCACCTCTGGCGACATATTCACCATCAAAAAGACGCTTTCACTGCCTTCAGTGAGTTGCCCACAGTGCATCACGCCCGCAGGCACCCAGACCGCGCAGCGAGCGGGCACCGCCAAATGACCCTTTTCCAGCAGCATGCTAATGCGACCCCGTAAGCAGAGCGCAATCTGCCCCGTAATGTGCTTATGCATACGAAGCTCATTGCGCTCGCCACGGTGCACGATCGCAGCGGAAGCATCAAAAGGGAGGTGCTCGGTCTCAAAGTTTTCCGGCCAATGGGTGGGATAGGTCGCGGGCATGGTTACTCCTATTTGTAGGTACTAAGTGACTTGGTCTAGACTCACTATACAGGACAAACAAGACCCCGGCGGCAATCGTCGGGGCCTAATTTTCCTCTCAAAGGCAAATGGGCCAGTGCGCGCTACCCGCGGACAATTTGAAGCGGTCACAGTCCGCCGCAACCGGCGGGCAATTCAATAAGTGACTTACCGCAACTCTCATCCATGGGAGCGCGCACCTGTTCACACGGGGTAGCCCTAGCCCGCTTGGGGCTAGGCGCAACGCACTTTAGGGTACTTTGAACTGGATGTGATGGCAGCTCGAGCAGACGTTCTGACTCTGCTTATGACCCTGATGGCACTCAAGGCACTTGAGACCCACGAGGTGGTTGTAGTGCGGATCCGGCGTCACGCCCTTTTTCTTCGTGCGTTCAGCCACCTTGTCAAGACTGCCGTGGCAGGTTGTGCAAACCGCCGCGTCAACCTTCACGCCAGGCGCTGGGGCCTTATCCCCGTGACACTGCGCACAAGTCGTGCCGCGCGAGACGTGACGGTCTGCCAAGAAATGGCCACCATCGGCCGCCGCCGCTACCATCGATCCTGCAATGAGCAGACCCACCAATGCCGATTTAAGCATCATTTTCGTCATAATCCCTCTCCTCTTAACCACGAGCCTTAGCGCGAGCCAAGGCGTGACGAGCCGCTACGCGACCGAAGACCATACCGCCACCCAACTGGTTGCCGCCGATGTCGTCATGACACCAGACGCCACCCGCGGCAGCGCCTGCCGCGTAGAGGCCGGGGACCGGTTCATCTTCCCAGGTCACGACCTGAGCGTTCTCGTTGATCTTCGGGCCGCCCATCGTGGTGGCCATACCACCGGCGGCAGGGATCATGTAGAAGGGGCCAGTTTCCAGCGCGTGCGGCGTGGCGAAGTCGTACGGAGGATTGAGCTCCTTGGCCTTGCCTGCCTTCACAGCCTTGTTGAATTCAGCCACCGTTTCTTCAAGTGCCTTGGGCGGCACACCCGCCGCTTCGGCCACTTCAGCAATCGTGTTACCACTCGGGACCTTGTAGCCCAAGTTGGCAAAACGCTTGAGCGTCTTGGTGAGGATTTGGTCGTTGTTGTCCGCGTCGCTACCAATGAGCATGAAGGAGCGATTGTCCGGCGTCATATTGGCAATGCCCTTGGCCTTGGGAACCTGTAGCCAGTCTTCCGGCAAGAAGCGCTTACCCGCGGTGTTTACCTGAATCCCGTAGCCCGCGTGCATCAGGGGCGAGGGGTTAGCGTGCCCATCGGGGGTAATCGGACCCGCATAGAACTGGTCAAGGTGCACGAGTTTGGCGCGAACCTGCATGCCCATCGTGATGTTTTCACCCGTATTCCAGGGCGAGGCGCGCAAAACAAGGTTATCCGCCCAGGGGCCAATCCAAGCTCCCGTCATCGCTGTGTTGGCACCATAACCACCCGTGGTCAGAATGACGCCACCCTTAGCAAGGTAGTTGCGGCGCCCTTCGGGCGTGTGGCAGCTCACCCCTTCCACTTCGTTATTCGGGGTGACGATAAGTTCAATGGCGTTGGTGTTGTAGCGAATGGGGACTTTGCGTTCGGTGAGCGCTTTGAGTAGCACACGAATAAGCATGGAGCCGCCCGTAATGCCGTTACCCTGCGCAATCACGCAGCGCGAGAGCTCCGGCGCAGGGAGATTTTCCCAAAGCTTAAACGGCACACCGAGCTTGATGAGCCAGTTGACGCCATCGCCCGCCTCTTCGGCGTAACGGCGAATGCACTTGATATCGCTCTTGTAGTGAGAGAGCTTCATCATGTCGTTGACGAAGGCTTCCTTCGTGTCTTCCGGATGGTGCTTTTGCATGTCGCTGCCCACCGCAGCGATCCAGCCCGAAGAGTACACGGTGGTGCCGTCGGGGCGGCCGCGCTTTTCAAGCAACACAACCTTGGCGCCCTTTTCAGCGGCTTCTAGCGCAGCACACATACCAGCCATGCCTGCGCCGACCACCACCACATCAAAGGTCTCGGAGGGGAAGTCACCCGCAGCCGCCTTCGGGGCAGCGGCCTTGGCAAACACTTCGCTCACGCCGAACGATGCGCCTGCACCAATCAAACCGCCTTTCAAAATGTCACGACGTTTCATAAAAGTTATCTCCTTCTTGACTCTCTGCTTTTGGTCGCAGATGCTGTGCCGAACACACTTGGGATCCTGTCCAGCACATACCTCTAGCCTAAGCCTGAGCTGACCCTTACGCAAGCCTTAAATTTGACAACTGATACGCTTTTTATGACATTTTGATATGCGCAAAAGATTAGTATTAACCCTTATAAATCAAGCGATTTCCTTGTGAGAGTAAGGATATTGAGGCAAATTATTTTTGCATCCTAAATAAATCTTTTCTGCCTGCGTGCGCGAACGTCATGTTAGCAAAATACGTTTTTCTTGCCACCTCCCGCTGCACCCCAAACCGTGCAGTGGATTAGGTCGTTTGGGTAATATCTGCACTCGCTCTAGCGCGGCGCGCCCACCACCCTCTGAGATTTCGAAGCTTCTGCTTCCCACAAAAAAGCGCCCGCAAAGTTCCCGACTACACCCCTGTGAGGAACCTTGCGAGCGCAAAGAGAAATTAGAGAGGGGGGGCGCTTTCGCACTGCGAGCGCTACACCCCTCGCCTCAGCCCTTAGGCTTCTTTGTAGCCCGTAATGTAGCGGCCAGCCATGTAGCCCGAGGTATGCGCAAAGCCGCAGGCGTTGCCGCCGCAGTAGTACGCGCCGTGCACCCCAGCGACGGTCTCACCCGCCGCGTAGAGGCCACCGACGGGCTTGAGATCCCAGCCGAGCACTTCAAAGTGCTCGGTCACACGCACGCCCCCGCAGGAGAGGTTGTTCCACGGGAACATACGAACCATGTACCAGGGGCCCTTTTTGAGCTTGAATTCCTGATCCTTACGGCCAAACTGCAGGTCGTTCTTCGTTTCAACGGCCTTGTTCCACGTCTCAAGCTGAGCTTTGAGGTTTTCATAGTTGAGGCCGCTACGCTTGCAGAGCTCTTCAATGGTGTCACACTTCCAGAGGTTGACGCCCTTTTCGAACTCGGCCTGCACACGCTCTTCGTTCCAGCTCGGCAGTCCAAAGAGAGCACCGAGCTTGATCTTTTTGAGCGTACGCTCCCACGTAGCCTGATCGGCGAGCACGTAGTGGCAGCCGTCAGGCAGACCCGCGAGCTTCGGTGTGACGTGGTTAATGCCTTCCTTTTCCGTCACAAAGCGCTTCCCATCCTTACTCACAAGAATGGCACCCTGCCCCGTCATAAACCACCAGCGGCAGTACGGGCCATTACGGCCGTTCGTGACCACACCGCACGGGTACGAGGCGATGTACTGCATGTGCGAGAGCGGCACACCGATATCGCGTACCGCGATACGGAGCGCTTCACCGTCGTTGGAGGGGCCGCCAATCGCGACACCACGCCCAGCAACGCTCGGCACCCAGAAGTCAAGCGACTCGGGCGTACCCGTCACACCGCCCGTCGCCATAATGACGCCGAGCTTCGCGCGGCAGGTAACGAGCTTACCGTCCACACCGCAGGCCACACCCACAACACGGTTCTTTTCCGCATCAAAGTAGAACTTCTTCACGCCCATGCCGTGGTGAATCTTGATACCACGCGCGGCGATTTCCTTTACGAGCACTTCGATGTAGTCACGACCCTTGAAGGAGTCCTGACGGTGCGCGCGCAAACGCGAGTGTCCCGCATAGGGTTCAAGGTGGTGCTTGGCAAGGCCGCGGTCCGCGAGCCAGTCAAACGCCTCACCCGAGTGCTTCACAAAGCCGTACACCGGCTCCTTCAAGCTCATATGTTCGCCGTACGCGATGATGTCTTCGGCAAACTGCTCCCAAGTGTCCTTCTGACCTTCAGGGTCCGCTTTCTGCATCTTCGAACCCCAAGCGGTGAAAAGACCACCGCAGAGGTTCGTGGCGGTATGAAATGGGCTCATGCCCTTATCAAACACTTCCACCTTCTTACCAGCATCATGCACCTGACAGGCCGCCATGAGGCCAGCACCGCCGCAGCCCAAAACGACCACATCCGCTTCCATGTCCCATTTGGCGGGTAGCTCATGCTTGACAGACGCAGCCTGCGCAGCAGGCACAACAGCTGCTGCCGCTGCCGTGGCAGCAGCCCCCAAGAAGTGGCGACGGGAAAGATCAGCCTTACTCATGGTCATTCTCCTTTCATCTTGATAGCAAAGTTGTGGCAATCGTTGCATTCAAAGTGCGGCTTAGCATGCATGCTGTGGCAAGCCGTGCATTCGCGCTCGCCGCGATGGGAGAAATGCGGATTGGGATTGAGTTTTTCCGTGCGCTTTGCCACCGCTTCATAGGACTGGTGACACGTGAGGCACGTTTCCTTGGCTGGCGCCACCATCTTCGCACCTTTATGGCACGTATCGCACGAGAGGTTGGCGTGAGGACCAGCGATCGTCACGGCATTCGCCGTGAAGCTCGCCGAGAGAGCGAGGCCCATTGCGAGAGCCATAAGCGTTCCTTTCAGCATTGTTAATCTCACTTTTGGTTGGGGTTGACGGGCGAGGGAGAAATCCCCACTCGGGTTTCTCCCTCTTTGTTATCGAAGAGCAGCATCAAGCCGCAGGGAGCTTGTTGAGCACGGCGACCATATCCTCAAGGTAGAGTCGCGCCCGATCGAGCGGGCTCATCGTGAGCGCAAGATCGGCATTGCAAGCTTCAATCGAGATCGGCAGGTCCGGCAGGTGCTTAAGGAGCCCCACGAGATCTGCGGCACCCGTACCAGGCGAGAGGCGATAGTTGCGCGCCTGATAGAGAATGCCGTCCATGTCTTTGGGCACCTCAGCGGTGATGTCACACATTTGACAGTACTTGAGGCTACCTTTGGGTAGCGCATCAATATCAGCAAACGTGTTCTTAGCGCGGAAGAAATGGATTGGATCGACGAGCACGCCCGCGTTTTCACGGTTGATGTGACGCATCACCTCGCCCGCTTGACGAACCGTGGCGATATCGCACCAGGGCATGGGTTCAATGGAAAGCGAGAGTCCAAAGGGGTGCGCAATCTCACAGAGCTCTGCGAAGTTATCTTCAAGGCGACTCATGACAGGGTCGTTACCCGCACAGAGCACGTGCTGCGCGCCGAGCTTTGCGCCCGTTTCAAAGAAGGCCTTCCAGTTGATCGCACGTGTATCGGGCTTAAGTCGCAGGATTTCAATATCAAGCACCTTAACGCCCGTGGCCTTGAGGTTCGCCTCCACCTGACGAATCATGGGCGTATCGTCAATCATCTGGTATTGGGTTTCTGTGGGGGTGGCAGGCACCAAGCGAATGCCCACGTGGCTGTAGCCCGCAGCCGCCGCGCAAAGCACTTGGTTGGCGGGGTTGACATCCAACACGGTGAGGGCCGCAAGCGAAATGGGACGGGGAAGTTTGAGGGGCTCAAAGTGTTTATCTTTGAGCGTCACGGGAGCGACTTTCGCAGAAGCCGTACGAGTGAAGAGACCAGCACCCGCCGTAACGGCGGCTGCCGAAGCGATAAATTGTCGACGGTCCATAGGACGATCCTTTTGTCTTATTGATCTGCCCCTCTGCACCCCCTTGCTTGGTAGGGTTGTTGGCGCAGAAGGATTTCTTTTCTTAAGACAGTTTAAGAATCGCACCGCTCTGGCAATACCTCCCGATACCCGTAGTCGGCGGCGGAAGGGAAAACCCGAATAGGACTGAGGCGAGCAGCTAAAAAGCGCCCTGCTCACGCCGCGCTTCCGCATAGCGCGCGGCTGACTCACCCGCAATGCGTCCAAAGACAAACGTATCCGTCATGGAGTTGCCGCCCAAGCGATCCATCCCGTGCACGCCCCCTGTCGTTTCGCCCGCTGCGTAGAGCCCGGGGATTGCCCCACCGCTCTTAGCGAGCACGCGTGCTTGCGTGTCAATGGCCACACCCCCACAGGTAAAGTGCACGCTCCACGTCTCGCGCCCATAGAAAAAGGGAGGCACCATAATGCTTGTGCCAGAAAACGGCGTATGAAAGTCAAGGTCTTCGCCGGCTGCGACCGAGGCGTTCCAGCGCGCAAGTGTTTCACGTAGTGTCTCAAGCGGCACATTCATGCCGCGCGCCAGCGCTTCAAGCGACTCGGCCTGCTTGACAGTGCCTTCAAGCAACTTAAAGCCGAGCGAGGCACCCTTACGGCTTTGCGAGTCAGAGACCGCCCAAAACCCTCTGGCCTCACCGCGCACGAGCGTGCGCCGTAGCTCTCGAAAAGGAGAGCCCTCCGAGACAAAACGCTGTCCCGCATCGTTAATCCAAATCTCTGCGCCCACGTAGTCGAGCAAACGTCCGCCCGAAAAAGGAATCACCTGAATGTATTCCATGCCCGTGACGCGCGCGCCCACCGCCTCCGCCATGAGAATCCCATCGCCCGTTGCCCCGTCGAGCAGTGTGCGCCGCGGGTTCGCGGTCGTTGGTAAATCCTCAGGAATACTTGGGTCCCAGTAGCTTCGCATCGCGGCATTGGCGGAAAACCCTCCCGTTGCAAGCACCAGCGCTTGGCAACTCAGTACCCGCGCATCCACATCGCCCCGGAAGGGTACCGGCATCGCTTGCGCCTCCTGAGCATTACGCATGGGACGCACGGTCACCCCTGAGATCCGCCCGTCGGTCAGCACCAAGGCTAATGCGCGTGTGCTCATGAAAAAACTCACCCCGAGCGCATGGGCGCGCCGCACCAGAGCCTGCACGTAGTCGTAACCTGCCTGAGGAGACCCTGTCGAGATGTTTCGCGCCGAAACGCTACTCACCGCACGGAAGAAGCGCTTATCCCAAACAACGCCCATAGAAGATAGCCAATGCACAGCAGCTTCGCTACCCTCGACGAGCGTGCGAATAAGCGCCGCATCGGCAACTGCGCCGCCAACCGTCTGCATTTCCTGCTCCATCGCACGCAAGTCGCGCTCGGGATCGGCGTCTTTGGGGTGACGAAAGGCCACCGAGACCGAACCCGATGAGACGATCCCGTGCCCGCCGACGAGAGCGTGCTTTTCAACGACCGCCACACGTTGTGCGCCAGCCTCCTTGGCAGCAATGGCCGCAGAGAGCCCCGCGGTGCCTGAGCCAATCACGATCACATCAAAGACGCTTGCTTGCGAGTCAAACGAGGCGCGCGCGAATCGCGGCGGCAGCGCGAGTGCCGCGCCCACTGCTGCCGCCTCAAGTAAAGTCCTTCGCTTCATCGACGACTCCGTTGGCATAGGCGAGCTTAATGAGCTCCCCCTGTGAATGCACACCCAATTTGGCAAAGGCATTGGCACGGTGCATCTTCACCGTGCTCACTTCTAAGCCAAGTTCCCGAGCGGCTACTTTGTTTTGCGCTCCACGAATCACCGCAAGCACCACATCGTGCTCGCGCGGCGTCAAGCGAGCGAACTTACTGCGGAAGTCATCCGCCTGCGCTTGTTGCATGGAGCGAGAGACCGAGTGCGAAATAGCACGAGAGACCTTCTGCACAAACGCCATCGGGTCGACGGGCTTTTCCATAAAGTCAAGGGCGCCGTGTTGTACGGCCTGCACCGCAAGCGAAATGCTACCGTGCGCAGAGAGAAAGAGAATCGGCAAGGCGCAGCCCTCTTTTCTGAGCGCCTCCTGTACTTCAATCCCTGTCATCGTGGGCATTCGCATATCAAGCACAATGCAGCCCGGGGCCTGGCGCTCACTGTGCGCGAGAAAATCTGCTCCGTCGCTATAGGTGCGAACCTCCCAACCCATGGTCTCAAGCAGCAGTGAAAATGACGCCACCAATTCTGCGTCGTCGTCGACGAGATGAACAATGGGTTTGTTCACAGTACCTCTCCTTTTTTGGGTTCGTGAGTGACTAAGCGTGAGAAAAGAACAGTCACGACAATGCCTGAGGGGGCTCTGCGCTCAACGTGCATTGTTGCGCCATGCTCATCGACAATGTTTCGCACAATGGCCATCCCCATGCCAAGCCCCTCGGGTTTGACCGATTCACTCACGTTTTTGAGTTTGAGGAAATTCGCCTCACTAATGGGGGGACCATTGTCCGCTATGCTCACCGAGACGGTATCGTCCGTAAGGGCAAGCGTAATCGTGATAAGTTTCTCGTCTGCTGGCATCGCCCCTGCTGCCGCGAGCGCTTCATGAGCGTTTTTGAGAATATTGATAAAAAGTAGCTCCACCTCGAGCGCGTGTCCCATGATGAAGACATCCTTGGGAAGCTCGGCGGGCAAAAGCAGCGTGCGCGCTGCGCGGAACGAGTCGCTCTCACGGATCGCAGCACTTAAGGCTTTGCCCAAATTGACGGGTTCGTGCGAGGAACGATCCCGACGCGCATAAGCTCTAACCCGATCCACAATGGTGGCAATACGCCGCGCTTCGCGCTCGGTGCCCGAGAGCGCCTTTTGCATCGTCTCATCCTCTTCGAGCACATCGCCTGCGAGCGTCATGAGTTTGAGGTTGAGAATGGCGGCGTAGTTGATCACACTCGTGACGGGTTGCTTGAGCTCGTGGGCAATCATTGCGCAGAGCTGGCTAATCGCGCCCATATGCTCAAGCTGCTTAATCTTTTCGCGGCTTGCCTCTTCTGCGCGCGCCAAGCGATCTCGCTCCGCAAAGCTTGCTGCGAGCTCCTCGGTGCGGCGGCGCACGAGGGCGCGTAGCCGCCACTCGTTAAGTAGCAAAAACCCGAGAATCGCAACTGCTCCCACCACATACGGGGCATAGCGTGCCCAGAGCCCAGCGAGCGATCGGTCGTCCAAATAGGCCCAAGCCCCGAGATGAAGTTTCTCTTGTAGCGCTCGCACCGCATGGAAGTCGCTTGTGACTTGCCATGAGTAGCCAGAGCGACCCACGTCCGTGGAAAGCAGTGCAATGGTAAGGGTCTTTGCAAGCTGCGGATCGGTCTCGGGCAAGACCGCGGCCACCAAGTCAGGAAAGAGCGCAGTGCTGTGCGCACACGCTAGGCTATCCTCCTCTTTGGGCGAAAGCACACGCAGCGCGCCGCTCTCAAGTAGCCCGTCGGCCACAGCACGCTCAAGTAAACACGCAGGAATCACGCCCGCGTCATACGCGCCAGAGAGCACCCCAGAGATCACGCTCGGCATCCCATAGCCAAAGAAGTCGACCGCAGAAAAATAGCGTTGTGCTTCATCTGGGGTGCGATTGAGCTCATCGGCTAACGCAAGCCAGCCGTCAATCCCATTGGGAAGCGTGGCGGCAAGGCGCCTACCGTACAAATCATCGAGGCTTTTGAGGTCCGTGCGCGAGGCGCGCACAATCACCGCGCCACCCACGCTGCGAGAGGGGTCGCGCGCGAGCACCGTCTTGCGAGTCGCAATCGGATGCACAGCCTGCTTATCCATGAGCGTTACCACGCTCGCGACAGGGGCGATAAAGAGATCGGGCTTCTGTAGCGAGAGGTCGCTTTCCACCGTAAAACCTGAGAGGCGCGCAAGCCGCACCTTACGTCCCGGTAGCGCGCGCTCAATTGCTGTCACGAGCGGCTCCACGGTCGAAGCAAGAAAGTCGGGCTCCGCCGACTCCACAAAGCCCACCACCACGTCATCGGCGCGCGCTGCCTGCGCACTTTCCCCACCTGACGATAGTGCCGAAGCCATAGGCGTGCGTGCCAACTCAGCGGCACCAGCCAGTGAAGCCGCTGCTAGCGCCACCGCGCACGTGGCCCACATCATCAATCGGAAGAATCTTGGCATAGGAAAGGGCTGCCCAGTTGGGCGGAATTGGGTAACTCATATCGATTCTAACCAACCCGTTGCGCTCAAAAAACCCCACAAAGTATGGGTTTGACGGCAAGTGCCGCAACCGCCAAGCACCCTAGGCTTTCACTACCGCCAAACTGCGGTAGTAAGCGCCCAAGGAGGCAACCAAAATACACACCACACACCGAAGAGCTGTGACGAGCGCCCTCGCCTCAGCCCGCTACAGATTCCAACTTCAACCTAAGGAGAAAACCATCATGAAACGTCGTGCACTGCTAGCGAGCGCCTCGATCCTTTGCGCGAGCGCAGCAAACCTTGTGCAAGCGAGCGTCGTTAACCGTTTCGGTGAGGCCACCCGTCCCATCGATACGATGAATAAAGCCGAAGGCTTTGTACCAGGAAAGGTGAACGTCTTGGAAATCAAGGGGCGTCGCATCGGCGAAGGCCGACCCAAGCTCATTGCGCCCACCACCGCTAAAACTGCCGAAGACCTCAAAAAGGCCGTAGCGTCACTCGCTGCGCTCGATACGCTCGACATGATTGAAGTGCGCCTTGATTACTTGGGCGCTGGGCTCAGCGCAGAGGAGGTTGCTCACTTAAGCAAAGAGGCTTACCGAGTAGCAGGAAACAAAATCGTGCTTGTGACACTGAGAAACGGAACCGATGGCGGCGGCTATGTCATTGACGACAAGACGTACGAAGCGCTCAACTCTGCGATCATTCGCGACGGTCGCGCGGACATCATCGACCTCGAACTTTTCCGAGACCGAGCCATGCTCCTTCGGCTTGTCGAGGCCGCACACCAGCATGGAATTTCCGTCATCATCAGTGACCACGAATTCAAATTCATGCCCGATGAGGCGGAAATCATTCGCCGTCTGCAACTAGAAGAAGCGCTTGGTGCCGATATCCTCAAAATTGCGCTCATGGCGCACTCGCCCGAAGATGCTCTCACTGTGATGAGCGCCACCGCAAAAATGCGTCACTACTACAGCGCAAAACCCATACTCACCATGGCCATGGGTAAGTACGGCGTGCTCACCCGCATCACGGGTGAAGGCTTTGGGAGCGATCTCACCTTCGCTAGCGTCGGCGGCAAAGCTAGCGCACCAGGCCAAATTCCTCTTGAAGATTGCGCTCAAGTGCTTGAGACCTTACATCGCGGCATGTAATCCGCAGTAGTGTGCGCTACCACGGCGAGCTGAGTGGGAGGCTGCCTACGCGCGCCTCCCTGCGCTTTTTTCCCTAGCGGAAGCGCAGCACCCAAAGGAGCCCATCCAGCGCTCACCTGCGCTAGGATAGCAACAACAATCCACGAACCTTGCACGCTGTGAGCCCAATATGATGCGCAACCTACTCGCCACACTCGCCGCGCTGGCGCTCGGCGCCCAGTCCAGCACGGCCGCTAGCGCCACGCCCCTCTATGAACGCGCACTTGAGCAGTGGGGCGATGACGCAGCGCTTGTCACCTCGCGCGAATTCAAGTTTTTGGTGGATCCATCCAAACTCCCAGATCGCGAGAAAGATGCCTTCAAAGTTCTCTGGGCAGACACCAAGGCGGCACTCGCCAAAAGCGGTTACACGCTTTTGGATCGCGACGAAAAGCAATGGAAAGTTCGGCACGCCATCAAAACCTTTTGGGATACGCCCGAAATGACGCTATGGAAGCATGGCTGGCTCATCCGCGTATCGGAAAGCCTCAACGGGAAAGATACACGTAGCGACAAAGTCGTCATAAAGCGCATCAACACGCCTGACGAGCAAATCCTCGCGCTCGCGCGTCAGCAAAAGCGCGCTAACGCCGCTCAACGCACCCTCGAAGACAACGTAGGCATTGGACCCAATGGTGCGCCCGTAAGCTACCTAGAACTCACGCTCACTTGGAAAGCGTCCCATGCGCTCGATGCGCAGCAACTCTGGGCCGAGGTACTCGACAAGATTCCCGAGCTACGCAGCTTAGAGATCAGTGGCGCCGCTCTGCAGCCACATGCCGCCTATGCCAAGAGTGTGACACCAGGGAGCCTACGCCTCGCAGGGCGTAACGAAAACGCTCCCCTCACAATCGAATCTTGGTCGAGCGCTCCCGACGCAAAACCCTATGTGATGGACTTCTCTTGGGGCTATGGAGGAGACTTTAGCGCCATGCGCGCCACACACCGCGAGAGTGCAGGCGCGCTCGAAGCGCTCCATCGGGAACTCTCTGAAACCCTTGAGTTTCCTCAAGCGGGTCATTTCATGGGTTCCAAAGCACGGGTGCTACTCAAAATGCCCGTCACAGAGTAGAGCTAAGGTCGCGAACAAAAAGTTGGACCCAAATGCTTTACAGAGCGGTACGTGGTTGATGCCCGCACGTTTAACGCTTATTGGAATCGATCGAAGAACTTTTCCTTGTGACGCGCTTTGCCCGTCATGGAGTGAATCGTCATTGCCCAGATTCGCGTGTCGGCACCAAAGGCCTTGTAGTAGTCCTTAATCTGCTCAGGCGTGACCATCGGGAGGTAGTGCTGGCTAATCAACGCCATGACGCGTTGACGTTCGTCTTCATCGGTAACCTCATGGAGTTCGCCAGCGGCCACAACGCTCACGAAGTTGACCGTAAATTCTTTCGGGACTTCATCCACGGCGGGTTTGGCATTGAGGATCATACAAACCGACACCTTTGGATTTTGCTTGAGGTTTTGATAGAAGCGGCTCTCTATATCGTTGTTCGTGTGGCAGTAGAGCGTTTGGTCTTCGTCACAATACACGGCACTCAACGGAATGCCGTAGGGCGTACCGCTCGCATCAGTTGTGGAAACAATCGCAAACTGCGCTTGTTTAGCAGCAAAGCGCGTTTCTTCGGGACTCAGCTGCCGATCCTTACGTCGAATGGGACGCTCGGTTGATGGGATATCAGACATAGATCACACCTGAGTGAACTCTATCCACATTTGAATGAATCGTAGGAAAAAGGTGGGAGATGCAGAATAATTTAGACGCTCGAGCTGGCCTTGAGAAACTGTCTCATACAACTCCCTACCAAATGGTACTTTATCACAAACCGCCAACTGCCAAGCAGAATTAAAATCTCATCCAACAGACTTTGGCCACACTCGGTAACTCTTGGTAGTGAAGGAGACAGTGTCCAATATTATGCCCGCGGCGGGGGCATCCGTAGATGAACCCCCGCTAGCGCCAACGTTGCACGAGCAACGACGCACAACCCTATCAGAAGAACCCAGGCGTAATGCCCAACCACTTGAAATACGTCGCACCACAGATGAGCAGTAGCACCCAATAGAGGACCGACATCACGAAGCCATAACGGAACGATTCAGCCATGGTGTATTTGTTCGTGCCGTACAGCATCGCGTTGGGCTTCGCATTGAAGGGGAGCGACCAGCACACGTTGATGCACAGAGCAACCGGCAGCGCAAGCGACAAAATATCGATGTGCAGCGTCTTCGCAATGCCAATCACAATCGGCATGAAGATGATGGTTCGCATATTTTTGCTCTGGAAAATGAAGTGGCTGATGATGAAGATGCCCGTGAGCACCGCGTAGAGCGTGAAGTAGCTCATCGTATCCATACCCAAGCTCTTCATCAGAGCATTGGTGAGCACGGTCATGAGGTCGGTTGCCTGCAGACCGGCGCCGAGCGCATAAGCACCCGCCGAGAACATCATCAGGTGCCAGGGCACATCCACGTCGTTCCAGTTGACAATCTTGAGTTGCGGAGAGAGCATCGCCACCGCACCAAGCATCGCTACCACGGTGGAATTGAGACCGTGAAGCTTGTCAGTGGCCCAAACGAGCAACACAATGAGAAAGATTGCTGCCGCCTTCAACTCGCTGATCTTGAGTGAGCCAAGCGCCTCGTAGGCTTGCACAAGCGCCTCACGACCTCCCGAGAGTTTTGGCTGCTTATCTTCCGCTGAAAGTGGGAAGACAAAACGCATACCAATGAGAAACGAGAGCACGCCAAAACCTAGTACAAGAGGCAAACCCGCCACGAACCAGTCGAAATAGTAGACAGAGACGCCTGCGCCAGCCAGTAGCGCCACACCAAGAAGGTTGGCGCCCGAGCCCGTCAGGTACGCGTTGCACGAGGCGTTAATCATGAGCAAATTGTGAAGCACGAGGTTACGAGCAAAATTGTTGGTACTCTCGGTCCCAGGTGCGCCGTAAATCGCTGAAACGACCATGAACATTGGCATCATCAACGCGGCCTTGGCGGCCGTGGCATTCACAAAAGCTGCCAAGATCATATTGATCGCGAGGAATGTCAGAAAGATCGTGTTTGCGCTGCGTCCAAAACGGATAATAAGCCAAAGCGCCACACGCTTCACAAGATCCGTCTTGACCATCGCAGAGGCCATGACAAATGCGGAAATATTGAGCCAAATCACTGGGTCGCCCAAAGTCGCCATCGCGGGTTTCGCCTTGATGGTGTGCGTGAGCACAAGACCACAGATCAAAAGCATCGACGTGAGATAGTTTGGGATGGCCTCAGAAACCCAGAGGAAAAGCGCCGTCGCAAAAAGGCCAAACATCACCTGTTGCTTGGCATTCAAAATGGGAAACTGCACCCAATAGGAAAAAACGACGAAAATCAGTGCGGCAATCGGCAGGCCCCAGACGCGAAAAAATTTCCCGACGGGTGACAAGGGACGCTTCGGAATCTTATTGAGTGAGTACGAGTTCATGTCGAGCGGATCGTATGATCCACTCTCCTGAGGTGTCGCAACGGCAGATGTGCTGGCGGTCATAGTGTTTCCTCCTTGCCCTCCAATAAGGGAGCGTTTTCGGTAGGAGCGGGCGCACAAGCGTCCTGCTTTATAAGGACATTGTCTCAAGTGCAGGATTGCGTGCCATCAAGCTTTGGCATGCGATCTATAACGAAACGTGATGACGTGTAAAACAGCCAACACCTAGGGCCGCTGTCCGCGCCAAGTTAGTTGCCTTGTGATTCGCCCGATTCACTCGAAGAACCTATCTCATCCTCGAATCGCAACGCTTTTCCTCGGCTGTCATGAGGATGCGCATGGCGGCCACTGTCGCTACTGTGCGGGAGGTTCTTGCGCACAAACTGCATGAACGCTTCGGTGTTCTTTGAAAAGCGCCGGTCACTACGCCAAAGCATGAGAATGGAACGCTTCGGCGCCCATCCTTCAATAGTGAGTTCAACGAGCCGCCCTTCCTCGAGCTCACGCTCTACGGCACAGCGAGAGATCACCGCCAAACCAGCATCCTCTTGCACCGCACGTTTGATCGCGCCTGCCTCATCCATCTCCATCGTGGAGGTTAATCGAATACCCAGTGCCGTGAGCTCAGAAGCGAGATTCTGAGCCGATGCCGTTTCTCGCCCCGAGAGAATGAAGTGCTCGCGCGAGGCTTGCTCAATCGTCAGCGTTTTACGCCCAAAGTGCCGTTGCACATACTTGGGTGAGGCAATCACCGTAAGCGTATCTTGACCTATAGGCGTCCACCCAACGTTCTCCGAAGAAAATCGATCACCCTCTCCGACAAACGCTATGTCAAACGCGTTATCTAGCACCATCGCAGCGATCGTATGCGCGGAATGGATGCTGATACGCATCTCAATATCGGGGTAAATTTCGCGAAATGCCGTCACGAGTTTGGGAAGCAGATACACGCCGATGATCTTGGATGCACCGATGAGGATCGTTCCGCCTTTTAGCGGCGTAAGGTCTTCGATTTCACCTTGCATTGCATTGATTTCATCGAAAATTTTGTGCGCACTCCGCTGCACGATACGACCCGCGTCCGTAACGGTAACGTTGCGACCCGTACGATTGAGAAGCTCCACGCCGAGTTCCTCTTCAAGCGCAGCCACATGCCCGCTCACCGCAGGTTGTGTGAGACAGAGCTCATGCGCAGCACGTGTGAAGCTCCTCAAGCGCGCTGTCGCAAGAAATGTCTTCAGATGCAGGAGGTTGATCATGATCGGCTCCTCGTTGGATGGCTAGAGTCTTGTACCCGAACAGATTGGTATAACGAATCATTATAGGTCTCAGAACACTTCGTTTTAGCCACCCTATGGTTTTCCCCAAGACTTCCTAGAATATAGGCACTGCCGCCGCACATCCTTGGGAGCATGCCATGCCTGAGATCCTCAACATTGCTGGAGCCATCGCCCTGCTTGTCTGGGGCCTTTACATGATCAAAACGGGCATCTTCCGCACCTTTGGTGAGCGTTTGAGAAAGTGGCTTTCCACACGGCTGACAACGCGTACAGCGGGTTTTGCTGCTGGATTTGGACTGGCCGTGCTTTTACAGAGCTCAACAGCAACGGCACTTCTCGTTGCAGGTCTACAAAACAAGGGACTTGTTAGCACAGCGGTCGCGCTCGGCTCCGTTCTAGGGGCCGACCTTGGTAGCGCCGTCATGGTCCAAGTGCTCTCCTTGGACCTCTCGCCCTGTATCCCAGCTCTCGTTCTCATCGGTGTCACGCTCTTTATCGCACGTCCTGATATGCGGCTTGGGCAGTTTGGACGAATCTTGCTCGGGCTCGCTTTCATTATGATGGCCCTGAAGATGATTGTCTCGGCTACCACACCGCTCAAAGAGAGCGCTACATTGCTGCACGCACTCGGTGAGCTCGGACAAAGCTCCGCGCTCTCAGCCGCACTTGGTGTAGTTCTTGCCATGGTGTGCTTTTCAAGTTTGGCAGCAGTCACGCTCGCCGCTAGCGTCTACGCTGCTGGAATCATCACGCTTCCCACGGGTCTTTGGATCGTGCTCGGCGCCAATCTCGGTAGCGCCCTACTTGCGGTCATCACCACATTTGGTAGCTCCGCCACGACACGCCGCGCCCCCACTGGGAACCTGATATTCCGCACGGGCGGCATACTGATTGGTGGACTGCTTCTCGACCTTTCACCGCAGTTTGCACTTCTACTCGGGCACTATACGGCCCCTCTTATTCTCTTTCACTTAGCGTTGAACGCAATCATCGGCGCCGTAGGCCTTCTTCTGGTTGAACCCGTCGGCCGTCTCGTTGAACGACTCCTTCCCGCTCCAGCGCTCCTGCCGAGCGACAACCTCGAGTTGGCGAGTGAAGAAAACACGGTTTCTCCCGAAGCTGCCCTGCTCACCATCGCGCTCGAAACCGGCAACACCGCTCAACTCATGGCTGGCTTTTGGGAGAGACTCGAGATTTTCCTCAAAACCAATCCTCCTGAGGGCGTGAGACTCGCTTTTCGCGATGAGCTTGCGCGACTTTCCAAACGGACAGAGGTCGTCACTGCTTTTCTCGCACGCGTTCTGCACATGAATCTCACGAGCGACGACGCACTCATCTGGCAACAGCGCCGTGCCGCAAACGATGCCCTGGTCCTTTCGATCGATGTGATGACGCAGTTCATCGACCTTGTCGAGCGACGCAAGTGCCGTGAAGAGCTCTATTTTTCAAGCGAGGGCCAGCGTGAGCTTCTTGCTGAACACCGAGAGATCGCTCGCGCCTTTCGACAGTTAGTCCCACTTCTATCTTCACCAGAAACCTCTCAAAGCACTGAGGCCGTGGACTCGTTACGCACTCTGCTTGCCGAGCGTGATGCTGCAATTGCTTCACTACTCACCACGCACATGGCACGTGTTGCTAAGGGCACGGCAGGCGCGCTCGACACGAGCGCACTCCATGTCGAGCTACTTTCACTTTTTCGCAGATTGGAGCTAGCGATTTTGAGCGCAACAGGCATGGCGCTCAAAAGCGCCACAAAAGTGGCACGTGTTAGATAAGCCCACGCGCTCACCCATTCATCATGAATTGTTATAGGTTTAATCTCAAAACAAAATTTAGTCGGTCCAGAAATACACCACAATGACTGTAAGGGCTACGGTTGCTAACTCTCTTTGAGCAGGCATCATCTGTAGCTAGGTACCGTTTTAGTAAGGAGTCGTAGCATGGCAAAGGAAATTGAACGCAAGTTCCTCGTCAAAGGCGATGCTTGGCGCAAGCTCGCACAAGGTGTGCACTACCGTCAGGGTTACCTCAATAGCACAAAAGAGCGTACAGTGCGCATCCGCACCGTCGGAGATCGTGCGGTCATCACCGTCAAGAGCCCGACCAAGGGCATCACGCGCACGGAATTTGAGTACGAAATTCCCTATGAGGACTGCACGGCGATGCTCGACACGCTTGCCGAAAAGCCCATCATTGAGAAAACCCGCTACAAGATTCCCATGGACGGTTTTGTCTGGGAAATCGACGAATTCTTCGGTGTTAACGAAGGATTGATCGTGGCTGAAATCGAGCTGCCTGACGAAGAAACGCCATTTACCAAGCCAGAGTGGATCGGTGAAGAGGTCTCAGGCGATCCTCGTTACTTCAACTCCAATCTTGTGAAAAATCCCTTCACGACATGGAACAAGTAAGGAGTGCACGACCATGACTGATATATTTGCAAAAAATGCAGCTACCAGCGCTGCAGAAGCAGAAAAGATCGTCCCTCGTGCGGAATTCCGCGTCTTTGGTCGCGACATTATTCGCGGTGTCGAAGAGCACATGTGGTCCGCTAAAGCTGTGCTTTTTAAAGCACGTGTGATGCCAGAGGAGACGTATATCCTTTCGCGCGCCCCCAATGATGCCAACGTCAAAGTTCGTGACGGGCTACTCGACATCAAAACTAAAGTTGGTGAAACTCCCGAGGGATTTGAGATCTTCCAACCACGTGGGAAATTCCAGTTTCCTGTGAAAAAGGCTGAGCTCGAAAAAATCCTTGAGGCACTCAAAGTTGAGATCGCGCTACACGAAGACGAGTACAGCTTTGAGACATTCTGCGAGATGGTTCGCAACCATCCGCAACTCGCTCTGGTGCGCGTTGAAAAAATGCGCTACGGGTTCTCCGTTAACGGCGTGATTTGCGAGTACGCCCGCGTGTGGTTCAACGGAGCCATGGTTGAAACCGCTTGCTGTGAAAGCGAGGACTATGGTGCTATGGCGAGTGCGGTGAACGCCTTGGGTATCAGCTCGTTCCCCAATACCAACTACCTCAAGGCTGCTAAACAGGTTCTTGGTTGGCTCTAGTTCTTTAAGAGCAGTGGGCGGCACAGCCGCGAAGCACCCGAAACGCTGTGCCGCCCTATTTCTGAGTCCTGATCTCACGCGCTGCCTCCTGCTTGATGATTCATGAGGCAGCGCGTTTTTTTGCCGCAAAGTCCTCTCTCAACCTTTGATAAGCCGAAGTGCAAACAGGTTTATCTACGTTGGGAATCTCGGCAGCATGTCGAGCATCAGTGTTGCGCTGCTACGGCTGCTGACTCCTCGAGCGTCGGGTAATCGATATAGCCCGCGGCGCTGCCACCGTAAAAAGTGGCGCGGTCGTAATGATTGAGTGCTGCACCAATCCTCAAGCGCTCAGGCAAATCAGGGTTCGCAATGAAGTGACGGCCGAATGCAATGGCATCCGCCCAACCTTCGCGTAGCGCGGCCTCCGCTGACACGCCAGTAAAACCACCGGCCACGATTACGGGTCGCGTACAGAAGGGGTGCAGTTGCGCTACAGAGCGCGGCGTCTGAATATCCATACCAGCACCTGCGCGCGCCTCAATCAAACTCACATAGGCCACACCAAGGCGATTCAAGCGTTCTAGCAGGTAGCTATAGAGCTTGATGGGATCAGAGTCACCCACATCGTTATAGGTGCCGAATGGCGACAAACGAACACCGACGCGATCAGCGCCACACTCTTCAATCACCGCCTCTGTCACCTCAAGTATCAAGCGGCAACGGTTTTCAATCGAACCCCCATAGCTGTCTGTACGGTGGTTAGAGCGATCGTGCAGGAACTGCTCAAGGAGATAACCATTAGCGCCGTGTACTTCTACACCGTCAAAACCGGCTATCAACGCATTACGAGCGCCTTCGCGATAGGCCTCGATGATCGATGGGATTTCCTCAAGCGTAAGAGCGTGTGGCGTCTCATACGGCACCATCTTCCAGCGTGCCGTAATCGCTTGGCCGGTGGTAATCGCAATGGCAGACGGCGCAACAGGTAGCACACCGCCTGGCAATAGACTCGAATGCGAAGAGCGCCCAACGTGCCAGAGCTGCAAGAACATGATTCCCCCCTTCGCATGCACTGCCTGCGTTACCAGCTGCCAGCCGGCAACCTGAGCCTCAGAATAAATCCCTGGCGTGCTCGGATAGCCTTGTCCGAAGGGCGTCACTTGTGAGGCTTCAGCAATGATGAGCCCGCCGGCTGAAGCGCGCTGCCCATAGTAAATCGGCGCCAGACGGTTAGGCACATTGCCCGATTCAGCGCGCATTCGGGTCAGCGGTGCCATCACAACGCGGTGGGCAAGTTGATAACGTCCGATTTGCATCGGAGAGAAAAGCGTCGGCAAAGACATGGGAAACATCCTTTTAAAAAAATCAGCCCCTCATTTAGAGCGGCGATATTCGGCTCCTTGAGCTATTCTTTTTTTATAATATGACCAGTCGTCTTATATTGTCAAATCGCTTGCACCTGTCAATGGCCATGTACTGTGCTAAAGTAAAATGACCGGTCAACTCAATGGGTCTTTACGCCATGCAACACGCTGCTAACACGCGCAAACGCGGTCCCAAACCCAACCCCCAGACACGCAAAAACCTCATCGAGGCTGGCGTCCGTATGATTCATGAGGCGGGCTACACAGCCACGGGCATTCAAGATATTGTGAACGCAGCCGATGTGCCCAAAGGATCCTTCTACAACCACTTTGAGAGTAAAGAGGCTTTTGCTGCCGCGGTCGTAGACACCTATTTCGAACAAAGCCTCGAGTTCCTCCGTTCCTTCTTTGACCGAGATGACATCCCTGCGCTCAAGCGCCTGGAACTGTACTTCAGCACGCGAATCCAAACCTTTCGCTCGGCTGGCTACACTCACGGTTGTATGCTCGGAAATTTGAGCCTTGAGCTTGCCGATCAGAGCCATATCATCCGAGAGCGACTCGCCACGCACTTCAACACTTGGAGTGCGCTCTTCGAAGGCTGCATTGCTGAGGCGCAACGCAGCGGCGCTCTGCAGAACCCACTCTCTGCCGCGGTTCTCGCGCGTTTTCTTCTCAACAGTTGGGAGGGAGCCTTGTTGCGCATGCGTGCAGAAAAGAGCGACCGAGCACTCTCAGAATTCATGGAAGTGGTGTTCTCACAGGTTCTCGTTTGAACCGAGTTTATTGCTCAAACACACGCCACAAAAAAATCCCTCTGCTTGAGGTATTACCATGCACGCCTTGTGCCACAAGGGTTATAGTTAGTTGAACGAAGGCAAGGCATCCAGTGTGGAGAGCCCGCCTTCCCCATCAAGACAGTTCTACGTGGTCCACCATCCTGACGTCTGCGGCACGGGTTCAATGCAAATCGTGATGCACCATGAATCCACCCAACGATGCAGTGACAGGTCTCACCACTCAGCGTCTCACTGAGCCAAGCCGCTCGGCTTGAGACTGCGACAGCGCAAGGTCGCCCAAACCGCCTGGTCTTGGTTGCGCTGCCGCCTCCGACGGAGCTCTCGTGGAGAGCATCCGCTCGAATGTTCCCAAACAACACGATTGTCGCGCCTTGGACCTGCGTTACAGCTGAGCGCTTCCCCGTAAGAGTTACGGAGCGGGAGCTAGAGCGTCACCGAGTCACGTGCGCACAATCCCTAAAAAACGAAAAGGATAGATATCATGCAAAAGCGTACTCTTTTGAAACTTGCCGCCCTCTCCACTCTCTCTTTGGCCATCGGTGGCGTTCTCACGGGCTGCGGTGACGACAAGGCCACAAACGAAACCGTCGTGAAAGTGGGCGTGGTAGGTGACTACAACGCTCAGTGGGATGAAGTCAACCGCCTGCTCGCACCAAAGCACATTCGCGTGCAGCTTGTGAAGTTCACCGATTACGCTACGCCGAACCGTGCGCTGAACGATGGAGAGATCGACCTCAACGCATTCCAGCATAAGGCCTATCTTGCGAACGATATCAAGCAAAATGGCTACAAGATCGAAGCCATTGGTGACACGATCATTGCGCCGCTCGCTGTCTTCAACAACAAAAAGAAGATTCAGAACCTCAAGGATCTGAAAGCGGGCGACACGATTGCGATCCCCGCGGACCTCACCAATGGTGGCCGCGCGCTCAAAGTTTTGGAAAGCGCTGGCATCATCAAGCTTGATCCCGCTAAGGGCTACGTTGCCAACAAGACCGACATCATTGAAAACCCGATTGGCATCAAGATCATGGAAGCGGAAAGCGGGCTTCTTGCGAACATTCTCCCCGACGTTGCCGCTGCGCTCATCAACGGCGGGAACGCTTTCACCGCGAAGCTTGATCCCACGAAGGACTCGATCTACGTCGAAAACACGGATCCTGCGGTCAATCCCATTGCCGCCAAGCTCGTCAATGTGATCGTTGCCCGTAGCAAGGATAAGGACAACCCCACCTACAAGGCGATCGTGGATGCCTACCACACCAAAGAAGTCGCCGAGGTGATCTACAAGAGCTACAACGGTGCGTATAAGGCTGCTTGGGAAGGTGCCCCGCAAAACCCGGCTGCCGCTAAGTAAGTGACCACTCTTTGGTCTCTCGTTCAGAGCGATTAGCACCGTGCGAGCCCAGTTGCTGCACGGTGCTCATTTCTCTGCCCTCTGCACAGAACGCTCTACCCTGCCCCTAGCACGCCACCATCCCCGAGGTAAACAAAAATGGCCGATACGCACGAACTACACCAAACCATCGATCAAACGGTTGCGGACGCCTATGCCCAATACCGAGCCGCCGCGCTCGACATTCACGCCCGCCCCGAAACTAGCAATCACGAACACTACGCCTGCGAGCGACTATCGAGCCTGCTCGCCAAAGAAGGGTTTCAGATCAAAATTGACATCGCGGGTCACCCCACGGGTTTTACGGCCACGTACCGTAGTGCCCGCCCGGGTCCCGTTCTTGTCTTTCTAGCCGAATACGACGCCCTCGCGGGCTTGGGCCACGGCTGCGGCCACAACCTTTTTGGCGCGACAAGCGCGCTCGCAGCAGTGGCGCTCAAGAGCGTCGTGGATAAAGTGGGCGGCGAGATTCGCGTCTACGGCACGCCTGGCGAAGAAGGCGGAGAGAATGGCTCTGCTAAGGGTAGCTTTGTACGCGAAGGGCTCCTTAACGATGTGGATGCCGCACTCTGCGTACACCCCTCCTCTCGCGGGCATCGTCTCTCAGTGGAAACCATTGCGTGTGCGCCCGTGGAAATTGAATTCTTTGGGCGTCCTGCGCACGCCGCGAGCGCCCCAGAAAAAGGGATCAACGCGCTCGACGCGCTCATCCTCACCTATAACGGCTTTAACGCGCTACGTCAGCACGTCACGAGCGACGTGCGAATCCACGGCATCATCACGCATGGCGGCACAGCCCCCAACATCGTGCCGGAATACGCACGTGCGCTCTTTTATTTGCGTGCGGCCAAAGCACCCACGCTCGATGCGCTCTATGAACGCGCGCTTGCGATCGTGGCGGGCGCTGCGCAGATGACAGGCGCACGTGGCGAGATGAAACCCTCACAAAATCGGGTTGACAACATGGTCATCACCCCGAGCTTTGACGCGATCTACCTTCGCCACCTTGAGGCGGCAGGAGAAAAGCTCGCTACGGGAAAAATTCCCTCCTTTGGGAGCTCAGACGTCGGCAACGTCTCACAAGTCGTCCCGACCATTCAACCCTACATCAGCATCACCGACGATGAAAGCGTCACCCCGCACTCGCAAGCGTTTGTGGAGGCGGCCTGCTCTGAGAAAGGGCTCGCAAGCATTGCGCTCGGAGCCAAACTCTTAGCCAAGACGGCACTTGACTTAATTCTTGAGCCCGAAACACTTGCTGCGATTTGCGCTGAGCACAAGACGCGCGTTGCCAATCAAGTGGCGTAAGGTCTAAGGAGCGCTTCATGATTGAACTTAAGCACATCCGTAAGACTTTCCACACCGATGCGGGCACCGTCAATGCGGTCAACGACGTCTCGCTCCATATCGAGGCGGGGGATATCTACGGCATTATTGGCTTTTCTGGCGCAGGCAAGAGCACGCTCGTGCGCTGCATTAACCTACTCGAGCGCCCTGACGCAGGTGAGGTGAACGTCGACGGCGTGAATTTGCTCGCGCTTGACGATGCGGCGCTACGCGCTGCACGACGCCGCATCGGGATGATCTTTCAGCACTTCAACCTGATGCCCTCGCGAACGGTCGCGGAAAACGTTGCGCTCGCACTTAAGCACAGTACGCTTAACGCACAAGAGAAACGCGAGAAGATCGCCTCGCTACTCGAACTTGTGGGTCTCGCCGATCGCGCTGACGCCTACCCAAGCCAGCTCTCGGGCGGGCAAAAGCAGCGCGTTGCCATTGCGCGTGCGCTCGCCAATGATCCCAAAGTGTTGCTCTGCGACGAGGCCACCAGTGCGCTTGACCCGCAGACCACCCGCTCCATTCTGAAGCTACTCAAAAGCGTCAATGAGCGGCTCGGCATCACGATCGTGATCATCACTCACCAGATGTCCGTGGTGAAAGCCATTTGCCGTCACGCGGCCGTGATGGAGCACGGGGTTGTGATCGAACAGGGTCGCGTGGTCGACCTATTTAGCCGTCCGCAAACGGCCACCACCAAGGGCTTCATCGATACAGCAAGCAACATCGATGACCTCAAGGACTATCTCGAAGAAACCAAGGGGGATGGCATTCATAAGGGGCAGCCCGTCTACTTACTCACCTATGCAGGGGAGGAAACGGGCGAACCGCTTGTGGTGAGTCTCTATCGCGAGTTTGGTGTCACGGCCAATATTCTCTTTGGCAACGTGGACTTGGTTGATGGGACCGCCATCGGCAAATTAGGGGTCACGCTCTCGGGTCCCGAAGACGCCATCAAACGCGCCATCGACTACATCTTGGCTCATCATGTCACCGTGGAGGCTCTATAAAAATGCAGTGGCTCACTACAATTGCACCGAATCTTGAGCGCCTCTGGCCTGAGCTGCTCACCTGTATCGAGCAGACCTTCACCATGCTCGCGGTCTCAGGAATCATCGCTTGGTTTTTGGGCGTGGCAACGGGTGTGCTTCTTGTCACCACCCGCCCTGGTGGCATTCTTGAGCGACGTTGGCTCTTTACGTTCATTGATCGGCTGATCGACATCGTGCGCTCGATCCCGTTCATCATCTTGATCGTGCTGCTGATCCCGCTCTCGCGCTTCTTACTAGGCACGGGCTCAGGGGTCACGGGGAGCTTTGTGGCACTCATCTGCGGCACTACCCCATTTTTCGCCCGTCAGATCGAGCAGGTCCTCTCCGAAGTCGACCACGGGCTCATTGAGGCGAGTGAAGCGATGGGCTTTTCACCCCGCGAGATCATTTTTGACGTGTATCTCAAGGAGAGTGTGCCAGGCATCACCCGCGTGACGATGATTACCTTCGTCTCGCTCGTGGGCGTCACCGCCATTGCGGGTTCGATTGGCGCTGGCGGCCTCGGTGACTTTGCGATTCGCTATGGCTACCAGATGGGATACCGAGACATGATTTGGCTCACGGTGCTCATCATCCTCGCCATCATCTCAATCTTCCAGTTTGTAGGCAACGTGATTATTCGCCGCGCCACACACTAACGATCCGTCTCCCAGTGCTCAACCCATCCGAGGTGTGCAGCACTGGGACATTACCATCAAATTAAACAAGATACTTTCCTCGCCAACCGCACCAGGGTGGCGTGTTAAGCGGCCGGTAGCGCTCCTAAGTCCTTCACAGCTGCTTCTCACAAATTAGTAGCCTTCTTGTGCACTCACCTCTCTTTTAGTCAAAATCACATCAAGCATTGACAACCAAGACTAAGCAACAATGTTCTTTGGTTTCGTATACTCTTGAGATCAACCTCTCCAAGACTATTGTCATATGCGTGTTGTCGAGCACCAACGACTAGATAGTCTGCGAACTCATCATTTAGATGACTCTCTAATGGAGAACACGCTGACCAACTTACAGGGTTTCTTTTATGACTGTAAACTTAGCCGATCAAATAGCTGACAAATTTGTCGATAATGCGGCAGCGTTTAGTACGCTTCTTGACGCAATCGAAGAAGCCAGCGACTCTCAACGCGATAAGGGCACGCGATTTGAAACCTTGACGCGTCTCTTCTTTGAACGAGCCAAAGGCGAATATGAGGGACGCTTCTCAAAAATCCAAACCTATGCCGATTTTGTCCGTTCGACGCCATCCTTCCCACTCAATGGCCAGGATATAGGTATAGACCTTGTTGCTACGCGTGCGAGTGACGGTCGTTTTGTTGCTATCCAGTGCAAATTCTATGGAAAAAATCACAAGGTCTCAGCAGCAGATGTTGACTCCTTTATAGCCGCCTCAAGTATTGGGAACTTTTTTGCAGAGCGCATTTTAGTGACCACCAACGATGCAGAGAAATGGACGGCGCACGCATTGGATAAGCTCCGCGGAGCTAGTGTTCAGTTGATTACTCGTCAAGATTTAGCGACCTCCGACATTGACTGGTCGGCGTACCTAAAAAACCCTCACGAAGTAAAAAAGATTGAACTGCGTAAGCCTCGCCCTTATCAGGCAGAGGCGATCGCCGCCGTAATAAACGGCTTCAAAACCCATGATCGCGGCAAACTCATCATGGCGTGCGGTACGGGAAAGACATTCACATCGATGAAGATCGCTGAAGAAATGGTTAAAAACCTTCAGGGAGAAAAGCGCCTTGTGATGTTCTTAGTGCCTTCATTAGCACTGCTCTCACAAACCTTAAATGACTGGAAGAAGAACTCCCAGTTTGAAATCAATGCCTTTGCTGTCTGCTCGGACAGCACAACAGGAAGAGCCGATGTAAGCGAAGAGGACAGTCTTCTGAAAATCTCTCAGCTTCGCTATCCCGCAACAACCAATGCGAAGGCCTTAACGGAAGCCTTCAATCAGGTCAAAGATAATGGCGGAATGACGGTTATCTTCTCAACCTACCAATCGATTGACGTGGTCAGTGAAGCTCAAAAGCAATACGGCTTTCCTGACATCGCGCTTACCATTTGTGACGAGGCACACCGCACTGCAGGTGGTTATTTAATTGGAGACGATGGTAATGACGAGGACACGGTCTTTACACGTATACATAACAACGATTTTATCCGCTCAATGAAGCGTCTATACATGACGGCCACACCTAAGGTCTACGGTACTGATGCTCAAAAGGCTCGAGACAATAACGAAGCAGTCCTGTACTCGATGGACGATGAAACGATCTTTGGACCTACCTTCCACCTGATCACGTTCCGTCGCGCCGTTGAGCTCGGAAGTTTGGTTGACTACAAAGTCATAGTGCTCACTGTTGATGAGAACGTAGTGTCTTCCACAGATACTTATCAAGCAGTCGCTTCGGGAGGATTGAGTGTATCTGATGCAGCTAAGGTGATTGGTTGCTGGCGAGCATTATCCAAGCAGGACTTGATCCAAGACATCGTTGATGATGATAGGCTGCCGATGAAACGTGCTGTGGGCTTTGCTCAGGTGATAAACCCCTCGAACAAGAACGACCGCGTGTCGTCAAAACAATTCGCAAGTTGCTTCCAATCGACGGTAGACTGCTACAAAGCCAAGCGCTACACAGAACTAGTCGACACTGGCGTCATATCTGAAGAAGCTTTCCAAAAAGAATTTGGACTCGAATGTGAGACAAAACACATCGACGGAAGCATGGACTCTTTTGAAAAAGAAAGTCTATTAAACTGGTTAAGAAAAGATATCGCACGGGGGGGCAGGATCATTGCAAGATCCTATTTAATGTCCGTTGTCTCTCCGAGGGCGTAGACGTTCCCTCTCTTGACGCCGTTATTTTCCTCTCTCCTCGCAAATCACAAGTAGACGTTGTACAGACCGTTGGTCGCGTCATGCGCACGTCGAAGCAAACCAACAAAAAACGGGGCTATGTCATCATACCCATAGTGACACCTGCTGGCGTCTCAGCTGACTTGGTCCTCAACAACAATAAGGACTTCGATACCGTTTGGCAGATTTTGAAAGCCTTGCGCTCAATCGACCCTGCCTTTGGTACCATCGTCGATGGGCAACTCCAAAAAATCGATGAAGAAAAGATTGAAGTCGTTTGCCTGACCAAAGAAGTACACAAACGTGCAACTAAATCATCAAAATCCAAGTCGCCAGTAGATCTGCCTCGAAGTAAATCATCAGGGCGTAAATCAGGAAATGGCCAAACCTTTGTCCAAGAAACTTTCGACTTCGGCCGCAATACCATTTTGGAAGAGGACATCAAAACCCGCATTGTGAAGAAAGTGGGCAACACTCGCGAATGGTCTGATTGGGCTAAAGATGTGGGGGATGTTTGTCAGGTTCAGATTGAGCACCTCACGAAGATGATTGAAGATCCTACCAAGACGAAGCAACGTAAGGCATTTGATGCGTTCCTCTCGGATCTAAAGGCGACGCTTAATGAGAGTATGTCGCAAGGTGATGCCGTTGAAATGTTGGCGCAGCACATCGTTACCGCCCCGATCATGGATGCTCTCTTCAGCAATGAGCAGTACAAATTTATTGATGAGAATCCTATCGGTAAAGCGCTCACATCGATGGTCAGTGAACTCGATAAAACGGAAATGGAAAAGTCCAAAAAGCGCTTAGCTGAGTTTTATGACTCAGTGCGCTATCGGGCAAGTAAGGTGACCGATACGGCGTCTCGCATGATCGTCGTGCGTGAGCTTTTCGATAAGTTCTTTAAGTACGCCTTCCCGAAGCAACAAGACAAGCTAGGGATCGTGTATACCCCTGAGGAAATCGTAGATTTCATCAATCAATCGGTATCGGATTTGTTGAAAAAAGAATTTGGCCAGAGTTTAGGTGACGATGGCGTTCACATTCTCGACCCGTTCACAGGGACAGGCACGTTCATTACTCGATTGATGCAAAGTGGGTTAATCCCCAAGGAAAAGCTGAAGCAGAAGTTTGAACATGAACTTCACGCGAATGAGATTGTTCCTTTGGCGTATTACATTGCTTCTATGAATGTGGAAACGGTGTATCACGATTTGACTAATGACCCTGAGTACAAACCGAATAGAGTCATGGTGTTGTCGGATACTTTTGTGGATCACAGTAAGAAGGATTTGTTTAATACTGCTTTGGAGGAGAATAACTCTCGTTTGGCCGACTTAACGAAGCAGGATATTCGGGTCATCATCGGAAATCCGCCGTATTCGGTAGGTCAGGAATCCCAAAATGATGATAACCAGAATGAACATTATGAAGAGCTGGATCGTCGAATTGCAGAGACATATGCTGCGCGTACCGACGCAACATTGAAAGGAAAACTATACGATTCTTACATTCGTGGGATTCGCTGGGCATCAGATCGAATTGGTGAAAAGGGAATTATTGGTTTTGTCACTAATGCTGGGTGGATCGAGACTAACTCAGCAAATGGGATGCGTAAGTGTCTTGCTGAAGAGTTTTCCTCAATTTATGTGTTCCATTTAAAAGGGAATGCTCGTACACAGGGTGAGCAACGTCGTAAAGAAAAGGATAATGTTTTCGGGGAAGGTAGCCGTGCTCCCGTAGCCATTACTCTCTTTGTTAAAAATCCTGACGATCCTGTTAAGGGAAAGATCTACTTCCATGCTGTCGATGACTATTTGAGTCGTGAAGAAAAGTTAGCTCAGGTAAAAGCAAGTGTTTCGGTATTGAACCTGCCTGTGCACATAATAAAACCCGATCGGCACGGAGATTGGCTTAATCAGCGTGAGGATTCATTTAGCTCCTTTATTCCAATAGGTGAAAAGAAAGGAGCAACTTTACCTGTCTTTGCTAATTTCTCTTTAGGTGTGGTTACATCAAGAGATGCTTGGGCTTATAACTCATCTGCGGAACAGTTGAAGCAGAATATGAATCGAAGCATCAAAAATTACAATACACAAGTTCTTAAGCTGACAGAAAACCCGACAGCAGATATAGATTTTGACGAAACCCTTCTGCATTGGGATAGACCACAAAAGAAGGTATGTATGACAGGGAAGCAGTCAGAGTCTTACTCAGAGTCAAATAGCCGTTATAGTCTCTACAGACCATTTGTGAAGCAAAATTTGTATTTTGATCGTTTTTGGAATAACTGCGTTTATCAAATGCCTAAGCTTTTCCCTGATCAAAAAGCTAAGAACTTAGTTATTTGTTTGTCTGGAGTTGGAAGTAAGAGCTTTAGCTGTCTGATGGTAGATAATATCCCATGCTACGATTGTGTAGAGAAAACGCAAAGTTTCCCCCGATATTTATATGATGAGGTCACCAAGTCGACAAAACAAGACGATTTGTTCTCGTCTCAAAATAGTGTTGGTCTGAAAGACGGGATAAACCCAGAGGCATTGCGGCATTTCGCTGAGGCCTATGCTGGTCATTCCATTTCTGCTGACGATTTGTTCTACTACATCTACGGCATTTTGCACTCAGAGGACTACCGTACTCGTTATGCAAACAACCTAATGAAGGAGTTACCACGCATTCCACGTGTGGCCACTTATGAGCAATTTATGGCGTTCTCAGAGGCGGGACGTAAACTTGCCGATTTGCACGTTAATTATGAACAACAACCCGAGTATGCAGACGTAACTATTGATGAAGCGCTAGGTGCGTCTTATCGTGTTACTCAGATGCGCTATGGGAAGATTAAAGGCAAGACGGGGAACGCTGCCAAAGATAAAACCATGATCACCTATAACGAAGATATCACGATCTCAAACATTCCTTTGGATGCTCAAGAGTACGTGGTAAACAAGAAATCGGCTTTGGATTGGGTTGTGGAGCGCGCCTGTGTTTCGGTTGACAAAAAGAGCGGGATTGTCAACGACTTCAACGATTACGGTATGGAGATGACGCCACCGAATCCACGCTATCCACTCTCGTTGGTGCTCAAGGTGATCACCGTCAGTATTGAGACGATGAAGATCGTAAAGAGCTTACCTCCGTTAGAAATTCATCCGCTTGACAAGACCTAAACTCCTGATGGAAAACTTTCATCTCGGGTGAGAAGACACATGCTCTTCAACCACCCGAGATGTCTGATGAACGAACCCCCTATCGGGAACTGGCATACATATCACAAAATGTTGCCAGCCGTTTGATCTCTGTTGACGCTTATCAACACAATTCAACGGCTCTTAGTCGATTGTCACACGTGCGCCGTGGCTATCCGCCTCAAGCACCATGGTCCCAAAGTGCGGATAGGCCTTGGAGATGGCCGCGGCGATCCGCTCGGCCGTTGCCTCCTCACCCGCGACAGCAAGCATCGTTGAGCCAGAACCGCTGATCATGAAGGCGGAGGCCCCCTGCGAAAGCGCAATCGCTTGCACATCGTCATACTCAGGGATGAGCGGCTTTCTGAGCGGCTGATGTAGCGTATCTTCGCAAGCAATCCCAAGTAGTGCCTCGTCTCCCAACTCCAGCGCCTTCACCACCGCCACCGTGTGCGAGAGGTTAAAGACCGCGTTTTTGAGCGGCACTTCGGTTTTCAGTAGGCGGCGCGCCTCATGCGTGCTCACCTCGTAATTCGGGATGATCGCGACAAAGCGCCAGCGACTTGCAACAGGGCAGCGCACCGCAATGGCGCGCCCCTCATGGACAAAGCTTGCCGTGAGCCCACCGTAGAGCGCCGCCGCAGCATTGTCGGGGTGGCCTTCGAGTTCGTTAAGGATCTGAAAAAGCTCATCCTCCCCGTAGGGCTGGCCCAAAAAGGCATTGGCAGCAAGCACGCCTGCCACCACGCAGGTACTGGAGCTTCCTAAGCCGCGCGCCACCGGCACATGAGAGTCGATATGAATGTGAACTGCGGGGAGCTCCTTTACGCCCGCCAAGGCATACACGCGTTTAAAAGCGACCCAGCAGAGGTTATCCTCGCTAGCATAGGCGCTCGGGCAGCCCGTAATCGAAAACGCTGCGGCATGCTCAAACGTAAACTCACTTCCCACAGAGAGTGCGAGGCCAAGGGCGTCGTAACCTGGACCCAAATTGGCGGTCGTTGCTGCTACTTTTACAGTGACTCGCATCAGTGTGCTCCTCCATAGAGGCGCACCATCTGCGCACGAACGAAGTTGCCCATTTCCGCCTGATCAATCACCGCTTCATGTCGAACAGGCATCTCTTTAAGCGCAGCCAAGGCTTTCGGGGGCTCCACCCCAGTGAGACCAGCGAGTGCATCCATAAACGCAAAGCCGTCTGCCATCTCGGGCGCATTGTCCACAATAGAAAACACCACATCGCGGCAGAACTTGTAGGGAGACGCGGTTGAGAGCACCACGAGCGGAGCGCCCGGCGCCGCGCATTCATCAGCGACCTTCACGGCCACTGCCGTATGTGGGTCAATGAGTACACCGTCCTCGATCCAAACGCGGTCAATCGTCTTCATGGTCTCAGCGTCGCTCGCCCAACCTGCGCGGAACGTCGTTTGAATCTCTTCCAAAAGTGCACGGGGAATCTCAAAGCGCCCTTCGTGCTTGAGCGACTGCATCCAAGCGGCCACCTGCGCAGTGTCGCGCCCGCAGCTGTAGTAGAGGAGGCGCTCGAGGTTACTTGAAACGAGAATATCCATCGAGGGGCTAATCGTCTTTTCAAAGGGGCGGCGCGCATTGTAGACGCCCGTCGTGAGGAACTCAGTGAGGACGTTATTGGCGTTACTCGCCACAATCAGGTGCCGCACAGGCAGTCCCATGAGCTTAGCGTAGTACCCCGCGAGTACGTCACCAAAGTTACCAGTCGGGACCGCAAAATCGACACACTCGCCGAGCGCCACGACGCCCGCAGCGACCAACTGGCGATACGCATCAAAGTAATACACCACCTGCGGCGCAAGGCGCCCAATGTTGATGGAGTTAGCCGAAGAGAGCACCACATCCGAGTGCGCAGAGCCCTCGAGGAAGAGGCGCTTGACGGCGCTCTGCAAATCATCAAAGTTGCCGCGCACAGCCGCAACCGCAACGTTCTTGCCCTCTTGCGTAACCATCTGTAGGCGCTGAATATCGCTCACCTTCCCTTCTGGGTAAAACACCGTGATGCCGATATTTGGCACATCGGCAAAGCCCGCAAGTGCGGCCTTGCCCGTATCGCCACTCGTTGCAGTGGCAATCATGACACGCTCACTACTCTTTTCGAGTGCTTTACTCATGAGGTGCGGGAGCACACAAAGTGCAAGGTCCTTAAACGCAGCGGTGGGGCCGTGGTGCAACTCCATCAACCAGCGCTCGCCCATGGCACTCACAGGCACGATGGCGGGACTTGAAAACTTCCCACGGTAGGCTTTCTCAACGGCGTCTTTGAGTTCGGCCTCGCTAAAGTCATCGAGCAACAAACCGAGCACCCGTGTGGCGAGCGAAAAATAATCTTCGTTCATCAACGCATCAAGCGCGATCTTGCGGCTTCCGAGCGCATCCGAGACAAAAAGCCCCCCATCGCGGGCAAGCCCCTGAATAACGGCACGTCGTGAATCCACACTCTCATCTCTGCCGCGAGTGCTGTGGTATTGCATGTTTACTCCTGAGACAAACAGTTTGGGGTGCAGGCCTCTGCCTTCGCACCCAAGATTTAACTATTTTGGCACAAAAAAGCCCCGCTTCCGCGCTCTGCGACGCTTACGCTCACGACTAGGCACTATCACTTAGAGGGTTTTCCTTCCCGCTCTAAGCCGTGTCAATTGAGCGTTTCCTAGGTATGATGAATAAATCAACCGCAACTCAAATAAGGAAGTCCCATGTCGAAACTCACGCTGGCTATTTTGGGCCACGGCACGGTTGGGCGTAGTCTCGCAACACTCGCTCAAGAAGAGGCACTCGGTTTGAATGTCAAGTACATCTTGCGTCGAACAGCTAGCGCTGACGACGCACGGGTGGTGACAGACTTTAGCCAAATCCTCGCCGACCCAGAGGTAAGCGTGATTGCTGATGCGCTCCCTGGCGCTCAGCCCTCCTACGACTACATTCGTGCTGCGCTCGCGGCAGGAAAAGGCGTCGTCACCGCCAATAAAGCCGCGGTCGCCAAAGATATTGGAGCGCTCACCGCGTTGGCAAAAGAGAAGCGTGTACCGCTTCTTTTTGAAGCCTCTGTGGGCGGGGGCTTACCCATTATCGAAACGATCAAGCGCTTTAAGCGCACCAATTGCATTGATCGTGTCTCGGGCATTCTCAACGGCACCTGCAACTACATTCTCGACGCGATGCAGACTGACGGGATTTCGTTTGAAACCGCACTCAAAGAAGCCCAGCGCTTGGGCTACGCGGAAGCGGATCCAACGACGGACATTAGTGGCATGGATGTCTACAACAAGGCGGTGATTGCTTGCTCGCTCGCCTTTGGCGCGCCGATCACGGCGCCCTTCCCCGTCTCGGGGATTGTGGGCGTGACGGCTGAGCTCATTGAAGGGCTCAAACGCGACGGCAAGAGCCTACGCCTCATGCTGCTCTCGCGTGCAACAGCGGGCCGTTACGCGCTTGGGGTGGTGCCCGTGGTGCTCCCCGCGAGCTCACCCGCAGGGAGCCTGAGGAAAAACCTGAACCTCGCAGAACTGCATTGCTCGGTGCGCGGCCCAGTGAACCTCATCGCGCAGGGCGCGGGCGGGCTGCCGACGGCCGACGCCATGCTCGAAGATCTCATGAACATCCGCCACCACACCTATGAGGAGGTAACGCTTGATGGGTCGCTTCAATACGATCCGTCACTATTGACAGGGCGCGCCTATCTTGGCGGCGACGTTCTCGCCACAACGCTTGAGAACGCCTGCTCGATTGCCCGCGTAAAGGGCGCCTTCCTCGCTTTTGAACCCGATTTTCAGGATTAACCCTATGATTAAGATCACCAAATTTGGCGGAAGCTCTGTTGCCGATGCCGAGCAGTTTCGTAAAGTCAAGGCCATTGTTGAGGCCGATCCCGCCCGCCGCTTTGTGGTGGTGAGTGCCGCGGGAAAACGCCACAAGAAAGACAACAAGATTACGGACTTGCTCTACCTATGCCACTCGCACGTGCTCTACCACGTGGATCCGAGCCCACTGCTAAAGAGCATCACCGACCGCTTCCTTGAAATCAAAGAGGCGCTCGCACTCACCACGCCCATTGAAGATGAAATTGCTGAGTTCGGTGCCAAACTGAGCAGCATGAGTGTCGATGAGATCGTCAGTCGCGGCGAGTACTTTACCTCGCGGCTGATGGCAGACTTTTTGGGCTTTCCCTTTGTGGATGCCAAAGACGTCGTGGCCATGCGCTTTGATGGGAGCTTTGACTATGAGCTCACGCAGAAAAACCTGATGAAAGTCATCGGCGAGCACGATCGCTTTGTGATGCCTGGCTTCTACGGTAGCTACCCCAACGGTCGTATCAAAGTCATGAGCCGTGGCGGCAGCGACATCTCGGGCTCGATCCTCGCACGCTGCCTCAACGCGGACCTCTACGAGAACTGGACCGACGTCTCGGGCTTTCTCATGACCGACCCACGCATCGTGCCAAACCCGCGTGGGATTGAACGCATTACGTTTTCGGAATTGCGAGAGCTCTCCTACATGGGCGCGAGCGTCCTTCATGAAGAAGCGGTCTTCCCGCTACGCGAGCAGAACATTCCGCTACAGGTGCTCAACACCAATCGCCCCCAGGATAAGGGCACGATCGTGCTCGATACGATTGAGCCGGATCCCGCGGATCCGCTTGTGACCGGCATTGCGGGCAAAAAGAACTTCGTTGCCATCGAAATCAGCAAAAAGCACATGTCTAACGCCGTGGGCTTTGTCAAGAGCGTGCTCGAGATCTTCGAGCAGTACAAAGTCTCGATTGAACACCTCCCAAGCGGCATCGACTCCTTTAGCGTCGTCGTCAACCAAAGCGACGTCGCCGATAACGTGCACGAAATCATTGCTCGTATTAAAGCGCGCACCGAAGCGGATTTGGTTCGACTCACCGAGCCCTTCGCGCTCATTGCGATCGTCGGGCGCAACATGAATGCGCGCCCCGGCACGAGCGCGCGCCTCTTCTCTGCGCTTGGGGCTGCGGGCATCAACATCCGCATGATTTCTCAAGGCAGTGCCGAGCTCAACATCATTGTGGGCGTGGATAACGCCGACTTTGAGCGCGCCATCGCGAGCCTTTACAACACCTTTGCCGACGCCCGCTAACTTCGAGCGCACGTGCAACAGCTCTACACATCGAGGAGAAAGCATTATGAAACAGTACAAAGTCGGCATTTTGGGCGCCACCGGCGCCGTTGGCCAGCAGATGATGACCGTGCTCGCCGAACGCAAGTTCCCGATCAAGGAGCTACGACTCTTTGGTAGCGAACGCAGCGCTGGGAAAAAGCTTAAATTCAAGCGCAAGGAAATCGAAGTTCAGCTCCCCTCGCAGGAAGCCTTCCAAGGGCTAGACATTCTGCTTGGTGCCGCGGACAACGATGTTGCCAAACAGTATCTGCCAGAGGCTGCCCGCTCGGGTATTCTCGTCGTTGACAACTCGAGCGCCTTCCGCTTGGATAAAGATGTCCCGCTCGTCATCCCCGAGATCAACCCTGAAGATACCTTCACGGGCTATGGGCTGATCGCGAACCCGAACTGCGCCACGATCATCGGACTTGTGGCCATTGCCGCGCTGCACAAGAAGGCACGCGTCAAACGCATCATCGCCTCGACCTATCAGGCCGTGAGCGGCGCTGGGCTCGGTGGTATCGCCGAGCTCGAAGATCAGGTGAAAAATGGGGTTGAGAAGGCCAAGCCGAGTGTCTTCCCCTACCCGATTGCCTACAACCTCATTCCGCAGATCG
The DNA here is from genome assembly GCA_902463725.1 of uncultured Sutterella sp. GTDB lineage: Bacteria > Pseudomonadota > Gammaproteobacteria > Burkholderiales > Burkholderiaceae_F > Sutterella. Next base: position 126,060 of record CABQGK010000004.1, on the reverse strand, counting down.
GCGGCTTCAACGCTGAGGGCTATTCCTCCGAAGAAATGAAGATGCAAAACGAAGGGCGCAAGATTCTGCATGAGCCGAAGTTGCGTGTGGCGTGCACCTGCGTGCGCGTGCCGATCATTCGCTCTCACTCTGAAGCGCTCACGGTGGAGTTTGAAAAAGAGATCACGCCAGAAGAGGCGCGTGCGCTACTCGCAGACGCCCCTGGCGTCAAGCTCTGGGACGATCTAGACGCTCAGCACTACCCGATGCCAAGCTTGACGAGCGACCAGGACCTCGTCTACGTGGGTCGCATTCGCCGCGACCTCTCCGCAGGCGCCAAGAAGATGGCAAAGTCGCTCACGCTCTTTTGCTGTGCCGACCAAATCCGTAAGGGCGCTGCAACGAACGCCGTGCAGATTGCTGAGCTTTGGGTAGCACGTCAAGCCCAAAACGCAGCAGCCTAGGCGCGTTTTCTCACTCTAAGCGCCCCCTCTTAAGGCGATGCGCTTAGCAGAGTTGAGACTTACCAAAAAAGGGGCGATTGAGCCCCTTTTTCTTTGCAAACGCGCAAGCGCCGTGGCAGAGTTTTAGAACGAAAAAGTTGGATAGAGGCGCGGCGCGAATGAGTCGCCATCCGAGGGGACACCCTGCGACGATGGCAGAAAGGTCAAGCCGCCGAAACCGGGAGTTGGGTACGACTCCTAGAGTTGGTCACGGAGAGAACATCTCCCTGACTCCCGCAAGGCGGCACTGCTGCCCTGCGGAGGAGCTATCGATCGCAGAATCCCGTTAGGGCGGACGCAAGCCGCAGAAAGCATGGAGCCGCGTGCAAAGAGAAAGTCAAGCTACACCGTGCTAGGCGCCCAAGGGGCGCTTACAAAGTGGGGCTTTCTACCGAGCGCCTACGCCGCTTGCACCCGCGCCGCCCCCTAACACCAACAGGGCTGCATCGATGGATGCAGCTTTTTCTTTTGTTGGTTACCTGCTGAAAGGATTCTTCCCATGTCTGAAGCTACTCTACTAGTTAACGGTCATATCTACCTCAACCGAGGGCAGTTCGCCGAAGCGCTCCTCATCGAAGATGGGCTCATCAGCGCGGTGGGCACGACAGAGGCGCTACGACGCCTTGCGCCAGCGGGCGCAGCAGTGCGCGACTTGGGTGGTGCAACCGTCATCCCAGGCTTTAACGACAGCCACCTGCACCTCGCGATGAAGGGGCAGACCCTTGACGATATTGATCTACTTGGCGCCACAAGCATTGCCGAGTGCGCTGCGCGCGTAGCCGACTACATTGCGCGCCGGAACCCCGCGCCAAGCACCGTGCTGCATGGCCGTGGCTGGAATCAAGACTACTTTGATGTCGACGGCAACCGTCTTCTGACGCGTGCCGACCTCGATGCGATGACCACCGAGTATCCGCTCATCCTTGAGCGTGCCTGCGGTCACATCCTCACGGCGAACACTCCTGCGCTGGCGCTAGCGGGCATCGAGCGCGACACTGCCCCCGTGGAGGGGGGCGAGATCGACCACGATGAGCAAGGCGAGTTGGTAGGGATTGTGCGTGAAAACTCCTGTGACACGGTGCTCAAGATCATTCGCACCCCGACCGATGACGACGTCAAGCGGCAACTCAAGACCGCCATGCGCTATGCGCTCGCCAATGGGGTAACGAGCGTGCAGACGATGGACATGCGTCCGAGAAATTGGCGACAGATGTGGCGTCTTTACGATGAGATCGCGCAAGAAGACCCGCTTGTGCGCGTCTGGCATCAAGTGAACTTCATGGAGCCCAATGGCTTTAGAGCGTTCCTCGAAGCGGGCATGCACACGGGTGTGGGCACCCCCTTTAACCGCGTGGGACCCTTGAAGATGTTCCTTGACGGCAGTCTCGGCGCTCGTACCGCAGTCATGCGTCAGCCCTATCATGACGATCCCACGGTCACGGGCATTGCCACGCTCACCCCCGAGCAGATTGATGAAATGGTCGGTTTAGCGGTCGAGCACAATTGCTCCGTGGCAATGCACGCCATCGGGGACGGCGCCATCGAGCGCGCGCTTGATGCGTACCGCCCCTACACCGAGGGCGGCCACAACCCACATCGCCTCGGCATTGTGCACGTGCAAATTACCGACGCAGGACTCCTTGCGCGCTTTGCTGAGCAACAGGTGCTCGCTTACGTGCAACCGATCTTTTTACACTACGACATTCAAATCGTCGAAGATCGTGTGGGCCCAGCCCTTGCCGCAACGAGCTACGCGTTCCGCACGCTCATTCACAATGGCACGCCCACCTCGCTTGGCACCGACTGCCCTGTGGAAGAGATTAGCCCCTTTGATAACCTCTATTGCGCTGTGACGCGCAAGAACCTGCGTGGCACGCCCGATGGGGGCTTCCATCCCGAAGAGGCCCTCGACATCTACGAGGCGATCGATGCTTACACCGTTGGTAGCGCCTACGCGAGCTTTGAAGAGCACGTCAAGGGGCGGCTACTTCCTGGGTACTACGCGGATCTCGTGGTACTAAGCGAGGATATCTTCTCGGTGCCCGCGGAACGTATCCGTGAGGTGCATGCCGTCGCCACCATGACGGGCGGGCGCTTTGTCTACGAACGCGGAAACTAAAGGCAGTGTGCGCGTCTTTTAAAAAGGGGGGGCGCGCACCGCCATCAACCGCAAGCCTCTGCGCACATCACCCACTGCGCGGAGGCTTTTTCGTGTGTGGCACCTGCCGCCACAAAAAGAGAGAGGGCCGCACAGCAAGTACGACCCTCAGATGCTTGCTACCGAAGGAAACGCAACAAGGAAAACGTTCTCGGTCGCAAAATCTCATGATGCGAATGCGCGCCGTAGCGCGAGCGCTTTCTCAATCACCACGGTAGTGCGGGTTACCGGGCTTATCATGCCCGCGCGCGTGGCCGCGCCCAGGATGATCATCGTGTTTTGGCCCCTTGTGCATGGGATGCGCGGGATGGTGACGACGGTAGCGTCGCTCCAAAAACACCGCATACTCGTGCGGCGTATAGCGATGGTCACTGACCACCCAATGACTGCCGTCCCAACGCCCTTCGCGATAGTGCTCACGGATGTATTCACGCACGAGCGCGTCGGAGACACCATGCAGAATATCGTCGAGCAATGCGGCGCTGCTGGCCATCGTCGGGCTCATGAAGCTGGCAGTCGCAAGTGCGATACCGCCAAGGAGAAACTGGCGTTTTGTCAGCATATTGTGTACCTCTGTGTTGGGAATCTCGATAGGAACATTTTAGAAAGGCCTGAGATAGAAGATGTGTCGAGTTCGCTAGAACACGTAACACGACGTACCCGCCGTTACATATCGAGCATTCGCTCTCCTGCTCTGCACTTTCTCCTAAGCGCTTTTTCTTATCTATCAGAGCCCTATATACCTTGTGGCAGTAGCGTTTTCGGCTTCTAATCACATTCCATTAGCGGCTTTCCCTTAGTAGGGTTGTGCTGATTTAAGGTTTGGGTAATTTGCCATTCCACTCAGCCACGGCTGTGGCAAAGTTATCCATGAAAAGTTGGATAGAGGCGCGGTGAGAATCAGTAGCCACCCGAGGGGACACCCAAAGACCGTGGCGAAAGGTCAATCCGCCGAAACCGCAGGCCCGTAAGGCCTGTGCAGTTGGGCATGGAGAGAATATCTCCATGACTCCCGCCCGCGGGTAACCGCAGGCGGAGGAGCTATCGATGACATACGACGGAGTGGCCTAGCATTCTACCCATTAGGGTCGAGGCGGGCTACACCCTTTCTTCATGGGAATTTGAAGAGGGCTCTAGAGTTGCATCGATGGATGCGGCTTTTTTTGAACTCTCAAAACAATATTCTCAAAGAAAGGATGCACCATGACGCAAGTCACGCAACACAACATTGAGCGCTTGTCTTCTGAATCGACAGAACTACGTCGAGAGATTGGCCTCGGCGGCGGGATGAGTATTCTCGCTGGCATTATGATCGGCTCCGGTATTTTCTATATCGGAGCCATTGTCCTAGAACGTAGCGGCATGAGCCCTGGGCTCGCGCTACTAGTCTGGCTCATTGGCGGGCTTATCACCCTGCTCTCCGGGCTCTGTTACGCAGAGCTCGGTGCCATGATGCCAAAGGCTGGTGGCAACTACGTCTATCTGCGCGAAACCTACGGCGAGCGAATCGCCTTTATCTCTGGGTTTGCAAACTTCACCCTCGGTAACTCTGGCTCGATCGCAGCGCTAGGCGTTGCGTTCGCCTCCGCCCTCTCCTCGCTCTTTCCCATGGGCACCATCGCACAAAAGGCCATCGCCATCCTTGCGGTACTGATTCTCTCGGCGATCAATATCCGCGGTGTGCGTAACGCGGCCTGGGTCAACAACCTCTTCATGATTCTGAAGCTCTTACCGATCGCGTTGATTCTCTTTGCGGGTCTGGTAATGGGTGAACAGCACCCAGACCTACTCACAATGCCCGAGCACATGCCGAGCATTCCATCGCTCCTCTCGATGATCGGTTTTGCTGTGATCGCCACGCTCTGGGCCTATGAAGGGTGGACCAACCTCAACGTGATCGCCGAAGAAATTCGTAACCCGCACCGCAACATTCCGCTTGCGATGATGACCTCGATTGTCGGCGTGACCATCCTCTATGTGCTCTTTAACTACGCCATCTTCCGCGTGCTTCCCTTTGACACGATCGCAGCCATGGTCACGGGGCAGAACTACTATCTTGGCACGGCTGCCGCCCAGAGCATCTTCGGCAGTACGGGGCTTCTGATTGTGGGCGCAGCGATGGTGCTCGCGATGTTCAGCTCGCTCTCTGGGTGCGTGATGGTCTTCCCGCGTGTCTACTACGCCATGGCCCGGGACGGCGCATTCTTCTCCTCCTGCGCCAAGCTGCATCCGACGTATCGCACCCCAGTGAACGCCATTATCGCGAGCTCGGGCGTTGCGATCCTGCTCATCCTCTTCCGTTCGCTCTCTGAGCTCACGAGTCTGGTGGCGGTCACTGGCATGGTCTTCCACGGCATGACGTTCTACTCGGTGATTTTGCTCCGTAGAAAGTATCCGACGATGGAACGCCCCTATCGCGTTTGGTTCTACCCGGCAAGCGTCTACCTCATCATCGCTATCATGATTGGTCTGACGATCAACACGGTGATCAACGACCCGATGACTGCTGCCCTCGGCGTGATCGTCCCGTTGATTGGCTGGTTCCTCTATGAGCGCTTCATCCGCGCGAATGTGGAAGCACGCGAAGCGCAGCTCGCCGCGAACGGAGAGTAAAGCGCACGCCGTCAACGGCGCTCCCTAACAAACAAAGCGCACCCAAACTCGGGTGCGCTTACTATTTTCAGCAACCGACAGCGGCGAACCATTCGCAGAGCTTATTGCCCTCACGCCGCCGCATGCAGTCTTTTTCGTATTTCTTCAAAAAGAAAACTCCTCGTACCATTGCAAAACACCAGTACGAGGAGTCCATCTTTTGCTGCGCGCCGAGGGGGCATCCCCCCTCGCCGCGCTACAGAGCAGTTCGATTAGAAGCGGTGAACCATACCGAGCGAGAGCTGGTAGCCGTTCGGCGTGCCACTCTTCGTAGCCGTCTCAACCTTTTCCTGCGTGTAGCCCGTCATGACGTAGACGGCAGTACGCTTGCTGAGCGGATAGTCATACGCCCCAGCCACGGTCCAGCGGGTGAAGTCCACACCATTTTGGTTGTCCATGTCGCGGTAGTTAACCGTGAACTTGGCGGTACCGCCGAGCACCGGGTAGTGCACACCAACGCCAAGGCCATAGCCGTCGACATAACCGTAGTCACCAGCGATCAACCTGACGCCGTCACCAACCACACCCGACTTCTGCCACATGAGCTTCTGGTTATTAAACCACTGGCCAAAGGCGATAAGCTTGAGCTGGTTGTCAAACGTGTAGTTGCCGCCCAACGTGAAGGTGTAGCCATCGTCACGGGCTTGAGGAGCAACTGTCTGAGAGCCAGCGGCAGGAACATTGGACCAGTTCGTGGTATCAGCAACAGCCACCACTTCGAGTGCGCCACCCTTGTACTGCAGTGCGAGAGAGCCATAGCGCTCGGCGCTCGACTTGCCTTCGGTACCCGTTGCAGCATCATCCTGGAAGGAGTACATCGCATAGCCTGTAAAGCCATTGAAGGTCGGGGTACGATAGGAAATAGCGTTATCCACGCGCGTCCACATGCTCGCCGTCGCAAAGGAACTGCTAAAGCCCGTGGTGTAGTTCGCAAAGAGCGGGTCAATCGCACGGAAGAGGCCATTGGCGCTCAGCGTGCTACCGAAGATCGGCAAGCGACCAAACCAGAACGTACCAAACGAGCCACCCACATTCACGCTCGCTTCGCGGCCAAAGAGGCGACCACCCTGCTTGGTGTCAAGCTTACCCGTATCGGACTCAAAGCCCGATTCCAGCGTAAAGCCGAGCGTAAGGCCATTGTCGAGCTTTTCGCTACCGCGGATACCCCAGCGGGAACCAAATTCCTGAGCGTTTTCCATCGAGAAAACGCTCTTGCTGTTTTGGCCAGCAACGTCCGCATCCGAGTGCGCATAGGAGAGACCAACGTCAACCAAGCCGTAGAGGGTCACATCAGCGGCATAAGCAGCAGGCGCCATTGCGAGCGCAACGGTCATCGCCAGTAGAGTCTTTTTCATAATTATTTTCCTTTATTTCGAATAAGGGAAAGGTCGCCGTGGTAAGCGGCGACCGTTTGTTATTGTTCTAAATTACTTCTTTAGGGCCGTGCGAGCAGCTGTACGACCAAAGATCATGCAGTCTGCCACAGCGACCGTGCCGAGACGAACCATACCATGCACACCGCCGGTGGCTTCACCCGCAGCAAAGAGTCCCTTGATCGGTTCACCGCGAACGCTCATGACCTGAGCGTTGTCGTTGATCTCGAGACCGCCCATGCAGTGGTGAACGCGCGGCCAGAGGCGCACAGCGTAGAACGGGCCCTTGTCGTTGATCGCAGAGCCATCGAAGAACTGGCAATCGAATTCCGGATCCTTCTTGGCCTGCATGTAGCCGTTAAACTTGGTGTTCGTTTCGTTGAGCACATCATACGGAATCTTGTAGAAATCCGCCAATTCCTTCAACGTCTCGAACTTGCGCACCACGTTGGTGTTGCGAGCATGTTCATAGAGCTTGTCGGTCATGTTCTTGCCAACGATGAACTTCTGAACGTTGGGCTCAGACGTGTAAATGAGGCAGGGATGGCCGATAGCGACGATAGCATCAGCACGCACCTTGCGGTTACCCGTTTCCTTAATGAAGCGCTTGCCGGTTTCCGGATCGACCATGGGCCCGAGGCCAACAGCGGATTCCACAAAGAGCGGCGCCACACCGAAGCCTTCTTCGTCAGGCGAGGTCCACGGCCCGAGCTGAATCCAGTCCATCTGAACCGTGTTCGCACCGATTTCCTGAGCGCTCATGATCATTTCACCAGTAGCACCCTTGTGGTTGGTGGAGGTGAACTTTTCATTGAGGCGCGGGTCCTGCGACATACGATACTTGACGTTCTGAGCGAAACCGCCCGAAGCCAGCAACACACCCTTCGTGGCGCGGATGTAGACGACCTTGCCGGAGTCTTCCTTGCCGAAGCGATAGTTCGTGCGAGCCTTCACACCCAAGACTTCACGCTTATCGTTGATGATGATCTGGTCAACGATGACGCGCAGACGCGGCTGAATACCGAATTCCTTGAGCTTGGCAAGCATCGGGAGGATGAAGCCAGAGCCGGAGTTGTTTTCAACGGCGTGGGAGCGCTTGACGCTATGACCACCGTGATAGGTCACGGCCTTGAACTTGACGCCAATTTCATCACGCAGCCATTCGTAGTTGGGCACGCTTTCGTCAGCGATACGACGAGCAAGCGAGGGGTGGCAGAGACCGCCACCAGCCTTCAGAATGTCTGCATAGAGCAGATCGGGCGAGTCCTTGATGCCGTCCTTCTTCTGCATGTCGGTACCAGCCGCAGCGATAGCACCACCATTGATGATGGAGTTACCACCAGCGGTCGGCATCTTTTCGAGAATCATGATCTCATTGCTCGGCAGACCGATGTAGTGCGCTTCGAGCGCAGCAGCCAGACCCGCAAAACCCGTACCCACAATCAGGAACGTGGTGGTTTCGTCCCACTTTTGGGGCTGTTCAGCCGAAAAAGCAGGCTGCGCAACGGCGCTCGCAACCGACGCGGCACCAAAAAGCGCACCGGTCTTAAGGAATTGACGGCGGGATTGATTTGTCATCGTTGTCTCCAGTTTGGCGGAGAACCCCGGTCTGGGGGAACTCCGACCGTAGTGAGTGCTCCACCCCACGAAGGGGCAGAGTGTCTAAAAACTTTTAATTAGCGAACCTTGAAATCAAACTTGTGGCACTGATTGCAGAAGTTCTCGGGTTCACTGTGCTGCAAGTGGCAGTTCGTGCACTCGAGCGTGTCCTGATAGTGCGGCGAGTTATGCGGGTTCGTGGGCTTGACGTTCTTCGTCTTCTCCACAAGCTGCTTGGTGTTGTGGCAGCCCGTGCAGGTGTCAATCGTCGGGATGTTGGGGTTCTTGGGATCCATGCCCTTACCGTGGCAGGATTCACAAGTGAGGCCACGCGCAATGTGGCGATCAGCACCAAAATGCGTATCGGCTGCGAAAGCAGTGCTCGTCATGAGCGCAGCACTGATCACAAGCGCGAGAGCGGCAGCGGGTTTAAACATATTGTCTTTCTCCTGTAGTGCCACGCCGTCGCTTTGGGGGTCAACGGCGCTGGCAGGGTGAACTTCTTCTGACGTCTCTACTCTAGTGAACACGTGTTTAGCAGAATGTGTTGTCCAACACAATTTAAGGGTTAATCCTAATGGAGCGTGTCTTTTCCTTTGACTCAACCCGAATGTCATAGTTCTGAAGAACTAGTTTCTTTACGTTCACTTAAGATTTCGACCGCCTATCCCGCCTCTTTCTGCGTCTTTTCTTAAGCCTTGCATTTTTTGTAGAAAGTCTGTGGCAGAATGGAGCATATTGAGCTGACTCCATCTGGAGCCCACCATGCGCTTTCGCACCTACCTCACTCTTGCGCTCGCTTCCGCCGCGCTCGTCCCGTTTCTCGCGCTCTCTTGGCTAGAGCGCGCAGACATTGCTCGTACCATCGACGCCTCGGATCACGAGCAGCTCGAGGAGGTGCATATGGCGGGGCTACTACTCAAAGAGCGTCTCGGGTTTGTGAACCACATTGCCACCTTTGCAAAGGAAGAATTTGCGGAGGTCATTCCCGCGGGAAGCACTGCCGCGCTTGAGCGGCGGCTCGCGCAGATCGTGGACTCCTTTCCGCTACTGCATAACCTACATGTCGATCGACTTAATGAGGCTGGGCGCGCTACTGTGCTCGCCTTTCACTCGCATGATGAGGCGGAAATGCGGAGCGCTTTGGGCGCAGATCACTCAGCGCGTTGGCATGCAGTAGTTGCGCGCAGTCGCAACCAAGAGACCGTACACTACTCTCCCGTCATTCTGAGCTCGCACGGCACCCCCACCCCACTCATTACCTTTGCCATCAGTGATGCGCAGTCGCGCTTCATTATTAGCGGGGCGCTCGTTTTTGAGCGACTCTTTGATGACCTGCGTGCTTCGCTCCTGCAAAAAGGCTTGCACCTCACGGTGCTTGATGCGGGTGGTGCCATCATCTATCCGCACAAAAGCCACGAGTCTATCCAACGCTGGACGGGCTCACTAGAAAATTTCTCTGTCACCAACGATGCCGAGCTTGGCGCACTCTTTGTCACCACGGGGCGGCTTAAAGCCGTTTCTGCAACGCTTCCTGACTGGACGATTATCGTGGCGCGCAGTCAAGCCAAGCGCCTCTCGGAACAGAGCGCACTAGCGCTGAGAACCGCGCTCTTTGCGTTGCTGCTCCTCGCGCTCACCCTGCTCGCTGGATGGTTTGGCGCGCGCCCCATTGGCGAGGCACTCGAGCGCCTCATGCTCGATCTCGATGACCGTCACTTTGGGAGCGCGCACTCACTCGTCAACACGGGGCCCGAAGAGCTACGCGCACTACAGGAGCGCTACCGGGCAATGCGCCAGGCACTCGATGAGCGTGCCGCGGAACTGCGAAACATCAATGCTTCACTCTCCTCGCTTGTGGAAGCGCGTAGCCTAGAGCTCACCGCACAAGCGCGGCTCTTTGAAGCCGTTTTCAACGAAATGGATGATGCGGCGCTCCTTCTTGATACGACAGAAGCACTGCAGGCAGAAAACCCAAGCGCCACCGCGATGCTTACCGCTGACTTGCGTGAGCAGCTGCTAAGCGCCGTGCATGAGCGGCTGCATCAACCCAACACCGAGCGGCGCATGACGCTGACAGCGCAGGAAGAGCCCAACCGCACGCTCGAAGTGAGTTGGTTTGCCTTTACCGCGCCACACGCAGGACTGCGTGACGGGTGGTGTTTGCTAGTGCGAGACATTACCGCGCGTGCGCAACTCGAGCAGATGAAAAGCGACCTGATCGGCATCGTCGCCCACGAACTGAAAACACCGCTCACGACGAGCCGACTCGCGCTCGAGCAACTCATCGCGCAGGAGCCCGAGCGCGCGGCGCTCCTAGCGATGCGCACCGATCTTGAGCATCTCGAGCGCCTCATTACCGACTGGCTCAAAGTGGTCAAAATCGACGGTGGCGGCCTTGAGGTGCACCCCGAAGTGTTGCAATTGGCGCCGCTCATCTCTCGCGCAAAGCGCCTCGTGCGCTCGCGCTATGACTTTACGCTCACCGTGGACATCGCCGAAGAGGCCGAGCTCATCCGAGCCGATGCCACGGCCATGATCGAAGTGTTTGTGAATCTTTTCTCCAATGCCTGCCGCAATGCGCGCCCTGGTGAGTCGGCCGACATCACCTTCACGGCGCGTCGAACGGATAAGGCCATTGAGCTTGCGTGCATCGACCATGGTGTTGGCATCCCGCCCAAAGAGCGCGAACTCATCTTTGAGCGCTTCCATCAGGTGGTGCGCGGCAATCGCCGCCCTAGCGGCGGCACGGGCCTTGGGCTCGTTATTACGCGCGCCATTATTCGTGCGCACGGCGGTGAAATCATCGCCACAAGTCGCGAGGCTGCCACCGTTTTGCTCATCACCCTACCGCTTCCTGAGCACGCGCTCGGCGAGCAGCACACCGATGAAGGAGAGCCATGCCACTAAGACCACTCATACTCATTGCCGATGATGAAAGTCGTATCCGCCGTTTTGTTGCCGAAGAGCTCGAGCGGGTGGGCTTTGACGTCTGCCAAGCACAAGATGGCGAACAAGCACTCGCGGTGTTTTCGCATGCCACGATCCCGCCCGACGTGGTGGTGCTTGATTTGATGATGCCAGGGATGGATGGGCTTGAGGTTCTACGCGCACTCCGCAAAACTAGCACTGTTCCCGTACTGATGCTTACCGCACGCGACTATCTCTCTGACAAACGGCTCGCCTTTGAAGCGGGGGTCGACGACTACCTTGTGAAGCCCTTTGCGATGGAGGAGCTCGTCATGCGCGTGCAAGCCTTGCTGCGGCGCGCTGCCGCAGAACCGCAGGGGCGCGCAAGCGAGAGTGAGCGCATCGTCAATGGTCCGCTCACCCTCATCCCCGCTGAGTCCACGGCGCTCTGGCGCGGGGAGCGGCTCGCGCTCACCAAACTGGAGTACGATCTTCTGGAAGTTCTCGTTCGACGCCCTGCGAGCGTCATCGCCTATGAACGGCTTCTCGCCGTAGGCTGGCCGCAGGATACAAGTGGTGACACGAGTCGCCTGCGCGTTGCAATGACCCGTGTGCGCAAAAAGCTCGCAGCCGCGGGTGCCAATCCCAAAGTTCTCTCAAGCCTCATGAACGTGGGTTACATCTTGGGTGATCTCTCACACTACGACGAAGATTACGGCGATGACGAAAATTAGCACAGACGTGACGCCGCTGTAACATCGCTGTAACAAGTGCGCCTTGACTGCAATTTCTCTGCAATGCTTCGCTTCTAGACTTTTTGCCAAGTGGGCCCCGGCCCACTCGACCCTTTAGGAGAAAGCACATGCAGAGCACTCGACGTGAACTTCTCGCGGCAGGCTTGGGCCTAGCTGCGAGCGCCCCTGCCACCGCACTCGCCGCGAAAGCGAAAACCCCAAACGCACAACCTCAATGGGACGCGCACTACGACATCATCATCGTGGGTTCTGGGATCAGCGGCTCGATGGCCGCGCTGGTGGCCGCCAAATCTGGCGCCAAAACCCTACTCATTGAAAAACTCAACCGCCTGGGCGGAACCTCGCGCTTTAGCGGTCTCGACTTTGCCTGCGTTGGGAGCGAAGCGCAAAAGGCCGAAGGCATTCTGGATACGCCCGAAGCGATGGTTGCGGACATGAGTAAAGTAGCCGCCAACCTGAACGATCGGGAGCGCGCGCTCAATATTGCGCGCAATACGGCGCGAGCGCAGAAAATTCTCCTTGAGGCTGGCGTCAAATGGAAGGCGCTCCTTAAGCTCGGCGGCCACTCAGAAAAGCGCTGCTTAATCGCTGAGGGAGGCGGAGCCGGCATTCTCAAAAGCATCTGGGCCAATTTCAATCAGTATCCCAACCTCACTGTCATGACGAGCACCAAGCTCGATGAGCTCATTACCTCGCCCAATGGTGAGGTGCTTGGCGTCGCGGCGCGCACGGGCTACCTCTTTGACGCGTCACTTCCCAGTGACGATCGCGACAATCGCTCGGGACACGCGGTTCGCTTTGCCGCCACGCAAGCCGTCATCATGGCCACGGGCGGCTACGCGCGCGACAAGGAATTCATGCGCTACGAGGTGCCTTTCCTAGAACACACCGCCAACAGCGCTTCGATTGGCGCCACGGCAGGCGCCCTGAAGTCGATGATCCGCGCAGGAGCGCGCGCTGTACAGCTCTCGCTCTATCGCTTTAGCTTTGCGCTACCCACCGAAGATCTCATCTGGGGCGTTGCGATCGATCCGGCAACGGGTAAGCGCTACACAAACGAAGCGCTCGGCCGCAATCCGATATCTGCTGCGAGCCTCGCGGTGCTCTCGCGCAACAAAGGCCGCATGCCGTTCATTCTCTGGGATGAGCGCGGTATTAAGAAGTTCCACAACATGACGCGCGTCGCGCGTAGTCTCGCTGGGCTGAACGGACGCAACGGCACGATGATGAAGTTTGACACGCTCGAAGCGCTCGCCGCTTTCTACGGCGCCGATGCCGACGCGCTTCGGCAGACTGTCGCGCACTACAACCAAATGATTGCCGCGGGGCTCGACGAAGAGTTTGGTAAGCCGCTTACGCGCTCGGAGCGTCAGGTAGAGCCGATTTCAGAAACAGGTCCCTACTACGGTGCGCTCATGAGCCCGCGCTGGGATTACTGTCCAGGCGGCATCACCACGGACCTGAACGCCCGTGCTCTCTCGCTTGAGAACACAGCGCCTGTCCCTGGGCTCTATGTGGTCGGGGAGGCCGCTGGTGGTATTCATGGAGCAGAACGCTTAACCGCCTGCTCGATGCCCGACTGCGTTGTGACAGGCATGCTCGCCGCTGAGCACGCTGCCGCCCTAGCCAAGCGCAACCTTGCCGCCTAAAGAGGAGACCGTACCATGATGAAAAGCATTGTCGCTGCCGCGCTCGCCTTGGCTCTGGGGAGCGTTGCGCTCGCCGCAGCCGCCCCCAACACGGCACCGTCCGCAAATCCGCATGCCCAACTGAGCCAAAAGCATAAGGCCGTCCCGTGTGTGGCTTGCCACGGAAAAACGCCAGGAACCGCGCCCTCGCGCGAATCGTGCCTTGCGTGCCACAACGAAGAGGCGATCGTTCGCGCGGGTGAAAAATTCAATTTCACCACCACCTTCGTCGATCCTCGCAATGGTGAAAAGCAGGAACAAAAGGTCGCGATCAATCCGCACGACAACTTCCACTTCTCTCGCACGGATGAATGCATCAACTGCCACCGCGAGCACCACCCGAGCACCTTGACCTGCGAGACCTGCCACGATACGGCACCGTGGGGCATGAAGCCGCCGCGCTAACTCTCTAAACTCCTCGGGGTGGCTCGCGCCACCCCAGCCCTTCTCTCTCCTGCTCAAGCACTGCGGCCTTGCCTTTCACTTCAGGCGGGCCGCATGCACATTGAGCTCTGCAGACTTCCAGCACACTCACCGCAAGCCCATCAATTTGCATCAAGCGTCGCAAATTCCGCCTTCATGCAAAAGCACGTCTCTGCAAAATCCAAGATTTTGCAAAACTATCAAACTAGGGTTAATGCCCTAAGTAGAAATTCTTTTTCCTTTATTTTCAATAACTTACTTTAATTTTCTCAGAGTCAACTTCTTTTGCTATTGACTCCTATTTTGCAAAGGACTAGAGTTTCAACAACGGGGCTGATGAAACCAAACACAAAGCCCCGAACCCTTTTTCAAGACACACACGATTGAGGAGCCAATTATGGCGACTGACGACAAGCGCATCATTATTTTCGACACAACGCTCAGGGACGGTGAACAAGCGCTCCCGCAGAGCCTATCGATGCGCCAGAAGCTGCAGATCGCCCTCTCGCTTGAGCAACTCGGTGTGGATGTGATTGAGGCGGGCTTCCCAGTCTCGAGTCAAGGTGACTTTGAGAGCGTGCAGCAAATTGCTCGCGCGCTCAAGCGTGCCGTACCTTGTGGACTGTCCCGCGCTGTCGCTAAGGATATTGATGCCTGTGGCGAGGCCATGAAGGGGGTGGAGCACTTCCGAATTCACACGTTCATTGCCACGAGCGACATTCACGTTCGCGACAAGTTGAAAAAGGACTTCAATCAAATTGAAGAAATGGCAGTCAACGCCATCCTGCGTGCCCGCCAATACACCAACGATGTGGAGTTTTCATGTGAAGACGCGGGCCGCACCCCTATCGATAACCTCTGCCGTATGGTCGAAGCGGCGATTCGCGCAGGGGCCACAACGGTCAATATCCCCGACACGGTGGGTTACACACTCCCAGAGGAGTTTGGCGGCATTATCGCCACGCTCTTTAACCGTGTCCCCAACATCGATCAAGCAACCATTTCGGTGCACTGCCACAATGACCTTGGCATGGCCACGGCCAATTCACTCACAGCGATCTCGCATGGCGCTCGCCAGATTGAATGCTGTATGAATGGGCTCGGTGAGCGCGCAGGGAACTGCTCGCTTGAAGAAGTCGCGATGGCCATTAAGTTGCGTTCAGCACAGTTAGGGGGACTTCACACAGGGATTGTGAGTGAGAACATTGCTCGCACCTCGAGCCTTGTCGCGAAGGTCTGTAACGAGCCCGTGCCCGCTCATAAGGCCATTGTCGGCAGTAACGCGTTCTCGCACAGCTCAGGCATTCATCAGGACGGTGTACTCAAGAATCGCTCGACCTACGAAATTCTCACCCCTGAGAGCGTGGGCTTTACCGGCAACACCATGCATATGACCGCGCGCTCTGGGCGCCATATGCTGCAGAGCTGCCTCAAGTCGCTTGGCTACGATGAAAGCGACTACGACATGAACGAGATCTACAAGCGCTTCTTGGCGCTCGCAGACAAAAAGGGCCAGGTGTTTGATTACGACCTTGAAGCGCTCCTCTACTACGCCACGCTCGACGATGAGGACGACGCGTACGCGCTCGATGCGCTCACCGTCACGAGCGGTGCGGGCGCAATTCCGACGGCCTCGGTGCGGCTGCGTGTTGGACGGCGCACCCGTACTCACTCCTCGGTCGGTAACGGCCCTGTGGATGCTATCTACAACTGCATCACCACAGCCACTGGGATCAAACTCAAGCTCAAGAGCTTTGCCATCAACGCCAACGGCGCTGGGATGGACGCGCTCGGGAAGGTCGACGTCACCGTGGATCACGAAGGTCGCATTTTCCACGGCACGGGGCTCTCAGTGGACATTCTGGAATCGGCGGCACTCGCTCTCATCAATGCGTGTAACGTTATTGAACGCGCCAAGCGCATCCATAAGAGCTCGCGCAAAACGCACAGCGCCGCGGCTAGCACCGCGCCCGCTCTGAACCTACCTTAATCGCACCGAAAAAAACCATCATCGCGCTACGTCACCACCCCGAGGCTCTGACCCTTCTGACGTAGCGCGAACCGAAGGGTGCGCAGCAGGGACGCGCGCCCCACTTCTATCGAAAAAACAATCAACCACCAACAGGACAACATGTCAACGCGTACACACCAAATCGCCGTATTGCCAGGCGACGGGATCGGTCCCGAAGTCATGGCAGAAGCTAAACACGTACTCGATGCGGCAGGCCGCCGCTTCGGCTTTGATCTCGTCTACCGCGATGCGCTCGTCGGCGGCGCTGCCATTGATGCCGTGGGCGTGCCGCTGCCCGCAGAAACGCTCGCGATCTGCGACGCCGCCGAGGCCATTCTTTTTGGCTCGGTGGGTGGCCCCAAGTGGGACCACCTCCCGCACAAAGACCGCCCTGAAGTGGGCGCGCTTCTGCCACTGAGAAAGCGCTACGAGCTCTTTGCCAATCTCAGACCCGCGCGCTTCTACGAGGGGCTCTACGAGCTCTCGCCCTTGCGTCGCGACATTGCTGAACAGGGCTATGACCTTGTGTGCGTTCGGGAACTCACGGGCGGCATTTACTTTGGACAGCCCAAAGGGCGCGAGGGCACGGGGGCTGATGAGCGCGCTTTCGATACCGAAACCTACAGCCGTCGTGAAATCGAGCGCATTGCGCACATCGCCTTCAAAACGGCTCAGGGCCGCCGCAAGCGCGTCACCTCGGTCGACAAAGCCAACGTGCTCGCCACGTCGCGGCTCTGGCGCGAAGTGGTTGAAGAGGTGGCTCTCGCCTATCCCGATGTCACGCTGGAGCACATGTACATCGATAACGCCACGATGCAACTCATTCGTGCCCCGTCTCACTTTGACGTGGTGCTTTGCTCGAACATGTTTGGCGACATTCTCTCGGACGAGTGCGCCATGATCACGGGCTCGATGGGGATGCTCCCCTCCGCTTCGATTGGCGCAGGGGGCTTTGGGCTTTACGAGCCCGCAGGGGGCTCCGCACCCGATATCGCGGGTAAGGGTATTGCTAACCCGATCGCACAGATTCTCTCCGCGGCGATGATGCTGCGCTTCTCGCTCAATGAAGCACCCGCCGCTGACGCGATTGAAGCCGCTGTGGCGCGCACGCTGCGCGCGGGCGTCATGACTGGGGATCTCGCTTGGGCTAAGCCAGGTATCAGCCCCGTTGGCACCGCGCAAATGGGTGCAGCGATTGCGCAAGCCGTTACGGAGGGTTAATCATGGGACGCACACTTTACGAAAAGGTCTACGACGCACATGTGGTCACGGAAGTGCCAGGCGAATTACCGCTTCTCTACATTGACCGCCACTTGATTCATGAGGTCACGAGCCCACAGGCCTTTGCGGGGCTGCGCGCTGCGAACCGCCCCTTGCGTCGCCCCGATCTCACGCTCGCCACGATGGACCACGATATCTCCACGGAAAAGAACACGCTCGATGTGTGCTCACCCATGGCGAAAAAGCAAGTGACGACGCTGATCGAAAACTGCCGTGATTTCGGCGTGCAGCTCTTTGGTCTGGGGCATCCCGCGCAAGGGATCGTGCACATTATCGGGCCGCAGACTGGCTTCACGCTCCCTGGGACCACACTCGTTTGTGGTGACTCGCACACCGCCACGCACGGCGCCTTTGGCGCGCTCGCGTTTGGGATTGGCACAAGCGAAGTTGAGCACGTCTTTGCAACGCAGACGCTTAAGCAGCAGCGCTTTAAGACGATGCGCATTAACTGCAACGGCCCGCTCCCCGAAGGGGTTTACTCCAAGGATTTGATTCTTGCCATTGCCGCGAAAATCACCACCGCGGGTGGCACGGGCTACGCAATTGAGTTTGCAGGCACGGGCGTCACCAGCCTCTCGATGGATGCGCGTATGACGCTCAGCAACATGGCCATCGAGGTTGGCGCCAAGGTCGGGATGATTGCGCCCGATGAAACCACGTTTGAGTACCTCAAAGGCCGCCCCTTTGCGCCCAAGGGGGCCGAGTGGGAAGAAGCACTTGCCTACTGGCGAACGCTTCCCACTGACGCGGACGCGGTCTTTGATAAAGAAATTGAGATTGACTCAGGGAACCTTCCCCCGTACGTCACGTGGGGCAATAACCCGGGGCAAGCCATTGCCGTTACCGAACGTGTCCCCGATCCTGCCACCATGACCGACCCCGTGGAGCGCGCCAGTGCCGAAGCAGCGCTCAAGTACATGGCGCTTGAAGCGAACATGCCCATTACCGAGGCGAAAATCGATGTGGTGTTTATCGGCTCGTGCACCAATGGGCGACTTGAGGACTTCCGAGAAGCTGCGCGCGTGATCAAGGGCCGTAAAGTGGCGCCTGGCGTGCGAGCGCTCGCGGTCCCAGGCTCCATGGCGGTACGTACCGCCGCCGAAGCCGAAGGGCTCGACAAGATCTTTAAAGACGCGGGCTTTGAGTGGCGCCTTCCCGGGTGCTCGATGTGCTTAGCGATGAACGACGACCGCGCGCCCGAAGGAGCACGGGTGGCGAGCACCTCAAACCGTAACTTCGTGGGACGTCAGGGTCGTGGCAGTCGCACCCACCTCATGAGCCCCGCCATGGCCGCTGCGGCCGCGGTGTGTGGACACATTGCCGATGTGCGTGAACTGCTGAAGGCGTAACGGCGGGAGGAAAGAAAAATGGAAAAATTTACCGTACACACTGGCATTGCCGCACCGCTCGATGCTGCGAACGTCGACACGGACCAGATCATCCCAAAGCAGTTTCTGCTCGCCGTTGATCGCAAGGGCTTTGGTAAGCACCTCTTTCATGAGCGTCGCTACCTCGATGCTGCGGAGACGATGCCCAATCCGGAGTTCGTGCTCAATCAAGCCCCCTACCAAGGCGCCTCGATTTTGGTTGCGCGCGACAATTTCGGCAGTGGCTCTAGCCGCGAGCACGCCCCTTGGGCGCTGATGGATTTTGGTTTTCGAGCCATCATCGCACCGAGCTTTGCCGATATCTTTAGCAACAATGCGCTCGGCAACGGCCTCGTGCTCGTGCGCCTCAGCGAAGCGGAAGTAGATGAAATCTTCAGCGCGCTTGCTGCAAACCCTGGGATGACCGTGACGGTGAACCTCGAAAAGATGGACGTGACCGTGGGCGAGAAGCACTACGGCTTTACGCTCGATGCGTTCCGCCGTAAGTGCCTCCTCGAAGGGCTCGATGCCATTGGGCTCACGCTTCAGCATGAGGCTGAGATCAGCGCCTTTGAAGCGCGTGAGCCCGCTTGGAAGCGCGGCCGCGTCAAGGATGTGGAGCGCACCCACGCCTAAGACGCGGGCCAGAGCACTTAAGGCGCACTTCTCAATGAAAAGCCCGTCACGGGAACTATCCCGACGGGCTTTTCTCATAGGTGTGTGGTGTGCGGCTCACTCTGCATCAAGCGGCACTCTAGGCTCTTCGATGAGCTCGGAGAGGTAGGTGCGCCCCCAACTGCACATCGCCTCGAGCATGGGCTTGAGCGTCTCACCGTACGGTGTGAGGCTATATTGCGTGCGCGGGGGCACCTCAGCAAAGACTTCACGCTTCACGATGCCAGCGGCTTCAAGCTCGCGCAACTGCTGCGTCAGCATCTTAGCTGTGGCCTCTGGCATGATGCGCGAGAGTTCACTAAAGCGCAACGCGCCGCCAAGCAGGTGGTAAAGAATCACGGGCTTGTACTTGCCGCCAATAACGCTAATGACCGCTTCGACAGGACAGGCAAACTTCTTCTTCGCGGCAATTGGCATTCACTCCTCCCACTCCCTGCTTTCACCACCTTAGGCGCGCTTCTCTTGAAGCACCGCTTTCGCGAGCCCCTTGATCCAGTCTTGGTGACCAGCATTCATGACGTCAGGCTTTGTTTCAAAGAGTGCCCGTGCGGGCGCGCCCTTCTGAGACTCCTGTGTAAGGATGCGGACTCGAGCCTGCGGCAACTCCTCAATGAGCCAAGCGTGGATCACATCGAGACGATGCTCGGCATCGCCCTCCACCCATCCGTGCCAAGCAAGGCGGCCAGGAGCGCCCGCTGTGGGCGGCACAAACTCTGTGACCTGCGCCTCAACAGGAAAGCCAAACGTCTTGAAACTAAAGCGGCTATCCGCCTGCAAGACCGTGCTCGTCTGGTTGTAAAACTTAACGTCAGCCACGTTGTCATAATAGCCGCTCCAGTGCGCGGTTTGTGTCAGGTGGCTAAAGACTTCCTGCGCCGTGAGTCCGGCGACAATGATTTCGTTGGAAGCAAAATTGTCCGTCGTGCCAGGCAAATACGCTTCTGGCCAAATGATTTCGTTGAGCATCACGCTTCTCCAAAAAAATGAGATAGCAGGCTTTCCCGCCTGCATTTGCACGACACTCTAGGCCAAGCGGTTTCTCTCTCGCAAGAACGCACCGATTGTATACGTAGTTCCCGAAAGGGAAGTTTTACGCAAAAACAACGAACTCTGAAGTGCAAAAAATTGTTGCCGTCGGCATCCAACGCGCTTTACACGCTTTACACGCTTAAGACACTATTGCAGCACACGCTTCTATTTAGCATGAACCAAAAACCCGTGCCGCATTGTGTGCGACACGGGTATTTTGGGGAGCTCGTTCAAGAGAGGCACAGAGCCTGCGGGCTCTCTTCAATTAGAAGGCAGCGAGTACTGCGCCCTCATACTTATCGTCGATGAACTTACGCACCGACGGGGAGCGATAGCTCTGCACAAGCACAGGTACCCAAGGCTTGTCTTTATCTTCAACGTTCACCACGATATTGCAGACGTAGGGGCCGTTAGCCTCTTCCATCAAAATGCCATCGCGCTTGGGATTGAGCTTCGCGACGTAAGCGTAGTTGCCGTTGACGGCAGCAATCGTGAGATCGTCGAGCGAGCGCGGCAGCTGCGCCGCTTCGAGTTCAACGAACTTGAGTTTCTTCGGATTTTCTTCGATATCGAAGACGCTCGGCAAAAGCCCCACGCCCTTTTTGAGTTTGATGATGCCCGCCTTATCAAGAATCAAGAGGGCACGGCCACCCATGGCCTGATCGTTCGGGATGCCCACCGTGGATCCCACGGGCGCATCTTCAAAGCGCTTGACTTTCTTTGAGTAGAATGCCATCGGCAACGTAAAGGCCTGACCCACCACGGCGAAGTGGTAGCCGCGATCGCGGCTCTGCGCTTCAATGAAGGGACGAGTTTGGAAGATGTTGGCATCGAGATCGTGGCTATGAAGCGCCACATTGGGCTGCACGTAGTCCTGAAATTCCACGATTTCAATCTCGAGCCCACGTTCACGCGCAATGGGGACCACCTGCTCAAGCACTTCGCCAGCAATCCCAGCGGTGACGCCTACTTTGATTTTCGTCGGTTTGGCGAGCTTGGCCGGGGCTTCATCGGCGAACGCAAACGAAGGAAACGCGCTCAGTAGCGCGCTCGCGGCAAAGCCGCCAAGAAGAATTCGACGCTGCATGTTTGTTTCTCCTGAAAACTTGGTTATGTGTCGGGGGACACTTTGTGGAGAAAAATTCTCGCATGCTGTGCGCCGCACTTGGTAGTGCAAAAACACATGTTCTGACCAAGCTCATGGTATTACCAAGCATTCTCTTAGCGCAGAAAACGAAAGCCGCCTCTCCTTTTCACAGAGTCCCGCTCGGGCGCGCGGCAAAAATCGTGCTCTCGGCTCTATTCGCCTTTTCCAAGGGCGTTTAGGGGGATTTCCACCCGAAAAGCTGCCCCGCCAAGCGTCCCATCAAAGAGGCTCACCGAACCGCCCAAGTAGCGTGCAACGCGCTTGACAATCGAGAGCCCAAGGCCCGTTCCTTCGATGCGGCGTGCACGCGCGTGCTCGCCTCGATAGAAGCGCTCAAAGATATGGGCGCGCTCCTCAGCCGCAATCCCTGGGCCATCATCCTCCACATCTAAGCGCAGGTGCGTGCGGCTGCGGGAGGCGGTGACGCGCACTCGCCCCTCACCCGTGTGGTACTTCACCGCGTTTTCGCAGAGATTGCGAATGAGCTCTGTGAGGCAGCGCACCTCCGTGCAGGCGATATCTAGCGCTCCACTCATCTCAAGCGTGATGTGCTTAGCTTGCGCCTCAGGGCTAATGCGTTCAAACACCTCCCCCACGATGCTTCGAAGCGTCACACTCTGCGCTTCTGTATGCTCAGGCAAGGGCGTCGCCCCCTCATCGAGGCGCGAGAGGAAAATCAAATCATTGACGATCGCCACAAGTCGCGCACCTTCGCGGCGGATTCTGCCGCCAAACTGCGGCACGTCCTCGGCTTTGACGAGACCGTGTTCAAGTAGCTCAGAGGCTCCCACAATGGACTGCAGAGGTGTTTTAAGCTCGTGGCTCACGTTCGCCGTAAACTCCCGGCGTTGTGCTTCCGCCTCCTTCTCTAGCGTCATATCCAAAATGAACAGCACATATCCCATGAGGCGATTACGTCGGCTCACTCGCGTGAGGTAGAAGCGATAGGTTCTCGAGCCCAGTTTGACCTCTTGCTGGTGCTCTTTCTCATCGATGCTGTGCATCGCTGCAAAATCCCACCCGCTAAAGGGTAGCGCAAGCGCCTCGCCCACCGAGGTTTCAGCGTTGAGCCCCAAGGTGCGCGCAGCCGAAGCGTTCATCGAGAGGATGTGCCCGTTGGTATCGAGCACCACAAGCCCTTCAGAGAGGCCATTGGCAATGGTGCGCAGTGTGCGGTTTTGCTCTTTAATGCGTTGCACGCCCGCATCGATACGCTGGCGTTGCTCGCGCAGGCGGCTCACGAGCGGCGCAAGTTCCTCGTAGAGCGCTTCGGGGCTAGGGTCATCGAGCTCAAGCTGATTGATCGGCGCAACGATCCGTGAAGCGAGGCGCCCTGCAAGTAGCCACGAGAGCGCCGCACCAAAGACTAGGAGCAGTAGCGCTCCCAGCATCAGCATTTTCTTTTCTCGCCAAGGCGTATCGAGTGTGCTCGCGACGCGCAGCAGGCGCCCGTCGGTGAGGCGCACCGCACGATAGAGCGTGCGCTCTTCTAAGGTTGCGGAAAAGCGCGCCGAGCTACCCACGCCGCTTTTGAGCGCTTCCTCAATCTCAGGGCGATCACGGTGATTGGCAAGCGCGTGCGGATCTGCGCGGTTATCGAGTAGCACAGTGCCGTCAGGCGCAATGAGCGTAACGCGCCAAGGCGAAGCGTCAAGCGCCGCAAGATCGGCGCGGGTTGTCGGGGGTGTTTGCGAGAGGCGCGTAGCAAACAATTCGAGTGCCTCTTGCGCGCGCAGGCTGGAGACGCGCTCAAGCAGTAGCCAAGTCGCCGCTGCGGCGACCACTACGCCTGCGAGCATGGAGAAAAATAGCGCGAGGAAGATTTTGCGCTTCACGGCATCTCCTCAAACTTGTAACCCACACTGCGCACTGTTCTCAGGAAGCGCTCGGCGCTCCCTAACTTTTGGCGCAAACGGCGCACGTGCACGTCCACCGTTCTATCTTCGCCGTCATACTCACGGCCCCAGATTTGTTCGTGAAGCTGATCGCGCGTGTAGACGCGTCCTGGGTGGCGCATGAGCAGAACAAGTAGCTCAAACTCTTTGTGCGTTAACTCAACGGGCTCGCCCGCCACACGCACGCTACGCGCTGCGGCGTTCACCGCGAGCTCTCCCACCTGCTCTTCAAAGTCTGCTGTCTCAGGCGTGGTTCTACGTAGCACCGCTTTAACGCGCGCCACCATCTCAAGCATCGAAAAGGGCTTTACCAAGTAGTCGTCCGCCCCTAAGTTGAGCGCTTGGATGCGTTCAAATTCTGCCCCACGTGCCGTTGCCATCATCACCGGAAGACGGCGCGTGCGAGGCGTTGCGCGTAGCTTTTGGAGCACCTCGACGCCACTCATATCGGGGAGCATCACATCTAGAAGCACCAAATCGGGGAGCCCTGCATCAAGCGCACTCATAAAGGA
This sequence comes from uncultured Sutterella sp., assembly GCA_902463725.1. Lineage (GTDB taxonomy): Bacteria > Pseudomonadota > Gammaproteobacteria > Burkholderiales > Burkholderiaceae_F > Sutterella. Next base: position 102,103 of record CABQGK010000004.1, on the reverse strand, counting down.
CGCTGCATCTGCGAAGCCCTCCGCCTCAAGCCCCGAGGAGCTCAACGCATAGAGCTCAATGGCTCGAATGTCCGCATCATCTTCCACACAAAATACTTTCACGCTCAGCGCTGCTCCTTCTCTCGGTGGCCTACTCGTTGCGATTGCGGTCCCACGCCTCGACGGGCAAAGAGCACCCAATCCGCAATGCTGCAGGCATGGTCACCAATGCGCTCAAGGTACTTGGAGACCATCAACACGTCAAGGGCGAGCGTGCGGTTTTCTTGCGAGGAGCTGGTCTCAGCGAGGAGCGCCACCCGCGTCGACTCAAAAAGCGCATCCACCTCATCGTCCATGGCGCAAAGCGCGAGTAACGCAGTCTCATCGGCATCAAGCGCCTGGCGCGCTGCCTCGAGCATGCGCGAGACGGCTGCCACCATCAGTGCGAGGCGTTTGCGGCTCTCGGCGTCGAGCTCGCGCTCTGCGCGTTGCAAAATCGCCGCCACATCGGCAATCTGCACATTGATCCGACTCCAGTCGGTGACGCTTTTGAGCGCGGTGCTAACCAAAAGTAAATCGCGCGCAACGGGCTGCTCGGAAAGGAGCAGCGCTAGCGCCGCGTACTCACTCTCCCTCTCCTGCCGGTAGATCTCATCGACCTTAGCAGCTTGCACGGCAAGCGCCTCGGTGCTGCCAGCGGAAAGTGCCGCACCGAGCACCCCCACCCCCGTCAGTGCACTCTGCGCGAGCGCATCCACCGCCGCGCGCAGCGCTGCGAGTTTTTCATCAAAATGCGTTCTCATTAACCAAACCTCCCCGTGACGTAATCTTCAGTACGGCGATTGCTCGGGCGCGAGAAGAGCGTCTCGGTGGGCGCCGCTTCAATCAGCTCACCCATGAGAAAAAACGCAGTTTGCTCGGAGATACGCGCCGCTTGCTGCATGTTATGCGTGACAATCACGATGGTGAGCTCACGCTTTAGTTCACTAAGGAGCTCCTCGATGCGCCCTGTTGAGATGGGATCGAGCGCGCTCGTAGGCTCATCCATCAACAGCACCTCGGGTTCGACCGCGAGCGCTCGCGCGATGCAGAGTCGCTGCTGCTGTCCACCCGAGAGTCCCAACGCACTGCTCTCGAGCCGATCCTTCACTTCGTCCCAAAGAGCCGCGCGCTTGAGGCTGCGCTCCACCACCTCATCGAGCTTGGCGCGATCTTTCACACCATGCGTGCGTGGCCCATAAGCCACGTTATCGCGGATGCTCATTGGAAAGGGGGTGGGTTTTTGAAACACCATCCCCACACGGCGACGCAACTCACTCACATCAAGCGGCGTATTCACCAGCTCTACCCCCTCAAAGCGAATACTGCCCTCAACGCGACAATCCTTCACCAGATCGTTCATGCGATTGAGCGTGCGCAAAAAGGTTGATTTCCCGCAGCCCGATGGGCCGATCAGTGCCGTGACCGAGCGCGCTGGCACATCGAGCGTAATAGCGTTTAGCGCCCGCTTTTCCCCATACCATAGCGAGAGGTCTTGCACCGAGAAGGCTGTTTTTACTTCACTCGCCAACATCGTGTTAGTTTCTCCGTAAGCTGCGGCCAAAATAGGCCGCTACCAAATTCACCAGTACGCTCAAGAGAAGCAGTAGTAGCGCAATGACAAACGCCACCTCAAATTCGCCCTGCTCCTTGGCGTAAACGTAGAGCGAAACGCTCAGCGAAGCGCCTGCTGATCGCATCCCCTCCCAGTAACCATGCACGGTGTGTGCAAACCCCGCGGTAAATAAGAGCGCTGCACTCTCGCCGAGCATTCTCCCCACTGAGAGCACCGCACCCGTGACCATGCCGCGCGCGGCGCTCGGTAGCACAATCGTGCGAATCATGTGCCACTTCATGGCCCCGAGGCCCAGCGCCGCTTCGCGTAGCGCTGGGTCCACCGCGCGCAGACTTTCCTGTGTGGTGCGAATAACGGTCGGCAGATTCATCACCATGAGCGTTAATGCCCCAGCCAGTAGCGAAGTCTGTAGCCCCATCCATTGGCAAAAGATGAGCATCCCAACGAGCCCAAAAATGATGGAGGGAATGCCAGCCAGCGTTTCAACGGCATACTCAACCGCCGCACTTAACTTGCCGCTCGGTGCGTATTCCGTGAGCCAGACCGCGGTGCCAACCCCCATCGGGATCACGAGCGCAAGCGCCGTGACGATGAGCCAAATCGTATTGAGCATGTCGGGCAAAAGACCAATACGCTCCTCAACGTAGCTTGGCGCGGTGGTAAGCATCTCGAGCGTGACATTGGGGAGCGCCCCCACCACGATACTGAGCGAGAGCCCGAGCGCGATCAGTGCCGTGATGAGCGCTGCTGCGCGCAGCAACACCCCGAGCACAAAGTCCTTTCTTTGACGAGCGCGCGCCGCGCCCAGAGAAGTGCTCATGACACTCATCGCCGCTCCTCCTTTTTCTTGATCACCAGGTTGAGTGTGGTGTTCACAAGCATGATGAAGACAAAGAGCACCAGCGCAATGGAAAAGAGCGCATCACGCTGTAGCCCCGATGAGTAGGCCATTTCACTTGCGATCGCCGTCGTGAGAAAGCGCACGCTCTCAAAGGGTGCGGGCATATTCGCTACGTTCCCAGCAACCATCATCACGGCCATGGCCTCACCAATCGCACGCCCCACCCCGAGCACCACCGCCGCTGCAATACCACTGCGCGCCGCGGGAAGCACCACGCGAAATAGTGTCTCAATGTGTGTGGCGCCCAGCGCTAAACTGCTTTGCACGTATTCTTCGGGCACGGCATCGAGCGCGCTTAAACTCACCTTGATGATGGTGGGGAGCACCATCACCGTGAGCACCACCACCGCAGCCAACCAGCCTGAGCCATCAGGCACGCCAAAAATCGTCTGTATAGCAGGCACAAGGAGCAACATTCCCAAAAAGCCATACACCACACTAGGAATCGAGGCGAGCAGATCCACCAAGGGCTCAATGAGAGCGCGTACCCTTCTTGAAGCAATACGCCCGAGGTAGAGCGCCGAGAAAAGCCCCAAAGGAAGACCCACCACCACTGCTGCCGCAGTGCCCGTTAACGAGGTAAGGATAAAAGGCAAAATGCCAAACTCGGGCGGCACATCCGTTGAGGCCCAACGTGCGCCAAAGAGAAAATCCACCACCCCAACCTGCCGAAGGGCGGGTAGCCCCGCCGCAACAAGATAAAGGCAGATGACGGCAACAAGCGCGATGTTAAGCGCAGCTGTAAGAAAAAGCAGACGTTCTACGCCGCGCTCCTTGAGCGCCGCGCCCCAAGCGGGGCGGCGCACCTGTGCGTTATCTTGCGCGCTCTCGCGCGTTGCGTTGAGCGTGCGCATTGCTTAGTTCCGCTTCTCAGGGATCACGCCCGCACGCTCTTTGAGCGCATCACTCTCAGCGCTCAGCGCCCAAGCGAGGAACGCCTTGGCATCGGCAGAGAGCTCTGCGTCCTTTTTCACCACCATGAGGAAGGGGCGTGAGAGTTTGTAGGAGCCATCCTGCACGGTGAGTTTCGTCGCAGTCACACCACCGACTTGCAGTGCCTTCACACGTTTATTGAGTGCAGAGAGCGAGGCGTAGCCCACAGCGTTTGGGTTGGTTGAGACCATGGTAAGCACGTCGCCCGTGCTCGTGAGCTCTTGCCGGTAGCGGGCCTTGCCAGCAATCTTGAGCACGCTCTCAAAACCGTCGCGCGTCCCCGAGCCCGCTTCGCGCCCAATGAGCACCACTGGGCGATCTTCACCCCCTAGGGCCTTCCAGTTCGTAACCTCACCGCGATAGAGCGCGCCAATTTCTTCCATCGTCAAGCTCTTGACGGGGTTTGCTTTGTTGACCACGACCACGATGCCGTCGTGCGCAAGCACATGGGCCGTTAGAGTTTCGGCTTCCTGCTCTTTGAGCTTGCGCGAGCTCAAGCCAATATCGGTGCGCGCTTGCATCGCAGCGGCAATCCCCGCCCCAGAGCCCGTCGGGTTGTAGGTGACGGTAACGTTGGGGTGCGCGGCGTGATAGGCCTCAGCGAGTATCCCCACCACCTTTTCCATGGAGGTAGAGCCATCGGTGCTCACTTGCGCGGCGCTCACCGCCCCTGTCAAAGACAAGGCACAAGCGAAAACACTACCCAGAAACACGCTTTTTTTCACCATCTTTAGGTTCCTCTTTGTTGATGTGACGTTTTTCTTGATGCACATCGTAGAAGGCGCGTGTAACAAGTAAGGTGTGGCTTTGTTAACGGTGTGTTAACTCGCTGCGGGCAACAAAAAGGCCAGTCATCCACAACCGTCTAGATAACTGGCCAACAGTAAAGGCCTTTATGTGCACAGGCGTTTTAGCGCGCAGCACAATGGCGTAACGAGTTCCAAATGTATGGGGTATGTGGCTACGTGATCTCGTCCATGTACTCCCTGAACTCCTTCACCGTGAGCGCTGGGTTGTCCCAAACGCTCGGCTCGTCCGGAAAGAGTAACGGATACATGTCCTCCCGACGATAAGGCGGTACCCACCCGCCCCTCGCGTCTTCCAAAAGAACTCGAGCGCCGCTGGCTTTGCTGCGCACAGTCCGATAAGGCACCTGCACGGTCGGCTCGCAGATGACCAAATATTCGTCTTTTAGCGCTTTCCAATCTCTCTGATACCGCCGGATGATACCGTCCAACTCGGACTGATCGGCCGTCGGGTAAAGTGGTGTATGCTCCTCGCTCCACATTGGCGGGGGCGGTGAGAGCTTGACCTCGTCGATCGACGGATTCTCGTGCCGCTTAAGCGGTCGCAAGTGCGGTGGCGGATCTGGGTTCAGAATAATCTGAATGCCCGACCCGAACAGCTCTTCGGGACTCGGCCAGTCCTCCGGCCACGTCTTGTGGAAGATCACTTTCATTTTGATTCTCCTGTTGGGCAGACGTCTGAGGGGCGCTCTGCGAGCGCATACGAGAGATCGGTCACACGGTCATATAGCCTTTTAAACTCGGATCAGCTGCGTTCAAGTGTTTGGCAGCAATGTCCCCTCACATAATCACCAAGCAACAACATGATGCTGTGCCGATTGAGCATAGCCTTGCAAACGGATGGTTGCCTAGTCTATCGGTGTAAGGTAGAACGTCAGTGTGAATTGGGTGATTCTGCTCAAAGTATACCGCTCGGGAACTTGAGAACGGGGGCTTTGTCGTCGTTAAGTCAGCCAATTGGATCAAACGAGTTGGAGAACAAGGACGTTACTCGGCAAAAAGTCAAAGCGCTACGCAGCCGGTGTGCGTAGCGCTCTTTAGTGCATTTACTGCTGCATTACTTGCTGCAGCCGCAGCCGCTCGTCGAGCAGGACTCGGCAGCTTCCGGCGCGGGGATTTCTTTCTTCATCGCACGCAGGAACCAAAGCTGCTTATCAAAGCTCTTGACGAAGTCTTCAAACATGCTCTGCGCAGCAAAGTCATCCTTCTCGGCCGCGTCATTGCGGATTTCAAGCGCGAGTGCACGCATCGCCTTCATGTCGTCTTCGACCATCTGCACGACTTCGCAGCACGTAAAGACCGCGGCGGGCGCTTCCTTGAGCGTGGCGTGCTTGAGGTACTCGGCCATCGTGCAAAGCGGGAACTGATCGCGCATCTTCAAGAGTTCCGCGACGGCATCATAGTTCTCAAACGCTTCGTCATAGAGCTTTTCCGTGTATTCGTGTAGCGAAACAAAGATACGGCCCGTGACGTTCCAGTGCAGCGAATGTAGCTTCACCGTCCAGAGTGCGAGGTTGGAAAGATACGTGTTGATGCGGTCGGAACAGGCATAGTTCATAACGAATCTCCTTAAGTGTACTTGATAGAATAAAACAAACTGTTTTCAAATTTCGATATACGCACTCTAACACATTCTCATGAATAATGCAAGCGCTCTATCGAAAATTAATTTTCGATCATTTTACTCTATTGTTTGATGGTGTCTTTTAAGATTCCTAACATTGAGTGTAGTCGAGTGGTTGTTCCATTCCAATCAAGGTTTTGCAAGCAAATTTGTCTGTGCGCACCCCACTAAAGGCACCTCGATCAAGCGCGCTTTTGCGCACCATTCGTCCTTCGATCTATCCCAATAGGGAGAGCACACCTCTCTCTAAAAACCCGTCCCTCCCCCTAATGCGGGTGCTTTAACTGCGTGGGGGTGCTCTCTAGAATCGAGAGCCATCATGGGTGTAGACCCCAAACTGTCATTTCATGTGTTTTTGGCAGCCGCTCGCGACAACACTATCGTCCTCGCCTCGGTACTGCCCACCCTCTAGAGGACAAGCCCTCATGCAAAAAATCATTGAAATCGTTGACACCAAGCGTCGTGACCTTCTCAAAGCAAGTCTTGCTGCGAGCGCCGCAGCGACCGTTGGCATGCCCGCAGTAGCCATCGCCACGGAAGGTGCGGCAAGTGCTGAGTCTGAGCTCACATGGCACAAAGGCGTCTGCCGCTTCTGCGGCACGGGCTGCGGCATTCTCGTTGCGACCAAAGACGGTCGCGTGGTGGCCACCAAGGGAGATCCTGATGCCCCGGTCAACCGCGGTCTCAACTGCATGAAAGGCTACTTCAATAGCAAGATTCTCTACGGCAAGGACCGCCTCACCAAGCCGCTTATGCGCAAAAAGAACGGCCAGTTTGATAAGACGGGCGACTTTGAAGAAGTCTCTTGGGAGGAAGCGATGAGCGAAATGGCCCGTCAGTTCAAGCGGGTCTATGCGGAAAAGGGCCCTGAAGGCGTGGGCATTATCGGTAGTGGTCAGTACACCATCCCCGAGTCCTATACCGCCATGAAGCTCATGAAGGCGGGGTTCCGTAGCAACAACATTGACCCGAATGCGCGCCTCTGTATGGCAAGCTCGGTGGTGGGGTTCTATCAGACGTTTGGTATGGATGAGCCCGCCAACCATTACGGTGACATTGAGCTCACGGATACGATCGTGCTCTGGGGCAACAACATGGCTGAGGCCCACCCGGTGCTCTGGACACGCGTGTTGGGCGCTAAACAAGCCAATCCTGCGATGAAGATCGTCTGCCTGACGACCTTCCGCCACAACACCGCCGCCTTCTCCGATGAGGTGATTGTCTTTAAGCCCAACACCGACTTGGCGATTCTCAACTTCCTCATCCGCGAAATCATTTCGCGTAACGCGGTTGATCAAGAGTTTGTCGCCAAGCACTGCCTCTTTGCCGCGGGTCCCACCGACATTGGCTATGGGTTGCGCGACACGGACGCCTATGCGCGTGCCGCGGAAAAAGTTACGCTCGCGAAGCAACTCGTCAAGGTGCTTGACAAAAACGAAGCACTCGCACAGGGTCGCCGCGAAGGAGAACCCGTTGAACAAAAGAGCCGTGGTGCCGATGCGGGCAAGCACTGGGCCATTAGCTTCGAAGAATTCAAGAAAGGGGTGGAGCCGTACACGCTCGACTTTGTTGCTGAGCTCGCCAAGGGTGACCCCGATGAGAGCCTATCCTCCTTTAAGCGCCGCCTCATGGTGCTCGCGGACTTGGTGTGCGAAAAGCCCCGCAAGCTCCTTTCCTTCTGGTGCATGGGCTTTAACCAGCACCAGCGTGGCGTCTGGGCTAACGAGCTCTGCTACTCGATGCATCTTCTGCTTGGCAAGCACGGGCGGCCTGGGAGCGGCGCGTTCTCGCTCACAGGTCAACCCTCGGCTTGCGGCTCTACGCGTGAGGTGGGTAGCTTTAGCCATCGCCTTCCCTCGGATCGCCTCGTCGCTAACCCGAAGCACCGCGCGGAAAGTGAAGCCATCTGGGGGCTGCCCGCGGGCACGCTCAACCCCAAAGTGGGCTTTGATCTCATGAAGATGCTCCGTGGGCTCGAGGACGGAAGCCTGGGCTTCCTTTGGACGCAGGTGGTGAACATCTTCCAGAGCTCGCCCAACAATTCGCACTGGATTGCCGCGGCGCGCAAGCCCGAAAACTTTGTCGTGGTCTCGGACGTCTATCCGACCTTCTCCGCAGCGTGTGCCGACCTGATTCTGCCTGCGGCCATGCATTTTGAAAAATGGGGGCTCTATGGTAACGGTGAGCGTCGCACACAGGCTTGGCCACAGATGGTTAAGCCCACGGGGGATGCGCGCACCGACGTCTGGATGATGATGGAGTTTGCTAAGCACTTCACAATCGGCGAATGCTGGGGCGCTAAGGCCGTCAAAGGCATCGAAGGTGGGGCACTGCCCGATGTGCTCCCCGCGGCGCGCGCCATGGGGCTCACGGAAGAGACCACGCTCTTTGATGTGCTCTTTGCACCGAGCGCCAAGCGCAATGCGCAGTGGCCGGATCCCCTCTACCCGAACGGGCTCAATGCCACGGGGGACGCGTTGGGACTGGGCTACCTCCCTGAGAAGGCGCTCTTTAACGAGTACCGCGAATTCACGCTCGGCCACGGGCACGATCTGGCGGATTTCGATACGTACCAGCGCGCAGATGTGCATGGGCTACTCTGGCCTGTGGTCAACGGTAAAGAAACGCTCTGGCGCTACAACACCGACACGGACCCCTATGCCAAGGCCGACAACCTCTACTACGGTCCGCTCATGAAGAGCATCCCCTCGGGGACGCTCGCGGGCGTGACCGATAGCGAGCAGAAAAACTACGCAGGACGCGCGAAGATTTTCTTCCGCCCCTATGCTGCCCCAGTCGAAGCCCCCGATGAGCACTATGACATGTGGTTTACGACGGGCCGCGTGCTCGAGCACTGGCACACGGGTTCGATGACGCGTCGCGTGCCCGAACTGCACCGTGCGGTGCCGCGTGCCTACCTCTACATGCACCCAGCGGACGCGCAAAAGCGCGGGCTCGCCCGCGGTGACTGGGCCATGGTGGAGAGCCGCTACGGGAGCTTCCGCGTCAAGGTGGAAACGCAAGGACGTGACATGCCGCCGCGTGGCACGGTGTTTGCCCCGTTCTTTGATGAGTCGGCCATGGTCAACCGTGCGGTGATTGACGCCGCGGACCCAATCTCGCTTGAGCCTGACTACAAGAAGACTGCGGTTCGCGTTGTGCGCGCCGAACAACAATAATGCGCCGTGCTGCAACACACTCTCTCTGGAGATATTGAAAATGATGAAAGTTTCTGTTCTGAAGGTGGCAGCGCTCACGTTGCTCAGCACGGTGGCGGCCTCGGTGGCGATGGCGGCAGACTTACCCCATCCCCCGCATCAGATCCCGCACCCGATCGAAGGGTACGTGCCGATTACGGGCTCGATGAATATGTGTGCAATGTGTCACCGTGAAGTGGGCAAGGCCGCTGCGCCCAACCTCTCTCTGCCGGTCTATAACGTGCCAGAAAGCCACTACAAGGCGGATGGCACGCTCAATGGCGCACGCAATAACTGCGTGATGTGCCACGCGCCGATGACGGAATTTAGCTCGTTTAAGCCGCGTGCCCTAAACGACCGTCCCACGGAATAATCGACGCGCGTAAACCGTGTAGGAATAAAAAGCGCCCGAGCACTCAGCCATAAAGGAGCTCGGGCGCTTTTTTCGCTCTAGCCGCACCCCGCCCCTTAGCACTATTGCCTAAGAGGAAGAGCGAGCGCGAATTGCGCCACGCAAAAGAGTGTGTGCTTTCTTGTTCGCTACCCTTCTGCGCGCAGCGCGCTCACGATAAGATCAAGGTGAGTACGCTCAAACGAGCGCCATGATCAAATTCAAACCCCATTACCTTACGTACTGCCATGCTCCTACGCTTTCGAATTATTTGGCCCGCCCCGCCTGCGCAAATATGCTCAGCTAGGGTGTTCGCTCGCGCCAGAGAGCGTGCGTAGCAGTACAGCGTGACACCATTCCCATTGCAGAGCGGGCGCAGGACAAGTATTTCGTCCTCGCCCGCTCTCTTTTTTCCTCTTTGGAGATACGGCCCATGGCTGGTAGCAAAAACTTCACGCTCGGCGTTGCACGAGCTCCGCACCGCTCCCTACTCAAAGCGCTTGGCTTTGTTGATGAAGAAATGAATCGACCGATTATCGGTATTGCCAATTCTTTCAACGAGATCATTCCTGGCCACGTCCATCTCAAAAACCTCGTGCAAGCCGTCAAAGACGGCATTCGTAACGCGGGCGGCGTTCCGATCGAGTTCAACACCATCGGTATCTGCGATGGGATTTCGATGAACCACTTGGGCATGAAGTATTCGCTCGTGACGCGCCAGATCATCGCCGATAGCGTTGAGGCCACCGCGATGGCCACCCCGTTTGATGCCATGGTCTATATCCCAAACTGCGACAAGGTAGTGCCTGGGATGCTGATGGCCGCCGCGCGCCTCAACATCCCCGCAATTTTTGTGAGCGGCGGCCCCATGCTCGCGGGCGTGCATCACGGGCGAAAAATTGGGCTCTCCAATGTGTTTGAAGCCGTGGGCGCACACCAAACAGGGAACCTCTCCGATGAGGAGCTCGCTGAAATTGAAGACAAGGCCTGCCCAACCTGCGGTTCCTGCTCGGGCATGTACACCGCGAACACGATGAACTGCTTAACCGAGGCGCTCGGCATGGGGTTGCCGGGCAACGGCAGCATCCCAGCCGTTTATTCCGAGCGCATGCGGCTCGCGAAACGCGCCGGCATGCAGGTGCTTGAGGTGTTGCGCGCAGGGCTACGGCCGCGTGACATCATGACGAAAGCCGCCTTTGAAAATGCTGTAGCGCTCGATATGGCGCTGGGCGGCTCCTCCAACACCGCGTTGCACCTGCCCGCGATTGCCCATGAGGCGGGAGTGGAGCTCACGCTCGACGATTTTGAGCGCCTTGCGCAACGCGTCCCGCAACTCGCCAAGCTCTCGCCCTCGGGCCCGTACTTCATGGAAGATCTCTACGCCGCGGGCGGCGTCTCCGCAGTGCTCAAGCGCCTCGATGAGCTTGGCGTCCTTCACGGCGAGGCTCCCACCGTCACGCTCAAACCTCAGTCTGCCATCGCCGCCTCCGCACGCGTTACGGACAGCGCCGTCATTCACCCAGTCGATAAGCCCGTCTATCCCACGGGTGGCATTGCGGTTCTCAAGGGCTCACTCGCCCCCGAGGGCTCAGTCGTTAAGGAAGGCGCCGTAGCGCCACAAATGCTTCGTCACACGGGGCCCGCGCGTGTCTTTGACTCTGAAGAAGACGCGGTAGCGGCAATCCTTGGGCGGAAAATTCACCCGGGCGACGTGGTGGTGATCCGCTACGAGGGCCCCAAAGGGGGTCCAGGGATGCGAGAGATGCTCACCCCCACCTCAGTGATCAGCGGGATGGGCCTAGGAGAGAGTGTCGCGCTCATTACCGACGGGCGCTTCTCGGGTGCTACGCGCGGCGCCTCCATTGGCCACGTCTCGCCGGAAGCCGCCGCGGGCGGCGTGATCGCGCTCCTCGAAGAAGGCGATCTGATCGAAATCGATATCCCAGCGCGCCGCCTCAATGTGCTGCTGGACGAGGCGGAGCTTTCCAAGCGCCGCGCAGCGTGGCAGCCCCCGAAGCGTACGCTCACGGGCTACCTCAAAAAGTACGCACGTCACGTCTCTTCCGCCGCACAGGGCGCTATTGAGCTCGATGACTAAGAGCCCCTCAATGACGCACGCCCGCAAGGAGCAATCCTCGCGGGCGTGCAAGAGAGCGCTATGAGTGCGTTGTAGCGAATTAGAGCGCGGCGCGCAGCACGGCCTTCACATCCTCAATGGTGAGCTTACGATAGCCCCCATCAAGCAGCAGCACATCGCCCGCAATATGCTCGATATCGGCCTCTGTGGCGCCAAGCTCCGAGATGCTCATCGCCACACCGACCTCTCGCATCCAGGCTTCCATCCGCTTGAGGCCCTCTTCGGCGATGGCCTCGTCGCTGAGCCCCTCAGGGGAAACGCCCCAAACGTTAATCGCAAAGCGACGGAACTTAGCGAGCCCATCCTTCATGATGAAGCGGTAGTACGGCAGCGACACCGCCGCAAGCGTCATGCCGTGTGTAGCATTGGTGTGCCCGCCTACCGCGTGCCCGAGCATATGCACCATCCAGTCCTGGCTCTTACCTTTGCCCACGAGCGTGTTAAGTGCCCAAGTCGCAGTCCACATAATGTTGCTGCGCACCGTGTAATCGTTGGGGTTCGCAACTGCCAAAGGACCATCGTGCACGATGCTGCGCAAGAGGCCTTCGTTGATGTAGTCGCTGGTGTTGTCATCCGTGCCTGAGAAATACTGCTCGCAGAGGTGATTGAAAATGTCGTAAATCCCCGCCTTGAGCTGATAGAGTGGCAGCGACATGGTGAACTCAGGGTTCATGATGGCAAAGCGCGGCTTGACCGCCGGGTTTTCAAAGACCTTGCCCATTTTCTGGCGTGTCTTGCTGTGCGTAATGACGCTACCCGCATTCATTTCGCTACCCGTACCCGCCATCGTGAGCACCACACCAACGGGAATAATGCGCTGACCTTCAGCAGGCTCCTCAAAGCGCTGATAGAAGCGCTCCCAAGGATCCTCTTCGCAGTACGCGGAGACCGCAACCGCTTTGGCGTAGTCGCAGCAAGAGCCGCCACCCACTGCAAGCAGAAAGTCCGCGTTCGACTCACGGGCGATGCGCACCCCTTCGTAGAGCTTATCGGTAGTGGGGTTCGGCATCACGCCACTATCTTCCACGATGGTTTTGCCGTGCTTTTTAAGTAGCGCAACCACTTTGTCATAGAGGCCATTTTTCTTGATCGAGCCGCCACCATAAATGAGCTGCACGGTTTTGCCAACCTGCGGCAGTTCGCTATTGAGCATCTCCAGCGCATCGGGGCCAAAATGCAAACGGGTGGGATTTTCGTAGGTAAAGTTGCCTAACATCGTCGATAATCCTTTGAAGTTGTCCTTGATGAGACAAACTATAGTCTCGCGTTAGACCGGAGAGGCTCTAGCTTATGTACCGTTACAGATACCAAAGCGCAGATCCGCGTAATTACAGCGTGGATGCGCAAAATGGAATAAAAAACGATGATGCGCTTGCAAAAGTGGCTCGCCATTGTGCTTGAACTGGTGGCCGCAGTTGTCGTTGTGCGGCTGATCCTGCCGCTCTACCCGCTCTTGGCGTCGGTAGCTGCCCTCGCTCTCTACGTTTGGATGCGCCTTGTTCGACGCGCCTCGCTCCAAAGAGCGCTCGTTGCTAGCGCACTGCTCCTCGGTGGCGTTACACTTGGGATTCTCGTGATTCACTACTTCACTTAACTATGCGCCGTCTCTTTTTCATCCTCAGCACTGCCATCACGCTTGCTCTTACAGCAGCGTGCACGGAAAAACGCCCCGAGGAAGTGGTCCAAGCGGGCGTACTCCCCACGGATCGCTCCGTCACGGTGGGTGGAGCACTCTCTGCCTATCCGTTCTGCGCTGAGAAGTCTGCCAAGTGGCAGACGAGCGTCTCGAAAAAAGGCGCAACGGTCGTCACCTTCAGCTGCCAGCTTTCTAACGCCACTGAAGCGTTTAAACAACGTTACGCCGATTCGCTCATTTCGCTCACAACGGAAGGGCTCTCGACAATCTTCAATGGTGTGCTCTTTAAGCACCCCGAAAAAATCGATCGCATTGAAGAGGCTGAGGCGCTGCTCGATGCACTGCTCGACAAAATTCAGGCGCCAGAAGATCTGCGTGAGCAAATTTACGCGGTCATTGCTCCGTACAAGGTGAAAGAAGCGGAGATTGCGCTTGACTTTGCAATCGATCGCACAAATAAAGAAGCGTTTCAAGTGACGGACGCCCGCATGACGCTCGTCTGGGAAGACCGCAAGGGCCTCATGCAATTGCCGCTTGATGCGACACTCACCGCACTCTACCGTGATCAAAGCCTCTTTGCCGACGGGGTGCTTAAGATCGACCTCGATGATGCTGTCGAGCAGCTCTGGCAGGCGAGCGCCCCCGAGAAGACCGAAACGCAGCTCTAAACACAGAGCAACGCCCACCAGCGCTAAGGAGTCACTGATGGGCGTTGTGCTAAATCACGCTAGCACGGGCGCTCATAAAGAGCGCCCAGCGGTGCACACGGTAAGACGCTATTCTTCAAAGGTGCCTTTGACCAGTAGTTCACCCTCGCGCATCATCACGCGACCGCGACTCACCACCCATTCGATGCCCAAGTCGGTGTTGAGCAGGTTTACATTGGCAACCTGACCTGCGCGGACATGCCCGTAGCCATCGAGCTTGAGCGCATCGGCCACATTGCTTGAAATGAACGTGAGCGCAAGCGAGAGCGGCAGGCCGCATTCTTTCACAAGGCGAACCATTTCGACGTAGTTGCCTTCGACGCCACAGACACCCATACCAACCATCACACCCTGCTCGTTAAAGCGCGGCATCGAGCCGTGGCCGTCGGTAGACATCGTGATGTGTGTCGGATCCACACCCGCATCGAGCGCCTTCTTAACGGAATAAGCGCAGTGGCCGTGGATTGTGGAGCCGCCCGAGGTGTAGTCGACATAACCACCCTTCTTCGCAAAGGCGATCGAAGATTCAAAGACGTGCTCAATACGAGCGCAATGCGTCGGACGGATATGCTGAATCGGCATGCCGCGATCCACAATCTCGTCGTACATATCAAAGGCGCCAGGAATGTTGCCCGAATGCACATGGAGCACACCGAGCTTGCCGGAGATCATGCCGCCGAGACGCACCTCAGAGAGCAGCTCGAGCACCTTCTGTAAATCAGGGAAGGAGGAGCGATGGTCGCCCAATGCAATCTTGCAGCCAATCACTTCTGGCACAAAATAGAGGTCGCGCGAAACCGTCCCCGAAAGCGTCGTGGGTGGGTAGTGGTAGTTGGAGGTATACATCCAAGCGCTCACCCCTTCACTCTTGAGGCCACGCACCTTTGCTAGGAGGTTTTCAACCGAGCGCGAGATGAAGTCGGTACCGAGCACACCAACCACTGACGTGGTGCCCACGCGGATGAGCTCAGAGAGCATCAATTCAGGAGGACGGGACACTGGGCCCGCTTCACCGCCGCCCCCTGTGACATGAATATGCTGGTCGAAAAAGCCCGGCACCAACAAGAGTCCCTTAGCATCGATCACTTCGAGCTCAGGTAGGTTGACGGACAAGTTCTTCTCGACCGCAACAATGCGGTCGTTGACGATCAGCACATCCTTGACGCCCTCTTCTTCAGGGGTGTAAAGGGTGGCGTTCTTGATCAGTAAGGCCATGACAGGTAACTCCACTATACGATGAGTTCGGTAACGCTTCTGCCGCCCGTGCTGCGCACCTAAAAAGGCCTCCCGCGCGCCACAAGCGGCAACCGTCTTCTATCCTACTCCCGCTCTGTAGCGCTCTGCCATGGCAATCAGTGAAAGTACCTAGAGCTAAACAACGCCCTCCGAGAGCCTAAAGCGCGAAACGCGCTGAGAGCTCAGGCCAAGCAAGTTTGAGTGCCTGCGCGACCTTCTGATCAGCTGGGCACCAAGCCAGCTTGTCAAGATCCTCAACCGTGATCCACTTCGCTGCGCTGTGCTCTAGCAAGACGGGCTCCTCCCCTTCACGCATGCGCGAGAGAAAGCACGCCATGCTGAGGTGAAAACTCGGGTAGTCGTGCTCCACTGTCGTAAAGCACGTCAAGGGCTCAATGTGCATGGCAAGCTCTTCGACGATTTCACGCACAATGGCCATCTCACCCGTTTCGCCCTGCTCAAGTTTCCCGCCAGGGAACTCCCATCCACCTTTGAGCTCACCCGAGCCTCGTTGTGTCGCGAGAATGCGTCCCTCATGAACGATTACGGCGGCAGCCACCGCAATGCTTTTGAGTGCCATGCTATTTCTACTCCTGATGCGTACACGCACCTTTCAAAAAATCATCTTTGCTGCGCTCACAACCAAGCCTGACAGGCAAGCTATCAGGCCTAAGTTGAAGCTGCTCGCCATCCTTAATCCGCAGCCTTTTCGCCCATCGCTGAGAACACGCGCCAAGCACGCGCATAGTCTTCCTCGCGATTCATCTTAAAGAACGGTGCCTGATAACGAATCGTGCGCTGTCGTGGGCCGCCAGGAAGCGTGTCATCCATGTAGGTCCAAGAGACTTCGCCAGACTCCATATCACGTACATCCTCAAAGCCCACACCGTTGAGACGCACCGAGCCATTGATGGCAAAGATCTCACCTTCGGCAGGCTTACGCGCCTTGCGAGGAAGCCCCACGCCATCTAAGGCGAAGCTACTTGTGAAGAGAATTCTGCCTTTTTGATCGTAGTAGGTTCCATCTTCAGTGGCCTGTAGCTTACGGAAATCCAAACGGTAGCAAGTCTGCAACTCTGCAAGTGTCAGCCCGAGAGCTAGTGCAACCAAAACATCGATCTCTACGAGTGCCTGTCGGCGTTCAAGATCCGTGCGTAGTGCATTGCTGCGGCACCATGCAGGAGTCAACTCATGGAAGAAGTCACGATTAAGCGCAGGCAATTCCACTGTCCAACGCTCCGAGCGCATGTCTTCGGTGAACTGATCCTTCCATAGATCGGCATAGTACGTTGTCAGCGCGTTAAGGCAGAGCGCACGGGTTCGTAATGCGGTTTCCCATGGGCCAAAATCGGGAAGCGGAATCGATTCGAGCAACGAGGGGAGCAGGTTGGTCTTATTTTGTTGGCGAACAAAGAAATCCAGTGGCAACGAAGCAAAATACCCACCCACAGTTAATATGTGCTTCGGATCTTTAAACGCTAGAGACTCAACAATGTGGACATGAGAAATACAAGGTGAAAGAATGCCCGCCGTCAGCGTTCTTTCCCCATCTGTTGGAACTAAACTTCGCAATGCTACACGGTAGAACGCATCGATCGGTGTTCCTTGTTTGACTGAACCATCTGGTCGCTTTTCGTCCTTATCCCACTCCACTTTGGGCATGCGTCGTAAGTATTCGTCACGATCGACATTCGGGAGATATTTGATCCGCGGAAGGTAGTCGTCAGAAATATCCGTTAGGTCAAGGCATGTCCAATCATTATTGCTGTTGCAAGGATTCAACGGTACCTTAAACAGCGGAGAGCCTACAAAAATATGTGGACCATTGAGGATGACGTCTTCACCCTTAATCGGGAAAACGGTTGCATTACCTTGTTGCTCTTGTATTGTCCCATCGAGTTTGGCTCCTGATTCATGCCAGCCTGAGCTGATGGTAATGTGTTGGTCTCCCAATCTAGTAGCGATAGAGCCAAATTTTTCCAGAATCTCAAGTAGCTCTTTTGCGTGCAAACTCGGGAGTTGCGGCGCAGCAGGATTTCCATCAAAAATTCTTGCAACTAAAGCAAGTTTCTTTGAGGTATAGATAATCTTTCGATCAGGATGCCCCGCAGCATTCCATCGCCCATTAGCATCCAATCGTCCTTCAACAGGAGCTGCATTTGCAATATTGCATAAATCTATCGTTTTAGTAAAATAAAGATTGTTTATATTCACAAAGCTACCTTCGTCACAACCACTGCCATAGATATTGATTGAAAACTTCATGTGATCATCAACATCCGCAAAGAGCTTCGTTTTGTTTTCGAACTGATAGTGCTTGCGCACCCGCTTGTAGACTTCTTTTCGCAGCGACACCCCTTTCGTTTCCGTGTACACGGTCTCAGGGTGCAATAGCCCTTGCACGCCGTTGGGCGCAGCATTTCTCCAGACGGTCGGTAAAAACAGCTTAAACAGATCCGCCGCACTACCTACGAGCTCGGGGTAAGTGTCTTCGGAATTAAAGAAATTCTGACTGCCAGCTGTGGCGCAATAGGCCTCTAGCCAGTTCTTGTAGGCGGCAGGGTGCCGCTCAAAGAAGGCTCCACCCTCGTTGTCACGCTTACCCAGCACCACATCTTGGATGCCTTTGGTTGAGTAATCCTTTTCGCGAATGCGATACCACGGATCCGCATCAGCCATGACGCCTGCCGAATCCCAGCTTGCAACCATCCATGGCGGGTTGCCGAGCGTCAGATCAAAGCCAGGAGTCGAACCATCTTGTGGCATAAAGACGTCCGCAAAGCGCAGCGGCCAATGCATGAAGCGGTGCGTTTTCGCTAGTTTCGCCACAACGCCAATGGCGGGGAAGCGCGCCGCGAGGTCACGCACTCGGCGCTCCCACCGCTCACTAATGCCAAGCGACTGCTCGTCGCTCTCAGCTTGTTCGGCTTCGACCTTCGTAAAGAGGTCGGTGTGCTGGACGTTTTGGGCAGATACATCCACCCCGGCCATGATCGCAAAGAGCTGATCAAGGTACTCGGTGCGTGTCGGGAGTTTGTACACTTCGGTGATCGGCCAGGCCCAGAGGGCGCACCAATAGTCCATCACAAGTTTGAGGCGCGCGAAGTACCCTGAGCTTGCTGAGCCGTCTCCGTAACGCGCTTCATCCATGAGCGCCATCTTCTGCTCATAGGTGAGGTTTGTTTTGGGCGTGTCCTTGCGACCATAGATGTCGTAGCAGTCCGTGGTTTGATCGTTGAGCTTGGCGAGTTCTGCAGCCCAGCGTTGCCAACCATCCTCCACCATCGCTGAAAGGAACACCAGTTTGCTCAATTCCCCTTCTTGCAGGGGCTTGGTGAATTCCTTGCGCCAGACTTTCAGTGCTGCCATTTTCTCAGGTTCAAGCGCAGCGACTTCCTTGTTGGTGTAATTCGCCATATCGGCGTTAGGTAAGAGGAAGTGCCAGATGCCGCCTGCGGGAAGGGGCTTTGCACCCACCTCTTCAATCGCGACGCGCCCTTTGCCCTTCTTTTTGAGAAGTTCCTCGGAGTCCACGCACTGACGGCGTGCGCCAAATAGCGAATTGCCGCTATGGAGCTGCAACCCAAACCACGGCACGTAGTGGTCGTTCGAGAGGGCATTGAGCCACAAGGAGACTTCCGCAAGCTCCACGGCCACGGGGTTTAAGTCAACGCCAAAGATGTTTCGATCTGCCAAGAACATCTTGACCTTCTGCAACTCCTCGCGGTACTCGTCTTGTGTCAAGAGCTTCGCGCCCGGCACCTTCATGGCGTACTTCATGTAGAGCTCCGCCACCTGATTGACACCTTCGTTTAAGAACGCGGCGCTCCCCATCGCAGGTTCACAGATGCGCCACGTGAGGATTTTCTCTGCGCGCGCTTTGTCGTCGGGGAGCTCGTCGAGCTGCTGCTTCACAAGCACATCGAGCGCCTCTTTCACCAAGCACTTGGTGAGCACTTCTGGGGTGTAGTAAGAAGCGGAATTTTCTCGGGCGGAGCCTGCCATACGATAGATGAAGGCGCCCTTTTCGTACTTCTTGAGCGTTTTGAGTCCCGTAACGGGATCCTCAACGAATACCTTCTCATCGTCGCTATAGCGATCGATCTCAGACTCGGGCACAAAGTACGCGGCTTCCAAGGGGTCCACTTCGGCCACGTCTGCTTTCTTGACTTCGTAGAGTGTTTCGTCAGCGAAAAAGCCGCGGTAGGAGAGGAGCGCTTCGTAAACTGCCCCCAGCTGGTTAAGCCCCAAGTGCGCGTACGAAATGCGCCCTCGGCGAGCACCACGCTTGCCCCTGGCTGGGCGCGAAAGACTCATGAGCTCGATGACGCGCTGAAGCACCCAGTTGGGGAACTGTACTTCTTTGAGAAGCGGGAGCTTCTTCGCATCAAACAAGCTGCTTGGGAGGCGCTCGATCGTAAAGGCGCTGGCTGTGGCCATCGTATTGGTGATGGTGCCCGCGGGCGTGCCTTCTTCAAAGAATCTAAAGAGCCGATCAATGCTCTGGTGCAGGTATGTGCCGTTGCGCTCTGCCTCCCCCACCAAGGGAATGAGTTCAAGGTCACGTAGGCTCTCAAGCGAGTAGCCAGAGAGGTACGCCTCATCTTCAATGGGAACGTATTTGAGCTCGGGGCGCGACTCAATGAAAAAGAGAAACAGCAAGCGGTACATGTAACGCAAGCATTCGTCCGAGAGC
Organism: uncultured Sutterella sp.; assembly: GCA_902463725.1. Taxonomy (GTDB): domain Bacteria; phylum Pseudomonadota; class Gammaproteobacteria; order Burkholderiales; family Burkholderiaceae_F; genus Sutterella. The sequence goes on along the minus strand of CABQGK010000004.1, from coordinate 82,245 downwards.
TCATCCTCGCGCAGGCGCTTATCCCCGCTAAAGAACCCTTCTTTGCCTTCACGCGCCTTTTCGCGAAGCTGGCGCGCGGCTTCGTTACCCAAGAGTTCAATGGACTCACGCAGTGCGTACTTCAAGTCGGTTGAGACGCCATGCGCGTGGCGATGGCTGTTTTCATCGATCCGCTCAAGGTAGCACTGCCCTTCGATCTGCTCAAAGGCTTCTGAGCCCACTAAAAGCGCGGTGGCTTGCAGAACCGCCGCTTCTCGGCGCGCGAGAATCTCGGGCCAGCTGAAACGCATCACACGGCGCTGCCCGAATTTCGCACGGTCAATGAGCACCCATTGAGTAAGCCCAGCGAGAATCACCCAGCGCGGGGCGTGCGTTTCGCGAAACACCCCGGCAATGAGCTGCGTGAGCCAATTGCGGCGCGAGAGTTGCGCGACTTTCTGGGTGGTAGCCCAATTTTCTGTGAGCTGCAAGGGGCTGATGCAGAGCTCTAGCGGATCGGTTTCATCGGTCGCAGTACTTGCTGCTCCTTCAGCATCGGCCTCAGTGGGCTCGATGCCGCCCTCGCGGCTCGCATGCAAAATCCAAAGATAGGGCTCGCCCGTCAAGCTCAGGCGCTCTCCGAGCAAAGGGAGGCGCACGCCATTTTCGAGCTCACGATCTTCGAGCGCCATGGGAAGTCCCAGCGCCCCCATAAGCACGCCAATAGCCTCGCGCTCGGCGGCAATACGTGCCGCACCCGTCAATGGCTCTGCCTCTTTGATGTCGCGTAGCACTTCACGCGCCACACCTTCGAGACGGCTCCAAGGCGAGAGATAGCGGGTGTGCTTAACGCCGCGCGCGGCAGCTGCCTCCTCCTCGCTTTTGCTCTCTGCTTCCTTGGCGTTTTCTGCCTTGACCCGCTCGGAGAGCGTGCTTGCGAGCTGCTCATTGAGAAAGTGTTGGCTATAAAACTCGTGCTCGTTCGTGATCCCATTGAGGCTGGCCATTGTGCTTCCTTTCTTTTGCTTTTCTTTGCTGTACGGCGCGAGGCTTCTCTTCGCGCGCAAGCTGCAAGATACAATTTTGACACAATCGGAATCGCAGCGCCTAACGGCACGCTACCTCAACGCGCTGCGGCCCGCACTTAGCCGCGCTTGGGTATAGGGCATCGGCCACCCCGAAAAATGGCAAAAGGCCTCGTTCTGTTCGTCGAACGAAGCCTTTTCAGGTGCGTGGTGCACTCGCGAGCGTCTTCTGCGAGCAGCCTTATTTAGCGCCAAGAAGCGCTTCTTTGAGCGAGGCGTCAATCGCCTTGGGGCCGAGCCAAATCCCAAGCACACTCATGTAAAGGTCACGCCCACCGAGCTTCTCTTCAATGCGACGCCCATTGACATAGACCGCCGTGCCGTGCGCATCACTGTAGTCAAAGTCGATCACGTCGCCCGTTTTCACGTCGCCAATCTTTTTCATGCAGGCCACTAGCGCGTCAATCTCTTTGGCAATACGCGCACGCACTTGCTCGCTACTGTTGTCAGCAAGCCCCTCGACAAGCGCCTCCACAAACGTCTTGGCACCCACGTCACGCGCCATCACCAACCGAACGCGCAACGGCGCAGGGAGCTTAGCAATCGCATCAAGACTCTTGGCCGTGCCATTGAGATAGAGCCCCGCCGCATACACCTTGAAAAACACCTTGGTGCGCATCCCAGCGCCCGCGAGTGTCACGCTCTCTCCCGCCACGCTCGCCTTCTCTTCATAGGTCGCGTCGCCCACTTTGACAGCTGCCGTTGCGCTGCCCGCCATCGCCACGGTGAGCGCAATAAGCGCTGCGGCCAAACCAGTTTTCTGCATAGGTTGTCCTTTGGAATACGAAAAAACGATGTCCAAAGTATAGGAGGTCAAACCGTGAGAAATTGCGCTCGATCATGCCCAAAACGGATTAATCCGTGCGTGCGTCTAGTAGCGCGGAGCCGCTCGGCGAAACCGCTACAATCAGTGATGGAGAACGCGTCTCTGACGCCACAAAAAATGCTTAGGAAGGAACCACGCCATGATCGATATAGACTCGCTTCCCTTGGATGCCCATACCCTGGAGACCATCCGCGCACTTGCTGAGACGCCGAAAGTTGCCGCTGCGCTCAAGCAGTGCGTCGAAGAAGCGGATTACGCAAAGGCCGAACAGATTCGCCTCTCAGAAATCCCCTCCCCCACGTTTAAAGAATCGGTACGCGCGGCGGAATTCGCGCGGCTTCTCAAGGCCTACGGTCTCACCGATGTGGTCATTGACCCGATCGGAAACGTCGTGGGACGCCGCCCAGGGCGCTTAGGTGAGGCGGGGCCGGTGCTTGCCATGGGGGCACACTTGGACACCGTCTTCCCTGAGGGTACGGATGTCACGGTCAAAGAGCGTGACGGCGTCTACTATGGCCCGGGCCTTGGCGACAACGCCTCCAACCTTCGCAACATGCTACAGATTCTGCGTGCACTCACCCGTAACAACATTGAAACCGAAGGCACGCTACTCTTTGTGGGCACCGTCGGTGAAGAAGGTAACGGCGACATTCGCGGCAGCAAAGCGCTCTTTGACGGGAGCCGCCACATCGACGGGTTCCTTGCGCTCGACAGCAGCGACGTGCGTCGTATCCTCTGCGGTGCCACAGGCTCGCACCGCTGGCGTGTCACCATCACGGGGCCTGGCGGCCATAGCTGGAGCGACTTTGGCAAAGTCCCCTCTGCCATTCACGCCATGGGGCGCGCCATTGCCGCCATTGCCGATATCCACACACCAAAGGATCCACGCACCACGTTCTCCGTGGGCCTTGTCAAAGGAGGGACGTCGGTCAATACCATCGCGCAAAACTGCCAAGTCGACGTTGATATGCGTAGCGTGGACAATCAGGCACTGCTCACGCTTGAAAAAGAAATCCTCCCCATCTTTGAGCAAGCCGTCGAGGTAGAGCACGCCCGATGGAACATCCGTGATGATGACAAAAAGCTCAAAGTGTCGATGGAACAGATCGGCGCGCGCCCAGCGGGTCAGCGCCCTGTGGAGTGCCCCGTACTACAGAGCGCACGCAGCGCGCAAAAAGTGCTCGGCATCCCGCTCACGAAGTACGACAGTGCCTCAACGGACGCCAATAAACCCATGTCTCTAGGGATTCCTGCGACCTGCATCTCCTCGGGTGGCATTGGCCGCGGTGCACACACCCTTGAAGAGCACTTTATCTTCACGGACATTCATCTCGGGCCGCAGCTCGCTATCCTCACGGCGCTGGGGCTTGTGGGCACGGCGGGTCACGCACCACTGCTACCGAAACTCACCAAGATGCCGCATTAAGGCGGCAGCCGCGCGCATGACGCTAAGGCGCTTTGCTTAGCGATGCGCACAGGGAGAGTGGGTTGCGCTACACTCAGCCAACCCTCCTCCCTGACAAACGCTCTTTGAGATGAAACAGTCCCTTTGGTCTTTGGCCGCGGCCGCCTCATTTTGCATCATGGCCGCCTTCGTCAAGCTCTGCTCTGGGCAACTTGGTGCTTTTGAGCTCGTCTTCTACCGATCTCTCATGGGCGTGCTGATGCTATGGTTTTTCTCTCGACGCACGCATCAGTCACTGCGCACTCCGGTGCTGCGGCTTCATTTGACCCGCTCTTTCCTCGGGTGTCTCTCCATTGTGCTTTGGTTCTATACGCTCTCGCGCATGAACTTTGGCACCTGCATGACGCTCATCTACACCACACCGCTCTTTATGGCGGCGAACTTCGCGATCCTTGCGCTGCGTAGCCACACCCGTGCCCCATGGGGTCTGATCATCCCCACCATCACGGGCTTTATCGGCATCACCATCATTCTGCAGCCCTCGATCAATGAAAACGAATTGATTCCAGCGCTCATTTGCCTCTTTGTCTCGTTCATCGACCTGATCGTCTATTGGCAAATGAAGAAGATGGGCGAGACGAAAGAGCCGAGTTGGCGCATTGTCTTTTATTTCACCCTTTTCTCAACGCTCTTTGCCGTTGCCGGCACACTCCTCTTTGAGGGTGGCTTTCACGTCCCCGACACCCAAGCCACAGTGGGGCTCATTGGCATGGGGGTCTTTGCCACGCTTGGTCAGATGACCTCTACGCGTAGCTACGCTTACGGGAACCTCCTGTTGAGCTCGCTCCTTGGGTTTTCTGCGATCCCGTTCTCGCTTCTCATGGGGGTGGTGCTCTTTGAGGATCCGCTCTCTTGGGTAGCGATCCTCGGGATGGCGATCATCCTCGTCTCGGGACTCTTTGCCACCGTGAGCACAAAGCGCGCGGAGCAAGCTGAAAAAGCGGCGAAAGCCGCCCAAGCTGCCCCTTAATATCACGGCATCGCTCAGGGCGCTTGCAAGCACAAAAAAGCGCTCATTCCACCACTTGGTGCAACAAGCGCTTTCGTTTAGCGAATTCACTGCCGCGCGCGCAGAGCGGGCGCTTTCGTCCCGCACGTTGGGCGCGGCAGTCTCCAGCGGTTCAACCGCTACGACTTAGGGTTTCTTTGCGCCCTCAGCGGGTTTTGCTGCGGCGGGCTTTGCGCCATGCCCTGGTTGCGCCCCATAGTACGTTGCCAAGGCATCAATTTCCGCGTCGGTCAAGGCTTGCGCAAAGACGCGCATTTCCTTGAGCAGGTCGGAGTGACGTTCACCCGAACGGTAACTCCTAAGCGTCGCCTTCAGATACTCGGGGTTCTGCCCGTGCAAGACCGGCACTTGCCCGTTGGGGTTACCCTTCGCAGTAGAGCCGTGGCACGCTGCACAGGGCGTAATGCCACGCGTACGGTCACCCTTTTTGATAAGCGTCATGAGCGCTTTCTCATCGAGCGTGGGCTTGGCATCGGCTTTGGGGGGCGTGCCGGCGCCGCCTGGCGCGGCAGCATAGTAAGCCGCCAAATCCGCGATTTGCTCATCGGTCAGACGCGCAGCCATCCCCGCCATCATCATGGCTTGCGGCCCCTGCGCACGACGCCCAGAGCGGTAATCTAAGAGCGCCTTTTCCGTGACGCCCACGGGCTCCCCAGCGACGTGCGGGAATGCTCCCATCATCGCCAAGCCTTCTGGACCGTGGCAGCCCGCGCACATGAGTTTTTTGTGCGCCTCTAGCCCCTTCTCTACTGTCCCGCTCGGCAAGGCCTTTTGGGCAGCAGCAAGCGTCTCAGGCGTCCAATCCGCTTCAGCGGCCGTCACATTCAACGCCGCCCCAAGCCCCATTGCCACAAGGGCAATGCTCAACTTTCTGAGTGTTTTCATCGTCCCTTTCCTCCCATCAGGCAACAACCGCCAAGCCGATTGCAAAGTAGGCAACCACCCACGCGACTAGCGACACAACGCAGAGCGTGCCCAGTCGGTTAATGCCCGCAGACGGCGTGTACACACCCTCTGTTGCACCGCTCTTCCAAGCAAGCGTCACGAGGTAGGAGATGTTGAGTCCACCCACCACAAGGAACGTCGTAAAGAAGATCAGTGTCGTCGGCCAATCCATGTTGATGCGCCAGTCCATGGCGTCAAAGCCAAAGCCGCCCAAAAGCGTGCCGTAGCGCAACACTTCACGCAGCGTCGCCAGCAGCATCACCATCACCACTGGCATCACAAACCCAAGATAGTTGCAGGGCGGGCAGAGGCGACGCTTCTTCTGCACCGGACTCATGATGAGGAAGAACACCATGGGCACGATCAGTAGCAGAATCGCGGGAGAGGTCCGCAACCACGCCATGGTCTCTGGGAGCATCATCATCCAAACAATGCCTGCAAGCGCCACCAAAATGCCACCCGTCAGTGCGAGCTTGTGCGCGAGCGCTTCGATGAAGTCCAAGTAGCCCACATCGGCTTCGCCTGCGTTAATGAGGTAGCGGCGCATCGCAAAGAGCCAGCCCGCCGTCACCGGCAAACTCAAGAAGAGGAAAAAGAGCAGACGCGGCACGAGCACATAGTGAAGGCCTCGCCCCGAAGGATCAATCACGCCATTTGGCGCATACCAGCTCATCCAGAGCTCTGGTCGAATCGCCTGATTGGTGAGCGTATGCATGATGAGGCCACAGAGGAGCAACATCACAAAGGCAAAACCCATCCAGCCAAAACCCTTCACCGCCCCATGGATCGTCACGGGCGTGCCGTCTTCAAGGTAGCGGTGGTTGAGTCCATAAGCGCGGTAAAGCGCCAAGTAGCCTGCAATCAAAATGACAATAAAGCCAACAAGCCACCAAGCAGAGAGGACGTTGGAGACGTACCAAAAGCCGTCATAGACCACTTGCACGAAAAGAAGCGGCGCCACGCCAAGCACCACGGCAAAACCCACCGCGACCTTCGCGGTCATGAGCAAGACGTGCGAGAGACGCTCCTTATGCGCGTTGGGCGAGAGCGCTGCCCACGCTGCCACGCCGAGCGTGCCGAGCATCAAGTTAACGGCCGCCATGTGTAGTGCAAAGGTCACAACCCCAAGCACAAGGAAAATGATGGGATGCGCTGGCGCACCCGCCGCATCCATCAGACTCTTAAGAACAACGGCATCCATTTACTTACCCTCCCCCTTGTGATCACGCTTAGCGAGCGACTCGATGTAAGCGGCCAGTGCAGCGCGCTCATCGGCGGGCAGCGGCGCAGGCGGCATATACATCGTATGACCGCGGTAGAGCCCCGCACCAAGGTAGTCAGCAATGCTCGACTCGGTGGCGGCAGCAGGGAAGAAGCGCGAGAGCGGACGAATACCCGTTGAGCTAAGCGAGTGGCAATTACTGCACATCGTAAGCGCCACTGCGCGCCCGGCTTCAAGCTTATTGGCGTCGGTGACGGTACGCAGAGCCTCTGGCACAAAAGGATGAACCTTGAGGATGCCTTTTTCAGCCACCACGGGCATTTCGTTCTTAATACCCAAGGCGGGCACATCACGGCCAATCAACTGATTGCCGTAGAGGTACTGACCCGCCACCCAAGGCTTACGCAGAATTTCGCGAGACATTTCCTCGGGAGCAATCCCCGCAACTAAAATCACAAGCGTCATGAGCGAGGCGCTCCAGACGCGCAGCACACCAGGCTTCACCATCGTGAGCATAAACCAGAGCACCGTAATGCCGAGCCCAACGAGCATGATCTCGCCAAAGTGCCCAGGAAGCCGCGTGTAGATGAGCTCATAGGCGTTTTCGGGCAACGTCAACATGTACCACTGAAACGCGCAATATCCACCCACCGCGCCCAAAAGGCCAAAGACCCCAAGCACGCGTGCGACCGCGCGCTTATCCTCAGCGCGAGTAATGCCCGCAGCGACAATGCCGCCCACCACAGCGGAAATCGTGAGCACAAAGGCTAAGCGCACAAAGATTTGCGCAAAGGTGTTCGCCCCAAAGAACGCCTTAAGCACGCCACCCGTGACGTACCAATCGGCGCTGCCCGGCCACATCATGAAGCTCAGAATCCCCACAATCACCAAGAGTGTGGCGACCGAGGCAAAACCAAAGATCACCGCAATACGCGTGTGGGTCTTGGGATCCACCTTCCCTGCGAGGTACACCAGCAGGTAGACACCAATGATTTCAATAATGAAGAACACCCACTCTGTCGCCCATACCCATACAAAGCTGTGAATGAGTGCGGAGATCCCGCGCGGGCTCGCGATGGTGGCAGAAAACCAAATCCCTGGACCCGTAATCGACCCGAGGACATAGCTGAAAATAAGAAGGAACAATCCGTAGCGGCGAATGAAGCTGAGGTATTCAGGCCGATTCTTGCGCACCGCAACATTGGCTAGCCAGCCAAACATCACAGCGCCGCCCACGGAGGCATGTGAGAACAAGACGTGAATGGTAGCGATAATCGCAATCACCCACCCGCTTCCCACACCTGGCTCGAGCCAGGTGGGATAAAGTCCGAGCATACTGCGGTCTCCTTGTTTTTATCGTAGTGTGGGATATCTTCCTCTGGCCTGGTCGGGGTGTAAAACCCATGGGGGTTCGAAGGCCATAGGAGAAACTACACAGATTGTAACATCCTGCCTCGGCGCACATTGCGCGCCCTTTCGGCTCTCAACGCACCCCATTGACCAATAGCAAAGCGCGCAAACCGTGCGCTCATGCTCGCGCCCTTAAGCGCTATGGCAAAATATTCACGGCGTCTCTCTCAACAGTCAAGCTTTTTCTCTCTGAAGGAAGTCTCATGATCGAGAATATTCTCCAAATTGCTAGAACCCGCTATACCACCAAGCACTACAAAGAAGAGAACTTGAGCGCCGAGCAGCTCGACGCGGTCCTTGAAATCCTGCGCCTCACGCCGAGCTCAATGAATGTGCAGCCCTGGCACTTTTTTGTCTTCGATCGCGCTGCCGTTCGCGCGCAGGTTCTCCCCTACATCAAAGACTTCAATATTGGGCGTGCCGACACGGCGAGCCACCTCATCATCATGGCGGCGAAAACCGATATTAGCGACGCGTATTTGCAGCACGTTGTCGACTGCGAGGCTGCCGCGGGTCGTTTCCCCGAAGGGTTTGATATCGCGGCCTTTAACGGCTTTCGCCGCACTGGGTGCGACAACTACTTCTCGGGCTACGACAAAGGAGAAATTTGGGTGCGAGAACAGGTGCACATTGCGCTTGGATTTTTGCTCTTCGCCGCACCTCAGCTCGGTATCGATGCCACCGCGCTTGGAGGCATTAAATTCCGTGAGTTCGATCGTGCGTTCGGTCTTGCCGAAAAGGGTCTCAAGAGCGTTGTGGGCATCTCACTTGGAGTGCGCGCTGACGACGACAGTAACGCCGCGCGCCCGAAATCTCGCCTGCCACTTGAAGAAGTGGTCACGCTCATCAAGGGCTAGCGCGGCGCGCTCTGCGCTGCAAAACCTACCGCTGCGTCACGCTTTAGCGGAAGACCTGAATGTTGGTGACGTAGTTGATGCCAAGTAGCGCAGAGAGCTGTTTGGGTGGCAGCCCCGGACCAAAATCCGTCTCTGGCGCCGCCCAACGGCAAAGATCTTCACTCAGGCGCCATCGCGCCTCGCGTAACGCCCCTTCTCCAAAGATCCGCACAAAGCGCTCTGCGGTCATCAGCTCCAAGAGCCCGATCTCATAGTCTTGATCGTACGCTTTGCCGCCAATGGCAAGCCCTTGTGTGTAGCCAATGCAGCGCACCCCACGATTGAGCATCTCGTGCTTGGCCCAGCCAAAACTACGAAACGTCGTATTGCCCACCTCTTTGGTGGGGTAGTCTCGCGTCCCGCCAATCTCAGGCATGGTAAAGAATTTGGGCAATACCCCAGGGGGTAGCGTCACCTCATAGGGGATGAGGTGCGCACGATGAAACTGCACATTCTGCTGCGCGGCCTTCTCTGAAACATCGGAAAACCAACACCCGAGTTGCTCTCGCGCTGACGCAGGTAAATCGTTTAAAAACGACCATGTGCTCAGGCGGTTCGCTCGATAAGCCAAGGGGCCCCCATCATAGATGGATTGCATGCGTAGTTGCCGCTCATTGAGAAACGCGCGCCGCATCGCGTCAGCGTCTTTGGCAAAAAGCGTAAGCGGCACAAGCACCGTTTCAACGGTTGTGCGGAAGTTTTCTCTCAACCACGCGGCCAAGTCCCTCGGGCTATAGAGGTAACGGGCGTTACGCGCCGTGGCGGGCCACGCGCGCATCACATCCACATAGCGGTCGCGTATCCATTGCGTCCCGAGCAAAAACGGCAAGTCCTGCTTAGCAGTCTTCATGAACGTGAGCCGCGACCAAGGAAACGCCTCAACGCACTGCTCTGCACCCCAACAGTAGGTGCGCAGCGCCGCCTCAAGCTCCATCTCGGTGCGAACAAACACGAGCCCCGGCAATCGATGACGTAGGCGAGCTGCGCGCTTTTGATAGTCCATGAGCCGAGCAAAGCCTGCTGGGCTCGATTCCGTCATAAATTCTTCGTTCTCGCTCATGCTGCTGTCGCCTCCATGGGGAGCGCTAAAAAATGAAAACTTACGCCATGCAAATAGTTTAATTGTTTTGATAAAAATAAAAAAGTCCTTCAACCGAGAAACACTGGGCTACTCGCCAAAGGACTTCGAGAAAAGGTTCACTGAAGACCGCTTCTTAGTGCGCCGCCTCCCAAATCTCTGGGTCGTGAAAGCGACTGATCGCGCCAAGGTGTCGAATCACCTCTCCTTCATGCAGGCCGATGAAGTCGCCGAACGTATTGAATAGGAGCTGCTGCAATTCTTGCGCTGAGAGCGTGGACCACCGTGGCAACTCGCCGAGCACCACTTCACGCTCGGCCGCCGCGAGTTTCACAATGGCCATCTGCTCCTCACCCACCGCCGCCTGATCAAGCGGCACCACCACGGAGAGGATGATGGCGGGACTTGCCTCCATGCCGTTCTCAACCGCAAAACCCATCACCACATAGGGATATGCCGCTGAGCGCGTGAAGCTGCGCCCGAGCAACTCTGCGGCACGCTCATGCACGCTTTTTGCATTGGTCTGCCAGCTCACCACAAAATTTCCAAACCGCCAGAGGCTTCCGTCCTCGTCGCTTGAGAGCGGGAGCGGGTAGTCGGGCCCCGACATCAGGTCTATTTTCTTCCAGCCTGTCGCCGTTGCTTGGCTTGTCAGCATCAATTGTTTTTCCTTTTTTGTATTGGGACAAACGCACGCACCGTCTGAGCTTGGGCTCGCCACCGAGCGAGTCCGCGTCGCGTGCGCCGTACCTATCACTCAATTTGAAACACCTTCGTACAGAATCGCACCCCCTTTTTACATCCGCTAGGGGCAATTCTCAATACTATTTTTCCCTGAAACAATGTTCAAAGGTTCGTTTATCAGGTGCGATCACGTCCATGAGCCTCTCTCTTCTCCTTTATATAGGCTTTGGCCTATTTGTGCTGATTCTGCTCGTCTCTGCCGTGCGCTCGTTCGCACCGCAGAGCCATGGCTCGTTTCAGAGCTTTGCCCCAGTGGGCAAACGGCTCTCGCGCACCGATGCACTCTCGGAGAAGCAAAAACGACTCCTGACGTTTTCTCTACTGCCCTCCTACCTGAGAGCGGAGCCTTTGCTCGTGCTCAAACAACCAGGTCGTCATTCGGCTCGTAGCAAAGCCACCCTTGCCGAAGAATGGGGGCTCGACGATCGTGATGCCATATTAGCGCAACTCGACTATCTCTTGAGCGGCGCGCGTAGCACCTCGCTCGATACGGAGCTCATGGAGGGCTCCGAGCTCGCGCTCTCCTCACGGCGCGCAGTTGCCTCGGCGCTTCTACTCTCGCCCTCGTGCCTTGATGCGATTAACTCCACCTACGCATGGGACTGTGGCGAAGCCGCTGAACTCGCCAAACTTGCCTATAGTGCCGATTTCCTCTCCGAGCAAGAGCTCTGGAACTACCTCGAACAAATTTCCGACAACGCGCAGCGTTTCGGTCGCGATTGGTACGAGTACACGCTCTCCTACTTACTAGGTCGCACGATGCAAGGGGAGTCGTTGGCGCTCATCAAGGAGCGCGCCTACACGCTCTTTCATCTGCCAAAGGACGCACTCGTTCAAGAGCCCAATCTCAATGCCTATTCGCGCTATCGCTTCACCATCAATAAGGATGGCACGGGCATGTGTATTGACTCGCACTAGGCACTCTGGCATTCAGGCGCTCGCTTCTGACGCTCTCCACATTCGCCCCGACCCTTTAACACCCCCATAGCACGCAAACCCGCATGAAGAGCGGGTTTCAGGCGCTTTCAAATTTTCTTCTTACCTCGGTTATAGATGTTAAAACGCCTATGGCGTTTGAGCCTAGCCGCTCGGGCTTTCTTCACCCAAAGCGCGCAGAGTCTTTGACAGCAAGCACAGCCGCAAACCCGCGTCGAGAGTGTGTTTGCGACCCCTCAAAATTTTCATCTTACCCACGCTATAGATGTGTGAACGTGCACTCCAGCGTACGTTTCAGTCACGCTCGCAGCAATGATTCGCGATGCCGCCCCAAGCTAAAAAAAGGCGCTAGCCACGCTAACGCCTCTAATTATTGAGTCATCGACCAAGCCGCCCACCTCTCATCTTGGCGCGGCGCATCTAGCCTTAGTGCGACTTGTCGAGCTTATCCAGACCGTGCTCAATCGCGTAGACCGCCGCCTGAACACGACTCGTGACGCCGAGCTTACGCAGAATGCTCTGCACATGAACCTTAACAGTGCTCTCCGCTAGACCCAATGCACGGGCGATCTCCTTATTGGAGACGCCGCGCGAGAGCCACGCGAGCGTTTCACGTTCACGGCGCGTCAGCGACGAGGGGTCGCTGTACATCATCGGAGCACGCTCTTCTTGCGCGGCAAAACGCGTCACAAACTTCGTCATCATCTGCGGGGAAACAACACTCTCCCCCGTGTAGACGGCACGAATCGAGCGCAACAAGTAGTCCTGATCGATGTTCTTATTGAGGTAGCCACGAGCGCCCATACGCAAGCACTCGCCAAGCGTTTCATAGTCTTCGCTCACCGTGAGCATCAACACCGCCAGTCCCGGATGCGTGTCATGGATCTGAGCGAGGACCTCATAGCCCTTCATGCTCGGCAGATCCACGTCCAGAAGCAGGACGTCTGCAGGCACGTGCTCGACGAGCTTAACACCCTCAAGACCATCACCCGCTTCACCCACGACTTCGAAGTCGCTCTGACGTTGAAGAAGGGCTTTGATCCCGCTACGGAAGAGCTCGTGATCGTCGACGAGCAAAATACGAATCTTCTGCATAATCCAATCTGTTCTTGTAAAACCGAGACTAACGCACCTCACTCGGCGTTAACACGGCCGATGAGACTATCTAAGGCTATTGTATAGGTTGGGAGTACTCCTGCCAATAAGCCACAATACCTGTGCTCTTTCTACTCCTTTTCGATGACGCTTCCTGAACTTTGTGTGTATCCATTTTGAGAGAGAAACGCCACGAAGGCGCAAACTAGCAAAAACATCCTATTTTCCGAAAAAAGCGTATGACGCGCAACTACATACTTCGGATTATCTCTTCTGCGCCAAGCACGCATCCACTCTGCACTCTTTTCTTGTGAAGTCAAGGATGTTAGGATCAGCAAATCATATATTCTCCGTACAGCTTTTAGTTTTGGAGTCAACCATGAGCTCTACGCGTTACGATCATCTTAGTGTTGGCGAAATTGCCGCCAGCAACCCCACCGCCGCAGCCGTTCTCGACCGTTTTAATGTCGACTTCTGCTGCCACGGGAAAACGGCCTTTGCCGTCGCCTGTGCCTTGGCTGGGCATGAACCCGAAAAAGTCGCTGCTGCGCTCGAAGAAGCGGGCGAGGGCGCCATCGCGGGCACGCCCGACTTTCAACGCTGGCCCACCGACCTGCTTTGTGACTATGTTCTCAAGACCCATCATCGGCAAATCCCCGTTGATGGCCCCGCCATTCTGCGTCTGCTCGATAAGGTCAAAGCCGCCCATGGCGAACGTCACCCTGAGCTCTACGAAGTTGCCGAACTCTTCTCGCAGTCCTTTGCAGCGCTCTCTGAGCACCTCATGAAAGAGGAAAATATTCTCTTCCCCTACATCTATCGCCTCTGCGAAGCGGATCTCTCTGGCGGCACCGCCCCGCGCTTTCACTGCGCTGACGGTCGCGTCGCTTCCCCGATCCGTGTGATGGAGCATGAGCACGAAGGCGAAGGGGAACGCCACGCTCGTATCGAGGCGCTCACCCACGGCTACACCACCCCCGAGGACGCCTGTGGGTCGTATCGGCTGCTGATGACGCAACTCAAGGCATTCAAGGATGCCTTGCATGAGCACATCCACATTGAAAACAATCTCATTTTCCCGCGCGCAATTGAGCTAGAACGTAAGACCGTGCACTGAGACCCTTCTCCTCGCACCCATCTTTGGGCAGGGCGCACGCGCCGTCCCTGCCCGCATGCGCCGCGCTTGCGCATGTCAGACTCACCTTACCTAGCTCAGAGGATTTTCTATGTCCCAGACCGTCCATTCTCCCGCCCATCCCGATCCTGAACGCTTCGCGCGGCTCGCCTCCATCAGCCGTCGCTACGACGCTGGTGAGCTCTCGCTTGAGGCAGCACGAGCGGAGATGAAGCAGCTCGCCCCCGTGCGTCCTTGGGAAATCGCCTTGCTCGAGCAGCAAGACCCCGCACAAGAGGGGGCAGCGGAAGATTGCCGCAAAATCCCGTTGGGCGAAATGATTGCTGTTTTCGCCCCCTATCTTGATCGCTCCCGCCCCACCGACCTCGCCTTTGATCATCCCGTCGCCGCCTACTACCGAGAGCTTGACGCTTGGAAGGGGCTCATCAAAGAAATCGAAGACCTGGTGCAGTACCCAGTAATTCGTAATCAGTGGTACGCGCTCTACGATCGGCTCGCGGAGCTAAAGATTCACTTTGCACGCAAGCACAATCAGCTTTACGCCGAGCTTGAACGCCGTGGCTTCAATCGTCCCTCCACACATATGTGGCTCTTTGACGATTACATCCGCGATGAAATTCGTGATGCCCGCTCGCTACTTGAGCGTGAAACGCCCGAGACGGACGACGCGTTCATCGCTAAGCAGAAAAACATCATCGAGAGCTCGCTCGACTTGATTGCTAAAGAGGAAACGGTGCTCTTGCCGACATCACTCGCACTCATTCCGCCTGCGGCCTTTGAACATATGAAGTTGGGCGATGCGGAGATCGGCTATGCCTGGGGCGCGGGCACACTCCCCCAAGCTGAGCAGTCCCCCGCAGCGAGCACCCCCACTGCCGCAGCTGCCCCCACTGGGGATATGGCGGCCTTTGCGGCGGACTTGGCCGCGCTCATGCAAAAGTACGGCCTCAAAGCGGGCGGCGCAGAAGCCACGCCCGAAACGATGCTCGACGTCAAGACGGGGCGTCTCTCGCTTGAGCAAGTGAACCTCATCTTCCAGCACCTCCCTATCGACATCTCCTTTGTGGACGAAGAGGAGTTGGTGCGCTTTTACACCGACACCAAGCACCGTATCTTCCCGCGTAGTCGCAATGTGATCGGGCGCAAAGTGGAAAACTGCCACCCTGCCACGAGTGTGCACTTCGTCAAGGAAATCGTCAAAAAGTTCCGTAGCGGCGAAGAAGACAAGGTGGATTTCTGGATCAATAAGCCCGGCAAATTCATCTACATCCTCTTTGTGGCGATTCGCGATGAAGCGGGCAACTTCCGTGGCGTAATGGAGGTGATGCAGGACTGCACGCGTATTCGCTCGCTCAAAGATAGCCGCACGCTGCTCACCTGGAGTGAAGAAACGACCGAGCCCGTCTATCTGCACGGCATCGCTGAACCCGGCGAAGACGTCCCCGTCGGTAAACGCGGTGGGCTCTCGCGCCGTCAGGAAAATGCTAAACAGTTTGACGCGCCGCTCGAGGCAAGCGCCAAAGAAAGCGCACCAGCTGTCGCGCTCCCAGCGCTCACGGCCGAAACGAAGTTAGCGGATCTGATTGCGCTCGCGCCCTGGCTGCGGGAGCGGCTCGGTGACGAAGTGCCCACCTTCAAGGCGCTACGCACGCCGCTTGGTGACGTGATGATCCCGCGTGCCACGCTCGGTCTCATGAGCGAGCATGGCGGAATTGAGCTTGAGGCGCTCTTTGATGTGGTGCGCCGTGCCGCCGCAGCGGGCCCCGTGACCGAATAGAGAGCGCGACGTAAAGCCACTCTGGCGTTTACCGCATAGCTGGCCGCCTACAACAAGGGGGAGCACTTTGGTGCTCCCTCTCTTTTTGGCGCACAGCGCCCCGCACCTTGTGTTACCGTATCCGTTGCTCACTCTTTGTCATCGCCCCTATGTTTACGGTCACCCAACTTGCACGACTACTCGGCCTCAAAGCAGACAGTATCAAGCACTACACCGAGCTCGGTATTCTTCTGCCACGCACAGATCCTTGGAACCATTACCGCCACTACAGTATCGCCGACATGCTCCTGACGGGACATACCAAGGCGCTACGAAGCCTCGATTTGTCGCTGCCAGAAATTCAAGCTTTTCACGGCGCACCTTACGATCGGCAATTAGCCATGCTCGAAGCTCGCACTGAAGCGCTCGAGCAGACGATCGAAGCGCTCATTGCGAGAAAAACGCGGCTCGAGGAAGTTAAACGTTTTGTGGCGAAAGCAACACGTTGTGAGGGAGTAGTCGAAGATGTTGAGCGCGATGCCATCCATTCGCTTTACACCGCGGGCGGCACGCGCTCCCACGCGGCGGAGATGGCGCGAGTGGGTGCTTGGCTTGCCAACTTACCTTACATTCATCTTTCGCTCAAAATTCCGCTCGAAGAGCTCAACGATACGCATCGCACTGAGCCTTACAACGTGGAGTTTGGTGTTGGCATCACCGACGCCCAACAAAAGCGCATCAAGCTCGATCTCTCCGCTCCCGTGGAAAGCATCCCGGGCGGGCGTTGCCTCATTCTCTATCTCAAAAGCTTCTCTCCGCAGCGCCTCACTCCCAAAGAGCTCGATCCGCTCTTTGACTACGCGCGTGCGCACGGGCTTCACTTTCTCAACAACACCTCTGGGCGCATTCTCACCATAGAAAACACACCAGAGGGGCCGCTTTTTTACTTACTCATTCGCGTGCGCGTAGGCAATTGAGGCGCCGTTTTTTCGCCGTAAAGCAGTGCTTGACCCGTGGGTTACCCACCGGTTTAGAGTGATGTGGCAGTCGAGGTACTTACAAAACCAAGCGCTCAACCCACTCTGAGTTGAGATCCTCTTGACACCTCGAGTGCTGATCCTACGGAGAACAAAGCATGACCTCAATCTCAAGACGGCGACTTATCGCTGCAATGCTGGCTGGCACCACGCTCTCCAGCCTTCCTGCCTGGGCCCTCGGCCAACAGTTCGATGTCATCGTTGTAGGCTCTGGCGCATCAGGCCTTACTGCTGCCATCCGCGCAGCGGAGGGCGGTGCGCGAGTGCTTGTGCTCGAAGCAAACCATTGGATTGGTGGCGCCTCACGTGTAGCCACCGGTATTTTCGGTTGCGCCGGTCACCCTATTCAACAACGTCTCGGAATCACCACCACCCCTGAAGACCTCTATCGTCTCTATATCGGCACAGCCGCTGCCACAAACACGCAAGCCGATCCAGAAGCCGCTCGCATTCTTGCGGACGGTGCAATTGGCGCAGCCGATTGGTTGGCTTCACTCGGCGTGGAATGGTCACAAAAGAAAGCGCAACCTTTCTTTCTCAACATCAAAGAAGGCCATCGCTTGGGAGAACTCATGATTCCAGCGCTTGAAAAGCGGGCCCGCGCGCTCGGCGTCACGCTAAAGACCGCGCATCGAGTGGAGCAACTCCTCCTGGCAGATGGGCACTTGACTGGCGTCAGCGCTCGCACACCTCAAGGAAGTGAAAACTTTTCGAGCCGAGCCGTGATTCTCGCCACAGGAGGCTTTGAAGCAAACGCTGACATGATTAGCCAGTATATTGGCGGCGGTTGGGAAAAAGCCCGACTGTATTGCACGCCCACCAACCGTGGTGACGGTCAGCGCATGGCAAAAGCGGTTGGCGCTACGCTCACGGATATGACGGTTTTCAAAGCGAATCCGCTCGTGATGCTGGCCAAAAATGGCAACAAGTACAACCTTGTCGACGTTGTGCGCCAAGGCGGCATTGTCGTGAATCAGTCTGGGTTGCGCTTCCTAAACGAAGCGGGCGGCTATGCGCAATCTCTCAAAATTTGGGCAACGCCCGAGCGCAAGGCCTGGCTACTCTTTGGGGAGCCCGTGGTCAACGCCACGCCGAGACTGCATGAGCTCGTGCGCGATGGCTCCATTCTCAAAGCGGATTCTCTACCAGCGCTCGCCTCACTCATCAACGTGCCTCTTGAGGCGCTGGAGAAAACGCTCTCAACCTACAAGAGCGCTGTCGATAGCGGCAAGGACGCGGCTTTCGGTCGCAAGGCACTGAGCTGGAGCTTTGGCGGCGCGTATTATGCCGCACGCATTGAGCCGATGATGCAAGGAACGTTTGGCGGCGTGAAGACCAATGTACACACCGAAGTGCTCACCCAAGCTGGGAAGGTGATACCGGGACTTTTTGCCGTCGGTGAGTGTGCCGCAGTGGGCCTTAGAGGTGTTAACCCGCAAACCGCCAACATCGTCTTTGGTTCGATTGCCGGCCAGCGAGCCGCAAACTTTATTCATCAGCTTTGATCGTTGGAGCGCATCATGAAAAAATTACTCCTGTTGATCACGTGCTCATTGCTTACGGTTGGGGTTGCGTCTGCCGCAACCCTCTCTGAGCGCCATCAAGCGCTCGGCCTCAAAGAAATGCCAGCCATGACGCAATGTCTCAGCTGCCACGCAAATGGTAGCTATCAGGCGCTAGCCGAGAAAACCGCCAAACTGAAACCAAATCCTCACGCATCTCACATGGCTGACGTACAGTGCGATGCGTGTCATGTTTGGCAAGGAGAGCCGCGCTTGATGTGCAACGATTGCCACCATTTCGACTATTCGGCAAAGCCGCACTAAGTTTCGGCAACAATGAAAAGGCGCCAGCAAGTCTCTTGGTAAAGACACTGCGGCGCCTTTTAGCTTAGCTTATTGAGCAGCGGCGACTAGCTCGATTTCGCTCGGATCGCTTCAAGCATCATGTCAAGTTGATACGCGCGCCCTGGACCCGCGCCAAGGAAGCTCCAGTCGCTCACCTGTGAGAGCGGCACCTCGAGCACATCGCCCTCTTTGGCACCCTCAATGTAAAAGACGTCATGCATGAGGCGGCCGCGGAAAGTATCCCCGTTGATCGACTCGAGGTTGAACCAACAATGCTCGAGCGCGGGCGGGTTATTGTCGAGCGACTTATTGGGTGCGAGCCCCGCCTTCACGATGATCTGAGCCTCTTCGCCAAACACTTCACGAACCTTCACCGCCTTCTCGAGCCAAGGCGTACTTTCAGCAGCGAGCTCACGCATCGCTGCACTCGCCTCATCCGAGTAGTAGATCATGAGCGTGGGTTTGGCCAACTCATCATTGAACTCGTCAAGCGAGCGTAGCTCGTACTCAGCCTCAGTTGAATCCTCGTCACGCTCATCTTCCTCTCCGTTTAGGAAGACGCCAACAAGCGCGCCAGAGGGATTTGTGTGTTCTCCATCCTCGCGGGAATCAAGTCCACCGATGGTGAGCGTGCCATCGCCTTCTTCGACTTCAACCACTGCCTGCCAAGGCAGTGTCGTCAACCCAAGCCCCTCGCGTTCATTGAACGAGGCACCCACGGCTTCAAAGCCAATCATCGAGAGAATGTCTTCTGTTTTGTCAGCAGGAAAATCATCAAAATCCACCGTGGGTTCAGGCCATTCAGCGCCTTCGGCGAGACGATCATCCACCATGGAGCGCACATAGCTCGCAACGAGTTGCATGCGCTCATTGATGAGCTCCCGATTGAGCCCAATAATTTCGATATCCGGAAGCCCCGCTCGATAAAGCCCATGCGTGTGAATCCACACTTGCTCGCCCTCTTCTGCCGCCACACCATGGAAACCGTAGAGCACCTCAATCGGCAACTCCGCTTTGAGGTTCGCAAAGAAGTGACAGGCTCGCGCATGGTAGATACAGTACGCATTGGTATCAACCAAGAGCAACATCTTGGGCGCGAAGATCTCACTGAGCAAGAATTGCAATTTGAGCGAGGCAAGAATCCGCGGCGTGAATTCGAGCGTCACCGTCAAGCGCTGACGCGAGCGCGAGCGACATTGCATCAGCTCCCCTTCCATGAAGCCTTCCTGACGCATGTTGCTGTTGAATGGGTCGTAGTCGGTTTCATCAATATGGAGGGCTCCTCGCCAAATACGCCCCTGATACTCGACGGCAAATTTCACGAAATCCTCCGTCTTTTCGATATTGAGCACATCGAGGCGTCGATCCGTCGAAAGCCGCTCAATCGCATCGGCAAGCGTTATTTCTTCCTCGTGTATCACAAGAAAGTAAGAAACTTGCTCCGCCGTAAAGGCATTTTCATCAAACGGGTAGCCGTATTGCGAGACATACTCATCATACTCAGCTGACATGGTTGGGCTCCTAGTGGTGAGAAAGGACGGGGTGAAAGTGAGGCGCCTCAGCGCTGCGCAAGCAATCTGGTCCGCGAAGACGCACAATCGGTTTATTGTCGCCTACGAAGGCTACTACTTGCAATCCGTGCTTCTACTAGGTCTTGCGCAGCAAGAGCACTAGGCGCGAATGCGCCAGCCGCGAGAGAGTAAAAGAAGCGCGGCAGCAACACTCGCCGCCGTGGCCGCAATGACCACTGCAAGACTTAGCATCACCGAGGTGTGCTCAACGCCGAAAAACCCTGCGCGAAAGCCATCCACCAAGTAGAAGAAAGGATTGAGTTCGCTCAGGCGCTGCCAAAAGGGCGGCAGTGAGTTAGTGGAATAAAAGACGCCCGAGAGAAACGTAAGCGGCATGATGACAAAGTTCTGAACTGCGCCCATCTGGTCGTATTTCTCCGCCCAAAGCGCCGTTATGAGGCCAAAAGCAGCCATAATGAAAATGCCACAGAGTCCAAAGAGCACAAGGAGCACCGGTTCACGCACGGGCGGCATGGCCCAAAAAAGGCACACCGCATAGAGTCCCACGCCAACAAGTGTCGCACGCACCGCGGACGATAGTAAAAAGGCCGCGCCCAACACCGCACCGGGAATCTGCGGCATCAACATAAAGGTGAGACTGCCGCCAATTTTGGCCTGAATGATGGAGCTCGCAGTATTGGCAAAGGCGTTCTGCAACACACTCATCATGATGAGCCCCGGGATGATGAAGTCGATATAGTTCACGCCTTCGTAAAGCGGCAAATGCCGACTCAGCGCTTCACCGAAAATCACCAGATAGAGTGAGCCAGTGAGCACGGGGGCGAGCACCGTGTGCATCCAAATACGCAGAAAGCGGCGCGTTTCTTTGAAAAAGACCGTCCAAAATGGCACCCACATCATCGCTCTCCTGTCAAGGCAAGGAACACATCCTCTAGACGCGCCTCACGAATCGTGAGTCCCGAGATGCGCACCCCCTTCGTGCGTAGCGCAGCAAGTACGCGCTCTGCAGTTTGCGCATCAGGCGCGCGAAAGGTGAGCTCTGGTCCGCGACGCGACAGCAGCAACGGCGCAAGCTCTTCGGGCAACTCGCCCTCCTCCAAGCGACAGAGTAGCTGTCGCTCGTTATGCGCAGCCAAGAGCCGCTCTGTGGTATCGAGCGCGGCAATTCTGCCCTTTTGCATGATCGCCACACGCGAGCACATGGCCTGAGCCTCCTCAAGGTAATGTGTGGTGAGCACCACTGTTGTGCCTTGCGCATGTAGCGCGCCAATGAGCTGCCAGAGGTTTTCTCGCAACTCCACATCCACGCCGGCCGTGGGTTCATCGAGCACAATCACACGGGGTTTATGCACAAGCGCCTGCGCCACCAACACTCGCCGCTTCATGCCGCCCGAGAGCGAGCGCACCATCGCGTCGGCCTTCGAAGAGAGCCCGAGTTGCTCCAAGATTTCTCCAACCCAGGCTTGATTATTTCGGATACCCCAATAGCCCGACTGATACTGAAGCGTTTCGCGTACCGTCAGAAACAAATCAAACGTTATTTCCTGCGGCACCACCCCAAGGCTGAGCGCCGCCGCGCGGCGCGCGTGGGCCACATCGTGGCCCATCACCGTGATGCGACCCTCTGTGAGGTCCAAAAGTCCCGCCATCGCACTGATGAGGGTGCTTTTTCCTGCCCCATTCGGGCCCAAGAGTCCAAAAAACTCCCCCTCTTGCACGGAAAAACTCACCCCGTCGAGCGCCACCGTGCCGCTCGCATAGCGTTTTCTTGCGTTCTCTACTGTTATTGCCTGCACGTTGTTGCTCTCAAACTGAAAAACTTTCCTAGCACTGATGCTAACACTGCCAAGGCGCTTGGCTCAGCCCCTGCATCAATCGTCTAACGTAAAAACCACGGGAATTAACACGTCACGCGGGCCACCCAGCGCGGTTCCCATCCCAATGAGGGGCTTGCCAGCATCGAGCGCTGCCTTCTGAAGGAGCTTCGAGGGGTGTGAGGTCGCTAGACTCACTTGACGAACGCGCCCAGCCTCATCAAGCGTCACACGTAGCACCAGCCTGCCCTGCTCTGCGTTAATGCGTGCTCGGCGCGGATAAGCCTTATGTGCATCGACCACCTGCACAAGGCGTGCGAGCTCTCGCCCTTCGTCTATGGCTGAGCCGCTCGAGCGCGAGCCCCCTGCAGCAGTACCCGTTGCCGCGCTTGCGTGAGCGCTCGCCGCGCCCGATGCCCCCAGCGCACGGCTGTCGTCCGCGCCGCTCTGCGGGGACTCATCAGCGACGGGCTCACGCACCGCAGGCGTCGCTTCTTTGGGAAGGGGCTTGGGGGCTTCTTGCTTTTTCTTTACGCGCGGCGTGGGTGGCTCGCGCACTTCCTTGCGAGGTGCAATGGGCTTTTCAACTTTTTGGGGCTTGGGCGGCACCACCTCGGGCGCAGGCCGCTTCTCGGGCGTGGGTTCTGGCGTTACCTCCAGTTTTGGCATGGGTTTAGGTTGCGCTGGCTCGGGCGGCGGGACAGGTACCGAGATGGGGCTTTCGTTTGCAAGGAGCGGCTCGGCGCTTAGCTGCTCTTTCACATCCGCTTTTACGGGGGCCACCGCGGCCTCAAAGACGATGCGCGTCAGGCGTGCGGGGCTCGCAGGCAGCACCACCTGGTGCTCGCGCGTGGGCACAAATAACGCGCCCGCCAGCACCCCAACGGCGAGCGTCACGACAATGCGACGTGACCAGCGCGCAGCGAATGCGAGCTCCCTACTACGTTCACGCCCCCCACTCATGAAGCCTCCTTCGCGCTCGCCGCCGTGGAAATCACAAAACGCCCATCTCTTAGCGCCTTGGCAACATCCACCACCGCTACAAAGCGGCTAAAAGGCGCGCGCTCATCCATATAGATGTTGAGGCGCTTGGCGGGTTCTGCCTCGAGGCGCAGCTTGAGCGCCTCTAAGCTCGATGGGGCGCCATCGAGCCAAAAGGTGCCATCTTCCTTAACCGAAAAAAGGATCTCGTCCTGACGCATCTCGGTCACACTTCGCTCTGCTTGCGGCAGCACGATATCGAGCACGGGTTTTGAAAAGCTCATCGTGAGCACAAAGAAAATGATGAGCATGAAGAGGCAGTCGATGAGCGGCGTGAGATCGATCTGGGGCTCTTCATCAAAGCCGTCGTAGAAGTCTTTCATGACGCACGCTCCTTGCGCGCGCTACCAACATTGAGACGACGGCAAACCTCAAGCGCACGGTAGCTGTGTTCGATCGCCTCGATATGAAAGCCACGAAACTTCATCGTGAGCCAGTAATAGGTCATGAGAGTGGGAATCGCAATCACAAGCCCCAGCACAGTGGTCGTGAGCGCGCTCCAGATACCGGAGGCGAGCAACGAGGATTGTGCGGCGGAGATGTCCGAAAGCGATTGAAACACACTCATCATGCCGGCCACTGTTCCTAGAAGTCCGAGTAGCGGAGAAATCACGCTAATGAGCTTGAGCCAGCAGAGGCCATTGCTGACACGCTTAAAGTTGCGATAAAAGAGGTAGCCCACCTCTGCGCGAATATCGTCGGAGTGCGCGCCGTGCGTGGTCACAATGTCGTAGATGATCTGAATGAGCGGATTGGCGCGATCGGGGGCGCGAACCGAAAGACAGCGGTCTTCACCGCGCTCAAGGTCAAGAAAGTCCCGCCGAAAGCTTCGCCAAACGGCATTGAGGTAGAGCGTCTGCTCAAGCGCAATGTAAAACGCAAGCAACGCCACAAAAAGCAACACCACCCCCACGGGTCCAAGGAGCGAATAGAAATACGCAAGTCTCTCAGTCCATTGCTGCATTGTCTCTGTCTCCTGCGCGCTTAGATAAGTCCCGCTTGCTGAAAGCGCTCAATGAGCGCGCGGGCATCGTTTTCATCGGGATGAGACTCTGCACGCTTTCTGCGCGCTTCACGCTCTGGCGACAAGTACCCCACCATTTCTGTGACGCGACGAAAGACCTCGGGATCCACGCGTCCCATCGAGAGGAACGTGGCCACGAGCGTATTGTCTTGCCCCAAGCCAACAAGCGCCTCAGCCGTTTCTTGTATCCAGCGCTGCGCTTCGGGCTTTTCGGGCTCTCCACCCATGGTGGCAAAGCACCCAATGCGCTTACCGTGAAGGCGCTTTGCGGCCTGCTGAATATCGACTGGAGCCATCCCACGATCGCACCAAAAGCCAAGCAATACGGGGTTAAAGGGGGTGAGATCCTCAGGGAGCAGCTCGGGCGTAGTGAGTGCGGCGCGCGGCACGATCACCTCAGCCAACGCTTGCGCGAGTTTTCGGGTGTTTCCCGTACGGCTACTAACCAGGATGAGAGGTTGTTGAGATTGCATGGTGCTTCCTTCTGTTGAAATGTTGCTGCGCGCACGCGAAAGGGGAGAGGCGGACGGCGTTTGCCGCCCGCCGATGGGGAAAGTTCCCCTATTTGGCGCAAGCGCCGATTATTGTGCGAAGGCGGCTTTGGTGTCCTTCCAAGACTGCACGACCTCATCGATGAGTTTATGGGCTTCTCGACCCACATAGACCGAAAAGCTCACCGCCCCTGCTCGATTCATGAATTGCACGGCGTAGGAGTCGCGCCCCATGAAGGGAATCGCGGTGAACACGGCCGCGGCAATTTCACCAAAGGCGATGTGCCCACCGATCGGGCTGTCTTTACCGAGGATGTTGTAGTAACCCTGCGCACGTTTACCGCACGAGAGTCGCCCTTCGATTTCAAAGACGTGTCCGTCTTTTTGCACAATGAGTGTGACCTTTTTCCACTCGGCAAGCGCCGCCCAAAACGCGTCAAAACGCTCAGGATCCGTGAGATCCACCAAGCCCACGAGCTCCGCGGGTAGACGACGCGCCGCTTCAAGCGCGCTCATCCCAAGCGCTGCGGCAATGCTAGTGAGCGTCACGGGGTGGCGCGCAGCCAAGAGTTCACGAATTTTTTCAGCTTCTTCTGCTGTGGGCGCAATAAGAGAGAGTTCAGTCATGTTCACGTTCCTTATCGTTGGTGAAAGAGCTGCGCAGCTCACGGATGCGTAGCGCTGCGTCGCAAATTGTTAAAAGCTCAAGATCATGCGTGATCAGAAACACCGCCACACCTCGATCGGCTGCACTGCGTAGCACCGCGGCAATATCGTGCATGTTGGCGCCATCAAGACCACTCGTGGGTTCATCGAGAATCAAAATGTCGGGAGACTTCGCAAGCGCACAGGCAATCACCACGCGCTGCTTTTGTCCACCAGAAAGACTTTGTGGGTGACGCTCGCCAAGCCCAGCGAGGTTAAGCGCAGCCATCCATTGCTCGGCCGCCGCCCAATCCTCTTCACAAACCCGCGGAAAGCGCTTCTGCGCTTCTTTCAACGTGCGCCCCACGGCGTGCGCTGTGGCAATCTCTTCGCGCACGGTGCGCATCTGCAGTTGATGGTCGGCATTCTGTAGCACGAGCCCCGCGCGCGCGAGCAGCCCTGCCGCGTCGCTCACCGCCGTGCCAACAATGAATTGCCCCTGCGCTTTATTGAGCCCCGTAAGCACTCGCGCAAGCGTTGTCTTCCCTTCACCGTTGGCACCAATGAGCGCCGTAATGCCTGCTGGCACTGAGAAACTCACCTCATGAAAAAGCGGCTCCTCAGCGCTGTAACCAAAGCTGAGGTTCTGCGCACCAAAGCGTGCGTTGGCTGGCGCGATACGCGCGACCTCTGAACCGTGCCAAACAGGCACGCTCGCGAGCGTCTCTCGCACATCTCCCACCACGGGGGCACGAAGTCCGTGCTCGACACAAAAGGATTCAGTGAGCATCGCCCAGTCACCACGCGCAACGATCTGCCCCGCACGCATCACCAGCACTTCATCGGCCACGTCCTTGAGCCAATAGAGACGATGGTCCACGACCAAAATCGCGGTACCCAATTGCTTAAGCGCCAGTAGCAGCTCGGCGAGCTCCTCTGTTGCCTCAGGGTCAAGGTTCGCACTGGGCTCATCGAGCACGAGCACCTTGGGCCTAAGCACGAGTAGCGACGCCAGTCCCACCTTCTGCTTCTGCCCCTCGGAGAGCGCATGAATATCACGCTCTAGAATCGATTCAATCCCTAAGCGAGCGGCGGCCTCGGCAACGCGCGCTTCGATTTCTTCAGCTGCCACCCCACGGCTCTTAAGGGTGAAGGCAATTTCATCGTGCACGTTGAGTGCGAAAAACTGCTCTTCGGGATCCTGAAAAAGTGTCCCCACGACCGACGAGAGCGCAACAAGCGAGGTGTGCTGCGGCTCTTCGCCCGCGACCGCGACGCGGCCCGTCAGGGTGCCGCCCAAAAGATGGGGAATCAAGCCGTTGACCACACGCATCACCGTGGTTTTCCCACAGCCTGAGGGACCCGTGAGTACTTTGAGTTCCCCTGCCGCAACACGCAAATTCACGCGCGAGAGTGCTGCCTCGCTCTGATAGGCATAGGTGTAGCTCACGTCTTCGAGTTCAATCATCACCCCTCTCTCCTTAGCTCATCGCGCGCGTGACCGCTGGCAAATAAGGCGCGAGCGTGATTTCCCCAACCACAACGAGCGCCACAGTGGCCGCCACGCCCAAAAGCGCCCAACGATCCGCGCGAGCAACGCGCGTGGCGGAGCGCTTGGCGGCGTGGTAGCCCACCCCTACCCCTTTCAATTCAGCAGAGACCCCTAACACCTCACTTGTTTTAAGCGCTCGGAAAAGCACAGGGACAAAAAGAAGTCTCATGCTCATCAGCGGATGCAACAGCATCATGCGAGCGCCCATCGGCCAGCCACGAATCTTGAGCGTCTCCCAGACCTGCTCAATATCGTGAAAAAACGTCGGAATAAAGCGCAACATGACAGAAATAGGAAAGAAAATCCAAAAGGGGCAATGCCAGCGCTCAAGCGTATTGAGTAGGTCTTGAACCTTTGTGGTGAGCGCTAGTACGAACACGGTGTTCATCATGGAGATGCCACGCATAAAGGGAATGAGTAAGCCACTAGTTTTGTTGCCCCCCATCCCTGGGAGCACGGCATCGAGCGCGACCGCCAACCCCAAGGCCACAATCGCCATCACCGCCATCGCAGCAAAGAGCCCGAGCAAAAGTTTGTAGCGCTTCATGAGCGCCGCGTAGAGCGTGCTTGCGAGCAACAGCACCGTCTGCCCCGCAATGCCCGAGACCGCAAGTGCCAGAACGGCCGCTACGGCTGTAATGATGAGCTTCACGCCAGCGGAAAGCCCTACGAGGGGGCCACCTTGCACGCGCGCCTTAGCGAACAAAGCCTGCATGTTTGAGTTCTCCAACCGTTTTCCAACCAACCCATAGCCCCATAACCGAGCCCACATAGCCCACAAGTACCACAGGAATCACCATCATCATGAGCGAGGGGTTTTCGCGCAAAAAGAGATACGACACCCCAAGCGAGAGACCCTTTGCGGCCAAATCGTTGACGGCAGCGGCTACCCACGGTGCCCATGCACGATGCTTGGCACCCAACCCAAGCGTGACCACCTCTGCCAAAAGCGCCCCCACCAGCGCAGTCGGCAGTAGCGTAAGCGACCCGCCCAACATCACCGTGCTCACAATCGTGCTCACGAGCGTAAAAAGGAGCAGCGTCCCCGCTTTAGGTACCTTGGTGAGCAACACGATCAAGAGCGTGGTGTAGACCACGTTCTTCGCAATGAGCGAGAGCGGGTTCATGCCGCCGCCTGCAAGCGCAATCAATAAACTTGAGAGCTTTGTTGCAGCGGCAAACACCCCAACGAGCACGAGTTCTCGTGCACTCCAGTAGTGGCGCAATCTTTCACCAAGCCTCACTTCTTCTCCTTTGAGCATCCCATAAACGACGGCTCCAGCAGGGCTGCAGTGCGCAGGGAACACGTACCCTCTCCCACACGCTACAGCCCCACTGGAGGGTTAAACGCGCCGATTGATTAGAAGCGTGCGGTGAATTTCACCTCGGCATAGCGGCCGGCCTCATACGAGGACTGCGGCGTCACGTAGTCGGTGTTGGTGAGGTTGTAGAAGCCCACATTGAGGCTATAGGCCTTCTGTGCCCCGAAATCGAGCCCCGCCGTGAAGTTGAGCGTGGTCCAACTGTCGTAGCTCGTGGTGTTGCCGGTGCTGAAGCTATAGCTATCGGCGCTCGTGGCGCTACGAGCAAAAAGATCCGTGCTCAGGCGACCGAGTGCGACGTCCCCGCGCCAGCGCACACCATAGGTGGCACGCAGCTTCGGCGTTGCGGTGGCGGTCGTCGAGACGCCATCCTGCTTTAACTCGCGACGCAGCGCCGTCAGCGTGATGTGCGGCTCAAAGCCACTCATCCCAATGCGATAAGAGCCTGCGAGCTCGAGCCCGAGCGTATTGGCCTTGGCCACGTTGTTGTACTGGTAAGTCGTAGCGTTGAGCTGCTCGGTGGTGATGTAGTCTTCAGCGAGGTTGTAGAACACCGATGCATCCACCGTTGCCCCACCCTTGATCCAGCGAGCGCCAAGCTCAAAGTTGTTGCTCGTCTCTGGTTTGAGATTGGGGTTGCCCTTCACCATGGAATTCGCCTGCCCCATGGTGGTATCCAAGAATCGCTCTTGTAGCAAGGGGGTTCGGAAACCCTGCGTCCAAGCGGCACGCAGTGCAAGTTCCGTTACCGGTCGCCAAATGAGGCCCGCGTTGAAAACCATACGTCCATCAGTCTCTTCCCCCGTTTGTGCGGAGAGTGCCGAGGTACCTTGACTGCTCACGGAGGCGCCAGCCGCTTCTTTCATATTGGTTCGCACAAACGTGTAACGTGCCCCCGCATTGAGCGTGAGCTGATCGCTGAGCTGATAGTCACCCGACGCATAAAGCGCTTGGGTGAGCAGATCACCGCGATAGCTCCACACTTTGTTCGTCGTGATAGTCTGACCCATCACTACCGTTGTATCGCTTGTGGTACCCGCATCGAGCTTTTCGTAGGTAATGTCGTAGCCCGTAATGAGGTAGAGCTTGTCACCAAGCGTCCAGTCTGCCTGAATGGAGCCGCCAAACTGCTTAAGCGTATTGTCGGCGGTATTGTCGTTTGTAACACTCCCCCTTCCTGCCAAAGCATGCACGTAGTTCTCCATGAGCTTGGTGCTCTTTTGGTAGAAGAAATCGGTGCGCACCTTGGCGAGGTAGTCATTGACGTAGCGAATCTCATCAAAGATGCCAACCTTGGTACGTTTCCAAGACGGGACGTGCACGTAGAAATCTTCGGCGGAGTATTGCGGATAGGCCGACGAATTGAAATCGAGGTCAAAATAGTCGGCGGTAAGCCCTACGGTGTGGTTGGCATTGATATCGTAGGCCAAGTAGGCATTGGCGGCTTTCGATTCAAAATCGGTGCCAGGCGCTTTGCCGTGCGCAAGTTTGAGATCGCGCCCGCCCTCGTAGGCTGCGCCTAAGCGGTAATGGAAATCGCCCGCTTTACCAAAAATCGATGCAGAAGCACTGCCCCCATTATTGGAGGAGTTAAGGCCTACGCTCGCTGTGCCCTGCACGCGATCGCTGCCACCCTTTTTCGTAATGATGTTGATCGCACCACCGAGCGCATCCGCCCCATAGAGCACAGAAGCCGGTCCCTTAATCACTTCAATGCGTTCGATCTGCGAAGGGTCGATCAAAATCGGCGTCCCCGACATCGACTTCTGCTCCGTCATACGCTGACCATCAATCATGATGAGCGTACGGAAGGCGTTTTCCCCACGAATTTGGATGCGCTTCATGCCTTGACTTCCGTCGGTGTTGATTTCCACACCAGGCAGATCTTTGATCAGATCCGCAATCGTCTGGGCACCACTGCGCTCAATCTCTTCCGCCGTCACCACCGACACCGACATGTTCACGTCCATCAGTTCACGTGCTACGCGAGTCGCGGTGACCACCACGTCCTGCGTTTCCAAGGTGTCGGCTGCCAGCGCAGTCATCGTCGCAAAAGCACCAACCATCGCCGCAAGGAGCGGCGCTTTCTTCATTGATTGAGTCGTCATAAAGTTCTCGTAAATGGTTTTGAGGGTTGAGTAAGTGAATGAGCGCTTGGAACTCATGCGTTAACAGGATTTTTTGCTTCTAAGAGAGAGCGCTCTAGATAGGCCACAAGGAGCTGCGCCATGGTGACGTGCCAGTACTGCCCTGCAACCGTTTGGTGTGCCCAGTCGCCCTCGCAGCGCAGTAGCCCCGCCTCGGTCCACTGCGCAATAAGTGGTTCCGCAAGACTCGCCACCGGCGTCTGGAATCGCTCGCCCACTTTCTTGAGGTTGATGGCACCAGACTCCATCTCGGCACTGATCGTGCGTAGCAGATGCCAGTGCGCATTAGGGGCCATCAAAAAGCTCACGGGTTTTTCTGCGCGCGCAATACTTTCGTGCCACGCGTCGAGCTTTCGCTCAATCATGAAACTATGGCCGTGCAAACGACCACCCGCCCCTGAGCCAAAGGCTAAGCAGTCTGCAGCGCTTTTGCCGAGTTGGTTATAGATATTGCGTTCTCGGCTCCCCTGCCCCCAGTGGTTGTTCGAGAGCCGCCGCCAGTTAGCACGCGTAAAGTGCTCGACGCTTGCGGCAAACATATCGGCTTTCATCGCCGTATCGGCCGCGGGCGGCATTTTCCCATTCGCGATGAATTTCGCCATCGGAGCTTTTTCAAAGACGTTGAGCTGGTAGCAGTCCACACCATCAAGCGGCAGAGATGATGCGACAGCGAGATCCTCGAGCCAGACATTCATCGACTGCGCGGGAAAGCCGTAAATGAGGTCAATCACCACAGCAGCTTCGTCGTAGCCCGTGAGCACCTCGAGGCGCTTAAGGATCGTGTCGCGATCATCGACTCGACGTTGCATCTGTCGAACCGTGCTGTTAAAGCTTTGCACGCCTAACGAGAAGCGGTTAACACCACCAGCGAGCGCCGCCTCGATCTTTTGATCGGAGAAGTTGTGAATGCGCCCCTCAAAGGTAATCTCACAGTCATTAGCTAGCGGCAAGTAGGTTTTCACTGCCGTGAGCACACGGAGAATGTCCGCTGGAGCAAGAGCGGTGGGGGTGCCGCCCCCAAAGTAGAGCGCGTGAATTGGTGAGATATCTTGCGCGGGGCGCCCGTGCCAGAGCGCAAGCTCTTTAATGAGGCTATCGGCAAAGTGCCGGCTTTGCTCGGCTTCGTACGGATTTTGGTAGAACAGGCAATAGAGGCAGCGCGTTTCACAAAAAGGCACGTGAATATAGGCCAAACTTTTGCCTGCGCGCTTTTGCATGCTGAGCGCTTCAAGACGCTCTCGGGCTGCGGGTCCCATGAGTGGTGTACCTGCCGTACTCGAATGCACCGCTGCCTTCGCACTAAAGGCGGCGTGAAGTGGATCCTTGGCATTGGCAAAAAAGCGCTCTATGCGGGTATCTTCCGCGAGCTGCGCTTTCATGGCACGCATGCCTTCCTCAAAGGTTCTTGAGGCATGAGGGTGCGTAGCGCCCGCTCGGGTGCGCGTGGCGTGCCCTTCTCCATGCATGGGATGCGCAAGCGGCGAGCTGTCTTGTTGACTTGCCGAGTGTTGAGGCTCAAGGCTTTTCGATGTGTCCAGCATAGTGGCATCACTCATTGAATGAGAATCATTATCAATGAATGCATTATAGGTAGTGCGTCCTGAGCGACAACACGGCACTTTACCTACCCCCTCTGGGCAGTATCGCGGTTGAGCAAAATTTGGAAATACTTGATTTTTCTAAAAACTTTTTGAGTTAGTAGACGAGAGGGGACGAATACGGATAAGAATGATTATCATTCTTAATACCGTAAAGACGGGATAGACTCTTAGTGTTTATCTATGGTTTTGGAGGTTGAGATAGAAAGAGCTCTGCATGGGTGACTGTGCAGAGCTCTCGCTGTCAGGATTCTCAGTTACCTGAGAGTTTTTGGGAATTAAAGAAATTCACTACCTTGATGCTGTCGAAGACGCCGGCTTCTTCGAGCACATATGTGCCGATGCCACCATCCGCGGCGCGTTGCTTACGTTCGTAATGCAACTTGACCCCGTACTGCGCTGCCAGAGTTTTGAAATGACGGCGTACGGTTTGTTTGGAGCAGCCCGTCGCCTTTTCAATCATCTGCAACGATGGATTCTTCAGGGTAAGGAGGTAGTAAAGCACGACCAAGACACTTTCAGCTTTCGAGGCCATTTTATTCTCTCCTTATTAAGCCTTACGGCCCTGTTTTTTGCCGAGTACGGCAGTCTCATAAATCTTGACCTCAGGCCAAGGCACTTCGTAGAGTTTTCCTTCAAACTCAACCACGGCTTTCGTGCGGTCTTTGGGGATGATATTGGGGAGCACTTGTGCACCTTTGACGGGTTTACCGTGGTTAAGACCAGCATGAGAGAACTCACAGTGAATCACGAAGTTCATCCCAGCAAACTCATAATGTTCAAAGCCCTTTTGGCGGCGTAGATCGGCAGCGTTGCCAATCGTGAGCGGCACATCCTTCAAGGGAACAGCCTTGATTGAGGTTTTCTCTTTTTTTGGAACGCTAAGCCCCTCAACAATGGCGCGCGTAATAGCGAAATCACGGGAAATGAAATGCTGTAGCTTCTCGGTAATTTCCTTAGGATGTTCGCTCGATTTGTAGAGCTTAGAGAGCTTTTCGATGGCGTAGGTGTCCGTGAGAAGCCCATCCTCAATCCAGTGCTGTGCAACCTCAGGCAAGTCCGCCACCGAGATCATACGGTAGACGTAGCGCGCGCTCTTGCCGGTTTTCTTAGCGGCAACTTCCGCGGACCACCCTTCTTGCTTCATGAGCTTAGCGTAGGCTAAGCCGATTTCAAGCGGACCCATGTCTTCGCGCTGAAGGTTTTCAATCAGCTGCGAGACAGTGACATCACTTGGGGTTTCCACTGTCGTCGTGACGATCGCACGAATAGTGTTGAGTCCCAGGCTTTTAACCGCGCGAAGGCGGCGTTCGCCCGTAATGAGTCGATAGCGCGCCCCATCGCGACGAACGGTAATCGGGGAGATTTGGCCGTGTTCGGTAATGGAGCCTGCGAGCTCAGCAATGCTCTCCGCGTTGAAAACCGTTCGGATCTGAGGATCGACGTCGATGAGCTCGATCGCGAGCTCAACGAGCGTGTCTTCCGTTGGCGCGACCGCATTGAGCGCAGCGGAGTTGACCTTTTCGGCCTTTTGCCGGATGGAATTAAAGTCCAGATTGTTTCTGGGTAGAGGTTTCGTTGCCATGGTGCTTATTTAATCCGCAGGCCGAGTTTCTTGTAGATTTCTTTGAAGGCATTTTCCACTTCGCGCGCAGCGCGATATGCAGAGGGAACCTCCCAGACGGGTACCCCTAAGCTGTTGGCTTTATCAAGAGGGGTACGGTGCTTAATCACGCTTGTGAGTACCACATCGGCCATCTGTTCTTGAATTGCTTCAAGCGTTGAGAGGTGTGTGGTGGAACGATCAAAGGCGTTGATAAGTGCGCCAATGAGCTGCAACCCAGGGTTGGTCGTGTGCTGAATGTCTTCAATCGTATCCAAAAGACCCGAGAGACCTTCCACAGCAAAGCCGCAGAGGCGAATCGGACAGAAGACATGCGTTGACATGGTGAGTGCACTGCGTAGCTTCAACCCGAGGTTTGGTGGGCAGTCAATGAGGATGATGTCGTACGCATCAAGCAACGGCTTGATCTTGTCACGGGGAACCGTCATGTATTCATCTGGTAGCCCCTCCAGGTCGTAGCTGAGACGACTGTTACAAGGGGTGGGCAGAATGTCAATGCCACGCTGGGCTTTCGTAGGAATGAATTCGTTGCAATCCGGATCGAAGAGCGAGGTTGCTTCGGTTCCTGTGATGGGGTTGCCTTGAAGGAGAACCGAGGAGCCATTGCCTTGGGCATCCATATCGATATAGAGGACTTTTTTATTGCGTCTGATCGCAAGGTCAAACGCCAGTTGGGTTGCAACAGTAGTTTTTCCGACGCCACCCTTCTGGTTGGCAATTGACATCACAATGGCAGACATCCGCAGCTTCCTCGGCAAAAATTCGAGTTCAGATAAGGGACATTATGCATAGGTTTAATCCTTAAATCAACCCCTGAAAGTATGGGCGAGATAATCAGATTTTGGACGCGAAGGGGGAGATTTTTCTCCTTAAAAATCAATAAGTCATTGAAAAACAAGCGTTTTCTTTAAATATCATTATTTTTAGATCGTATTGTGTCTCTGGTACTGAGATGAGCAATTTTCGTTGATTGATCTTTGGGAGCGCAGATGGCAGTAGGGATTGCGCCAGATTTGATCTTCTCAGTAAAGCGTTTCACTCTCTGAGGGTGCTATTCAGGGTTGGGGATTGGTGCTGAGTTAAGGGAGTGCGCTCTGCCTCTTTAGAAACCTTGCTGAGCCTTGTTCGGGGTGGGAGCTTTTTTGGGTGAGTTGTCCCGTTGGTGGAAAGTAGCGCTTACGTGCCGCGATACGCGGTCACGCACTATCCCAAAGAGAAGGGATAGGCAGGTGCTCTGGCGACGCCATTTGGTTTTATGTTGCCGCGTGGTTTTTGGTGTATTAAGTATATAAAGTATATTATAGGGAGGCCGCATATTTAAGCAAAAACGCGCTTAGAGCATTGTTTTATAAGCAAAAACGCCTGTGTATAACTTGTGCATAAATCGAAAATAATGCACGTAAAGTACATAGATTTGCACGAGAAGTACATAAATTTGCACGTAAGGTACATAAGTTGGGAGAAAAATTATCCACAGGGCGCTGTTACGTTTTGTTTCATTCCCTTGCATTTCATTGTCAGTCTTGATTTTTCGTCCCTGTGGATAACTTTTCTTCGCGTTTTCAGCGATCCGGTGAAAAATAAAGAAGTCTTTGATTAAAAAAGAAATTTTTTAGAAAAGATGCTCGTAAAGTACACGGGTTTACATTTAGATACCTTATTAGAAATAAGTAAATTTTTTGGTATGGTCAAAACGACGTAATTTTAAGAACCTCTTTTGACCGAACCCTCATCTTCTATTGAAAGACCGCCTTAAAATTCGTCGCTTTTTTTTCGTGCACATGTGACGGACAAAACAAAAAGGCGGAGTCCCATGGGATCTCCGCCTCAATGTGCAAACTCAAGCTTCTATCAAAGGTCGTCGTTGTTGGCGAGCTTCTGCTTGATTTTTTCTGCAGTGAGCAGTCCTTCGTAGAACTCGCGGAACCCTGCGTAGAAAAGGCTCGCCTTCGCGATGTTGTGGGCGAGGTCGAGCTTCTTGAAGAAGACGACTTCCGTATCTTTCAAGCGACGTGTGTCGGTGATGGCGATTTCAAAGAACCCAAAGTCGACTTCCGCGATGGCCTTGATCAGATCTTGTTTGAAGTTGCGGATCTGTCGGGAGTTTCCTGTCATGCGTGCCAAGTTGGAGAGCGAGACAGTCCAGTAGAAGCGGTCCATCTTGTGGCCGTTCGTGAGCTTGACCTGCTCCACAGGGACGACGTACTCATCAAACGTGAGGTCCGAAAAGCGCAAGTCGGTCTTTTGTGTGCCGAGATGCCGGCGTGCAATCAGGTAAAGCGACTTAGCAAAGGGGGACATGTCGAAGTATTCGACAGGAATGGTCAACACATTGAGCGTGATGACGTCGCGAATAATCCAGTCCGCCAAGCGCAGTCGAATCATGGCCATGGGATTGATCTGTTCATTGAGCGTCGAGAGGCTCATCGTGTTTTCCAGGAACCCTGTGGCGGTTTGTTCGAATCGGATGCGGCGGCCATTGACCTCACGGTCTGCGGTAATCGTAATCGAGGTGGTGCTCAAGCGTTGTAGCGCATTGAGAAAGGCTTGCTGCTGCTTGCCGCCGTAAGTTTTTCCAATGGACTTGTAGTAATCCTTAATGGAGAAAACAATGTCGGAGTGAAAGCGCAGTAGCTCTGCGGTTACTTCCTGCCCTGTTTTCTTGATGCGGGCGGCGATCATGGACATCGCGTAGATGAGGATGTCGGCGTCGTTGTAAGTGGGCAGCCCGTAGTTGGACGGAGAGAGCGTCACGGTGTAGTGCTCACAGTCGATCACACGAGGGAGCGATTCTTTTTTGGGACGGAAGCCAAAGAGCGGGTGACTCATCATGGTCACCGAGTCCTTGAAAGAAACAGCTTTGCCCTCCCCCAAGGTAACCAAAGTGCGGCGCCAGTCTTCTTCGGCCTTCATCTGTTCGGGAGACTTTTCTAGGGTATCCGGAACAATAAACGGAATATTGAGGAGTTCTGCTGTATCTCGTGAGGGAGGTTCTATCGCATCATATGAGGGGCCGTCACTCATGATGGTGAGCGACCGCACATGATCCGTTTTTGTTTTTGCCATATACCCAAATCCTTCACCAACTGCCAGTTCGTCGCTAAGTATCGGCGGGAAAGAGAACCCAGCAGCTTGGCGATCACGCATCGGTTTGCAGCGGAAAAATATCCTAGAAATTTTACCCCATCACACTTTTTTCGTGGCAGCCAATGAAGACGCTCTGGCTTATCGCGGAGAGGTTCACTTACTTCCCTGTGAGGACGAGTTGCTCGTTGAGAAAGAGTACTGCCAGTGTGACAAAGACGGGGCTTTTTTCCGCTTCGTGGGAGAGCGCTTTCGTGCATGTGCAGCGCTAACACGGAGGCTGCGATCGACTACCGTGCTAGCGGCGATTTGGCGCAGCACTTGCGGCAAAAATGCACGTAAAGTACATCGCCTATTTCCCACCAAAGAGCACGTATCGGAGTACATGTGCACAAGCATCTGCACATGTGCAGAAATATTTAATTCTAACCATAAATATTTGTTTTATAAGTAATTTATCAATATTGCCTGTCTAATGAGCACTTCGCGTGCATACTTTCTTTTGCCATCGTGAGTGGGACATGGCGGCACGCAAACACGCACTTCCATCGCTTCAGCGCTCGAGGAAATGACGCTCAGAATGCACGTAAAGTACATCACCTTTTCTCTACTTTTCGACGCTTTTTCAGCCTTTCTGCACATGTGCAGAAGTCGATTTTTAGAACGACCTAAAGGGGGCTTTTTATACGTGCAATGAACAAAATGCACATGTGCACAATCTCTTCTGCTGACTGATTTTTCGCTCAACTCTGCGAAAAAATGCACGTAAAGTACATGCCCTTATTAGGGAAAACGATAGGTGAAAATCTGCCCGAAATCGTGTTGGGCGGTTTCCTTCGCATCGCTAATGTCGGTTTCTGCACATGTGCAGATCGCTTGGTTTAGGGGAGTGTGAGGGCAAATTTGCACGTAAAGTACATCGCCTCTGAAGTGATGATTGATGTCGAGAATGGGTCGATTTTGGTGTGTATGCACATGTGCAGTGTGGCGGATAATCCGATATTTTTGGCAGAAAATCCTCCTGTAGATGAAGGGGGAAATCTTGAAGAAAAACAACAAAAATGTTGTGCGTTGGTGATAAGGAGTGTGTTGTTTTTTTCTAGCCAATGAGTGATTTTTCCGAATGTGCACATGTGCACATTCACCATTTTAGCCTTTGCAGCAGGATGCCGGAGGTGTGATTTTCCTGGACTATCTCCAACTTCTTGGGAGCTCTGCACAGTCGTGTACACAAAGCAAGATTTGCTGAAAGGCCTTGTGCCACATGGTGTGCACATGTGCAGATGCGCAGAAGTGCACTTGGCCGCGGGATACAGGGTGTGGCAGCTTGTCTCCCAAGTGCCCACCCCTCTCCGTGAACTGTGCACAGCTGTGTGCACATAGCGTGATGGGCTCAAAGCCTTGTGCCACAAGATGTGCACATGTGCAGATTCGCAGAAGTGCACTTGGCAGCGGGATACAGGGTGTGGCAGCTTGACTCCCAACCGCCCTCCCCCTTTCACGGGCTGTGCACAGTCGTGTGCACATAGCATGATGGGTCGCAAAGCCTTGTGCCACAAGGTGTGCACATGTGCAGATTCGCAGAAGTGCACTTGGCAGTGGGATCCTGGGTGAGATTGTTTGACTCTAAACGCCCTCCCCTTTCTGCGGGCTTTGCACAGTCGTGTGCACATAGTGTGATGGGCTGCAAAGCCTTGTGCCACAAGGTGTGCACATGTGCAGATTCTTAGAAGTGCACTTGGTAGTGGGATACAGGGTGGCGCTCTTTGACTCCCAAACGCCCTCTCCTCTCCTAGAACTGTGCACAGCTGTGTGCACATAACATGATGGGTCGCAAAGCCTTGTGCCACAAGATGTGCACATGTGCAGATTCAGTGAATTGTCCTCAGTAGCTAGATACTAAATATGTGGTGTTGTACCTGCTAACGTCACCAGCTGTCTACAAGCTGTGCGCCGTTGTGCGCACATAGCGCAGTGCTCCGTAGACATATCTTTCATGAAAAGTGCACATGTGCAGATCTGCTGCGTAGCACTCAATGTGCACATGTGCACTTTTTTATGTAACGCTATTTCACTCTTGAAAAGTTTGGGTTCTGTGAACGGTTTTCAGAAATGCACGTAAAGTACATACCCACATTTTAGGCGTGAACTGCACATGTGCAGTTGGTGCTAGACATATTCTCTCGATGAGCCGATCTAGGGGGGCCCCGCATCTTGCACTGACGAGTCAGCATGAATTTTTAGATTTGTGCACATGTGCTGTTTTGCTGTTAGTGTGTGTTTGCACGAAAAGTACATGACCAGTATTGATCTGCACATGTGCAGATTTTTTTGCTCTAGGGTGCAATTGCACGAAGAGTACATTCTCAAATTCTGAAAACCCTGATCGGTCGAACCTGCACTGTGCACATGTGCACTTTTCTCCGAGTTTCCCATAATCGCAATACATTGTGCACATGTGCAGAAATGAGCCAGTGTAGTTCTGCATGTAGAGTACATGCGCAAAATTTGTATAAGCGATCCACCTAACTCTTACGAATGGAGATAAGAAACGCCACCTCATCTTCTCAACTGCACATGTGCAGTTGTGCCGCGGCGGGTATCCAGGGCGCCTTGATACATCACTTATGCCTCTCTTTCGGTGAGGTGAACATCGATGCATGCTTATCTTTTCGCTGCGCTAGTTGCTCGATATGCACATGTGCAGAGTGGGGCGCTTTCGAGTGTTAACAACGCATGACTTTTGAAAAGTTGCACGTAAAGTACATCACCTCAAGTTGAGTTATTCGACGATGTGCACATGTGCAGAAACGAGATATTTGATGTACTTCGACGAAGAAATGCACGAAAAGTACATAGCTTTCTTGAAATCTAAAGTTGCCCCTTTTCTGAAAGTGCACATGTGCAGAAAGTATGGTTGAGGCGAAAAGTTCCCGAACTTTGCACGTAAAGTACATGGCTCTCTGTGTCCGAAAGAGGGCGGCTATTTTGCAATGTGCACATGTGCAGATTGCAAATATCGGCAGACGTTGAGAAGAAAAGTGCACGTAAAGTACATGGCAAAATGACATCACCAATTCTCTGATTTCGGAAATGTGCACATGTGCACAAGGCTAAAGTTGCTCTCGAAAATCGAGAGTTTTGCACGTAAAGTACATCACCTTCGGAAGCAAATTTTGGAAAATTTTTGATCATGTGCACATGTGCACATTCGTTGAAAAGGAAACCAGATCGGAGAAAAATGCACGTAAAGTACATCGCTATTTTGGGTTGGCTGATACCCATTTGTAAAAAGTGCACATGTGCATATTGATGGCTTCAGTTCGCAAACATGGAAAAATTTGCACGTAAAGTACATGGGTCTTGGTGACTTGTGAACTCGGTGCACAGGGGAAAGTGCACATGTGCAGAAACGCGGTTTGCACATCTTGTGACCGAAAAAATGCACGTAAAGTACATCACCCTCTGAGGCGACTCGGCAATCCATTTTTTACTGAGCGTGACACAGCGTTGCACACTGAGCGAGATGATTGGGCGAATAGTCTGGGTCTTGAGTGGTTATGAGCGAAGGAGGGGAGGGGGCGGCAACTGCTACTAGGGTGGGGCGGCGTGGTTTGTCCTATACAATTCGCTAAATATCATGCACACTGCTATTTAGGCTAGCGCACATGTGCAGAAGACACTTGCGTTGGCATCTTTCCTGCTCTGAGAGTGAAGTCCGCCATGTCCGTGATCTTACTTACGCTCCATCCGTTTTTGCTGATCTTACTGGGTTGGGTGCTGAGAAGGCGTTTTCAGTACACGCGTTCTTGGTGGGACGATGTCGAGCGTTTGGTCTTTACCGTTCTATTTCCTCCGCTCTTATTCCGTAGCGTGGCCACAGCCCAACTTACGATCACGAGTGCGAGCAAGTTTCTGCTCTGTGGCGTTGCTAGTATGCTCGCGGGCGTGCTTTTGGCTTGGGTAGTGAGTCGACTTTATCCGCAGGATCGACGCACGGATGCTTCGGTTAGACAGTGCGGGTATCGCTTCAATTCTTATATTGGGTTTGCGCTGGCTTCTGTTCTCTCGGGCACGCTAGGCTCTGCACTCTATGCGCTTCTGCTTGGCGTCTGGGTTCCGATTTCAAACATCATCGCGGTGACGGATCTCTCTCAGGCAACGAGCGCTCAGCAGCGCTCACTTTCTGCACATGTGCGCGCTGTGGTGACGAATCCTCTCATCATTGCGACGGTACTCGGACTGCTGTTCAACCTGTTTTCTATCCCGTTGCCCGCGCTGGCATCGAGTTTCTTCAAGACCCTGGGCGACGCATCGCTTGCGATGGCATTACTGGCGATTGGCGCTGGGATGGAAAAGATCGACCTTTCCAAATACGGACGGCTTCTCGCAGCGGCCACCGTGCAGCGCTTGGTACTGCTACCTGCGGTGAGCATTATCGCGGGCCGTCTTCTTGGGCTTTCTGGTTTAGAGTTGGGAGCGCTTCTCTGTTTGACGGCGCTACCCACCGCCAATAGTTGCTATATCATGGCGATGCGTATGGGCGGCAACGGCCCCGTCGTAGCAGACCTTACGACGTTGCAAACGCTCGTGAGCCTACTCACCATCCCAATGTGGCTCACTGTGGCGGGAATGTTGTAAGCAAGGTAGGCGTGACACCGTGCACATGTGCAGAGATTAGGAAGTCAGTCTATTGGTATCTTAAAAGATATCAGTAATAACCCTTAAGATGAAAAAAGCGGCTCGTGGTTTGTTAGAAGGCGCGACAATGTTCGTACTGCTCTCGCTTAAAAACACTCGTCATGTCACAGCCGCTCTCATCGAACGTTTTAGGTCTCAGCTCAGCGCTTGGTGCGTATCTTATTTGGGGCTCCATTTCGCTTTATTGGGCGCAGTTTTCGCAAGCGCTCCCCTGGGAAGTGGTGGCGCACCGCGTACTGTGGTCCCTCCTATTCATTCCGCTTTGGATGGTGATGAGTGGGGCGCTAGGAACGTCGCTCTCAGAGATTCGGCGCTTTTTTGCTCGTCCACGAGAAGCCTTTTTATTGTTGTTGGCTGCGCTGGTTTGTGCTTTCAACTGGTGGATTAACGTCTACGGCGTGAATACGGCACATGTGGTGGAGCTTGGGATTGGAACTTTTCTCACGCCCCTAATATCCGTCGTCTTTGGTGTGCTTTTTTACCGAGAAACGCTCTCGGTCATCAAGTGGGCAGGGGTGCTGCTTGCCGCTTGCGGTGTGCTCACCATGGTGGTGGGTTTTGGGCACATTCCTTGGATTAGCTTTGGCGTGTCGCTTTCCTGGGGGCTCTATGGCGCGCTCAAAAAAGCGGTCCACATTTCTGCTCGAGCCGGGATTTTCCTCGAAGGGCTTTTCATGACGCCCTTTGCCTTGGGTTATGTGCTTTGGCTTGCCGCTCAGGGCGTTGGACATTTTTCGTTCACCTCAGAGCCAACGCTTACGGTGCTACTCATTAGCACGGGGATTGTGGCGAGCGTACCCATGGTGCTTTTCTCTCAGGCAACGCAGCTCCTGCCCATGGCAGTGCTTGGCTTCTGCCAGTATGTTGCGCCGATCATGACGCTCTTGATGGGTGTGTTCATCTTTCACGAGCCCTTTGATGAAAAAGAAGCAACGGCGCTCGTGTTCATCCTCTCAGGTATTGTCGTCTTCCTTCTGGGCGAAGTTCAGCAGCACAGGCGTGTAGCGAGCCACTAAGTCGGGGACCGCGTGGTTGGATCGCGGGTTTGGTCGGTTTTGCTTCGTATTTGGCAACTCGGCTCACATTGCTTAGACTGATGGCGAACCTGCGGTGCGCGCTCTGCTTGCCGCACCTCTGAATCATTTGCTGTGAGTGCAAAGCATGCCTAGACCCAAGAAAGCCATTCTGATGACAGCGCTTCTGGCGGCGCTGATGACGATGTCGATACCTGTGAGCGCGGGAGAACTCAGTTGGTATGACGGCTCCTGGCCGCAGGACAAGAGTGATGTACAGCCGACGGCACGTGTGCACTATGGGCGGCTCTCGAACGGTCTACGCTGGGTAATAGTGCCCAATGCGCGGCAGCACAACCGCGTCTCGCTCTACCTCAATGTGCAGGTGGGCTCACTCATGGAGGCGCGTGACGAGCGGGGCGCAGCTCACTTTGTCGAGCACATGGCCTTCCAAGGGGGAGGGGAGCATTCTGCAGAGGCGCTTGAGCGCTTTTTCCGCACCAACGGCATGTCAGTTGGTGAGGATGCTAATGCCTACACTGGACGCGCAGAGACTGTCTACAAGCTCAATCTCAAACACACTTCGCCACATCTCGTAAAAGAGGCACTCTCGATATTACGAGGTGTTGCGGACGGGATTCACTTTGATGCCGAGGCCGTTGCGCGCGAGCGCAACGTCATACTTTCGGAATTTGCAGCGCGAAATTCCGAAGCCATGAATGCAATGCGGGCTTGGCAGCGTTTCCTCTATGGGGATTCACTGCTTGCTCAGGACGTTATCGGCACTGAGGAAAGCCTTCAGGGGCTGGATGCTACAGAGCTCGAGCAGTTTTACAAAAAGTGGTATGTGCCAAGCCGTATGGTCTTGATCATCGCTGGCGACGTCTCCTGGCAGTTGCTCGCTGCGGATATTGAACACCTCTTTGGCTCGATTGAAGAACGGCCGGCGCCTGCTGTGCCCGATTTCGGCACGATTGATCGCTTTGGGGAGCGCATTTTTGTGCAGCCCCGCCCCATCACCAGTGCAATCGTTAGCATTTCGATGCTTTATGCCACCTCGCACAAGCCCGATACGATGGAGCGGCGTCGTGAGGAGTTGGTGGCCACGATTGCGCAAATCGCGCTACAGCGTCGTCTCGCCATGCGCGCTGAACATGAGCCGATGCTTTGGAGCTCGGCCACGTTTATTAACGATGCTGCCAATCCTTTGATGCCCACGGTGATTTGGCGAGCGAAAACCGATGGCGCGCATTGGCGTGAGGCATTACGAGCGCTCAACGAAGAACTTGTGCGTGCACGCGATTTTGGCCTCACGGCGCAGGAGCTGCGAGCCGTGAAAAGCGAGATGTCGCTTCTCTTTAAGCAGCAGGTGAAGACATCCTCTGTTTGGAGCAACGAGGAATGGGCCACG
Organism: uncultured Sutterella sp.; assembly: GCA_902463725.1. GTDB lineage: Bacteria > Pseudomonadota > Gammaproteobacteria > Burkholderiales > Burkholderiaceae_F > Sutterella. The sequence continues at coordinate 38,781 of CABQGK010000004.1, read as the reverse complement.
GCGCTCGTCACCCATATTAACAGTGCAGAGGTGCTCTCTGACCCGAAAGAGGATTCGGCGTTTTTTGAAGCCCAACGCGATCTCATTACGCTTGATGAAGTGAATACGGCGCTCAAAACGCTTCTAAGCGTTGATAATCGTCGCCTCTCCATTAGTGGTGCTGTTACCACCGATGATGTGCAGGTGCGCCAGTACTGGGAAAGTATCAAGAATGTGCCAGTCGCGCCGCCCGAAGAAATGGAGGATATCGTCTTTCCGTATTTGACGCCGCCCGAGAACGTTCCCGCGGCGCCTGCGCTCGTGCCGAAGAAAGTCGCGCTCGACGATAGTGAGGTGACGGTCTGGAGTGGGATGCTAGCCAACGATACCCGCGTGGTGCTGGTGCCAAGCGCCTTAGAGAAGGGGCGTGTGACCATGGAATTCAATTTCGGTGATGGACTCATGGGCGTTAAGGACGCCGATGCGCTACTAGCACGCGCTGCAGTAATGGTGCTCGAAGAAAATGGCGTAGGTCGCTTGAGTGCAGGCGAGACGAGGGAGACACTTGGGCTTCGAGACATTAGCGTGACGGAGCACATCACGAGCAAAGGCAATGTGATCATCGGCACAGGGCCCGCCGATGAGCTCAAACTCATCGCTGAGGCAGTGTGGACGCAATTCATGGATCCTACACTTACCGAGGTGAACCAAGCACGTGCGCAACAACGCCTCATGCAGCAGCGCTATGTGCGGGAGAACACAGTTGAAGGCTATTGGAATTCGTACTTACCCGCGTTTCTCGGTGGCTACCGGTTACGGCAACGCCCGATCGAAGCCGGGGAGCTTGGAGTGATGTCGCTCGCACGCATGCGTGACTATATCAATGCGGTGCGTGATCGCGGCAGCCGCAGCATTGTCGTGAGCGGAAGCTTTCAGAAAGCGTCAACGCTTGCCTTACTCAACCAACTCTTTGGTACGCTGCCCGCAGCCTTGCCTGGCGCACAGTTGGGTAGCGCAGGGCGCTTCCCAGCGAAGGCAAACCGTGTGGTCACGATTGCCGAGGACCGCAGTGATAAGGCCATCATCACCCGTGTCTGGCATGTCGAAAAAATTGACTTTGATAACGCGCAGCGCACCGCGGCACGTAAGCTCTTAGCGGGCATCCTGCAGGAGCGCTTGAGAAAAGCGCTCCGAGAAGAAAAGGGCGTGAGTTACTCACCCTCAGCCGACTACGAGCTCCTCTTTGAGGAGGGGAGCGCAAACTTGATTGTTTCTGTGCAGACCGTGCTCGCTAACACGGCGTTGGTAGAGGCTGCGCTTGGTGAGGCTGCTACTGAGCTCGTTGAGCGGGGTGCCACCGAAGAGGAGCTTCTGCACATGCGCAAAGTGCTCCTCAATCAGTACGGTGAGGCGCGAGAGCGGCTCGGCTTTTGGACAACGCTCGCGCGAGAAGAGGTCGCAAACGGCACACCCGTGCTCGCGTTTTATGGCGACTTGATGCAGTCTCTTGCATCGCTCTCGCTCACGGCACTCAATAAAGAGATCGCGGAAACGCTTGCGTTGCCAGAAGCACAACTCACCGTCAAAGCCGCAGGTAGCCATAGTCAATCGAGCGGCAAGTAGCAGCGCCAAGCAAGGGACGAAGTACAAAACCGAAGAGAGGAGCGTGTTCTTTTCTCTTCGGTTTTTTTGTGCTTGCGTGCGGCCGAGCGACTTGAAGCAGCCAGCAGACAAATAAAAACAAACTAACAAAAACTATAGATCGATAGATTATAGATTAAATACAGGGTAAACCCCTAGGCGAGGAAAATACAAATGAGAATCGTTAACTTTCTTAAAATTGTAAATTGTGAACGTGACCAATTATTTCTGAGTGATTTACTCAAATATTTCCTTATCAGATGAATGTCATATTCTGCATGGTGTTGATTTAACAGAACCTGTGGTTATTGGTGATTGTCGATATTCATTTTGTGAATATCGAAATCTTTGAATTACTACTTAGGGTTAGGGTGAAGTAATTATGGGTTAGGTCGTTAAGCGAGCTTGCATCATGGCGCTTACACCCTCCGACCACTGTGGGTTTCGCCGTGAACTTATCAAACTAACGGCGAGACGGGACAAAGCCCGCCCTTGACACTCTTCGAAACAAACAAGACTACAAAACGAAGCGTTGGTTTCGTAGAAAACCCCAATAACCATCAGGAGGATCCCCATGGAAGTTTCACGCAGAAGTTTCCTTAAGCGCGGATTGTTACTTGGCAGCGGCACGATGCTCTCCGGCGTGACCGGTATGGCGATGGCTGCGCCGAATAAGAAGGCGCCTTATAAATTGCGTGATGTTCAGGAAACGCTGAACATTTGCTGCTACTGTGCTGGCGGCTGCGGCTTGATTTGCTCTTCGCGCGGCGGCGAGCTTATTAACCTTGAAGGCGACCCAGAACACCCTGTCAACCTTGGCGGTTTGTGCCCGAAGGGTGCTGCCATGTGGGGCCTTCGTAACATTGTCACCAAGGAACGTCAGTCTCAAAATCATCCGAACCGCATTCTGCATCCGATGGTGCGTCGTCCGGGTAGCAAAGAGTGGACGCGACTCACGTGGGAGCAGGCAATTGCTGAAATTTCCCGTCGCGTCAAGAAGACCCGCGACGCCACCTTCGTTGAAAAGGAAGACGGCGTGACCGTCAACCGCTGCGACGGGATTGCGAGCTTCGGTGCGGCTCAGCTCAACAACGAAGAATGCTGGCTCGTGCAGAAGTTTGTCCGTACGCTTGGCGTGGTCGCTATCGACAACCAAGCTCGTGTTTGCCACTCCTCCACGGTGCCGGCGCTTGCCCGTACCTTCGGCCGCGGCTCTATGACGAGCCACTGGAGCGACATCGCTAACGCCGACGTGATTCTCACGATTGGTTCGAACAACGTTGAAAACCATCCGCTTTCTTCCCGCTGGGTCGAACGTGCTCAGGACAAGGGCGCGAAGTGGATCGTGGTTGACCCGCGCTACACCCGCTCGGCTGCGCGTGCCGACATCTACGGCCGTATTCGTCCGGGTACGGACCTTGCGTTCTACGGCGGCTTGATCAAGTACATCCTTGATAACGAGCTCTATCACAAGGACTACGTCGTTCACTACACGAATGGCGCCTGCCTCATCAAGCCGGGCTTTGGCTTTGATCCCAACAACGGTACGTTCTCCGGTTGGAACCCCGAAACCCGCAAGTATGACAACGAAGCTTGGGGCTACGACGTTGACCATAAGGAAATCTGGGATACCGCCCCTGGTGGCAAGTATGCCTGGGTTAACAAGCCAGGTACGCCGAAGTTTAAGACGCCGGATCTCAAGGTCATCAAGCGCGACGAAACGCTGCAGGATCCGATGTGCGTCATTAACGTCATGAAGCGTCACTATGCCCGTTACACGCCTGAACTCGTCTCTCAGGTTACGGGTATGGACAAGGACGTGATGCTCAAGATTTGGGAGCTCTTTGCCAGCACGGGTCGTCCCGATAAGGCCGGTTCTCTCTTGTACGCACTCGGTCAGACGCAGCACACCTATGGCTCGCAGAACTGCCGTGCGATGTGTATCGTGCAGTTGCTGCTCGGCAATATCGGTATCTCCGGTGGCGGCTTGAACGCGTTGCGTGGTGAACCGAACGTGCAGGGCTCGACCGACATTGGCGCAAACGTCGCCGATACGGCTGGCTACCTCGCTTGGCCGCATGGCAAGAACCACCCGACGCTCGCTGACTACTTGAGCAAGGAAACCTATGCTGATGGCTACTACGCCAACAAGCCGAAGTTCATGGTGAGCTTGCTGCGTGAATGGTTCGGTGCCAACGCCACGGTCGATAACGACTACTGCTACGACCTCCTGCCGAAGTGCTCGCCGAAGCTTGACTTTGGTGACTACTCGACCATGATGACCTTCAACAACATGCGCGACAACCGCATCAAGGGCTATTTCCTCTGGGGTATGAACCCAGCTAGCTCGACGGCCAACGCTAAGCATGCTCGTAAGGCCATGGCGAACCTCGACTGGATGGTGGTCGCTGACTGGTTCCTCACGGAAACCTCCACGTTCTGGCGCGCTCCAGACATGAAGCCCGAAGACGTCAAGACGGAAGTGTTCTTCCTGCCGGCTGCGCTCATCTTCGAAAAGATTGGCTCCATCAACAATTCCGGCCGCTGGATCCAGTGGCGTCAGAAGGCTGTTGAACCGCTCGGAGAAGCTAAGAGCGACTTCGAAATCCTCATGGCCCTCTATAACGGCATCGCCAAGCTCTACAAGGAAGAGGGTGGTGCTTGCCCAGATCAGATTCTCAAGGCGAACTACGACTACTACATCGACGGCAAGCCTGACCTTCGTAAGGTGGCTTGGGCCTGCAACGGCTACGACGTCCGCGACGGTCGACTCCTCAAGAGCTTTGCTGAACTGCAGGCTGACGGTACCACCGCGAGCGGTATCTGGATTTGGGGCGGTTATTGGAACAATAACGAAGCCCGCTTGGATCCGATGAAGCAGCCGATGACTCGCCGTAGCAAGGAAGACCCCACGGGTCTCGGGCTCTTCACGGGTTGGTCCTTCGCTTGGCCTGCGAACCGCCGCGTGCTTTACAACCGCGCCTCGGCTGACCCGCAGGGTAAGCCCTGGAATCCCAAGCGCGTCCTCGTTGAGTGGGATGGCAGCAAGTGGATCCAGAACGACGTGGGTGACTTCCCGACGGCTCAGCCGCCGCAGGATAACGCGTTCTTCATGACTTGGGAACAGCGCGCTCGTCTCTTCAGCTACCTGATGGTGGACGGCCCGATCCCCGAACACTTTGAGCCGCAGGAATCCCCGACGACCAACGTGTTCAACAAGGCTGACAAGAACCCGCTCGCCCGCTTCACGAAGGATCCTTCGGTGCAATTGGGTAATGCGAAGGAATTCCCGATTGTCTGCACGACGTACTCGCTTACCGAGCACTGGCAGACGGGTACCCAGACGCGTAATGTGCCGTGGCTCAACGAATTGATCCCGGGTAACTTCATCGAGATCTCGCAAGAACTCGCGAAGGAAAAGGGCATCAAGAACGGTGACAAGGTTCATGTCTGGAACAAGCGCGGCAGCATTGTGGTCGATGCCATGGTCACGATCCGTATGAAGCCCATGATGATTAACGGCAAGCTCACCCATGTGGTTGGTCTCCCGCACCACTTCTCGTGGGAAGGCAAGTTTGCTACCGGCGATAACGTCAATGACCTCTCGCCGAACGTGGGCGACCCGAACTCCTACATTCCTGAGTTCAAGGCGTTCTTGGTGAACGTTGAAAAAGCGGCGTAACCATACGAAGGAGAATAAAGAATGCGTAATAGCAATGAAGTTGCCATCCTCTACGATACGTCGCATTGCACTGGGTGCAAAGGCTGTCAGGTGGCTTGCAAACAGTGGAACATGCTGCCCAGCGCACTGGGTCTGAACGAGAACAAGTTCACGGGTTCCTATCAGAGCCCGGCGGACCTCAACGGCGATACGCGTCTGGTGATGCGCTTCGACGAACAGCCCTCTGGCAACAAGTTCCAGGAAATCAACTGGGCAATCGGTCGTCATTCCTGCCAGCACTGCACGGACGCCGGCTGCGTGAACATCTGCTCCTCGGGCGCGCTCTACCATCGTGAAGACGGTGTTGTGGCGTTCGATACGGAAAAGTGCAATGGCTGCACGTACTGCCAGAGCGCTTGCCCGTTCGATGTGCCTCGCTATCGTCCGCTCGACGGCTTGATCGACAAGTGCACGCTCTGCTGGGATCGTCTTGAAGAAGGTGGTATCCCGGCCTGCGTGAAGACCTGCCAGCCTGAAGCGCTCAAGTTCGGTAAGCGTGAAGAAATGCTCAAGATCGCTCACGAACGCGTGAAGGTCCTCAAGGCCCGTGGCTTTGACAAGGCTGAGGTCTACGGCGAAAACGAGTGTGGCGGCCTGCACGTCATCCACGTCTGCCAGTACGGTCACGAAGCCTATGACTTGCCGACCAATCCGAAGGTCGACGGTAAGGTGGGCCTCATGCAGACGATGAAGGCTGTCACGGGTGTTGGCACGGTTGCCGTGCTGGCTGGCTTGGCTGCTAGCTTCGTGGCTTCCCGCGGTTACAGCCGTAAGGAAATGACCATGGAAGAAGCGAAGGCCCACTGGACGCCTGAACAGCGTGCCAAGGCTGATGCCGAAGTCAAGGAGCTTCTTGCGAAAGAAGCCGCTAAACAGGAATAAGGAGGCATAGAATGCGTTATATCCAGCGTCATTCCCTGCTCACGCGGGTTACTCACGGCACGGTGGCCATCAGCTGCATTCTGCTGGCGCTCACTGGGGTGTTTGTGTTTTGGCCGACCTTGGGCGGCAGCATCATGGGTGGTGAATTCACCAAGGCGATGCGCATGGTGCATCGTGTGCTGGCGATTCCTTTCATCCTGGTTCCGCTCTTTGCGCTCTTGCGCTCCCCGGGTGGCTTCGTGCACCTCTTGGCGGAAGACATCTTCGCCAAGTGGGACAAGGACGACTTCGAATGGGCCGCTAAGGTTCCCTTCTACCTCTTTGCACCGGGCAAGGTTCATATGCCCCCGCAGCACAAGGTCAAGGGTGCTCAGCGTCTCGCCGACGGCGCGCTCTTCTTTGCCTGCGTGTTCATGGCGCTCTCTGGTCTTGTGCTTTGGCTCAACACCGGTCTGCTCCCCAACGGCGGCATGAAGGTGGAATTCTCCGCCAACGCGCTCCTCGTTGCTCACCTTGTTCACGATGTGTTCTTCTTCATCGCGGTATTCGTGGGCTTGGTTCACGCCTACCTCGGTTCTGGCCTCTGGCAGCCCTACCGCGGCACCGCCCGCATCATGTGGGGTGACGGTAAGGTCAGCGAGTCCGACGCCGCTTATCACTGGGGCTACTGGGCTAACCAGCAGATCGCCCTCGGTAAGAACGTGACGGTCGAACCCGACAAGAAGTAAACCAACCTTTCCTCCTGAAACTGGGGGCGGACCTCAGCCGCCCCCAACCCAAAATCCCGATGCTTCCAGTCCGTGCTGGGAGCTTTCGGGTAAGTGTTTGCAAGAGTGCGCTAACATTTACCCGAAAGACACAAGGCGTTCTTCCACCCCTATCCAACGCACGTCGAGTCCAACGCGGGGGAACCCGTAGTGGGCTACAGCGGAAAGCTCTTAGCGTGGGAGAACAACAACAGAAGAAGGAAACACCATGCTCAACCGCAAGTCAATCGAACGCACGCTCGCCAAATATGTTGCTCACAAGGATCCGATGGTGCTAGAGCGCCTCACGGCCTTTGGCCCGATGATCCTCAAAGCGGCCGATCTTGCTAAGCAGATGAATGCGGAACCAGTGGAGATTTCGCCCGAAGACCTTGAAGCCACGCGTGCGAGCAAATTGACGCTGCTCACGAAGTACCCCGTGGCGATTCCGAGTGAGAACTTTGTGGGGGTGGCGCAAGAGCTCGCCGCGACGCTCTTGACGGCGCTCGCGCTTGAAGGCGACATCGCCGACCGTTGCATGGCGGTGGACTGGAGCCAGTACGCGACGCCCGAGCTGCTTGAGCTCGCAGGCCGCACGCCTGGCGCCTATTTTGATCGCGTGGAGGCGCTCTCAGAGGAGCTCGATTTCTTTGAATTTTTTGTGCTACCCGTGCTAGCCTACACGCTGCGCGTCTTTTTGGATGCGCACGCTACCGAATGGAGTCGTGAGATCGCCAACGAGCGCGATGACGTTGCGCACCACGACCGCCCTGTCGCTTGCCCTGTCTGCGGCACGGAAGCAGCCATCGCCTCTGTCTCGGAAACTACTGCCAACGGCAACCGCAAGAAGTTGCACTGCACCTGCTGCGGCGCTTCGTGGCTCTTTGAGCGTATTCGTTGCGCGCACTGCGGCAATGAGGTCGTCAGCGACTTCCAGTACCTGCACGATGAAGAGGATGATTCGCACCGCTTGCATGTCTGCAAGGCCTGTGGTGAAGCGACGCCAACGGTGTTTGCGCCCGATGAATTGGGCTTTAACGCCGATATCGAACAAATCGTCATGACGGGGCTTGAGCTTTTCTACGAAGCGAGCAAAGATGAGGCCTCTGCACAACCCACAGCAGAGACGCAAGCCTAAAGAGGGGCGCGATTCGTTAGAGCCTGAGCAGAGGGGCTTGCCCCTCTTGGGTGGTAGCAGAGTTGTCGGGAGGCAAAGCGATGAGTATCGTGCGAAAGTTTGGAGCAAGCAACGATATAAACGATATGGGTGAGGGTGCAACACGACTCAATCCGTTTGGTGCCAAAACGGTGCCCGTGTATCGAATGAATTCTCCCGCGCCTGAAGAAGATTGGGTGGCTGAGGAAATTCCCGTTGCGCTTGTCTACAACGGCATCTCGCACGCGGTGATGATGACCACGCCGAAAATGCTCGAAGAGTTTGCGGTGGGGTTTTCGCTTGCCGAAGGCATTGTCCCCGATCTCTCCCATATCTACGACATTGAGGTCGCGCCCGCCTGCAAGGGCATGGAAGTGCGTATTGATATTTCCTCCGAGTGTTTCTGGCACCTCAAAGAGCATCGCCGCTCGATGACGGGCCGCACAGGGTGCGGTATTTGCGGTGTGGAGAGCTTGGACGGGGCAATTCGCAAAGAGCGGCGCGTGCCGCAGACGCAAACCTTTGACATGCGGCTCTATGAGCAGGGGCTTGGGTACTTGGAAAAAGTCGAAGAGCTCGGGCGGCTGACGGGCTGCACGCACGCGGCGGTGTGGGTTCATCCTGATGGAACACTTGCGGGTGGCGCGGAAGACGTCGGTCGCCACGTCGCGCTCGATAAATTGCTCGGGCTTCGCGCGCTCAACGGGTGGACCGATGGGGCGCTCTTTGTGAGCTCTCGTGCCTCCTACGAGATGGTTCAGAAGGCCGCGGCCTGCGGTATTGAAATCATGTTTGCCGTTTCTGCGCCCACAGCGCTGGCTGTGCGGCTTGCTGAAGAGTCCGGGGTGACGCTTTCGGCTTTCTGTCGACGTCAGAAGGCCAATGTTTATGCGCATCCTGAACGTCTTCTTGGTCTCTGAGGGACCGAGAGGGCTCTTTTATCCGGAACCGGGCGAGGATTTTTACCGGTTCCGGCTTTTCTTTTTACGCCACACTCTGCACTTAATTACGAGCGTAAGTGCTCTTCCTCAAATGGATGCCGTTAGCCTGAAAGCGTGCAGAGCGCGACGTCGAAGGTCACTAAGCTAAAATGGGATGGATTGCCGCTTGTCCTATGGCAGCGGCAGAAGGTGGTCTGTAGCGCAAAGGAGGCGTCGTTGCTGAAGGCGTGCGAAAAGTGGTTGCTTGCGTGGCTAGCTCGGCTAGGGCCTCTTGTGCCGCTTGTGCTCCTCGCTGTGCCGAGCGCGCAAGGTGCTGATGGCACTGCTCCCACCCAGCGTGCAGCTCCGCAGTTGAGCACCGCATCGAGCGCACCCCGTGAACTCATTGTGGCAGTGCCCGACGCGTATCTCCTCAGTTTTGATGGGGGCACGCTCGAGACACTCTTTCGAAACCTTAACCAAGCGCTGGCCGCCCAGGCGGCTCCCTATCGGCTGAGCGCACGGGCGTTTCAAGCCTCCGATGCGGAAAGCCAACTCGCCGCGCTTCATCCCGATTTTGTTTTTGCCCAAGCCTCAGTCATCATTGCGGGTAGCGGCACCGCCTACCGAGCTTATAGCGTAGCCACGCGAAAGGTCTCTGAAGCGCAAGAGGCTGCCCATAGCGTCGGTGGTGTGATCCTGGTGAACAACTTGCACCCAGAGATCAAGCGGCTCGAGGATCTGCGCAACACGGTGGTGGGCACCACCATGCAGCTTGATACGGGGTGGCTTGCGGTGCTCGGTGAGATTGCGGCACTAAAGACCGATCCCGAGCATTTCTTCTCCGCGGTGCGCTACCTCAATACACCGCTACCTAATATTTTCTCGGCGCTTGCCACGGGTGCGATTGATGCGGCGGTGATTGATACCTGCGTGCTTGAGCGTGTGGTGAAAGAAAAGTTGGTTGATGCGCGTGGCTTACGCATTCTCAATGAGAAAACGGGTCCACAACTTGACTGCGCGCGCTCCACAGCGCTTTATTCCGACGCGACGCTTTATGCGTTTGAGTGGACTGATGAGCAGGCGGTTCGTGCAGTGCTCGCTGCGCTTCTTTCAACCGACGGTAAGGAGCTCGGTGAGTGGCATGTCCATGTTTCGCGTGCTGCGATGGATGAACTTTTGAAAACCCTGCGCTTGGGACCCTACGAGTACCTGAGAAGCGTCTCTTGGGAAGCCTTCTTAGAGAAGTACCGCTCGGAGATTTTGCTTGCGCTGATCCTCATTGGGGTGCTCATTGTGAACGAATTTCGCCTGCACCACTTGGTCAAACGCCGTACGGCGGAGCTGAGTGAGGCGCTTTCTGCGCAGCGCGCCAGCGAGCGAGAGGCGAGGACGGCACGCTTGCGTTTGGGAAGCCTCGAGCGACGCAATGTTGTTAACCAGATGAGTGCCATGATTGCGCATGAAATCCGCACGCCGCTCGGCGCTATCACCAACTTTGCGAGTGTGCTGCGTTATCTCTTTCCCGAGATGAAAGCCGCGGACTCGCAGGCTGGCACGGCGATGGAGGGCATTTTGAAAGAGACTGCCAAAATCGCGGGTATCGTGGATCGCGTGCGACAGTATGCGAAGTCGCAGCGCTCGGCCCATGTCCCGATGGATCTCGCAAAAAGCGTGCGTGATGCGGAGCGTGTGCTCGCGATGACGTTGCCAGAGGCTGCGGTCGTCACGGTCGAGACGCCCGCTACCGCCCCGATTCTCGGGGATGCGCTGGAGTGTGAACTCCTCGTTTTTAATCTTTTGAAAAATGCGGTGGAGGCGGCCTCACAGGCGCCTGTCCCAGAGGTCATGGTGACACTCGCGCAAGCAACGAACGGCGCTCGCTGGGTATTGAGCGTGGAAAATAGTGGCCTCGCGCTCACCGATGAAGCTTTTGAGCGGCTGGGGCGCACGATTGATAGCGTTAAACCTGAAGGTCTTGGTATGGGTCTTTCTATTGTTCGCGGGATTGCAGATAGTCATGCGGCGCTCATGCATTTCTACCGCCGCGCGGGCGGCGGGCTGCGCGTTGAGGTGAGTTTTGACCAATTAGTCCATAGCGAGGCGTCATTGAAGGAGCAAGAGAATGCAGAAACACCCGATCGTCAGACTTGTTGATGATGATGAGCTTTTCCGTACTTCGCAGGCGATGCTTCTACAGGTCAACGGGTTTTCCGTGGCGACCTTTGAGAGCGCGACGGAGTTTCTCGAGCGTGATAGCCCTGATCGCCCTGGTTGCGTGGTGCTAGACGTGAGAATGCCCAAGATGACGGGGCTCGAGCTCCAGGACATCATGCAAAAAAGAGGCTGGCGCGTGCCCATTATCTTTCTTACTGGGCACGGTGACATCTCGATGGCCGTGCATACGATGCAGCATGGGGCGGTGGATTTTTTAGAGAAGCCCGTTGCGCCGGAGGTGCTCATTGAAAAGGTGCGGGCCGCCGTTGCGCGTAGTGTGGCGGATTGGGAGCGCTTGAATGAGCTCAGTGCGCTACGCGCCACGTGGGAGAGTCTCACGCCGCGTGAGCAGCAGGTCATCCAAGGCGCAGTGCGTAATCTTGCGAATAAAGAGATTGCCGCGCGTCTAAACATTGCGGAAACGACGGTGAAGATGCACCGCGCCAACGCCTTTGCGAAATTCAACGTCAACAATCCGCTCGATGCGTATCGGCTCTTAGAAAAAATCGGGGTGGTTGACGATGAGCGCGAATAAGCCACTCATGCGCCGTCGGCGCTTGCTATGTGCAGGGGCGCTCGCGGCGCTCTCGGCGAGCAGTCCCTTTGCGCCCTTAGGGGCGATAGCGAGTGCGCGAGCGGCGCTACCTCGCGAGAGCTACGCGGAGCGTGCTCCTCGCGCGCAAGAAGAGGAGCTCTGGGACGTGCTGGTGGTAGGCAGCGGCTTAGCGGGCTCTGCTGCAGCGCTCGCTGCGCTTGAAGCGGGTGCCGAGCGCGTGCTACTCATTGAGAAGGGGCCTATTATCGGCGGGCATAGTTTTCACTCCACAGGGACGCTTGCGGTGGTGAATTCACCCAATCAGCATGCGCAGGGGCTTGTGGACTCCACCGACCGTATGTGGGAGGAAGCGCGCAGTGTGGGCGGTCAAGGTGCAGCCGAAGGACTTATTCGCAAGATTGGGCGAGAAAGTGAATCCGCGCTTGAGTGGCTCAAGGCCGCAGGGGTTGAGTTTGCCCCACAGGTCTTTCAGTCACTCGGTGGCCTCACCCCCAGATCGCTCATGGCAAAAAGCGCGCAACCGGGGCTTGCCTACACGCGGGCGCTTTTTGAGGCAGCGGTTCGCCGTGGGCTCGTTGTGCGACTCAATACTCGGATGACGGGGTTGCACTCGCAAGCCTCAGCAGTGGGGCGCCTCTGGGAGCTTGAGGCAGCAAGCGACAATATTAGTGCGACCTTTCGAGCGCGCTCGGTCATCATCGCCACTGGGGGCTTTACCGCCAATAGTGAGATGGTGCGGCGCTACGCCCCGACGCTGCCCGCGGGGATGCACACCACCGCTAACCCCAAAGGGTACTTTTTTGATGGCGCAACAGGAGACGGGATTTTGATTGCGGAGTCCGTTGGAGCGCTTCTCAAAGACATGAACAATATCCAGCTGATGCCGATTACCGGCGGACGCCTTTTGGACTATGTGGGCGGCGATATTTTTGTCGATGGCGAAGGTCGGCGCTTCGTCAACGAGGGTGGCACCTGGAAGGATCTGGAGCGGGCACTCTTAAAGCTCCCCAACCAACGCATGTGGGTGATTACGGACTCGCAGTCGAAAAAGGGCATTAGCCTTGGGATGAAGTTGGCGGATGGAACAGTGAGAAAAAGCGATACCGTCGCTGAAATGGCCATTGCGATGGGAGTGGATAGCGCGGTGCTACAGAAGACGCTTGACGAGTACAACCGCGGCGCGCGCGATGGGCGCGATCCGCTCTTTGGGAAGAAGATTTTCACGCAAGAAATCAACCGTCCCCCGTACTACTGGGGCGAGGAGCGGCTCTTTATTCACACGACCTTGGGCGGCATTGCCATCGATGAAGCGGCAGAAGTGTTGAGCCGCGAGGGCGGCATCATTGAGGGACTTTACGCAGCGGGCGAAACCGTGGGCGGGCTCTTTGGGCAAAGTCGCCTCGGCGGCTTAGCGATGACCGCGTGCGTGGTGATGGGGCGAGAGGCGGGGCGGCAGGCCGCTAAGCGTGCAGTCGCACAAGTGCAAGCACAAACCAAAGGGCGGTGAACGCGAATTAGGGTTTTTCCTAAGGTTTGACCCTATCCCGCGGGAGGTAGTGGGGCTTGAGCCAAGGTATCAGAATTCATTTTCAATGAGAGGTGAGGCACTGAAAGCGCTCCCCTCTGAATCTGATACCACTCAAAGGATAGGAGACAAACACCATGTCTATCGATACCACCCGTCGTCAGTTATTTAAGAAGGCCGGCGCTGCTGGCGCTGCCATGCTCGGTTCCTCGCTCGCCATGGCTGCGGGCATTCCCGAAAAGAGCGTTCAGAAGTTTGACGAAACGTTTGACGTTGTCGTGATCGGTTCGGGTTTTGCGGGCTTGGCTTGCGCTTACAAAGCGGCCAAGGGTGGCAAGAAAGTGCTCGTCATTGAAAAGATGGGTGTGCTTGGCGGCAACTCCGCGATTTGCGGTGGTAACGTCGCTTGTCCGGTGAACCCCGTGCAGAAGGCGCAGGGTATCAAGGACAGCAAGGAGCTCTTCATTGCGGACTGTTTGAAGGACGGCCTTGGTATTAACCACACTGAACTCTTGGCAACCATTGCTGATCGCTGCAACGACACGATCAAGATGGTGGTGGATCTCGGTTGCGAATTCGTCCCCAACAAGATGCTCTTCGAAGGTGGCCACTCCGTGCCGCGTTCCTACGAAATTAAGGCGGGTTCTGGTTCTGGCTACATCCGCCCGATGTTGGCTGTCCTTGAAAAGGAACCCAACGTCACCATTCGCGCCAAGTGCAAGTTCGACGACTTTGTCATCAATGATGAAGGTGCTGTGGTGGGTATTGTCTGCCGCGAAAACTATCGCTTCAACGCTAAGCTCACGAGCGACGATATCGAAAACAAGACCGGTACCAAGAAGACGATTCGCGCTACCAAGGGCGTGATGCTCGCCGCCGGTGGCTTCTCGCGTGATACGTGGTTCCGTCAGATTCAGGATCCGCGCGTTGTGCCGACGACGGACTCCACCAACCAGCTCGGTGCTACGGCTGGCGTGCTCGTGAAGGCGCTCGCGCTCGGTGCTGCCCCGGTTCAGCTCTGCTGGCTGCAGTTCCTGCCGTACTGCAACCCGCGTGAAAAGGGCTTTGGCGTGTCGGTGAACTTCACCAACCACGCTTGCATGGACTTGGGCCTGGTGGTTGACCGTAAGACCGGTAAGCGCTTCATGGACGAACATGCTGGCCGCAAGATCAAGAGCGATGCGCTCTTTAAGGTGATTGGCACGGATGAAAACTACCCGATCGCCGTCTGCGACGACGCCATCGTCAAGGCGATCAACCCCTCGTTCGTGAAGCTGCCGCTTGAAATGGGTACCGTCAAGAAGTTCAACACCCTCGAAGAGCTTGCTGATCATTTCGGTATCAAGAAGGCGGAATTCCTTGAACAGGTCAAGAAGTTCAATGGCTACGTCAAGGACGGTAAGGATCCGGAATTCGGCCGTATCCTCACCTTCAACAACGGTCTTGACGTCAGCAAGGCTCCGTTCTACGGCATCGAATGCTGCCCGAAGATCCACCACACCATGGGTGGCGTGATGATCAACACGAACGCGCAGGTGATTTCTGCTAACACGCACGAACCGATCAAGGGGCTCTACGCCGGTGGCGAAATCACGGGCGGTGTGCACGGTGCGTCGCGTCTGGGGACCGTTGCGGTGATTGACGCGCTCACCTTCGGCATGATCGCTGGTGAACAGCTTGCTAAGGCGTAATTCGCCTCACTAATCCGGTCACTGTCTCCGGACCGGGAAAGACCCGCCTTCCACTTTCGGTCGGCGGGTCTTTTCGTAATTGCCTCTCGCAGCGGCTAGCGCGCGGGTAAATTCCTACTTCTATACCTCGAATTTGGTATGATGTGGCTCAAACAATGCGCCGCTCTGTCGTTGGCGTAATGAAGAGAGAGGAATTCATGAATAAAAAACTGCTTGCCGCAGGCATCGTTGTGCTCGCCGTTGCTGCGGGTTCTTGGCCAGCGCTTGTTTGGTACCAGGCGCGTGAGTTTGATCGTAGCGTCAAGACTTGGGTGGATAAATTCAACGAGGTCAGTGCCGTTCGACTCACCGTCACAGAAACTGCTCGTAGTTTTTCGAGTCGCGAGTTTTCGGTGGATCTCAATCTAAAGGACCCAGAGCTCGTCACGCATCAAGCGAGTCTCATTGCTCGTCTAAACGGCCATATCAATTTCGGTTGGCATATCGTTAGCGACATGAAGACCGACACCAAAAATGGCATCATCATTGCTAGGATCACGCAGGATGGAAAAATTCCCTATGACGATGACTGGCATCTCAACGCGAATTGGCGGGGACGCGTTGAAAGTATCGCTTGGGATATCCAGCCGATCAACTACCATGATGAAAAAGAGGATCTAACGATTACGACCTCCGCCATTAATCTCTTGATGACGCATGACGGCAAGGATGCCAAGCTCGATTGGCGTGCTCCGACCGTGATTGTGAACGAGCGGATGCGTGGTTTCGAAATGAAGGGGTTGCACTACCAGTTGCAAACCATGGGTGATGACGTTCGTGTCACGAACCATATCGATACGATTGCGCTGCGTGAGTCGGGAGACCACATCAACACGTTTGGTGCATCGGATTTGCAGGGTGACGTGAAGGTGTTGGAAAAAGGTAAGGATGGCAAGCCCAAACTTGCCACCTTTAATATTGACTATAAGCTCAATGGACTCGCCCTTGAAGATGTCGTCACGAGCGATCGGTTACAGTTCAAGCTCGATATTGACCGCCTGCCCATCGTGCCGACGGGTACTTACGCGGAATATCTGCAAGCTTGGAACACGATTCTCAGGGGCTTTGAGAACGGGATGACCGTGACGATTCCGTCACTTACTGTCGTCAATGGCTCTCACGTGACTGAACTCAAGATGCATTTAAAGCGCGAGGAGACCACGAACGGCATGTCGCTAGGGACGATTGATCTCTCGTTTGATCCGCTTGCTTTCGGTGAAAAAGCAGATATGGGTAAGGATCTCTTGTCGCTTGTGATGAGCACAGACCGTAAGAGCTGGACGCACGAAAACGGCTTGGTCAAGGCGCACTGGGTACTGCCTTACAGCTATATCGATGAATTGCTCGCGACGATCAATCACCAACAATAAGCTACTCTGCAAGAAGCGCTCAGCATCGGTGCATGCTGAGCGCAATAGCGCGAAGAGGTGCCTCGAAGGCGCCTTTTTTTGTTACCTAGGGTTTACCCTTATTTTTTGTCAGGGTATTGTAAAGCTGGCACTTTTCGCTGATTAAGCACAAGGTTACGCGTTTTAGCTGAGATATGCTCTCTTCAGCATATGAACAAGTGAGCATAAGAAGGTTATGATGATTCTTGACCCCAAATGATCCATTGCAAACAAAAAAGGAGACGCAAATGGAGAATCCTGTCAAACTTGATCGTCGTAGTTTTCTGCGTAGTGGCGCCGCCTTTGGCGTGGCCTCGAGCCTTGGCATCGCCCCAGCCATGGCTGCGGAAGAAACGCCGGCTGAAAAGCCCAAAGTTCGTCCTCTGCAGGGCAAGATGACGTACGAAGAAGTCCGCAATCGGGCGCGTGAGCTGATGTTCCCGCGTTGCGCGGTTTGCCCCGAATGTAACGGCCGTGGGCCCTGCATTGGGCAGGTGCCAGGCTTTGGTGGGATGGGTGCCAACCGTTCCTTCCAAGCCAACTACGATTCGCTCGCTGCGGTGGAGCTCAACGCTCGCGCGGTGCATGATGTTAAAAAGCCCGACATGAGCTTTAAGTTCTTTGGCGAAACGCTCTCCATGCCCTGCATGGCGGCGCCGACGGGGGGTACCACCTACAACATGGGTGGCAAACTCACTGAAGAAGAGTTTGTGACGGCCATTTGCGAAGGGGCCAATCGTGCGGGCACCTTGGGGGCTGTCGCCGACGGTATTGGTGACCCGATTGAAGTCTTTGAGACGCGCTTGCAGACCCTGAAGAGCAAGGGCCTCAAGGCTATTATTGGCCTGAAGCCGCGTCTGCAGCAGGAAATCATCCTTCGTATGAAGAAGGCCTACGAAGGGGGTGCCGTAGCGTTGACGATTGACCTTGACAGTGCGGGCCGCGCTGCGCGCGCCACGCCTGGGCAGACGGTCGAACCGAAGACGCTTGAGCAGATGATTGAGCTTGTGAAAGCCTCTCCCCTGCCGCTCTTCTTTAAGGGCATCATGACCCCAGATGAAGCCAAGCTCGTACTCAAGAGTGGCGCTGCGGGTCTCGTGGTTTCGAACCACGGTGGTCGTACCTTGGCGGATACGGCGGGCACGGCTGCGGTGCTGCCGCAGATCGCGGATGCGGTTAACGGCAAGTGCATGATTCTTGTTGACGGCACGGTTGCTCGTGGTACGGACATTCTCAAGTATCATTCGCTCGGTGCTGATGCCTGCTTGGCGGGTCGCCACTTTGTCCGTGCAGCGCACGGTGGCCTGGCCGATGGTGTGGAACTCTTTGCCAACCGCCTCAAGAGCGAACTGCAGGTTGCCATGATTCTGACGGGCGCAAAGAATGTGGCCGCGATGAATCGTACCCGCATTCGCATCCCGGTGAGTCAGTACAAGGCCTAATAGGCCCAACTGAAAGCCGCTCTCTTGGCAGGCGCTCACGTTCGTTGAGCGTCTGCAGGAGAGTACAGAACCTTGGGCCGCGATCCTGCGCGGCCCAGCGTTAGACCCAACGCACGACCCACCTCACCACCCCAAGGAGACGACTATGCCAGCGAAACGTTTCGTGGCGCTCATGATTTTGGGCGCAGCACTCTTTGGCGCGACAGCGGCGCAAGTCTCTGCGCAAGAGGCTTGCACGTGGCTAGCGGATCGCCACATTGCGCGCGGCATCAATTGCGATACTTGCCACGATGCAAATCTCAAACTGAAAACGATTGGCGAGATGCAAATCTGCGTGAGCTGTCACGGAGATTTTCAACAGATGGCGATCAAGACCCAAGGGCGTTACGCCGTCAATCCTCATGCACCACATGAAGCAGGGCTTGCGTGTACTAGCTGCCACAAAGCTCACAAGCAAAGTGAGAATCACTGTGCGCAGTGCCATAAATTTGATTTCAAGGTACCGTAACGGCGCAGGAGAGAGCGCTCGCGAGATAATGTTGCGCTAAGGCTCGGGCGATATCACACGATATAATGGATTTCACATTTCGTGAAATCTGACTCCATTACCCATGCTCACCGTAGATCTCCGATACCGACTCACTGCTCAGGAGGGGCACGGCCCCTCCAATCGCCTAGAAAACGAACTGATCACGCAGCTCGAGATGATCGAGCTTGAGCAGTCGATTTCAGGTGCCGCGAAAAAGCTTGGCATGAGCTACCGTTATTTTTGGGGGCGACTCGAAAAATGGGAATCGGACTTCGGTCAGGCACTCGTCAGTAGAGAGCAGGGGAAAGCGGCAAAGCTTACGCCGCTCGGGCGTAAATTGCTTTGGGCCGAGCGCACCGTGCAGGCCAAGCACGCGGTGACGATTGCCAAACTGACGGCGGAGCTCAACGCAGCCTTTCAAGCGGCCTACGACCCCAATGCCCCCATTCTCTCCATTGCGGGCTGCTACGACTCTTTTCTCTCCTCACTTCAAGCGAAAGCGCTTGATGCCGGAATCATCACAGACTTTTGCTTTAATACCGGAGTTGAGGGGCTTGAGCAACTCAATCGGCGAGAATGCACCGTTGCGGGCTTTAATTTCCCTGAGGGCGCGCCCCGTGGAAGTGAGTCCGCAAAAACCTTTGCGCCACTGATTAACCCCGAAGAAATGGAAGGATGCTGCGTTTGCCGACGTTCGCAGGGGCTTGCGGTTGCGCGCGGCAATCCGCACGGCATTCGCTCGCTGGGTGACGTGCTCCTCAAGCGCCTTCGCTACGCGGCACGCTCGCCCAACACAGGCACGTATACGTTACAGGAGACGTTGCTGTCCGCCACCTCCTTTACCCAAGAGATGCTCGCCGCGCTGAGCGTGCTGTACCCCTCGCACACTGCGGTCGCCACAGCCGTGGCCTATGGCCAGGCTGACGCTGGGCTCTGCATCGCGCAGGCGGCAGCCGCCGCAGGGGCTGACTTTATTCCGCTGGTTTGGGAGAGCTATTACCTTGCTTGGTACCGGAGCGACCGAGCGCTAGTGGAGCCGCTATTGCGCGTTCTCTGCGCTGCGGGGGCGGATTCGGAGAACGCGGAAGAGGGGCGTGATCTTACGGATTGCGCGCGACTCATTGAGCATTGGGATGCGGAGCTTGACTGGTTTAGCGAGTAGCTCTGGCGCGCTTTGATGCGAAAAATCCCCTTGGGCAGTGTTTGCCTCAAGGGGATTTTTTGACTCTGCGGGGGCGCTATGCGCGCGCCTCCCCGCAAGAGCGCCGTTACATTTGCTGGTGATGCGCGTCGTTGGGCATCTTGCCGTGGTGCGGATCCACCGGTGTCTTCTTTCCGTGCATACCCATGCCGCCGCCCATGCCACTCATGCCGCCCATGCGACCATGGGTGGCTTCGACCTGCTCGAGCACGAGTTTCTGCGGCGGGTTGAGAACCTTCAGTAGCGCAGCGCGTGCGTCGGTGAAGTCCTTTAGGAGTTTGGTACGTGCTTCAGCCATCTGAACGCGGCGCTCAAGTCGATCCTGTGTATCGACGGCGGGCTTATCCCAGGTTTTCTGCGGACCCAAGTGCAGGGCTTTCGATGCGGTGACATAGTTGTTCCAAGCCGCTTTCTGCCCTTCTTCGAGCGTGAGCATGCGGGCAAGACCCTCAAAACGGGCATCCATCATGTCCTTGATACTGAACGCTTTGGTGGCGCTCGACGTGGTTTCGGGTTCACCTTTTTGCTCAGCGGGCGCCGCGTAGGAAATCGAGGCCGCCGCGAGGGCGCCAAGCGTTGCCACGGTCGTGAGAAGTCTTGTTGTCTTGATCATGATCCAATCTCCATTAAGTGGTTGATGGCCAATATTTTTCTTATCCCGAAGCATAGGTGAAAAGCGCGTTGCAGTGCATTGCTAGCCTCGGGAAGTGTGTAACGGATTTCGGGAGATGTTTCAGAGGATGTGCGCGGGCGCGAGCTCAAGCAGAGTATGCACGAGGGGCGTGTCCTCATCGACGCGGCGCCATGCTGCGGAAATCGTTAGCACGGGGGCGGCGTCCGCGATGTCACGGGCGATCACGCTCTCGGGGAGCATGCGACGGTAGTAGTCAGGAACCATCGTGATGCCTTGTGCGCACGCGACGTAAGCGACTTGCCGCATGGTGCCACTAACCTCGTGGGCGATGTTGGGCGAGAAGCCCGCGCGCTGACAAAGTCCAGTGAGTGCATCGAAGAGCTGTGGGGAGACGGTGCGTGCGGAAAAGACCCAGCGCTCGGCAGCGAGCATTGCAAGCGTGATGTGCTCTGCGCGCGCGAGCGTATGGTTTGCAGGAAGGAGCACCACAGGCGGTTCGCTTTTCAAAGCTCTGCATGCAAGCCTCTCATCCAGGCGTTTGGGAAGGTAGCCCACCGCGAGATCCGACGTGTGCTCGAGGAGCTCGCGCTCAGCATCGTGCGAGTCGATTTCCTTCACGAACACAGTGGAGTCTGGAGTGGATGTAGCGAGCGCCGCGCGTAACGCCGGCACGATCGAAAGCATGCTCTCGAGATTAGCGCCGATCCGAACGATGCCGCGTGCACCGGCCCTGAGTTCATTGACGCTGTAGTGCAGCATCTCAGCCTCACGCAGGAGGCGTTCGACCTCGGGGAGCACGGCTTCGCCTTCGGGCGTCGGGACAACACCGCGTGGACCGCGCCGCAGCAGCTTCACCTTGAGGCGCGCCTCGAGCTCATCGAGCTGAGTGATAAGCGGTGTCTGCGAGAGCGAAAGCCGCTCGGCTGCACGCCGGATGCTGCGCTCCTCGGTAACGACGGCAAAGAGCAGAAGTTGTCTGAGAAGCCTGTAGTCAAATCTCGTGCTTCGATGCTGCATGGTGGGAGCTCTCCTTCTTGTGCTTTAGCGCTCCTGATTTTAGAGCACTAAAGTTCTCTGTGCATCGTATAGTTTGAAGACAGTTTCGGTTTTTTTGATAAGGAGCGGGCAGTGGTGTCTTCTCTACTCGTTTACGCAGGCGTGGCATTTGTGACCTGCGTGACGCCAGGCGCGGGTGTGCTCTACACGGTGAGCAATGCGTTCCGCTATGGGCGGGGCAACGCTTGGAGAAGTCCGCTTGGTAACGCGGTCGGTGTCGCTGCAATGAGCGCGGTCTCGGCCACAGGGCTTGGGGCGCTCGTTGCTACCTCGCCCGTGCTACTGGCTGCACTTGAGGCGGTGGGCGCTAGTGTGCTCATCTGGTTTGGCTGGCGTAGCTGGCACGCGCCAGTGCTGGACGTGATGCGTGTCGGTGGTGTGGCGGCGGGCTCGCAGGACAGTTCTGCCGCTTTTGCCGCTGGTGTGCGGCATATTCTCCCGTCCGCCGCACTCCTGCAGGTGACCAACCCGATGCTGATCGTGTTTCTTCTCTCGTTCATGCCGCCGTTTATTGACCGAGACGCAGCCTATGCGCCGCAGGCTGCGATGCTCTCAGCGCTCTTCGTGTTGATCTGCCTTGCGGTGCATCTCGTCTACAGCTATGCGGCATGCACGGTGGGTGGACGCCTTAAGGGCGCGGCACTCTCATTTTGGCTCAACCGCATCTCGGCCGTACTCTTCTGGCTCTGTGCTGCAGGCGTGATCGCTTCGATCGTGAGAGACGTGGGCGTGTTGTAAATTCCGATGGTATTTGCAGAATTGGAAGGGCGAACAATCCGTGAGGATGTCCGCCCTTCCAAGTGACGTAGCTTGGGGGCTTTTCGCGGCTTTATTTAAGAGCTGCGAGAGCCCCCCTTTTTTTGCCTTGTAGCGTCAGTAGCTCATGATGTGCCCATCGGTGCGCTTTTCGGTGGCACCCACATAGACACCATGCTCATCGCGCAGAATCATCTGACCGCGACCCATGTGGTAGGGGTCGGGCTGCACGATGACATCGTGACCGCGGCGCTGCAGTAGACGGATGACGTGGTTCGGGGTGTCTTGCTCCACCTCAACCTTCTTACCACCAACCCACTGCCAGCGCGGTGCATCGAGCGCTTGCTGCGGGTTAAGATGCCAGTCGATCATGTTCTGCACGACCTGTACGTGCGCTTGGGGCTGCATAAAGCCACCCATGATCCCAAAGGGGCCAATGGCCACGCCGTCTTTGGTGAGAAAGCCTGGAATGATCGTGTGGTAGGGGCGCTTTCCACCCAAGAGGGCATTGGCGTGGTTCTCATCGAACTTGAAGTTTTCCGCACGGTCGTTCATGGAAATGGCGGTACCAGGGACCACAATGCCCGAGCCGAAGCCGCGGAAGTTGGACTGAATCATGGAGACCATGTTGCCGTCTTTATCGGCCGCGCAGAAATAAACGGTCGAGTGGTACTTCGGATCACCCGCGCTCGGTAGCATCGCTTCGTGGCCAATCTCCGCGCGACGGCGCGCAGCGTACTCTTCCGAGAGCAGCTCTTCCACGGTGACCTTCATGTACGAGGGTTCGGCCACGTAGTTTGCCGTGTCGGTCATCGCCAGTTTCATGGCTTCAATCTGCTTGTGCAGCGTTTCGACATCATCGCGAGCCCCGAGATCCATGTCTTTGAGGATCTGTAGCGCCATCAGCACCGTGATGCCGTGTCCGTTCGGGGGCAATTCCCAGACGTCATAGCCGTGATAGTTGACCGAAATGGGGTCAACCCATTCAGGGTGGTAGGCGGCAAGGTCTTCTTTTCTCAAAAAGCCGTTGTGCTTTTTGAAGAACGCATCCATCACCTCGGCCAAGCGTCCACGGTAGAAGCTCTCGCCCTTGGTGGCGGCAATTTCACGCAGTGTCGCGGCCATCTCCGGGACGCGGAACATTTCGCCAGGTTTGAGCCACGTGTCGTTCGGAGCAAAGGTCTCAAACCAGCCTGCAAACTCCGGACGATCACGGTACTTGGAGTAGATACCGTAAGCCTCTTCCCAGAGACGGGAAATGTTGGGCGAGACGGGATAGCCTTCTTCTGCGTAGCGCACCGCGGGAGCGAACACTTCCTCAAGCGGCAGGCTACCAAAGCGTTCGTGCATCGCCATCCAACCACCCACGGCGCCCGGGACATTAATTGGCTCGACGCCGTAGCTCGGAATCTTGTCAAAGCCACGTGCTTTGAGGGCGGCGACACTATTGAGCATCGGCGCGGGGCCCGTGCCGTTAATGCCGTAGAGCTTGCCCTCGTACCAGATAATCGCAAAGCAGTCAGCCCCTAAACCATTACCCGTGGGCTCCACGACGGGGAGAGAAGCGGCCATCGCAATGGCCGCATCAATAGCGTTGCCCCCTTTGAGAAGCGTTTGCAGACCTGCGGAGCTCGTCGATGGGTTGCCCGAGCAGCACATGCCGTTTTTCGCGTAGACCACGTGGCGCTTGCTGGGGTAGGGGTAATCCTGAGCATCGTACTTGTACATGTTTGCAATCCTTATCTAACAATCGTTTAGACGTACGGAGCCATAAAGCCCGCAATGATCACCGAGAAGCTCGTCACGGTGGTGAAGCCGCCCATGAGGTACTTCGGCATGAGATGGTCAGTGATGGCCTTTTTTTCATCTTCATTGGTGGCGACGGCCTGAGCGACCTCATTGACGATGAGGTAGGTAGCCGGGAACCCTAAAAGCTGGCAGCATGCGACACCCATGGCGACATTGCGCGAGCCGAGGATCTTCCAGAGCGGCAGTAGATAGAAGAAGACAAAGAGCGCAACAAACACCACCACAAAGAGCGCGGCAATCATAAAGCCGAGCGTCATCAGGTCAGCGAGTTTGATCGTCGCAAGCGAGGGGATAATCGTGGCAAACGTGGCACAGTTGAAGATACCGGCACTGTTGGCGTGCTTGAGGATGTTCTGCGGAATCATGCCCGTCGTGGAGACGATGGCTCCAAGCACCAGCGCCCAAATTGTGGGCGAGAGCCCCGTGAGCTTACCGATGATGAACGCGACCCAGCAGAAGAAGGCCGTAATCGTCAACGAGGTAAAGGGACCGTAGTACTTCTTGTGGCGCTCAAAGAACGTCTGCTTAACGGGGGCGTTCGGCGTGGCCTCCGTCGTGTTGCTCGCGGCACGCTTGGCTTCGAATGCTTCCCTGTTGTGGCGGTATTCCGCAACAATGAGTTCCGCTTCACGCAGCCCGAAGTACGAGGCAACGGGCGAGCCCAAGAACTTCTGGATGGCGAAAATAATGGTGCCTAGCGCAGCAGCAAGCGCAAAGCCATGCTCCATCGCCGCGCTTGTCATGATCTGCGTGGCAACAATGCCGCCCGTGACAATCGGCAGAGAAACGATCGTCTCTTGCTTACCGATAATCGGAATGAGTACGAGCCCACAGATCATCACCGCGAGCATCGAGAGGAGCGCAGTAGCCACCGTACGCCACTCGGCGATCAACTCCCGGAAGTTAATGGTGGTCCCCATCGAGAAAACGACGAAGATCACTGCCCATTTACCGAGCTCCTGCAAGCCCGCTTTTTTAATAATGTCAGGAGGTATCACCCCCGTCATGAAGCAGACGAGAAAGAGGAAAAGGCTAACGAAGACTGCCGACACCTTTGCCTTGGTGGCGACACCTAATAGGTCGCCAATACCAAAGAAGAGCAGGCAGATGAGCAGATAGTAGAACGTGTTGTCAAAAGCGAAAGCCATGGCACACCTGTGTAGAGTCAAATTGGGGAAGGGAATACATTGATAGTACGAGTGGCAAGCAGTTTGTACGGGGGTGTGATGAATTTCTTTCAACACGATTTGGGTGCACGCAAAGGCTCTTAGCGGAATCTCTTAGCTGAAAACGCTGAGATCGCGTGGGTTAGCGAGTTTGATCCATTTAGCGCAGTAAAAAGCGCTACCTGTGCACGATGTCCCCTTGGGTTTACTACGGTTCGTGTATTTTTTTTCGGCGCTCCTATCCCTCGGGAGGTAGTGAGTGCGGCGCACACCACGATAAAGTACGCCGATGTAAGACGGCGCTGGCCCCAAATCCGTGATGCCGTCGCTTCTACCATAGGAGAAAGATGAATGAAAAACGTTGCCCTCATGATGATGCTGGGTCTTGCGTTTGCGGTGGGTTCGGCCTTGGCTGCTGACACGCATTTCGGCGCTGACCGTCACCTTGCGCGTGGCCTTACTTGCGAGAGCTGCCACGGTAAGGGGTTTGACCCGAAGAATCCGCAGATCCCAACAATCGAGACCTGCACGGGGTGCCACAACACCAAGCAACTTGTGGAAAAGACGAAAGACGTCAAGCCCGCGAATCCGCACAACTCGCCGCACTACCATGACACGCTCGACTGCACGAACTGCCACTTGCAGCACAGCGAGCCGGAGAACTTCTGCAATCAGTGCCATCAGTTCGACTTCAAGGTGAAATAAGCAGGTTCGGGTGTACCGCTCGGTTCGCTCGAGTGGTGTGATTGCAAGCGTTGGTGGTATGAAATTCGCCACTGCGCGTGATGCACAATTTTGGCCAGCAAATGAGCGTCGTTGCTGGCCAAACTGCACTTTTGACGTCCAAAGGGTCGTTTTTTCGCACTTAGCGACGCTTGCGGCGGGCTAGGCGCGCCCGGGTTGTGAAGAAGGCTTCCCGCATGGGCAAGGAGAGTGAGTTTGGTATCTGCTCTGTTGAGTTCCTCATGGCCGCTGATAGAAGTCAAAGCAAAAGGACAACGCAGGCGGCAGTCCCGTTGAGAGAATGCCTCATCGTCTAGAATGAGAAATCAATCCTACCCATTGTGCGAAATGAGAGTTGTACGCTAGCGTGCATTTTGACTTCGCCTTTTTTGGACGCTGAGAACCATGAACAGACCGACTGCTCTGACGGAATTTCTTCGACTTCCTAAGCAGAAAACGCTCTTTGAGCAGGTCAGCCATGCCATTGGACAGCTGATTTGTGATGGGCGTTGGCGTCCTGGTGAGTTGCTCCCAAACGAGATTGAACTTGCAGCGGAGTTTGGCGTCAGCCAAGGCACGATGCGCCGTGCGCTAAAAATGCTCGTCGATATGGGCGTGCTCACGCGGCACCAGGGGCGAGGGACGTTTGTCGCGGATTTTAGCGGCAATGAGCAGAAAGTCTACGAGCGCTATATTCGGCTTTTACCCGATACGCCCGAGGAAGAGTCAGGACCCTCGAGCACGGTGCTCGTGACGTTTGAACATATTGGCGCGGACAGTTTGATTGCCAAAAAACTTTCTGTAGCGCCACAAACGCCCGTCATTCATGCCGTTCGACTACTGAACACGCGCCGTGGGACGGTGACGTATGATGAGCTCTGGGCATTGGAATCCGTCTTTACGCGGGTGACGGCTGAGAATCTTCTCAAGCACAAGGAACGCATGCTGTATGCGTTCTACCAGAAGCAGTGCGGCGTGACGATCACGCGTTGTGAGGAGGATCTCAAGGCGGTGCTGGTGTCCGATGAGGTCTGTGCACGCTGCCAATTTACGCCGCCCATGCCTGCGATCGAGATCTCGCGGCTTTCTTATACGTACGATGATCGGCCGGTGGAGTATCACCGTCAATACGCGATCACGACGCATCATCACTATCACATTGGCTAAACGAAACGCCCGCCAGTTGGTGCTACGCTCGACTGTTTGCCGAACGTAGCACCCGAGTGGCGGGCGCGTGATGCAGCGGGGCGGTGAGCCGCGGCTCGGTTAGAAGTACTTAGTCACACCCGTAAACGCATTGAACGTTTTGTCGGTGAGTAGCGTGCCCGTTGTGCTCAGACGGTCCCATTTGGCAACACCAGCGCCCACGTAGATTTCAATCGTCTTGCTCGGTCGGTAGATGTATTTGGTGGCAATCCCAAGCGAGTCCGCATCAAGGTCGGCGCTCGCGGTGTCACGCTTGAGTTTGTAGTCACGCCAGTACACCATGCTCTGCCAAGACGAGAGTCCAAACCAGACTTGGGTGCCTGCGTAGAGGCCGTAGCCAGAGAGCTCGCTATGCAGATCCGAGGCGCTCAGCCCATCGAGCTTTTCTACACCATCAAAGATTTGTCCTTGGAGATAGAAGGCGATATCACCCGTGCGGTAGTTGCCGCCCAAGGAGAAGACCTGACGGTCGTCCCTGGCGCCAGCGAGCGATTCGTGCCCCCAAGTCGTTGCTTCATAGGTGGCAACGATATTGAGGCCGCCTACGGTGTAGCGTGCTCCCGCGGCCCAGAAGCGGTTCGCCGCAGCTTCTCCTTCGGTGCCCAGATCTTTTGTGTCGGTAGTGCTCATCTTGAGCGAATGCTGCAACGTCGCCTGAAAACCACCCAACATGGGCGTGCGATAGGTGAGCATGTTGTCCATACGTGACGATTTGATCGGCGCAAGCGCGCTACCAAAGGTGCCGCCCGCAAACGCATCCATGTAGAACTGGTGATCGTACGCGCCAGAGCTTGAAGCAAGACCCGCGATGCGGCCAGCGGCCAGTTCACCAAAGGTGCGGTTGATGATGTTGAGGTAGGCCGAGCCTTCAAAGAGGCGGTCGCCTTTGAGTTCGCCCGTATCCGACGCAAAGCGGCTCTCGAGCCTAAAACCCACTGTCCAATCGGGATTGATTACTTCTTTGCCTTGAATGCCGAATCGAGAAGCCGTGTTGGGGCCACTCTCCATGGTGAAACTATCGCCTTTGGTGGAGTCACCAAAGAAGTTCTGATAGACGAGACCCGTGTCGACGCGACCGTAGACGGTCACATCGGCAGCTTGGGTAGCGGCGCAGCCGCAGGCAGCAAATACGGCTGCTGTTAAGCATTTCGTCGTGAAAAGACGCATGAGTGAAATCTCCTTGGGTTCGTGTGAGTTTGGGGTGGTTAAACGAAAAAGTAGGCGCCAATGACCATCACGAGCATGATGGGTGCGGTGCGTTTGATGATGTCGAGCGGATTAACGCCAGCGATACCCGCCACGAGAATGACGCCGCCCGCAAGCGGTGAGCTCGTACGGCCGAGCGCGCCTGCAACGACTGCCAAGTACCCGAGTGAAGGAATTGTCATGCCAAAGTCTTGAGCGTGCGGCGTGACGGCTTCGTTAAAGGCAAAGGCTGCTGCGTCACCCGAGCCCGTCAGTACACCCATGAGGTAGGGGCCGAATGCGCCACCAATACGCGCCCATTCGTTGGCGTGGGTGAGTGCGTTGACAAGTAGATCGACCACGCCGGCGGCTTTGAGCCCCGCCGCAAAGACGCCCGCGGCAATGATGATGCCGAGAATGTCAGCGTAGCCTTTGCCCATGCCGTTGAAAAACGTCTTTGTGACGTCTGCGGGATTGGTGCGGGTGACGGCAAGTGCGTAGACCGTGCCGATGATCATGGCCGTGGCCACCGAAAGCTTCATGGTGGTTGCGAGCGAGACCGTGAGCAGAATCAGAATTGGAACAAGTGGCGCAAGCGCGTAGAGCACGTTGACCTTTTTAGGAAGATTGTCGGCAAGTTGCACCGTGCTGCTTTGAGCGACGGCATCCGTGGCGCTCGGTTTTTTGTAGTCGCCGTAGACAAAACAGATAAGCGTGATACCCACAATGATCGCGAGCGATATGCCAAGAAGCGCAGGGCTCATGCGTGCAATGAGCTCCATAATCTCGATGCTGCCGATCTTCGCAATGAAGACGTTGTGCGAGACGCCTGGGTTAAAGAGCGCGGGCATGGTGGAGGCGACAATGGCTGTGGCGGCAATGACGGGCTTAAAGCCAGCACGGATCAGAATAGGAATCATCGAGGGCCCAACCGCCGCGCAAAGCCCCGCCGTCGACGGAATGGCAACTGCGCAGAGGCTTGTGACCAGCATGCACGCCGGAAGCAGCATGACGCCCAAGCGCTTTAGGGGGCGCGTAAGAAGCGCCACAAGGTGCACATCACATTTTGTGAGCGAAACCGCCGCAGCAAAACCCATCGCCGAGCAGATCGCAATGATGAGTGAGCTGTTGGTCATGGATTTGTCGAATTGGGCAAAGGCTACCATCGGCTTCATGGAAACCAAGGCCATGAGTAGACCGGCGCTGATTAGCACCAGACGTGTTTCATAGCGCTTAATTAAGGCATATATCGTAGCGATGACAACGACGATAGAAAAAATAATTGGCAAAGACATGAAAATCACCTGTTGTGTAAGAGGGGTCTGAATTTCCAATTCAATAAATATTGAAGTGGTCATCACAACAGATTGAATTCTAAGAAAAATCATTGAATAGACAACAGGGAGTTTTACTATGATGTTTATCCGATATCAGATATCAGATATCGGATGTTAAATAACAGATTAGGGGTTTATTCTTGTTTTTATTTATATAACTATTACGTAAAATTTCCGTTGTTAAAAATCCATTAAATCTCTCTCAACGGACTATGAATGGCAATTACGCTCCGCTTTTTCGCCGCCGATGGCTCTATTTGGTGCTCTTCAGTCTGATCAATTTCTGCACCGGTGCGCTCTATGTGTGGAGTGTCTTTGCGAGTGCGCTTGCCGTGCATCTTTCGAGGGCGATGGGCGTGACGGTGACGGTGGCGCAGTTGGGGGCGGTCTTTGGCACTGCGACAGCAGTCACTCCCATCTTGATGTTCACGGGAGGCTACGTTAACGACCGTTTTGGACCACGCTTCATCATCATGGTGGGTGGTGTGTTACTCGCCATTGGCTACTGGTTAAGTGCGCGCGCGGTCGACGTTACGACGCTCTACATGACCTATGGTCTTTGCGTGGGGGCGGGCACGGGGCTCGTGAACGGGTGCACGATTAATAGTGCGGTGAAGTTTTTCCCAGACCGCCGTGGCTTTGCGGGCGGCTTGGTGACTGCCTCGCTCGGCGTGGGTGGCGCGTTGTTGCCGTTTCTCGCGAATGCACTCATTGCTTCGCAAGGAATCAGTACGACGCTCATGTGTTTTGCGCTTCTCTTGGGCGTTGTCGTGGTGAGTGCGGCGCTGCCACTTGTGAAGTGCCCAGACGGCTTTTCGGCGTTTGTCAGTCTTTCGGCTCCTCAATGGAAGGCGCAACTTAAGCCAAGCGCGCGGCAGCCAGCGGCAGAAGTCAATTTAAATTGGCGTGATATGTTGCGTACGGCTCGGTTTTATCCGCTCTTTCTGGTCTTTGCCATGTGCGCCACCCTTGGTCTCATGCTGATCTCCAATATTTCTGCGATTGCCGCAACGCAAATGCGCTTTAGTGCGGCGCTGATCGCGCTCTCTGTCTCGACGCTCTCGCTTGCCAATACAGCGGGGCGCTTTCTCTCGGGGGTGCTCTCGGATCGGTTGGGACGCATGCCCACGCTGCAACTGGTACTGCTTGTGGCACTCGTTGCGCTGTGGCTACTGTACGGCGCGCAAAGTGGCGATACGGTGCAGTTTTTGGCGGGACTTGTGGGCGTAGGCCTATGCTATGGCGCCTCGTTTGGTGTCTATCCAGGACTTGTGGCTGATGAGTTTGGCGCACTCAACAATAGTGTGAACTTCTCGGTGATGGCGTTTGCGTATTCAATTGGTGGCTTTTTGGGGCCTTGGATTATCCGCTGGGTCAATGCTTCTGGCTATTACGCGCTCGCCTATGCGATGGGTTTAGCAGTGGCGGTTCTGGGGCTCCTAGGAAGTCTGGCGTACTACGCGGCTCGCGCTCGAGATGTCAATGCGTTGCGCACAGAGCCGAGCGGAGCAGCCCACTGACGGAAGCGGCCGACAGGGAGTGCCCTCTATCTGCGTACTGAGTTTTTCGGAGTAAGAAATATGCGAAAAGACTATCTTGATGACATGGTGGCGTATCGCCGTCATATTCACCGTCGACCCGAAGAAGGGTGGACGGAATTCGAAACCACCTTCTTTGTGGTGAAGACCCTGCGGGCGCTGGGGCTAAACGTTTCGGTTGGGGCCGCCAATATCAACCCTGATGAGGTATTGGGGCGCGACCCAGCGCTTGTGGCAGCTGCTGAAAAGCGGGCGCTTGCCAACGGCGTGCCGCAGGACTTTTTAGATGAGTGCTCGGGCTACACAGGAGCGGTGGCGCTCTTCGATACGGGGCGACCTGGCCCCACGACAGCATTCCGCGCCGATATTGATTGCGTTCTGGTGCAGGAAAGCGCAGATCCCGCCCATCTACCTAATCAGCTCGGCTTTGCTTCGGAGCGTGAAGGCTTGATGCACGCCTGTGGTCATGATGGTCATACGGCGGTGGGCCTGACGCTCGCACGCTGGCTTGTTGAGCATAAGGACCAACTTTGTGGCCGCTTCAAGCTAATTTTCCAACCTGCCGAAGAAGGCGTGCGTGGTGCGCGCGCCATGGTGGCAGCAGGGATTGTCGACGATGTTGACTACTTTTTGAGTGGTCATGTCGGAGGATGCGCGAAGTTGGGCGAAATTGCAGTGATGGATGGGGGTTTTTTGGCATCGACAAAATTCGATGTCACCATCGAGGGGACGCCAGCGCACGCAGGTAATGCCCCGCATTTAGGCAACAGCGCGCTCACCGCAGCTTGTGCGGCCACCCTCATGCTTCAAGGTATTCCACGCCATGGTGATGGTCCGACCCGTGTTTCCGTTGGGACACTTCACGCGGGTGAGGGTCGCAATGTGATAGCTGCGCAGGCGAAATTGCAACTTGAAGTGCGAGGTGACACGGAGGAAGTCAATGCCTATATGCGTGATTATGTCTATGACATTTTCGCGGGGGTGGACAAAGCCTATCGCGTGAAGTCTCGTATTGAGATTGCGGGAGAGAGCACAACACTTCTGCAGTCGCCTGAGCTTTTTGATGTTGTTGAGCGTGTCATGCACACTATTCCTAGCGCGAAAGTGCTTGACCGTGTGCATGTGCCCTCGGGCAGCGAAGATTGTGCGCTCTTTGTTCGTCGTGTGATTCAGCATGGCGGTCAGGCCGCCTTCATCCTCTACGGGTGCAATCATGTGGGACACCATCGCCCGAATTTCGACCTCCAAGATGAGCAAAGCCTTCCGCTTGCACTCGAGGTGTATACGCGCTTTGCAGAAACTGTCAATGGTGTGACGCAAGGGGAATAAGGATGAAGACAATTGAACCGTGCTTGCCGAAGAAAGAACTCGCAAAGTACTTGGGCATTTCCGAGCGCACTGTAGACCGCTATGTTGTTGAGGGCATGCTACCTAGAGGCATGCGGCTTAAGCGCAAGCTGATTTGGCGTCGCGATATCGTAGATCGCTGGCTTGGCATGACAGAGTATGAGAGAGCTTGCGAGAAAGAGCGCTTGGAAAGCGCTTATTACAAGTACTAGCCCACGGTGTTTTAGAGAGATTGATATATGCGGTTGAGCACTGTAGCAATGTAATTGCCCCTTGAAAAGGAAGCGGTCGGGAGTGGAAGCTCGTTTCAACAGGCGTGTGGTTCGCCGATGGTATCCTTCGGCTTTTTTGTTATCAAGCATAACAAAAATATGGTGCAACGTTTCATTACTCCATAAAAAGAACTATTACTAAAAGGGTATTAATCCGATTAATACCCTTAGCAAGTCTCCTATTATGAGTGGGGCTTGTGGGACACCTAGCGGTGTGCCGTTTCCTGTTTCACGGTCTTCCAACCCGCGAGCCCTCACCCGCCACTTACTTTAGAAGGTGGCCGTGAGTGTTCTAATCATGGCGTGTCCGCCGATATCGTAGTTAGCATCGACAACCAGCACGGAAAAGCCTCGATCTTTTGCGCCAATTGCCGCGGGCAATCCTGTGGCACCAGCGCCAATGACGCCAATATCAGCCTCTAGATCCCACTTTTTGGGAATATTCACGGGTGCAGCTTCGGTTGGTAGGCTGAGTGCAAGGCCGCTAGCTGCGGTACCGGCAAGAAAGGTTCGGCGGGAAAGTGTTTTCATGGCGAGAACTTCCAACAGCCGTCAGGGAAAGGCTGGTCATCCGGTCTTTGCAGGCAGCAGGCGGCTGTGCTTTGAGGTTAGTGTGCCTGTGTTTTGACTCTAGACCTTGCGTACCGAGCTACGCCATAGGTGTTTCCCGAATAGACGACCGGAAAATTGTGCAAGGTTTATCTTTGACAGTAAGCTCTCTCACAGTGTTCTGTATGTCCAGCCTGAGGCGAGCTTCTTTAGCCGTTTGTTGCAAAGAGCGTTCGTACCATGTGGCAGAAGCGAATCATGGTGGGTGAGTTGCTGTTATTGAGGCGCATAAGTTTGACGGGCATCTGCACGTCATCGATCGGGTAGGCAACGGTGTTGGGGCCGAGTAGCTTGAGGTCGGCCTCGGGGAGCACGGCTACGCCTATCCGCTCCTCTACATAGTCAGCAATGAGACGTACGGACGGGAGTCGCAAAACGCGCTTCGGACGAAAGGCAAAAACGTGCTCAATGACATGAGGCGAGGCACTTTGGTGCTCAAAAAGCAAAAAGGGTTGCTCGGAAACCGCGTCAATGGCGAGCGTGCCTGCCTGATCGGTGAGCGAAAGTGACTTATGCGCGACGAGCACGGCTCGCCAGTTCACGATCGGGTGCTGAACAACGTTTTTGGGAATATCCAAGCTGAAGGTGTTGGAGAGCACCACATCGATATGACCGGAGCAGAGTTCGGTCAAAAGCGTCGCAGGCGGCTCCTCAATACTCATGAGCTCAAGTCGCGGGAATTGTTCACGCGCCTGCGCCAGTATCTGCACGAAAAGCCCCGAGGAAATGCCGCCCGTATCCACGCCGATGGTGAGCGAACTCACCGTCCCGTCGAGCACATCCGAGGTGTTTCGGAGGGCGCATTCCATCATCGCGAGGATGTTACGCGCGTCAACTAGAAACGTCTCACCGAGCGCAGTGAGCGTCATGGTGCGGTTGGAGCGATTGATCAGCGCGCCGCCAATCGTCTCTTCTAGCGTACGAATCTGCGTTGAGAGCGTCGACTGAGAAATACCAAGCGCTTTAGCGGCACGGCCGAAGTGCATGTGCTCGGCGAGTACAACGAAGGCCTGCATCTGCTTTGGATCCAGCATGTCGTCTCGGATGCTCCTTGGATAGAGGAAAGACTGGGCAATGGGTATGCCATTTTTTCCTGCGACTATAGCCGAAGCGGGGCGCGAGGACTTATTAGGGTAAATCCCAATATAACAGGGATTTCTCATGATGATTAATCTTTCGACTTAGGTCGTTCGGCCTTGTGGGAGTAGTGTTTGCGCCGTGTGACGCTCGCGTGATCCATCGTCACGTTCGGGTTTCTTGATCGTGTTATTGGCCTACCTAAAGACGAATTCTCCTAACCTCTCACGCAAAAGCCAGCGCTTCTTTTCCTCCAAGCTCAGTGGAAAGGCTGGCTAACTCCCCGGACAGAACTCAACCCTAGGAGAAATGAGTCATGACAATTCAGTCCTTCAAAATGAAGGCGCTGGTTGCACTCATGTGCGGTGCAAGCAGCGTGGCCTTTGCAGCAGGAACTTTTGAGTCCTCTGCGCAAGGCAAGCTCTCAACCATCAAAGCGGCGGTGACATTGGGCGAGGATGGTCGCATTACCAATGTTCAGGTTGACGCGAGCGGCGAAACCCCTGATTTGGGTGGTATGGCCGCAAAAACCCTCTCGAAGACGATCGTTGAAAATCAGAGCGTCGAAGTCGATGACGTCTCTGGGGCGACCGTCTCGAGCAAGGCGATCAAGGCCGCGGTGCTTGCTGCCATCGAAAAGAGCGGCGCTGACGTGAGCCGCTATACGGTCAAAGTTGTCAAGAAGGTGGGTCCTTCTGAAGAAATTACCGCGGATGTGGTCGTGGTGGGCGCTGGTGCCTCGGGTACGGCAGCTGCGCTCTCTGCGGCTGAAAATGGCGTCAAAGTGGTCGTCCTCGAGAAAGCCCCCGCTGTTGGTGGCGCAGGTAAGATCGCCTCGGGCCTCTTTGCTGTGGAGAGCTCGCTACAGAAAGCGAAGTACAAGAACAATCCGAAGCTCTTGGGACAGCTCACCAAGTCTGCGCTCTATACGCAGTTGATGGACTACAACCACTACCTCTCTAATGCGCAGATCACCAAGCGCGTCATCGATCAGAGCGCGAGCACGATCGATTGGATGCAGAAGTACGGTGCGGAGCTCGAACTCATCGACTGGAATCCGCAGCAAGGCCAAAACCCGTATCCCATCCGTTGGCGTGTCTACCACCGCTACAAGGATAACGCGCAAGCCTTCAAGAACATGTACGCCAATTTTGAAAAGATGGGCGGCAAGCTCTACACGCAGACGCGTGCCTACGATCTTAAGCAAAACGCCGATGGTAGCGTTTCGGCTGTCGTCGCTGAAAAGGCTGATGGTGGCACGCTCACGGTGCATACCAAGGCTGTGGTGATCGCTTCGGGCGGATACGGCGGCGATGCCGCGCGTCTGCATAAGGCGATGGAAACTGATCAGATCGTCAACCGTATTGCCTGGGCGAACAATGGCGAAGGGCTCGACATGGCTTGGAAGGCTGGCGCTCAGAAGATGGGCGAAAACCATGCGCTCATTCATGCGGCTGAGTTTGATGGGCTCGCCACGTCGTCCTCTGGCTCGCACGGCATGGTGGACGCGAACCTCTTGGTGCGTGTCTTGAAGACGCCGCTACTTTGGGTGGATCCAGCGGGTGTGCGTTTTGCTAACGAAGAGCTCATTTACGACACGGTTTACTGGGCCAATGCGGGCTTCTCCGTGGGCGGTCGCTACTTCGTTGTTGTTGACGGCAAGACCCTTGATGCTTATACCGCGGACAAGCTGCCGTTTGAAGTCTCTGGTGCGGGTCCGCAGAACCCTGAAGGTAAAGGTGACTTCCGTGCACTTGCCGACGATGCCGTTGCTCAGGGCGTGGCCTTTAAGGCTGATACGATCGAAGGCCTCGCCAAGGCCGCGGGCTTTGATGCGGCGCGCTTTAGTGCAACCATTTCTGACTACAACAAGATTGTTGCAAGCGGCAAGGATCCTCTGGGTAAACCAAAGGAATTCCTGAAGTTTGGCGTCAAAGAGGGCCCCTTCTATGCCATTCAGGCCAAGGTCGTGAGCCTCTCGACGCTCGGTGGCGTCCGTGTCAACGCGGATATGCAAGCGCTTGATAAGGCCTATAAGCCCATTAAGGGGCTTTATGTGGTGGGTAACAACGCCTACGGCTTCTACAGCACGCCGTCCTATCCGCCTTACCAGGGCTTGGCCTTGGGCTTCGCCTATAACTCGGGCCGTATTGGTGGTATGGAAGCTGCGAAGTTCGTTAAGAGCGCTCAATAAACAACCTATTTGATGACCTCTACGCGGCGCAGTGATGACGCCTGAGACAGGAAGCTGCTGCGCCGCGTTTTCCCAAAAAAAAGAAGAGACAAAACGATGAAAACCAAGACACACACGATGCGTGCGTTGACCGCCGCCATGCTTTTCGCGCTCGCTGCAGGTGCCCCTCAGGCGATGGATCTGACTGTGGGCGGGATGATTGATACGGGGCTTCGGCTGCATCATGTCAATGACGGTAGCACTGGGAGTAAGACCTCTTACGAGATGGCCGATAGCCTTCTCGACGGAAACCGTGTGCTCTTTTTGGGCACGGAACAGCTCAATAGCGAGACGGAAGTCGGGTTCTGGCTAGAAGCGGGCTTTGACTCGGATACGGGAGCGAGCACGACCGCGGGTTCTATCTTTGACCGCGGTGCCTATATGTGGGTGAAGAACAACCACTGGGGGCAGCTCTCTGCTGGGCGCTCGGGTGCGGTGCGTGCAGGCGCCACGCCGCTCACTTTTGACATCACGTGGAACCGTATCAATCCTTTTGGTACGGGCTGGGGCGAACTTGGCAATCCTGTCTTTTTGATGCCGTTCTACGGGTTCTCGCTCAACAATATGCTGCAGTATTCGAGCCCAAAGATCGGGCCTTTCCAAGTGAACTTACAGCATAGCTTTGCAATTGCGAACGGCACCGATGTGGTCGAAGGCACGTCGTCCGCGGATCGCTACTCCTCCATTTCGGTGACGTACGATAGCGAGGTCGTCAACTTGGTGGCCATGCTCGATACGATGAATGAAAGTTCGACGAGCGCAGATCAAAAGGATATGGTTAGTGCGCTTGTGGGCGGCAATGTGAAGGTTGGCGCGGCAAAGCTCTACGCGTGGGGCAGTTGGTTCAAAGACGCGGACAATATTATTGCGCTCCCAGGCTTTACTGACTACACGCTCTACCAAGGGCTTGATCGAATCAATGGGTGGGCTGCGTCGGTTGGCACCCGTCTTCCGCTCGCGGGCGGAGAAATCAATGTCTATGGCCTCGTGCTCAAGGCCAAGTACGACGATGTAGTGAGTACAGATACCGCCGCGCAGATCGGCAAAGACTTGAGCCGCTATGGTGCGGGCGTGGGTTACACCTATCCGCTCAGTAAGCGCACCACGCTCTATAGCGCAGTCGGGTTCTACAAGGATGTGGCCTCGCTCACCAACAGCGATGGTCATACCTTCGATAACCCGATGAGTAGCCAGCTCTTCTTCGGTATTAACCACAAGTTCTAAGCGTTTCAACGTCTTGGTAGGAGCGTGACAGTCTCCTCACGCTCCTGCCGAGGCACACATTGCTTGCGCGATGTTTTCTCCTAAGCGTCTACAACTGCTTTGCGCCTCCCGAGGGGCGCAAGCACGAGTAGACGCTCTTTTTTCTACTTAACACACGCAGCAAACACAAAAAAAGGGATGAGCGGCAGTGTACGTGCGGCTCATCCCAAAGGACAACCATCAAGAACGTGCGCGGAGATAGGACGCGATCCGAATGAAAAGGCGTAACGGATCTTCTAATGCAGGGCGACCCCTCACCCTCAGAGCATTAGGTGTTCTTGACTATGTGTGACATCATACATGAAATGAGAATCATTCGCAACTAGAGTGAAAAAATAATATGAACCTCGCACTCTTGATTGAAGATGACTATCAAAACATCGTTGTGTTTGAGTGCGGCTATGCTCGCAGCGGTGCTTCTGCGTAGCGGCGCAGAGGTGAGCGCAAAGATGCGGCGGCAAAAGACAAGCGATTGGCGTGCGAAAACGCGCGCTTTTTTGTGGGGGTGTAGTTGGCCGCAGGATGGCGGATGACGCCAGAGAAAACCGTCGATGATGCGCTACTACGCACCGTTGACATAAACGCGAATATTTAGCGAATGCCTGATTGCGAGCTACTTTGCGCCTTAGTGCGCTTGCAACCGTCCACAGAATTCTAGGAGCTTGTGGCTAGGAAAGAGTGGCGGCAAATGACAAGAGGTTGGCGCAGATGGTCGTGGGAAGTTGGGAGGGAATTTCTACTATGTAGCTAACGCAAGGGGGGCGTCAGAAGCATGAAATGCACGCCTTCCCACCTGCGTCCCAACACACATCATTCGGAGAAAGCACTATGCCCGGATATCCTACCGACCTTCTTTCCAATCGCTCTGTTGTTAAGCGCGCGAGCTACGCCATCATCACCCCGCAGGGACGTGTCACGAATGTGATCCCCGGCATCA
>CABQGK010000003.1 GCA_902463725.1 uncultured Sutterella sp. | reverse complement strand
TACGGTGGGTGGTGTGGAAGGGGCTGGCAGGACATCCTGCTACCCCTATCCGATTATGTGCGCAGCGCTAGGCGCTACTCAAAAGCGAAAAGCTCCCACGCCGATTACGGCAAGGGAGCTTGGTGGTCTTTAGGTGTAACGCTCGCGCAAGCGCTTAGCTCAGTAGCACGATCTGCTCAGAGAGTTGGCTACGAAGCAGATTCTGCGCTTTGCGCTCGTCGCCCTCTTTGATAGCGGCGAGCAATTCACGCTCTTTTTGGGCAATGTCAAGGAAAAACTGCGGATCGTAGCGAGGCAGTTTTTCCGTGGTCTTTTCAAAGTACGTCACGAGCGCGGCAGAGAAGACCTGTAGCACACGATTGCCGCAGGCTTCTAGTAGCAGCAGGTGAAACTCTCTATCCCAACGATCCGCTTCACGCGTGCTGTGGGCGTTGCGCTCGATCTCTTCAATGGCCGTCTCAAGTCGCCCCATCATGGCAGGCGTCATGCGTCGCATGGCCAGCGGAATGATGTCAACCTCAATGAGCAATCGCGCTTCGATAAACTCACGGATATCGAAGTTGGCAATGTCCATCTGCACTTGAATCTGTGCAGAGAGGTTTTTGGGTTCGACGTTATTGACAGTCATACCGCGCTTGGGCGCACGGTCAATAATTCCCATCTGTGTCAGTACGCTCAATGCCTTGCGTACTTTGTAGCGCGTGATGTTAAAGCGGGCAGCGAGTTCCGCTTCCGTATCGATACGGCCGTTGTTTTTCGCTTGTTCAAGAATGTGCTGATGGATCTTATGAAAGAGGATCTCTTCTGCACTTTCTGTCTTATCGTTATGAAGAGGCATTTGTCTATTGAGGAGGGTTGAGGAACAGGGGCAGCGCTTCTCGGAAGACGCTCTGCCCCTCGCTCAATCTTAAAACAAAAGCACAAAATTTGTCGACAAATACCCACCTGAGCGCTAGGCGCCTTTGGCTTTGCCGATCTCACGCGCTTTTTCGGCGATCTCATAGAGCTTGGAGAGGGCTTCACGAGGTGTCAGACTGTCGATATCAAAGGCGGCAATCTCCTCGGCTAAATGCCCTGCAGCAAGAAGCGCAGCATCGGGTTGTGGTGCTGGCTGCTCCGCTTCGGCAATGGGTGCAACGTAAGGGGAGCGGGGCTCGGCGGCAAACGCTGAACTTGCTCCTGCCTCAAGCGCAACGCTCTGGGGACTAAAGAGGCCAAAGTCTTCAAAGAGTGAGCCTTCTGGAGCGCTATTTTTCGCTTCACGCTGCTCAAGTCGATTGAGCGTGGCTTGGGCACGACGTACGACATGAATGGGTACACCAGCAAGTTGTGCGACAGCAATACCGTAGCTACGGTTGGCAGGACCCTCGGAAATTTCATGCAAAAAGACAATTCGCTTCTTGGATTCCATCGCGGAGACATGCACATTGGCGACCTCTTTGAGTGCGCCTGCGAGTTCAGTTAGCTCAAAGTAGTGCGTGGCAAAAAGCGTGAGGCTTCTTGTCCCTTCGACAAGCTCTGTGGCAATGGCCGCAGCGAGCGAGAGGCCATCAAAGGTAGAGGTCCCTCTGCCGATTTCGTCCATCAGCACGAGGCTACGTTCTGTGGCTTGATGCAGGATCCCTGCAGCCTCGGTCATTTCAACCATGAAGGTCGAGAGCCCCCGAGCCAGATCGTCTGAAGCGCCAATTCGCGTGAGGATTCGATCCACCCCGCCGATTTGCGCTTGCGCTGCAGGGACAAAACTTCCTGCCCAAGCCAGTAGCACGATGAGTGCCACAGAACGCATATACGTCGATTTCCCGCCCATATTGGGTCCCGTGATGATGAGACAACGTCGTCCGTCGCCGAGTGCGCAGTCGTTAGGGACATAGGTTTCTAAGGTCGTTTCAACGACAGGGTGACGGCCCGCGTGAATCGAGATTCCTGTGCGATCACTGAGCGTAGGGGCAACCCAGTTGTGCTGAGCGGCATGTAGCGCAAGCGACAGTAGCGCGTCGCACTCTGCCGCGGCGGCTGCTGCACGCATGAGCGTTGGCACATAGGGGCTTAGCTCACCGACGAGCGCCTCATAGAGCGCACGCTCTAGCTCAGCGCTACGCTCCTTTGCGCTAATGGCTTTTTCCTCGTAGGCTTTGAGCTCGGGTGTAATGAAGCGCTCGGCGTTTTTGAGTGTCTGCCGGCGGTGGTAGTGCATGGGGGCATCTTTAGCTTGCACTTTGCTCAACTCGATATAAAAGCCATGCACTTTGTTGTATTCGACGCGTAGTGTGGAGAGCCCCGTGCTTTCACGTTCGCGCGCTTCGAGCGCCATGAGAAACTCTCCGGTGTTGTCGCGTAGCGCCCGTAATTCATCGAGCTCAGCATTAAAGCCCGAACGAATCACATCACCCTCTCGCAGGAGCGTCGCGGGCTCATCGAGCAGTCGCTCGACAAGTAGCGCCTGAATTTGTTCGGGCAACGTGAGCGCGTTAGCTTGGGCGATGAACCAGGGCTCGGGGCGTGCAGCAAGTGCCCCTTCGAGCATGCTGAGCGCAGGTAGCGCATCACGCAAGGCGGCCAACTCTTTAGGGCGAACGCTACCGAGTGCGATACGGCTCGCAATACGTTCAATATCGGGTATTTGTTTAAGCGAGTTGCGTAGTACCTCGAGCGCATCGCTCCCACTCGCTAAGATTCCGCCAATGGCCTCGTGTCGAGCCTCTGCGCTTTGTCGGTCGCGCAGGGGCTCGTTGAGCCAGCGCTTGAGTGTGCGGCTACCCATGCCCGTGCAACAATGATCAAGCACGGAAAAGAGCGTGGGGCCCTGCGACTCACTACGCAAGCTGTGGCTGATTTCGAGGTTGCGCCGACTTGCGGGGTCGATGATGATCGTGTCCTCTGGCTTCAGAAGCTTCAAGGGCTCAATAAAGGGCATCATGTCGACTTGCGTTTCGCTTGTATAGTCAAGGAGTGCGTTGGCTGCTGCGAGTACTGCGTTTTCTCCCTCAAGCGCAAACGCCGCTAAGCTCTCGACTTGGTAGAGTTTTTTGAGCGCTTCTTTACCGTGCTCGGCGTCGAAGTGCCACGCGGGCATGGTGGTGATAGTGAGCTCTGGATAGGTTTCGCGCCAGAGATCGCGTTGCGCCTCTTGCACAAGGATTTCGCTCGGAGAGATACGGGCAATTTCGCTCGAAATTGAGGCCGCATCAACGCGTGTGGCAAAAAAACGCCCGTTGCTGAGAGTGAGCCATACCAGTCCCCACTGCGTGGCGCCTCGAGCACCTAGGGGCGCAGCCGCCATCAAAATGGCATCGTCTTTTTCTGGAAGCAGGGTGCTCTCTGTGAGCGTGCCAGGGGTAATGATGCGGGAGATGCGCCGCTGCATAAGTCCCTTACCAGGGGTGCCGATCTGCTCAGCGATGACGACCGATTCACCGAGCCGAACGAGTCGAGCGATGTACTGCTCGAGCGAGACGGCAGGAATGCCAGCCATCGGAATGGGCTCACCATTTTTGAGCTTTCCACGTTTGGTGAGGGTAATGCCGATCAAACGGTTAGCCTTGGCAGCATCGTCAAAAAAAGTCTCGTAGAAGTCCCCCATGCGAAATAGCACGAGCGTGTTGG
The DNA here is from genome assembly GCA_902463725.1 of uncultured Sutterella sp. Lineage (GTDB taxonomy): Bacteria > Pseudomonadota > Gammaproteobacteria > Burkholderiales > Burkholderiaceae_F > Sutterella. The sequence goes on along the minus strand of CABQGK010000003.1, from coordinate 282,111 downwards.
GATAGCGCTGCTTGACGTCAACAAACTGCCGCATGGCGGGGGTGAAATCGTTGAGATCCATGTCTGAGAGATCGGTCGTGGTTTGCGTCATGTTGAATTCGGGCGTCTAGGTGAATGTCGGGCGGCACACACTTGTGGCTTTATGCGCACCCTCGTGAGGGTAGAGCTAACGGGCGCTGAGGTGCTATCCTAGCTCAGCTGTCCCAAGGTGCGCTTCGCTCTAAAAAAGAAAACCGAACGCACCTTGGGCAGCGTAGGATGCTTGCCGTTAGCGGTCCGGTTTCCATTGTAGTGGTTGTGCTGGCGTACGGGTGTACTTTCTCTCGCAGGGGTCTGATGCGATTAAGCTGCGCTCACTTCGTTGGGAGTAAGTTCTCCAACAAGCGGCAATAGCTGCGCAAAGATTTTCGGGGTGCCGGCACAGACTTGCCCCTTGGTGAGCCAAGCTTCCTGCCCAGAGAGGTCCGTAATCAAACCGCCCGCCTCAAGGACCATCAAGCCACCTGCGGCAATATCCCACTGTTGAAGGTTTGATTCCCAGAAGCCGTCGTAGCGACCAGCGGCTACCCACGCTAGGTCGAGCGCAGCGGAACCAGGGCGGCGGATACCCGCTGTACGTTCCGCAACACGCATAAAGCTCAGCATGTACTTTTTGAAGTTGTCGCCACGGCGGAAGGGGAAGCCCGTGCCAATGAGCGCACGGTTCATGTCCATCAAGCCAGAGACACGGATGCGACGATTGTCGAGGAACGCGCCCTCGCCCTTGATGGCATGAAAGAGTTCATTTTTAGCCACGTCATAAATGACCCCGAGAACCACTTCCCCTCGGTAAGCAAGCGCGATGGAAACCGCATACTGCGGCACACCGTGCATAAAGTTGAGCGTACCGTCAATGGGATCAACGATCCAGAGGTAGTCGCTCTGCTTGGGGCCGATACGGCCAGCTTCTTCCGTGAGAATGGCGTGATTGGGGTAGGCCTGCTGCAGGGTCTCGAGGATAACAGCCTCCGCTGCACGATCGGCATTGGTCACAAAGTCGTTGACGGCTTTGTTTTCGATCTGAAGCTCATCGATATGAGCAGCAGCGCGGGAGATTTCAGCGCCGGCCGAGCGGGCCGCCTTGATCGCAACGGAAAGGTATGGAGAGGGCATAGGTGTGTAAATGCGTGGATATGAGAATTCTTGGGTTTGAGCAGACGAGCGGGCTGTGAGCACTGCATGTGGGCTCAGCACACTTTATGCGGCCGCTCGACTTAAAGAAAGCGGGTATTTTAGCCGAACTCACTGCGTGCTGGCAGAAAAGTGTGACGCTCTTTTTCGCTTGCGCTGACGGCGTGCCACATCCTCTCTTTTAGGTAAACGTATAGAATGTGGGCACGCGACAGTACCAATTCATTATGGGGAAAAACAACCATGTCTAGCGAAAGCTGCGCGGCACGTATCCGCTTCGTCCTTTGTGAACCAGGCCATCCTGGCAATATTGGCTCCGCTGCACGAGCAATCAAGACCATGGGCTTTCGCGATTTGCGCGTTGTCAATCCCCGTGAGTCAGACTACCGTACCCATGAGGAAGCGCTTGCCTATGCAACAAGTAGCGCTGACGTGCTGGCGGCATCTCGCTCCCATGCGACGCTTGCAGAGGCGCTCGAAGGGGTGACCTACGCTTGGGCACTCACTGGGTATGAGCGAGAGTTTGGTGCCCCGCTGACACCCCTGCGTCAGGCAACACATGCCTCGCTTGACTGGCTCAATCAAGAGCCTGGTGATATCGCTTTTGTCTTTGGTACAGAGCGTAGTGGTCTCACTAATGAAGAAGTGATGGCCTGTCAAGGTTGCATTGCGATTGCCTGTGACCCTGAGAGCCCGAGCCTCAACTTGGCGCAGGCCGTGCAGATCACTGCTTACGAGATGCATCAGACGATGCTAGAAGAGAGCGGGCGCTCGCTCTACGATTGGCAGCGCCGTTTTGAGCAGGAGCCCCCTGCTAGCGTGGAGGCGATCGAAGGGTTTTACCAGCACTGGGAGCAGGCCATGATCGCCTGCGGCGTGCATGATCCAGCCAATCCCAAGTTTCTGATGCCCATGACTCGAAAACTCTTCACGCGCAGTGGACTCACGCAAACGGAAGTCGATTTACTGCGCGGGATCTGCTCTGCCATCATCCGCCCTAAGGCTCAGCGCGCTGGCAGTAAGAAAAAGGCAGCACCAGCGCCCACCGAGCAAGAAAAAAACCTGCACAAGAGTGATGATTTCTGCCACAATCCTTAAGGACCCAGTTCTGTGCGCTCCCCGCTTGGGTGATGCGCCGCCGGAACACATCAATCGACTGAGAGAAGAAAAGCTATGTTTGAGCGTGCAAAAGAACTCATTGAAACCATCATGACTCGGGACCCTGCAGCCCGTTCCAAGTGGGAGGTAATTTTCTCCTATCCAGGGTTTCATGCTGTGTTGATTCATCAAGTGGCGAGCTGGTGTTGGTTACAGGGGTGGTGTTCTTTCGCACGTTTCATTTCGCACGTAGGCCGCTTTCTCACGGGCATTGAAATTCACCCTGGCGCGCGTATCGGTCGCCGTGTCTTTATTGACCATGGCATGGGCGTGGTGATTGGTGAGACGGCTGAAGTGGGCGACGACTGTACGCTTTACCATGGTGTTACGCTTGGTGGTACGACTCTTATCGAGGGCACCAAGCGCCATCCCACCCTCGGGCGCGGCGTTATTGTCGGAGCGGGTGCGCAGGTATTGGGCGCGTTTACTGTGGGCGACAATGCTCGTATCGGTTCGAATGCGGTTGTGCTAAAGGCTGTTGAAGCCGGTCAGACCGTGGTGGGGGTTCCAGGACGCGTGGTAGGACAGACTAAGCGCGAGATGGAAGAAAAGCCCAAGTTTGAAGCTTACGCTGTTGACAAGGACGAGGTCGATCCTTATATCGTGGCCATCAAAGAGCTAGCGCGCGTCACGGGTGAGCAAAATGCGGTCATCGAGCAACTCAATGCCCAAGTTCGCGCTTTGGGTGGGCGTGGCGTCGATGAGCTTCCCAAACTCAATACACGTAATGTGGGTGTACCGACGCGCCGTGCACGGCACCACCGCCAAAAGCGTGAAGAGGGCTCGCAGCCGAGTCGCGCCAATCACGCTTCGAGCGCTCGTAAAGAGGGCGGTAAGCGTAACCGTGAGACTTAGTTGAGCGGAGGTTGCGAATGGCAAAGGCGTTGACGTCTGGGCGCAAAGCGCTCCTCGCGGCAACGCCAGTTTTACTTTGTGCGCCGTGCGCCTAGAAGGCCATGCGACTCGGTTTATTAGCAGGGACCGCGAGCGCTTCAAGCAGGTCTGCCTCTAGGGCAAGCACCGTGCGCTCGTCATTGAGCGCAGGGGAGTCTATGAGAAAGACGTCTTCGACGCGCTCGCCAAGCGTGGCGATTTTTGCGGTCTGCAGGTTAATGCCATAGTCGTAGAGCACGCGGAAAATAGAATAGAGTAGCCCTGGGCGGTCAGTACAAACAATATTTAAGAGCCAGGCTGCACCACGTTCATCGGGGGCGAGGTTGACATTTGGGCGTAGAGGAAAGTGCTGCGAGCGTCGCGAGAGCTTGCCTTGTGATGCTGGCGGCAAGGCGCCCTCTGCGACAACCGCCGCGGCTAAATCTTTCGCAAGTCGCTCGCGTAAGCGCTCGAGTGTGTAGCGCTCAAAACGATCAGCTACAAGGAACGTGTCAAGCGCCCAACCGTGCTTGGTTGTGTGCACACGTGTATCGACAATCGAGAGTCCTAGTTTGGCAAGGCAGGCGACTGCTCGCAGAAAAAGTCCTTTTCTGTCAGGCATGTACAGAAGGACGAGATAACCGCTTTTGCCGCTTTGTTCTTCACAGCGCACAATGGGTACAGGCGTGTTGCGATGGGCGGCAAGCGAGATCGCGTGCCAGATGATTTCCTCGGAGCTGTGTCGCATGAAGTACACCACATCGAGTTCTTGCCAGAAGGCATCGAGCTCGGCTTCGGGGAGCGTCTGAATGATGGTGCTGCGTGCAAGCGCAAGTCGCGTTTGCATGGCTTGATCTGAGCTACGTGCCCCGCTCATCATGTCTGAGGCACTGAGATAGAGACGCTCAAGCAGTTGGCCTTTCCAAGGCGTCCACACTTTAGGACTTGTGGCGCGAATATCAGCCACTGTCAAAAGGTAGAGGGCGTCAAGACGGCTTTTGTCGCCCACACGCTCAACAAAACGTCGTACGACCTCTGGGTCGGAGATGTCCTGGCGCTGTGCTACCTGACTCATGAGCAGGTGGTTGCGCACAAGAAAGACCATAAAGTCGATATCCGCTTGAGAGAAGCCAAAAGTCTGACCGAACTCTGCCATGCGTTGCGCACCGATGAGCTCGTGGTGCCCGCCTTGACCCTTGCCGATATCGTGAAAGAGTCCTGCAATCACGACACGCCATGGCTTCTCAATGCTGGCCATCAGATGCGAGCAGTGCGGGTATTCGTGCGCGAACTCACTTCGAGCAAAGCGTCGGATATTGCGCACCACGCGTAGCGTATGTTGGTCGACCGTGAAAATATGGTAGAGGTCATGCTGCATCTGACCAACGATGGGGCGAAACGCAGGGAGAAATCGACCGAGTACATCCCACATGTTCATGTCTTTGAGGGCATGGTAGGCTCCTTTGGAGAGGGTAAGAATCTGCATGAAGACGCGCTGATTGGTGGGGTCGTTTCGGAAGGATGCATCGATATTGGGCACGGCGTGCCAGAGCGCGCGAAGTAGCCTCGTGGCGTAGCGTCCCGTGTCAGAACGGCGGTAATACTGGTAGAACGTGCGCAGGATGGCGCCAGGATCACGCTTGTAGACGTGCTCATCGACGATATCTAATTCATCCCCGCGCATGACAAAGGCGGGATCGTCTGTCGGAGTGGGCTCAGCTACGAGCGCTCCGAGTAGTTTATCGGCGAGCGTCTGTAGTTGAATGACAGAGAGTTGCACCACGCTACGCGCATTGAGGTAGTAGCGTTTCATAAACGCCTCAGAGGCACGCATGAGCTCCGTGGCATCATAGCCTAGTGTCTTGGCAAGCTCTTCTTGGACATCGAAGATGAGACGATCCTCATGGCGTGCCGTGAGCAGGTGTAGCGCAATGCGCCACTGTTTGAGATTCCACCAAGCGGTTTTGAGCGCGTGCATTTCGCGGTCCGTAATGAGCCCAGCGGCTGCCATGCCTTCAACATTGTTGGCTAGGCCCGCGGCCTGCGCGCACCAGAGAAATACCTGCAAATCCCTTAGCCCCCCAGGGCTCTCCTTGAGATTGGGTTCGAGCGCGTAGGGTGAGTCTTCGAAGCGGTGATGGCGGCGCGCGAGCTCGAGCATTTTGTCGCGATAGAACTTCGCTGCGTCGAGATCCTCAAAAAAATCGGCTCGCGCGGCTTCCCAAAGCGGCTGCTCTCCCCAAAGTAAGCGACTCTCGAGATAAGTGGTCGCGACGGAAACATCGTTAATGGCCTCTTCGAGAAATTCCGTTTCATTTCGCACGCTCGCTCCCACAGAGAGCCCTAGCTCCCAGAGCGCGGTCACAAAAGCGCTGACGCGCTCCTGAAAAGCTTTGTCGCCTGTGCGGCTATCCGCCGTGAGAACGAGAACATCGATGTCTGAGTAGGGAAAGAGCTCATTACGGCCGTAGCCCCCCACGGCAATGAGCGCAAGATCTTTCGCGGGCAGTTGCTCACGCTCGCAGAGCGCGCGTAGCGCTTCATCGAGCGCATGACTGTGCGCGAGCAGATATTGATCAGCGTTTCGCTCGGCAAGGTATTGTTGCGCAAGTTTCGCACGATGCGCCTGAAAGGCTTCGGCAATCGGGGACGGGACGTTCTTTTTCACCCTGAGCTCCTCGAGAATCTCTCTATACATAGTGAGGCGCGCGCAGATAGTACGCACACGCCGTTAAAACAAGTATAGCGGTCGTGGGCTCTGCTAAGCCGCAGAACGCACAGTGCCGTCGTGTAGACGCCTTTCGCGTTTTGATGGCGCAAAGCCGAGCCTATGGTTTGCTTGAGATGTTGCGCGCAGCTTGGCTGTGGAGCTGGAGTTGCGGTGCCGCATGCCAGCCTGTCCAACGAGCAAAGGCAACTAGCGGCAGACGTGTGAGCAGGGTGAGAAAGAGGTGCAGATGCATCCAAGTGATGCAAGCGTTATCGGTGAAGTGGGAGTAGTGGCTAATGTTGTCGTGTGGTGTACGCAACGATATGGGAACGTTGAGCACGCGTACGCCGAGCCAAAGCAGGCGTATAAGAATTTCCGCATCAAACTGCATATGTCGCCCCGGTTTTATGCGGGCGAGCAACTGGCAGACGGGAGCGACGGGGTAAAGACGGAAGCCGCAGTGTGCGTCTTCGATCGAGAGCGTGAGCGCGTTGAGATTCGCAATGCCGTTACTGAGGCGACGCAGGGCACGGCGAGCCGTCGAGTAGGCCGCTGTGTTGGTGTTGTAGCCACAGATCACCTTGTCGGGATTGCGTCGCGCGAGCTTGAGCATGGCAGGAATGGCTTCAGGATCCATCTGTCCGTCGGGATCGATCGTGATGAAGTGCGAGAAGTCCGCGATGGCGGCCGCTTGAATGCCCGTCATGAGCGCAGCACCCTTGCCGCCGTTGGTCTTACGGTGGATGACCGTGACGAGTTCGCACGAGCAAGTTTCGCAGGCTTCATGCGTCTCGGTGTTGGAACCGTCGTCAACAAGGATAACGGGGAGTTTCAGCTTGACAATGGCGTCAACGATATCCTTGACTGTATTGGGGTGGTTGAAAACGGGGATGACCACTACCGGGCGGAAGTAATGCGTTTGCTCGTTCATCAAAAAATGTCTTCAGAGATAACAGGGCCGATGGGACGAACTCCCAACGCAAAGCAGCCAAGGGGCTGCGCTGAGTTCGGAGTGCGGAGACTTCTTGAGGACTTCTCCCGATTCTAACTAAAACTGCCTAGAGTAGGGTAGTATTTTTTGCGAAGATCAGTACGTTTTCGCCTAGATCAAAGCGCAGTGCGACGCGCTCATCTTCACAAAGCCACTGCCAAAGAAGGGTATCAGCATGCGTGTCAACGCTTGGCAGCTTGAGTTTGGTCTCAGAAGCCGTTTTGGCGCGCTTGTAGCTTGCGACAAAGGGACCCTGATGCCAACAGCGCTCAAAGTTGGCGTCGTTTGTGTCGTATTGCGCAGCAAAGCAGAGGTGCCAAGTCTCTGTTGAATCATCTTCTGCCCGCTTGATCACGTCGAGTGTCACCCGCGCATCGTGCGCAATGATGGTTTGCGCTTTCACTAGTCCGAGCAGAAGCGGTGCGGTGTCGGCATGAAAAATGAGAAGCGCAGCCCTAGCAAGTGGGTCAGGGCTCTGCCCATCGTCTTGCGGCATCGTGCCGTGGGTAAGGTTGCTGTTTGTTTCGTGCCCCCCGACCGATGGGCTTGTCTGTGCTGCGAATGAGGGTTGCTTTACTTGCGCGAAGTTCTCGTGTTCCTCAAAGGGCAGGGTCGTCATGTCGCTCAGATTCGTCACAAGGATGCGCGCGCTGTGAGCGCTTGGCGCGTCGACAGAACCTTGCCAGTCAAAATTGGAAGCACGTTGGCGCGATGGGTTTCCTGGCGCATGCCGGTAGCGTGCTGCAATGATTTGTAGACAGTTTTTCATTGTGATTTCTAGGTTTTGAGCGACTCAGAACGAAGTGGTTGACAAAGAGGCCGCAAACGCCAAGAGAGCGTGCGGCCTCTGCCGAGGAAAACGTCTGCGTAGCAAAGAGCGTGACGTTAGCTCGCGGTGCTTTAACGGTTTTCGGGTAACTTCCAGCCCTTCACAAAATCGGGCGGCGCCTGTGTGCCTTTACTCACCGTCAAAATGTCGTAGCCCGTCTCGGTTACGAGCACCATGTGCTCCCATTGCGCAGAGAGCGAATGGTCCTTGGTGACGACGGTCCAACCGTCCTTGAGCATTGTCACGCCCCAGCGCCCTGCGTTCACCATCGGCTCGACCGTAAAGACCATGCCTGGTTTGAATTCTGGTGTCGGCGTGTGCACGGGGAAGTGGTTGACGTGGGGGTCTTCATGAAAAACGCGTCCAATGCCGTGTCCGCCGTAGTCACGCACCACCGAGATGCCGTGCTCGTCAGCAAACGCCTGAATAGCGACGCCAATGTCATTGAAGTGTCCGCCAGGACGAACCGCGTCAATACCGGCCCACATTGCTTTGAAAGCGAGATCGGCCATGCGAGCGCCTGCAATGGTGGGCTTGCCAACCACGAACATACGAGATGTATCCCCGTGGTAGCCGTCCTTGATGCTCGTGACATCAATATTGACGATATCGCCATCCTTGAGTTTTTTCTCGCTCGGAATCCCATGGCAGACCACATGATTAATTGAGATGCAGGTCGTCGCGGGGTAGGGGGTCATCCCTGGTGGCGTGTAGCCGAGGCAGGCAGGAATGCAGCCCTGAGAGAGGGTGTAGTCATAGGCGAGTTTATCGAGCTCAGCCGTGCTAATGCCCGGCTTGACGAACGGCGTCAGATAGTCAAGGAGTTCGCCAGCGAGGCGCCCTGCGACGCGTAGCCCAGCAATATCCTCGGGGGTTTTGATAGAAATAGCCATGTTTATCTTAAAAATTTCAACGGTGGCGGGCCGTGTCTGTAGTGCTTGGGGCGGCACTCTGAAAAGAAGAAGCGCCCTAAGGGGAGACTAGCAATAGCGCGTTGAGCGTATGGACTCTGCGTCGTGATTGTCGCGCCGTTTGCTAACCCGCTAAGACTCGGAGCGAACCGCGCTCCGTGCGGATTTCGTTGATCTTAGCACAGTGCTCTCTGCGCTTCCGAGCAAGAAAGTCAGCATTTTTTGTGCGAGCCGCTCTGCGCAGTTTGTTAGAAGTTGATGGAAAAAACGGCACTCGGGCTTGCGTTGAGCTTACGCTCTCCGTATAATCGTGCGCTTTGAGCTGTGAGCTTTCTGCCTCTTGCAGGACGTTCACCTTATCAACCAACTTGGGAGACCTTAGTCGGCCCCAAGATAATCCGCGCACGTCCTCAAACCGAGGTGCCTCCCATTGACGGGGTTCCCAAAGGGCGTGTCAGACTTTAAACCTTGGAGAATTCTCATGGTCAGCATGCGTGAAATGCTTGAAGCTGGTTGCCATTTCGGTCACCAGACCCGTTTCTGGAACCCGAAGATGGGCAAGTACATCTTTGGCGCCCGCAACAAGATTCACATCATCAACCTCGAAAAGACGGTTGCCAATTTTGAAGAAGCCTGCAAGTTCATCCGTCGCCTCGCTGCGCAGGGTGGCAATGTGCTCTTTGTGGACACCAAGCGCGGTGGCCGCGAAATCATCGCCGCTGAAGCTCAGCGTGCGGGCTGCCCCTACGTCGACCAGCGTTGGCTCGGTGGCACGCTTACCAACTTCAAGACCGTCCGTGGCACGATCAAGCGCCTCAAGGACATGGAACAGCAGGTTGAAGACGGTACGGCCGCCAACCTGACGAAGAAGGAAGCGCTCGACTTTGAACGCGCCATCGAAAAGATGAACAAGTCCATCGGCGGCATCAAGGAAATGAATGGCCTGCCCGATGCGCTCTTCATCATCGACGTTGGCTACCACAAGATTGCCATTCAGGAAGCTAACAAGCTTGGTATTCCTGTCATCGCTGTTGTGGACACGAACCACAATCCTGAAGGCGTTGACTACGTGATCCCTGGCAATGACGACGCTGCCAAGGCTGTTGCCATCTACGCCAAGGGTATTGCTGACGCGATCCTCGCTGGCCGTGCTGACAGCCAGACGGAAGTCGTTGAAGCTGCCAAGGAAGAGGAATTCGTTGAAGTCGAGGAATCGGCTGAAGACGAAACGCCGGCTGCCTGATTTTCGAGCGCTGAGAGTCAACTCAGTCAATGAAGGCGCCTCGCGCTCTGAGTGCTCAGAGCGCACCGCGCCTTGATCACGAGACAGGCATCTGCTCTGCAACGTCAAAGCACAGCAGCCGCCTGTAGCGTGAGCGGAAAAGGGGGGCCGACAGCACGTCAGTCCCCTTTTTCTTATCAAGCACCGCACCATCCATGCGTAAGCGACGATGGCGGTGCTGCCAGATTTCTTATATGCCTCCCAGGACAATCCCTAGTTTGGGGCGGCCTCTGCAAAAAAGCGTGAGGCACGGTCGATTGGGTAAGGTACGCTGACTCAAGCCTCGTGCTGAGGCTGCAGCGGGTGTTTAGACGCTTGCTAGCAAGAGTGAGCACGTTTTCGTTTCTCTACTCACATTTTTAGGAGATTGAACATGGCTGTTATTAGCGCTGCTATGGTCAAGGAATTGCGCGTCAAGACCGACGCCCCGATGATGGAATGCAAGAAGGCTCTGACGGAAGCCGATGGCGATATGGCCAAGGCTGAAGAGATCCTTCGCGTTAAGCTCGGCAACAAAGCCACCAAGGCAGCCGCCCGCATCACGGCCGAAGGCGTCGTGGTGGTGCACCTCTCTGAAGACCGCAAGGTCGGTGCTCTGCTCGAAGTCAACTCCGAAACCGACTTCGTGGCGAAGAACCCTGAGTTCATTCAGATGGCCAAGGACGCTGTGCGTCTCGTGGTTGAACAGAACCCCGCTGATGTGGCTGCGCTCGGTGCCTGCAAGCTCGGTGACAAGACCCTCGAAGAAGTGCGTACCGCGCTCGTGGGTAAGATCGGCGAAAATATGACGTTCCGCCGCTTCGAACGTGTTGAAGCCAAGGGCCTTCTCAACTCCTACGTCCATGGCTCCAAGATTGGTGTGATCGTCGATACGATTGGTGCCGATGACGAACTCTCCTATGACCTCGCCATGCACATCGCCGCCTCCAAGCCGAAGGCGCTCGATGAGAGTGGTGTTGATCCTGAAGCGATCGCTAGCGAACGTCGTATCGCGCTAGAAAAGGCTCGCGAAGCTGGCAAGCCCGAAGCGATGCTCGATCGCATTGCGGATGGTTCCGTGGCGAAGTTCCTCAAGGAAGTGACGCTGCTCAATCAGCCTTTCGTTAAGGACGACAAGACCACGATCGCTCAGTTGCTCAAGTCCCATAAGGCTGAAGTGGCTGGCTACGTGCTCTATGTGGTGGGTGAAGGTCTTGAAAAGCGCAACGACGACTTTGCTGCCGAAGTGGCTGCTCAGGTCGCTGCTGCTAAGAACGCCTAATTGGCGCTTGACACCACCGCGCTATAGAGCGCCTGCTGTCCTTAGAGATTCTTTGGCGCAGACGCTCTGACGTAAGAAAAGGAAGCTCGTTACTGATGCTTCCTTTTTTGTTTCTAGGCCTTTTGGCGCAGGTGCCGCCTGCGCTCAGTGCGTGTAACGATAGACGTTGAGAAAGATAGCTCGGGCGGCAGATTCTGCGAAAAAGTCGCCTGAGAAATACTAGGTGAAAGTGCTGAGGATTCTATATAATGGACGGAATTTTGGCGTGGCGCGGCGCTAGTGACTGCCGCACCCTGTAGGCTCTGAAAAGCGGAGAATCATCAATGCAAGAAACAACTGAAATGGCCAAGCCGGTGTATCAACGCATTTTGCTCAAACTCTCGGGCGAGGCTCTCATGGGCGAAGATCACTTCGGGATCAATCGTGATGTGCTCGCACGTATGGTCGAGGAAATTAAGAGCGTCGTTGAACTCGGCGTTCAGGTTGGCATTGTTGTGGGCGGCGGGAATATTTTCCGCGGTGTGGCGCTCGGCGCCACGGGTATGGACCGTGCTACGGGTGACTACATGGGGATGCTCGCAACGGTGATGAACGCCATGGCACTGCAGGATGCATGCCGCAATAACGGTGTTGAGGCCCGTGTACAGAGCGCGTTGCATATCGAGCAGGTGGCTGAGCCCTATATCCGTGGCAAAGCGCTGCGTCACTTGCGCCTTGGCCGCGTGGTGATTTTCGCCGCGGGCACGGGTAATCCCTTTATGACGACGGACACCACGGCCGCGTTGCGTGGTGCAGAAATCGGCGCACAGATTGTGCTCAAGGCCACGAAGGTTGATGGTATTTATACCGCGGATCCGAAGCTCGACCCGAACGCCACAATGTTTGACCAGTTGACGTTTGATCAGGCCCTGCACGCCAACCTCAAGGTGATGGATGCGACGGCCTTTGCGCTTTGCCGCGAGCAGCGCCTCCCGATCAAGGTGTTTAATATCAATAAAAAGGGCGCCTTGCGTCGCGTGGTCCTAGGTGAAAACGAGGGTACGCTCGTTCATTCCTAAGGCACCTTTTCCCGCTAAAATAAAAGGATTATCCACGCCGCTCAGGACTGCCACAGTGGGCAGCGCTGAGCTGTGTAATGTGGAAGAATTTCAATTGAGAGGGATGCTAGAGCGAGTGGCGTCACAGCTGCTTTCTGTTGCGCCCCCTTCAAATCCGGAGTACACAATGACAGTTTCTGAAATCATCAGCCAGCTGCAGCACAAGATGACGCGTACGGTTGAAAACACCCGCGAAGGTTTTACGAAGATTCGTACGGGCCGTGCTTCCACGGGCCTGCTTGACCATATCCACGTTGACTATTACGGCGCGATGACGCCGCTCTCTCAGGTTGCGCAGCTTGGAGTGGCGGATGCTCGTACGCTTACGGTGCAGCCGTGGGAAAAGAAGATGGTCCCCGTCATTGAAAAGGCCATTCGTGAGTCGGATTTGGGTCTTAACCCTGCCACCAACGGTGATGTGATTCGTCTGCCTTTGCCGCCGCTCACCGAAGAGCGCCGTCGCGAACTCACCAAGGTGGTTCGTAGCTTGGGTGAAGATGCCAAGGTGGCCGTGCGTAACCTTCGCCGTGAAGCCAATACGAGCATTGAGCACCTCTGCAAGGAAAAGGAAATTAGCGAAGACGAAGAACGCCGCGCCAAAGACGAAGTTCAGAAGGTTACCGACAAGTACATCGCAGAAATCGATAAGGTTGTCGCTGAGAAAGATAAGGAAATCATGACGGTCTAAGACCGTTTGTGCGTAGCACATCGATTCCATGAGGCTGGTGAAACACATCCGTTTCCCAGCCTATTTTCTTTTTCGGGACAACAAAAGGAGAGAATCAGGCAAGGGTGCGGTACTTTTCAGCAACTGCTGCTGTGCGACGACCGCTAGACTGAGAGCACACCAAAAATCTCATTGAAAAGGAGTTCGACTGTGCAATCGGTGAAACTTAACAATGGCGTACAGATGCCTCAACTCGGCTTTGGTGTTTACCAGATGACGGATCCCGCTGAAACCCGCCGTGCTTTGCTTGCTGCGATCGAAGCAGGCTATCGCTTGATCGATACCGCTCAAGCCTATGGCAACGAGGCGGTGGTCGGTGAAGCAATTCGCGAATCGGGCGTGCCGCGTGAGGAGTTCTTCATCACGACCAAACTCTGGATTACGCACACCACGGAGGCTAAAGCACCTGAGGCGTTTGCAGCGTCGATGCGCCGCTTGGGACTCGACTATTTGGATCTCTACCTCATCCATCAGCCTTTCAATGATGTCTATGGCGCGTGGCGCGCCATGAACCGCTTGATGCAGGCGGGTGATATTCGTGCAATTGGTGTGTCGAACTTCTCTGCGGGTCGCTTGGCCGATCTCATTAGCTTTACGGATGTTGTTCCTGCGGTTAATCAGGTTGAGACCCATGTGTTCTGCCAGCAAACGGCGGCCGTTGCCTATATGCAGGAAAAGGGCGTGCAGATTGAAAGTTGGGGGCCTTTTGCGGAGGGGCGGAATAATTTCTTCCAAAATCCTGTCATGGCTGAGATTGCCCGTACCCATGGCAAGAGCGTTGCGCAAGTTGCTTTGCGCTTTCTGATTGAGCGTGGCGTCGTCGTGATTCCTAAGTCCGTTCATGCAGAGCGAATTACTGAGAACCTGCAGGTTTTCGATTTTTCGCTCTCAGCTGAGGAGATGGCGCGTCTCGGTGCTCTCGACTTGGGTAAAAGCCTCTTCCTTGATCACGATGATCCTAAGACGATTGAGTGGCTTGCGCACTACAAGGCAGACTGACGCACTGCCTCTTGCAGGCAAAGCGCGTTACGCTTTCTGAGTCGTTAATAAGCCTGTGCCCAGCTAAGAAGGTCTTGGCTGGGCACAGTGCGCTTTAGAGAGCAGTATAACGGGGCGAGTGTTGTTGATCCGTCTCGCCCGCGTTAAGTCTGCGTTTTAGTCAAAAAGCTTGGCTACGGTATCGCGAGCAAACACTTCCTGCTGCTTGATGAGTTCGCCGAGCTGCTTATTGTCCATGAAGTCCATGGAGAGGCCAGCTTTCTGGTGGGCTTCGATATTAGCTGGATCCGTCATGGTCTTCTTGAACGCCTCGACATAGAACTGGATGACGTCGTCAGGCGTACCCGCTGGCGCCACGATGGCGCGAGCCGAACCATACCATTCCTTGTAGTAGCCCAACTCACCGAGCGTCGGAACATCAGGCAGTTCAGCAAGGCGCTTCGGGCTGAAGACACCGAGCACACGGAACTGAGCATCAGAACCGCTGATGAAATTCGCGACGTCAGCTACCTTAGCGCAAGAGAAGTCTACTTCCCCCTGACGCAAGCGCAGCAACTGGTCAGCCGTACCGCCATAGGGGATAGCCTTGTACTTGAAGCCCGCGGATTTTGCAAAGAGCTCTGCGGCGGTGTGGTTGGAGGCCTTGCGACCGTTAGTTGAAGCCTTCAGATTCGGGTTAGCCTTGGCGGCTTCCACGAGATCTTTGAGCGTCTTGTAGGGAGAGTCAGCTCGTACAACCACCACGCCCGTTTCGGTCAAGTGATTGACAATCGGAACAATCTTGGCCGTAGTAAATGGCGCGTTGGGCATCGTAGCCAGCGTTGTGAAGGTCGGCAAGTTGATAAAACCAATGGTCTGTCCATCGGGTTTTGCTTTGACGAGCTCAGTCCAGCCGATCTTGCCATCCGCACCAGGCAGGTTGTTGATGATGAGCGTCTTGCCGACGTATTTTTCAGCTTCCGAGGCGAGTAAACGCGCACCAGTGTCGGTGCCGGAGCCGGCCTTATAGGCGACGATGACGGTGACGTCGCCCGTCGGGGCCCATGCGGATGCCATCATCGGCATCGACAAAGCGGCTGCGGCAAACAACGCAAAAAGCTTCTTTTGCATAACGATCATTCCTTACTTTTGTTGGCAGAAAAAATGGTTCGAGCCAGTGCGCGTGGCAGGACTCTCCACCTAAGTGATTAGGAGAAATACCGCACCATTATATAGAAGGTGCGATATATCGCCATGATGAGCATCTCAAGATGGGCTGTCAACAAGGCAACGGGAGGTATTCGCTTCGAATTAGGGAAAACCCTCTCGCGCTTGTCACCCTAGAACAACTTGGATGCTAAATTGGGTTACCGTCGCCCAAAACACAACGCCTCACACAAGGTGAGGCGTTGCAGTCAGGCGTGAGCGCTCTGCGAGAGCGCGCCAAAAGAGACTATTTCTCTGACTGGAGGCGCTTCTCCCAACGCTCCATCAGTAGCGGGCTCAGCACGCCGAGCACGCACAGCACAATCATGATCCAGCAGACGGGGGTCGAAAAGAGAATGCTCCAGTCGCCGTCAGAGAGCAAGAGCGAGCGGCGCAGCCCATTCTCACCGATCGGTCCGAGGATCAGGCCGAGCACAATGGCAGCGGCATTGAGGCCAAACTTGCGAACCAAATACCCGATGACGCCGAAAATGAGCATGATGATGACTTCGACGAAGTTATTGTGAATCGCGTACGAGCCCACGACACAGAGAATGAAGATCGAGGGGATGAGAATAGCATCCGAGATACGAGCGATTTGAGCAAAACCACGGCAGCCGAGCATGCCAATAGCGAGCATCATGAACTGCACGAGCACAAAGCCAGCAAAGAACGTATAGGTCATGCCTGCGTGCGTGGTAAAGAGCTCAGGGCCGGGTTGCAGACCGTGAATAATGAGCCCGCCCATCAGCACAGCGGTGACACTCTCGCCAGGGATACCGAGCGTAAGCGTCGGGATCAGAGAACCGCCCGTGACCGCATTGTTGGCAGCTTCAGAGCCAGCGACCCCTTCGATCGAGCCGTTGCCAAACTCCTCTTTGTGTTTAGAGAAGCGCCGTGCTTCGTTGTAACCCATAAAGCACGCAATCGAAGCCCCCGCGCCAGGCAGAATGCCGATGATGTTGCCGATAATCCAAGAACGGATCATGGTTGGGGTGAGCCGCTTGAATTCCGCGCCAGAGATACCAAGACGATCCTTGAATTTCACCGCGCGATCGCGTTGCACGATACGTTCTTCCGCAAGAATGAGCACCTGAGACATGGAAAAGAGCCCGATGAGCGCACAGGTCACGTCCACGCCGTTGTAAAGCGTGCTCTGTCCAAACATAAAGCGCTCGACCCCTTCCATGGGATCCATGCCGATCGTGGAAATAAGCAGCCCCAAAACACCAGAAATCAAGCCCTTGAGCAATGACTTGGAGCTGACGCCCGCTATCACGGTGAGTCCAAAAATCGAGAGCCAGAAGTATTCGGGGCTCTTGAATTGCAGGGCAATTTCGGCGAGCACTGGCGAGAGGAAGTACAGCGAGATGCAGCTCAGCAGGCCGCCAACAAAGCTCGCGATGCAGGCAACGGAAAGCGCTTTTGCAGCCTGACCTTTGAGCGTGAGTTGATAGCCTTCGATGGCGGTAGCCGCCGAAGCGGGGGTGCCTGGCGTATGAATCAAAATTGCCGAGATGGAACCACCAAAAATGGCGCCGCAGTAAATACCCCCAAGCACAATGAGGCCTGTGGCAGGGTCCATGCCGAAGGTGACGGGCAGCAACAACGCAACGCCCATTGCGGCAGAGAGCCCCGGTAGACAGCCAATGGCGACACCGAGCGCTGTCGAGGCGAACATGGCCAAGAGATTAATTGGGGTAATGGCATGAACAAAGCCCATACCCATCAAAGACAAGGTTTCAAGCATGTTCGACTCCTCAGCTGAAGATCAGACCGTGTGGTAGCGGCACCTGCAGAAAGAGGGAGAACACCGCATAAACGAGCGCTACGAGCGCCACGAGCACCAAGAGAATGTGCAACTTCGGCACTTTGAGAAAGAGCATCGTGGCGGTGAGGTAGATGGCCGCAGCAACGTAGTACCCCACCAGATACATGAGCACCAGAAAAAGCACGCATCCAGCCGAGATACCGATGAACTGCTTGAGCTGGAAATCCTTAAAGATGATGGGGAGGTCATTGTCGACGCGGTGCTCGCGTGCGTACTTTAAGAGACACTGGCCGAGGTAGACCGTGTTAAGAGACGTCAAGGCAATGATGAGACCAAGGGGATAGGTTTGTGCTTCGTGAGGAAGCTCAACCGTCATGATGTAAAAACAAAGTGCAATGGCGTAGATAAAGCCAATGACACCGAAGTCAGATTTTTTCATCGATGAGCATGAGGGTAAGGAAAAGGACGTAGCGAATTGTGGCGACGATCGCTCATTAAGTCAAGTGCGATTGGTTGATAAACCTAATTTCACGCGCTTCTTTGATGAGATCTGCATCTCTTCGGGCGGCTTTACGTGTGGCGCAGCCCCATAGCGTCTGGTGGCAAATTTGCTTACAGTCATGGTTTTCTGCACGTTAGCATCTTGAGGCGATTTCCACTAGAATGAGGCTCTTTCAAAAGCATCCCCTCATAGGTCATAACGTCTCTCATGCAACCCCATCCTTTTCCTGAGCACGTCGCCATCATCATGGACGGCAACGGCCGTTGGGCCAAGGCGCGGTATTTTCCGCGTGCCGAAGGTCATCGTCGCGGTGTCGGGGCGTTGAATCGAGTGACGCAGGCCGCTGCAGAAGCGGGGGTCAAGATACTCACGGTTTTTGCGTTTTCTTCGGAAAACTGGCATCGCCCAGCCGATGAGGTGACGACGCTCATGAAGCTATTTGCTACGGCACTCGAGCGTTGGGTGGAACCTCTTTCGGCGGCGGGTGTTGCTCTGCGTGTTGTCGGGGATCGTTCTCGTTTTTCGCCCGATCTCAATGAGGTGATCGCGCATGCGGAAACCCAAACGGCGCATGGGCAACGGATGGTGCTCAATGTTGCGGCTAACTATGGTGGGCGCTGGGATATGGTGCAAGCGGCAGCAGCTGTTGTACAAAAAGGGCTAGCCCTCACCCCTGAGACCATTGAAGCGCACTTATCGGTGCCGGCCGTGGATCTGATGATCCGCACGGGCGGAGAGTGCCGCCTCTCCAACTTCCTTCTTTGGCAGAGTGCTTATGCCGAGCTCTACATGACGGATAAACTTTGGCCAGACTTTACGGGTGAAGACTTGGCCGAAGCGCTTAGCTGGTACGCGCGTCGCGAGCGTCGTTTCGGCCGCACGAGCGAGCAACTTCAGATTGTTGGAAACTAAAATTCGCCGCGCCGGCGCAGATTTCTGTGCAGTCCTGTAAGCGCCACTGTCTATGCACGCCCTCTTGGCGAAAACCTCGAGAGAGCTCGCATCATAAAAAGCCTTTTCCAACGAGACGGCTTTTCGCTAGAATAAGATCGATTGTGTAGTACTTCGGGTGGAGGGGCGCTATCATGTCCCTTCACCAAGAGCCCCAAAGCATTTCAAATTTAGCGCGGCGTGCGTAAGCTCACGCGGTGCGCCCAAGGATACAGTCTATGTTACTCACGCGTGTGATTACGGCCTCCGTGCTCCTCGTTATTTTGCTTGTGTCGATTTGGCTCGGAAATCTGGCCTTCGGCGGCGTCATGGCAGTGGCTTTTGGCGCTACCCTCTACGAGTGGCTTCGCATTGGTGGACTCGGCGCACGCCCAGCGTTGCTCGTCTCCGTTGTTGAGATGGTGGCTCAGTTCTCCATTTATTGGGCGGGCGGCCTTGACCGCATGAGCTGGTTTCTCTTTGTGATGAACGGCTTGGTCATGGTGGCGTGGTTTGTTATTTTTGTGGCAGAGCTCTTCAATCGCA
The DNA here is from genome assembly GCA_902463725.1 of uncultured Sutterella sp. Taxonomy (GTDB): domain Bacteria; phylum Pseudomonadota; class Gammaproteobacteria; order Burkholderiales; family Burkholderiaceae_F; genus Sutterella. The sequence continues at coordinate 263,169 of CABQGK010000003.1, read as the reverse complement.
CAACGGGTTTTTCTGTGACGCAACGCCAGTGCCTGTGGTCAGCCGTGTTTTTTGTGCCAGCAGCCTACCTTTCCATGCTTTACCTCTACCAAGCGGGGACGTGGGTTTTGGTGCTGTCGGTCTTTTTGATTGTCTGGGGTGCTGATGTCTCCGCCTATTTCTGTGGGCGCGCTTGGGGGCGTCACCCAATGGCGCCTGCGATTTCCCCAAAGAAAACGCTTGAGGGAGCGTTGGGCGCGTACGTGATCGTGATCATTTTCTTTGTGCTCACGTACGTGTTCTGTGATCAGAAGATCGTCTTTACCAACTACCTCTTTGATCAGGTGGGCTTTGGCATGGGCGTGCTGATTTTGCTCGCGCTCGTGGCGCTCTCGATTTCGGGTGACCTGTGGGAGTCGATGCTCAAGCGACTCGTTGGCATCAAGGATTCTTCCAATTTGTTGCCTGGGCACGGCGGTTTCTTTGATCGCCTCGATGCTAGTCTGCCCGTGTTGCCCACAGCAACGTTCATCCTGCTTTGGATTCAGCTTTTCGATTGATAAGTACGGCGACGAGCTGAACCGTTTACCGCGCGCTCAGTGCGTCGTACAGCACGTGCGGCGTTGCCGAACTTTTCGCTCAGCTTTTGGGCGTACAAGTGGCAGCGCCGTTTTTTTGCAACCCGATTTTCAAGGAGCTCTAGAGTCATGTCTGAGAGCGCAACCCACGAGGCTAGCGAAGAGACGCTCGCGCGAGTCCCTGATCTTGCCGAAGGACGCTGGCATCGTGAAGAGATTGTTGTGAAGCGTTCGCGTTTCATTGTGACGATGGCTCGCGTACGTGATCCACAAAGCGCGCGCAACTTTGTCGAGGCAGTGCGTGCTGAACACCGTACGGCAACGCATAATTGTTGGGCCTATGTTGCGGGACCTGCGGGCGATAGCGCTTTTGTCGGTAGCAGTGACGATGGCGAGCCACAAGGTACGGCAGGGCGTCCCATGTTGACGGCGTTGTTGCATAGCGGGGTTGGAGAAATCGCCGCGGTGGTGACGCGCTATTTTGGCGGGATTCTGTTGGGGACGGGGGGACTCGTTCGTGCTTATCAAGGAGCAGTTAAGGCAGGGCTAGAAACGCTTCCCACCGTGGCAGCGCTCGCTGGGGTGCGGGTACTCGTTTCTGTGGGGCCCGATGCGATTCATACCGTGGAGCACTTCTCTCAAGTTTATGGTGCTCGTATTCTCAGTACAGACTTTCGCTACGACGCTTCTTTTGAGCTCTTACTCGCGCCCGAGACGCTTGAAGCATTCTGTGCGCAGCTCACGGACGCTACGGCAGGTGAAGCTCTGATTGAGACGCTTGAAGAGGCCTAGGAGCAGTCTAAAGCGCAACGGAATATGTCTATGAGGCGCGAGGTGGAGCGCGCGGCGAACTGAAGCTTTAGCATTAGAGCACTCAATAACTTTCTCATGCTTAGGGTGAGCGTTTGTCGCGAGCCCTTGACCCACTCGGAGCTTTAGAGCGTGCGATTTGCAATCTTTTATCTAGTTTTGGCGCTATTCATCCTTTGGCGTTTCATTTGGCCGTTAACGCTCTCGCGTCTGGCGCGGGGGGTGATCGGTGCACTACTCCTGATCCCGTTTTTGTTGGAGCTTTATTTGGTGTCGCAAGGTGGGCTTGCTGCGCCTGAAGTCCCGCGCCTTTTGCTGATTGCGCATAACCTTTTATCGGTGACGCTGCTGTTGCTCGGGGTGTTTGTATTGCTGAGAGAGGCGATTGCGCTACTGATAGCTTTGGTAGCAAGACGAGCTACGACGTCCCCAGCGCGCTTACGGCGTGACCGCCGATTGGCATTGGGTATGACGTTGGCCTCGGGGGCACTCTCAGCTTTTGGCGTCAATCGCGGCATTGCTGTGGCAAGAGTCCTAGAGCGTGATATGCCCATTGAAGCGCTACCCACTTCGCTTGAGGGGTTGACGATTGTACAGATTTCCGACGTGCACGCGTCTTCGCTTCTGAGAGAGCCACATATGGCCGCTATGGTTGAGCGAGTCAATGCGCTTAACCCCGACATTATTGTGGTCACGGGAGACGTGGCTGATGGCTTTGTGAAACGCCGCGAGCGTGATGTGGCGCCACTAGCCAAGTTGCGTGCCCGCCTAGGGGTGTTTGTCTGCGAGGGCAATCACGAGCATTATGTCGACTATGAGCACTGGGTGCAGACTTTCCCCGCACTAGGGTGGCGTTTCCTCAGAAATGCTTCCGAGACACTCTTGATTCAAGGGACGCCACTCACCATTGCAGGGGTGACCGATCCTATGGCTGCGCGGTTTGGTCGCGAGCGCCCCGATCCCGTTGAGGCTTTTGCAGAGGCGCCCGAAGAGGGAGTACGAATTTTGTTGGCGCACCAGCCGAAGTACGCCCGAGACTATCGCGAGCGCGTACGCTTCGATGTTCAGCTTTCTGGGCACACGCATGGCGGGCAAATCCTGGGCATGAATAAAGCCATTGCTGTGATGAATGGTGGCTATGTCTATGGGTGGTATCCGCTGCAAGGCAGCGCAAAGCTCTATGTCCATTCGGGTACGGGGCTTTGGAATGGCTTTGCTGTGAGGTTGGGTGTTCCAAGTGAAATTGTGCGCTTTACCTTACGGCGTGCGTGATTCGATGCCCAAAGTGTGAAGCGCTTCCCGTTGGTCGCTCTTTTGTGGGACAATGACCTGTTATGTCGTCAATGGACGGCGAGCGGCAAGGGCGAGCCCTTTTCTGCTTTTTTAGATTCGAGTGAACGATAGAGACGATTCCGCCAGCTTGAGCTAACGCCAAAGCGGGTGAGCGTTTCGCTGAACTGTATGACGCAAAAAGTTACTTTGTTGGGGGCCACGGGTAGTATCGGCCGATCGACGCTTGACGTGCTGGCGCGCTACGCTGACCGTTTTGAGCTACATGCTATTGCTGGTGGACGCCGTATTCCTGAACTCGTGGAGATCGCGCAGCGCTTTGCGCTCAAGCGTGTGGTGATCGCTGAGCCCACTTTGGGCGATGAACTTGCTCGCGCGCTCAAAGCGGCGGGACTCACTCATGTCGAGAGTGCTGCAGGCGCTGAGGCTGTAGCAGCGCTTGCCGCTGATGAGCAGACCGATGTGGTCGTGCAGGCAATTGTCGGCGCTGCTGGGGTACGTCCTACCTTTGAAGCTGCGCGTACTGGTAAGCGCCTGCTCCTTGCAAATAAGGAGAGTGTGGTGTGCGGTGGCGCGCTGTTGATGAAAACCGTCGCGGCCACTGGAACGGAACTTTTACCTGTCGACAGTGAACACAATGCTATTTTTCAGTGCCTTGCTGGTGCAACCCCTACGGATCGCGCCCAAGCACGTCTCTTATTGACCGCCTCAGGGGGACCATTCCGTGGTCGCAAAGACTTGAGCGGCATCACCCCTGAACAAGCGGTTGCCCACCCAAATTGGAAGATGGGTCATAAGATCAGCGTGGATTCCGCCTCGCTGATGAATAAAGGGCTTGAAGTGATTGAGGCGAGCTGGCTATTTGGCTTTGGAGCGGACCGCATCGATGTGGTTGTTCACCCTGAAAGTATCATCCATTCTGCAGTGGAGTATGCTGATGGTGCTCTGATTGCGCAGTTAGGCACTGCGGACATGCGTGAGCCGATTGCGTACTCCTTGGGCTGGCCCAATCGTTTAAACGGTCATGTCAAGCGCCTCTCATTGGCAGAGATTGGGCGACTTACGTTCGAAGCCCCTGACCTTAAGACGTTCCCGCTACTCGAGCGCGCCTATGAGGTGTTGCGTGCGGGAGATGGTTCCTCGATTGTGCTTAACGCCGCTAACGAGATTGCTGTGGGCGCGTTTTTGGATCGTCGCCTAAGCTTTACGGGCATTTTTGATACGGTGAAGTGGGCGCTAGAGAGCATTTCTGCCCCGTTGCCCGAGAGCGTCGATGGTATTTTGGATGTGGATGCTCGCGTTCGTGCGTTGACCGCAGAACACATTGCAGCAAAGGCTCAGTAAGGGTAGATCATGACCGTTTTGATTGCACTATTTGGCTTTGCGCTGCTCATCACGATCCTCGTGGTTTGGCATGAAGGTGGCCATTATGTAGCCTCACGGCTTTTTAACATCCGCGTTCGTGAAGCATCACTTGGCGTGGGTCCTGTGCTTTGGCAGCGTCGTTTGGGCGAAACCCATTGCCAGTTGCGGCTCTTTCCTGTGGGCGGTTTTGTACGCCCCATGACCGCAGAAGAGTTCGAGTCCAATGATCCCGACATTGTTCGAGCCTTTGATCGGCAGGCTCGCTGGAAGCAAATTATTGTGTATCTAGCTGGGCCTCTTTCCAATTTGGTGCTTGCTTGGCTATGTTGGGCGATCGTTGGGGTGATTGGTATCAGTGACTTTGCGCCCACGCTCAGTACGCCACCTGCAGGAACACAGGCCGCCACACTTGGTGTGCGCGCAGGTGACAAACTGCTGGCCGTTGAAGGGTCGCCTGTCTTTGGCATCATGGACGGCTCGATGCGGCTTTTGAGTTATGCGGGCGGTGAAGCAAGTTTGCGCTTTGAGCGGCATAACGGTATTTATGAGCGAACCTTTTCGCTCGCAGATGTGGATATCAGCACAGGCTCACGCGGTATTTTGCTTGGAAAATTAGGGCTTGTCCCCCGCATCGGCGCGCCACAAATCGGTGGGCTTGTTGATGGGTATCCAGCGCAGGGCGCTGGGCTACGGGTTGGCGATCGAATTTGGGCCGTCAATCATCAGAGCATGCAGACGATTGATGAGGTTAGTGCTGCGATCCGAGCTGCTGCAGGCAAGCCCGTGGTGATGACAGTGAGCCATGCTGGTGAGCCTCAGGATACAAAGCACGACATCACGGTGGAGCCGAAAGCAAACGAGCAGGGGGTTTGGCAGATTGGTATCAATCTTTCGGGACGTCCTGATACCGTCACGGTTCGCTACAACCCGATAGAGAGTTTGTGGTTTGGCTACCAAAAGCTGATGCTATATCTGAACATCAACCTGCAAGGCTTGGGTGAGATTGCCGGTGGTAAGACGGAAGCACAGAACGCCGTGATTGGGCCGGTGGGCATTGCGAAACTTGCTGGTGATGCCGTCAGCAGTGGGGCAGTGGTGTTTATCGAGATGGTGGCACTGATGTCGATTGCGCTCGCCATCATGAATTTGCTCCCAATCCCAGTGTTGGACGGCGGGATGATTGTTGTGCTCTTGGTGGAGTCCGTACTTCGGCGCAGTTTCTTGGTCAAGACGCGTATGGCAATTCAGTTTGTGGGGCTCTTGATTATTGCGCTCATTTTCGTCTGGAGTTTTTCTAACGACCTTGATCGTATCCTGCACTGAACAGGCTTCGGGGCGCGTAGTTGCTTGTACAATGCAGAGTAATCCGCGCTACTCGGTGTGGTTTCGTTGCGTAAGCACAGTGGGAGATGTAAAGCCATTGCGCTAAGCATCTTCTACGTATACGTGGCGCTTTTCTGCACTGCATCGCTGTAAGGCCTGTGCTAGCATTAGAGCGCGCGTCTACGTGCAGTACTTTCTGAGCGGCCAGTGCCGCTCGAGACGGTTCTTACCGTGTCGGCTTTAACTTAAATGTGAGAGTGAATTTTGAAGCACAATCTGACTAAACTGGCTGCTGGAGTGCTGTCGGCCTTTCTATTTGCTGAAGGGGCTTGGGCATTTGTCATCTCCGACATCCGTGTGGAGGGGATTCAACGAACGGAGCCCGGCACGGTGTTTTCTCATCTACCTTTCCGCGTTGGCGATGACTTTACCCCAGAGAAGGGTACGCGCGCCATTCGTAGCCTTTATCGCTCAGGGCTCTTTAAGGACGTGAACCTGACGCAAGATGGCTCGGTTGTCGTGGTAAGCGTGGTTGAGCGTCCTGCCGTTGCGACGATTGCGAGCCATGGCATCAAGATCTTTGATAAGGCAGCGGTGGAGAAGAGCCTGCGAGATGTGGGTCTTGCGGAAGGTCGTATCTTTGACCAGTCCACGCTCGAGCGTGCTGACCAAGAGTTGCGCCGTCAGTATTTGGCGCGCGGCTACTATGGTGTGACGGTCAAGACAACGGCGACGCCGCTAGAGCGCAATCGCGTCGGTATTACGATTAATGTCGACGAAGGTAAGGCGAGTTCGATTTCCTCCATCCGCTTCGTGGGCAACAAGGTCTACGATGACGATGATCTTTTGGATCTGATGCAGCTCGGTACGCCGAACTGGTTTAGTTGGTATACCAAGCGCGACCTCTACAGCCGTGAAAAGCTGGCGGCTGACCTTGAAAGTATTCGTACCCACTACCTTGATGCGGGCTACCTCGACTTCAAGTTCGATTCCGTTCAGGTTTCCATCTCCCCCAATCGTTCTGATGTGCATGTCACGATTAACATGACGGAAGGGGAACCCTATAAGATTTCTGGCTCTAAGCTGCAGGGCGACTTGCTTGGTCTTGATGACACATTCAAGCCGATGCTAACGCTCAAGGAAGGCGAAACCTATAACGCCACCAATGCCAATGCCATTGCAGAAGCCATTAAGGATAAACTCTCGACGTTGGGTTATGCATTTGCACAAGTGACGCCCAACCCGATGACCGATAAGGCCAAGCACACGGTTGAGGTGGTTTACACTGTTGACCCAGGACGTCGCGCTTATGTTCGCCGCGTGAACATTTCTGGCAATAACCGTACCCGTGATGAAGTCATCCGCCGTGAAGTTCGCCAGTATGAAGCGGCTTGGTTTGATAGCGATAAGGTGAAGGTTTCTCGTGACCGTATCGACCGCTTGGGCTTCTTTGATTCTGTGACAGCCGATCCTACGCCGGTGCCTGGGACGCGCGATCAAGTTGACCTTGATGTGAAAGTCAAAGAGCGTGCAACAGGTTCTGTTTCGCTCGGCGCGGGTTACTCTACCTCTGAGGGTATCGTGCTCTCGGGCGGCTTTGCGCAAAATAACCTCTTTGGTACGGGCAAGTCGCTTCAGGTTGACGTGAACACGTCGAAGTCTCAGCGTACGTACGCTTTGAGCATTACTGAGCCGTACGTCACGCCGACAGGGATTTCTCGCACGTGGGATATTTCCGACCGCCGTGTCGACTTGGATAAGTTGGATGTGGCGGACGTCAAGTATGAAACCCGTGCCGCTGGGCTTTCCTTCGGTATTCCGTTTACCGAATATGACCGCGTCTTCTTAGGCGGTCGTGTGGAAAGCACGAAGGTGACGGTTAATGACAATTCGCCACAGCGCTACAAGAACTACGTAGATTCGTTTGGCGATGATCCATTCTCTGTGGCCGCCACGTTGGGTTGGTCGCGCGACTCGCGTGACAGCGCGCTCGCTCCGAACCGCGGCGTCTACCAGCGTCTCAACGGTGAAGTCGGCTTGCCGGGTATGGATATTCAGTATTACAAATTCACCTATCAGTATCAACAGTACTGGCCGCTTACGAAGAACATCACTTTCGCCTTTAATGGTCAGGTGGGCTATGGCGACGTGTACGGTAAGACGGACATGTTCCCATTCTTTAAGAACTTCTACGTGGGTGGTATCGGTTCCGTGCGTGGCTTTGAAAGTGGCTCGCTTGGCCCCTCGGAAAGAGATCCTGGTAACTACTCCAACAGCAATAGCTACTTGGGCGGCGACCGTATGATGTCCGCAAGCCTTGAGTTGCTAGCGCCGCTGCCAGGGGGCGATCGCACGTTGCGCTTCTTTACGTTCCTTGATACGGGCTATGCCTGGGGCTATGAAGGCACAAAGGTTAATGGTAAGTGGGAGTATGACCGTCAGCCCATTAGCTTAGATGACCTGCGCGTCTCTACTGGTTTTGGTATCGCTTGGATCTCGCCATTGGGGCCGCTCAAGTTCTCGATCGCCTATCCGCTCAAAAAGCAAGAGGGTGACGAAACGCAGCGCTTCCAGTTCCAAATCGGTACGGGCTTCTAAGCGATTACCGCGTCCTAATATTCAGACTACGGCTCCATCGAGGATGGGGCCGTTTTTTTGAGGTTCAAATTCATTTCGCGCGGGACAGAAAACCGAAACATAGCGGTTTTCACATCTATATCCGAGGTAAGATGAAAATTTGAAAGTGCGTGAATCCCGCGTCAGGACTGGGTTTTCGCCTATTCACGCTGTCAAAGGTGTCGGGGCAGCAAGCGACGGAAGGTTGGCCGGCGCGGCTCAATCCATCTGGACTTTAACATCTATATCTGAGGTAAGACGAAAATTTGAAAGTGCGTGAATCCCGCGGCAGAAGCGGGTTTTCGCCTATTCACGCTGTCAAAGGTGGCGGGGTCTGCAAGCGGCGGAAGTTCGGACGGCGCAGCTCACTGCGTTTGGTTTTTAACATCTATAACCGAGGTAAGACGAAAATTTGAAAGTACGTGAATCCCGCTGAAGAAGCGGGTTTGTGCCTATTCACGCTGTCAAAGGTTTCAGGTGCCGCAAGCGACGAAAGTTTTGCTCACTCTTCAAGAGACAAGGTAACTGAAAAGCGATTGATAGTGCTACTAGCCGCAGGTGCTTACCGAAACGACTCAGGGGCGACTTTTTGCCGCCCCTGAACGTTTCTGAATCAGTGTTTCTCAGCGCAAGGATTGCACCAACATGATGGGTAACCGTTCAGCGTTATTTTCCGGCAGCTTTCTTTTCGCTCACGAGGTAGCTGAGTGCATAAGCCGCCGCTGCAGCTGTAAACACCGAGTGACCAAGTGGCTGGGAAATACCCATCGAGATCGTCCCAGAAAGCGCAAACGTCAAAAGGAGCGCCCCCGCTAGACGCGCTACCCACTTCGTCTGCACGGGCAGCAGTAACAAGATGCCAAAGGCGAGTTCGCAGGCGGTCGCAGCATAGGCAAAAAACGGCGTGAGCACAGAAGGCATAAAGCCCGTCATGATGCCCGTGAATTTGACAAAGTTCTCCCATGCATTGGGATCATGGCTAAAGAGTCCAAGACGCGAACTTACTGCAAAAAGGAAGGTGATGCTAAGAGATAGACGTAGGGCCCATTCGATTAGGCTACGAGAGGTATTGTTCATGATAATCAGAATATATGTTAACTAAGTTCTAATCAACGATATTACGGATATGTTTTGTCGTTAATTGGTTTGTGGATTTTACCCGTATCTTTCTGATTAGCGTGATGTAGCAAACAAAGCGATGCTGATGATACAAATCGTATCAACCGTCAAAAATGCGTTATAGAGCATGTTCGATTCCGGTTTCACTGCTTCTTGGTGAGCCAAATGGTGGCGCTGTTCCAGGATTCGCTGGGGATGCGAGTTTCTGTATGGTCTCGTAGTTGTGCAATGGTGATGCTACGCAGGTATTCGCGCATTTTTTCTTCAGCTTTCCACATGACCTGATGGATGTAGCAGGGCGGGGTATCAGCAGGTAACCCCTCTGCGGGCAGCGTTGAGAGCGTACCAATCACAGCGCGGCATTGGAAAAATGGAGCGCTACCTTCAATGGCTTCTACCACTTCCCAAACGTTGATTTCGCTTGGACACCGCACGAGCGCGTAGCCGCCATTGACGCCTGGCGTGGAACGGATGATGCCAGCTTTGCTCAGCTTGGAGAAGATTTTTGAGAGATAGCTAACCGAGAGATTATGCAAAGAGGCGATTTCCTTGATGCCAGCAGCAGTTCCAATCGGCAGGGTGCCAAGAAACACGAGCGAGTGCAAGGCGTTTTCTACGCCGCTAGACATGGGCATGGGAACCTCTTGTGCGACTTAAACGTGGAGATCGATGGGAAGAGTATTCTGAAAAATACTAGAGAAAGCCGCGGATGCTGTCAATAACCGTGATCGAGCCATGCCATTTGAGTTGACCTTTGCTCCTTGGTTAGGTCTCGTAGGAGTGGACTTTTGTGCACTTTTGGCGCTAAAGTATGGAAGTTCTCCTCACCGCATGGCGCTTCGTTTTGTGCGCCCCCTTAGGTTAAGGCTGAGTCGGCGGCTGGAGTAAAATTGACGAGAATTCTGGACCCGACAAAAGGAGAAAGGGATTTGAAAAAAATAGTGTTTGTGGCGCTTGCCGCCCTTCTTACGTCCGTTTCTTTGCCCTCCGTTGCTCAAGCTGCCGATGATTTGCGCATTGCTGTGGTGAGCATGGAGCGGATTCTTCGTGATACCAAGTCTGCTGCCATTGCGAGTGAGCGCCTCAATGAGGAGGCCAAACGCCGGCAGGATGAAGTGGATGCGCTTACGAAACGGTTCAAGTCTCGACTTGAGAATTTCGAGAGCAAGGCAGGCTCCCTTTCCGAGAGTGAGCGCCTCTCTGAGCGGCGTGAACTCGCTGAGATGGAGCGTGATGTGACGCGACGCAGTCGTGAGGCGCGTGACGAATTCAATCAGCGCCGCTTAGAAGAGGTTCAGCTTCTACAAAATCGTGCGGGCCGTGTCATTGAGGAAATCGCGAAAAAAGAACACTTCGATCTCGTGCTGTTTGAGTATTTCTACGCAAGTAACCGTGTTGATATCACCCAGCGCGTCATCGATGAACTCGATCGACAAGTGCCTGGCCAAAAATAATGGCTCTCAAAGGGCGGCATTGCCATTGCCGCTCAGAAGAACTCAAAGATATGCTTAAAGGAGGGCTCGGGTGGCCTTCCTTTCTTTTACCGCTTTTTATGGAGTCGCCACCGCGATGCAGTCCCATTCTTTCCTTCTCTCAGATTTGATGGAAAAAGTTTCCGCCCTCAGCCAAGGGCGCCTCAATATGCGCCTTGTGGGTGATGATGTCACCGTCAACCGCTTCATGCCCCCACAGGTGGCGGGCGATGGGGATATGGCGTTTCTCACTGATGCGCGCTATGCAGCAGCCCTCAAAGACTCGCTCGCAAGCGTGGTGATTCTGCGTGAGAAAGATGTGCCGGCTGTTTTTGGTGAGATACCCGAAGGGCGGCGGCTGTTACTTTGCGACAATCCATACGCCTTTTTTGCGTTTGCATCGCAGTGTCTGTTCCATACAGCTCATCCTGCTGGGATTCATCCAAAAGCCGTTGTTGAGGCGGGGGCGGTAGTTGATCCGACAGCTACCATAGAAGCGCTTGCCGTGATTAAGCGCGGTGCACGCATTGGTGCAAGAACGGTGATTCGCTCGGGTGCCGTGATTGCTGAAGATGTGGTCATCGGCTCGGACTGCCTTGTGCACGCTAATGTTGTTATTGAGCGAGAAACACAGGTTGGTAACCGCTGTATTTTCCAACCGGGCTGCATTATTGGGGGCGATGGCTTTGGTTTTGCACCCTTTATGGGTGAGTGGGTCAAGATTCCTCAGGTTGGTCGTGTGGTGATTGGGGACGATGTGGAGATTGGCGCAGGTACAACGATTGACCGCGGGGCGCTCGAGGACACGGTGATTGGTTGCGGTACGAAGCTCGATAATCAAATCCAAATCGCTCATAATGACCGCATTGGCGAGCATGTGGTGATGGCTGCCTGTGTAGGCATCGCCGGAAGCACCAGTGTGGGTGACCACTGTATGGTGGGGGGAGCCGCTATGATCAACGGTCACATTGACATCCCGGCAAAATCGATGGTGGGTCCAGCGACAGTCATTACTGGCTGGGGTACGGAAGCTGCACAACGCACGGGCTTTTTCCCTGCAATGGAAGGGCGCGAGTTCCAAATCACCACGGCGACCGTGGCTCGTTTGCCGCAGATTCGTAAAGACGTCAAGGCCCTTGAGCGTCGTGTGGCTGAACTCGAGACGCTAATCTGTAAGGCCGAAGAATAATCCGCGCCATTGCGCCAAAATCACTGTATTGTTGATTCCGTTTTCCAATTCTCTCTGAAGGACCCCTTTGCATGTCGACAACATTAGACATCCAAGAAATCATGGCAAGTTTGCCGCACCGTTTCCCGTTTTTGCTGATCGATCGAGTGCTTGAACTCGACGTCGAAGCTGGTACTGTGCTTGCTCGTAAGAACGTCACTGCGAATGAACCCCAATTTACGGGGCATTTCCCTGGCGTTCCTGTGATGCCTGGCGTGTTGATTGTGGAGGCCATGGCGCAGGCTTGTGCGATTGTGGCTCTAGCCAAGTTGCCTGAAGGGGTCGACCGTAAGAACTCGCTCTTTTATTTTGCGGGCATTAATAAAGCGCGCTTTAAGCGAGTTGTGCAGCCTGGGGACACTATGGAAATTCGTGCACAGTTTCTGCGTTCCAAGCTCGGGGTTGGCTTCTTTGAAGTGGTGGCTAGCGTCGACGGTGCTGTGGTCTGTGACGCGGAATTGATGTGCGCCTATCGTCCGATTCCTGGCAAAGGAGCAAACACCGAAGCCAAATAAGCGTTACAGAACTGTGAATTTTCCGTGATCGTGTCAGGGGATGTTTCCGCCGTATATTTCGAGCGCTTTGCTCAAACCTGCACAGGCAGTAGGGTTTTGACATTGGCGCTCAAAAAGTATCCTCTCCTCATGTAACCCCGCGTTACATGTAGCGATGCTCTGACATACCTCACGGGGCAGTCTCCGCTAAAGTAACCTCATACAGCAAGTCCACATGGACTCTGCTGGAGTCTCCTAACCATAGGTTGAGTCAAAATGAGGGTTGACCCGCAGTGCGAAAAAACGCTGCGGGTTTTTTTTCGATCTTTTGGGTCATGAGTCCGCTTTCAGCTTGACTCATATAAAGCGCATGGCCGCTACACTACGAGCGGCAATGGCAGAGCACGCGCATTGAAGTTTCTCGATCTTGAGCGCTCGCCTAAATGTGTTCGTCTCTCTCTTCTCAGACAACCCGTGAAATTTCAAGGATATAATGAGAGTCTTTTCGAAACACTGACTCTCAGCGTAGTGCGCCGCAAACGGCCGCGTTGGTCCTCTGCGTGGAGCACGCATGATGGGCAAGTCCTGAGAGGATATAAAGGAAAACATTCACTATGGCGCAGATTCATCCCTCCAGCATTGTGCATCCTGATGCAGAGCTTGCCGATGACGTGGTCGTAGGGCCCTTTTGTGTGATTGGCCCTAGCGTCAAGATCGGTGCAGCAACAGTGTTGCGCAGTCATGTTGTTGTAGAGGGTCGTACGACCATAGGTGAGCAGAACACGATCTATGCAGGAGCCAGCATTGGTTGCCATCCTCAAGACAAAAAATATGCTGGGGAGGACACGGCTCTTATTGTGGGTGACCGTAACGTGATCCGTGAAAATTGCACGCTCTCCATCGGCACGGTGCAGGATCATGGTCTCACCACGGTGGGAAGCGACAATCTATTCATGGCTAATGTGCACGTTGCTCACGATTGTCGTGTCGGTAATGGAACCATCCTTGCTAACAATGTGGCACTCGCTGGCCATGTCACGGTGGAAGACTATGTGATTGTGGGAGGACAGAGTGCCGTGCATCAGTTTGTACGCCTTGGCGAGCATGCAATGCTCGGTGGGTGCTCAGCACTTTTGCGTGATTTGCCTCCCTACGTGATGTGCTCTGGTAACCCTGCTGGTCCGCATGGACTTAATACCGTAGGGTTGCGCCGTCATGGCTTTAGCGATGAGGCAATTAAAGGGCTCCATCAGGCCTATCGTCTGCTTTATCGTGAAGGGCTCATTGTTAAAGAAGCGCTTGAGCAAATGGCTGCGCTCAAGGAAACCTTCCCTGAGTCTGCAGCGGTGCTCACGCACTTCATTGAATTCATCGCAGCAAGCGAACGCGGTCTTGTGCGCTAAGCGTCGCACAAAGTCTTTGGCATAGTGACGTTTGGCGCCGTTGCGCTGAGCGCAAAGATAACGAGGGTTGAGCATGGCAAGTGGTATTGATCGAGAAGGCGTTTTTTGGCTAGCTGGCGAAGCGAGCGGGGACTTTATTGCGTCGCTTGTGATGCCCCAGGTAAGAGACGCCTTGGGCGGCGCGCTTTGCTATGGTATTGGTGGCCCAAAAATGGCCGCTGAGGGCTTCCGTGCTTGGCACGACATTAGCGAACTTTCCGTTCGCGGTTATGTTGAAGTGCTTCAACATCTGCCGAGACTCTGGCGCCTTCGTCGCTCGCTCGCCCAACGTATCTCGGATTCGCTGCCGCGCGCTTTTATTGGGGTGGATGCCCCAGACTTTAATCTAGGGCTCGAAACCGAGTTGCGTCGTCGCCGTATTCCCGTTATTCACATGGTGAGCCCTTCCATTTGGGCGTGGCGCCCTGAGCGCATACAAACCATTCGTCGCGCGGTGGATCATATGCTTCTGCTCTTTCCATTTGAAGCGAAAATCTATCGCCGAGCGGGTATTGCGGCCACCTTTGTTGGCCACCCGCTTGCGGGCATCATTCCTATGCAACCGCAGACGGAAGCGGCGCGCGCTGAACTTGGCGTGCAGCCCGAGGGGCGTCCTGTCCTCTGCGTCATGCCAGGCTCTCGAAAGAGTGAGCTCGCAGGGTGCGGTGCCATTTTCTTTGAAGCCGTCAGCCGCCTCATTAAGCGTGCGGGTGCGATGGAGGTTCTGATCCCGGTGGTGAGCGATGAGGCCAAAGTGGCTGTGCAGCAGCAACTCGCTGCGCATCCCACCGTGCTTGAGCATGCACATATTGTTGTAGGTGCAAGCCATCGTATGATCGAAGCCTCCGATGCGGTACTAGTTGCGTCGGGGACGGCAGCGCTTGAGTGTGCACTCTACAAAAAGCCCATGGTGGTGGGGTACCGTATGCCGGGGCTCACGGGGCTATTGATGGAAAAGAAAGGCCTCATTGACTGCGTGTCGCTACCGAATATTCTGCTCGGTGAAAAGGTGGTTCCTGAGTTTTTGCAGTTTTTCTGCGAACCTGATCAAATTTCATGGGCACTTGAAGACGCACTTCAAAATGACGCGAAACGTGCTCAACTCATTGAGCGCTTTAGTGAACTGCACACCTCGCTGATGGCGGATACCGCTGGGCTGACGGCCGAGGTCGTCGCTCGGTTGGCTAAGTCCTAACTGAAAAGAGGTTAGGACTCGATGACGTACGATGATTGGCGTTGGCTTGGCAGTAAGGAGCCTGCGCCGCAACTTGCGGGGGGCGCCCCTGATCTTTTTGGCGCCCTGCCTTTCCCTTGGGAAGAGTCACTGGCTGCTGGGGTCGATGAAGCGGGTCGTGGCGCGCTTGCTGGCCCCGTCTCGGTTGGAGCCGTCATCCTCAACGCGGATATGCCGATTGAGGGATTGGACGACTCCAAAGCGTTGAGCGCACTTGAGCGAGAGGCGCTTGCGGAAGAAATTCGTGCAAAGGCGCTTGCTTGGTGCGTCAGTTGGGGTAGCGCTCGGGATATCGAGCGCCTAAACATCTTGCAGGCGACTGTGCGCGCGATGCGTCAAGCGGTCAATACGCTTGCGGTGCGTCCGAGTGTTGTGCTCGTCGATGGTAACTACACCCCTAAGGGGCTGAGTATGCCTGTCACAACGCTGGTCAAGGGGGATGCGTTGGTGGCACAGATTGCAGCTGCCTCGATTCTTGCCAAAACGAGTCGTGATCACTTGATGCAAGAACTTGATAAAACCTATCCTGGTTACGGTTTTGCAACACACATGGGCTATGGCACGCCCGAGCATCTAGAGGCGCTTAAGCGCTTGGGGCCGTGTCCCGCCCACCGACGCACGTTTGAGCCTGTCCGAAGCTTGCTTGCAGTGCACGAAAGCGCGCAATACTAAATGCAGGACATTACGGTAATAGGGGGCGAGCGCTTGCACTCGCAGAATCACCAAAGACGGTATTGGACATAGTCATGAAGCTAGCAGCACGCATCGAAAGTGAAGACAATGCACGCTTTAAGCGCTGGAAGCGCTTAGCGCTTGAGAGCCGCGCCGTGAAAAAAGAAGGGGCGACGCTTTGTGAAGGAGCGCACCTCGCGCAAAGCATTCTTGCGCACGCGGCAAGCGTCGTCGTTAACGCTGTGATGATCGATGCTCGTGGGCTGAGTGCGGAAGCGCACACGCTCTGTGAAGCGTTACTGCGCCATAGCGATGCGCCGCTCTTTGAATTATCTGGTGCCCTGTACGCTCAGCTCTCTCCCGTGGAGCATGGCGTCGGGCTTATGGTCGAGATCGCTGTGCCACGCGGCGCTGCCAGCGCTTTTTCGGGGGATGTTCTCTACTTGGATGGCGTACAGGATGCGGGAAACGCTGGTACGTTGATTCGTACGGCCGTTGCCGCTGGGGTGAAGACGATTGTGAGCTCCCCGAGCGCAGCGCAGCTTTGGGCGCCGAAAGTGTTGCGCGCAGGCATGGGCGCGCATTTTGGTGCCACGCTCATCGAAAATATGCCTGTGGAGGCGTTCCGTGAGGCCTTTCACGGTGCCATTTGTGTGGCGGACGCGCGCGGTGGAGAAGATCTCTTTCGTGCGACGAATTACCCCGCCTCACCTACCGCGTGGGTCATGGGGGCAGAGGGCCCAGGTGTCTCTGAGGCGGCTTGTCGCGTTGCCGACCGCCGCTACTACATTCCTATTGAGGCGGACTGCGAAAGCTTGAACGTCGCCGCCGCTGCCGCTGTTTGTCTTTTTGAGCAACGCCGTCGCCGCCTGACGCATTGAGTGTGTGGTCTGGGCGGTATACGCCTTCTAAAACAGCCCACATTCTTTTACGCTACGCACGCCGTGAGCGTTGTAAACAAGCACTCGACGCGCGGAGACACTTATGCGCTGGCACTGCCTCGTATAATGGAGTCATCGCAAATTTGTACTGGGGGCCGTCATGCTCAACTTTACCTACTACAATCCTTGCCGCCTCGTGTTTGGTCGTGGTGCGGAGCGCCAAGTTGGCGAACTCGCTCGATCGATTCTCGGACGTACGGGACGCGTACTCATTATCTACGGAGGCGGCTCCGTCGTACGTTCAGGGTTACTTGCTCGTCTTGAAGAAGAGCTCACGAAAGCGGGTCACACCGTGGTGGCGCGTGGCGGCGTTCAGCCCAATCCGCAAATGAGCTTTGTACACAAGCTGCTCGAAGAGTTCCACGCTGGGGACATTGACCTTGTGCTCGGTGCGGGTGGGGGCTCGGTGATTGACACCGCCAAGAGTGCTGCGGTGGCGCTCAAAACACAGGCAGATCCGTGGCCCTTTTTTGCTGAAGCTCGTGCGCCAAGCGAAGCACTGCCTGTGATTGCTGTCTTGACGCTTCCAGCAGCAGGCTCCGAGCAAAGCATCCGTTCTGTGATGACCCATGAGGGGGTTAAGACTGGGATTGGCGCCGAATGCATTCGTCCTAAGGCCGCCATCATCAACCCTGAGCTCTTCATGACGCTACCGATTTTGCAGGTTGGCGCAGGGGTAGTGGATATGATGTCACACATCATGGAGCGCTATTTCAGCGACACGGCTCATACTGCTTATACCGACGCACAGGCCGAAGCGGCGCTTCGAACAGCGATGGTGTTTGGGCTACGCGTGCACAAAAATCCTGAGGACTATGACTCGTGGTGTCAGGTTGCCATGGTTGGCACCTTTGCACACAACGGCTATTTCGGTCTTGGACGTGAGGAAGACTGGGCATGTCACGCCATCGAACATGAGCTCTCTGGCTGGAACGACTCGATCGTGCATGGTGTGGGCTTGGCGATCGTTATTCCCAACTGGATGCGCTATGTTAGTCAGCAAAAACCCAAGCGCTTCATCCAGTTTGCTATCCGCGTGATGGGCATTGCTGCGCAGGAAAATGAGTCCGACACGATTGCGCTCGGCATCGCAAAACTGTGCGCTTTCTACCAGAATATGGGCATGCCGCTTACGCTCTCTGAGCTTGGCATTACAGATTGCCCCGTTGAAGAGCTCGCTGCGCGTTGTTGCCGCCGCGGCACGGTTGGGCATCTGCTACCGCTTGCAGAGGCCGACGTGCTCTCTATCATGAAGGCCTGTCTATAGAGAGGGCGTTTGGGGCGCAAGCGCGCCCAAAAGGCTCTGCTCACACCCAAAGCCAGTAATGTGCTTCTATGCCTGCTGGCTTTTTTGTTGGTCTCGGTGAAAACACCATAATGGCGTAGACCTTATGGGTGATAGAATCTTTGGACAAGACAATACAATCTCGGCCACTTTCCCATGACCCTAGTTTGATGGCCGGGCGGTCCCACACTTCAAGATGGAAAAGCCTATGCTGCAACAGCCGCTTCCTCGACTTGCCGATCTCGACACGTTTGCGCTCAACCCCCAAGATCCTACCCTCATTGAGGCGTTGCTCTCTTCCCTAAGACAGTATCTAACGCACGAGGAGTGCAGTAATGCTGAGGCGTTTAGCTGGTTAGCGAAGTTATCGAGCCTTCTCAAAGACGATTTGCAAAATCCCGTACTACGAAAGGCCATTGAATTTACAGCAGCCTATACGGATGAAGAGGGGATTTTTGAACTCGGCAGTTGGGGTGTTAGTGCAACGGTAATGCGGATCGTGCGTAGCGCGAGGACTGCGGGTGAACATGAGCGCGTGCAACACCTTATTGCGCAGCTCTTTAAAGAGGATCCCTCTGCGTTGGTGCTTTGGGGTGAACGCGCGGACTGGGCATTGTTTCCCATTCCAACCGAGCCTGAGCACGACAATGACTACTGGATTCGCCTCGAAGATCGTGCTAACACACAGCCAGATCTCAATGAGCTCAAGAAGATGTTGCGCGAGGCGAGCAATCAGCCTTTCTGGGAAATGACCCAATCCAAGCGTACGTATTGGTGCTTTCTCATTCGTAAATGCTCTAGCTACGACGGGGTATGGCGCATTGGCACGGAAGTGATCAAGTGCTTAGAGGCGCTCGCCGACAGTGAACGTGACTTCTTTTGGTACGATGCGCGTATTGCTTTCTCGGATATGGCAGCTGAAGAGCCGAGTGAAGCACTTGTCAAGCTCTACGAGCGTTGGTTTGAGAAGTACGAAGAGGTTAAGGACACGTTGCCTGATGGTCGACTCTTTGATGTCAAAGCGATGTTCCGAAATCTACGCATTGAACTTGAGCGCAGAAAACACCAAAACGGCGACGTGAAAATTAACTTTGACGATTTTTGGGCGCCACTCGAAAATGCCGAAACGATTGAGCCTGCGAGCCCCGAGTCGCTTGCTGCGCTTGAACAGGCCTTCTCGGTGAAGTTACCCGACTCCTATGTCAAAGTGATGCGCATGCAAAATGGCGGAGCACTCAAACGTCCTGCCATCCAAGCGAACTACAACTCCTGGGCTCGTAATCACCTGATGGTGGGGAAGTTCCTCGCGGTGGATCCAGAAGCACAAAGCGCGATCGCTACGCGTCTTAATTTACCCGAGCGCGTGGTACCGATTGCCTATTTGCCTGATCAAGATCAGTGCGTGTTCGCGCTCGATTGTCGTGCTGAGGGGCAAGCGCCTCGCGTTGTCTTCTTTGACTCGGATCCTGAGATCGGTGTCATGGAGGTCGCGGAGAGCTTTGACGACTTTATGACGCTCCTTGTGGATGCGTCGCTCTATGAGATGATGCCAAGCGAGATTGAAAGCTTGATGCGGTACTTTTCTGATTGCGTCAGCTCCCCACTGCGTGCAGAGCTTTTGCGGCTTGTCAGTGGATCCGTGGATCCGATTGTGATGAACCGTGCACTACGTCAAGCGCTCTTCAAAGTAGTGAACCGCCATCATGAACCTGTGCTAGGGATGGATACTGAGAGTGGTATCTTCCTGAAGCTTCTTGTTGCGTTGGTTTTACAAAACGAAGAGAAGAATACGCCGGAAGAGTTGGCGGCTCGAATGGTGGAACTTGTGGGTCCTTGGGTCGATAAGCCTTTCTTCTCCGTGCAGCGACTTTCACGCGGTGTTGTCGACAAGTGGCTTGAGAAGTTTTTGGCGACGGATTTCCTCGCACTCATCCCTGGGCGCGGCCTGCAACTCAAAAAGGGGCTACTTGAAGTTGAAGAGATCATCAGTCGCACAGCAAAAACAATGCCCGTTAACCTTGAGCAGCGCATCGAATGGCTCATGGAGTCTGGCAACGACCGTGAGGTGATCGAAGGCGTGAGAATGTTGTCGCCCGACGATCGCACGGTGGAACTGATGACGAGTGTGGCTTGGAGCTACAACAATCTGCAGGAGTATGCCGAGGCGCTCTTGATCATTCGCCAGATCAAGGAAGGCTTGAGCGATGACCTTTATATCGACTATCTGAAAGCCTATGCTGAAGGGCATTTGGAAGGTAAACGGGCGATGGAAGAAGGGGTGGCGCCGAACCGCTTAGTGATTGAGCAGGCGTACCGAGATTTGACCTTCCTTCTGACGGAGCTTAACGCGGACGATACCTTATTCCGCGAAGATATCGAAACGCTACGTTCCCATTACGAGCAGATCCTAGTGGATTTCGACGCCTATACCCAAGATATGCTTGCGTACTGGCGCACTGAAGCAGGCCACGTACTCGACGAGGAAATGTTGAAGGGCATGCGCTACGATAGCGAAGAGTTTCAGGGTGCGCTACGCCATATCCAGCGCTATATTGGTCCAGTCACTGACGTCATAGGAATGCATTTTTCTGATGATGCCCCAGAGCTCGAGGTCAAGTTCGCTGTGGTGGCGCCTACCGCACAGCGCCCAGAATACACGCTGGTGACGCTAGGACTTGGGGGCTACAAGATGACGGTGCCGCCTGAGTACAGCCATATGGCTTGGTATCTCGAGCGCTGTGAACTGATTATGTCGGTGCCGCGCAGTTGGAATCCGCACAGTCCCAATGAAATCTGGCCCTATATGATTTTGCGTGTGCTCATGTACGTGATGTACAAGCAGGGGCTGTGGCTTGCGTATGGGGGAATTTTTGAGTGGGGTAAGGAAATCGCCCCGATCACGCCCTTTACGGGGGCGGCGTTGCTGATGCCACAGGGTAATGCAGCAAGCGAAGTGGACTTGATCAATCGGGGTCGAGCGATGATCGCCCCTGATGTGTACTGCAACTTCTTCTCGGTGATCCCGCTACTACCTGATGAATGTGCATGGATCATCGATAACAATAAGCGCGTGGTTGACTTGGGGCTCAAGTACTGCGTTGATCCCAAGCGCGCCTCGTTTGTACCGAAAAAGAAGAACTAAGGACGCAATCGGGCGACGACCTGTCGGAGATCGTCGCCCGCGCTCTTTTTTAGCGGCAGACTGACCTGCGCTTAGTGTTTACTCGCTTCTAGGCCAGCAATGTGACCGAACACGAGCAGGTCCGTGAGCGCATTGCGACCGAGACGGTTGGCACCGTGGACGCCGCCCGTGACTTCGCCCGCAGCATAGAGACCAGCAATGACGCGACCTTGCTCGTCAAGCACTTGCGTGTACTCGTTGATGCGAATGCCGCCCATCGTATGGTGGATCGTTGTGGTGAGTGGCACCGCATAGAAAAGGAGCCGTGTCGACGCTCTCGCCCATCAGAATTTTGGGCGGTGTGCGTTGGCTTCCTGAACCTGCCTTAATTTTCGTTTTCTTGGACGCTCTCACTCTGGGCTTTTTGGTCGTCTGTGGCGAGTGGCGTGGGACGGACCTTTTCCATTAGAAAACTCTTGAGACTAACGCCATTAAAGGTGAGCACCACATCACGCAGGAGTTGGTAGCCTTGCGCTTGGAAGAAGGGTAGGGCTGTAATGGAGCTGTGGGTGGTAAGACGCCCAGCGAACGTGCACTCTAGTGCTTCGAGTAGGCGCCGACCAATACCCTTGTGCTGATGACGTGGGCTCACGAAAAGCCTGTTCACGTAACCTTGCTCTGTAATATCGCCAAACCCAACGATTTTGTTGTGGTCTTCTGCGACAAGGGTGTAGTGCGATCGTAGGGATTGATCCCAGCGCTGACGGTCAGCAGCGCCCTGCATCCACATGTTGCATTGCGCCAAACTGTAGTCACGCGTATTGACTGCGGCGATCGTGTGACGAAATAGCCGAATGGTTGCAGCACAGTCCGTGCTGCGGTATGGACGGATGGTGATCATGGTCTTTTGGGAAAACGACTCCAAGCAACACAAGCGGTCTTGGCGCGGCGAGACACGTGGTTGGTCTAGAGCGGAGCATATTCTGGGAAGAAGGGTATGCTCTGCCATGAGCGTGGCTTACGCCGCGCGGCTGCTTAAAGACGTTATACCATGAAGCGCGAGTTAGTGGTCGCTTTTGAGGCCTGCGCCACACATGGTAATCAGGGCGTCATGCTTGGGCCCCGTATCTTCACAGTATTTGAGCCAAGCTGCATAGTTGGCTGCCGTTGTATGCTCACAGTAGATTCCGTTGCGAGCTAGTTCGGCTCGGGCGCTGAGGATACGATCTTCGGGAGCATGGACGAGCGTGACATTGTGGCGACGCATGTAGTCAAGAAGTTCCGCGCCACGCATCGGGCGGCCAATGGCAATGCCTTCGGCCAATGTTTCGTGTGGTGTGACTTCAGCGGGCTCACTTTGACCAGCGTGATACGCACGCCAGAGCGGATCACACGCCTCGCTCTGTAGCGCAATGACTTGTGGCTCGCGCTCGATGGCCCCCGAGCGCATCAAATGTTCGATGGCCTTCATGACACCCAAAAAGAGCGTTCCGTTTCCGACAGGCACCACGATGTACGCGGGCAGTCGTCCGAGCTGCTCAAACGTCTCATAGATGTAAGCCTTCATGCCCTCATAAAAATAGGGGTTGTAGACATGATTGGCGTAGTAAGCACCGCCCTCGCGTACCGCAGCGCGGCAGACATCCGCACAGTGGTCGCGGTTACCAGCAATGACGTGCACTGTGGCGCCATGCGATTCGATCATGGCAATTTTCTTGGGGCTCGTGCCTTCGGGCACGTAGATGTCGCAGGCAATGCCAGCGCGAGCACAGTAGGCCGCTACCGAGTTGCCCGCATTACCAGAGCTGTCTTGCACGCAGCGACGCACACCAATCTCTGCCATGTGAGCAACGAGCGTAGCGGCGCCACGGTCTTTAAAGGAGAGCGTAGGCATGGTGTAGTCCATCTTGAGGAGCACATCGTCGTTGAGGCGCATAATCGGCGTCATGCCCTCACCCATGCTGATGCGCCGCCAAGCCTCTCCGTCGATCGCCATAAAGCGGCGGTAACGAAAGAGACTCCACTCTGAGCGGTCGATGAGCGAGGCGTCCCAGGCGGGCGGCTCAAAGTCGAGCTCAAATAAGCCCCCACAGGCGCAATGCGCTTCATGCGTTGTGCTCGGCGTGCGAGTCCCGCAACGTGTGCAGATGAAATTCATTTCAATTCTCCTTGGAGAAACATTCTGTTGGGTTAATGCCACGGCGCTCAGTGAGCGCACACTGGCTCAAAAACAAGTATTTCGTTGAGTGCTCACTTGTGGGACTCAATTCTTGCGAACCTCATCGATGTAGCTATAGACCGTCACGCGGCTCATTTCGAGCCGTTCAGCGACGAGGTCAACCGCGCCCTTCATGAGAAAGACACCGCGTGATTCCATAAAGCGGATCATCTCTAAACGACGCTCACGTGTGTAGGGCTTAGGCGCTTGACGAATCACTCCGTCGATAATGTCTGTAACCACGTCGAGCATATTGGGTTGCACGTGGTTGGGATCGATCGATTCGGTGAGCTGATGCGTTGTGGGGGCGCTGTTGCCATGGGCGTGCTCAAAATCAGGAATGAGCGAATTGAGGAACTTAATTTGTTCAGTGACACGCGTGGTATCCATGTTGATGCAGAGCGCACCAATGAGTCGGTTTTGTTCATCGCGCAGAAAGAGTGAACTGGAGCGGATCACTTTCTTCTGGTGCTTGAAGTAGTAGTTGGCGATGATGCCACTGCGATTTTCATCGGCAATGAGCGCTTGGGTAATTAAGTGCTGGAAGCTGTCGCCCACCGTGCGCCCTGTGACGGTGCCATTGGCAACGTAAACAACAGAGTGCTCAGGGGTGCTCAGGTCATGGAGCACAACTTCACAGTCAGGGCCAAACGTTGCCACCAACAGATCAGCAATGGGAACATATTGCGCAAGTGGGGAGGAAATGTAGGGGGCGCTGGAGTTTTTCATTTCTAAAAATGGGATTGAATTTTCAGTACAATGGCCACAAACGCCGACGCGCTGAGAGCGCTAGCTCTGCGCTCATGCCAGTACCAAGCCTTGCAGGAGCGGTGTCAGTGAGACAAGCGAAACTCGCGCCTTTTTTTACAAAAGTGCGTAGCGTGTCAGTGCTCAGACGTAGAATAAATTCTACAAGAAAAACCCAATTCTGCGCGCCTGATTCCAAAGGCACGACAGGTTTGTAGAAAAAATTACACCGAACCCCATAATAAGCATGGATGAATTAATCTACGGCGTTTGGAGAGGGCGCGTCTACGACAATAGACGGTGCATTGATGGTGATGTGCCCGAGGATTTGCCGCTTTCGTCGTTGCTCGCCTTTAACCCAGGAAACCCTGTGGGTGGCTTTGTCGCACCACAAGGTTTTTTAATTTTTGATAACCGTGTCACGCTAGCCGATGTGCTTTGGCGGTACTGGCGACGTGTGCGGGAGCTCTCCTGCGGGCGCTGTACACCGTGCCGCGCGGGGAGTGTGCTCATTGAAGAGGCGCTAGATTGCGCGCGTGATGGCCGTGGCGCTCAGGTGGACTGGTCGCGCATCGAGCGGATTGCGCGTCAGATGGCCGAAACGAGTCTTTGTGGTATTGGCCTTTCAACGCCAGCAGCGCTATTGGGTGCGCTCACGCATTTCCCTGAGCTCCTTAAGGACGCACCCAAGATGCCTGAGACGGGTCGTGATTTTTATAGCGTTGCGACGGCGCCCTGTATAGAGGCGTGCCCTGCGCACGTCAATATCCCACGCTACATCGACTACATTCGCGATGGACATCCCGAACTGGCCACGGGCGTGCTCCTTGAGCACTACCCGCTGGTTGGCTCCTGCGGTCGCGTTTGCGTGCGTCCTTGTGAGGGCGCTTGCGTCCGTAACCAAGTGGATCGTCCAGTCGCTATCAAAGACTTGAAGCGCTTTGCCGCGGATCAGCTCGGTTGTACGATCGCCTCTCTCTTTAAGGGGGAGGCTCGTGTCAAAGACTCACCCCTTGAAAAACGCGTGGCCGTCGTCGGTGCGGGGCCCGCGGGAATCACGTGTGCTTACCACCTGCTCAAACTCGGCCATCAGGTTGATATCTTCGAGGAACAAGAGGGCGCAGGCGGGATGGCGCGCTTGGGTATTCCCAAGTATCGACTCTCTAATGAACTCATCGATGCTGAGACCGATAGCATTGAGCAGCTTGGTGGGCATTATTTCTATGGGCAACGCTTGGGGCGGGATTTTTCGATTGATTCCTTGGTCAAGCGCGGTTATGACGCTGTGTTTTTGGGCGTCGGTTGCGCGATGGGACAATACTTGGGCCTTGATGGTGAGGATACTGCCGCGCAGGGCTATCTCAAAGGGTTGGATTTCTTGCTTGAGATTGAGCGAGCGCAGGCGCATGGTGAAGTCCCCGCTCTTGAGGGCGATGTCGTCGTGGTTGGGTGCGGTAATGTTGCCATGGATTGTTGCCGCAGTGCCAGACGCTTGGTAAAGGCGGGTGCGCGAGTGAGTGTGAGCTACCGTCGCACACGTGAGAGTGCGCCAGCTGACGCAGAGGAAATCGACAGCGCCATGGAAGAGGGTGTTGCGTTTGAGTTTCTTACGGCGCCTGTTGCGGTACTGACCGAGGAGGGTCGTGTGGTTGGTCTCAAACTGGTTCGTATGCGGCCTGGTGCGCCCGACCGATCGGGACGCCCAAGTGTAGAGCCGATCCCAGGGAGTGAATTCGTCATACCCTGCCGCTATGTGGTGGCAGCGATTGGACAGAAGATGGATACGTCGATCTTTAGTCCTGAGGATGGCATCCGCTTGACGCGTCGAGGCACCATCGAGGTTGACGACGCCCTAGCAACGAGTCGCGCGGGGGTGTTTGCTGGGGGCGATGCGGTGAGCGGTCCTACCAGCCTCATCTGGGGCATGGCTCAAGGGCAACAAGCTGCGAGCGCCATTGATGAGTACCTCGCGAGTCAAGGCAAAAGCTTTATCGCTCGGCGCCGGATGGCGGAGCTGATTGCAGAGGCAGATTTGCTTGGCGACTGTGAGCCAGATCGCGCCGTGGTGAAAATTGAACGGGCAGCTATGCGACGCCTGCCAGCCGAGACACGTACGACGAACTGGGATGAGGTGGAACAGGGCTTTACCAAGGAGCAAGCTTGGGCGGAGTCCAAACGGTGCATGCGATGCTATCGACTTTTTGCGGTCTCCACGCTCAGCCATATTCCGGGTAACGCACCGCTGGAGGCGCTCTGATGACAGAAGCTCTGAAACAGAAGGCGCTCATGAATGGGCGCGAAGTTGAATTCGCTGAGGGTGAGACGATTCTCACGGTTGCACGCCGTGAGGGTTTTTTTATTCCGACGCTTTGTGAGTTTTCCGCGCTCAACCACCATCCTGGCACCTGTCGTATGTGTCTTGTGGAGTGCGCAAAGCCAGGGGCTGAGAACCGTTTGGTGAGCGCTTGCGACACGCGAATAGAGGCTGCAGATGTGATTACGACCGCCTCAGCACGGTGTCGAGCCGCGCAACGCCTTCAGGCCGAACTGCTTTTTATGGATCATTGTGAGACGTGCTCTCGGTGCGCACGACACGGCGCTTGTGAGCTACAGGAAGTGGCGGCGCGCGTGGGACTTAATACCGAAGGGCTCTCAGGCACGTTGAACACGCGTCACGGGGTAGATCTCTCGGAAACTGGGCTCGTTTTTACCGCAGACAAATGTATTCGTTGCCTGCGCTGCGTCGAGGTGTGTCGAGCGCTCCATGGCATTGGAGCGATTACCTTTGAAGAAACGGGGACCGATGCACGCATTGGTTTTGATGGTGCCCCGTGGGTAGCTTCCAACCGTTGCATCCAGTGTGGTCAATGTGGTTTGGTTTGTCCAACGGGCGCGCTAGCAGTGAAAAATCAATGCGATACGGCATTGGATTGGCTCGAGGATCCCGAGATTACGGTGGTGGTTCAGTTTGCACCCGCCACCCGTATTGCGGTGAGTGAGTTGGTGGGCGCGCCCGCAGGAACCAACCTAGAGGGTGAGCTGGTGGCCGCGCTTAAGCGACTCGGCGCCGCGTTTGTGATGGATACGCGCTGGGCAGCAGATGTCACCATCATGGAAGAGGGCACAGAGCTCATGGCGCGGCTCACTGAGCAGGCTGAAAACGGTATGCTCGATAAACCCAAAACCATGTTCACGTCGTGTTGCCCTGGGTGGGTTAACCACATGGAAAAGCGGGCACCAGATTTATTAGCGCACCTTTCCTCAACGCGCTCTCCGCAGCAGATTTTCGGCGCATTGGTCAAAACCTATTTGCCTGAGCGCTTGGGGCTCGATGCGAGTCGAATTCGCCACATTTCCATCATGCCGTGCACGGCCAAAAAGGGTGAGGCAGCAAAGCCCTCTTTGCGGCACCATGATGCGTGTGATGTGGATCTAGTGTTGACGGTTCAAGAGCTCGTCGATCTCCTCAGACGGCGCGGTATTGATCTCCTGAGCATTGCCCCCGAGCCATTTGATCAACTCTTGATGACGCAAGCCTCGGGTGGCGGTCAGCTCTTTGCGAGCACGGGTGGTGTGATGGAAAGCGCCATGCGTACGGTGGCCGCGAAAGCGGGAGGACCTGCGTTTGGCACACTCGCGCTCGAGCCTGTGCGCGGACTCGCTAACACCAAAGAAGCGGTGGTTGAGACCGAACGTTTTGGGCCGCTACGGGTTGCTGTTGTCTATGGGATGCGCGCAGCGGAAGCGATGCTCACCCTAGTGCGTCAAGGGCGCTCGCCCTATCACTTCGTCGAAGTGATGGCCTGTCCTGGGGGCTGTATTGGCGGGGGTGGTACGGCTCGAGGCGCAGGGTGGCTGCGCGCGCTTGCTAAGCGCCAAGCGCGTGTGTATCAAATTGACAAGGGTAGTGCCATGAAGGGTGCGCATGAGAATCCCGATGTGCTTGCGCTCTATGAGAACTTCCTCGGGGAGCCTACCGGTGAGCGCGCGCATGAATTGTTGCACTGTGACTATGAAAACCGTCGTCAAACGCCTCGGACGCTTACCTATTCGCAAGTAGAATCACGCATTAAGCTCACTAACCGTAGCTAATGTAAGAGAAGAATGGAAAGAAGCGATTTTGAACTCATGGCACCCGCTGGCTCGCTTGAGGCAATGCAAGCAGCCTTTCAAGGGGGCGCGGACGCCGTCTACTTTGGTGTTGGACACCTCAATATGCGTGCGCATTCAGCGCGCGCTTTTAGTACTGCCGATCTCCCTGAGCTCGCAAAGCGCTGCCGCGACCATGGCGTGCGTAGCTATCTCACGGTCAATACGGTGCTCTATGACGAGGATATGCCAGCGTTGCAAGCGTTGATGGACGCCGCCGCAAGCGCGGGTATCTCTGCGGTCATTGTGGCGGATGTGGCTGCTATGCTGGCGGCGCGGCACGCTGGCCTTGAGGTGCATCTCTCAACGCAGCTCAATATCGGTAACATCGCTGCGCTCAAGTTTTATGCGCAGTTTGCGGATGTGGCGGTGCTAGCACGGGAGCTTACGCTTGCGCAGGTGGCGCATATTCATGAACGGGTGCAGAGCGAGCCTATTTTGGGTCCTTCAGGCAAGCCCGTGCGTCTAGAGATGTTTTGCCACGGTGCCTTTTGCATGGCCGTAAGCGGCCGTTGTTGGCTCTCAGAGGCCTCTCGTGGCAGTAGTGCTAATCGTGGTGAGTGCCTGCAGAGTTGCCGGCGTGAGTATATTGTGAAGGATCGTGAACGCGATATCGAATTCGCTGTTGAAGATGGGCATATCTTTTCACCGCGCGACTTGAAGACAATTGGTTTTCTCGACAAGATGGTGGCAGCGGGCGTGCGAGTGTTCAAAATCGAGGGTCGTGCACGGGGGCCTGAATATGTGCGTACGGTCACCGCTGCTTATCATGAAGCGCTTTGTGCCATTGCTGAAGGACATTGGGCCGAGGCTGAACGCTCGGACTGGGATACGCGACTTGCAACGGTCTTTAACCGTGGGTTTTGGGACGGCTACTATTTGGGTGCCAAAATGCCTGAGCTCACGAGCGGTAGCGGCTCTCAAGCCACTGAGCGCAAGGTGTTCGCTGGGGAGTGCCTCGACTACTACGCCAAGCCTGCCGTGGGTTGGTTTCGGCTGCAGAGCGGAGAACTGAGAGAGGGGGATACGGTTTTGGTGACGGGGCCCACAACGGGGGCGGTTCGTCTGCGCATCGAAGGTTTACGGGTCAACGATAGAGAAGGCAAGCTTGCGCGTAAAGGTGATGAAGTCACGTTCCGTGTGCCTGAACGCGTGCGTGCACACGATAAACTCTATCGTATTGAGCCAGCACAACGTTGAGTGTGATGAATGCTGGCAGTAGAGTCTGATCAGAGGTGCAATATGAGTATGTGGCAGCTTTTTCTGAGTGCCTTTTCTAAGGAAAACTTCGCAAATTTCTCTGGCGTTAGTTCACGCCGTGAGTTTTGGTCGTTCTTTCTTTTTTATGTGCTCATTTCCTACGCGCTGAATGCGGTAGTGGTGCTGCTCGGTCAGTTTGTCCCGAATGCAGAGGCCATCATCTGGGTCAGTGGCGCGCTCAACATCATTTGGGCGCTTGGTACCATTGTGCCCATGTTGGCGATGATTGTGCGTCGTGTGCGAGACACGGGTGCGTCGCCTTGGTGGTTAGGGGTTTTCATCACGGCGCAGTTGGTGCTTCGTTACTGGATTGTGCTTTCAACGCATCCCTGGGAGGTGTACGTGGCGCTGGTGCTTTCGGCGCTACTCTTGGTTGCGTGGCTTTGGCTACTGACGCGTGCCTCCCGCCGCTTTAAGGCTAGGACCTATTAAAAGGAAATCCAACATGTATACCTTGCCGCCTAGTGACTATACGATTGCGGATATTGAACGGTTTTGTCAACTGACCCTGCGTCGAGGTTCACCGCTTGCGAGCATCCGTAAGAGTCCTGACGATGAACGTGTTGTGCTCGGTGCCTGGTGCTTGGGGCTACCAGAGCACTTTGATGAAAATGTTGCACTGGATGTGGCGACGCGTTTCCTCAAAGATGAAGGTCAGTGGATTCGTGCCGAGCCTGGTGAATTGTTGAGTGCCGCGCTCAAACTCGGATTGATTCAGGCTGCTGACGGCGGCTTTGACCGGTTACAGAAAGCGCGAGAAGGGGTGAGCCGGCACCGTCTCATCGATGAGATTGAAAGCGCGCAAACCATTCTTGTTGAGCGCCAGCAACGGGTGCGCGAGTTCCTTTCCGACCTAAACCGTAGCGTTAACAGTAAGCCCAAGGCTTGGGCGCGTCCAGAGAATGATGAAAAGTGGATGGCGCTTGCTTTGGCCGAGGCACAAAAAGCAGCCGATATGGGTGAAGTGCCTGTGGGGGCGGTGCTTGTGGCCGGCGACAAGTTGATTGCGAGAGCAGGCAATCGTACGCGTGCGCACTGTGATCCTACAGCGCATGCGGAAGTGCTGGTGCTACGAGAAGGCGCTAAAGCGCTGAGCAATTACCGCTTGGAAGAGACGACGCTCTACGTAACGCTAGAGCCTTGTCCCATGTGTGCGGGGGCTATTGTTCAGGCACGCGTGCCGCGGGTTGTCTTTGCCGCAGGGGATACTCGCATGGGTGCTATGGGTGGGGCGTTTGATCTCTTTGAGCAGCGGGGGCTAAACCATCATCCGCTCGTGTGCTCGGGCTGCTACGCGGAAGCGGCGCAAGGGCTATTGACTCGTTTTTTTGCCGATAAGCGTAACAGGAGCGATAAACATGAGTGAGGCGCGATTTTCAGGTGTGCGTCTTACGGTGGTCGCTCCCTCTCGGCAGTGGCAGTGCGCTGATGGCAGTATCGACTGGGCAACGCATGAGCGTGCAATGCTTGCACTTGAAGCGCTTGGTTTTACCGTGACGATGATGGGTGGGGCGTACCTTGAGGATCGGCGCTTTGCAGGGTGCGACAGCGCCCGTGCGAGCGACCTGATGGCAGCGCTCACCGAAGTGCCCGCCGATATGGTGATGGCACTACGCGGCGGATGGGGGGCAGCGCGTATCCTGCCGCTACTCGATTGGGAGGCACTTGCCGCGCATAGCGCCACGATGCCGCCGCTTGTGGGTTTTTCCGACTTTACCGCGCTCAATCTCGCTTTCTATGCAAAGTTGGAACAGGCGAGTTGGCAGGGCCCGACGCTCAAGGACTTGATTGAGCCTGCGGCGCTCACGCTAGAGGGCCTTGAGATGGTGCTTGGTCGAAAGTCATTTTCACTGGCTTGGTCGGGCGCAGAAGCGCTCGGCTGCGCAGAGCGCTTTTCGACAACGGGCACCCTTTGGGGTGGAAACCTCACGGTCCTTTGTGCTTTGTTAGGCAGCGAGTATTTTCCGCGCTTCTCTGAGAGCATTCTCTTCATTGAGGACGTGGGTGAGGCGGCCTATAAAATTGATCGTATGCTCGTGGCACTCTCGCTTGCGGGCGCCTTGCGTGGGGTGCGTGCCATTGTGGTGGGCGACTGTGCTGGGGCTGATCGAGCCTGTGCTTGGGCGGGGGACTTCTCTTTAGCTCACGCGCTAGAAGACGCGCAGCGCCGAGAGGGAATTCCGATTGTGACGGGACTGCCTTTTGGGCATATTCATGAAAAGGCCTCATTGCCATTTGGCGCACGGGTTACGCTGACGCATGAGAGAGGCCGCAGCTCGCTCTCTCTCGCTTAACGCATGATTGTTGCCGTGCTATGGCGCCAGCAAGTGCGCAAAGAGCGGCGAGCAGCGCAGACGATGAAATCTTTGAGGAGAAGTTTGAATGGCCGAGAGTTTACCTAAACGGCTCTATCGCAGTGCATTTCGTCCATCCGCTTCGCATATGACGGGACGCACGCTCTCGAAGATGATTCTCGCGTCGATTCGACTACATCCTGTGGCACTGCTTGCGCAGTTTGCTGGGATGACGAGTCTGGTGGCAACGTTCTGGAGTAGCGATGTTAGCCGAGTTTTTTTGCTCGTTTGGTATGGGTTTGGGCTGCTGCAGATTTATTTTGCGCTGCGCTATGTACGGCTTTTTTGGCAGGATCGGGATCGCGTCACACGCATTCGTATTTGGGTGCGGCGTTGGACTGCGCTAGCCGTAGCAGCTGGCATCATTTGGGGGGTTGCGGGGCCGAGTCTCATGCTCCCGCTCTCGGGCATTTCTCAGGTTGTCACCGTCGCCGTGGTGGTGGCTGTGACATTTGCGAGTTGGCCCGTCTATTCGTGTTGGTTACCGTCGCTGACAGCGTTTACGCTCCTGTCGCTGACGCCCATGATGATTACGTTTGCTGTGCAGTTTGGCATCAGTGAGGCGCTGATCGTGGGGGTGCTCATCATCACCTCAGGCTTTATTCTTTACTGTGGTCGCAAGCTCAACGAGATGGTGCTGGCCTCGATCCTCATGGATGATAAGAACCGTCGTTTGGTTGAGCGACTCAAAGTTGAGGTTGCGCAATCGGAAAAGGCACGCCGCCTTGCTGAGTACCATAGCGAACGACGTAGCCGCTTTTTTGCTGCGGCAAACCACGACATTCGTCAACCGCTACAGGCCATGGGGATTTATTTGGATATTCTGCGACGTCGTGCTACGCCGCAGACTGTGCCTGTGGTCGATGAGCTGATTCGTACGAGCGAATCGATTTCCACCTTGGTCGAGCAGGTTCTCACGGTCACGCGCATGGAGTTCGGTAAGCTCGATTTACATCCTGAGCGCATTGTGTTGCCAGCGTTTCTCGAGGAACTGGCGCAGGAATGCCGCCCCGTGGCAAGCAAAAAAGGGCTAAGGCTAAGAGTGATCGCGCTCCCTGTCTCGATTAACACGGATCGCTTGATGCTAAAGCGTGCGCTAAAAAATCTCGTGACCAACGCGATTGCTTATTCGCGCGGGGATGCGCCAGTGCCGGAGGTAGTCATTGGCGCTAGGCGTTTAGGCACAGGTGAGTTGGTCATCGGAGTGTACGACTGCGGGCCAGGGCTCTCGCACGAAGACAAAGAGCGCCTGTTTGAAACATTCTTCCGCGGTAGTGCTGGTAAGCAGAATCCTGGCACGGGGTTTGGTTTAGGACTCTCGATTGTGAAGGGGATTGCCGCGCAGCTTGGCGCTACGCTCTCGGTTTCCTCTCATTTGGGGCGCGGTAGCGTCTTTCGAATGGCTTTTGCCGAGCATGAACTGCTTGAAGAAAATACTGAGCAGCGCAGTCCTCTAGAGCGGGGGAGCGAACCAAACTGGCGCGGTAGCGTGTTGCTTCTTGAAGACAATCGTATGGTGGCTGCGGCGATCGCAGAAATGCTTCGCACTTGGGGCGCCGAGGTGGCCGTGTTTCATGCGCCAGACGAGGCGTTTTATGCGTGGCTTGGCGAGCACGCGAGTACGCTCTCGGTGCTGATGACGGACTTTAATCTCGGTGAAGATGTGCCCGATGGCTTAGAGGTGATGCTTGAGGTATGGCGTCTGATGCACGAGGCGCGGTCCGCCGCGCAGTTGAATACCATTTTGCTCACGGCCGTAGCAAGCGACTTGGTCGAGACGCGTTGGCGAGCGCTTCACCAAAAGGCAGGTGCCCCTGAGCTCGCCTTCCCCATCATGCTGCAAAAACCAGTGGATGAAGCGGGGCTTCTTGCTGCGCTTGAGCAGTGTCAGTCGCGCTCGACGTAAGTTGGGTGCATTGTCATAGCCTATTTTTTGGGCATACAATAGCGAACGAATACGACTCCTTAGGAGACAGACAGCATGCAGTACATTATTGTGGACGACCATGCCCTGATCACATCCGCGATGACGATGTTGATTGAGGACCGCGATCCTGAAGCGATCGTCCATACCGCTTCGAGCGCCGCGGATGCGCTCGCTTTGATTGATCGAGAGGGCGATAACACCGACCTGTTGATCTTTGACTTGGGCATGCCTGGGGTGCACGGAACGGAATTGATGGAAGAGATCGTGCGTCGCCAGCCCTTCCTTAAGATTTTGGTTTGCTCCGGTTCTACTGACCGATCGAGCATTATGCGGGTGCTGCAACTAGGCGCTGCGGGGTTTGTCCCCAAGAGTCTCGATCCAGAGATGATTACTACCGCCATTGACTTTGTCCTCAAAGGGGGTGTCTTTATTCCTACGAAGTTGCTCTCCGATGGACAACGCGAGGGCTTTTTCAATGAAACGGCTGAGCGGCTGAAACCCGCAACGCCTGAGGTGCATTTAACTGAGCGCCAGAAGGATGTTCTCAAGCAGCTTGCGAAAGGCGCTCCCATCAAGCGTATCTGCCTTGATCTCAATCTCTCAGAAGGCACGGTTAAAACACATGTGTCGGCGATTTACCGCGCCTTTGGAGCGAACAATCGCACCGAAGCGCTCTTGGCTGCGCGTCGTGCGGGCTACGATATCGACGTTTAGCCTGCAGTAGGAAAGTTGCGCCAAGGCTTGCACGTTGCGGCTCTGCGATGAAGCTGCGCAAGAGCTGCCGCACAAAATTGCGCCAGAAAGCTCTGTAAGCCTTCTGGCGCTGTTTTTCGGGCCAAAGAGCGAGCGTTACGTCGCGTTACGCTTCTGGACGCGTATTGAGCAGGTCACGAATCAGGTCCTGACTCGAGATGACGGGCTCATCGGCTTTGCGCTGAAGACGGTCGTAGGTACCGTCACTCTTGAGCACCCAAGCGTTGACGTTATCGGCCATTTGTGGCTCGAGAATGTCGTGCAGAATGCGGTCGCGCAGCAGCGGCGAGCGGATTGGCGTGACCGTTTCAATACGACCGTTCAAGTTACGCGGCATCATGTCTGCACTACCCATGTACATCTTCATGTCACCATTGTTGGCAAAGCAGTAGACGCGGGCATGCTCGAGGTAGCGACCGACAATTGAGCGCACGGTGATCGTTTCCGATACTCCCGCAATGCCAGGACGCAGACAGCAAATACCGCGGATGATGCAGTCTACTTTGACGCCCGCTTGGCTAGCGCGGTAGAGCGCACGAATTACCTTAGGATCAACAAGTTGGTTGAGCTTAAAGAGAATGTAGCCGTTGCCATGGGCCTTGTGACTTTCAATTTCGGCGTCAATGGCGGCGATCATGTTGTCGCGCATGTTCACGGGCGAGACCCAAAGTGCACGGTAGTGATCCACCACGCCGCAGCCCGTGATGACATTAAAGAGTTCTTGAACGTCGTCACAGATGGCCTTGTCCGCCGTAAAGAGCCCGAGGTCGGTGTAGATCTTTGCCGAGGAGGCATTGTAGTTGCCCGTGCCGATATGCACGAAGCGCTCAAGCGCCTTTTCACCGCGACGGATCACAAGTGCAAGTTTGGCGTGAATTTTGAGGTTGGGGAAACCGTAGACAACGTTTACCCCAGCGGCTTCAAGGTTTTCAGCCCAGTTAATGTTGCGCTCTTCGTCAAAGCGAGCCTTAAGTTCCACAACGGCCGTGACTTGCTTGCCGCGACGGCGTGCGTCAAGTAGCGCTTGAACTACGGGCGAGTTCGAGCCACAGCGGTAAAGCGTTTGCTTGATAGCAACGACGTTCGGGTCACGCGAGGCGCGTTGCAAGAATTCGACCGTGCCATCAAACGACTCATAGGGATGGTAGAGCAACAGATCCTCTTTGAGTAGCGTCCCGAAGAGATCTTCGTCGGGCTGGAATGGCACAGGCAGGCGGGAGCTCACGGGCGGATATTTGAGATCGTCGCGCTCAAGCCCAGAAATTTGGATGAAGTCCGAGAGGCTGAAGGGTAGTCGCGTGCGCATGATCTGCGTCTGCGTGACGTTGAGATTCTTGATGAGAAACTCTTGCAAGCGGCGGCTCATTCCAAATTCAATCTGTAGCCGCACCACTGAGCCAAAACGACGTTGCTCCACATAGTCGCGCACCGCCGCGAGCAGGTCGTCGGCCTCGTCTTCTTCAATTTCACCGTCCGTGTTGCGGATAATGCGGAAGAGTCCGAAACTCTTGATGGTATAGCCAGGGAAGAGTCGATCTAGGCGCGCCGCGATGAGCTCTTCGAGACAGAGAATACGTTCCCCGTCGGGGCGGGTCGAGAGCGTGGCGTTGTTATTTTGACGGTTGAAATAGAGAAAACGCGGAAGATTGTTCGGGCATTTAAGTCGAGCAAAGCGCGTGAGTCCTGTCACCGAGGGATGTGTGCCCATCAGCTCGATCACAAAGTTAATGGAGGTGTTCGAGATGAGGGGGAACGGGTGACCCGCGTCAACGGACTGCGGCGTGAGCGTCGGGAAAACTTCGTGCTCAAAGAAGTCATCGGCGAGCGCACGCTCTTTGGCGTTGAGGTCCTTGTAGGTGATGAGCTCAATGCCAGCTTTGTTGAGCGCGGGCAACAGGTCATCCTGCCAAAGCGCTTCCGCGTCGTTGAGCATGTTCTGCGTGATATCGCGGATCTGCTTGAGCAGTTGCGCGGCAGTGAGGCCATCGGCAGCGGTGGACATCACGCCACGACGAGCTTGCTGTTGCAGGTTCTTGACGCGAACCATGTAGAACTCATCGAGGTTGTTGAAGAAAATCGAAAAGAACTTGAGGCGCTCAAGCAGAGGCACCGAATGGTCTGCAGCGGTCTGCATGACCTTTTGGTCAAAGGCTAGCCAGCTGATTTCGCGGTTGGTGTACAGTCTGGGCTCTGTCAAGTCTACCGATGGGAGTGAGGGGGTTGTCGTGTTTTTTTGCGACATGCAGAACTCCTTTTGCAATTTCAGTAGGGGTACTTCAATTGTAGGACGATGACGATGGAGAAAGTGGACGAAATGGCGCGAGAGGCGCCTTTTCGCGTTAGTGTTTTCCCCAAGAAGCGAGAAAGTTAGTGGTTCATTTCTCTGTGGCAGTGCGCGGAGAGCGTCGGTGAGGCAGCAAGCATTCGGCGCACAAAGGCATGCTCGCTTTGGAGTGCCTCTGCTATGGGGGCACTGAGAGAAATGCGCCCCTTTTCCATGACAAGAAGCTCGTCACAGAGGGCGGCCGCAACCTCAAGATCATGGGTAATGAATAGCCAAGTCATGTGGCGGGTTTTGATGCGTCTTAAGAGTGCCACCATCTCCCCTTGCACGGCACTATCCAAGGAGCTCAGGGCCTCATCAAAAACCAGTAGCCGCGGATTGGTACTTAACGCACGCGCTAGTGCCACGCGTTGAGCCTGTCCGCCAGAGAGTTCGTGCGGAAGGCGGCTAGCCATGTCTGTGCCCAGCCCCACCACCTCTAAGAGGTGTTCGGCTACGCCCGCAGTAGGTGCACCAAGAATGCGAAGCGGTTCAAGAATCGCCTCAGCAACGCACATTTTTGGGTTGAGGCTGTCAACGTAGTCTTGAAAGACGACGCTCACCTCACCACGGTGCCCGGTAAGCCAGTTGGAGAGTGGCACACCCTCGACAGAGATGGCACCTGCGTCAGCGCGCTCGAAGCCGAGGATGAGGCGCGCAAGCGTGCTTTTGCCTGTGCCACTTGCAGCAACGAGTCCTACGGTTTGCCCAGCGGGTAGTGCTAAGTCAATGCCTCGTAGCACATCGATATGCTTGCCGAAGCCGCAAGGGTAGCGTTTAACGAGCCCTCGGACTTCCAAAAATGGGGGCTGCCCGCTGCGTGCGCGCTCTGTCACTGCAGGGGGCGAGCGCGTGAGCGCAGCCTCTGCCGCCCGTAGGGTTTTAAGGCGTGCAGCTAGGAGCGCCGCACCTACGGCACTTTTGGGGGCGCGAAGAATCTCGGCTTTCCCTATTTCGACCACGCGCCCTTGATCCATGATGAGCACGCGATCGGCCCACTTGGCCGCTAGGGCAAGATCATGGGTAATCAGTACGAGGGCGCTGCCAGCTTGTGTGCGAAGGCTCTCAAGCACTTGGAGAACCTCATCTCGCAGGGCGGGCTCAAGCGCGCTGACGCTCTCGTCGGCAATGAGAAGCTCAGGGGGCGAAAGCAGAGCGGCCGCAAGCATCAGCCGCTGTTGCATTCCGCCACTGAGCTCACAAGGGTAGCGCCGCAGCAGTTGCTCGGGCTCAGTAAAGCCGAGACTTTTTAGTATTTCGATAAGCCGCGTGCGCAGTCCTTTTTGAGGGATGCCTGCGGCGCGTGCACCTTCTTCGAGTTGAGTGCCGATGCGCACAAGCGGATCCCACGCACCCATGGCCTGCTGCACGAGATAGAGTGCACGGGGTGGGGTGCTGCGCTGGCTAGTGCAGGGATGAAACGTGCCTTCAGCGATGAGCTCCGCAGGGGTGAGTCCAGCAATCGCTTGCATTAAAAGGCTTTTGCCTGCGCCCGAAGGGCCGAGCAGAGCCAAACGCTCGCCGCGCTCAATGCTGAGCGAGGCGACGTCAACGAGTTTCTCACCGCGCCGCGTTCGTACGGTGATGTTGTGGGCGACAAGCACTGGCGCGGCCATCAGCGTTGCTCCTGTGCGTGTTGCGGCCGCACATCAAGTGCATCGCGTAGACCGTCACCCAAGAAATTCATCGCGAGCGCGGTGAGCGCAATGGCTAAACCAGCGGGTACCATTTGGTAGGGAGCGGTAAAGAAAACTTCTTTGGCTTCAGAGAGCATCATGCCCCACTCGGGAGTTGGGGGTTGAATGCCAAGGCCTAAAAAACCGAGCGAAGAGAGCATGAGCATCACCCCAGCACTGTCTAGGGTCATGAGCACAGAAAATTCACCCGCAACGGCGGGTAAGTAGTGTGCACGGAGTAGTCTGAGACGAGATGCGCCGGCGAGCTGTGCAAAGCGTAAATACCCCTTGGAATGAATGCCAATGAGCAGCGAGCGCATCATGCGTGCGTACCAACTCCATTTAGCAAGCACTGAGGCAATCACAACATTTTCAAGCCCAGCGCCAAGCATGCCAACGGCTGCCAAAATGAGCACCTCACTTGGGAACGACATGAGCGCATCACAGAGTCTCATCAAAAGGCGCTCAACGCGAGGACCGCTTAGGACGGCCACCGTGCCGTAGAGCGCGCCAATCACACAGGTGCAGAGCATCGTTACGAGCGAGACAAAAAACGTGGTGCGTATCCCGTAGAGAAGCCGCGTGAGGATGTCTCGCCCGAGTAAATCAGTCCCGAGCCAGTGCGCTGCGCTTGGTGGAGCAAGTTTCTGAGCAAGGTCGACGGCGATGGGATCCCAAGGGCTGAGCACAGGGGCGGCAAGTCCGAGCACACTGAGTGTCAGTAAAAAAAGAAGCGGCACCCAAAGGGAGGCCCTGCGTTGCAGTAGGGTGCGCATCAGAGTTTACCTCCTGCCTGCTGTCGATCTCTAGGGTCCAGCCAAAGAATAAAGAGCTCGCTTGCTAGGTTAAAGAGAACAAAGAGCGTTGCCGTCAGGAGTGCATACGCAGCAATGACGGGGAGGTCTCGGTTAAAGATAGCGCTCACGCAGAGCCGCCCAATGCCGGGCCACGCGAAGATACTCTCCACAACAAAGGCGCCCGCGATGAGCTTCGGAATTGACATCCCGAGCGCTGCGGCGCTACCGCGTAAAGAATTGAGCCAAATATGCCCGAGAATGCGCAAAGAGGAGAGCCCGCGACTACGTGCAAAGAGCACCCAGTCAGCGTGTCGTGCGTTGAGCATTTCCGCTCGCATGAGCCTTGCGTAGCTTGAGAGATACATGAGACTTAGGGTGAGCGCAGGGAGCACAATGCTGCCGTGAGCAGTCATGCCACTTGTGGGGAGCCAATTGAGTTTGATCGAAAAAAGCCAGATCAAAAGTAGCCCCACCCAAAAGCTCGGTAGCGAGCCGCTTACAAAAATAAGCGTGCGAATCACTCGGTCGACTGCGCCGCCAGGGTGTCGGGCACACAGCATGGCGGTGGCGGCAGAAATACTGACAATGAGGGCGAGCGCTGCCGTGGCAAGTTTGAGCGTAGCGCCAAGCGCGGTGAGCATCTCATCGAGCACGGGACGAGCGGTGATGAAGCTCACGCCAAAGTCGCCTCTGAGGATGCCTGCGAGCCAATGCACATAGCGTAAGAGAAAGGGCTCATCGAGCCCGAGCTCGTGACGCATCTCGGCGATGAGCTCGGGCGTAGGCACCATCGCATTGACACGGATAGCAACCTCAGCTGGATCCGACGGCGTCAGCATCATGAGTGAGAACGTGATGAAGCTGACCGCAAGTAGCGTCGGTATGAGCCAAAGAATCCGCAGTGCGATGGCACGCAGCATGTTAGAGGCGTCCTTTTAGTGGTTAAGAGGAACAATACGCATCCGTTCAAAGGGAATTTCGTACTGAGAAAGAGCAAATTCTACGTTGTCAAGCCGTGGCGTGTAGACAGCCTTCGTTCGAGAATACGAGATCGGGAAGTAGACAGCCGAGTCGTGGATCGTCCTGAGCAACGTGTGCGTCATCAGTTGACGCTTCTTCTCGTTGGGCTCCGTCATGAGTTGGGTAATGGTAGCGTCAATCTCAGCTTTATTTGGGAGACCACGCTGGGCTTGATAGTCACCGTGCGAGGGAATACGCCACGAGGAGAAATAGCTCTGCGGGTCGTAAGGTGCGCCCCAAGAGAGCGAATATTGTAGATCGAATTGACCGTTGCGCTGTCGATCAAGGAAGGCCTGCTTTTCTTCACCAATGACGTTGAGGGTGACGCCGATTTTTGCTAAATCACCCTGGATTGCTTGAGCGATGGTCTTTTCCTGCGCGTTTTGTGAGTTGAAATAAAAGTTGAGCTCAAGCGCGTGTCCATTTTTGCTGCGTACGCCTTGCCCAGAGCGTTTCCAGCCAGCCTCATCGAGCAGCGCTTCAGCTTTGGCGGGATCATAAGGACGCGCGGCAAGATCAACATCACAGCCAGGCACATTTCGGGCAAAGAGGGTGAGTGCGGCCGTTTCAGCCCCGTTAAGCACCCCATTGACAATTGCGTCTCGGTTGATGGCGCGCTGTAGTGCTTCGCGCACGGCGGCGTCCGCCGTGATGGGGGCGCTAGAGTTAAAGAGAATCGCTCGACTTGCGATGGGGCGAGAGGCTTTAACCATGAGTTTGGTGCCGCCCTTTTCTAAGGCGGAAAAGGCGTCGCTTGTGATCTGATCGCCGTCCGCGCCAAATATAAGATCGATTTCTCCTTTTTGCAAAGCGAGCAACATGGTCTGTACGTCGGGCATCACTTTCCAGAGTACACCGTCGACTTTGGGCGCTTCACCCCAGTAGTGGGCGTTGCGTTCAAAGCGAGCAAACTGGTTGCGAACATGCTCCTTGAGAATCCAAGGCCCCGTGCCCACTAAGCAATTGACGCCATCCTTGGTGTTGGCCTCTTTCATGCACGCTGGAGAAATAAAGCGGAAGGGGCGGGTCACCCCGAGCTCAATGAGCGTGGGGTAGTAGGGATGCTTGAGGGTGAGCTCCCACGTCATCGCATCAACGACACGTGTGGCTTCAATCTCATTGACAAAGTCTAGCCAAGCATGGCGAGTACGGTTGGCGAGCACCGCCCGAATGTTCATATCGACAGCGTTGGCATCAAAAGGGGTGCCATCGGTAAAGGTGATGCCTTCACGAAGATGAAAGGTGTAGTGACGTCCGTCCTCAGAGATTTCCCAGCTTTTCGCTAGCCACGGTTTCACCCCGTCGGCCGTGTTGATCACAAGCGGCTCAAACACCATGGCTTGCGCACTCATTTCACCAAGATATAAATGCGGGTTGATGTCTCGGATGTCTTTCGTGCTCGCGTAGTGAATGATGGCGGGTGAGGCAGTGCTCGGCGCGGTAGCATTTTTGCCTGCCTCAGTAGCGCTTTGTGTTGTTTGGGCGTTGTCACGCTCACAGGCTGTGAGCAAAAGTGCAGCAAGCGTTGCCGTGACGGCAGTCATACAAAGCGAAGGGCGCAGTAGCATGAAATTACTCCAAACGTCGAGAAAGTTAGCAATGGCGTCATTATGTCATACATTTTATGTTTTTGTATGAAAATTTCGAATGCCCCCACGACACACTACCGTTAGACCAAACGGTAGGATTGAAAACGCATGCAACGGGCGGGCTCTGCACATCGACAGCGTATGAAAAATGCGCCAAAATGGAGGACATCCTGCAGTGTGCGCTAGGTATAGCCTCAGTCCTTGCGTTTGCAGATTCGCTTAGCTTCTCAGGGAGACCGTTGTGCAGAAACCGATCCACCTCTTTTTTGCCCGTAGCCTTATTGGTCTTGCTGTTGGGTGCCTTGCGCTGTCGCTTGAGGCTGCCGCCCCCAAAGCTGTGAAGGCGCCTCAGTCGAGCAGCGCTCAAAGTAGCGCGGCCACGACGGCCGCTGAGGTTGACGTGCCTGATGTGGTCGATCCTGACGAAGCCGCAAAAGCGCTTGCTGCGGGCATTTCTCCCAAAGACGCCCTCCCGAGAAGCACCGTAGATCGCGAAAAGACGGCAGTCCCCGCTTCTGCGACCGCAGACCAAGCTGCGAGAGGGACAGAGGCGGCCGAAAGTAGCCCCAAGCACCAAGGGGGCACATCCGCTGCCGAGAGCGAAGACGATCCCATTGCGGCGATTGCTGCAGGAGCCGCAGAGAGCACTCAAAGCACGCCTGAAAGCGCGGTAGCGACTCAGCGCGAGCAAGCATCTGCTGAAGGCGAGGCACCAGCGCAGGCTAAGGACTCCCAGGGGCAAAACGGTGTAGACACGACCTCAGCCGCCGCACAAGCGGGACAAGCGGCGCCCGCGTCAGGGGTAGCGGGTGCTAACGGTAGCGCTAAGGCAGGAGAGGAGAAGGACTACGGCGAGGATCATCCAGATCCCAACGCGCAGGCGGCAGCGGTCTGGAGCGATCAAGTCCGAGCGAAGACTGCCGTTATAGAGCCGCCCTCCATGGGGGCTATACCCACCTTTCTAGGGGTGACGCCCTATGTGAGTACACGGGCTGATGTGGAAGCGCTTTTTAAAGGTAAGGCGCATTACGCCGATGATGCCCCTCTTGGACCTCGTTCTGTGGTCACGGGTGACGACCTTGGGCTTGGGGCGCAGAGTCTGCTCATTGGTTATACCGCGAATGGCTTGGTTTCAGATCTCTATGTGCAGGTTGGTGCTGATCAGCTCGCCCACGCTCGCGCGGTGCTTCAAGAAATGACGGCCAAGATGGATGCGAGTGGTCTTTGGATCAAACGCTCGGGTGAGAACATTTGGCGTACGGCCTATGCCGAGATGGAACTTTCTCCCGATCCCGAAGGCGGTATGACGGTACTCTATGGGGCTGTCGCGCGGCAGCCGTGGGAGACGCGTCTCTGGCTTGATGAAGATCCGAACAACCGTTACCCGCGTTTTTCTGGGTTGCTTATTGGGCGCAGCACGCTCGATGAGGTGGTGACGTTGATGAAGCCACGCGCAGGCTGCCAACTTGGTACGCCCGCAGTCTTTCCCAACGGTAGCTTTGCGTTAACGCTCACGGGGGCGTGTTTTGGTTTGCCAAAAGAAGAGCGCAGTGACCTTTGGTTTGATGCAGATTCGCACCGTCTAGTGCGCCTTTTCATTAACACCAAGGCGAGTGCAGAAGATTTGGAAGCAGTGGAAGCTGCGCTTGCCAAGCGCTACAGCGCGACCTCAGAGGCTGGGGTTTTTCAAGTGGGGACGGCGCCCACGCGCAACGTCTGGCTACCGCGTATTACAGTGCTACCCACAGAGGGGCGGCTCGAGTTTGATGTACCTGTCGATGGAATGACGAGCGCAGCCGTGAACTGGCAGGCGATTCAAAAGGCCGATGAGGCTCGGCGAGCTGAAGCTGCGCGAATTGACCGACTCTTCGAGTAAGATGTCTGCGCTCTGAGACTTGACACCAAAATGGGGGCACCGTTTTGAAAACGGGTGCCCCCAAGCATTTAGAGACGCGCGAGAACGTTACCAGACGCGGATGTTTTGGGTACTCGTGTGACGAGTCGCCTCTGCTTCGGCACGCATCTGCTCGAGTTCCAGACGAACTTTTTCGTGAGCCGTCTTGGTACGCTCAACCTCTTCAGTGGTGAGGCGGTTGAGCTTGGCTTTAGCAAGTTTGGCTTCAAGCTCTTTAAGCTCAAACGTGAGTTCGCGTTCGCGATCCTGCATTTCTTCAATGCGATCCTCACGGTTCATCTGACGACGCGCCTTGGCTTCGTCGCGAGCATCAACATCGGCGTTGGCTGCGCGAACAGCTTCAAGCTGCTCAGCGCGTCCAGGGATCTGCCCCATTTCTTGATAAGCCTCTGCACGGCGTTGCACGTGCGAGCTCGTGCAACCCGCAAGCGCAGCCACGAGCAATGCGGCCAAAAGGAAGCGTGAATTATGCTTGATCATTGTTGAGCCTCATGAAATCAGTTTGATCACTTCTTAGCGCAACCACCAGGATTGTTCGGCTGAATGCGGCTTTCACCTTGAGAGGGAGAAACCATGATGGCGCTACCAAGCTTGTATTCACAGAGATTTCCAACTTGTGCGCTTTGGTAGAGACGTCCGTCTTTGCCACGGTAGGTGAGTTGAACGCCATCGACAAATTCGCTTGAGGTACGATCGCCCACAGCGCTACCTGCTAAGTTACCGAGTGCGCCACCAGCCAAGCCGCCCATGACGCGCGAGCTCGTTGAGTGGTGCCCATGGTTGCCAAGCGCAGCGCCTGCAATGGCGCCGAGAATCATACCCGTCATCTGTGCACGATCCTTGTCGCCGGAGACGGGCACTGCGACTTGCGCCGGTGCCATATAGACGATTTCGATCGTTTCGACGGCTTGAACACGGTTGACACTACCAGCTGAGTACACGTCAGAGCGGTAACGAGTCCCATCTTCGACGGCACAACCCGCAAGAACGCTAGCGGCTGCTAGGGCAATAACGCAGATACTGAATTTATTCGTCATTGTTTTTACTCAATAAGCATGCATGGGAAATTGTGGAGAGAACTTGTGAATAGGATCTGTTGCCTGTACCTCTCCAAGGTCA
Source organism: uncultured Sutterella sp. (assembly GCA_902463725.1). GTDB lineage: Bacteria > Pseudomonadota > Gammaproteobacteria > Burkholderiales > Burkholderiaceae_F > Sutterella. Next base: position 218,353 of record CABQGK010000003.1, on the reverse strand, counting down.
GGATAACAATATCACTAATTGAGACGCCGTGAAAGAAAAGTGGTGTGAGAAATAGTTACGGCATTTAGATTGGGCTCAGAAAAGCAATGTGCTAGAGATGCGAGGCGCTCGCGCGGTCTCACTCTCTTGGCCTCGCCCGAAGGCCGAGGGGGGGGTGGCGGGACGATGCCAGGAGAGGAGTGAGGCAATCGGTGCGCTTACATCGAGCGCGAAGTGTACCGATTGACAGGGCGAGCGTGCGCAGGCGCTGTGCCGTTTCAGCTAGAGGGGGCGGGCTCAAGCGGCAGAGCGCTGCTGCGCAGGGCGATCAGTTTTCGACGGTAAAAGCACTGATCGCGTGACGAGCTGCCCAAGTCCAAGGACTTGAGAGCCAGTCGCCAAGCTTTTCACGGTTTTCGACGCTCAGCCGATCCATTTCCACAGCCTTATCGATCACCTTGATGAAGTCGATCATCTCGTGGCAGCTTACACCGAGGCGCTCAAAGAGGCGGCGGGTTTCATCAATGCCAAAGCTAGTAATCGCGAGACAGTCGGTCACCACAGCGCCTTCAGCCTTAAGACCTTCTACGGCGGAGAGCAGCGAGAGCCCTGTTGAGATATGGTCTTCGATCAAAAGCACACGTTTGCCCGCGACGCTCATGCCTTCGACGCGGCTCTTGTTGCCATAGGTCTTGGCGGCGTTACGTACAAAGATGTTGGGTTTGTTGAGGCGGTAGGCGAGTGCTGCGGCGTGAGAGACGCCAGCGCCTTCCACCCCTGCAATGATGTCAAACTCGAGCCCGAGTTCCGTGACTTTCGTTGCCATGGTTTCAAGCACATCGCGCCAGGCTTCGGGGTGCGAGGTAATCGTACGGTTATCCACGTAGATCGGGGTGATGAGGCCACTCTTAAGGCGCATCGGACGTTCTGTCAAAAAGGAGACAGCACCAATGTTGATCAGATGTTCGGCCAAAATGTTTTCAGCAAGCTTGGATTTGTACATGTCTAAGCAATCTCAGAGAAAGGGGGGAATTAGTCGATACCGATAGCGCGGCGGCCGTTGACAGTGGCAATCTGCACAAGTTCGTCAAAATAGTCGAAGCGGCAGCCCGTAGCGAGCGTTGTCAGCTCATGCCACATGTCACCTGCGTTCCAGGGCACCATCGCATCGCAGACGTTATCCGTACCCAGTGCAACCGTGAGCCCAGCGGGGACCATTTCGTCGACAGGGGTGAGCGAGTTGTGCATGGGACCGATCATTTCAGAGCGGGGCGTATCAATCCAAGCCGTGGGGCAGGCGATCATCATGACGTCAGCCTTCTTCATCAGTGCGTAGAGGCGTTGACGGTAGGCGCGAGAGTGTGCGGCAATTGAGATACCGTGAATGGCAACAACACGACCCTGCATGCCGTGTTCGATGGTCTTCTCACAGAGCTGCTCAGTTTCGTATTCAAGACTTTCGTTGAACTGGTCAACGTGCACGTGCACCATCTTGCCCATGCTCTTGGCAGTGCCGAGGATGATGTCGAAGGCTTCGTCACCCTTGCCGTAGTCACGTTCGTCGCGCTTAGGAAGCGCGCCAATGATGTCTACCATTTCTGCGCCAATATCAAACCACTTGCGAGCTTCAGGGTTGATCACGCCTTTGAGCGTTTGGTTCGCAAACTTCACGGTGAGCTGATCCTTGTAGTGCTCGCGGGCACGAATCCCAGCGTTGATGGCGCGGTCTTCACTCTGCGGGTCAATGTCAACAAAGGTGGCGAGTGCAGTGACCCCTTGGGCAATTTGGTTTTCAAAGAAGATGGAAAAGCGACGGTAGAAGTCTTCTTCGGTGGAATTGCGCTTGAGACTATCGAGCGCATCCCATTTCTGCTGAAGCGTGCAGGTACGGCGCATTTCGAGCACGTCGGCTGAGAGCGTGTAGGCGCGGTCAGCGTGCGCATGGGTATTGACCCAACCGCCAGCGGCTTTGATGGCGGGCTCGATGATGTCGCGGATGGTAAGGGGATGGGTTGGTGCGGACATGTGAGCAACTCCTCTTCACAAGTACAACAATGGGTGGATACAAATCTAGAAAAAACACTTCGCTCAAAGAGCACTCAAATAGAGCGGTTGAGCAGAATGCACGCGGTGCGCACATTCGGGAATTTTTTCAGAGCATTGGTGCTGTGGGGTCAAGGCGAAGCGCATTGAGTGTGCCTCAAGCCATGAACTCCCTTGCAGCAACCTCCCAAAGGCTGCAGTCTTAGGAATTGCCCTCATGGAGAGGACGCGCAGAGGCGGTCCTCCTCATCTAGGCTAAATTGACAAAATTCTAGGTATATGGTCGACAATTGGCAAGCGAAGAAATATTTGTTTACAAATTGAACTGAAGATATCTTCCTTGTTGGAGATTTTGAAAGGATTCTTCGGGTTTTCGCCCATTGACAGCTTCAATTTTGAGGTAGAACATCAAATGTTGACCTTTTTTGAGGCAATACTTTGTGCGCTGTGCTCGACCGCGGTCGTCGCCACGTCAAGTGTGGTTTTCGGTGGTTGGTGCTCCTTGCTCAAAGAAAAATTCTAGGTTGAGGGCAATATGACAGAAATTTTGGATCCCATTCAATTACGTCGCACGCTGCATGAAATGCCAGAGCTGGCTTTTCAGGAGCAGTGCACGTCAAAGTTTGTGGCGGATACGCTTGAGCGCTTGGGCTACGCCGTTGAGCGCGGTGTGGGCGGAACCACGGGTGTCATCGGCACTCTCAAAACCAATGTGCCTGGCCCCGTTTTGATGCTACGAGCTGACATGGATGCACTGCCCTTTGAAATCGACGGCAAGCCCTGTGCGATTCATGCCTGTGGTCACGATGCGCACACCGCCATGGTGTTGGCTGCTGCAAGTGAGCTCAAAGACGTTGTCAAGCGTGGCACGTTGAAGGTGCTCTTTCAGCCGGCGGAAGAAACGATCGAAGGTGCCCTAGCCATGATTAAGGCGGGGGCCATCGATGATGTGGACATGATCGTTGGGGCGCATATCCGTCCTGTGCAAGACTTGGAGCCGGGGACGTGTTGTGCTGCGGTCAACCATACCGCATCCACTACGCTCAGTGTGACGATTCGCGGTCGTAGTGCGCATGCCGCGCGTCCGCATCTTGGGATCAACACGATTGATGTCGGGGCTGCTGTTGTACAGGCTGTACAGAGCATTTGGCTCAATCCCGTGGCTTCATGGAGCGCAAAGTGCACGCAGTTCCACGCGGATCAGGGGGCGACGAACTCGATTCCTGAGGAAGCGCGTCTCACGTTTGACGTGCGCGCGGGTACCAACGAGCTCATGAAGGAGTTGCTCGAAAAGATGCGCGTTGCCATTGAGCTCACCGCAGAGGCTGCTGGGGCGACGGCTCAACTGCGCTTCGGCACGCAATGCCCCGCGTACGACTACGACGAAGCGCTCACCGAGGAGATTGCTGATGTCATCCGCACGGTGCTTGGCTCCGATAAGCTCGCCCGTCCTTGCGGCGGTGGCGGTGAGGATTTCCACCACTATCGATTGGCAAAACCTGGGTTGGCTGCTGCTTATTTTGGCGTCGGTGTCGGCGCAGCGCCTGGCCTGCATGCGGCGAATATGGACTTCGAGGAAAAGTACCTCCCCATGGGTACTGCCGTGTTTGTGCAGTGGGTTAAACGCCACCTCGGCTGAGCGGGTCTTAGCTCAAGCTCCGTTCACCTAGTCGCTCTGTAGGACAAAAACCGCTTGGGAGCACCTGCCTCCCCCTTTGGGAGGCGTTCTTGTATGTGCGCTGTGCGCAGGTGCAGAGAATGTATATGTTTGAAACGCCAAGCGTGAAGGACGGCTTCTAGGTGCCATAACTGATAATATTAACGAAAACACTCCTATGCGGGGCTTTCCGCACCGGAGCCTGCAACCCATTGTTGGGTGCGAGTATAAGAAATTCATAGAGGCTATGTTATGAAGAATGATCCTGAGCTTTTTGGCGTCTGCCCGTTTGTGACGGCCCAGCGACTGCTCTATGGGAAGTGGTCCATATTGATCCTCCATGAGCTCATTGATGGCCCCAAGCGCTTCAATGAGCTTCTGCATGCGATGCCTGGCGAGATGACTCACACGACGCTCGTGCGTCAGCTTAAGAATCTCGAAAAAGAGGGATTGATAGTGCGTAAGGACTTTGGCCAGATTCCGCCGCGTGTGGAGTACTCGCTCACAGAGTTGGGCGGAAAGTTCCGTGACGTACTCAATGCCATTGAAAAATGGGGGCGTGACTATATCGAGTATCTCGTCGCCATTCGTAATGCGGAAGGCTTGTCGCTCGATGAGCGCTGCGCTCAGCTCGATGAGCACTAAGCGAGAGCATATAAATGAAAACCCGCGGTAGAGAAATTTGCCGCGGGTTTTCCGTCATATAAGGGACGTCTTAGGGGCGCACTGCAGTGCGCCGCTTGTTTCAGGCTTAGCGTGTTTTGCGGTGATCGAGGCCGAGCTCAGCGATGATGGTCGCTGAGATTTCTTCGATGCTCTTTGTGGTGGAATTCAACCAACGAATCCCTTCACGGGCCATCAAGCTTTCGGCCTCTTCAATTTCGCGACGGCAGTTCTCAATGCTCGCGTAACGGCTATTTGGGCGACGTTCGTTGCGAATTTCTGAGAGTCGCTCAGGTCGGATGGAGAGCCCAAAGAGCTTGTCGCGCAAAGGAATGAGCGCATCGGGCAGTTGACCGCGTTCAAAATCTTCAGGAATCAAGGGGTAGTTGGCGACCTTAAGGCCAAACTGCATGGCTAAAAATAGCGAGGTCGGCGTTTTACCCGAGCGAGACACCCCAACAAGAATCACATCCGCTTCGTCAAGCCCACGGTTGGTCTGACCGTCGTCGTGCTGCAGTGTGTAGTCAATCGCAGCAATGCGGCGATTGTACTTCTCATCATCACGGATACGATGGCTCTGCCCAATAGAGTGGGCACTCTTCATGCCGAGTTCCGTTTCGAGCGGACCCACGAATTTACGGAATAGGTCGATGATGTGCCCGTTAACCGCCTCGTTAAACGTGCGCATGATGTCGGGATCCACGAAGGTGGTAAAGATAATGGGACGCAGGCCGTCCTCTTCGCCACGGCGGTTAATTTGTTGCGCAACGGCGAGTGCCTTTTCAACGGTGTCGGTAAAGGGCAAACGGGTTTGGTGGTAGGCGAGATTCGGAAACTGCGTCATGATGGAGTGCGCGAGTGTCTCTGCCGTGATGGCCGTGCCATCGCTCACAATGAAAATCTGTCGAACAGTTTCGTTTTTGGGGGTATCTGTCATCGCTACTCTGTGGAGGTGAAAAAACGTCAGTTGTGTGGATTCTACCTGAAAGCACTTAGCGCGTCGGAGAACACTGTTAGAAAAATCTACCGAGCAGAAGCGATGTTGACTTTTAGGGTTTTCCCTAGGGAGGTGGGTAAGGTAGAGACTGCGAGCAGAGCTCCGAACGCGCTGAGAGGGCATTTTTTAGGGAGCTCAGTGTGAGCCGCTTTTCTTGGTGTAAAAGGTGTTTGCGGCGTTTTTTCTTAGTGGCATTGCTTGTGGTGAGGTGCGCGCTTTTACTCCTTGAGAATCTCTGCCGTATTTGATGTAAGCGGTATCGAGAGCGCCATGCCGCGCCCGCTATGACATGAAATTCGCTCTGAGACAATGTAGAATCAGCGCTATTGTTTCACCGCTCGTTTCTGAGCTCTATGAGGATAAACATGATACAGGGTCGTTACGTTTTCCCGTTCAGTCAACTCCGCATGAATGACGTCGATCGCGTCGGCGGCAAAAACGCCTCTCTTGGCGAACTGCTGAGCCAATTGACTTCCGCGGGCATTCGTGTGCCAGATGGTTTTGCCACCACCGCCGAAGCCTTCCGTCTCTTCATCAAGGAAGGCGGTCTCGAGGAACGCATCGCCGAGCGTCTTTCTACGCTTGACGTCGACAACGTCAAGGCGCTTGCCGAGGCGGGTGCCGAAATCCGCGGCTGGATTGAAGCTGCTCCCTTCCCTGCTGAGTTGGAAGCGGAAATCCGCGCCTTCTACGACTGGCTCAAGGACGGACAGGAAGAGATTTCTGTGGCCGTTCGTAGCTCTGCAACGGCCGAGGACTTGCCTGATGCCTCTTTTGCGGGGCAGCAGGAAACAGTTCTTAACGTTGTTGGTATCGATGCTGTTCTCCTTCGCATGAAGGAAGTGTTTGCCTCGCTCTACAACGATCGTGCGATTTCCTACCGCGTTCACAAGGGCTTTACCCATACCGAAGTGGCGCTCTCTGCAGGTGTGCAGCGTATGTGCCGCTCCGACAAGGGAGCCGCGGGCGTGATGTTTACGCTCGATACGGAATCGGGCTTTGACCAGGTGGTGTTCATCACCGCGAGCTATGGGCTTGGGGAAACCGTGGTGCAGGGTGCTGTCAACCCTGACGAATTCTATGTTCACAAGCCCATCCTTGATGCGGGTAAGTACCCGATCATTCGTAAGACGCTTGGTAGCAAGCTCATCAAGATGGAGTTTGAGCCGGATTCCTCGACGGGTCGCACGGTGCGCACGCTTGACGTTGCTGCTGAAGATCGCCGTCGTTTTGCGATCACTGACGACGATGTGATTGAGCTTGCTCGCTTTGCTCGCATCATCGAGAAGCACTATGGCCGCCCGATGGATATCGAGTGGGGTAAAGACGGTATCGACGGCAAGATTTATATTCTGCAGGCTCGTCCTGAAACGGTTAAGAGCCAGCAGAAGGGAGTTGACGTTCAGCAGAAATTCACCCTCAAGAGCAAGGGGCGCCTTCTTTGCCAAGGTCGTGCTATTGGCCAGAAGATCGGTCAGGGGCCGGTGCGCATCGTTGAGAGCGCTGCTGAAATGGACCGTGTACAGCCTGGCGACGTGCTCGTCACGGACATGACGGACCCCAACTGGGAACCGGTCATGAAGAAGGCCTCGGCCATTGTCACCAACCGCGGTGGTCGTACTTGCCACGCGGCGATTATTGCGCGCGAACTCGGTATTCCAGCTGTTGTGGGTTGCGGTGATGCCACCGAGCGCTTGGTCGAAGGGGATGCGGTCACGGTCTCCTGCGCCGAAGGGGACACGGGCAATATCTACGAAGGTTTGCTTGAGGTGGGTGTTGAAGAGGTTCAGCGCGGTGCGCTTCCTGAAATCCCCGTCAAGATCATGATGAATGTGGGTAACCCGCAGCTCGCCTTTGAATTCCAGTCGATCCCCAACAAGGGTGTGGGTCTTGCGCGTCTTGAATTCATCATCAACAACAACATCGGCATTCACCCGAAGGTCGTGCTCGATTACCCGAATGTTCCGGGTGAGCTGCGCGATGCGGCCGAACGCTTGTCGGCTGGCTATGAGTCGCCTAAGGCGTTCTACGAACGTAAGATTGCCGAAGGCGTGGCCACCATTGCTGCGGCCTTCTACCCGAAGAAGGTCATTGTGCGTCTGTCGGACTTCAAGAGCAACGAGTATCGTAAGCTCATCGGTGGCGCTCAGTACGAGCCCGATGAAGAAAACCCGATGCTTGGCTTCCGTGGTGCTTCGCGCTACATCGCCAATCAGTTCGCTGAGTGCTTTGCCATGGAATGCCGCGCGATGAAGTTCGTGCGCGATGAAATGGGCCTCACCAATGTCGAGCTGATGATTCCGTTCGTTCGCACGGTCTATGAAGCCCGCCGCGTTAACGAAATCATGGCCGAGCATGGTCTCAAGCGTGGTGTTAACGGCTTGCGCCTTAACATGATGTGCGAAATCCCCTCCAACGCTGTGCTCGCCGATCAGTTCCTCGAGTACTTCGATGGGTTCTCCATTGGCTCCAACGATATGACGCAGCTTGCGCTCGGTCTCGACCGCGACTCGGGTCTGATTGCGGCGAGCTTCGATGAACGCAACGATGCGGTCAAGGCACTGCTTGCAATGGCGATTAAGGCTTGCCGTGCACAGGGCAAGTATGTGGGCATTTGCGGTCAGGGGCCCTCGGACCACGCTGACTTCGCACAGTGGCTCATGGATCAGGGCATTGAAAGCATCTCGCTCAACCCTGACACCGTGGTGGATACGTGGCGTCGTCTCGCGGCGCATAACGCCTAATAGACGGTCTGTACTTCGCGAGTGAGGCCTGCGTGCGCGTGCACCGCAGCCCTCTCGCACCACACAAGGCTTTTCTCGGAGGTTCTCAGAGGAAAGCCTTTTTCATGGGCGCAACGCGCCGTAGCTCCGCGCCTAGAGTATTTCTCTCAGTACGATTGATCGAGCGCTGAGAAGCGCGCGAAAGCGTGGTACGTAGCGTGCGCTGCCTTGACGCATGCTACGCCATGCGCGTAGGATGATCCTTACACCGTTGAAGCGGAAGTAACGGCGAACGATGCCTTATGAGAGAGCCCATGAAGGTGAGAGTTGGGTAAGAAACACGTCGTCAAATGGCCCGCTGAGGGCGCAGTCAAAGGTTTAGATCGTGATCTACTCCGAGTATTCTGCGACGTCCAGAACCCACGTTAGTGGTTCAGGGTATGATGGTACCCGGTAAAAGTGCATGGACACCAGTCCGTGAAGATAAGGTGGCACCGCGGGAGGCGGGGTGTACTTGGCGTACACGCTTCTCGTCCTTATGAAGTCTGACGGCATAACGGCCGTCGAGCGTGCTTTGCCCTGTCTTCATGAGAGCGTGAACTCCTCGAGCCGTTGTGTTCGATGGAGTTTTTTTGTGACTGGAGCGTTTATGCGTATATTCCCTTCCGAGGACGCATTCGTTGGCCTCGCTGAAAACCGCTCGTATCGTGTCGCCCCGGTGATGGGCGAGATGCTTGCCGATACGTTTACGCCAATTGAATTGGTGCGTCTGCTATCTGCGCAGAGCCGTCATGTGTTTCTTCTTGAGTCGCTCGAAGACAAAGAGCACTGGGGCCGCTACAGCTTCTTGGGGTTTTCTCCCAAGCTGGAGATTCGTGTTAAGGATGGCGTTGTACGCATCAACGGAGAAGCGCTTCCAGGTAACCCGAATCCCAATACGGTCCTACGTGAGTTGCTCTCCGAACACCGCGCTCCGCACATGCCAGATATGCCGCCCTTTACAGGGGGCTTGGTGGGTTACTTTGCCTTTGACTATTTGCGCTACAGCGAACCCACCGCCATTGCCGACACTGAGGATGCCGAAGACTTCGCTGATTGCGACTTGATGCTCTTTGATGAGGTGATCGTTTTTGACCATCTCCGGCAGAAGCTGCTACTTGTGGTTAATGCGCGCTTGGATGAGCCGCGCGCGGGCTACCGTGAGGCGCTTGAGCGAATTGCAACGCTCAAGGAGATGCTGGGTAGCAGTGCACGGCGCACACCACCCGCAGGTCGTCTTTTGGGACCCATGACACCGCTCTTTAACCGTGCTCGTTTTACGGAAATGGTGCAAGCAGCCAAGCACGCTATTTTTGAGGGCGATGTCTTTCAGCTCGTGCTCTCTAATCGCTTTAGCGCTCCGTTTGAAGGAAGTCTCTTTAACACGTATCGGCAGCTGCGCGCGATTAACCCTTCTCCCTACATGTTCTATCTAAGCGGCACCGATGTGGAGGTGGCGGGTGCCTCGCCCGAGACGCTCGTACGACTGCAAGCGGGCACTTTACACACATTCCCTCTGGCTGGTACCCGAGCACGTGGGAAAACTCCCTCGGAAGACCGCGCACTAGAAGCGGAGTTGCTCGCGGATGAAAAAGAGCTTGCCGAGCACAACATGCTCGTCGATCTCGGTCGAAATGATCTTGGTCGGGTGAGTCGTTTTGGCACTGTTCGCGTGGAAAAACTTCGTGCCATTGAGCGGTTCTCTCACGTCATGCATATCGGTAGCACGGTGCGCGGCGAAATTCGCCCAGAGTGTGATGCGCTTGATGCCATCAATGCGGTGCTACCCGCGGGCACGCTCTCTGGGGCGCCTAAGATCCGAGCCTGTCAGCTCATCGGCGAGATTGAAGGGGTCAAGCGCGGTATCTACGGCGGGGCTCTAGGCTATATCGATTTTTCTGGGAACATGGACACGGCTATTGCCATTCGTATTGCCTACCGCAAGGGCGATCGTGTTTTTGTTCGCAGCGGTGCGGGCATTGTGGCGGATTCTGTACCCGAAAAAGAGTATCAAGAATGCGTTAATAAGGCGCGGGCTGTCGTGACGGCGCTTGAGCAAGCGGGAGAACTCGAATGATCCTCATCATCGATAGCTACGACAGCTTTGTCTACAACCTCTACCAGTGCTTGGGGGAGCTCGAGCCCGATCTGCGCGTTGTGCGTAACGATGCACTGACAGTCTCAGAAATTCGCGCGCTTGCGCCAGCAGGAATTGTGCTCTCGCCAGGCCCCGGGCGCCCCGAAGAGGCAGGGGTGATCATGGCGGTGGTGCGCGAGCTTGGTGCGAGTACACCGATTTTGGGTGTCTGCCTTGGTCACCAAGCCATCTGTGCCGCGTTTGGGGCGCGTGTGGATTATGCCGCGCGCCTTATGCACGGGAAGGCAAGCCGCGTGAAATTTTCGCTCGAGAGCAAACTTTTTACAGGGCTCGCACCCGAGAGCGCCGTGGCGCGTTATCACTCTTTGGCTGCCGTTGCCGAGACGATGCCCGCCTCATTGCGAGTTACGGCGAAGACGCTCGAAGGGGAAATTATGGCGGTGGAGCACGTCACCCAACACATTTATGGCGTGCAGTTTCATCCTGAGTCGATTCTCACCGATGAGGGCATGAAGATGCTTGGAAATTTTGTGGCGATCACGCGCTCGAATGATGCGCGCAGCACACTCGAAAAATAAGGATGTCTCAAATGATCAAAGAAGCGATTGTCAAACTCGTCAACAAGGGAGACCTTACGTACGAAGAGGCCTACAGCGTGATGAATGAAATCATGTCGGGACAGACCTCGCCGACGCAAAATGCCGCTTTTTTGGCGGCGATGTCCACAAAGAGTGCACGTGCCGAGACGATTGATGAAATTACGGGCTCTGCCGCCGCGATGCGTGAGCACGCGCTCGCCGTTGAGGCTCCCTTCGACGTGTACGAAATTGTCGGAACGGGTGGCGACAACGCCGGTAGCTTCAATATCTCAACGGCTTCTGCCCTTGTGGCCGCTGCGGCGGGGATGAAAGTGGCTAAACACGGTAATCGCGCTACGAGCTCCAAGTGTGGTACCGCAGATTGTCTAGAGGCGCTTGGCGTCAATATTGTGCAGGAGCCCCAGCTTGCGATCAAGCTTCTCAGCGAAGTAGGGTTCTGTTTTTTCTTTGCTCAGCACTACCACACGAGTATGAAGTACGTGGGGCCTATTCGCCGTGAGCTCGGTTTCCGTACGGTATTCAATATTCTCGGGCCTCTCACGAACCCTGCACGTCCCGTGGGACAGCTGCTGGGGGTTTATGACCGCTATCTCGTTGCGCCGCTCGCACAGGTCTTGATGGAGCTTGGCGTCAAGCGTGGCATGGTGGTCTATGGCGAGGATAAGCTCGATGAAATTTCACTCTGTGCGCCGACCACCGTCTGTGAATTCAAGGACGGCTGGACTAAGTGCTACACCCTCACCCCAGAAGATGTGGGACTGACGCGTGCCGAGAAGGGGGCGCTTGTTGGGGGGACGCCTCAAGAAAACGCTGCGATTTTGCGTGCCGTGCTTGCTGGTGAGCGTGGCCCCAAGCGCGATGCGGTGCTCATGAATGCGGGCGCGCTCTTAATGATTGGGGGCTTGGCATCGAGTCTGCTTGAGGGGGTTGAGCTTGCTGCCAAGACAATTGATTCGGGTGCTGCAGCGGCAACGCTAGAGAAATTGATTGCGCTCTCCAATGCGCCGCAAAACGGGGTGAGCGCATGAGAGAAGTCATTCTGAATCGTTTGGCCGGCGCTGCACGCTCGCGCCTGGCGCGTACGCTTGCAGCGCGTCCGCTTAGCGTCTTACGTTCTGAAGCAGAGGCGCTTGCTCGCGAGGAGTGCGCGCGCGACGGGACGTTCCAATTTGCTTTTGAGCAAGCCGTGCATGCTCCTGGCCTCTCGGTCATTGCGGAGCTTAAACGCGCTTCGCCTTCCAAGGGGCTCATTGCCGCAGAGTTTCCGATCCTCGAAATTGCAGCAGAGTACGAGGCAGGGGGTGCTAATGCACTATCGGTTCTTACAGAACCCACGGAGTTTCTCGGTAGCGACGCGTATCTCTCTGCAGTGAGTGCGGCTACGCACCTGCCTACGTTGCGCAAGGACTTTACCGTGCATGAGGCCATGATCTATGAAGCAAAGCTCTTGGGTGCTAAGGCGGTACTGCTCATTATGGGGCTATTGAGTAACGCTGCTGCGGCAGAGTATCTGGCTCTAGCACATTCGCTCGGCTTATCGGCACTCGTGGAAGCACATGGGCAAGACGAGCTCGAACGTGCGCTGTCCATCCCTGGGATTCGCTTAGTGGGCGTCAATAACCGCAACCTCAATACCTTCGAGGTGGATTTCAGTATGGCAGCACGCCTGAGAGCGTTGGTGCCCGCAGAGGTGGCGTTTGTGGCGGAAAGCGGTATTCGCAGTGCCCAAGATGCGGCGCTTGCTCGCTCTTTTGGGGCGGACGCTGTGCTTGTTGGTGAAGCGCTCATGCGCGCGACTGATCGAGCTGCGTTGATTGCCGCGCTCAAAGGGGCTGAGAGATGAAGCCGCTTATTAAGCTCTGCGGTTTGATGCGCCTTGAGGATGTGCTCGCAGCAAATCGTGCTGCACCCGATATGGTGGGCTTTGTTTTTGCCAAAGAGAGTCGCCGCGCTGTCAGCGCGAGTAAGGCCGCAGAAATGCGGGCTGCGCTCGCTGCGGGTATTCAGCCCGTGGGGGTTTTTACTGACGCGCCGCTCTCAGAAATACTGGCGCTTGTGCGTGCTGGTACGATTGAGCTCGTGCAGCTTCATGGCAGTGATTCACACGAGCAGGCCGAATCGTGCGTGGCGGCACTTCACGCCCATGGGGTCAAGGTGATTCGGGCGATCCGTGTTTCGAGGGCGGCGGATTTGCGCGCTGCTGAGCGTTCAAGTGCCGATTTACTTCTCTTGGACAGCGCACGGCCTGGGCACGGCGAGCCGTTTGATCATGCGCTGCTGAGAAACTTTCCTCGGGCCTATTTGCTTGCGGGGGGATTGACGCCGGAGAGCGTAGGCTTGGCGGTGCGTGCGTTGCGCCCGTTTGGGGTTGACGTCAGCAGTGGCATAGAAACGCATGGCAGTAAAGATGCCGACAAAATGCTTGCCTTTACGCGCAATGCGACAGAGGCGGCCTCAGTGGAAAGAGCCTCGATGATCAGCAATTCATTGACCAACTAAGACCTTTTTGGAGAACCAATCCTATGACAGTACAAGCTGGACGCTACGGCATACATGGAGGGCAATACATTGGAGAAACCCTCATGCATGCACTCAAAGAGCTGGAGCTCGCTTACGAGCGCGAAAAACAGGATCCGACTTTTCAGGCAGAGCTCACGCGGCTACTCAACGACTATGCAGGCCGCCCTTCGCGACTTTATTTCGCACAAAAGATGACGGAGGATCTTGGCGGCGCGAAGATCTACCTCAAGCGTGAGGATCTCAACCACACGGGTGCGCACAAGATCAATAACGTGCTCGGACAGGCGCTGCTTGCAAAACGTATGGGGAAGACGCGACTCATTGCCGAGACGGGCGCTGGGCAGCACGGGGTCGCTACAGCGACCGCGGCGGCGCTGATGGGCATGGAATGTGTGGTATTCATGGGCAAAGAGGACTGCGAACGGCAGGCGCTGAATGTCTACCGTATGCGTCTTTTAGGCGCTAAGGTAGTGGCGGTGAGCACGGGGACGGCGACGCTCAAAGATGCCGTCAACGAGGCCATGCGCGAATGGACAACTCGCATTGACGATACGCACTACTGCTTGGGTAGCGCGGTGGGGCCACATCCCTTCCCGATGATTGTGCGTGACTTTCAGGCGGTGATTTCTGCTGAAATCAAAAGTCAGATGCTCGCGCTCGAGGGACGACTCCCTGATGCGGTCATTGCTTGTGTGGGCGGTGGCTCCAATGCGATTGGCACTTTTGCTCATTTCGTCAATGATCCTGCGGTCGCGTTGATTGGCTGTGAAGCGGCAGGCCGTGGGGTCGATACGGCGGAGACAGCAGCGACGATTGCCACGGGACGCGTTGGGATTTTCCACGGTATGAAGAGCTACTTCTGCCAAGATGAGTTTGGGCAAATCGCACCAGTGTATTCCATCTCTGCGGGGCTTGACTATCCTGGTGTGGGTCCAGAACATGCCTATTTGCATGATATTGGTCGCGCGCAGTACGTTCCCGTCACCGACGACGAAGCGGTGGATGCGTTTGAATATCTCTCGCGCACCGAAGGCATTATTCCCGCCATCGAGTCCGCGCACGCGGTCGCGTACGCGCGAAAACTCGCCCCCACCATGCATCGCGATCAAATTATCGTCATCACACTTTCGGGGCGTGGTGATAAAGACTGTGCGGCGATGGCCCGCTATCGAGGAGAGGACATTCATGAGTAAGAGCATTGCAGAAGTCTTTGCCCGTGGCAAAGCCTTTATTCCATTTGTTACCTGCGGCGACCCAGATTTGGAGCGCACCGAAGCACTGGTGCGCGCGCTCGTTGTCGGAGGCGCAGATATGGTGGAGCTTGGTATTCCTTTTTCGGATCCCACGGCAGAGGGGCCGGTGATCGCTGCGGCCACTGCCAGAGCGCTCGCGGCGGGAACAACGACAGATCGTGTTTTTGCCATGCTTGAGCGTTTGGGAGACCTCGATGTGCCTTTGGCATTTATGACCTATGCCAATGTGGTCTTCTCCTACGGCGCAGAGCGTTTTATTTCCCGCGCAGCCGCGCTCGGTATTCGTGCGCTCATTCTCCCCGATGTGCCCTATGAGGAGCGTGGCGAGTTTGAGAGCGTCTGTGATGCGCACGGCGTGGCCCTTATCCGATTTATTGCGCCCACCTCCGATGAGCGTATTCCCATGATCTGTGAGGGTGCAAAAGGTTTTCTCTATGTCGTTTCGAGCTTAGGGGTGACGGGCGTGCGTGATGGGGTGCCACAGGAACTCGCCTCGCTACTTGCGCGTATTCGCGCCGTGAGCAACGTTCCGGCCGCTGTGGGCTTTGGTATCAGTACGCCTGAGCAAGCCAAAGCCATCGGCAGCATCGCCGATGGGGTCATTATCGGTAGCGCCGTGGTTAAGCTTGCTCATGAACGTGGTGCAGAGGCTCCCGAAGCGCTACAGGCTTATGCCGAGTCGATCAAAGTGGCGTTGGAGACGATTTGAAATGTCGCCTGTGCAGCGTGAATCTTGAGATGCGGGAATCCACTTGCTAACAAGGAGTGTGGGCAAGTGGCATCCCGCGTTCTTTTTTGCACGCCTCATCGCTCGCATGTCTTTTCGAAGTTATGGCGAGAGATCGGCCATGTCGCGCACGAAAAGCCCACGGGCGCAAACGTTCTCGCTAAAATCAAAGATAGTGAGCGCACATATTTGTGGTGCGCGTTCGACTCGGTGCACGCAGAGCGCGCCGGCTATTCACGTCAAAGCCCGCCTTGCATTCTGACCCAGTGCGAGGTGTCAACCAAGGGAATACTCAAATGGACATTTCCGCTGAAGTCATTTGGCTCGTACTCGCGCTTGTGGCGGGTGGCATAGAAATGATGACGGGCACCGTATTTTTGTTGGCTGTCGCGCTTGGCCTTGCGGCTGCAGCGCTCGCAGCGTGGGTGGGACTTTCATTAAGTCTGCAACTCTCGGTGCTCGCTGCGGTTGTTTTTGTCGGCTCGATGTTGGTGTTGCTGTGGCGTCGCCGCGCTCAGCACGACGCTCGTGCAACGGATCCTGACATTGGCCGTGTGGTCGAGGTCTCTGAGGTGGCGGCGGATGGGACAGCAACTGTCCAATACCGCGGTGCGCCTTGGAAGGCGCGAGCCGTTACGGGGGCGTTAACGCCTGGGCGTTGGCGCATTACTGCGCTTGACGGCCCTGCGTTGCTACTTGAGCCGCTAGCACAGTGAGTAGCGAGGGCGCGACGCCCGCAAGTTTTTCCCTTAACCAAGCCCAAGCAAAAAGGAGTGGGATGTAAATGGTAGTAGTCAGTGGTTTTTTCATTCTCACCATTGTGCTCGTGGTGTTGGCGGTGATTTTTGCCTTTCAGGGCATCAAAGTCGTTCCTCAGCAGAGTGCTTGGGTGATTGAGCGTCTTGGTAAATTTCATGCAGTACTTAACCCTGGCTTGAACTTTATCATTCCCTTTATCGATCGCGTGGCTTATCGGCATTCGCTGAAGGAAATCCCGCTCGACACGCCGAGCCAAGTTTGTATTACGCGCGACAACACGCAGCTTTCGGTGGATGGGGTGCTGTTTTTCCAAGTCACTGATCCTCAACGTGCGAGCTACGGTACCAGTAATTATGTGCTCGCGATCACGCAGCTTGCGCAGACGACGCTTCGTAGTGTCGTCGGTCGTATGGAGCTTGACAAAACCTTTGAAGAGCGTGACCTGATCAATAAGAGCGTGGTAAGCGCTATTGACGAGGCGGCGCTTAACTGGGGCGTGAAAGTGTTGCG
This sequence comes from uncultured Sutterella sp., assembly GCA_902463725.1. Lineage (GTDB taxonomy): Bacteria > Pseudomonadota > Gammaproteobacteria > Burkholderiales > Burkholderiaceae_F > Sutterella. The sequence goes on along the minus strand of CABQGK010000003.1, from coordinate 201,786 downwards.
CTATGAGATCAAGGATCTGACGCCACCCGCAGTGATTTTGCAGGCGATGCAGCAGCAAATCACGGCTGAGCGCGAAAAGCGCGCGGTGGTGGCTGCTTCGGAAGGCCGCAAACTCGAGCAGATCAATTTGGCAACGGGGGCACGTGAAGCGGCGATTGCGAAATCCGAAGGTGAAAAGCAAGCAGAGATCAACAAGGCGGAAGGTCAGGCTGCGGCGACGCTCGCTATTGCAACGGCGACGGCCGAGGCGATTCGTCGTGTTGCCGAAGCTGTGCAGGTCGAGGGTGGTCAGACAGCGGTCAACCTCAAAGTGGCCGAGCAGTATGTCGAGGCCTTTGCGGGACTTGCTAAGACGAACAACACGCTGATTGTGCCAGGGAATATGAGTGATATGAGTAGCATGATCTCCTCGGCGATGAAGATTGTTGACGCGGCCAAGACATCGAAGTCGTCGTAGATCGTTTGAGTCACTCAGTTGAGCAACACGCTCTCATTTGGTGGGCTAGGCGCATTAGGCGTCTAGCCCACCATCCGTATGGGGCCAGGAGAAGGTGCGAAGCGCGCGGTTGTGAAGTCTTTGCATCGTGTAGACTTTTAGGTACGATCAACACAATTATTGAAAGGGTTAAGCGTATGACAGAGTCAACGCCGAGCCGTGCCGTTGTGGAGATGCCAAACATCGCCGATGCGGACGTGCTAACAGAAATTCTGCTCTATACCGGCACTGATGCCGTACGGCTGGTACTCTCGGGTGGTGAACCTGAGGCGTATTCGGAGCTCGTTTTTGGCGTTGTCTCGATTTTCATGGGCAGCGAATCGGTGGCGCTACCGCCAGGTTGGGATATTAGCCGTGTGGCCGCGCGTTTGCGCGAAGACCTCAAAGAGGTATTCGACGCGATGCCGCAAGAGGATCGGGCAATTTTTGCTGAAGACGAATCCCTGCCCGCGCTTGCGGTGCTCACGTGCTTTAATGAGGCACTTGATTGGGTGGAGAACTACGCCGCCGAACATAATCTCAGCGATGTCGATCAGCTCATGAAACAAGTCTTGCATGAGCCGCTCTACGAGACGCTCTATCGTAGTTGGGCGATCGTGATTCTCGGCGACTATGCCCAGAACGCGCCAGAGACGCCTACCCTTAGCTAAAAGAAAGGTCAACCATGACGGAAACGACGAACGACGAAGCAAAAGACTCCCCGATCGATGAGCCGATTGAGCTCACGGAAGATGTACTCGAGCAGTTGTTGCTGGGGTGCTACTGGGACATCGTGCGCAGGATGCGTGAAGTGAGTCTCGGGAAGATGACGGCTGATGAGGCCTCGGAAGCCGATGATGCGCTCGCTCGCCATTTGGCCCGTTCGCTAATGGGAGAAAATCCAGGCTTTGTCATGAAGATTCCCTTTATGGGAGAGACCTTGATTGAGATTGTCAAGGGGCATTGCCCTGAGCAGTTCACTGACGATGCTCTAGCTGGTATAGAGACCGCGAATCCGCGGGCGATGATGGTTTACGTGTGCCGACTTTTTGTACGCGACTGCTACTTTAGCCTTACCGCCGTGGGCAGCTCAGGCAACATTACCCTTGAGAATTTGCAGACAGAGAGTATGTCGCGCGCAGCGCTTTGGCGTAAGCGATTGACACAACGTGCAAACGCCGTGCTGAATTAAGCCTGCCTCAGGTGCTGGAAGGCGCCGATAAGCTTTTGGAGAGAAAGTGATGAGCGGATGTAAACCGAATTGCGCAAGCGGATGCTGTGGTGATTTTAGTTCCCGCGCTCCGCGCTCACCCAACCTGCTTGCGATTGATGTGATGGGGGGACTGCTTGAACAAGCAGTTCGAAACATGAGCGTGCGAGCCGCGGAGCTCGAGACCGGCATGATGACCGAAGAAGACTATGAAGCGGCTCGTGAAAAGCTCGTTCGCTGGTTGATCGCGTTGCTTTCGGGTGAGAACCCGCACTTTGAAAGCGACCCCGAATGGCACCAGGGGGGTGGGCTTGTTGATTACCTACGACAGCGGCTTGATTTGGGTACGCTTGGGGCGAGAGCGGTGCTTGAGCACGCAGTGCGCCTTTTCTCGGAAGACGCTGACCAGATTGCCCGCGATTATGTCAGAAGTGGAGGTGCCCCTGAGTCAGAGGCTGCACGCAGTGAACTTGCCACGCTCTGGGCTCAACTCTTCACGGGTGCGCCCGAGGCGTTTTGAACGGGAGCAGAGTGTCATGAGTGAGGAGATGGGCCATCGGGAAGGCTTTCGGGATCAAGTCGAACGTGAGGCGGTCGGACGGCTCACTGATGCGGCTGCGCGCCAGATGCTCTCACGTCTCTCACCGGAAGCATTTCGCGCACTGCGAGCGCTTGGACGAATGCGCAACATGAGCCCTGAAGAGGCGCTACGTGAGGAGATTCGCGGCTACATTGAAGATAAGGTGCCCCTGCCTGATGCGGAGTTCATCATCCGTAGTATGCGTAGTCGTTTCTACCAGCTCGGCTATACTATTGGAACAATCAAGCGTTGGATAGAAAACCGCTGAACCGCGGCGTTTTTGACCATCCTGCGTATAATTCGAAGGATTTTCGCTCTAAGAGCTGTGCGCTGGCCCGCGTTGGCGCCGCCCCTAGAGAGACAAACTTTCATTTCTGTCACTACTAGCTGAATTATTATGAAAAAATCCGTACTTCTTTTGTCTCTCAGTGCTTTGGCTCTCGCTGTGACCGGCTGTGCCAACAATCAAGCCGCTAAAACCGAGACTGCTGCCGCTGAAACGCCTGCTGCGCAGAGCGCTGCACCTGTAGCTGCTACGGCGAATACTCAAACGGGCGAGCAGGGTGCCCAGCTCGATGGTGCGCTTTGCCTCTTTAATGGCGGCGCGGCGGTGCAGGGCCTCAATGAGCTCGTTGCAAGCTCGGTTGGCCAAGTGGTTCCGACGGTCCAAAGCTTCTCTGATCCCAAGGCTATCCCAGAAGTTTGCAAGAACGGCTACATCATGGTGTATGCGCTTTTGCAGAAAAAGGACGATAAGCAGGCTGCTAAGCCCGCTAAGGGCAAGAAGGCTGAAGAAAAGGCGCCTGAGCTCTCTATGGCCTTCCGCGTGCTACACAAGGAAAAGCCCGTGCTCGATGCAAACGGCCCGCTTTCGAACGATCAAAAGCAGCTCGCTCAGCAGATTCATGACTACAGCGTGCAGATGACTCAGGCGCTATTGAAGGGGTACCGCGAAGGTACGCTTGATAAGGCTGCGGCACAGCCAGCTGCGCAGCCCGCCCCCGCAACGAAGAAGTAATAGCGCAAGTGGCTAGCACTAAGCGCCAACTTGAGGTTGACGCTTAGGCATCTTGCACCGACTTCTGTAACGCCGAACGCTCCCATTGAGTGCTCGGCTTTTTGTATCTTGGTTGGCGCTACTAAGGTTCATGCGCGTCTCATTAGCGGCGCGTGTGATTACGGTGGCGAGAGCTCGCGTTGTGCTGCCGAGGCACGCGGTAGTGTGCACGTTGGTAGCTTTTGAGTGCCCGCAAGTCGCTCGTGCGTGATGTGGATTCCGGCGCGCGAGGCGACTCCACCATCGCTTCGTCATGCGATCTCGGGCGCGTGGTGCTTGCCGTGGAGCTGGGCGTTGGGGGCGGTGCGCTCGGTGTTAGCACTCGAGCAGGGCGGCGCTTTTTGCCGCTACGATTCGCATGCTCTTGGCGAGCGGCAGGCGCGCCGCTACCCGCTGAGTTATTTGGCTCAGTATCCCAAACAATGCCCGGAAAATGCGGAAAGCGGATCGGCTGCACGAGACGCCTTAGCCAGCGATAACTCACGAGCTGTAAGCGCTGGAAATAGGTTGAGACACGAATGAAGAAAATCAGTGAGCCGCAAAACGGTGAGAGTAAGGCGGGGTCATAAACGAGCTTGGCGCCAAGCGCGTACAGCGTACAGCCAATGAAGGCAGCGGTGGCGTAGGGCGTACGATCGGAGAGTACAGCGGGTGTACGGTTGAGAAACACATCTCGCAAGAGCCCACCGAATACCCCAGTGGTGACGCCGATAATGACGCTTGTGGTAGCGTTCGCCCCTGTGGCAAGCGCTGTGATGGTACTACTGATGCTAAAGAACGCCAGCCCCACTGCATCGGCGATCACGTAAAGTGCATTGCGCCAGCGCACGCGCATACGGCGAATAATCACGGGGGCAAAGAGCGTTAAAAAAATTGCAAACCAAACCCATTGCGGGTGTGACGCCCAGTAAAAGGGGCGCAGATCCAGCATGATGTCACGCACAATCCCACCGCCAAAGGCAGTCGTGAAGGTGGCGACAAAGACGCCGACAGGATCCATACGTCGACCTTGCGTCGCCAAGAGACCAGCGAGCGCAAAGCCGATCATGCCGATTCCGTCGAGCACTTCATTGAGCTCTAACATGGGCAAAGGTGTCCTTCCAAAATCGGTGAAAGGGCGAAGTTTTTGCTTGTTGCTAGCAAGGCCGCTCGAGAGACCTGAGTTGAGAGCGCCTTGCTTTCAAGCGTTTAGGATTGATTGTAGCCGCAGGCGCACCCAAAGGCGAACGATTTTTTTGTGCGCTAAATTTGTGCTTTTGCAACGATGGGAATCCTACGGGCTCGCGCTACTGTCGAGTCGCTTCGCTCGGGACGACAGGTTGTGCTATTTGCAGCGTCGCGCTCTGAGCTCGCTAGCGCGAGTGCCGCTTTCACAGTCGGTTCCAGTTCCATACCTGCCCTGATAGCGGCGCTGAGATCGTCTCTGATGGCGCTTCCCGTTGTCGTGAGAAAGTCGCCCATTATGGCACTGTTGACGCCCGCGGTCATGACTTTTTCGAGAAGCGTTTGTGAAAGCTGCTGCCGCCCGCCTGCGAGCCTCAGGTAGGCCGTTGGGTTGAGGAAACGGAAAATGACGACCGTGCGCAGGATCTCTTCTTCTGAGAGCGGCGCTTGTTTGGCGAGCGGCGTCCCTGGGATAGGCGAGAGAAAATTAAGTGGAATTGACGCAATCTCAAGACGCCTCAGCGTGCGCGCGAGCTCCATGCGATCCGTCTCTGTCTCTCCCATGCCAAAGAGCCCGCCCGAGCAGAGTTCAAGACCAGCACGACGGGCAGCTTCGAGTGTGCGGATTTTATCCTCTCGCGTGTGTGTGGTGCAGACTTTTTTGAAAAAGCGCTCACTGCTCTCGAGGTTACAGTGGTAGCGCACGAGGCCTGCAGCCTTAAGTGAGCGAAGCTCAGTCTCATTCATGAGTCCAAAACTTGCACAGAGCTCAAGCTCGGGCGTTTGCTGCGTCAGCGCGCCAAGGAGTGCCTCAGCCTGACGTCGTACACGAGGCGAGAGCTTACGACCCGCCGTGACGAGTGAATACCGCCCAATACCATGCGAGCGCGTGCGCTGCGCGCCCAAGAGCGCAGTCTTTTCATCAATGAGGTCCGTCTCAGCGGGTGCAGCATTCCAGTGTCGAGACTGTGCACACCAAGCGCAGTCACAGGAGCACCCGTCGGCTTTAGCGTTGATGATGGCGCAGGTATTGAAGGTGCGTGATGCGCAACGCTGGGTGATTTTCTGCGAGGCTGCTGTGAGCTCAGTGAGTGTGTGCGATGAAAGGAGTCTACAGAGGTCGTCGTCCGTCAGGATGTCACCGTTCGTGACCCGTTCTACGGCAATTGTTAGTGTGAGCATGTTGGTCGCGCGTCGGTAGTGTTGGTCAAAGCTCTGATTGTAGCGGCATCGTTTGCGCCAAGGCTCCACTGAAACGTTGCGTTTCAAGTTGAGGACTTCATACGAAAATCGGGCCTACACGGGCGAGTGCCCGAGTAAACCCGATCTTCTTAAGAATGAACGTTGCGCCGAGTGGCGTCTCAAGTGTGGGTATTAGCCCAAGCGAGCACGGCCAAGTGCGTCTACTTTGAGAATGGCCTCACGGTATTTTTCGACCGTTGTTGGCGTGGGGGCGCAGGTCCACTCTTTGATGTTTTGTGCGGCGCTCAGCAGCTTCTCAAGTCCCTGCTCATCAATATCGAGCTCTTTGAGCGTCACGGGAAGCCCAAGCGCAGTGTTGAAGTCGAGGAACTTATCGAGTAGCGCGTCTTGTCCATCGTAAGCAAGGAGGACAAGGTTACCAAAGGAGACCACTTCGCCATGCAGATGCTTGTGCCCAGCCGGTAGCACCATGCTCGCGTTATAGAAGCAATGCGCTAGCGAGGAGTTGTAGTAGTACTCGGTATGGGTGACGAGGTTGGAAACCACGCCTGTGGAGACAATGATGTCGAGTACGCATTCAGTAAAGGCCTCGCTGAGCTCTCCGGCTTTCATATCAGCGAGGGCGGCGGTCCCGAGCGCAAGCAGCGGCTCTTGGCAAGCTTGTGCGACATGCACGCCGAGTAGCGGCGTGTGAAAGAGCTGTTTACCACGAGAGGCGTAGAGCACTTCAATCTGTTTGCTGAGCGCATCACCCAAGCCCGCCCAAAAGAGTTCTTGGGGGCTATCGAGAATCACGCTTGTGTTGATGAAGCAATGATCTGGGCAGCTCTTGCCAAAGTGGTAATGATCGAGTGAGCCGTCCTCCTTATAGATAACGGCAACTGCTGTGATCGGGGCACAGTTGCTGGCCACGGTTGGGCAGGTCATACAGGGCTTACCCATAAGGTCAGCCGCGCTTTTGACAGTGTCGCAGGCGCGACCGCCGCCTACGGCGAAGATCACATCTGCAGCTTGTGCAAGCGGGTTGTTGCGGATTGCGTCGATATTGGCATTGGTGGCATCGTGCCCGTAGACCACGGTATCAAGAACGGTTGCCCCTGCGGCTTCAAGTGCAGGCAGCAGCGAGGGGCTCGCCTTGGCCAGCGCGGTTTCTCCGCCAATCACAATCACACGCTTGCCATAAGGACGTAGTACGTCGGCAATGAGCGAGTAGGCATCAGGTCCGACGGAGTAGTGTGGCAGGTTGAGAGTGTAGTTGGCGTGCATAAGTAACCTCACAGTACAACTGAAAAAAGCCCCCCTTATCGATCGCTGGGGGTGATTCTTCTATGATGGTCTTTCGTGCACTGCTCTGGCATTAGATTTATCGCCTAAGTAGCCTGCAAAAAATCATAAAGTGTTGATTTCTCTATAAGTAATAGTGCTTATTGACGTGTGCGGAAAAATAATGCTCGCGCTTGGCAGTGAGATGCGTTAAGCTAGAGAGTAAATGAGCGTAGTGGAGAACTGTCCAAAAAGTAGCGGATTTTCTCTTCAATCGTGGTTACTAGCGTATGTCTGAACCTGTCGTATTGTCCCGTCGTGTGGGACTGCATCCTGTTGCGGATACTCGAGCGAGAATTCTGATTCTCGGAAGTATGCCTAGTGAGGCATCGCTCGCGCAGTCACGCTACTATGCTCATCCCTCAAACCGGTTCTGGCCTCTTATGTCCTTGCTCTTTCCTGCTGAGCAACAGCGCTTGCTCAGTGCCGAGTATCAACAAAGAGTGGAAGCGTTGAAAGTTTCGGGGGTGGCGCTTTGGGACACGATTGGCAGTTGCATTCGCCTCGGTAGCGACGATGGCGCCATCCGTGATGCGGTTCCCAATAATGTGGCGTCTTTTCTTGAAACTCACCCTCGAATCAGTGTGGTTCTACTTAACGGCACCAAGAGTGCGGACATGTGGTATCGCTATCTCGACGAGAGTGCCATGGCGGTACGTCCTTCGCTTCGTGTCCGTAAGGTGCCATCGACCTCGGCAGCCAATGCCGTCTTTACGCTTGCCTCCCTGAAAAGTAGTTGGGCAACGGCTCTAGAAGGCGCAGTCCTCTATTGAGGCGTGCTCAATCCCGTATGCGCTCAAGTTCAGCACTCGTACGGCGAAAGTCCTCAGTTTTCTATAGAAAAGGCCTGCCTTGACTCAGGCAGGCCAGCGATGGCAATTCAGGATCGGCTACGCAACTTTTGGTCTCGTAGCCGCGTCATCAAATCAGCACTTCATAGCACTCGAGACGCGGATGCTCAAGATACATGTCGCGATTGGCATGACCCGTCTTGTGAGAGTTGCGGAAGTGTTCCGACTTTGTCCAAGCGAGGAACTTTTCCTTGCTCTCCCAGAGCGCGTATGAGGAAAAGAGCACATAGCCCTCGGCCTTAACGTCTTCGCGCAGGAACTTAAAGTCGAGGAACCCATCCACGTCTTTGTGGTTGACGCGGGCATTCTCCCAAACCTTGACATAGTCGTCGGCAAATTCGGGTTTAATCTTGAAGTGGTTCATGGTGATGTAGGCCATCAGATACCTCCAAAAAGCGGACTACAGGGCGTTTCACGGGAAAGTGAAACGCTAAATGAGAATAATTATAATTATCATTTGCTTAAAAAGCGAGATGCGTATAGAAAAAATGCTGAACTGATCGTGGATAACAAGGTTTGCCTAAAAATTAGGCAGTTTGTTAGCTATTTGATTTGTAACGGAAATTTAAAGTTACCCACAAGATTATTCCTTGTTTCTGTGAAGAACTTTTGTGGATAACTTAGGCTTGGTGGGTCTAGCTCGGGATCGCGTCTTGCCATACTGAAGTTGCTAAACTTAGTAGTGACATTGTTTTGCCTGTGGCCGCTAGCGTTAGCACGAGTGGCTGGCAGTTTTTCTTCGGAGATGCTGAGATGGATATTCCTGCCCTTTTACCTACTTACCAAGAGAAAGTCGCGCAGCTACTCGCGCGCCAAGACGTGAAGGCCGCCCTGGCGCTTTGCGAGGCGCAAGCTCCCCAAGCGCTTCAAGAGCAGATCCATCTGAGTGAAATTGAATCTCCCACGTTTGCGGAAGAAAATCGCGGTAAGGAGCTTGCACGGCTTTTTGCACAATACGGCCTCAAAGAGGTGAGTACGGATGCTGTGGGTAATGTGATTGGGCGTCGTCCTGGACGGGGTAACGGCCCTGTGCTAGCGATTGCGGCGCATCTTGACACGGTGTTCCCTGCAGGGACGCCATTGACCGTACGTCAAGAAGGGGATCGCCTCTATGGACCTGGCATTGGTGACAATGCTTCGGGTCTACGCTCGCTTTTGCAGCTACTGCGTGCCCTAGAGGCAGCGGGTATTGAAACCGAGGGCGATATTCTCTTTGTTGGCACAGTGGGCGAGGAGGGCAACGGCGATATCCGTGGCTCTAAGGCGCTCTTTGATGGTTCTCGGCGCATCGACGCCTTTATGGCGCTTGATATGGCGGATGTCTATACCATTCAGTCGGGGGCGACGGGTTCACACCGTTGGCGTCTTGCCTTCGAGGGGCAGGGCGGCCACTCCTATATTGACTATGGACGCGTGCCAAGTGCCATTCATGCAATGTGCCGCGCTGGGGCGCTCATTGCTGACCTAGAACTCCCCACAGATCCTAAGACCACTTATACGATCGGTACGATCAAGGGCGGCACAACAGTCAACACGATTGCAGCGCGCTGTGAGGTGGATGTGGATATGCGAAGCGTCGATCTGCCGACGCTTGAAAAGCTTGAAAAAACGATTCTCGATGCGTTTGAGAAGGCGCTTGAGCTTGAGAATGCCCATTGGCCAAAGGCTGATGCGGATCATCAGCTCAAACTCGTCAAGACGCAGATTGGTAACCGCCCCGCTGGGATGCGTCCAGCAGACTGCCCTGCCGTACAGTCCGCCATGGCTGCTATGGCTGCTTTGGATTTGCCAATCAAGCGCTTTGGCCCGAGCTCGACCGACGCGAACATGCCGATGAGTCTCGGTATTCCTTCTGTCTGTATTGGTACGGGCGGGCAGACCTGCGCTGAGCACAGCGTCAAAGAGTACTTCATCAACGACCGCATTTGGCTTGGACCTCAGCTAGCGCTCCTGGTCGCGTTGTCGCTCGTGGGAACTGGGGAGGTCACGCCGAGCGTGAAGTGATGCGCGGCACGCTTGTTAGGGTTAACCCTAAAACTGATAAGTTAAAAAACTACGCGCTATCGTGGGATCAATCGCATTCACTACAGCCACTAGTGCTAAAAAAAAGTCTCTACTAAATAGTTAGATTTAGTGAGATTTTTGACTAATGCTTATGTATCAATGACGATCGTGCCTAAACTCGTTATGATCGACGGTGAATCAGGTGTTTTTCGCACTTGAATAGGGAAAGCCACAGAGGAGGGGAGGTCTGAGCGCCAAGGCTCTTTGGTAGCGATTGCTGATCTCCTATCGGTGTGGGCTCCTTTCCCTATGCTCTCCTTGCATTGACTCGGTAAGGGGAGGAAGAAATTTTCCATTGACTGGGGCCTAGAAACCTTGGTTGCACTACTGAAGGAGAAAACCTATGCAGACTTTCCGCGCTCTACTTCTCGCATCGGCTGTTGCCGCCCTCACGGCTGGTACGGCCTTTGCGGCTGACGAAGACGCCACGAAGATGTTCGATCCGATGGCTCAGGCCGAAAAGATCGTGATTCCCGTTGAATTGCTGGGTGAAAAGGGCAATACGGCTGTGGGTAACGTCGTTGCCGTCAAGACGCCTTATGGCGTTGCGTTCTACCCCAACCTCAAGGGGCTAACGCCGGGTTTGCATGGTTTCCACGTGCATGCCAATGGTGATTGCGGAGCAACCGAAAAGGGACTCGGCATGAAGGCTGGTGGTCACTGGGATCCGAAGGAAACCAAACGCCATTCCTATCCGTGGGAAGACGGTGGTCATATGGGTGACCTACCGAGCCTCTATGTGGATGCCGATGGCAATGCAACGGTTCCCGTTCTTTCCCCGAAGATCAAGACGCTTGACGAACTACGTGGTCATGCGCTCATGGTTCACGTCGGTGGCGACAACTTCCATGATCATCCGAAGGCGCTTGGTGGCGGCGGTGCCCGTCTCGCTTGTGGCGTGATTAAGTAATTCCACCCTCACTACCCCTCTAGGCGAGGGGTATCGGCAACAGAGTCCAGCACGCGTTTGTGTTGGACTTTGTTGTTTGTGTGAGAAGAAGCTCTCAAGTTGGAATCAAAGCAATCAAGGCGGGGCAAACGGTAACGAGGTATTTCAAACGTTCATAGTAGCGTTAACGCACGTGTATGATTATCCCAACTCGATGCGCTGTGCTCGATTTTTTTTGCGATAGATTGTTCGTTATCGATCTATTTGGAGCGCAGAGCAGAAAACCTCTTTGAAAGGAAACCACTATGAAGACAACGGTTCTCGTTTTCCACGACAAGATTGAATCCACCTCCCGTGTCAACAAGGCTTTTGCCAAGGCGCTTGCTGAGGCGGGTTTCGAAGTCCGTGATATCTACGGGCTCTATACTGACTTTAAAATTGATGTCGCTCATGAGCAGAAGGTGCTCGAAGCAGCCGATCGCATCGTTTTTGTTTTCCCAATGCAGTGGTATAGCTCGCCTGCGCTGCTGAAGGAATATGAGGATGCTGTCTATGCTTATGGCTGGGCCTATGGCAGCCAGGGTAAGGCACTCGTTGGTAAGGAATTGCTGTTGGCGGTCTCGACAGGGTCTCCCGCCGAAGTGTTTACGCCGGAGGTTTCCTACAGCATCAACAACTTGCTCCGCCCCTTCCAGCAGTCTGCTCGCTACACAGGCATGAAGTACCTCAAGCCCTTTGTGACGCACGGTACGTTGACGATGGAAGATGCGCAGATTGCTGCGGCGGCAGAAAAGCTCGTTGAGTACGTCAAGCGTGCTGACATTGCTGAACTTGCCCAGCACGAATAAAGATTGGCTTAGCGATCGCTCACATCGAGCGTAGCGCAAAGCGGTTGCGGTGTGGTAGTGCCTTTCTAGGCGCAACCCGCCGCATTTTTTGCTTGCTTAGGCGTGTCGGTTATGTCCGAGGTGCTTTAGTTCGACAAACCCATCAACAAAGTGGTTCGCGCGGGGAACAGAGGGGCGTTGGGCGGGGAGATAAAAACCCATCGGTCGAATCGCCCAGAGGTCAGAGAGCTTTACCACAGCGACCTCTTGGTGCCCCGCCAAAGCGCTCTCAGGCACCACGGCAATGCCCGTGCCTTCGCTGACCACACGAATGATGAGCTCAAAGCTTGGCAACTGCAACATCGGCAGCAGTGTCACACCGAGCGCTGCAGCACGCTCTTTCATCGCAGCCGCCATAGGGGATTGGTGTGAGGGTGTAATTTGCGGGTATTTGAGCGTTTCGGCATAAGAAACTGTGCCAGCGGCGGCAAGCGGGTGCGCTTTTGGTGTAATGAGTACGTGGTGATCGTGTGCGACTTCGATCACTTTGAGCGAGCGATCTTTGATGAGTTTGGGACTCACCAGACCAAACCCCACATCGGCGCTTCCCTCACGCACCGCGTCGGCAGCAAAGCTGCTTGCGCACTCCACAAAGCGGCATCGCCCAGGATGGGCAGCCAAGAAGTGGCTGATGTAGGGAGCGAGGTAGTTTTGAAGGCCCGAGGTGTTTGAAGCGACAACGAGCTCGCGTGTCTCGTCTTCGGCATAAGCGGCCATGTGCGCGGTCAGTGCGGCCGCTTGCTCAGAGAGCGTCTGTGCATCGCCCAGTAAGGTTGTGCCCGCTTCGGTGAGAATGAGTCCACGCGGTTCCCGTAAAAAGAGTTGGACGCCTAGAGCTTCCTCGAGTTTTTTCAGCCGCAGGCTGACGGCTGATGGAGTTAATCCAATGAAATCTGCGGCTTGACCGATGTTGAGCGTACGCGTTAGAGCAAGGAAGATTCTCAAATCGTTAAGGTCAAAACGAAGCATCTCACAGAGTCCCTTAGACGGTTAGAAGTGGGTCGAGCACACCACGGCAAACGCGATTTCTCTTCAGTATATGTTAAGCGTTGTGCGATAGACGGGCGGCGAGCGCCAGTTGATACTTTGAGTGGGCTAGCTCCAATGTAAAACGGCAGCCGCTTTCGCGACTGCCGTCCAAATTCTTTGGGGTGGGAAATGGGACTCGAACCCACGACAACCGGAATCACAATCCGGGACTCTACCAACTGAGCTATTCCCACCATCAGTGATGCAACAGAGGCATCCTGAAGAGAAATGGTATTTTACAGTAATACCGACAAAAGTAAAGCTGATTTTGAAAAATACCAAATATACGGTAGTTTGAGTGGTGTGCTCTTTTGTATTGCTCATCCGAGCGTCGGCGCTTGTCGAGCAATGGTGATGTTGAAGCCGTACCGCGTGCCTGGGTGCCAGCTATCGGAAATTAAAAGCCGTTCACCCGCGGTGTCAAGGTAATGTCGGATGATGCGAAGCGCTGGGCTCGCAGGCTGTGCTTCGAGTAGTGGCGCGATGTTCTCTGGCATCGGCTCAGCGTAAACGTGTTGCTGCACTTCGTTAAGGATTTTCCCTGTGAACTCCTCAACCAAAGAGACGACGAGTCGCGTGGGCTCTAGTTCTGCACGCGTTACCACGCCTCGATAGCGCGCTGGAATGTACACATAGGTAAAGACGATCGGTAGGTCGCTCGCACGCATGCCAAGGCGTAGATCCGAGAGCCGTACAAAGGAGCTTCCAAGTGGGACGCTAAATTTGCTCACAAACGCTTTGTCGGCCGTGAAGTCTTCGACTTTGAGAATCTTGCGCTGGTGATTTTGCCCGAGCTGATTGATGTCGTTGAGGTTTGAGAGCGAGTAGCTAAAGCTCACGCCCGGTCCTTTACTGATCACGATCGTTCCGATGCGCGGGCGGCGACTCACCATGCCAGCATGCTCGAGTTTGTCGAGCGCACGTCGGATAGTCACCCTTGCACACTGATAGCGTAGTGCGAGTTCGTGCTCGTTAGGAATTTGCGTACCAATCGGCCATTGTCCATCCATGATGCGCCGCGCAAGCGCTTGAGCGATACGGTTTGTGAGAGTTTCAGGCCTTTTCATGGGAATGGTTCCAAAGTAGCGGCTATCAGTCTAAGTTTACTGGACTTGATGGGCAGTTTTGCTTTGGAGGCAGGTGCGCGCTCCGTGTTGGGAGAGGGGCGCGCATCCGAGAGTCAATCTCGACGTTTTAGTACAGGCCGATGGCTTTCCACCAAACCATACCAGAGGCAAACACGACAATGACGTTGAATGAGACGATGAGGAAATTGAGCTTATAAAAGCGCGGGCGCTCGAAATAGCCTTGTCCAAAGTAGATGGGACCTGGGCCGCCAGCGTATTCCGTCACGCCCCACATGAAGTTGCTGAAGATGGCAAAACAGATGGCTACCATGAATGCGGGTGCGCCAGCACCAATGGCTACCGTGGCAAACGGCACATACATTGCGGCTACGTGACCTGAGGCCGTTGCAAAAACGTAGTGCAAGTAGATATAGGCAAAGCCAAGCAGTATGAAGGCGGTCATCGCGTCAAAATGCGCCAGCATTCCAGCAAAAAGAGCGCTCATCCACTTCACAAAACCCAGCTTTGTAAGGCCACCCGCGAGCGAAATGATGGCACCGAACCAAACCACCGTATCCCATGCGGCTTTGTCGGCGAGCACATCCTTCCACTGTACGGCGCCCGTTGCAAAAAGAAACGCGATGAGTGCTAGGCCAACCGCCGTGGCATCTAAGCCCGTGATGAGGCTTGTGCCCCAACCGATGAGCGCAAGGAGGAATCCTGCGGCCACGAGTTTTTCCTGACGACTCATGGCGCCCATCTTGGCTAGTTCTTCGCGGCCCATGATTTTTGCTTCGGGCGTTTTGTTGAGTGTGGGCTTAATGAGAAAACGCGTCAGCAGCGGCAGGATCGCAAAACAGAGCCCAGCAGGAACGAGCGCTGCGAGCAGCCAGCTGCCCCAGGTGAGTTCGATACCGAGCGCGTCGTGCGCAAGTTTCGCGCAGAGCGGATTTGCTGCCATGCCTGTCAGAAAGAGTGCCCCCGTGATTGGTGTGATCTGAAAGCAAGTCATGATGAGGTAGTCGCCAATTTTGCGCCCCGACTCGCCAGGTTCGCTACCCATCACCACATTGATGGATTTGGCTACTGGCAGAATGATACCGCCCGAGCGTGCTGTCACACTCGGCATGGCGGGCGCCATGATGAGGTCTGCCAGCGAGAGTGAGTAAGCGATACCGAGTGAGCTTCCACCAAAGAGTGAGAGCATCTTGAAGGCGATGCGCCGCCCAAGTCCCGATTGCACGAACCCAAGCGAAAGCACATAGGCACAGAAAATCATCCACACTGTGCCCGAGGCAAAGCCAGCCATGGCATCTTTGAGCGCGAGCGTGTGGGTGAGAACGGCCGCGGCGAGCGCAATCCACATGAGCGCACCCGAAGCAATGGGATTGGCCAAAATGCCAATAATGGTAGCGACGAAAATAGCAAAAATATGCCAAGCTTGCGCGCTGAGGCCATCTGGGACAGGCGAGATCCAGATGACGCCCAGCACGGCGAGCGGCACAAGCCATTTGATGATGGTCTTGGACATGGTGTTCACCGTGTGGGTCAAAGTTTGAGGGAGAGGGCGGTTTCGATTAGAGCTTGGCGTGAGCAAACTTTGCTAGCACGCGATCAACCATTTCACCGCACTGACCGATGTAGTTAGCGGGGTCGCAGAGCGAATCAAGGGTGGTTGCTGGAATACGAGAGGCGACCGCTGGCGTTGCTTTGAGAACCTCTGCTAGCGTGCCACCCTTGGTGTTGACGGTGCGACAGGCGTCATAGACCACGTCGTGGGCGTCTTGACGCCCAATGAACTCTGCGAGCCCCATCATGACGGCTTCGGCAACAATCGTGCCGCGGGTCAGCGCGAGGTTGTCTCGCATGCGATCTGGATAGACCTCGAGTCCACCCATGAGGTAGTTGGCTTGCTTGAGGGCGCCAGCGGTGAGCATGAAAGCTTCAGGAATAGCGATCCATTCAGCATGCCAAGGACCCGTGGCACGCTCGAGATCGTGTATCTGCGCGTCGACCATGAGCCCAGCTGCTTGGCGAACACCTTTGGCAGCCGCGAGCATCAATTCGCTTGAGATGGCATTACGCTTTTGAGGCATCGTCGAAGAGGCACCTCGTCCTTTGACAAACGGTTCGAGCACTTCGCCCACTTCATTCATCGAGAGCAACATAACGTCGTAGGCGATCTTACCGAGCGTGCCTGTCACAAGTGTCAGGAAATTGACGGCCTCAGCAAAGCCGTCACGGGCAACGTGCCAGCTACTGTCGGGCACGCCAAGACCGAGCTCCTTCATCATTTCTTCTTGCACGGCGAGACCTTTGCCGTGTAGCGAGGCGAGCGTCCCTGCTGCGCCACCGAATTCACCCACGAGCACGCGTGGACGGAGCTCTTCGAGGCGCTCTAGGTGACGCAGGCATGCGGCAAGCCAAATGCTGACTTTGTAGCCAAAGGTGCAGGGCAGCGCTTGCTGCAGATGAGTGCGTCCCGCCATCGGTGTATCACGGTAGGTTTGAGCAAGTTTGGCGAGCGTCATGCAAAGTTTCTTGAGGTCTCCTTCAATCAAGTCGAGTGCTTCGCGGATCTGCAATACATTGGCCGTGTCCATGATGTCCTGCGTGGTAGCGCCCCAGTGCACGAAACCACCAGCATCACCACACTGCTCGTTGAGCTGGTGCACGAGCGGCAGGATTGGGTAGCCAACGATTTCCGTTTCGTGACGGAAACGATCAAAGTCAAGCGTCTTCACCGTGGCACGTTCTGCGATCTTTTCTGCCGCTTCCGCTGGAATGACACCGACACGCGCTTCTGCCTTGGCAAGCGCGACTTCGGTCTGAATGTAGCAGTCGATGAGATGGTGGTCGTCAAAGACGGCTCGCATCTCTGGGCTACCAAACGCATCACGGTAGAGAATGCTGTCAAAAACGGTGCTGGACATATGAGTTCTCCTTGGCTCTTTGTTGAGCCGCTTCGATTTTGTTACGTCAGGGCGGAGAGGACACCCGTGAGGCAGGCGTGCTCGTTATAGGAGCCGTAGCGCGCTTTTCGTCTGTCGGTAACGTTGCGCTGCCGCACAAGGCCTTCCGTTGAGAGGCATTGTGCAAAGCGGTTTGAGTACGAGGAGGAGGGTGGGGAGAATTGTCCTATGAAATAGGACTGAAGAGTAGATTAGAAAGCGATAGCGCTTTGTAATAGTTGGCTTTTTTTGAATTGTTCCATCAAATCAAAAAGTTTCTTTGGTGGGACAAAATCAAAAACGCCTTGAGCGAGTTGGGTTTCGAGAGGAACGGGCGTAACCTCCATTAGTACTAACCCTAATACCAATGACGTCACCATACCCATGTAAACGTTAGGTTTGCGCCCCCTCTGGCGTAGGACAAATGGTCTAAATGTAAGAAGTACCGCCATTTTTAATCATAGGTAGTACTTAGGGGGTATAAATCGTGAGAAATCTTTAATCCTTGTATTGATGGAAAAGATCAGCAAACTTTATAAACTGTGGGTGGGAAAAAAGAGACTGGGGTTCCCCCGTTTTTTTGTTGTCCAAAATTTTTTGGCTCAGCAAGGAAACCACTCCAGTTATCCTCCCCTTGATGGAGATTAAATAATGAAACTCGAAACACAATATGAAGCGCTGCGACGCCGCGGTATTAGCCGCCGTAGCTTCCTTCAGTTCTGTTCCTTCACTGCAGCCAGCCTCGGTTTGGGCAGCGCCGGTGCGAAAGACATCGCCGACGCTATGCAGAACAAGCCGCGTACGCCTGTCATTTGGCTGCACGGTCTTGAATGCACCTGCTGTACGGAATCCTTCATCCGTTCCTATCACCCGATCGCTCAGGACCTCGTCCTCTCCATGATCTCGCTCGACTATGACGATACGATCATGGCCGCGGCGGGCGAGCAGGCTGAAGAAGCCCTCGCTGAAACGATGGAAAAGTACAAGGGTAACTACATTCTCGCTGTGGAAGGCAATGTGCCGTTGCATAACGACGGTATCAACTGCATCCCTGGCGGTGAACCGTTCCTCGAAAAGATCAAGCACGTTGCCAAGGATGCCAAGGCTGTTATCGCCTGGGGTTCCTGCGCTTCTTGGGGTTGCGTGCAGGCTGCCAAGCCCAACCCCACCAAGGCTGTGCCGATTACCGAAGTGATCAAGGACAAGCCGATTGTGCTCGTTCCGGGTTGCCCCCCGATTCCAGACGTGATGTCTGGTGTGGTCACCTACATCCTCACCTACGACCGTCTGCCCCCGCTTGACCGCATGGGCCGTCCGAAGATGTTCTATGGCCAGCGTATTCACGACAAGTGCTATCGCCGTGCCCACTTCGACGCTGGTCAGTTCGTTGAGAAGTTCGACGACGAAGGCGCCAAGCTCGGCTACTGCCTCTACAAGGTTGGTTGCAAGGGCCCGACGTCCTACAACTCCTGCTCCGCAATGCGTTGGAACGAAGGTATTTCGTGGCCTGTGCAGTCCGGTCACGGCTGCATCGGTTGCTCCGAACCGAACTTCTTCGATAAGGGTTCGTTCTACGAACATGAAACGACCGTTCTGCCCCCGGGCTTCGGTGGCATTGAAGCGACGGCTGACAAGGTCGGTCTCGCTACGCTCGGTCTCGTTGGTGTCGCTGCCGCTGCGCACGTCGCCATGTCTGCTGTTGCGCAGGCCCGCAGCAAGAATACCAACAAGGAAATCGGAGGGGATAAATAATGAACGATCGTGAACGACAGATTGTTGTCGACCCGCTTACCCGAATCGAAGGCCATCTTCGCGTTCAGGCGGTTCTCGGCGACGACGGCAAGATTGCCGATGCCATGTCCACGGGTACCATGTGGCGTGGTTTGGAAGTTATTTTGAAGGGTCGTGACCCCCGTGATGCTTGGGCGTTCGTGGAACGTATCTGCGGCGTCTGCACGGGCGTGCACGCGCTTGCTGCTGTTCGTAGCGTTGAAGACGCTATCGGCATCAAGATCCCGAAGAACGCCAACTACATGCGTAACATCATGGCGTTGGTGCTCTACATCCACGACCATATCGTCCACTTCTATCAGCTCTCCGCGCTGGACTGGGTTGACGTTGTGAGCGCTCTTGACGCTGATCCGCGTGAAACCGCTGCGATTCAGGCCAAGATTTCGCCCAACCACCCGCTCGCTTCCGTTGGTTACTTCCGCGACATTCAGAACCGTCTGAAGAAGTTCGTTGCCAGCGGCCAGCTCGGTATCTTCAACAAGGGCTACTGGGGTCACCCCGCGATGAAGCTTCCGCCTGCAGTGAACCTTCTCGCCGTTACCCACTACCTCGAAGTGCTCGAGTTCCAGCGTGAAATCGTCAAGATCCAGACGATCTTGGGCGGTAAGAACCCGCACCCGAACTACCTCGTCGGCGGTATGGCTTGCCCGATCAACATGCATGACACGGGCGCTCAGGGCACGATGGTTAACCAGACCACCATGAACTTCATGAAGGATCTGGCCCAGAAGGCGCTGACGATTACCCGCAACGTGTATCTGCCGGACATCAAGGCCATCGGTAGCTTCTACCCCGAATGGTTCACGTATGGTGGCGGTCTCTCTGGCAAGAACATTCTCTGCTACGGTGACTTCCCGCGTATCGCTAACGACTTTTCCGAGCAGTCGCTGCAGTTGCCGCGCGGTGCCATCATCAACGGCAACTTCAAGGAAATCCACGACGTCGATCCGCGTGACCTCAATCAGGTTCAGGAATTCGTCGACCACTCCTGGTACAAGTACCCCGAAGCCAACAAGGGTCTGCATCCTTGGGAAGGTATCTCGGAACAGAACTTCGAAATCTCCAAGAACTCCATCGGTACGAAGACGAAGTTCGAGTGGCTTGCTCCGGATGGCAAGTACTCTTGGATCAAGAGCCCGCGCTGGAAGGGCCATATGATGGAAGTGGGCCCGCTCGCCCGCGTCCTCATGGGTGTTGCCAAGAACGTTCCGTACATTAAGGAACCGGCTTTGGCGCTTCTGCATGATCTCAACCTCCCGCTCGAAGCCATGTCTTCGACGCTCGGCCGTCATGCTGCCCGTGCCCTTGAAACGGATTGGGCTTGCCAGGAATTGATTTGGACGATCAACGCTCTCGAAGCCAACATCAAGAGCGGCGACGAAGCTGCTGCCAACATGGAACTCTGGGAACCCAGCAAGTGGCCGAAGGAATGCCGCGGCGTTGGTGTTGCTGAAGCTCCGCGTGGCGCGCTCGGCCACTGGTGCGTCATTAAGGACACCCGTCTTGCCAACTGGCAGGCTGTGGTTCCGACCACGTGGAATGCGTCTCCGCGCAGCCCCGAAGGTCAGATCGGCACCTACGAAGCCTCGCTCATCGGCAACCCGATTGCAGACAAGAAGCGTCCGCTCGAAATCCTGCGCACGATTCACAGCTTTGACCCGTGCCTGGCTTGCTCGACTCACTTGATGGATCCGGAAGGCAAGGAACTCGCCGACATCCAGGTCCGCTAAAAGGAGGGATTCTATGAAAATCGATCCCGTCACCTATGAAGTCGACCCCTCGGGTGGGCTCTCTCCCGTCTATGTGTGGGAAGCGCCTGTCCGTGTGTGGCACTGGCTCATGGCGGTGTGCATGTTCACGATGTTCGTGACTGGCTTTCTGATTGGCATGCCCATGCATGCAAACCATAGCCCTACGTGGATGACGTATGACTTTGGCTACATTCGCATGGTGCATTTCATCGCTGGTCTGGTGTTCAGCGCGCTGTTCGTTTATCGCGTCTTCTGGGCGATTTTCGGCAACCGCTATGCACACATGATCTTCCTGCCCCCGTTCTGGAGCTTGAAGTGGTGGAAAGGCGTCTTTGGTCAGATCGCCTACTACCTCTTCATCAAGAAGTCTGCTCCTGAGTATGCTGGTCACAACCCGCTCGCTCAGGCTGCCATGTTCGGCTTCTTTGTTTGCGGTTCCGTGGGCATTATCATCACTGGCCTCGCGCTCTTTGCACAGGGCTGGGGCTGGGATAGCAGCTGGATGATCTACTTCGGTTGGGTCATTGACCTGTTCGGTGACTCCCAGGCCGTTCGTACGACGCACCATGTGCTGATGTACGTCTTCGGTCTCTTCACGATCGCTCACCTCTACATGAGCGTGCGCGAAGACGTGATGGGTGGTGCGACCCAGTGGTCCGCCATGACCTCCGGTCTGCGTCTGTTCAAGCACCAGGGTGGTGAACACCACTAAGGCGCTCGATCAGCCACGGCTTTAGGGATTCCCTACATGGATGGGGAATCCTCATTCGGCCGATGTCACTGACGCAAAATAGAAGGCATCTGTCTCTTTCGAGAGTCAGGTGCCTTTTTTTTATCTTTCAAAAGAACTACTTTGCTACCTCTATGGGGTATTTTTATAGTTCTAGTGTCGTAATAAGGATAATCCGATGAAGGATGGAAAGCAGGGCAATACTTCGCTATAGTGTCAGTCACACGGCTTGGTGCGGCTTTGCTACTACTAGGGCTTCTTGCGAAAAGGAGCGATGGTGCGGTGTGCCGCTCGTAAGCCGCATGCTCTCCCACAGTCTCCTGCTACGCACTCCTCGTCGAGAGAGTAGCGACTTACGCGCGTGGCCGCCAGAGACTGTTCAAGAAGCTGTACACACCTTCCATTATCAGAGATAGGTCGAGATTCACAATGAACAATACACCCCAAAATGAAGTGCTGGTTTTAGGCATTGGCAATATTCTTTATGCGGACGAGGGTTTTGGTCCACGCGCCGTTGAGCATTTCCACCGCACTTATTCGCCACGAGAAGGGGTGGTTGTTATGGATGGCGGTACGCTTGGTAACTATCTCATGAATGACATCATGAATGCCAAGCGCTTGCTGGTGCTTGACTGTGTGGACTTTAAGCGTGAGCCTGGCTACATGGCTGTGCTACGTGGTGATGAAGTCAAGGCTTGGCAGTCCACCAAGATTTCGCCGCACCAAACAGGTATTAACGATCTACTCTTTAATGCGATGCTGATGGGCTATGAGCCTGAACTCTTAACCGTGGTGGGCATTCAGCCTGAGAACATGGAGGACTATGGCGGTGGCCTCACCGAAACGCTGGCCTCTAAGGTTGATACGGCGGTGCTTTGGGCTGCTGAGGAGCTTGCACGTTGGGGCTTTGCGGTCGAAAAGCGCCCCGAGGGTGATAAGGTCGAGCCGCTCATGGCTGAGTGCGTGCAGGAGGATCGCTACATTGCGGAGCGCCCGAGCGCGGAAGAGGCGTGCCGTGATGGTGATGAGCGCTTTATGCGGCGCGCGGCCGGTAAGAGCTACGAAATTGATTTTTAAATATAGTAACTAGAATAGGGGGCTACGGCCCCTAGATTCCTCGACCAGTCGGAGATTGGGCGGGGAGCATCAATTGAGGATTGCATCATGTGTATTGCTCTGCCCATGCTAGTGGAAGCGGTCGATGGCTATAGCCTGACCGTTTCTCGTGGCAGTGAAAAAAAAGTGGTTAATGCGGCGCTTATTGGCGACGACGTCAAACCCGGTGAGATGGTCATGGTCTTTTTGGATCAGGCGATTCGACGCGTGGATGCTGAGGAGGCCGCGGAGGTGAACCGCGCGCTGTCGGCGCTCGATAGTGTGCTCGCTGGTGAAGCCACGGAAGAGACGATTGCCGCTGGCTTTGGCGATTTGCTCGATGGACCGAAACTGCCGCCTCACCTCGTGGATCAGGTTGGCAAAAAAATCATGTAAAGGATAAATTCGATGAGTAAGTACACCCAGGTGGGCGCCTACGAGCCCGATGAACATCCGCTCTTTGTGCGCCTCTACAACGAAGAAGGCTTTAGTAAGCTCACCGAAGAAAACTTGGCCGAGATGCAGGCTGTGCCTGGTCTCAAATTGGTGCTCTTTGCAGATGATCCGAATCGAGTCCGTGAAACCTTGGACATTGTGGTGATTGGCCCTGAACTGAAGAAGGTCTTCAAGGACTACCTCTCGGGTGCTTGGATTGCCGATGTGAAGAAGGCGCGCGCAATGAGCACGCAGTTTGGTATTAAAAAACTCCCCGCGGTGGCGTTCTTCCGTGACGCAGCCTTCCTCGGGGCGTCGGAAGGGCTCAAGAACTGGGACGAATACCTCGAGGAGCTCGGGGAAATCGGTTCTCGTACGAAGGCTCCCCGTCGTACGATCACGATCGTTTCCAATAACGAAGAAGAAAATTATCACTAAAAATGCGCATAGCCCCTTTCTCAGGGGTGCGCTTTTGTGCCGTGCATGAAGAGCCAGCTCGGGCGTTCGGCGCGCCGGTTGAGCGAAAGTTCTTTTGAGCGCTTGATAAGCACGGCCCTCTACGCCACGAATTTACCTATTAACTGGAGTACACACGAGATGGCAAATTTTTCCATTGACGGGGCCGACGTTTGGGCCCGAGTCCCGCAATTGCCACCTGAAGTTGAAGAACAAGCGGCGCATGCGCTTTTGGATTTCCTCCGAGAAATCGACGAAGAATTTAAACTTGCGCTCGCCGATGAAAGTCAAGCGACGTTCAACGCCATGCACAAGATCTATGAGTTCAGCCGTTTTCAGCCGGACTGGCTCAAGTTCATTCTGCCGACGATTGGTGTCGGCGAAGTGCGCATAATTTTGCATGATGGACTTGTGAAGATCGAAGAAACGGGCATTCCGTGCCTCTGGCGTATGCAGATGGACGGCCAAGAGAGCTTCATTCTCACGCGCGTGCCGCTCTGCGTACGTCACGTCGCCAAGGAGGGAGAGCCTGAGATTGGTCGTATTGTCAATAACGGCGCTGATGTGTTTGCTGCGCCTGCCATTCTTGAGCAGCTCCGTAGCCAGCAGCAGAAGATTGACTGGGAAAGCATGAGCAACGAGCCGGCCTTCATGGTGGAGTTTTCGGGTGAGCCTCTCTCCGCTGGGGACTCACGCGCGATTCTTTCTACGCTTGGAACGGGCAACATCGAAGTGCGTCTCAAGGGCTTTGCCGAGTCACGTATTGAACGCACGAAGGTTCGTGGCATCTGGCATAGCCGCTTGATCAATAACGCCGGCAAAGAGCTGCTTGAGGGTTATGTCACGGCTTACCTGCCCCCAGAAGTGCCGAGTGCTTGGGAAGCGCTTGGCGACGCGCACCGTCGCTGTGAAGAACTCATTGAGTGGGTTGAGGGCGACTTAGCGCGCGGCGCGATTGGGGTGAAAAACTAATCCCGCTCGGTAGGTTCGAAATGGGGGCTCTGCGCAGGTGCGGGGCCCCAACTTTTCTGCGCTAAAATGGTTGAACATACCGCGCGCAGTGGCGTCAGTGCACGGTTTTCTGTGCGGCACCCCTAGCGCGAGGAACAAAGCTTTTGAGGTATTGATCATGGCTGAAAATGAACATAACGACATGCCCGAGACGCTGTCGGGCGCGAATGTGAGCGACGAATACGATCGGCTGATGGCGTCGCGTGTGCATCCTGATACGCGTATGCAGTGTAAGGTCTGCTGGTACATTTACGATCCTGCTGAGGGCTGCCCTGAAGCAGGGATCGAGCCTGGGACGCCTTTTGCAGATATTCCCAATACGTGGGGCTGCCCTGATTGTGGTCATCCCAAGAGTGCGTTCCTGCCGGCCGATGATGACATTGGTTGATCACTGAGCGGCGTGACCGCGCTCAGCACTCTGTGCGAGTCGCGCGAGCGGAAGCGCATAGCCTCCCCAAGTAGTGCTCAAGAGAAACAGAGCCACGATGTGGGAGCGCGTTGCGCTTCCTTTTCTTTATCGATATATATGGAGCACACCATGTCGTTTCGCCTTCGTGCTGCAACCCTCGATGACCTCGATGCCCTGACGGAAATCGAAGCACAGAGCTTTCCTCCTGAGGAAAAGGCTACGCGTGAGCGTTTTGCTGAGCGCTTAGCTGCCTTTGGAGAGTGTTTTCTGCTGCTCTGTGACGAAGATAAGCCTATCGGGTTGATCGATGGGATGGTGACAGATAGCACGGTCATTGAAGACATCATGTTTGAGCGCGCCACACTACACAATCCTAAGGGCGCTTGGCAGAGCGTGTTTGGTCTCTGCGTCTTGCCCGAGTACCGACGCCAGGGCGGCGCAGCCATGCTCATGAACGCGTTCATCGAGAAGGCACGCCAAGAAGGGCGGCGTGGTGTCATTCTGACTTGCAAAGATAGGCTCATTGACTATTACAGCCGCTTTGGCTTCGTGAGCCAAGGCGTGTCCGCCTCGGTCCACGGTGGTGCGGTTTGGTATGACATGATTCTGCGCTTTTAGTTGAGGCATGGGTTTGGTATAGTTTTCCTTACGAACCCGAACACTAAAGGGATGGCCACATGGCTCAAGAAAAAAAGATCCGCTGTCAAATCGCCCTGGATACGGAAACCACTGGGCTCGATTTCAAGAGTGATCGTCTCATTGAAATTGGCTGCATCAAGCTTGATGGGCGCAAGGACGTGCGGCAGTTGACGGATGAGTTTCACTGCTTGATCAATCCTGAACGTGAGGTGCCCGAAGAGGCCATTGCGATTCACCAGATCACCAATGAGATGCTCGCGGATAAGCCAAAGTTCGCTGAGGTGGTCGATTCGTTCCTCGAGTATGTTCGTGACGCGGAGTTGCTCATTCACAATGCCGAGTTTGACGTGAACATGATCAATGCTGAGCTTGAACGCGTAGGGCGCGGACGGCTCGAGGATTACGTTGCTAAGATCACGGACACGCTCGCCTTAGCCAAGAAAATGGGCAACACGGTGGCCAACCTCGATGCGCTTGCCGCCAAGTTTGGCCTCAAGTTTGATGCTGAGGAGCGTAAAAGATACGGCCACAACGCGATGCTCGATTCGCGCATTCTCGTTGAGGTGTATTTGGCACTGACGCGTCAGCAAGGCACGATGAAGCTCTCGGTGGTAAGTGAAGCGGAAGCCTATGGGCAGATACCGCCGCCCGAGAAACTCGTTGTGCTTCGTGCTAGTGACGAAGAACTTACTGCGCATGAGGCCATGCTCGATCGCGTGGAAAAGCAAAGCAAAGGTCAATGTGCTTGGCGCAAAGGCAGTGAGACTGCTGAGCAGGCTGAATAATCTGTGCACCGTGCACAACCACAAGGAGTGATGCGATGATAGAGAAGAACCAGACCCACCCGCTGATCATTATCAGCTCGCGTACGGGCAACACGCTCACGGTTGGGCACGCGATTTGCGATGGGTTACCCGGATGTGTGATGATGCGCCCCTCCGAGCTCCCAGAGGATCTCTCGGCCTACAATCCCGTGCTTCTTGGCTTTTGGAATGACAACAATGATGCCCCAGAAGAGATGAAGGCGGTTGCGCGACGACTGAGCGACAAGGACATCGGCTGCTTTGCTACCATGGGGGGCAATCCAGAGACCGAAGAAGCGCGGCAATGGATGCAACGCACAAGTCACAGCTTGGTGGTTGCGGGGCAAAACAACCGCTTAGTGCGAACCTTCCTCTGTCAAGGTGCGATTGATACGGCGATGTTTAGCCAAATGACGTCTCTTTTAGAGGGGCAGTATCGCAATCAGGTGGATCCAGAGGAAAACCGTAAAGCGAGTCAAACGCATCCAGACCGACTTGATCTCTCCAAGGCGGTCGAACTTTTCCGCGGTGCGTTCGGTATCAATTGGTAGTGCGCTGGGTGTGCGGCTCGGTTTTATCGCTTTTAGGCATTTTTACCTAGATAATGCTATTCTTTCGACATGGGGCGAAATCGCCAAACTTCTCGGCGATTCCGCCCCTTCCTCTTAAAATGTGACAGATTGAATGACAATGAGTGAGAACAAATTGGCTGAGAAGAAGCAGGTGCGCGCAGACAAGCCTCGAGCCCAAGAGTTTGAAACGAAAATGCACGCTCTTGTGCGCGCAACCAATGTCCGAATTCGCAGTGTGGCCGAATTGGGCGCATTGCTGCGCATTGTGCGACTGCGCATGGAACTCACGCAAGGGGAAGCGGCGGAATGCTGTGGCGTCGGCCGCCGCTTTTATGTCGAATTGGAAAACGGCAAACCGAGTGTGCAGTTCGATAAGGTACTAGACGTGCTAGAGACACTTGGGCTCACGCTCTCAGTTGGTGGTCCTGGTGCTGGATTTAGTGCGCGTGAATTGGCCTTTATCCCTGTAAAGCAGCAAGAGGGTGCGCGGCACGCATGGGACGTTGATTGGTCGAAGTTACCCTCTGGACCGAGCTATGCGTCGGGGCCCAACTGGGCACGCATTACGGAGACCATGATTGAGAGTGCCCATGGCGAGCCGCTCAACGATGTGTTGACCCCTAAGGGCCCCTATTTCTACCGTCCAAAAGAGTAGGGTAGGGGATAAAAACAGTAGAGTGAGCACTCACTCACAAAAGTATTGCCTCCAGTACCCATCCGCATGGGGCTGGAGGCAAATTTCTATTCGAAAAGCTCGGCCATGAGCGTCAAGTCATTTGGGGAGGCACCATCGGCGAGCGCGATATCTTCCCAGTCTCGTAGTGCTCGGCGCAGCGCCATGAGTCGCATCTTAGCGTCTGACGAGCTCAGCCCAAAGTAGCCGCATAGTGCGATTGCATCCTCGGCATCGGTGAGCGGTTTACGGCCATCCGCAGTGAGTGTGGCGTGCCGTGAACCATAGGCGGGTGGCATCCACTCGAGCAAATGTGCGGGCGCGGGGCGCCAACCGAGTTCCGTGTGGATGAATTGCCAGCGCTCTGCACGATCTCCTGCATGGTTCGTCAAGAGCGTATAAGCCATACGATCCCAGAGCTTGGGGAGGTCGACGCCAGGGGCGGCACCCTCACGATTGAGAATGTCTGCCATGGCAAGGTAGCTCACAGGGTAGGGACGCTCAGTGCGAGGATTAAAGCGCATTAAAAGCGTACTGGCCGAGGCCGCAGCGAGCAGTTTGGGCGCAGCATGCACCGTATCAACTCCTCGACGCACAGGCGTATTTTGACGATCAAAACGCGCCACTTTGAGTACCGTTTCACCAAGACGCCTCTCTAGCGCGTAATCAACGACCTCAATACCAGCGATTTTGGCCATTTTGAGTCCAAAAGCCCGCCAAAATGGGACGTCATAGGCATCGTTGACGCTAGGTAACGTTACCGTAACAGGCCGCCGATCGGAGAGTAGGGTAAGTGAAAAGCGCTCATCGCTACTGAGCCCCGCCGCGCAGAGAAGCGCGGTTTCCTCGGGGGAATTTTTCCCTCGCTCCCACGCGTGCCAAGCGTAAACAAGCTCCGCGAGATCGTTGATATGAATGACGGGTTGGCTGGCCTCAAGTGGTACATTTTCACCGTAGAAAATGAGGCCACCATAAGCAATTGCAGAACTCGGCATTCTGACGGCCCCCAACTCGGTTTTCCCTGCCGCTGGGTGCAGTCCTCCTTCGGCCCGCTCAAGTGCTGCGGTACTGAGGAGAGAATAGAGATCCACGTGAGGCAGTCGATCTTTGAGAAAACCAAAAGCACGCATTCCTGGAAGCGGTTTTTGTTTTCCTAATTTCAGGGGTAAATCGGCACCAAGAGAAAACCCAATTTCACACCAGTGCGGACTATATTCAAATAAGGGTATTTCTGAGAGGGCATTTTTTCTAGATCTATGATGTGCTTCTTGAGTGCCCGTAGGGGAACTCATTTCCTTGTTAGTTTGAGCACCATGCTCTCGCGGAAAAGTGAGCCATCCAATGAGTGGTGTACTTTCCATCCAGCCCGCTCTTACTTCATAGCGATCGGGTAGTGCGGTCATGGATTTTCATCTCCATCATTCTTTTTCGTGCGAATACGTTTTGGAAGATGACGTTCATCAAGCATCAAACCTACACGATCCTGTTCTCCAGTTGAAAGTTCTTCGAGTAGAGAAATTAAGCCAAGTGCATTGAGCACAGAGGCCACATTTCCAATCGTGATTCCGCAATCTCCATTTTCTAATTTCGATAGCGTATTGACCGAAATCCCAGCACGTTCTGCAACGACAGACTGGGGTAGGCGACGTCGCAATCGGGAAGCTTTTATGTTAGCGCCCAGGGTAGCGACAGCTTCTTCAACAGCAAAAGATTGTCTCATAATTCACATGAAAATAGAGTTCAAAACTGATAACTCATAGTATATTGTGAATTTATTATGAAGTCTACTAGAGAGTCAGATTTGATGCTTTTCTGGGGAAAGACTGGAAGAAATGGTGGTTTTATGGTGGAAAACGACTATGGATTTACATACATAACTCACAACATAGTGTGAATTCATCAAGTTTATATGAATATTACTGTGAGTTATATATTAATAAATCTCTTTACTCTTGGCTTTTGAACCCAAAATTTTGGCTTTTTCTTCCCTCCCCTACTGAGAATATGTCTCTTACAGAGGCTAACGCCAAGCTCTCGATTGCTAGAGAGGAGAGCCATGGCTCGAAAAATTCAAAAAAGAAATTTTCTACGTAGCTTGTAGACTTTGAAAAAATTGAGCAATCCAGAATTTCAGTTTTTGGTTACGTCTTTGACTTTTGTTCAAGAGACGAATCGCAAAATTTTTGCATTACCTGTTCAAAAGTCGTAAAGCTACTGACAGAATTTTTCACCAATGAAGTCTGATTTTCGAGAAGCTTGCTTCGAAAAGATTTCAAAAGCTAGAGTTAATTAAATTCCCGTTCGGGGTTTCTTTTTGGGTGAGTTTTTGACTCAACCAACAAGCTAAAATCATCGTTCATGGTGGCTTGTTAAAGTCACCTTGAGTGATCAACATTGGCGATCTTTTCTTCGGGTGAAAATATTATACCGAAGTTAATTTCTGTTTTTAACGATTGGACGTTTTTCGATTTTACGGAGTTATGTGATTTCTGAGAGTGAGCCCTCTAACTCTCGGGCACTTCACTCATTGTGGCGGGTGTTGCAGGCTTCACAAAACTTCATGACACAGTTTCTGCTGCCATGATCCAGAGCTGGCGTCCTCCATGCAGTGCACCTTAAGAAGCCCTCGTACTATTCGCTATTGTCAAGCAGTGTTCTCAAAAAACGAAACTTAAAAAACGAAATAAATGACATAAAAAGGGCCTGAAGATGGCGTCTTCAGGCCCTAGCGCTATTGCGCTTTAGACTTTAGTCTTTGAGCGAGCGGTTGGCAAAGAAGTTTTCTGCCTGAACGCTTTCAGTGCGTAGCGTAAAGAGTCGGTCGAGTAGCGACTCTGCGAGGTCTTCAGCCTCAGCTAGCACTTCCAAATTGAAGCTCTGCAAGAGGTCGTTAGCTGCAGCAGGATCCACCTCGTAGGCGGCTAAGTAGGCAGCCTCAAAGGCAGCCATGCGTGTTTCGACTTCGGCCTCAAACGCCTCATACGTGCTCTTGACGACGGGGGCCAAATTCTTGTAGTCGGTCATAGCGAGAGTCTGAACTTTTCGGAACTTCCAGTAGACGGACTCTCCATCGGCCTGATCGGTACCTAGGCCGTAGTGCTCGGGCACGTCTTCGAGGCCCTGATAGAACGGCACGAAGACGGATAGATCCGCCATGCCCCAGCAGAGGTGGATGACTGAGCCAATGGGGCGAGGCAACCAGGGACGCACTTGCACGATATGCGCTTCATAGGTGCGGAATACACTGATGGGGCGCCAAGACTCTTCGCCGCCCTTACCGTTGAGATAGGGATCATGCTCGCTGCCGTTGTAGTGATCACGCATGACTGCACGCAGATCTTTGACGGAGATTTTCTTTTCGGGAGCAAGGTAGACGGGGAAGTCGCGACCTGCATCGGGTTGCTGAATGAGGGCGGGGTTAAAGCGCTTCTGCATGATCCAAACACGTGGATCGTTGTAGACACGATCGCGCTCATCGTTGCGGGTGTAGGCACGGGCAAAGTCGAAGGCGCCATCAGCGGGGTTATAGAAGCCGTGCTCTTGAGCCCACTCAATGACGTTGGGAGCACCGAGCTGCTCAGGGTTGCTCGGATCGTATTCACGCAGGCGCCCCTGATTGCCTGTGGCCATGTACTTATCGAGCGGGGTGCGCTGCGCGATCCAAATGTGGCCTGTGCCAGTTTCTAGGTACCAGGACTCTTTCTCATCGACAAAGCCCACGCCGAAACCTTCGGCTGCGCCGACGGTTTCGATAATGTGCCCTAGGAGTTCAACCCCTTCACGTGCGCTGCTAACGCGAGCGAGTAGCACATCGGCAATGTCGTCTTCGGTGATACCCGTGGTCTTGTTGTAGGGATCGAGGGCGAGCGCGTCATCGCGAGCAAAGATACTTTCCGTGCCAGAGATCCCAACACCTGCTTCATTAAAGCCCACAGCGCCGTGCAACTGCGTTTTCCAGTTCGGAACGGTGCTGTAACGGAGGGTGTGCGCCGGCATTGGCCAAGAAAAGTCGGTGGCTCCGTCGAAATCTTTTGTACGATAGACGCTACCTTCAGGCCAATCACAGGCGGGGTGAATCACGAAGTGCTGCGCTTTCAACGCGGAAGAGTCGGCGCTACGGGCAAAAAGCAGCGAGCCATCGCTTGAGGCTTTCTGTCCGACAATGACGGAGGTGCACATATTTGAGGTCCTTCTTGAGATGGAAAAGGGCAGGCGGGAGGGCGGCGCCAATAGGCGGCCCATTGCCGGTCCTTGTCCGAGGATGTGAGGAGGCCGCACTCTCGCGAGCGCGGCACGTCTAGGTATTTTGACATAGATTGCCGTTTGGGCACGGTGGAGAAATTGAAACGCTTTGCGTTCATTTCCAAGATGGGCAATAGAAAAAGCCTGCCGAGCAATGAAGCACGACAGGCTTGGTGCGGATAGCGCGAGGTCTTCTGACCTTAGAAGCCCGCTCCAGTAAGGAACTTTTCCGCGTCACCAACGGCGAACGCAGCGCTAATACGCTTGATGCCGTACTGGGCAACCCAAACGCCGCAGAGAATCATTGCCGCGCCCATGATGCCCACGAAACTGATGTGTTCATTGAGGATAGCGAGCGCAGCAAGCGCGCTGATCACGGGAACCCAATAGAGGAACTGCCCCGCGGCCTTAGCACCGAGCTCTGCGCTGACACGTGCCCAAAGCACAGCACAGAACGTCATCGTGACGAGTGCCAAGAACACCACATTAAAGAGCACGCTTGGTTCTAGGAGCTTCTCAATGGGCGTGCCGCCATGCATGACGTAGAAGGGCAGTAGTGCGAGCAACCCGTAGCCAAAGGCTTTACGGGCAACAAAGGATAGGGGATAGCCCGAGAGGCTCTTGAGCATCATGCTGTAGAGAGCCCAGAAGAAGGCAGCTCCGAGTGTCATGAGGCTTGCTGTGCCGTTCATTTCAAAGAGCACTTGGTTGTCAAACCACATGAGAAAGACCCCAGTGGCCGCCGAGCACAGCCCAACGATCATGGTCCAGTGCATGCGAAAACTGTGAAAGAAGATCACCGCAAGGAGCGCGGTCATCAGTGGTCCAGTGGAGAGCAGAATCGCGACAGTGCTAGCTTGCGTGCTCGCCAGGGCAAAGTGCTCTAGTCCGTAGTAGAGCGGCACCCAGACAATGCCAAGCGCAGCAATTTTCAGCTCATCGCGTGTGCTATCGGCAAAGAACCACTTGGGGGAGACAACAACGAGGGCAAGGTAGGCGAGTGCCGTGCGCAGAAAGAGGACGTCGAGGGCACCGAGGCCATGTGCGTAGAGAATTTTGGTGGAGATATAAGTGAAGCCCCAAACCGTGATGATGAGCAGAGCAAGACCACGATAGAGGGCGTGTTGTGTATTGGGGGATAACATAAGGGTCTATATAGAGTTAAGACATTTGTATTCTAATGTGTACTCGAACGCATGTTGGTGTTATTGAAGGGTTTTTTGATTCGGGCTAAGGACGAAAATTTCGGTTTACGCTAGGATAAGTGCATTTTTTAGACGCCTTCCGTTGGCGCTCAAAGCCCGGTGGCAGGACGCTTTTGTGCGCTGGCCGCTGTCGACGGAAGTCCTTCAATAGTCGACAACTAAGATACCTTCCGCACCTAAAACCTATTGGCGCAAAAATCCTTGATTTCTTCTTTGCAAAAGCGCCCTGCTTCTGGCGGAGGTGCGGTGATTTTCCAGTACAATGGCTCAATTTGACGCGCCGCGTGGCTACGCTATTCGCCCTGCGTGTGCGCCCATCCTACCGTTGATCAGGAGACACAAAAATGTCCAGCTTCAAAGCTCTCGTGAGTGCCGCAATTGTTGCCGGTGCTTTTGCCGCTTCCCTTGCTCAAGCCGCCACCTATGTGGTGGGCACGGGAGCGACGTATCGTCCGTTTGAATTTGAGACGCCGAACAAGGAGCTCGTGGGCTTTGACGTGGATCTCATGAAAGAGATTGCCAAGCATGGTGGCTTTGAAGTGAAGTTCATCAACACTCCGTGGAGCGGCATTTTTGCGAGCCTCGAAACGGGTGACCGCGACATCATCATGAGCGGTATCACGATTACCGAAAAGCGTAAGCAGGCCGTTGACTTTGCTCACCCGTACTTCTTGGCGCACCAGCTCGTGCTCACGAACAAGAACTTGACGATTAAGAGCCTCAAGGATCTCGAAGGCAAGCCTATTGCGGTGGTTAACGCTTCTGCCGGTGACGTCGCTGCGTCGAAAGTTTTCGGAAAGACGGCAGCGAATATTCGCCGCTTTGAAAATACGCCGCTTGCGCTCGAAGAGCTGAATAACGGGGGCGTGGAAGCGATGATTGGTGACGTGGGCGTGCTGCAGTACTACGCGCAGCAGAACCCCGACAAGCACTTCAACCAGTTCCGTGATCCCGAGTTCGAAGAGCAGTACTTCGGTATCGGCGTCAAGAAGGGCAACAAGGAAGTGCTCGATGCTGTCAACAAAGGGTTAGAAGCGGCCATCAAGTCTGGCGCTTACAACGAGGTCTACAAGAAGTGGTTTGGCTCTGAAGCTCCCGCGCTTCCCAAAGAATAACGTGTACGGCGTAAGAGGGCGCAGTGCTACCGCTTTGTGCAGCGCCCCGCCGTAACCTATACAATGAGTGCCGCCCCGGTCTCAGATAGCCGGGACGGTTTTTTGCGTAAATAAGGAACAGGCAATGACGGGTTTTCGCTCCGACATCATTGAGGAGTACTGGCCGCTCTTTATGAACGGCGCCTTTATGACCATCAAAATCACGGTCATCTGCGTTACGTTGGGCATTCTGTTGGGGATGTTGCTCGGTATGGGGCGCTTGGCTTCTTCGCGCAATCGCGGACTCAATACGCTTTTGCACTACGGCGTGCGCTGGCCCATTGCGGTATGGGTGAGTTTTTTCCGCGGCACGCCGCTCTTTGTGCAGATCTTTCTGATGCACTTTGCGGTCATGCCGCTTTTCATTCACCCAGTTGACGGGCTCCTGATCTCGGGCGATTTGGCGCGTGAAGTCCGTAGCAACTACGGCGTGCTCTTGGCGGGTATCACCTCCATTACGCTCAATGCTGGCGCGTATATGTCGGAAGTGTTCCGTGCTGGATTGCAGTCCCTTGACAAGGGGCAGATGGAAAGTGCGCGTAGCCTCGGGATGAGTTACTGGCAGGCTATGCGCCATATTCTTCTGCCACAGGCATTCCGCCGTATGTTGCCAGCCCTTGGCAATAATGCTATTGCGATTCTCAAAGACAGCTCACTTGTGTCGGCCATTGGGCTTGCGGAGCTCGCCTATGCTGCGCGTACTGTGGCGGGGGCGTCCGCTCGCTATTGGGAGCCGTACCTGACCATCTCCATCATGTATTGGGTCATGACGCTCGCACTGGCTTATGGAATCCGCCGCCTTGAAGCGCATCTTGGCAAGGGCGATGACGGCCTGAAATAGAGGATCGATACCATGACAGAAGAAATGATTGACAACGGGCCGATCGTTCGTATTCGCGGTCTCAAGAAGCGCTTTGGCGAGCATACCGTTCTTGAAAACATCGATTTTGAGGTTTATCCAGGCGAAAAAGTCGTGGTGCTCGGCCCTTCGGGCTCGGGGAAAAGCACCATGCTGCGTTGCATTAACGCGCTCGAAGATGTCACCGAAGGGACGATTGAAGTTAATGGCTTTACCGTCACGGACCCCAAATGCGACCTCAACCGTATGCGTGAGCATTTGGGGATGGTGTTTCAACGCTTCAATCTGTGGCCACACAAGACAGTGCTGGAAAATGTCATGCTCGCGCAGCAAGTGGTCCTCGGCCGAGCGCCAGATGCGGCACGTGAGCGTGCGCTTGAGCTCTTAAAGGGCGTGGGATTGGCAGATAAGGCGGCAGCCTACCCAGCGAGTCTCTCTGGCGGACAGCAGCAACGCGTTGCCATTGCTCGTGCGCTTGCTATGGAGCCACGCGTGATGCTCTTTGATGAACCCACCTCGGCGCTCGACCCAGAGCTCGTCGGAGAGGTGCTCAACGTGATGAAGCGCTTGGCAGAAAGCGGCATGACCATGATCGTTGTCACGCATGAAATTGGTTTTGCCCGCGAAGTGGCCGACCGTGTGGTCTTCATGGACGGCGGGGTGATTGTCGAAAGTGGCCATCCCGACGATGTACTCGTTAACCCGAAAGAAGAGCGCACACGATCGTTCCTTGCGCGCGTGCTCTAAGAGAGAAGTAAGTGACCTCTCCTATGAGCCCAACTGAGCGCAAAGCACTTTTGTCGCGCATTGAAGCTCGGTTCAATGCGCTCGCCGATCCCGCTTATGCGGCCTTTTCGAGAGCGCTTAATCCAACGCCGAGAGTTATTCTCGGGGTGCGCGCCCCCGCAATGCGTAAGCTCGCAGCGGAGCTGATGCGAGCTCGGGAATCGGAAGCGTTTCTGAGCGCTATTGCTGAGGCGTGGGCATCGTCACAGCATCGTGCTACGCCGACCCATTTTGGGACGAGCGTTCTTGCCGCTGAGTTCACCAACCTTGGTGCCATACTCATTGGTCGCGATAAGCACCTCTCACTTGAGTTGCGGTACGCATTCTTTGAGACGTGGCTCGAGCAGATGGACGGGTGGGGGACGTGCGATACGCTCGGCTCCGAAGCGCACTTTGTGCGCACAGACGCTGCGCACTGGCTCGATTGGTCTGCCGCAAGCCTCTCGCAGGTGCGAGCGGCCTCAGCAGCATCCATCTGGCGCGCTCGTGTTGCGCTCGTAATCTTATTGGCACATTTCAAGGCGCCCGACTATCTTGAGCGCGTCTGTGATCAGCTCTCGTCTCTTGCATTGGATCACGCCTTGCGAGAGCTCGCATCGCACGATGCGTTAGCGGCGCCCAAGCCGCTGAGCTCATCGACGGGCGTGGTTTTCCCTGAGGCGCTGGGCTACTATCTTTCGATGGCCGTGGCGTGGTGTTGGGCAACGCTGATTACCCAAAGCGGGGAGCGCGCCACAAAACGACTTCTTGCAGAGCTCGATGCCTTGGCGCTAGAGCCCACGACGGCACGTCGCGTGGTCCGTAAGGTGCGTGAGTCGCGCGCGGTGCCGCTCGAGGTGAAAGATGCGCTGCGCGCTCAAGTGCTTGAGCGCCTCAAATAGAGGCGCAGTACGCTCGTGCTCCGCGCTGCCGTTTGGGCGCCACAGGGAGCCTCGCCTCTAAGCGTTCTATCTTATTGCGAAAGTCGTCTAGCACGGCGTAGACTTTCTCCATCATGACAGTACTTGCAATGTTCTCGGCCTTAGCCGCCAACACGATCCCATTTGGGTATTGGCGCTGGCACCTCTACCAAAATGAGGGGCCAGAACAGTTGCACGCATAAAAAATGCAGGCCTGTGGGCTTCCTCAGTGGGAAGCGTAGGCCTTGGCAGCATCCAATCTCTAGAGCCGTTGTCCTCCTTCCCAGCGCTGAGGCGCTCCTCGCCTCTGCTTCTTTCGGAATCACCTCAACCTAAAGGACAGACATCATGGCAGAAACTCCGCTAGAGACAGAAATCGTCACCTTCCGCGGTGGCATCGTCACCCTGCTAGTGCCCATCTTCTTTTTCCTTGCTGCAACCGTATATCTATTCATTGGCGCACAAGCCTTTGATTTAACAGCGCTTGCGCTTGTTGGCTTTTTGATGCTTTTCTTGGGCTCGCTACTGGCGCGCCACCCAAGCCAATACTGGAGAGCGGCCATGGCGGGGATTGCGAGTGAAATGGCCGCAACAGTGACTGTTTTGTTGCTCTCAGCTGGGGTGTTTTCAGCCATGATGAAAGCGGGTGGCCTCTCAGCTGCCATCACGGGACTTGGGGTGACGCTCGGGCTTGGCAGCGCGGCCTTTACAGTCTTTGTGCTCTTGGCAAGCGCGCTGATGGCAACAGCCACGGGGAGCTCGATCGGGACGATTCTCACCGCCACGCCAGTATTCTTTCCAGCAGGGGTGGCGCTTGGCGCAGATCCGACGCTACTTGCAGGCGCCATTCTCTCTGGCGCGGTGTTTGGTGATAACCTCGCCCCTGTTTCAGACGTCACGATTATTTCTGCGCTTACGCAGCACCACGCGGACGGCCGCACGGCAGAAGTGGCCGATGTTGTCCGCTCGCGTACGCCGTATGCGCTACTTGCTCTTGCGCTTTGCTTACCTGGCTACGCGCTACTTGGTCACTACAACACCGCAGCTGCGGCGCTTGGGACGGCAGGCTCGATGGCAGCCCCCTTAACGGGACTGATCATGCTGGCGCCCGTGGTGGTGCTCATCGTTGTTGCTGTTCGTACGCGCGACATTCTGCGTGCCATCACTGCGGGGCTTTTGGTCGGGATTCCATTGGGGCTCTTTTGTGGTGCGTTTACTCCGCACGACGTTTTCCATGTGGAAAAAGGTGCACCTGCAGGCTTTCTTTACGCTGGGCTCAGCAATATGGCGGGCATTGTGCTGCTTTGCCTGATGCTCTTTGGTTTTACGGGCGTTGTGGCTCGCGCTGGGCTTGAAGAGCAACTTGCTGCGCGACTGGCTCGACGTGGTCGAAAAACATCTGGGGCGGCGCCTTTTTCCGCGCGTGCTTTTGAATTGCTACTTGCGGCGCTCATCATGGGAGTGACGGTACTTTTTGCAGGCGTGACAAGTGCATCGTGCGCGCTCGTCGGTACGCTTACCGACCGCTTGGGTACGGAATGCGGGGTGAGGGCTGAGCGTCGCTCGCATTTGCTGTCGGGTTTTGCCAATAGTTTGCCTGTTCTCTGCCCCTTTTCAGCCTTTGTGCTTATTACGGCAGCTGTTGCCAAAAGCGATTTGCTCACGGCACCCTTGGGCCCCGTCGACATTTTGACTGGCGCTTTTTATCCCATGGCGCTTTTTGTGGTGTTTTCGGTAAGTATTCTCACGGGCATTGGGCGCGGCACGGCGCATGCGCTTCGAGCAGAATCCGTTGAGTGAGTCATGTAGGAGAGCGGTGTGATGACACAACAGCAGGACGATACCTTTGAGCTGTACGATTTAGCGGTGACGGTCGAAGGTGACAATTTTGTGTGCCGCCACCATGAGGGGGCTGGCTTTTTAGTCGAGGGCGAGGATTTGTTGTTCCCTGAGGGTGGGCGGTTTTCGATGTATGCGCTCGCAGCTATTTTGCCGCTACTGCCCGCCAAAGAGCGCCCGACGCATCCCCATGATTGGATGAGCACGGATGCGCTCATTGCGTGCCCAGATCCCAATTGTGGCGCGAAGTTTCGCATTACCCGCACGAAAAAGCGCGTGCTCAGCCACGCGGCGTGCACTGTGGTGCCGCTCGAGCCTGAGGTTGAGTAAAGCGAGGATTTCTAGTTGTGTCAACGAGTGCAAGCTGCTCGTTGCACGCAAAGTTTGAAGGACGATTTCTCATGACTGAAGAAGCAATATTGCATGAAAACCGCACGTTGATGCCCGGTTACGACATTCCGCCCGTCATTGGCGGAGGCTGGCAACTTTCAGCGGGGCACGCGCTGCAGAATCCTGTCGATGTGGCCGAAGCACAGCGTGCTTTTGAGTCGCTCCTAGATCTTGGTTTTAATACCTTTGACGGCGCGGATATCTATACGGGGGTGGAAGATTTCTACGGGCGCATCATCCGTGAGCGACGCGCGGCGGGTAAGAGCTTGCCGCAGATTCATACGAAGTTTGTCCCCGATTTAAATGATTTGGCCAAGGTTGACGCAGCCTATGTCGAAAACATTATCACGCGCTCGATCAAGCGTTTAGGGGTAGAGCGACTTGATCTCGTGCAGTTTCATTGGTGGGATTATGCGATTGAGGGTATGGTGGAGACTGCAGGACACCTCGTTCGGTTGCAAGAAAAAGGTCTTATTCGCGGTATTGCGACGACCAACATGAATGCTCGTGCGCTGAGTGAATTGTGCGAAGCGGGTATTCCCGTTGTTTCCAATCAGTGCCAGTACTCCGTGCTCGATCGACGCCCTGCGATGCGCCTTGAGGCAGTGTGCAGGCGCTACGGAGTCAAAATGCTCTGCTACGGAAGTGTGGCGGGCGGCTTTTTGTCGGAGCGCTGGTTTGGGGTGAGGGCGCCGTGCGTGGAGGCGCTTGAAAATCGCTCCCTTGTGAAGTACGCGCTTGTGATTGAGGATTCTCTTCGCTGGGAGGGCTTCCAAGGGCTCTTGGCGCTACTTGCTGAAATTGGCCAAGCGCACGGCGTGGGTATCGCAACGGTTGCTACGCTCTATACGCTTGCACAGCCCCTTGTTGCTGCAGCCATTGTTGGTACGCGAAACGCTCGGCACGTCGCAGATCTCGTGAAACTGCGTAGCACGCGTTTGAGCACAGAAGAGCTTGCCCGCATCGATGCTTGGCTCGCTCACTTTCCGACGGTTGATGGGGACTGTTTTGACCTTGAACGCCTTGACGGCTCCAAACATCGCGCGATTATGCGCATGAACCTCGTCAATAGCGTCGACGGACACTGAGGCAAGCTTATTGCGTTGAGTTACAAGAAAAGGGCACCGAGGCAGGTGCCCTTGATCATGTTGGGCGCTAGCTACCCTGCTGCGCTAGTCAGCGTTGTGCCCCGCTTTAGTACGACGACTCTGTGTTGCGAACGCCGCGAGCACGGCGGGTAGCACAAAGAGAAGTCCCCAAAGGGCGCCGAGGGCAGTGATACCGCTACCGACATAGCCGATTTTCTCCATGCCGAGATGTGTAATCACAAGGCCGCCAACGAGTGCACCACTGCCGATACCGATGTTGTAGATGCCTGAGAAGACCGACATCGCCACGGCCGTTCCAGTGGGCGCTGCAACGATGATGCTCGCTTGGAAAGCAAGGTTGTAGGAGGTCACGCAAAGTCCCCAGAGCACACAGAGTGCGTAGACCGTGTAGACAGAGACGGCAGCGGTTTTGACAAGTAGTAGCGAGGCAGTGATGCCGATGAGCGCGGCCGCGATAAAAAAGGCGGGCTTACGGTCGAAATAGCGAGAGAAAAGCCAGCTTGTCAACAGACCAACGCTACCGTAGACCACCAGTGTCCAGGTGATGACTTCTTCGGAGAGACCACCCACCTGCGCTAGAAACGGTTCAATGTAGCTGTAGAGCGTGAAGTTTCCCGTCATCACGATCGGTGTCATGATGTAAATGCCTAGTAGTGCACGTCGTGTCAGTAGGGCAGGCACTTCTGAGAGCGCCACGGCATTTTTGCTCTTGACAGCAGGGAAAATGCGGTACAGACAAAAGAGCACCAGCGCCGCGATGGCTGCAATCGTCATGAAGGTCATGCGCCAACCGAGCCAAAGACCGAGAATGCGCCCTAGCGGAAGTCCAAAAATCATCGCAATAGAGCTACCGACCACTACCATGCTTAGCGCCGTGGAGCGCCGTCTCGCGGGCGCCACTTCCACCGCCAAGGGACTCACAATGGACCAGAAAATGGCGTGTGAACACGCTACGCCGATTCGAGAGGCAAGTAACATCCAGTAGTTGGTGGAGAGACCTGAGAAGATGTGGCTGACAAAAAAAACGCCCACGACGAGGAGCATCAGTCGTCGCAACTCCATTTTGGAGGCAAGCAACATGAGTGGCAGAGACATGAGTGCCACCACCCACGCATAGGCCGTCACAAGACTGCCAGTTTGCGCCTCGGTGATACCGAAATCATTGCCGATATCCACCAGTAGGCCGATCGGGATGAACTCCGATGTATTGAAGATGAATGTACACATCGAGAGTGTGAGAACGGGCAACCATTGCTTGAGCGCGCCTTCTTTGTGAGACTCCGTCGCCATGCCTTGCATGCCCCAAAGGCAACGTATGACGCTGCCCAACTGGGGTCAACCTCCTCTAAAAACGAAAACTTTAGGGTAAACCCTAATTTTGCCACGCTTGTTACTGGGTTGTACGGCGCGCGCGTGAGAAATTTCTGCGTGCTAGGTGCTTTACCGAGTGAAGTTTGAGCGAGGTTCCTATCGTTGACAAGTCGAGCGGCAGGTGCGGCTCAGCCTCTTAAGTCCACGGCAAAGCGCTCCTCACGATGTTGAGACGCTTAGCTCCGCAGGCTTAAGCGTTGTGGCGGAAGTTTTGTGCACACGGGTGTGCTAGATTAGGTCTTCGAATGGCAGAACAACTGGTTTAGGTTTTTCTTGCCAAATTCTCAATCAACGGGTTGCTGGCGCTTTGGTCTTGTGTCGGCCCAGCGCCCGAGCATAAGGAGCACAAACGTGCAGCAAGAGATCGATACGATTGACGAGCGCCTTAGCCGTCAGACACTGTTGGCGGAGATGGGTGAGCAGGGGCGTGAGCGCATCAAACACGCGCATTTTCTAGTGATCGGTGCGGGCGGCCTAGGCAGTCCGGCGATTCTCTATCTGGCGGGTGCGGGCGCTATGAAAATCACCGTCGTTGATCATGACACGGTCTCGGTGACGAATCTCTCTCGGCAGCTGTTGCACACGAGTGCGAGCGTCGGCCTCAACAAAGCGGAAAGTGCTGCGGCAAGCATCGCGATGCATACCCCTTTTACCAAGATTATTCCGGTCGATGAAGAGGTCGATGAAGCGCGCTTAATAGAGCTCATGCGCGATGTGGACGTGGTGCTTGACTGCTCGGATAATTTGGCTACGCGACTCGCGGCTGGGCGTGCTGCCGCTGCTGCAAAAAAGCCGCTAGTTTTCGGCTCGGCCATTCGTTTTAACGGTCAGGTCACTGTTTTCGATAACCGAGATCCAGAAGCGCCCCGCTTTGAAGATTTGTTTGAGGGTGATGACGGCGCTAACGATGTGAAAGCCTCGCGCGTTGGCGTCTTCTCGGGACTCACTGGGGTCGTGGGCACGCTACAAGCTTGTGAGGCGCTCAAGGTCGCGGCGGGCATGGGCGAGCCACTCGTTGGACGGCTACTCATGCTTGACGTGCTGAATATGCGTTTTGAGACGATCCGTTATAAGCGCCGCCCGCAGAAATAATCGCGCTACTCTTTAGCGTGAGGGGGCCTCAGGTGTTGGGAATGGTTTATGCTTCCTGATCCTGAGGCATTTTTGTTAGGGTGCCTGAGGCGCCCCAAGGCATCAGGCCGCAGAGGGCGCGCACCGCACACCCTCTGCGCCGATCGGATTATTGACGGCTCACGCGGATCACGGCTGCTGGTGCGTGTTCATGGGTGCTACGGAAGGGCGAGATGTCAATGCCGCCGCGCCGAGTAAAGGCCCCATAGACGGAGAGCCGAGTGGGGGCGGCGCGAAGCATCAAATCGGTGAAGATACTCTCGACGCACTGCTCGTGAAAGCCTTGATGACGGCGGTAGCTCACGATATAGGCAAGAAGCGATGCGTGATCAAGCTGTCGTCCACTGTACTCGATGCGCACGCTCGCAAAGTCAGGCTGACCGGTGACAGGACAGCGCGAGCGTAGACAGTGTGTCACGAGCGTTTCCTCGACGAGCGCGCCACTAGGATCGAGCGCAATGAGCCCCGCGTCAACTTCGTAGCTCTTAAAGAGGCGCCCTGCGAGCGGCTCGGCTTCAAGGAGCGTACCCGTAAAGTCCACCGCACTCTGCTGCCAAGCGCCAATTGTGGTGAGCTTCACGGTGACGGGCGCACCGACCACGGCACCCACGTCGCGCGCAATCAAGTTTTCCACTTGAGTGAGGCTAGGGAACGTGCTCTGTGTGAGGCTACCGATATAGAGCTTGAGCGACTTGGATTCCACAATGTTTGGGCTCTCTGCTGGGACGTGGATTTCGCCCGCGGCCACTTGAGGTAGCCCATACTCATTGAGCCAGGTGACCTCGTAGAGCCGCCAAATGTCTACGCCAAAGAATGGCACATTACCTGCGAGGTCGCTCCGCCCGAGTGAGCGGGGAATGGGGGTAAGTAACTTTGGCTCATATGTGTCGACATACTCGGTGTGTTTGCCAAGTAAGGTATTTTCTGGCGCGGTATTCATGATTGAGGCAGATGCTCAGCTCAGAGAGAGGTTGCAAACAAAAACGGATCTCGCAGTTCGTGCGAGATCCGCCATTATAGAGAGTGGAGACGATTAGAACCACTCATAGGTGGAGTTCTTAAGCGGCTCAGAGAGACTTGGTAGCACGCGCTCAAGCAACACGCCCTCCTTGGCATCGTAACGGTAGCCAAAGGTTGAGCGAATGCCCTGCAAGATGAATTGTGCAGCGCGGTCGATCGCCATCGGCAGGCTATCACCCTGCAGAAGCGCCCCCGTGAGCACGCTCGTAAACGTGTCGCCCGTGCCAGGGTAGTGCGCTGGCATGTACTGGCAGGTGACGCGCCAGAAGCGATCAGTCTCGGTTGAATAGGCACAGACGCTCGTGTGTGTCTCATCGCCAGGCAACGGCACACTGGTGATGATCAC
This sequence comes from uncultured Sutterella sp., assembly GCA_902463725.1. Taxonomy (GTDB): domain Bacteria; phylum Pseudomonadota; class Gammaproteobacteria; order Burkholderiales; family Burkholderiaceae_F; genus Sutterella. Next base: position 158,320 of record CABQGK010000003.1, on the reverse strand, counting down.
GGTCTTGGGGCCGAGCTTGGAGAGCTCACGCAGCAGCGATTTAAGCTCTTCCTCGGTGAGGCTCGTCTGATACGCTTTCCCAAGCAAGGCATAGGCTTCGGTGAGGTTAGGTGTGATGACATCGGCGCTACGCACCAAGCGTCGCATCCCCTCAACCATCGTGTCGTCAAACGTGGCATAGAGTCGCCCGTTGTCACCCAAAACGGGATCTACCACCACGAGGGTATCCTCCGCGCGACGAAAGTCCAGAATGAACTTTTCGACAATGTCGATTTGTCGCGTTGACCCTAAAAAGCCCGAGTAGATTGCATCAAAGCGCACGTCGAGCTTTTTCCACTCTCGGATCATCTCGACCATGTTATCGGTGAGATCCAAGAAAGAGAAGCTCGGGTACTGAGTGTGGCTTGAGAGCAACGCTGTGGGTAGTGGACAGGTCTGGATGCCCATGGCGGAGAGAACAGGAATGACAGCCGTCAGCGAGACGCGGCCTACGCCAGACATGTCATGGATGGCGGCGACCTTTTTGACTAGATTTTGGTACATGGTAAGGTGAAAAAAGGTTGTTATAACTCGGGATGTGTTGCCGTCTCTCTCCCTGATACGTTGAACGCCCTAAGGGAAAACCTAGGGGTTCGATCCATCCCACGATTGCTATTATCTCTGAATGGCGCGGATTTTGGCTGCGCTATTACCTGTCTTCACAAATTTGGGTCACGACATGCTCTATTTTCAATGCGACTACCTCGAGGGTTGCGCCCCCGAAATTCTTCAGAAACTTGTTGAGACGAATTACGATCAGACGCCTGGTTACGGTAATGACGTCTGGTGCGAACGAGCGCGTGAATTGATTCGTGCCGAGTGTGCCAATGCTGAGGCTGATGTGCATCTCTTAGTCGGGGGCACCCAGACCAATGCGACGGTCATTCGCGCGTTGCTACGCAACTATGAAGCGGTTGTGAGCGTGCAGACAGGTCACATCACAGGGCATGAAGGCGGTGCCGTGGAGGCGAGCGGGCATAAAGTGCTCACGCTCCCTGGCGTCGATGGCAAGATGAGCGCGCAAGCACTCTCGGAGTTTTTGTGCGCTTATCAGGGAGATCATGCGCTAGATCAATTGATGCAACCTGGTGCCGTGTATATCTCGCACCCCACGGAGTATGGCACGCTCTACACCCTTGAAGAGCTCGAGGCGATTGCTGCTGTTTGTCGTAGTTGGTCGTTACCGCTCTTTATTGATGGAGCGCGTTTGGGGTATGGACTTGCGGCCTCGGGCACGGACGTAACGCTTGCGGATATTGCACGGCTCTCGGACGTTTTCTACATTGGCGGCACAAAGCTCGGTTGCCTTTTTGGCGAAGCAGTGGTTGCGCGTGACAGGAGTGTGTTGCCGCACTTTCGCACCACGATGAAGCAAGCGGGTGCCATGCTTGCCAAGGGACGGCTCCTTGGTATTCAATTCACGGAGCTTCTCTCAGAGAAGCGCTACCTCAAGCTTGGTGCGCATGCGCACGCACAAGCGGCCAAAATCGCGGCGGCAGCTCGTCAAAAGGGACTCACCTTCACAGTACCTTTTGAGACGAATATGCTCTTTTTGACGGTCACTGATGAGCAGTACCGCCGCATTAGCGCAGAGGCAGTCGTCGGCCTCTGGCAGCGCGTTGATGAAGAACACGTCGTCATTCGTATTGTGACGAGCTGGGCCACAAAGGACGGGGACGTCGAAGCGCTCATTGCGTTGCTGTAGAGCGACGCGCGTTCTATCTGTTGAAGCCTTTACGTGAGAAGCCCGCACATGCGGGCTTCGTCTTGAGGGGGCAGGGGAGCACGCTGGTGGTACATTGCTAGCCTAACGGGACAAAAAAATCGTCCGAACGATTCGCTCGTTGGACGATTTTGGCGCGGGCCTCCAACAGAGAGTTGGTTCAATCCGCGTAAGCCACGGCGGTTAGCACCGCGCAATGAGGCAATTAGCCCTTCACAGCAGCGCGGAACTGGGCGCCAGCGGTGAACTTCGGAGCCTTGGAGGCAGCGATCTTGATCGTGGCACCAGTCTGAGGATTGCGACCAGTGCGGGCAGCGCGTTCGCTGCTGGCAAACGTACCAAAGCCGATCAGGCGGACGTCGTCACCCTTGGCGACAGCTTCGATGACGGTTTCGTTGTAGGCATCAACGAGTTTAAAAACCTGGGCTTTCGGCAGGCCAACCTTGGCAGCAATGGCGTCAATGAATTCAGACTTGTTCATAGTAAGCTCCATAAAACCGCGTTTCACCTCTCAATAAAAGCGGGGTGAGACGACGGTAGGGACATAAGGGAGAGACTCCCTCATTAACTAAAGCCGAGACCTGAATGTGCTGCTGAGCCAAGGTAGTGAGCCGGCAAGCGCACGGGACAAGAATCGGAAAAACTGTTGGTCGGAAAGTACAGTACCGACACAACTAAGAATAGCACTGTTTGGCGCTCAAAGTGCACTGGCAGTAGCGTTCTTTGCTACTGGTGGTGCGCCAACGAGTAGGGAATATAGCGATCAAAACCGTGGCTTTCCATAGCCTAAATAGGCTAAGTCATAATATCTAAATATATTATTCGACGATTTAGAATAAGTCAAAATATCTAGATTTTGTTTGAAATTGAGAGGAAAATCCCGCAGATTTTCGAATTAATGACGATTTCTTTCAATTTTCAATGCGGAAAAACCCTTAGTTAGGGCGTTTGCGAGGGGGGGTACTGCGAATTCAGGCGGGAAATGGGTCGTGGGGAAAAGTCGAAAATTTCTGACGAAAATCAAAAAAATGTGATGCTCTTTCGAGCCGCTTGAGGGGCTGCTTGGCGGCTTGCTCCTAGTAAAACCGCCCTCGAACGTGCACATTCGAGAGCGGCTTTCTCTATCTCGGTAACGCTAGCCCCTTAGCAGATACGGGGAAGTTGTTCGCCCGTGAGCCAGTCCACCATACGGCGTCCGCCCATGAGCGTGGTCATTTCCACGTAGCCTGGTGCCACAGAGCCGTCACTGACGACCACGCCGACCTGCTGAGCTCCTTCGCCGTAGGGGGAAGCGCGCATGGCAGTCAAAGCAGCTTGCGCCTCGGCTGCTGGACAGATCACGATGAGCTTACCTTCGTTCGCCACGTAGAGCGGATCGAGCCCGAGGAATTCGCAGGCTGCCTGCACATCGGGTTTAACAGGAATGTCGGTTTCGTTGAGCAGAATGCCAACATTGCTCTGTGAGGCGATTTCATTGAGCGTCGTGGCGAGTCCGCCGCGCGTGGGGTCACGCAGCACGTGGGTGTTCGGCGCGGCAGCGAGCACATTGGCGACCATCTGCGCAAGCGGCGCACAGTCACTCTTGAGCTGTGTGCCAAACGTCATACCCTCGCGGTGTGAGAGAATGGCCATACCATGGTCGCCCATGGAGCCCGAAACCAAGACGACATCGCCTGGTTTGGCTTGACGTCCCGAGATGGTCTTGTCGGTGATCTTTTCGCCCACGCCTGTCGTCGTGATGTAGAGTCCGTCTCCGTGGCCGCGCTCGACGACTTTCGTGTCGCCCGTGACGATGGCCACGCCCGCCTCGGCGGCCGTTTTGGCCATGCTTTCCACGATGGCGTTTAAGTCTTTAAGCAGAAAGCCTTCTTCGAGAATAAACGTGGCCGCAATGTAAAGGGGCTTTGCGCCGCACATGGCCACATCGTTGACAGTTCCCGCCACGGCCAAGCGTCCAATGTCGCCGCCTGGGAAAATCAGGGGTTTGACGACGTGGGCGTCGCAACTGACGGCAACGGGTTTTTTGATCGGGGGGAGAACCGCCCCGTCATGGCCTTCGTTGAGCCACTCGTTGGTGAAGTGTTTGGCAAAAATTTCTTCAATCATCTGTGCGGTGGCAAGTCCACCCGCACCATGAGTCATATCGACGGCGCCCTTGGCGATGTCCAAAGGACGCATATAGGTATCTTGACGCATTTCTTTTTTCTCTCTCCTCAAAGACTATTGGTCACGCTTGGTCGATGTTGGCATAGCGACCACCGAGCGGCGCTCGTAGGTGTAGGCCGCTGCGCAAGCCCCTTCGGAAGAGACCATGCAGGCGCCGATGGGGCGCGAGGGATTGCAGACTTTTCCAAAGAGCTTACAGTCACGCGGCTCCTTTTCGCCGCGCAAAATTTCGCCGCAGGCACAGGCCTTGTTGTCAGCCATGGGCTCTTCGTGCATCGTAAAACGCTTTTCTGCATCAAACTCCGCATAGCGGTCGGTGAGCTTGAGCGCAGAGTGCGGTACGGCGCCGAGACCACGCCACTCGAAGGTGTCGCGGATCTCAAAGACATCGTTGCAGAGTGCTTGCGCGAGCACGTTCCCCTTGGCGGTGACGGCGCGTGTAAACTCGTTTTCCACTTCGTGGCGGCCATCGTTGACCTGGCGCACCAGCATGAGAATGGCCATGAGCATGTCTAGCGGCTCAAAGCCTGCAATCACCACCGGCATCTTCCAGTCGCTCGCAAAGGGCGCATATGCGTCTGAGCCGATCACGCAGGAGACGTGTGCGGGACCCACAAGGCCATCGAGCACTGGGGCGTTACTACGGACGCGTGCGCTCTCGAGGATGTGGTTCATTGCAGCTGGGGTAAGCACGTGGTTACAGAAAACGGAAAAATTCTTGAGCCCTTCGCGTTGCGCAATTTGCAGCGCAACCGCCGTGGGGGGCGTTGTGGTCTCAAAGCCAATGGCAAAAAACACCACTTGGCGATCAGGATTCTCACGCGCCACTTTGATGGCGTCCATGGGCGAGTAAATCATGCGGATGTCAGCGCCATCGGCCTTGGCCTTAAAGAGCGACATACCGTGACCCGCAGGAACGCGCATTGTATCGGCATAAGTACAGAGTATGACGCCCTGATCCTGTGCAAGCTTCATCGCCATGTCGATGCGACCAATCGGGAGCACGCACACGGGGCAGCCTGGGCCATGGATCATGCGCAGGTTCTTCGGCAGCAGATCGGTGAGCCCCCAGCGGGAGAGCACATGAGTGTGACCACCGCAGAACTCCATGAAGCGATACTGGCGCTCGGGGGAGCATTCTTCGGCAATCTGGCGGGCGATGCGCTTGGCATCCTCACCCTGTCGGTATTCGGTAACGTATTGCATGGGTTCTCTATCGGGGCTCAGTTGAGTTCTTCGGGATCGAGCTGGCCAGTGGCCTTCAAGGCTTCAAGCGTGCGCTTGGCCTCTTCTTCGTCGATGCGGTTGAGGGCAAAGCCCACGTGCACGATGACCCAGTCACCGGGGGTCGCATTTTCCACAAGGGCGACGTTGACTTCTTTTTCAATGCCGCCAATGCTGCAGACGGCCATGTCGCTGTCAAGGACCTTGGTAATTTGCCCTGGAATAGCCAGACACATGATGTTGATCTCCAAACGGTAGTTTTATTGCCCTGTTATGAGAGGAGTCTGTAGCTCCTTTCTCTCGGAAAGGGGTAGGCGAGCGGCAGTGCCTCCCGACGTGCCGTCTCGGCCTCTTTCGCATCACAGGGGGTAGGCAAGTGTGCCAGCGTTGCGCGCTAGGGTTTTGGGCTGCGTGTAGCCTCTCGAGCGCGTGACTCAGTAGGCCTAGCGCAGACTCCCGAGGCTCGAGCAAGCGGCGAGACCCGAAGCGCATGCGTAATACTCCCGCGTGCGCAGAGAGCGTGTTCTGCGCACGTATTAGGGGGCGCTAGCATATGGCTGAGCACATTCTAAACTAAAAGACTTCTCCCTTGAACGCATGCTCCCTCGCCCGCTGGTCGTATGCCAATCGGGCTAGCCAAGCTTGGCCAAGAGCAAGACCGCCGTCGCCCGCAGGTGCACTCTTTGGAAGCCTCGGCTCGAGGCCGAGCTCCGTGAGGCCGCGCGTCAGCGTGGTCATGAGCGTGCGGTTGACCATGCAGCCACCTGTGAGTGCAACGAGACGATTGTCTTCGGCAAGTAGCCCCTGAGCGATGAGCCGCTTACGCAGTGTCACCGTCCAGTCAAGGAGCGCGAGCGCAAGGGTGTGCTCAAACTTGAGCGCAATGAGTTCCACCTCCATGCTGTGGCGAGCGGTCGCATCAATGACGGCGCGCGCAAGACCGCCGAGCTCTAGTACGCCGTGCTCGTTCACTTTCCAGCTCTCGCTCGCTGGCCAGACGCGGTCATTGGTAAGCGAGAGCGCACGAGCCGCAGCGGCCTCTAAGAGCATTGCGGCGGTTGCTTCATCGTGCTGCACATGGCAGAGCCCAAGCAGCGAACTGACGCCATCAAACCAGCGACCGAGCGAGCTCGTTTTCGCAGTGAGCGAGGTGTTACGGATGAGACGCTCGATCATATTGGCGCCCGGCATACGCTCGTAGCGGCTAGCAATTTGATTGGCTGCGCCGTGTGTAGCGAGAATCGCTGCACCCATGCGCCAAGGCTCCACGGCGGCTTTGTCGCCGCCTGGCAGAGGCAACTCTTCAACGTGACCCACACGCCAAAAGCCGCCCCCATCGACCAGAAGCGCCTCTCCGCCCCAAATGCCGCCTTCGGGTCCCAGACCCACCCCGTCGAGCGCAAGACCAAAGGTGGGGGTGCAACGAGCTTCTTCAGCCATGACCACACCGACATGGGCGGCATGGTGATAGATCGGGTAGAGCGGCAACGCACCTTGATGGGCACGTTGTGCCGCAAGACGCGTGCTCGGGAAATCTGGGTGCGCATCGCAGGCGAGCACTTTGGGGGTCACTTCAAAGAGCGTCTCAAAGTGCTTGACCGTCTCCTCGAGCATCATGAGGTTTTGAGGGTTACTCAGTGTGCCAATATGTTGCGTGACCCACGCATCGCGCCCTCTCAAAAGGGCAGCGGTGTTTTTGAGGTACGGGCCATAGGCCACCACGCTGGTGGCGTCGTCGCCCACGGCTTCAGGGAGTCGAAGCCCTTCAGGCGCCCATCCACGTGCACGTCGTACAAAGAGTGGCGTTTCACCCACCAGACGCACCACCGAGTCGTCACAGCGCACAACGATGTCGCGATTATGTAGGAGGAAGCGGTCAGCAATGTGTGAAAGCGTCTTGAGCGCTTCGTCGTTGTTAGTTACAAGCGGGTCGCCCGAGCGGTTGGCACTCGTCATCACGAGTGTCACCGGTAGCGCGCTCTTCATCCAATCGGTGCCTGCGGGCTCGCCCGCGAAGCTATGGAAGAGGAGCGCATGTAGCGGCGTGTAGGGGAACATGATGCCGAGCTCTTCCAACCCATCGGCAATGCCCGTGAGCTTTGGTACAAAGAGCCCTTTTTTGCGTTTTGCGAGCACAATGGGGTGCGCGGGCGAATTGAGTAGTTCCAGCTCTTTGTCGGTGAGCTCGACAATGCGCCGTGCACTCGCCTCGCCCACGACCATCAGTGCCAAGGGCTTTTCATCGCGCTGCTTACGACGGCGCAATTCCGCGACAGCGCGCTCGTTTTCCGCGTTACAGACAAGATGAAAGCCTCCCAAGCCTTTCACCGCAACAATGAGCCCAGCGCGGATGGCAGCCACCGTTTCACGGATGGGGTCGCCAGCGAGCACGTTGCCCTGATTGTCGGTGAATTGCATCTCGGGGCCGCACTCGGGGCAGGCCACGGGCTGCGCATGGAAGCGACGATCGAGTGGATCCTCATACTCTTCGCGGCAGTTCGGACACATGGGGAACTTTGCCATGGAGGTCTGTGGGCGGTCGTAGGGTAAGTGGCGCGTGATGGTAAAGCGCGGCCCGCAATGTGTGCAGTTGGTAAAGGCATAGCGCCAACGGCGATCCGCAGGTCGACACATGTCCTCGAGACACGCTTGGCAGATCGAAGCGTCTGCGGTAATGCCGGTGGTGACTTTACCGCCCGAGGGCGTGGCATCGATGAAAAACTTCTCATAGTGCTTTATTTCCGCGTCTTCTGGCTCAATCGAGTCAATGCGGGCAAGTGGAGGCTTTTCACGCAGGAGCATTTCAGGGAAGGCGTTGACGCTTGCGCTATCGCCTTCTAAGTGCACGAGTACACCCTCGGCGTCATTGAATACAGTTCCGCGAACGTTTAGTGTCACAGCTATGCGGTAGACGGTGGGACGAAAGCCCACGCCTTGTACAAGGCCGCGGACGCGGAAAGCGCGAGCGATATCGCCAGCGTTGCCAATAGGGGAACTCGAGGTCATAGTGCTGTTCCTGTGAATGAGTGAGTCGGTGCTTTTCGCATGGCGTGCGCTCTGAATGTGTTGTCTTCGAATGGGATTGGGTGAGCGTACACGCTACTTAAACAAAGGGCGACGGACCGCACCGCGGCCGTCGCCCATGATGTCAAATTGACCGATGGCCCTTTTGAAGGGGGTAGCCGCCATCAAAATGTGATGGCGCTACTCGCGGCGCTCGTGCGCGGCTAGAGCGTGGCAAGCGTAAGCTCAGCCTTGAGCCACGTAAACCAACGATCCATCCCTTCGCCCGTGGTGCTCGAAAGACGCAACACACGGATATTCGGGTTGATACGGCGAGCGTTTTCTTCAGCGCGATCCGCATCAAAGGGCACATACGGTAAAAGGTCAATCTTGGTGATGATCATGACGTCCGCGGCACGGAACATGTCGGGGTACTTAAGTGGCTTGTCTTCGCCTTCGGTCACCGAAAGAAGCGCCACTTTGTGTGCTTCGCCAAGATCAAACTCTGCCGGGCACACGAGGTTGCCGACGTTTTCAATGAAAAGCACGGAGCCGTCTTCGGGCACAAGGTGCTCGAGCGCATGCTCGACCATGTGCGCATCCAAGTGACACCCCTTACCGGTGTTGATCTGCAGGGCACGAGCGCCTGTGGCGCGGATGCGCGCAGCATCATTGTCGGTTTGCTGATCCCCCTCAATCACGGCAGCGGTAAAGCCCGCGTTCGCAGCAAGCGTACGCGCAAGCAGCTCTGTTTTCCCAGAGCCTGGCGAGCTCACCATGTTGAGCGCAAGGATCTTGTGATCGCGGAAGTACGCACGGTTCTTCGCTGCAATAGCGTTATTACGTCCAAGGATGTCCTCCTCAATCGAGATCGCGCGCTCAGTGCTCGTCGCCGCGTCATGGCTGTGCAGAGCATGATCATGGTGATGATCATGGTCGTGATGGTGATCATGATCGTGGTGATGATCGTGGGTGTGCCCCTCATCATCGTGGGAGTGGACATGCGTGGTGACGTTGCCATTTTCGTCAACGTGCGTATGCATGTGGGCGCCGTTATGATCGCCACAGCCGCAGGTAATACACATGAATTTTGTCCTCTTGTTTGATCGGGTGCTAGCACCCAGAATTAGGATTTTCGATTATTGTAGGCGAAAGAGAGCACTCCGTCATCCTTCATTTTGTACTATTTCTTAGGATACCTAAGTGCTCGCTGGTCCATGGCTAACTATTTGCTGTTGGCTTTTTGTTGCAGCGCTTCAACTGCGGCAACCGCTTGATCAGATGGCGTTTTCTTTTCGCTCAGGGGCGGTGTGCCGGCGAGTTTGGGGTTGAGCCGCCTGAGCATTCCCCAGTTGACCACGAGCGCCAGTGCAACGACCGAGAGGATTTGCGCCATATAAGCGGCAAAGCACCAGGGCGTCAAGATGAGGGGATTGCCCCAAAATGCGGCGAAAAACTCTCCAGCTCCGCCCTGCACCGCATAGGCATGCGCAACAAAGAGCAGCAGCGAGAACGCGTACATGGCGTAGAAGAGCTGCATGAAGAGGTGTTGCGAGCGCCAGCTAAAACTGAACGTCGGCCGCTTCGTGTAGATCAAAATTGCGAGCGGCAGCAGAAAAGGGCTCGCAATGGTTGCGGTTCGGATGAGCCAATCTAGCACCAGTGTCTCCTCTCTGATGGGTGTTTCACAAGTACGGTAAGCGCGCCAGGCGGAATTTCAGTAGCTACTGCGCCTCGCTCTTATCCTCGTTCTCGTCATTGGGCACGATGCTAACGACGCGCATCTCGTTGCCGCCATTGGGGGTGAGGAGATAGCCGCCACACTCTGGGCAGGCATCGCCATATTTGTGTAGCGCCACCGTTTTGCAGCAATCCATACACCAAGCGGTGCCCTGAGGGCGCTCAATGTTGAGTTCCGCGTCCGCGGCAGCCCCACCCGCTGCGACGCTCTTCCAAGCAAATTCCAGACTCGGAATATCGACGCCAGCGAGTTCGCCAACTTGAATCGTGACCCGTTTCAGTCGCTTAATGTGGTGCGCTTTGGCGGTTCGTTCAACCACTTCGATAATGCCTTCGGCAATGCTCATTTCATGCATGACGATCTCTCGTTTGACGGTTAGCTCCTTGAGAGCGGCACCGAGCGGCCATCAAGGAAGAGTTGAATAGGTACACAGGGGTCTAAACCAAAGAGTGCAGTCTCTGTAAGCGAGGCTAGGGCACGCTGCTCTGCAACCTCGCCTTCTTTGGGGAGCGGTGTGCAGCTGAGCGCGCTCTCTAGCGCTTCTTGTGCTGCCCCTGCCTTGGCAAATTGCCATTCGGTGGGGGAGGTGACACGATAGAACGCGGGTAGTCCATCGTGCTGAGTGGCACCACGTGCGTGCGCAAGTAACCCCCGGGCGCTCTCAACAAGGGTGATCGAGCTGCCGCTATCGGTGCGGAAGACGGTCACGTTAAGTAGCGCCTCTTCTGCAGTGTTTCCAGCAGCGAGTGCTGCGCCAAGCGTAAGCGTTTCTCTGAGGCGTGCGAGTGTAAGCGTAAGCGGTGTGACGCCGCGCTCGGCGACGAGTGCTTGTAGCAGGGGCACTTTGTGCGTACGAGAAAGCGCCCCCGTGAGTGCGGCTTTGCCTGCGAGCCGTGGATTCATTTCGAGGCTCGGATCTTGGCTGAGTGCTAGAAGCAACGTTTCTTTGAGCGCCGCATCGCCATGCGGCAAAAAGGGGACGGTAACGCAGCCAAAGTGCGCGGGTAACGCGTTCAGTGCTTTGAGAAGCGCTCTAGCAGGCGACGTGCTCGCATCGAGCCACGCATCAAAGTCGGCGGGACACTCGAGCGCAAGAAATGCTTCGCTATCGGCGAGTAACGCATGGGCAAAGAGCGCAGGGAGCCGACTCTGAGCGAGCACAATGCCTTCTTCGGCTTTGGCTAAAGCCTCTTTGTCTGGCGCGCTAATGAGTGCAGCGAGTACCCCCATGAGCACAGCGCGAATTCCGCCCAACTCGCGTAGCGCGGCGATATCGGTGGGCATCTGCGCTATGTCAGCACCTGCGGTGATAAACATACGCAGGTTTTCCGCAACGGCTTCGAGCGTAACTGCGCGCCGTAAGAGCTGCGGCGGCACTAGTGCTGTCGCAGCTGAGCCATCGAGGGCGGCGAGATGCGCAATGGGGCAGAGCCCATAGAGCATGCCTACATTGCGGCGAACGTTATGCGCGTCGCTCTGGAGCAACTTTTCAATCAAGCCCGTAGGTCGGTTGTTTTCTACCGTCACTTGTGGGCAACAAGACGCGCGTGTTTGTACACGCACCACAACAGCACCAGTATTCATTTATTCGCCACTCCCTTCACCGCTCATGCGGCGAAAGAATGCACGGCGTGACATGGGTTTTGTTTCGGAGGCAAGGGACCCCGTGGGCACGGCTTTGATCGGGATGGCGCGCTGCCCTTCGACCGGAGAGGTAAGGGGGGTAAGGGGCGTGCCTTGCTCTTCAATATCCATCTTCTCGCTATCGGGGACAGTGAGAATTTCTTCAATCGCGTAGCGGGCAATAGCTTCGGCTGCCGCCTGATCTTCAATTTCATGCAACGGACTCATGAGCCCGAGCATTTGGTACTCGCCCAAAATTGGATCAATGCAACCGAGGAAAGGAAAGTCCCCGCCTGGCAACTCGATCATGCGTGTGGCACCCGCGGGTACCGAGACCCAACCACCGCGGTTACCGCAGGCGAGCACGATCAGAATGGACCAAGGGGTGACCACGGTACCGATCCAATCGTTACCCCAGCGGCGGAAGTTATCTGCTTTGACCGAGAGGCGGGGGTTCAGGATGGGAAGCCCCTTCATGCGTGTTTCATGGATCGTGCGAAAGCCCGACTCGAAGTGCTCGATAGGGGAGGTCTCAAAGACACGCAAGCGCCCTTCGAGCGCAGGTTGTGTAGCGGGGCGGACTTTTTCAGGCATCTCGGGCATGTTTTCCTCTTTGTTGTTTTGTGCGGTTTGCTGAGAGGGCGCGCTCTGGCGCAACCTCCTTGGTTGTGCAAAGTATAGAAAAGGCTGGCGCAATTGTCGCCCGCCGTTTGACGGAGTGCAGTACGCAGAAATGATGAGGGGACGCGATCAGCGTCCCCACACGGAGCGGGCGCTTAGGCTTGAAGGGCTTCTAGCAGTTCGGCAACGTGAGTGCGCGCATTCACATCGCGCCAAGCACCGATGATGATGCCCTTTTCATCGATGGCGAACGTGCTACGCTCGATTTTGCGAGCGGGTTTACCGTACATCATCTTTTCCTTGATGACGTCAAAGGCGTTGCAGAGTTGCTCGTCTTTGTCGGAGAGCAAGTCAAACTTGAGGCCAAACTTTTCGCGGAATCCTTGATGGCTCTTTTCGCTATCGCGAGAGACGCCGAAGATTTTGAAACCGAGCCCCGTATAGTCAGGGAGCTTGCTCTGGAAGTCACAACTCTCGGCGGTGCAGCCCGGCGTGTTGTCTTTGGGATAGAAGTAGAGAATGTAGCGTGAGCCTAAGAGCGACTCCCGCGTGACGATCGAGCCATCTTGATTAGGCACGGCAAAGGCCGGCACAGGATCGCCCACACCGAGTGCGGCTTTCTCTTGCGTCATTTCAGACCTCCTTCAAATTGCGTTGATGTGGTTTGAGTCTAACGCAAAACGGCGCCTGCCGTACGTCACAAAAAAGGGGCGTGGATGCTGGAGCTGCATCGCACGCCCTTAAAAACGCCTGTCAGAAGGAGAGAACATCAGGCGGATTTGGTAATTTTTGCCGGAAGCCCTTGTCTCACACTCGAGCCACAGACCCAGTCAACCCAAGGCGAGGCAATCGCTTTGGTGTTGTCAAGCAGACCGAGGTCGTTGATGTTGATGCCGCTTGCGATGCGTTCATCGCCCTCGATGCGGCGACCATCAATTTCGTAGCCGCGTGCGCCGAGCTCTTTATGACCCCAGCCGTGTTCGATAGCAATGGTGCCTGGCATCACCCCGTCGAGGGCGACGATGACACCGCTGGCTTTGCCACCGGGCGTCTCGAGCGTGACGCGATCACCGCTCGTGAGCCCCAAGCGCTTTGCGTCGCCCATATTGAGCGCGATCAGCCCTTGTGGACGCAGCGCGTGGAGCTCAAGCAGAGGCGCGGTAATGCTATTCATGATGTGCGACTTAAAACTCATGAGCATGAAGGGCCAATCACGCTTGGGATAGCGATCCTCTAAGCGGGAGCGGTCAGCAAACTGCGCAGGGTAGTAGCGTGGGCAGCCGTGGTAGGGCGAGCCGTCGTAGTAGTGGCGAGCTGCAGCGACCGTGGGGTTCCAGATCTGCAGGCAGCGCGTCCACTTGGTGTTCATAGCATCCTCGCTCCAAGCGCTCTTGTGCGGGGCAAAGCGCCCGCCCTTGGCGTAGATGTTCGCCACTTTGAGCACTTCCTCTTCGCGCAACACGCGCTTGAGGGTGGGCATGAGGCGGGTGACGCCCGTGAGCACACAGTCGCGCTCGGTGGCATCGGCGACGGGCTCCTTACCGTCAAAGGCGACATTGGCAGCGGCTCTGAGGAAGAAGTCCTCAGCGCTATGCAGCCCGTAGGTGTGCTTTTCGTTATCGGTAATGGCGTTGTCGCCAAACCCCGGCAACCCCATCTTCTTGGCCACCGCAATGATGAAGCTCTCCATCGAGACCGCTTCACCCGAAGCGGTTTTTGCCACCGCGGGCTCGAGCACAGGCCAGCGTGCCGTACTCGTCTTCGTGGGTGTACCAGCCCAAGGCGTCGAAAAACCCCAAGACTCAAAGGTGTGCGTATCGGGAACGATGTAGTCGGCAAGCGCTGTTGTCTCGTTCATAAACGCATCGATCGCGATGAAAAGCGGCAGAACCTTGGGATCCTTGAGACGTTCTTGCGCAATGTGGTGCATCCCTGTGAGCCCATAGACAGGGTTGGTCATGTGGCTGATCCAAGCCTTGAGCGAGTAGGGGTAGCCCTGTAGCGCGGAGGTGATCATCTCCGAGAGCTGTCCACCGACAAACGGATACCACGCGGCCTGCGCCGGGTAGGGGTTGCCGCCATTGGCACTGCGACGCTTAAATTCCGAGCTCTGCTCATAGTGGCGCTTGCTGCGAGCAAGGTTCGTGCCCTTGGGCTTGACCATGTTGGGGAAGGCTGCAAGGTTGTAGCGCGGCCCGGGGCCAAAGTCCTTAAATTTGCCGCCCGCCATGCACATGCCACCCTTTTGGTTCATGTTGCCGATCATGACGTTAAGAAGCAGTATGGCCCAAGCGGTATAAAAGCCCGTGCTGTGCATGGTGCCGCCATGCGTGATGACGCTCGCGCGAGTGCCGTGCGAGGTGAATTCGCGTGCAAGCGTAATCATGGCGTCAACGCTGCTACCAGCGAGTGCCGCGTACTCGTCAAGCGACTTTTCATGCACGGCCTCGTTGAGAAGCTGCATGGCGCTTTTGACGCGGACACGACTGCCGTCTTTGAGGGTGACCTCCTCATCGACAAAGAGCTCGGCGGTGAGCGCCTCGCGCACGGGCACCCAACGCCCATCGCTCTTGACAAGGTTCGTATTTTCAACGACCTTCTCATCGGGGTTGGGCGCGACACCGTTGAGAAGCGCTTCCGTGAGGGGCTGCCCGTATTGCGCATGCGTTGTCTCTGCAATGAAGCAGTGCGTTGCGTTAGCGTAGCTCACCGCGCCCTTGGCTTTCATCGCCGCTTCGCCAGGCATCTCGAGGTAGGCGCGGTTGAAGCGCTCGTTATCAATAATCCACGCGAGCATCCCGAGCACAAGCGGGAGGTCGCCGCCAGGGTTGACACCGTACCAACGGTTTTCGGGGCTGGCCGCGCTCTGCGTCATTTCCAAGTGTGGCGCCACCACGTCATAGCGCAGTCCTTTCTCGGTGCGTCCCTTGGCGAGCTCACGTGCTTGGCGCTTAAAGGGGTTGCCGCTTTGCGCGGGTGAGGTGCCCATAAAGAGGATGTACTCGGCGTTATCCCAGTCGGGCTTAGCGTGGGCGTTGTTGTCGAAATCATTCATCACCGCGCCAGAGCCCGCGCGGTAGCTCAGACCACAGTAAGAACCGTGAGAGCCGAAATTTATGGTGCCAAAGGCGTTGTTAGCAAAGCGCTTCAGAAGCGGTTGACGACCTTCGGGACCTGCGAAGGTGACCAGCAACTGGTTGGCAGCGGGACCAAACTCAGGGTTATTTTTGTCCACGGGCACATCGAGCTTACGGATAGATGCAAGCCCCTCGACGTATCCCTCTCCAAAGAGGTTGCCACCATTGACCACTTCCTCGATGAGTTGCTCAAAGCTGATGCTCTTCCATTTGCCTTCACCGCGTTTGCCAACGCGCTTTAAGGGTTGCGTGATTCGGTAGGGGCTCTTGAGCCCTTGCATGAGCACGGCGCCGCGCACGCAGGCTGTAGAGCGATTCGCAATGCCTGCATCGCCACCAAGCCCCGCCCAAGCTTTTTCCACGGGCGTATTAAAGCCCACGAATTCATCGGAGGAGAGTGGGTGGTAGGGGTTACCCGCCAAGCGCAGAATGCGGTTTTCTTTCAAATCAACTCGGGCGCGCAACCCACAGAGCGTCCAGCACCCCATGCATTGCGTGTTCGCTACGATTTGATCGGTTGCTGGGGCAAAGCGCCCATTTTCAACGCGCCCTTCCGTGGGCAGGGCGTTGCCAGCAAGACGGTCGCGCACCACCTTGCCCATCTTGGTTTTGAGCGGCGTGCTGGAGGGTTCTGCCGCGTTGATGCGAGCAGTCGTAGCAGTGAGTGCCCCCGCAGCGGCACCCTTTATCCATTGACGGCGTTCGTTATTCATGTCCGTTTCTCCTACTGAAGTGCAGCACGTTTAGAGGGACTTGGTGAGCACGAGAACGCGCTCGCCCTTAACGCTGGATTGGAAGCGCTTCTCGAGCCCAAGGTAGAAAACCTGCGGCTCGGTGCCAGCTTCGGGCTTGAGCACGAGCAGTTTGTCTTTGTTTGCGTCAAAGAGTTGTCGGATTTCGCTCTTGGGGTTGGCGAGGTCGCCGATGATGCGAGCGCCACCCACACAACTCTCAACACACGCGGGCAACAGTCCCGCTTCGAGGCGGTGCGAGCAGAACGTGCACTTGTCGGCCGTGCGAGTTTCCGGGTTGATAAACCGCGCTTCGTAGGGGCAGGCCTTCACACAAAGGCTGCAAGCAATACAGGTCGTTTTGTCGATTTCTACAATGCCCTCGGCACTACGGTAGGTGGCCTTGACGGGACAGACGGGCACACAGGGCGGGTTCGCACAATGGTTGCAGAGCCGCGGCAACAAAAGATTGTTGACCGCGCCTTCGCTGTCGCGCACTTCGTACTGGTTGACGGTTGTGCGGAATTTTCCAAGCGGTGAGGCATTTTCCATCGTGCAACTCACGGTGCAGGACTGGCAGCCAATACAGCGACGTAGATCGACAATCATGGCCCAGCGTTTGGTACCGTCTTTGGGGAGTTCAAGCGCATAGGCGCTCAGGGGGACAAGGCTCGCGCCGAGCGTTAACGCGCCGACGCCCTTGAGAAAATCTCTCTTCGTGGTGTGCATGTCGTCTCCTTGGGGTGTGGGACTTCTTTTGGGGTCTTGAAATTTGCACCATTCTCGATTCTATTTTCTGCTTGTGCCTGCACGATAGTTGCTAAAGTGGCCCAATCCCTTCCCATTTGCGAAAGATCAAGCGAGTAGGGGAAACTCAGTAAAATCATGGCTTTAGTTAACTTCTGTCACACAGGCGTTAGGTTCAACCTTTACAGATTGACCACTTTTTCCAAACCGCCGTTCTGTGCAACTGGACAAAAGGCTGAACGACAATCAAACCTAGCTCAAAGGCTTAAGCTTGGTTAGTGCTTTTGGGTTGAGAGTTTTTTTGAGAGTGTCATACGACCTAAATCGGTTGACTGAGTGTAGAGGAGGGCGTTTTTCTGTGGGGAGCCGCTTTGCGGCGAGCGGGGCGGGGAAAAGTGCGAGATGTTTAGTAAAAGGCTATGAATTTAGCGATATTGATAAGAATTTACTTAACATAGAGAGGCTCATTCGTACTTACTCGCGAGGCACAAAAAAAGAAGGCCGAAGAACCAAACGAGCTTGGTGCCTTCGTGCCTTCTGTTGGCAGCTTGTGCGAGCGACGGGGCGCAGCCACATCACTCGTCGGCAAGGCTAATTACTTGCGGAAAGCCGCTTCGAGGTTGGGAACCACTTGCTTCTTACGGCTCATGACGCCGTCGAGCCACAGGGGTTCACCGTTGTAGGTCTTGTCCCAAGCGCTCGCAATACGAGCGGGATCGTCAGAGACCATCAGCAACTGAGAGCCTTCCTTCATGATGTCGGTGAGCAGGAGTAGGGCGCTGTGGCGGCCTTCTTCGCTCTTGACCTTAGCGAGTTCAGCGATCAGATCATCCTTGATGTCGTCAACGAGGTCAAGGCTGATGAGTTCGAGCTGGCCGACGCCAACCTTGCAACCGTTCATGTTGAAGTCTTTGTAGTCGCGGAAGATCAGTGAGCGCGGCGTGCAACCCTTCACAGCGCTCTTGGCGGTGAAGAGTTCTTTGCCGAGGGCTTCGATATCATCGATGCCAGCGATCTTAGCGAGCTCTTTCGCGACTTCCACGTCGGTGGGGGTGCAGGTCGGGCTCTTGAAGATCACGGTGTCCGAGAGAATGGCACAGAGCATGGCGCCAGCGATGTTCGCGGGGACTTCAACGCCCATGTAGTCGTACATACGCTTGAGGATCGTGTTCGTGCAGCCTACCGTCCAAATAATGCATTCCACGGGGGCGGTACTGGTGACATCCCCCAACTTGTGGTGGTCAACGATGCCCTTGAGGTTGCATTCTTTGAAGTCATCCGGCGCTTGGTTGAGGTCGGAGTAGTCCACAAGGTAGACGTCACGGCCCGCGACGGAGTGCACCACTTCAGGCGCCTTGAGGCCGAAGCGCTCCAGGATGAATTGGGTTTCAGGCGCGGGTTCGCCCTGCGCAGCGGCCACCACATCGAGGCCACGCTGCTGGTAGAGATACGTGCAGGCGAGGGCGGAAACAATACTATCAGAGTCGGGGTTCTTATGACCGAGTACAAGTGCGGACACGGTTGTCGTCCTTATAAAAGTGGGTTGTCACGGTAAGGCTCTTTGTCGAGCTCGCCTAAAGGGCTACCTCCAGCCGGAGCGCGCACACAGATCTAGGTGACGCTGCCAAAGAGCGCTTGGCGCAGGTGGCGCGAGCACCCTCTGCGGGTGAGCGCAAGCCAGTGCTTTTAAAGAGTAATCCAAACATTTTAGCGCAAGCGCTTGGAAATTTGCTTTTGCACGCTACGACTTTCTTAGGTGTGTGCGTGCTCAAACGTTGCGTCTTGACAAGCCTGAGAAGAGACGCCTAAAGTTTTTGCTACGAAGCCGCCCTGGCGCTTGCACGCCAACCTAGGCGATTCTTCGAGACAAATACGCCCAGCCTCAGCCTGTAAAAGACGGGAGCTCACGATTTGCAATATGACGACGACGTACGTTTCTGAGATACTTGCGCCGCTTTTGACGCGGGTGCAGCGATTGGCGCCCAACTATGGCAAAACGCCCCTTGCGATCCCTGGCCTTTTTGTGAGCCGCCGTGCGCCTTGCGCGCAGCTCTGTGGCGGCCATGAGCGCCCTACGGTATTTTTGCAGCTCTGTGGACGGCGGATACTGCATAGTCCTTTAGGGGATATTGTGGTGGGCGCCGCCGATTTGCTCGGGATACTCTGCGAGCAAAAGATGCTGCTTCGCATTGAGGCGCTCCATGCTGAGCCCGATATGGTGACGCTTGGGCTTGCGCTTGATGATGTGCTGCTAGGCAACGTGCTAGAGACGCTGCCTGTGAGTGTGAGCGCGGCGAAACTTCGTAGTACGCGGGCTGTGCGTCTTCTCGAATCGAATACCCGTGTGGTGGAAGTCTTTGCTCAGTTGTTAGCGCTCGCTGAAGCGAGTGAGGCGCAGCGCGCTGCGCTTGCGCCGCTCTATCTGCGCATCCTCTACACCGAGCTCCTCTTTTCAAGTTGGGGACCCGAATTGGTGGCGCGCTTAACTTCATCGCATCCCGTCTCAAGGCTCGCTCGGGCGATTGGTCACCTGACGCAGCAGCTACCTGCGGCGCTTAGCGTAGAGGAGCTTGCTGCAGAGGCCGACATGAGCCCAGAGGTCTTTTCTCGTGGCATGAAGCAGTTGCTAGGAGAAACCGCACTTCAGTACAGTAAGCGCGTGCGGCTTTTGGCTGCGCGCGAGATGCTTCTTGCGGGCGAGCTGACGCACGAGCGCATCGCGCAGGCGCTTGGTTATAGTTCTACCTCGCAGTTCTACCGAGACTACCGCAGTCAATTTGGTATTTCTCCAAAGCGCACGGACGCGTGTACTTGAGGGTGGGCTAGAGCCAGCTCGCTCTAGTGGGTAGCCCGTTCCGTAAAAGCAACGGTTCATAACGAAGCGGGGCGTCTTCCTTGCTCTGAAAGAAGACGCCCCGTTGAATCAAAGCGCTACTAGGCGTGTTCAATTACTGTTTGTACTCGAGCCACTTGCCTTGCTTGAGTCGCAGATAAGCCTTGCCTTGGAAATCATCAACGACTTTAGCGGAGGAGTTTTCCGATACTGGCCAGGTCTGCGGCAGTTCATCGGTGATCGTTGCGAGCGTGGCGGGTTTGCCATCGAGTCCACTGGGCTTATCGCTGTAGATGCCCGAGTTGATCGTACGACCCACGAGCTCAGTGAGCGCAAGGTAGCTTGTCGGCGTATCGATCACAATCGGCGAGCCCGCTTTCACGCCCGCTTGCTCGGCATTGGGTAGGCCGAAGAATTTCACAAAGACCGGCACGCGCGTAATGTTGGGCGAGGGAATTTCACGCAACTTAGCTACTTGGACCTTGTCGCCACGCAGGGCAGCACCGTGCTCAGGCACGATGATAAAGAGCACTTTTCGGCCGCTCTTTTCAATCTGATCCATGAATTCGCCCAACTCATTGAGCAGCGCCTCGCAGCGCGGCTTATAGTCGATCGGGTCTTGGCTTGCGGGGTCACGCGTACCGTCGTGCAACGTCACAAGGTTAAAGAGCGAGACTGTGCGAGACGGCCCCTTAGCATGGTTCTTAAACCAATTGTTGACCGCGTCCTTGGTGGAGTAGATGGGGCTACCGTCAAAGGATTCCATGGCCTTGTGGTAGTGGTGCTGGTCCTGAAGGTCTGGCACAAGACCAGCGATGCTACGCAGGCTATTGAGGTAGTCGTCGTATTTACCGTTATGGTCGAGGTAGAGCTGGTTTTCCCAGCCCGCTGTCGCGAGTCGGTTAAGCGTTTCGCATTCGGGGCGGCGATCTTCATAGAGGTCGCTGTGCGAAGGCTGACCGCATGCGCCCGTCAAGAGTCTGAGCGTCGCTGGACCCGAGTACGAGGTGGCAGAGTTAAATTTGGTGAACGCGACATCGAAACGACTCCAAATGGGGGCTTTATCGAGTCCAACCATCACCAAGTCGTCTGTGGCAAGCGAGCAGATGTTGATCATGACGATATCAAATTCCCCAGACTTGGCCACGTCCACGGGGCCCTGAGGAAGATTGGCGCGACGCGTTTTCTCTGCCGCATAGAACGTATTCAGCCACTGGTTGATCCCATCGGTATCGGGTTTTTGAGTTTGCGCAGGCATGAGCGCGCCACGGGTAGCGTCCACAGCGGAGACAGCGACCGCGTTGGGGGCGTTGCCGTTGCCGACCGTGCCTTGCGGCAGTAAGGCCGTTAAGCTCGGGAAAATGAGCACCAGCAGCCCCGCCACCGTGATGGCGCTGAAGCGGATCCAGTCACGCAAAAAGTACCACGCCACCAACCCCACAAAAGTCCAAACGAGCATCATGGGATTGATAAAGCCCACGGCTAGCTCAGAGAGATACTTGGGGGTGAAGCCAGCGAGGTTGTTGAAGTTTTTGATGATGACGTCACCCGCAGGCAGGTAGCTTTCGCTCCAAATGAGCACGAAACCGACGATAGCCGCCGCAATCGCTCGCGCTCGTCTTAGAAGGCGGTGACGAATGGGAAAGACGACCGCTGCAAAGAGCGCAGCATTGGCCGCGGCGTTGAGCGTTAGATAGCCCGCTAGTGCGAGGGCGAACTTCGCGAGAAAATACACGTTCCAAATGCCAGCCCCTTCCCATTTTGGGAGGCGTTCTTGCTGGGCGGGGGATTCACCCTCGGGGCGAATCGTAGTTTTCGGTTTTGTCATAGGTGTTATGGGCACAGCATTGCGCGAGCTGCGCGGATTTGTCATGGCTCAGCCCCCTGCGGAGGCCGAGCGATAAAAATCGAGATGCCGCCATTATGGCGTATTTTTTGTCATTTTGTGAGTGCTAACTTTTACGAGCGGTTCCAACCATGCGGTTCCGGCCGCTTTCTTTTGCGCGGTAGAGCGCATCGTCAGCCTCAGCAATGAGCCGCTCAAGCGGCTTTTCGCCAATACTTTCGATAACGCTCGACACCCCAATGGAGATGGTGAGCGGTTCAGGCGCTTCTTGCGGCGTGAAGTTTTCCGCTGTGGCACGAGAAATGGCGCGAACTTTTCCGAGCAGCCGTTCTGCGACGGCTTGAGCCTGTTGCTCGTTCACCCCAGTGAGCACCACACAGAACTCTTCACCCCCGTAGCGATAGACACTGTCTTTGTGCGAGACATTACGTCGTAGCACTTCGCCTACGGCCGCGAGGATTCGGTCACCGAAGAGATGCCCGCGCGTGTCGTTGAGAATTTTAAAGTGGTCAATGTCGATCATGAGCACCGCGGTATCTGCCAGTAGTGGCACGCCGCGAGCAAGTGCTTCTTGCAGCGCTCGGCGATTGGCCACCCCCGTGAGGCTATCACGATGGGCTTCAGAGAGTAGCTCGCTATATTTGCTCGCAATGGCTGTGCGTTTTGCGCGCTCTCTATCCGTAAGCTCCACAAAGAGTCGCAGCCAGCTAATCATGTCGTTAAATTCTCGGATACGGCTACGCATCGTGGCCGCAGGTTTGGTGCCTTGACGACGATAAGCTCTGAGCGCCTTGAGTAGGCGATCAATGGGGCGCAGTAGCGCTGCCATGCCCAGCGCACTCATGAGCGAGAGCGCTGCAATGGCGCCAATGAGCACCATCACCCATGGGCGATAGCGCGTGCTCAAGGAGTGCACCACGTCAATGTCGGAAACGAGGTCGCGTGTTTCAATGTTGGTGAAGTGCTGCTCGAGCGCCACCGCATCGCGATCCATCGATTGAATTTGATCGGCAAATTGACGTCGGATCCCCGCAAGATCATCAATGGTTTTGTGCAGATCGGACTCGGTGCGACGTAGCTGTCGGCACTGTATGATGAGGTCTTCGGTGAAGGCGAGTCGTGAGCTGATTGCGCTTTTGCTACAGATATAGCCGTAGCCGTCCATGGCGCGCGATACGGCATTGTGCATGGCTTCTAGCTGACCGCCAAGTAGCGAGAGCTCTTTGGTGACTCCTTCGATGAGGGGAAGCTGATCGGGGTTAGCTCCAGCGGAAAGCGCGGAGATGGTCATCATTTTGAAATAGAGCTGCTGCCAGAGTGTGTCGACTTCATCGGCTTTGGCGTCAAAGGCGCGACGTTGCTGCCAGACGCTCTCGACGGTGTTGAGCAATTTACCCATTTCGTCGCGCGTCTCACCGTGCCGGTCAAAGGTGGCCGACGAAGAAAGGAGCGACTTCGCTGCGCGGTAAGCAGCTTCGGCCTGTGAGGAGTCATTCGTCTCAGAGAGCGTGGTGAGGCTCGTTCTTAGCTGCTCGACACGCACGGCACTCTCTTGGGCGGAAATGATTCGTGAGACCGCTTCTTTTGTGAGGCGTGAGGCTTGTTTTTCGACGTCCGCATTAAACGTCACAAAGATCCCCATCGTAAAGAGCAGTAGCGCCACAAGCGGCGTAAAGAGCACCGCAAGGAACGGGCGGAAACTCATTGTGCGATAGGTCCTGCGTGCCGTGAGCGGTTTCGCGCTCGCACTATCCGTGGCGTCCAGGGCATCCACTTCGGCAGCAACCTTGCTGAGCTCATCGAGTGTGCTCGCTTCGGTGATCTCGGGGAGGTCACTTTTTTCTTCGCTCTCTTTGAGAGTGGGCAGCGCGAGGCTACGACCTAGACGCTCTGCAGCTTGCTGCGGCAACTCGGGGCGGCTGAAGTGGTAGCCCTGCCAAGCGTCAGCCATAAAAATTTGTACGCGCTCCAGCACCTGCGCATCTTCAATACCCTCCAAGCAAATGGTGGCGCCTTGCGCGCGGCAGGCCTCAATGAGGTGCTTGAAAAACGCCTCTGTCTGCGAATTAGCAAGCGCTTCGAGCACAAAGGAGCGATCAAACTTCACGGTATCAAAGCTGCCCTTGAGCATCATGTCGACGCCGTTATAGCCCATGCCGAAGTCGTCGAGCGCCCAGGTAATGCCAAGCGCGCGACACTCGTCCATCCAGTGCGAAAGGTTGTTGCTCGGGATTGCTCGCGAGGTTTCTGTGAATTCAAATTCGAAAGCAGTCCCAGGGACTCCTGCTTGCTTAAGTGCTGCGGCCACAAACGTTCCCCAGAAGGCGTCCGCGGTTTGCGCAGGGCTCACGTTCACCGCAAGTCGGAAGGCTCGCGCAGGCGAAGCTGAGCTCACAGGCAACGGCTCTTTTTCGAGCGCTTGACGGAAGGTGCCGACGAGCCCAATAGCGAGCTCGAAAATCTTCCGCCCAAAGGCAATCGCCAAGGGAGAGCTCTCTAAGAGCGGCACAAAGCGCCCGGGCCCCAGTGAGGGCACCTCATCGATGAGTCGCACTAAGCATTCTGCCCCCGAGTAGCGTCCACTTTTAGCGGCAACCTGCAACTGCGTAAGCAGATGAAAGCCAGAAAAATCGTTTTCGATCGCATCGGTAAGGCGCACCACGTCCGCTAGGCTCAGTGTCAGCTGCGCTGAGCGCACGGCGGGCAGCGCACTTGCGACGCTTTTGGCACTGTGCTCGTCGGCACGAGCTGTTGGAGCGGCGTTTTTACTCGCAGCGGCTACGGGGAGCGGTTGCGCCGCTGCGAGTGCCTCTAAATAGGTTTTTACCGCAAGCCGCAACGATGCGGTGGACTCGGCAATCGGAATCGAGAGGATACTGATTTCAGGATGCAGATCGATGCCGTAGCGCGATCGAATGAGTGAGAGCGTCTCGGAGAGAATCTCTCGTACTCGCTCGGGTGCGGTTTTAAGTGCCCGACCAACAAGCACCGCACCAAAGTAAGCGTTGGGTGCAACGAGCGGGCAGTCGGTAGCGGGCAGGTGCTGCTTGAGCAAATCAGCGAGGGTGCCATAGCGCGTGACCACGGACCCAGAGAGCGTCACGATGAGCGTTGTGCGTTCAGTAAGGCGCTTGAGGTCATTCAAAATCGCTGTTTGTTCTTCGGCGCGCAATGCGACTTGCCGCACAAGGCTCTGGGCAATTTGCGGTACATCGAGCCGTTCCATGCTACCGATATAGGCAGGGAGGATCTCTGGCGGGTATTGCACCAGAGGTGCATTCGTGCTCGGGCTCGGGATATTCTCCGCATTGATGGGCTGCTCGGGGGTTATTGGCGCTCGTACGCTGCTTACCTCTGGATCCAAGCGTGGCGCCTCATCCTCGACGGGCTCGGGGGGCAACTTTGCCAGCAGCGGAATAAGGCTTGCTATGCGTACGATGGTCGAAACCACTTCGCCCGCTATATAGAGTCGAAGCGTCACGCTCAGCTCGCGCTCACCAGCAGCGAGTCGCTCAAGGGCTTTACGCCAGAGCGCCGCGTCCACGGGGCTAGCGAAGAGGCGCGCGGCGTGAATTTGGCTCATCCCATCGCCCAGACCCATTTCTCGCGCAAAGGGAGCCGTGAGGGTAAGCGTCTCGGAAAAGTACTGCTCGGGCTCGCTTTGGTCGAATCCTGCAACCGGTACAGCGCCGCCCATAAAGAACGCTGGGCTCGCCGCAGAGGGCAGCGCCTCGAGCAGGTAACGCCCTTCGGGGCGTTCCGCAAGGCCTGCGATCCGTCGTAATGTCGCTCGATCTTGAGCAAAGACTTGTTGACTAAAGGCGAGTAGACGCTTCATGACAATTCCGAACGGTCTTGGTTAGGGCGCGGGAAGCGAGCACAGAGAGATGCGCTCGCGACACCTGAGCCTTACGCAGTGCACTGCCCAACAGAGAGCTGGGCGCGCGCGACGCATGCCACAATGGGCCGCGTCGCGCAGGGGGCTCTCTCCTTAGGGGGGGAGAGGGCGTGATGAGTTTTGCTCGAGTCTCAGTCCCCTTTCAGTACGAGGCGGCCTTCACGACTAAAGGCAAAGCGCGCCTCATCAAAGCCCATGCCGAAGAGCGCGAGTACGCTACGGTAGTAGTCCTCGCCAGTGAGCGGCATGGTGGTGAGCCCAGTGCGAATCCAAGCGCCCACACGCTCATTTTTCACCCACGGCAAGAGACAGGCGCCAAAGGCAAAAGGACCTTGTTCGCTCACGGTAAAGGCGGCCGTATCCGTGGAGACGGGCGTCATGAAGCGGCGCTTGGTGATATCAACCATGGGTGAGAGGATTTCGCGCAGACGAATTGCATCGGGATCATCCTGCGGCATCATTCCTGCCCAGAGATAAACACGAATCGCGTTCCAACTACCTTCGGAGCCTTCGTCGCGGTTGCGCGTGCCCCAGCGCTCGCCGAAAGCAACCCAGTCGGGCGAGAGTCCCGACTCAGCTGAGCGCACAAGCGCACGCATCGAGCCCCAACGCACTTCACGCCAGAGCGGATCCACCGCTTCCAAGCGTTTCAACACGCTCAGCGGATAGTAGGAGGGGTTGAGCACCACGTCGCCATTTTTCTCAAAGCCGACATTCGCGGGTAGGAGCACAGCCCCGAGACCGCGCACTACACGCACGTCTTGTTTGACGCGCCCCAGTAGCGCGAGCGCATCCTCTCGGTAGCGCGGGTTCTCCCAACGATCGGCTGCCTCTAAGAGCGAATACGCGATCCAGAGATCCGCATCGGTGGCGTTGTTGCTGTCAAGCACGCCCCATTTGGGTGGGGTCTTGGCTGCTTTTACGGACTCCGAGGCCCCCCAGAGCCAGGCCATGCGCGTTTTGCCGCAGTCGCCAGCGCAGAGGTTAGCGATCGTCCACTGCCAAATGGCATCAAAGCTTGCGCGGTCGTTCGCAACGAGCGCAAAGAACATGCCATAAGACTGACCTTCACTCGTGGTGATAAGGCGTTCGTCGCTACGGTCGATGACGCGTCCGCCCTCAAGCGCAGACTGACGGAATTGCTTCCACGCAGGCCACGTATCCGTGGGAGCCCCCACGAGGCTACGCACAGCGGGTAGCGCGACAACGGTCTGCTCCGTGGGAGCGCTAGCGTCTTTGGCTTGCTGAGCGCTGGTGGGTGCCGCGGCGCTTGCCGCTGCAGTCGTCTCTGCGGCTTCTGCTAAACCAAACGTTGCAAGTAGCGCCGTGCAGAGCAGAGTGAGCCTCAACTTAGTCATGGCCGTTCTCCTTCAAGGCAAGGCGCGCGCGAATGCGCAGACGCATGAGTATGTAGCTAATCGCCCCCAAAATCACCGCGGCAGCGAGCGCTGCGAGCGCCATGAGCAAGGGGGAGTTCGAGAGCGCGACCCAAGCACGTGCGCTCCAGGGCAGATCACCCACCGAGTACGTGTCTTTGGCTGGCGCATTACGTAGCCCCACGTCGGTAATAAGCGTTGCACCGCCTTCAACCGAAGAGAGTTCTGCAGGGTTGGCTAAAAGCTCAATGAGATGCTTGGCGTTATCGGGGTCGCCCGTGAGTAGCGCAACCAAAGATTTTCCCTTAGAGAAGGGCGACTCCATTCCTACCATGGCACTCATCTTGGCCGCGGTGAGCACGTTGCCGCTCACCGTCTCGCGGCCAAACTTGGCGACCGCAGCACGAATCTGCTCAAGGTTGGCAGCATCGGCAGGAACGCTGCCAATAAGGAGCACGTCTTGTGCGCTCTTGGCATCAAAATCCTTGCTGAGACGAACACTTACCGCCGTAGCGGGTGCGCCCGTCTGCATCCCCATACGCGCTAGCGCGGTGAGGTAGACCGCGAGGTCAGTTGCGCGGAGCTTATCGGGTAGCACAACCGTGGTGGTGGCGAGGTCAGCATGAATCGTAAAGGGATAGCCCGCACGCGTAAAGCGGTTCAGATCCGGTAGCACCGCGTAGTGGTGGAAGCCGCTAAAGTCGATGGTGGATTGCGGGTCAATATCGCCTTGACTCTCCGAGGGTAACGCATAGCGGCACTCCGTGGGGGTGCCACTGGTAACAGGGACGTTGTAGCGGAAATCAATTTCGAGGTCATTTTCTGCTTTGAGATAGACCCCAGGCACGCCAATGGCGTCCCAACGCCCAGCCTCAGGGTTGAGCGCAGAGAAGTTAACCAACGTCTTTTGCTTGCCGCTTGGGGCATTGGCGCCCGTGATCTCAGCGGCGCTCACCATGGCGCGGTTGAGGCGCACGCGCAGCTGCGCGGCGCCGCCAGGCGCGGGCGGCGTGGCCGTAGTCGCAAGCTTAAGCGGCACGCTCTGACGCTCGAACGTGTACAGGTCGGGCGGCAGACGGAAGGGGAGATGGATTGGCGCGGGTTCAACGCCACGCGTGGTGAGCTGACCCTTATAGGTGGTGAGCTCTTCGAGCGTGACGGCACGATTAGTGGGGAGCCAGCGTGGCGCATCATACGCCTCACGCTTTGGTACCGCCGCTAGATCGGTGAGTGTGACGGATTCGCCCGAGAAAATGGCACTACCCGTTGCCAAGGCGCTCGCGGCAGCCTTGAGCTCGGCATCATCACGCCCGCTAATGACAAGCATCTTCGCCCAAAGCGAGAACGGAGCGTTCACAATCGAGACACTCGGGCCTTTGGGCTCGGGCATGTCCTTGAGGAAGTCGGGACGGTGCTTGGCGGTCATGAACGTGACGAAATGCGCGTCCACTGGTGCCTCATTGAGATAGGCCGGTAACTTGAGCCCATGCCAATCGGCTTCGCGCCCAGCCCAACTCGCGATAATGCCAGCGGCCTCGAGTTCACCCGCAGTGGGTTGAGCAGCAAAGGCCATGGGCAGGGTTTGCATGCCACGGGCGTTCTTCGAAATGAAAGGCCCTGGCAGATACGTGAGCTCATTGGGGTTGCGAAGGCGCTGAATCGAAAGCGAGAGATAGCTGCCGTCGTCAACATCTACCCAGAGACTATTGGCGAGGGGATTTTCACAAACCTCGCTGTAGGTGCCTTCAAGCGAAATATCAATGCGGTTGTAGCCACGCAGCGCTCGACCGTCGATCGGTAGCGTCACCTTCACCGTCCGCTCGGCCTGCGCGGCGGCCGGATCTGCGGCAGCGTCTTTGCCCTTGGCATTAGGATCCGCCGCAACAAGTGGTACAGTCCCGAGCAAATGGTCGTTCAGCACGACGTTCACAACCGAGCGCGTCTTGAGCGCGGGGGAGGGGTGCAGAATGAGCGTAAGCGACGCGTCACCTACCACCTCGTCACGTAGCACGCCAAAAGTGAAGGAGCGCTGGGTATAGAGCCCCGTGAGACGAATCGCCCCTGGACGACCGCCAATAGCCGCATCAAAGAGCGGCATCGCTTCGCGAGAGGGCGGCATCAAATCAGGAAGCATCTCGGTGGCCGTGCGTAGCGCATCGGGCACTGGAATGTGGTTGGGCAGGGGGGCAGCTTGCGCTGCGCTGAGCATGCCCATTGAAGCAATGCCGATGAGCCAAAGCGCACCGTGCACGCCGCGCGAGAGGATAGTTTCGCGGACTTGGCTCGGGCGGAAAGGTTGGTTGGCAGTACATTTCATAGGATAAATCTGAGCGCATCAAAGCGCGGTCCTCAAAGTTGAGAACGCGCTAGGGCGCTTTCTCCAGTTGTGTTGAGAGTGGTTCTGTTGGCGCTTGCCCCTGCTTTTCTGAGGGGGCACACAACAGCAGAACCTTGGTTAAATCAAAAACACTTTCTCATTGCTGAGACGCTTCTGAGTGCCGCAACGCGGAAGGCGTACGGCGCAGAGCGGAATTGGCAGAAAGTCTACTCTGAGTGAGGCTGCGCTATCAATGCTCTAAAGAGAGAATTTCCACCAGAAATTTCACTTGGCTCAATCCTTCATAACGCGGCCAATGGTTGAGAGCGCAAAGCGCTTACCCGCAGGGCGTGGTAGGAAGGAGACAACCCAGCGCACGCTCGCAGCCACGAGTCCAAGCACGGGTTGCAGAGCGGGCGGGGCGAATTTCGCGAGCGCGCGGTATCCGCGCCAAGCAAAGCCAAGTAGCGCAGAGGAACCCGCAAAGGGATTACGGCTACCAACGAGCTCTTTCGCCCAAGCATCCGCGCGTCCAAAAGTCGCTGCCGTGAGCTCGCGCTCGAGATCAATCGTGAGATTGACGAGCTCAAGCCCCATTACCGTTTCGCCAGCATCGTTGACATGGGTGCGGCGCACGATGGCGGGAAACGACACCAGTCGCGCATCAAGCGGTAGAACAAGCTCCAAATGGTCTCCCAAGCGGGGAGTGTTCTGCGCGAGGGCTGTGTGCGCGGCTGCAGGCAGCACCACGTTGGCGCCATTTTGCGAGTAGTCACGTAGCTTTGCCGCAAGAAGCGTACCGTCGGCGAGTTTGACCGAGGCGTCACGATTGATCGGCACACGTGGAAAACGACGCTCTTGGACGGTCTCGACAGCTACTGCCGTGGTCGCGCCGAGAATCACGAGGTTATAGAGAATCCAGCCGATGTTAATGAGCGTGAACAGCTCTTGCTCAGGCGCGCTCGCCAAAAGCCAGATCCCGCCGATGAGCCCCGCAACGTTGAGTGCAATAAGAACCAAATAAGGACGAATGATTTGCCAATCAAGGTACTGACTCTGCACCGTGCCACCTTTGACTGTGACGTTAAATTTGCCGTACTTCGGGTTGATCAGCGCAACCGTGGTGGGCAGCAGAATGTACCAAGAGAGCACCGCTTCGTAGACGCTACCCAAAAAGGGCGAGCGATAGCCTCGCTGAAGAATCCCAGAGGTAAGTGTGGCGTGCAACATGTGCGGTAGCGCAAAGGCAAAGATCGTAAGAATCGGCGCGTTAAGCACCATGGATCCAAAGAAGATATAGGGCAAGGGCGCAAGCAAGAAAATCAAGCGCGGCGCGCCGTGCAAAAAGTGGATCATGGCGTTGAAAAAGCAGAGGCGCTGTCCCCAGGTGAGCCCCTTACCTTTGAGCGGATTATCGACGCGGAAAATCTGAATCATGCCACGCGCCCAACGGATGCGCTGCCCAACGTGCGCCGAGAGCGTCTCGGTTGAGAGCCCCGCCGCAAGCGGTACGCCGATAAAGGCGGAGGACCATCCGCGGCGGTTGAGTTTAAGCGAGGTGTGCGCGTCTTCGGTAACGGTCTCTACGGCAATGCCGCCCACTTCGTCGAGCGCTTTGCGACGCATGACTGCGCAGGAGCCGCAAAACATGGTCGCGTCCCAAGCGTCGTTGCCCTTTTGAATGAAATCATGAAAGAGCGCATTGTCGTCGGGGATCGTGCTGTCAAGGCCGAGGTTGCGCGAGAAAGGATCTTGCGAGTAGAAGTGATGTGGCGTCTGCACGAGCGCAATCTTTGGATCTTTCATGAGCCAACCAACGGTCATCTGCAAGAAGCTCCGCACAGGGACGTGGTCGCAGTCGAAAATGGCTACAAAGTCCCCCGACATTTGCTGTAGAGCATGATTGATGTTGCCTGCTTTGGCATGATTGTGCTTTTCACGACGAATGCATCCAACGCCAGCCTCGCGCGCGAACTTGGTGAATTCGTCACGACTGCCGTCATCGAGAATCCAGATGTGCAGCTTCTCCGCAGGCCAGTCCATGCTTTGCGCGGCAAGCACCGTGGGTTTGATCACATCGAGCGGCTCGTTGTAAGTTGGAATGCAAATGTCCACATGCGGCCACGTGGATACATCGGCAGGCATGGGAACGGGCTTACGCTCAAGCACCCAGAACACCTGAAAGTACGAGAGCACCATGACCAAATAGGCATAGATTTCAGCGCCGAGTAGCAGCAGGCCGAAAATGGTTGAGCCAGGTGTGTCAAAGGAGAGCGTCTCGGTTGCGCGCCAAAAGAGGTAGCGCGTTGAGACGATCACCGAGAGCACGATCATCAACAAAATGGTGAGGTGGCTCTTGACGCGTCGGAAAAAGAGCGAGAGCAGTAGGGCGCTGGCAACAAAAACAAGTTGAGGCCCTAGCGTCAGGGGTTGCGTGATACACCAAATGCCGAGTGCGCCGACAATAAAGAGCGCGAGCCCCACGAGCAGTCGCTCACGTCGGCGTTCGGGCACGGTTTTTAAGTCACTGCGCCCAAGGCGGCTTCGCGACAGCAACCCCGTCGCTGCATCGGTGATTTCAGTGCCGAGCGTGGTCAGGGGTGTGAGAATGCGATCTTCCCAAATAAAGCGCACATAGGCGCAAAAGGCCGCCCAATGCGTGCTGTGGTTGGATGCGTTGCGACGGGTGCCTGCCGCGGAGCGCGTAGCACTCGGCGCCTCGAGCCGCTCGAGCAACTCCCCGGGCAGCGCAAAGAGTATGAGAAATGTCGCCTGAATCGCAAG
This sequence comes from uncultured Sutterella sp., assembly GCA_902463725.1. GTDB lineage: Bacteria > Pseudomonadota > Gammaproteobacteria > Burkholderiales > Burkholderiaceae_F > Sutterella. Next base: position 126,511 of record CABQGK010000003.1, on the reverse strand, counting down.
GCGCAAGGGATCTAGCGGACGCAGCCGTTGCCAGCGCACCTGCGGAAACAGCGCGGCGCGCTCGCGGATAATGCCCTGCCAGCGATCGCCTTCAAGCGGCAGCAGTACCCAGGCCAAGAGTAGCCCGAGCCCATTGGTGAGAAAGCCAATCAGACTTGACGTGTAGGCGGTCAGCGCTACAAGGCTCTGTTTTAGACCACGGATAAACTCGGTCAAGAGCGTAATGCACCACATGATAGTCCTGTGACTCCAACAATCGTGAGCGTAGTTTTCTCTAGTTCAGTATTTGATCAATTCTTCCGCGCGCGGCGGGCGGCAAGCCGAGCTTCGGCGTGCAACAGGCTCTCGGCGAGTGCACCCAAACTTTGACTCACAGCTGAGGTGGGCGCGCTCTTGACGACACGCGTCAGAAGAAAGCCGCTTTCGCGCGCTGCTTCATCCGCAGCAAGCACGGGTGTGATGAGTTTGCCAACAAATCGCGGCTCAGTCTCTAAGTATGAAGTGAGTCGGTAGCCCACGCTCGAGCCAGGAACCACTTTATTGAGCACGAAAACCTCATTGTCGAGCGGATGATACTCCATTAGGCGCAAGAGTGAATCGTGATCAGGCTCGAGCACGGTGACAACAAGTGTGGCGAGTGATCGAAAAACTTGACTGCAGGGCGTGTTGATGCCGCCCGCATCAACGAGCACATGCGTTAGCGCCGCCCCAGAGAGCGCGGCAAGAAGCTTGGGCGCCGTGCTTTCGGCCTCTTGAGCGCTAAGCGCCGCTTGCGCCCCAAAGCTAAAGAGCACGGGAAACCCGAGCTCTGCACGCACTGCGGCCTCGGCAAGCGGCTGGTTGCTTGTGATCTGCCGCACCCAACTTTTGCCGCTAGTAAGCGGCAAGCCCCAGTAAGTCTCAAATGTGCTCGGCGCCGGAGCAGTGGAGACGAGCGCCACTGGACGGTTCGCGCTGGCGTAGAGCTCGGCAAGGTTTGCCGCACAAAAGCTCGATCCTGCGCCAGCTCTCAGACCTTGAATACTTATGAGCATAGGCGTTGCGGGGTGTTTTTACTGCTTTACGGCGCCCGTGTTGTCTGCGCACTCGTTTGGCTCGTGAGCTACTGCGCCGTGAGGCTGGGCGCCATCGAGGGACTCAGTCGTTTGGGCAGTAGTGTGACGTGGCTGCTCGCCGCAAGGCGCACCGCAAGACTCACTAGGGTCGCCCGCATGAAGAGACGTCATGAGCGGGGAGTGCTCAAGCGTTCGTGCACGTACGCGCTCAGGCGCGAAATTGACGTAACCCTCAACGGAAAAGCCGTAGACGCGACCGAGCGCGGCGACATCATCGGGAATTAAAGCAGGCATCTTTCGTAACAAATTTGCGTAGTGGGCGTACCGACACAGACCAGCCTGTGCGCGCCCGAGGAAAGTTTCTCCATTTTAAAGGGTTAGTGCGCTACCCGCACTTGAGCGGTGAAAGAAAATTCGCCCTAGCGTTTTTTATGTGCTTCTGCGTGGCCGCCAGCGCACGGGATGGCATCGCTCTGTGAGCGCTCTTTTTCTTAACACCCTGATCAAATTAAGAAAAAGTTGTTTGCTCGCATAAACGCTCCCTCCAAAGACACCTCTGTTAGCCTTCCGTTGTCACTAGTAAAAGATAAATAATCTGCATTAGTTATTTAATAAAAATTGATGAGATTGTAGCTATTGTAATGCAAATTGAGAAAGTGTGATATCATTCAAAGATTCGTAATGATTAGAATTTAAATAAATAAAAAATATATCTAAAATTAATGATAATTTGTTAAAAATTATCAAATAAAACTAGATACTGCAATAATAGCGTGACTGGATGTATGCATTTCAATCGATGGCGGCGAACCCTTCTTTCTCTTGCTCTTTTACAGGCCTTTTCTTATTCAGTGACCGCGGAGGAAATTCGCTCAACAGTAACCAATAATCAGGGTGCTTTGGTGAGTGGAGAAGGGGTTGCTATCAATATTCAAAATGGAGATATTAGCGGAGTCGCAGACAGCTCAGGTTCGCATGGCGTCTTCATGCAGGCAGGCGGTGCGCAGGGGCTCACGCTTCGCTCGAGCACTGGAGATATTTCAATCGGTGTGACTACGCCGCCATCGGCCTTCCGGGCGTTTGCTAACTCACCATTTATCGGCCTGCCTGTGCTGGTACAGCAGGGCACGCTCACAGTGGAAAGCGCACAAAATATTTCGGTTAATTCCAGTGTTAAAAATGCGCATGGACAGGCACAGAATGCAAGGCTTATTTATTCAAATCCAAATACGAATATTTACCTAAAGGCGGCTGAAGAAAATAGATTATATCTTCAATCAGATGGTGAAGAAAAATATGTAGATTCAGGCAATGGTGAATTAGTTCTACGTCCCGATCTTGCCGCCTATCAAAATCAGGTCTATGGCATCCATACAGCGGGTGCCGTAACGCTTGAGGGTAAGGCCAACACAGTTAAGCTCAATACGCCTACGGCGATTAATGCCTTTGCACTCGCGGCCACCAATCGCACGGGTGCCATTTCGCTAATCGCTCGTGAGGGCGACAATGAGCTCAGCATGGATTCAGGCGCGGTGCACGGCAACACGGTACTGCTTGATGGCATTCAAGCTAATTCTGGCGCGAGTGTTGAATTGACCGCACGAGCGGGTATCAATCGTCTTACGATCGGCTCAGCTAGTGAGAGCGAGGGCGTGCTCGGTAGCTACGGATCAGTTTACGGGCTTGATGCCAGAGCAGGGCGTATTGAACTCACTGGTCGTGCCAATCAGATATCGCTCTTGGCAACCAATGTACGCTCTCTTAAATATGGGGTTTTTGCTTCAGGTGCTAGTGCTGGTAGTGAAAGTGTCCTCATGCAAGCGCTCGATGGCAACAACAGTATTGAGCTTGACGCAAGGTTCCTTTCGCAGAGCGGAGGCACTGTTGCTGCGCTCGATGTAGTGTCGAGCGCAAAAGTGCGCTTGCTCTCCAATACAGGTGATAACCTCGTGCATTTAAGTGGGGCGGCTAGGCATTTTGGCTCGTTTGCGCTCGGCGCTTATGTCTCGGCAGGCGGTCAGCTGCAGCTTGATGCTAGGAACAATATGCTCAGCTTTGATGATGCCGACGTAGCGACGAGCACCTACGGGCTCTATGCGGGTAATGCGTCAAAGATTGGTTTTAGCGCACTTGAAAACAACGAGCTCATTGGGGCACAAGTCGGTGCCTATGCCTATGCGAGCCAAATTACATTCAGAGCTCTCGGTGTGAACAAAATTCACGCTTCAAAGACGGCACTCAGAGCGAATGCGGCCAGTGCGCTCATTACGCTCGATGGCGCGGTGGATCTTTTTGCCCCGATAGCTCTATCTGCCGAGCAGCAAGGTGCGATTGATGTGCAGTACCGTGGGGCAAGTCAGAGCATCGGTACTTGGGTCTCCAAGGGCGGAGCGATCACGGCGCACGCTGCCGATGATGCCCAAGGTGCGTGGCTCAAGCTCACAGGCGACGTGATGGCGCTCAACGCCGGTACGGTCGATCTGCAGCTCGCTGGGGCGAGCGTAATGACGGGGCGTGTGGATGATTTTTCAGCCTTCTCAAGCGATGCTCATCAGAGCGTTTTCGCTGGTGACTTAACGCCAACCGCAGCGGGCGCAGTTCATTTGACGCTCGCCGAAGGGGCGCTCTGGAATATGACTGCTCAGAGCTGGGTGAGCGAACTCGCAGGCGCTGGAACGATCAATCTCAGGGCGAGTAGCGTTGAGCGTAGCGCCGCTTCCCCATTAGGGCGCGCTTTGCACATTGGAGAGCTCACGGGCAGTCACACGTTTACGCTGCGCCTCAACATGGATGGTGTGCATAGTGACATGCTCTACATTAAGCACGGAACTGCTGAGCCACAGAATCTCTGGGTACAGATTGACGGAGAAATGAGACTGGGAGATCGACTCCGCTTTGCAACAGTCGAAGACGCGAAAAACGAGTTCGTTGATGGACGCCTTGTGCAACCCTCTGGTCTTTTTTTGCGCGCGCTTAAGGTCGAGTATAGCCCGCTCGCGAGCGACCCCAATAACACTGACGACTACAACAAACGCTTTAATGGTTCGGGCGAAATTGATGAGAATAAGCCAGGCGATGACTACGTGCGTGAGCACTATCAGCAGGGCGACAACGCAAGAAATGTATACCTCGTTTTAGAGGAACAAACGGTCAATCCGAGTGCGCGAGTCATCCCTAAGGCGATTGATGCGATGGATGCGCTCGTACTCGACTTGGATACGTATACGCGTCGTTTTGCTGGGCGCTTCTATGTGGATAGTAGCCGCACCGATGGTGCTTGGCTTCGGCTATCCGAGCGGCATATGGGTGAGCGTGGTGCGTTTTTCCTGGCGCAACGAGACTATGAAGGGGGCGTTGACTATGAGCGGCAGACAAGCCCTGAGCGACTCGATCGTTGGGGAGCGAGCTTTTCGTACCGCTGGGCCGATGCAGATTATGAATTGGGGCAAGTGAGCGATGACACTGGCCGCATTCGTGGCAAAGCGCTCGGCCTTTACTACTATAGCGAGTGGCACGATCAAGCCGATGAGGTCAAGAGTCTCTATAGCGACAATATTCTCCGTTACAGTTGGCTAACGGGGCATGCGCCTTTGGCTAATGGCACGGATGGAGCGCTCGATTTGCAGTTTCGTTCGAAGGCGCTGACGTTGAGTAGTGAAGTCGGTTTGCGGCGTGCACTCAATACTTCCCAAAGCTTGGTGCTGGTGCCACAGGCTCAGCTGCTGCTCGGATGGCTGAGCCGAGCCGAGGGCAGGAGCGAGGATGTGACAATTTCAAGTCCCTCGACGCTGAGTGCGATAGCTCGTGTGGGTGCGGATTTGCAATATCACTACAGCGCAGATCGTACCCGCTACGGCTACTTGAAGGCCAACGTGATGCATGAGTTTTTGGGTGGGCGTGAAATGACTGCCACCGATGCGAATGGCACCTTCACTTCACGCTGGCAAGGCGCGCGCACGTGGTATGAGTTAGGGCTTGGGATGACGGCTTCGTCGAGCGAAGGAAAGTCGTTACGGTTTGATGTGGCCAAGGAGTTTGGACGTGCGCGCGGTAGCTACAATGCACGCGTTGCCCTCACATGGCCTTTGGGCTAAGAGAACCAATCAACACGAAGGGGGGCGATGAGGGAGGCAAGAGCGAGGCGGGCGCTGCCCGTGCCAAGCAGCGTTGCGGCCATGCTTTGGCGCAGGAAATTTCGACGAGATACGGTCATTGGTTACTCTCCTAAACGAAGCGGTATTTGGGCGCTTTCCAAGCGCTTTACATAGTGAGAGTGTAGGAGCGTGGCAGGCTGGCATGCTAGCGGTCTTTTCCAAGATAACTTGGGAAATTCGCAAGTTATCGCGCGCTGCGCTAGACTCTCCAATGTGTGGTGTGACAAAAGATACCGCCAGCCTCTCTCTCTTTCTGCGCTCTCTATGAATATTCGCGACAACCTGTGTGCGTGACGCCTACTGATGCGACTGGCCAAGACCCAGAGCCTCACGCGTGCGGCACTTGAGGAAAATGTAGAACTCTCGGCCGCCTCCCGTCTTCTCAAAGGCCTTGAAGAAGAGCTTGGAGTGATGTTGCTTGATCGGGAGAGCCGCCCGCGGCGTCTGCGCGCAGAAGTGATGGAGTTTTATCCGCAATTAGTGGCCTTTATCGATGAGAGCACTCGATTGATGCAGGTTTTCTCAGCGCTCAAGCCACCAGCCGAGCACGAAGAGCGGCCGCTACGGATCAGTATTCCTGCCAATATTCCGCGCCGTCGTGTCATTAGCTTTATCTCGGAGTTCTCTCAGCGCGCCCCAAACTGGAAGGTCGAGATCACGGGTACTGCAGACCACCTTGATGTGCTTGAAGGACGAATCGAAGCGGCGTATCTGCCCTATATCCCGAGCCATGTTGATTTGCACATCATCCCCGTGGCACGGGCAACGACTTTTTTGCTCGCATCACCTGCGTATTTGCGACGCGCTGGCACCCCTTACAGCGTGGCAGAGCTTGGCAGGCACGTACTCATTACACGCACGGGACCGTTCTACCCTGTGGTCGATCGACTCTACGGCCCAACGAGTGAATTCAATATTCAAACAGGAATTGAGCGACCTTTGCCGCCTGCGAAATGGGTTTTGCCTACCGCTAAAAACGCTGCTGATCGTGTGTTAGCCGAGCAGCGTGTGGGCTTTAGCGAGATGCGTCGCCATCAGCCGGTGCTCAGACACTTTAGTGGCGATACGCTCTCGTGTGTGCAAGCTGTCCTTGACGGTATGGGTATTGCCACGGACCTTTCCATTGGACTTGTGGAGCAGTATCTGCTGAGTGGCGAACTCTCGATTGTGCTCCCAGAGTGGCATCGACCGCTCTGGCACACCTCGATCGTCAGTAAAGAGGAACTCTGGATTGATCCGCAGGTGGGTGAATTCATGCAGCTCTTCGCTGAGCGTGAGCGGCGCGAATCGCGTATTTGGAAGGTCATCTTCTCGCGCTATGGCATCGATGCGGAGGCCATTGAAGCGCGAGATCTCTAAGTGAACTTCAGCTAGAGGGCGCCTAGCACCGCGCTGCGCCCGACAGCAAAGAGGGCGGGGTGGCGCGGTGAGTGCCTCTCTGCCGTTGCCTTAATGCTTGTCGTCTCGGCCGAGATAGCGGCCGCTCGCGTCGTAGCGGCGCCCATTGGCATCGGTGCGGCCCATGTAGCGCCCGTTTGCGTCGTACTGACGGCCGTTTGAATCCGTGCGCCCTAGATATTGGCCTGAGGCACCGTAGTGGCGTGTACCTGTTGCACTCTCGCTTGAGCGCCCCTGGTAGCGACCGCTCGCGTCGTAGGAGCGACCATTGGATTCGGTGCGCCCCATATAGCGCCCGTTTGCGTCGTATTGACGGCCGTTGGCATCGGTGCGGCCTTGATAAGCGCCGCTACTTGAGTACGAACGACTTCCGCTCGTGCTATTGCGGCTCTTAAAGGGGAGATCCTTCTGCTGCACGGCAGCAGTGGCGCTCCCTGCAACCATAAGGCCGGAGCTGATCAGCCCCGCCTTGATGAGCGCTGGGGCGAGCGTGGTTTCGACGGCTGTGCGCAGTAAAAAGCGTCGGCGCTCGTCGTGCGTCAAAATAGCCATGGATAGTCTCCAAAGAGAATAGTGCTGTGATGCTCACATTGTATGCCAGCGCGTTGGCGCTCGTCAGAAACGCGGAAAATCGGGCGCCACTTCAAAACTCATCGGCTGCCCTGTTTCTGGGTGAGGGAAGGTAAGCGCTGCGGCATGTAGACAGAGCCGCGTCTGTCGCGCCTCCCCAAGTAGCCCTAAGCGTCCGTAGAACGGATCGCCATCAATGGGGGCATTAAGCCCCGCAGCATGCGCACAATGTACGCGTAACTGATGTGTGCGACCTGTTTGCGGATAGAGCGCCACGATGGACTTGCGTGTGCCGTCGGGCATGGTTTCGACGCTCAGGAGTTCGACGTCGGTAGCGCACGGTTTGCCGCCTTGCGCCACAGGGAGCACGCATTGTCTGGGGCGGTCGAGAAGGTTGAGCGCAAGTGGCAACTCGATGCGACGCACACCCCCCTCGATTTCCCGCTCGAGTCGCGCTACGTAGCGCTTAAGCGCCAGCCCATCCCGAAACGCCGCGTGCAGTCTCCGCTCGGAGCGTGTGTCTTTCGCAAAGACAATGAGCCCCGAGGTATCCATATCGAGCCTGTGTACAACGCGAAGTGGCCCACGTGTGGCTTCGAGCAAACTCTTTGCGGAGACGGTTTCACGGATGCCGGGTACGGATGCTAAACGTGCAGGTTTATTGACGAGTACGATATGCTCGTCCTCAAAGATGACGGGTAACTCTGGAGGACAACGCGCGTCAGTAAGAGGTTGCACGCGCTCTAGAGCGAGCCCTTCTGTGAGGCGCGACAGTAGCAATTTACTTGCCGAGCGCGGAGGGTAGAGCGTCCCGTCATGGCGTATCTCGTGCTGTGGACTGGGGCCTACCCACCACTCTGCGAGTGCAATGGCCTGCGTGTCGTCGCTACGGTTAAACGCATCGAGCAGTTGCACCGCGGGTGAGCGTAGTGCGCTCGAGATCGCTTCGCGCCAGCGTGCTTTACGACGCGCAAGTGCTTCGCCGCCCTGATCCCAAGGCTTTTCGGGGTAGTCAGCAAAGAGGTTCGTGAAAAAGTCCGCAAGACTAAAGCGCTCTCCCTTGCCGTCTGTGAGTAACGCTTTCGGCACGGCATCTTCTGAGCGCTGCGGCCAAAGCACTTCTGCGTTGAGCGCTTCCCAATGGGGCACAAATCCCGCGGCAGCGCCGCTGAGCGCTTCAAACGCGTAGCGCGGCACAATGTTCCCTTCACTATCCTTGACAAGCAACACGCCAGCGCGCCCGACAAAGCCTACAGGGGTAGGGGCGTTGAGCCGAGCGCTTTGTAGCGCTTGGCTGGGTGCCGTCGTAAAAAAGTCAGGCATCGCATCATCGTCGGTGAGTATCGTCGGGTTCATGGCGAACGAACCAAAATCGCAGGTGGTTAAGAAAAGCTTCATTGTAGCGGATACGCTCCGCTACGCGGTTTCTGTAATTATATATAAGCGTAAGTGATCACCTTCTTCATAACCCCCATTGCCTGCGATCGCCCTTCATTGACCTTTGTGTCATTACCATGACCCGCGGAATACCGCATCCTATGCGTAGCATTGGGTGGAATGGATACAACAAAACCGCAGGGGCGCACATCTCGATTACAATTATTCGCCCTATGTCTGTGCGTGAAGCGAGGATTTTGAAGGATTTCCTTGGGGAAAACCCGAAACTTACGCCGTTATGATCAAATTCAGACCTATTTGGGCGCGTTGAATTCGCTAGACTTTGCCTCGATTAGCAGAAGGCGTGCGCGTGAGCCAAGCGGTTGGCTCGCCAGAGTCCCAGAAGAGGGCGATCCCCTGACACTTAACCCCAATCTGGTGCTAGCAGGAATTGGTGCGCGCCGCTCTCAGCGTTGAGAGCCCACAACACAGAATTTTGTTATTCGCTCAAGGGCGATTTTTTTATTTGGAGATTCGCAGATGCGACGTCAATTATCCGGAGTATTCCGCTTCGCGATGCCATTCCTACAAGCCTCCCTCATTAAGCAGATCATGGTGGGGCTCATTGCTGGCATTATCTTGGCCACCGCGTGGCCAGAGGCTGCTGCTAATGTGGGGCTTGTTGGCAAGATCTTTGTGACAGCACTCAAGGGGGTTGCCCCAGTGCTCGTGTTCATTTTGGTGATTTCTGCGATTGCCAATCAGGGTGAGAAGTCTCCCGTGCCTGAAACGGGAGAAAACCGCCATCCCATTAAGGCGATTTTGACGCTTTATTTGTTCTCAACCTTTGGCGCAGCCATTGCCGCGGTAGCGCTTTCTTTCGCCTTCCCCACCACCATCACGTTGACGGCGGGTGCAGACAAGGTGAGTGCACCGGGCGGAATTTCTGAAGTGCTTTCTACGCTACTGCTGAACGTGGTCGATAACCCCGTGCATGCCATTGCCACGGGTAACTACATTGGGATTCTCGCTTGGGCGCTTGCGTGCGGCATGGTGCTGAGAAAAAGCCGTCCTGAAACGCGAATCGTGATTACAGACGCCACCAAAGCGGTGGAGTTTGTGGTGCAGCTCGTGATTCGCTTCGCGCCCGTGGGTATTTTTGGCTTGGTGGCCAACACGCTTGCCACGGAAGGTTTAGCGGTTTTGATGGGCTATGCCAAGCTTTTGGGGATTTTGCTCGGCACAATGGCCGTTGTGGCGCTCATCTTTAATCCGATTTTGGTCTGGCTCGTGACGCGAGAAAATCCCTTCCCTGTGACCTTGATGACGCTGCGAGAAAGTGGCGTTTCGGCGTTCTTTACGCGTTCGTCTGCAGCCAATATTCCGGTGAACATGTCCATTTGCCACCGCTTGAATCTGCCAGAGTCCACCTATGCGGTGTCAATCCCCGTTGGCAGCACGGTGAATATGGCTGGGGCGGCCGTCACCATCACGGTGATTACACTCTCGGCGGCATACTCGTTAGGAATTGACGTTGGCGTCGGTAGCGCGATCTTCCTCTCGATTGTGGCGAGCATTTGCGCTGCAGGTACCTCGGGGGTGCCAGGTGGCTCGCTCATGCTGCTGCCCTTGGCTTGCGGGCTCTTTGGCATTGATCAGGATACGGCCATGCAGGTGGTTGCCGTGGGCTTTATCATCAGCGTCTTGCAGGACTCTACAGAGACGGCCCTCAACTCTTCCTCTGACGTGCTCTTTACGATTGCGGGGCTGCGTAGCGTAGAGTTGGCTGCGGGTTTGGGGCATGACCATACAATGACCGAGCCGCGCGCGAAGGTGCGTTAAGCGCGCTAGCCGCTAGGCGCATTCGTCTGCGTCTAAACGCAAAAGCTTTACTTTGTGGGTTCGATAGCCAATGTCGAGCCCACTTTTGTATTAGGCTCCCAAGCAAGCGAGGCTCACGCCTCAAGAGCGAGATAGAAGCCGCAGATTAAGAAAAAATATGCCGCAGCGGCAAATCGCATACAGCTGCGGCAAGAACACCGTGCGGCGGCCAATCAGTGCCGCGTATATTCGATTGCAAGGTACATACTTTCAGGTCGCTCTAGCGGTACGGAAAAGGAACCGCCAGCGAAGCCCATGCCACTGCCGCCACTACCAGAAAAGCCTGCTGGGCCATTCGAAGCGCTATTTTTGCTGTAGCTATTCATCACGATGAGCGCATCAGCATGGTAGCCACGAGCCGTTGCTACTGCTTCCGCGAGTCGTGCCTCTTCGCTATAGCCCTTTGCGGTGATGGTACCCAAAATACGATAGCGGCGGTTAGGAAAACTGTCTTGCCAAATATCGAGCCCATCTATCTGCGTATTCTTTCCCCCTTCACCGCGGAAACTCTCTTTTGAGCCGTGAAACTCTGAAAAGACCGCTGAGGCAAAGGACGAGTCGATACTCGCACAACCGCTGAGAGCCAGTAGCGCGATTGGAGCTGCGAGTAGCGTAAGCGGTACTGAAATTGTTTTCTGAGTCATAGTCTCTCCGGCCGAAACGGGCAAGGCGCCCTAGAAGCTCGCCTCTGTCCGCTGGGCCACTCTCTCATGTCTAAAAAACCTCAAAGGCCTCGGCACAATAGCCAAGGCGTTCAGAATCTGTCGTCAGACCGAGCTCGGTGGCCCCCATCAGCGCTAGCTGCAAGAGAACACGTGCTTTTTGCGCATTGAGTGTCTGCGCTGGGATCATGCCTGCTGTCTGCCACTCTGCTGCGCCTTCAACCGTCGCGCCTGCAGCTGTACGGGAAGCTCGAACCACCATGACGCCACGCTTGCGCGCCTCAAAAAGGGCGGCTTCTGTGCCGCTATGAATGCTGCCGTTGCCTGAGCCCGCATGCACAATGCCTGCAGCGCCTGCGTTCAAAGCGGCTTTGACCATTACGTCGTCCGCATCCACATGCGTCATCACGATATCGACGCGAGCAAAGGCACCATGAGTCTCAACGTAGTGACGAACTCGCGCCACGGGTAACAGAGCATGGGGATTATGCTCACGTTCGGCGCGAGCTAACCAAATCAGGCGTGCTCCTGCGATTAATCCGAGTGCACCGCTCGGCGGGCTTCGGAATGTTGCGACATTGGTGGGGTGCGTTTTGGTTGCGTCGCGCGCACCAAGCACCACGTCGTTGAGCATCACCAACACGCCGCGACCTGCCGAGGTTTTGTCTGCGGCGACCCGCACTGCGTTATAGAGGTTCATGGGACCATCGGCGCTGATGGCTGTAGAGGGACGCATGGCGCCCGTCATGACAACGGGTTTGGCGGTGGTAAGGGTGAGCGCGAGAAAGTAAGCGGTTTCTTCCAGCGTGTCTGTGCCGTGCGTAATGACAATGCCGTCGACATCATCACGCGCAGCTGCCGCTTCCACCGCTTCGGCAAGCGCGAGCCAAACACTTGATGTCATGGAGCTCGAGTCGATATTGGCAACGGGCTCCACAGTTAGACGCGCGAGTTGCCCGAGACCCGGTACCCCGTCGAGCAACGCTTGCACGGTGAGCCCACGTAATGAGTAGCCCGTCGTTTGCGCGGCATTGTCACCCGAGCTAACGATCGTGCCGCCCGTGCTCAAGAGCACTAAGTGTGGGCGTGGCGTGGGCGTTTCTTTGTCTGTCTGGGTTGTCGTCATAGTGTACTAGGCGCTGTTTGCGGCAGCGATTAATGAGTTTTTGAGTACAAAAACCACTTGCGCTCAAGTTAGTGTGTCACGGGCACACTTGGGCAAGAAACGTCTCTATGCTAGCACGCCTAGCAGCGGAAAAACATGCCTCGGCGTGGCACTTGCGGCGCGTTGCAGTTCTACAACAAGCGGCAAAGTAGGCAAACGTTTGTGTAAAAAGAAGGTTAGTGATGGACTTCTCCGTGGTGACGCGGAGCGAGTCCTTTTGGTGTTGGTTGCTACGGTAGGGGTCGAGCGTAGTAGCCTCGTTTCGGACGTTGCGCCTCCTCTCGAGGAGAGGTTGCGTGGAGGTGGCAGACATCCAAGCGTCAAAGAACATTTCCCTCGACGAATATTGGTGAAATATGTCCGACGATATCAAAACCATTGTCATCGGGTTCGTACAGTTTTTGATTGCTGCCGTGATTGGTGTGCTTGCTTTTGAGCTCTACCTCTACAGTGCGGTCAAGCCGTTGACCACGGAAAACTGGATTGAAGTGATGGAAGAGGTGCTGCTTGCACTCGGTTCGCTCCTCTTTATTGTGAGCGCACAGCGCGAACGTGCTTGGCGTGGTGCGATGTGGCTTATCCATGGCTTTTTCACGGCTATCCTGATTCGTGAGCTCGATGCTTACTTTGACATGATCCGTCACGGCTCATGGAAGTATGCGCTGATTGCTTACCTGATCGTGCTCTTTTTTGTCGTTAAGCGCGCGGGCTTTTCAACGATTATTCCAGGGCTTGCAGCCTATATCCGTAGCCGGAGTTTTCTGATGATGATGCCAGGGGCGGCGATTACGCTTTCCTATTCGCGGCTCTATGGCTACAAGGGGCTTTGGATGCGCATTATGGGTGACTATGAGCACTGGAACGCCATGAAGACGTTTGCCGAGGAAAGTACTGAGTTTCTCGGCTATATGCTGATGCTCGGGGCTGCGCTTTACTGGGTGTTTGGCCGGCGAAACGTGGTGCTCTCGGACGAGCTCTAGCCTTGGCGCGTTGACGCGCCGCTCCCCGCCCCCTTGCTTTGGGCGCTGAAAAGAAAAAATCGGCATAGCGCAATCAACGCTTATGCCGATTTTTCTCTGACGGTGCGCGTAATGCGCGTCCGCTACTTAAAGCTTACGAGAACGCGCCCAGTCATCTCATCAGGAACTCTGATCCCCATGAGCTCAAGAACGGTGGGCGCCACGTCGGCGAGAACGCCGCTCTCGACGCTTTCCACGCGATCGGAGATGACCAAAATAGGCACGGGGTTGAGTGAGTGCGCGGTGTTCGGTGAGCCGTCTTCATTGATGGCGTGATCTGCATTGCCATGGTCGGCAATCTGCACCACTTCGTAGCCGTTGGCAACCGCAGCTAGGATGACTTCGTTGGCGCACTGATCTACAGCGCGCACTGCCTCGCCAATCGCGTCATAGACGCCTGTATGTCCAACCATGTCTCCGTTGGCAAAGTTAAGGCAGATGAAGTCATATTTACGCTCGTTCAGCGCCTTAAAGACAGCCAAGCTGACTTCAGGGGCGCTCATCGCGGGCTTGAGGTCATAAGTGGCCACTTTGGGACTAGGAATGAGGATACGATCCTCGCCCTCAAAGAGCGCTTCACGGCCGCCGTTAAAGAAAAAGGTGACGTGGGGATACTTTTCCGTCTCAGCGATGCGCAGCTGCTTGCGCCCTGTGGTAGCGATGACTTCGCCCAAAGTATTAACGACATTTTCCTTGGGAAAGAGAACCGTGACATCGCGGTACGTTGGATCGTATGGGGTCATGGTGTAGTAGCCGAGATCGGCAACAGGCAGCATGTGTGTGCCATCCACCTCACTCTGCGAGAGCACGGTCGTAAGTTCACGAGCACGGTCGTTGCGGAAATTCATAAAGAGGACCGTATCACCCGCTTTAATTTGCTTGTGCCACGGCAAGTCCTTGGAAAGGACATGGGGCTCGACAAACTCATCGGTGATGCCTTGAGCGTAGGAGCGCTCTAGCGCCTCTTCAAAGTTCTCAGTTTCTTCTCCAGCCCCAAGCACCAAGAGGTCATAGGCTTTTTGGATACGCTCCCAACGTTTGTCGCGATCCATTGCCCAGTAGCGACCGATCAAGCTGACGAGCTCGCCCGGTAGTTCGTCCTCGGCCTTGGTTAGAGCGAATTTACGCAAAAAGCCAAGACCACTCTTGGGGTCGGTATCGCGCCCATCCATGAACGCGTGAATGGCCACACGGGTGATGCCTGCGGCTTTAAGGACGCGCAAGATCGCCGTGAAGTGATCGAGGTGGCTGTGCACGCCACCGTCAGAGAAAAGTCCCATGATATGTAGGGTACTGTCGGGGCGCGCTTTGACGCGCTCAATGAGGCTTTTGACCGCAGAGAGCTCACCCAAAGCGTTTTGTGCAATGGTGCGATTGATCTTGACCAGATCCTGATAGAGCACGCGACCTGCACCGATATTCATATGGCCCACCTCACTGTTGCCCATCTGCCCTTCGGGTAGCCCAACGTTTTCTCCGTCAGTGCGCAGCGTTGCGTGAGGATAGCGCTCGGACCACCAAGCAAGGCGACCGTTGGCAACCTGGTGGATGACATCAGCCCGATCTCCGCGGCCGATGCCCCAGCCATCGAGAATCATGAGCACGACTTTCTTCTGTTGCATGAGGCGCTCCTTGTTACTCGTCCGAAGGTTCTTCCGTGAGCTCACGAACGGGCTCTTGGCAGGCGATTTCAACCTCGCGGCGCAAAATGGTTTCCACAAATTCGCTGATGCTCTGACCGCGGTGATGCGCGGCCTCGGTCAACTCATCAAGAAGCTGGCGATCGATCGCCACTTCAAGCGTAATAATGCTGTCGTCTTGCATAGTTTCCCAATTGAAGATGGTGTCGCGGTTACTGACCGCACTGTTGGCGGCATTATAGGAGATTCTGCCATCCTCGAGTGTGGCGCGAGTATGCTCGGTATGGGCGTACTGCCGTGCAAAGCGCGCGAATACTTGCACCATCCTTGCGAGCGTAGCGAGAGCAGCGTCTGCCCGTGAGGCGCTTTGCAAATTTCTCAAACGAAGCATTGTGATGGCCAAGGTAGAGGTTTATAATCTGGTTAACCCTTAGTTGAGAACGTTAAGACTCTTTGAACGTTTTCAATTCACTTCTGCCGCCGCACTGCTACGACGACTTTGTAGTGCTCTGAGGTGGACACCTATAAAAAAAGAAGGAGATTCTCTCATGCCGCTGACGCTAAGACAGGTGCAGATCTTTCTTGCTGTTGCTCAAAGTAGCAGCATCAGTGAGGCTGCCAATGTACTCGGAGTGACCAAATCCGCAGTGAGTCAAGCTATCACAGACCTAGAGACGCGGCTAGGCGTTAACTTATTTGAACGTAGCAAGGGACGCGCGGTACTTTCGGCTGAAGGACGCAGCTTTAAGAGTACGGCGGATGAATTGGTACGCCGTGCCGATGATGCCGAGCATTTTTTTAAGCACCCCGCTCGTGCGCAGCTCAATTTGGACGTGACCCTCTCGATTGGGGCATTTTTCATGGCCGATTTGTTGCGAGACTTTTATGCCCATGCGAACTGGCTCCCCACGGTAGAGGTGGCCAATACAGCCGACGTCGCTGTGCATTTGCAGAATTTCAGTGCGGATATTGCGCTCGTTGAAGGACCAATCTTCGATTTGGATTTGATTACCGAGCCATGGATGACCGACGAGTTGGTGGTGGTGGCGCCGCGCGGGCATCGACTCACTGAGGAGCCCGCTACCTGGGAGCGACTTAGTAAAGAGCGGTGGATTTTGCGTGAACCCGGGAGCTCAACTCGGATCTTTTTCAATGCGCAACTCTCGCAGAAGCTCTACTGCCCGAAGATTGTTGCCACGATTAACAGTTTTGAAGCCATTATCGGTATGGTCATGAACGGCATGGGACTCACGTTTATTTCAAGCCGTGTGCTCTCGGATCCGTTCTTTGGACCGCGGCTTGCTCGCGTGCAGTTGCCTGAGAAGTTCGAGCGGCAGCTGAGTTTCTGCCGCCATCGCGAGAAGTACATCTCCCGCGATATGGAGCAACTCGTCTCGTTCTGCCGTCGCTGGGTACCCTCTCGACTCGAGCATGAGGCCCGCCAAGAGGCGCGCAACGAGAGTCTAAGACTCTGACATTGAGAGACGCGCGCCGTGAGGCGCCTAGCAAACGAAACGCAAAGCGGTGTTTATTTGGGCCTTCCCCAAGAAAGCACCGCTTTTCTTATGCGCTTAGAGTAGGGGCTTGAGCATTGCGTGCAGTACCGACTCATCGACCGCGCCTTTGACGCGAGCACGCTCTTGACCGCTACGGTCAAACACGATGAACGTGGGGGTGGCAGCGGGATTGAAGCGCGCTACAACACTAAAGTCATCCTCGATATTGATGACGTAGACCTTGGCTAGCCCGGCCTCGTCGTATTCTCTCGAGAGCTTTTCCATCACAGGCTTCATAGCGCGACACGGCACACACCAGTGTGAGCCAATTTCAATGAGTGTGGGGTGACCGACAGCTGGGATGGTGGGCGTTTTCTCTGCGCTTGGCACCGCAGCCTCTGCGCCAAGAGTGGGTCCAAGAAAAAGTGTGGTGCTCAATAAAGCGAGAAGGCAGACAGTTCGTCGAGCTTGTCGTTGGGTCATGGTCGTTTCCTTTTGGTGGATGGGCTTGGCGCTTGAAGCCATTTTAGAAGAAGAGCCTGAACGCGTGCTAGTTGCACCGATGAACGTGTCGCTTGAGCATTTCGCCTTATAGATAAGCGCAAAGCACTGGCGTAGTATGAAAAGACCCGACACTTTTTGTTGCGCACACGCTCTTGGGACCGCCGCGAAATGCTCCTGATTCCATGGGTTGCGCAATCTTTCCCACATTCAATGGAGTCCTACATGATCAAGCCCCATAAGCTCGTTATCCTCGGCCTAGGCCATGTCGGTAGTGCGGTGCTCGCACGCGCGCTATCGTCGCGACTTTTTGCCGAGATTGTCACCGTGGATATTTTGGAAAACGTCAGCCACGGCGAGGCACTCGATGCCGAGCACGCCACCCCTGACCGCGATTTCTATGGTGTGCGCGTGCGCGCGGGGGATTATTCCGATTGTGCGGATGCTGACGTGATTGTTTGTGCAGCGGGCGGCAGTATCGGGCCAGGGGCCTCTGATCGTTTGGCACTTGCACGTCAAAACATCCCAGCGATGCGTAGCCTCATGGCTGAAGTGACCCGTTACACCAAAGATGCGGTGATGATTTTCATCACGAATCCGTTGGATGTAGTGACCTATGTGGCCGCCACGGAATTTGATTACCGTCCAGGGCGTCTTTTTGGCACGGGTACGTCGCTTGAGACGCTTCGACTGAAGCGAGTGCTCGCCGATCGTTATGCGGTCAACGCTGTTGATGTCCAAGGTTACGTGCTCGGTGAGCATGGTAATTCGGGCTTTACCGCGTTTTCCACGGTGGCAATCGGTGGGGTAGGCGCGGCGGCGCTTGATCGTGTTTATGGACTATCCGATACGCTCGATCGCAAGGCCGTGGGCGAGCGCGTCGTCAAAGTCGCCTACGAGGTTAATAATTCGAAGGGCTGGACCAATACGGGCATTGCCACCGCAGCGATTAGTCTCGCACGCGCGGCGCTCATGAATGAGCATGCGATTTACCCAGTTTCCATGCCGCTCAATGGTGAATACGGCCTAAGCCATGTGGCGCTCTCGCTACCGTCTGTGATTGGTGCAAGTGGCGTCGAGAAACGGCTACTTTTAGATCTAACTGAGGATGAAGTGGCGCTTCTTGCTCAGAGCGCTGAAAGCGTGAAGGTTGTGCTACGAGAAAATGGCGTGATTGGCGCGAACGACTAAGAGTTTAAGGGGGGTGAAGGTGCGGTGCGCTTCAGCGCGCTAGAATCGCCACGCTCTCACACGCATACAGAGAAAGGCCCGCCAGTTCTTTTTGGCGGGCCTTTGTGCGCCGATTGCTTTAGGAGAGCGGCTTACTTGTCAGCCTTCTTCTTGATGGTGAACTTGTGGCATTGGTTGCAGGTGAGTTCGGGCTCCGTCTTGTCGCCCTTATGGCACGCAACGCAATCCACCTCACCCAAGTGAGAGTAGTGTGGATTCGGCACGAGATCCTTGGTCTGCTCGGCGAGCTTATCAAAGGAGCCGTGGCACTTCAGACACTGATCCTTGATGGCCCAGCCACCATCGGCCTTCGGCCACATCGAGCCGTGCATTTGCGCGAGCGTAGGCTTTTGAGCAGCGCCATCGGCAGCTTGAGCGAAACCAGTGGCAGCAAGCGCGGCGGCGAAGGCCGCGGCAAAAATGACGTTCTTCAACATTCTTTAATCTCCCTCTAATTACTTCGTGGCCTTGGCGCGATCAGCAGCGTGCGCACCAGCAATGCGGCCAAAGACGGTCGCAGCACCGAGCTGCGCACCACCCGCGTAGTTATGGAAGAAGATGCCGCCAGCGGCATTACCGACAGCGTAGAGCCCTGGGATGGAGTCCCCATCGAGGTTCTGAATACGCGCAAAACGGTCGATCAACGGACCACCGAACGTGGCGGTCATACCACCTTGGAACGGGATGGCGTAGAAGGGCGCCTTGGCGACAGGGTGCGGATTCTTGTACGTGCAGGGCGGGGTCATCTCTTTGAGTTTGCCAGCCTTGAGCGCGGCGTTGTAATCGTCAACCGCCTTTTTGACCGCTTCAGCAGGGAGCTTAACCTGAGCGCAGAGCTCTTCGATCGTGTCGGCCTTGCCATAGGGGCTATTGAGGTGGTCGAACTTGGGAATCACCTTATCAAGCACAGAGCAGTCCGCGTCCACAATGACCCAAGCC
Source organism: uncultured Sutterella sp. (assembly GCA_902463725.1). Taxonomy (GTDB): domain Bacteria; phylum Pseudomonadota; class Gammaproteobacteria; order Burkholderiales; family Burkholderiaceae_F; genus Sutterella. Next base: position 107,424 of record CABQGK010000003.1, on the reverse strand, counting down.
ATGTTGTCAAGCGTCTGCTGCGCCGTCGTGCGCGCCTTGATCACGTAGGTGTTGTTTTCGTCCATGAAGCGCACGCCGCTGGTGTTGACCTGCACACCGTAGCCGCTATTGAGCACGTCAGCGGGATTGACGTGGGTGGCACCCACGATCGGACCCGAGTGGAACTGATCCATGTTGACGAACTTCGTATAGAGCGGCATCGTGAGCGAGATGTTTTCGCCCGTCGTTGAGTGCGAGCCGCGCAGCACCATGCGCGTGGCCCAACCGCCGATGTAGCGGTCCACCATTTCAGGATTCGCAGAGAAGCCGCCCGTGGCGATAATGACGCCCCCCTTGGCGGCAACGGTCTTCTGACCCGCGGGCGATAGCACCTTCACGCCCGTAACGGCAAAGTGTTCGTCGTGCGTGAGTTCAATGGCTTTGTGCTGGAAAAAGAGCGGAATGCCACGCTTTTTAGCGGCAGCGAGCAACTTGCGCACGAGCTGTGCGCCACCCGTGATCCCTTCGCCTTCGACGCGGCAGGTGCGACCAAGACGGGGATAGGGCATGGGACGGATCTTGCCGAACTTCACACCGATGTCGCTTTCGAGCCAGTCGATGCCAGCGGTAATGTTGTCGGTATAGACGCGGTTGAGAACCGGATCGCCCATCTGCTTGCAGATGTCCATCATCATGGCGTAGAAGTCATCCGCCGTATCCTTAATGCCCTGTTCGAGCTGATGGCGCGAGCCCCAGCCACAGACCGAGCCCAAAGCAAAAATGGCGTTACCATCGGGGCGTTCGCGTTTTTCGAAAACGGCTACCTTGGCACCAGCGTCGTGCGCAGAGATCGCAGCGACCAGACCACCAGGACCGGCGCCGATGACGACAACGTCGTACTGTTCGGCTGGCGCAGGATGCTTGACAGCAGATTCAGCGGCCTTGACAAGCGGGGTGGTGCCGAGCGCAGCAGCACCAAGAAGCCCGGAGGTCAAAAAGCCACGGCGTTTCATGTTCATGGACATTGTGATGTTCTCCTATGAATGATGGGGTCAAAAGGGCAAGCTCCAAAGCGTGACGCGAGGCGCTCACCGAGCGTGGGCGCCCTTGACTTGGGTACCTCGCTCATGGGCTCACCTTTTGTGCGCTTAATTTACGCTTAAGCTACCACTACGTAGTGACGCGTGAAATCAAAAGAGCGTGATTTTGCGCGAGCTTAACGTGCGCTTACTCAACTGACGCTTGCGCTAACAGTGGCGCTTCTGCCACGCGAATCTGGGTAATTTCCTCCTACAATGAGCGTGCACCTTGGCTCGCAGAATATTGCCGCGGCGCAGCTGCTCTTTCTCGGGCTTCTTTGACCTTTTTATTTCGGATAGCGCTAAGACAATGATGTTTGAGCCCAAAAGTATGTGTCGTGAGCAACGTTTTGCGCGTCGTAGCCTAAGCATTTGTGTTGCTCCACTTACTACGCTCCTTGCCATGGGGCTTGCTTGGCCACGCTTTGCGGTGAGCGCGACCGAGCTAAGCGTAGCGCAGGCGCCTGCAACGCAAGTGCAAGCTGCCCAGAGCGCGCTTAATTCGCAGGGAGAGGCCGCACCACCCCTCGGTCCCTTGCCTCCCAATACACGTCCACCGCGCCCGCTTGAAGTGGATACGGAGAGTGTGGTGGGGCTACCTGAGAGCGAAACGGTGAGCGCGGTTTCCAAGGCCACCGAGCTTGTCTATGGCTATACGGATTTTGGCTGGCCGAGCAAGGCGCATCCCTTGCGTGTGGGGGTTGTGCGCTACGCAAGCCCAGCGCCACTTGAGGGGTTGCTAGAGGCGACAGTACATCAGCTCAAAACCTTCTTTGGCGAGGATGCCATCCGCATCCATACCTATTCGCTTGAGGAGCTCTCTGCGGCCGTGCACAAGGGGGAAGTCGATATTTTCCTCGCAAGCTCTGGACGCTATCGTCGTTTGGTACTTGAAGGCGCGCGTGATTTGGCGACGGGGCTTTCTAAAAACTACCCCGATCCCAATCGTAGTGAGGGGGTTGCCATGGTGGTGAGTGCGCAGCGCGCGGATCTACGCACACTTGCCGACCTCAAGGGGGCGCGGCTTGTGACGAGTGTGCGTGAGGGTTTTACGGGCTATGACATCCCGATGGGTGAGCTCGTACGTGAGGGCTTTCACCCCGATCAGTTTTTTGGACGAGAAGTGTTTTTGGGTGACGGGCCAGCAATTGGTGGCGCGTTTGCACTGCTGCAAAAAAACGAGGTCGATGTCGCTTTTATGCGACTCTGCTTTTTGGAGAATCACCTCGCGGCGCACCCAGAAGAGCGAGGGTTGTACCGTGTGGTGCACCCTATGACGCAAAAGGGCGAGGTCTGCGCGAGAAGTACCGAGCTTTACCCCGCTTGGACGGTGGCCACTACGGCGCGCACGGATCCACGGCTCTCGCGACTCGTGACGCGTGCGCTCCTGCAGATGCCGCCAGCGGGTAAGGACGGATTCTATTGGGGGGTCGCAACGGATTACTCGAGCGTTGATGCGCTCTTTGAGAGCCTACATGTTGGCCCCTATCATTACTTGGATGATTGGACACTCGAGCGGATCTGGGAAAAGGCTCGTGGCTTTGTGCTTGCGTTGGTGGTGGCGCTCTTAGCGCTTGTTGGACACAGCCTTCGTGTGGGGTATCTCGTACGGGTGAGAACCGAGGCGCTTAGCAACGCGCTCGAGGAGACGAAAAAACTCGAACGAGCCACGCGCGAAGCTGGGGCACGAATTGACCGACTTGAGCGCATGGGGGCAGTGGGTCAGTTGAGCTCGATTTTTGCGCATGAAATGCGTCAGCCATTATCAGCGATTTCGCTCTACGTCTTTGCACTCAAGCGTGCCATGCAAAAGGCTGACGCTAAAGAGGCGCAGCCCGATTCGCCTTGGATGCGAATTCTGGAAAAATTAAACGTGGAAACCGAACGGGCCAATCAGATCGTGGAGCGTGTGCGCCTTTATGCAAAAGCCGATCGTCCTCCACGGTACCGCGTCGCGGTTCGCACCGTGCTCAGTAAAGCCATTGACGACTTGAAGCTTTCGGCGCGATTTCAAGGAGAAATCCAGCTACTTGCCGGCGATGACGCTGACCTCACGCTCGATGCGCTCGGCATGGAGCTCGTGTTTGTGAATTTGCTTAAGAACGCGCTCGAAGCAGCGCACTCGCCTGGGGTCGTACCACGTGTTTGGGTGCGTGTGAGCGCTCAAGCAGAAAGCGCTACGCTGCGCATTGAGTTTGAGGATAACGGGGCGCGGCTATCGGATGCTGCGCGTGAGGCGCTCATTGGTAACCCAACGAGCACCAAGGAGAGTGGCTTAGGGCTGGGGCTTTCGATTGTGCGCGGGATTTTAGAGGCACATAGTGCAACGCTCACCTACCAAATTAAAGAGGAGGGCGGTGTTATCGCGTGCGTCTCGCTCCCACTGCATGAGGGCGAGCCGAGCGAGCACGAAGAATCCGTTGCGACGCAAGAAGCTCGAAACGAGTCGGATATCGGGCAGCACCTATAACGATGGAGGTGAGAAGAATGGATGAGCAGTTTGAAATTAGCGCGTCGGACTTAGCCGTACTACAAGAGCAGTGTGTGGTTCGGGTGGTTGATGACGACCAAGCTGTGCGTGACGCACTGCAGTGCGTGTTAGAAATTGAGGGCTGGCGCGTCATGACCTTTGAGAGTGCGGAGCATTATCTTCGAAGCGATAGCCCGAGTACACCAGGCGTTGTGGTGATGGATGTACGCATGCCTGGAAAATCTGGACTCGAGGCGCAGATTGAAATGCGCGAGAGAAATTGGTATACGCCGATCGTTTTTCTTACGGGGCACGGCGAAGTGGACATGGCGGTTATGGCACTGAAGCGTGGCGCCGTCGACTTTTTACAAAAACCCCTTGATAACGAGCGCTTCCTCGCAGCCGTTGCGCAAGCCTGTGCTCAATGCTCTGGTGCAGCGAGTAGGGCTCAAGCTACGAGTTCGAGTCCCGCGCCGAGTGAGCGCTGGGAGAGCCTCACGCAGAAAGAGCGTCTAGTGGCTCGCTTGGTTCTTGAGGGACTCACAAACCGTCAAATTGCCGAGCGACTCGGCAACGCGGTTCGCACCGTGGAAGTGCATCGCGCACACGTCTATTCCAAGCTTGGCATCTCCACGCCCGAGGAACTTGTGCGTTTTGCAAAATGGGCGCAACCGCTTTAGCGCTTTACTGAGCGTCGAAAACTGGCACGCCCTTGAGGATACGGCCGAAGCGCGTGCCGCACAATAACCCAGAGGCGTGCGCGCCCTGCTACACTTGAGCGAATTCAGAGCGAAAACCTCTCTCTTAGCGTTTCCCACTTAGATAGTCGCGCGCAGTGCGTTGACTCTTTGAAATACATGAAAATAGCGGTCATTGGATTTGGTCTCATCGGGGGCTCGGCGCTTCTCGGTTGGCAAGCATTGCGTGCGGCGGGCGAGCCTCGCTTTGCTGAACTATGCACCGCTGCCATGGATCTCAATGCTGCCACCCTTGCTTACAGCCGTGAGCATGCGCTCGCAGACCTTGTGACCGACTCTGTGGAGCAAGCAGTGAGTGGCGCCGACTACGTTGTTGTGGCTGTGCCGCCTGGTGCTGCACGTAGCGTGTTTGCTGCGATATCGAGAGCCGCACCCGAAAATACGATTGTGAGCGATGTTGCGAGCGTGCGAGCCCCTGTGGTGGCTGCGGCTCGGGGTTCGCTTCGCTCGGACTTGTGGGCGCACTACGTGCCCCTGCACCCGATTGCAGGTAGCGAGAAAAGTGGTATCGAGGCCGCTACGCCTTCGCTTTTTCAGGGCGCTGCAGCGGTTCTGAGCCCCATTGAAGGAGTAAGCACAGAGACGCTCGATTGGGTGGCTGAGCTCTGGGAGGCGCTTGGCGCTCGTATCGTACGTATGAGTCCAGAGACGCATGACCGCGTCTATGCGCTGGTCTCGCATGCGCCGCATCTTTTGGCCTACGCCATGATGCGTGCTACACGCATGTCGCCGGTTGGGGGCGCTGCCTTAAAGGCGGCGGGAGGTGGCTTTAGGGACTTTACGCGCATTGCACAAGCCGACCCCATGCTCTGGCGTGATATTTTTATTGCCAATCGAAAGGCGCTTTTAGAGACGCTCGATATTGTGCAGGATGCTGTGCGTGAGCTACGGCAGGCGGTCGAGCAAGAGGATGTCTCGCACATGACCGCGCTGCTCACGGAGGCGCGCGATACACGCCGCGAGATGGCAGGACTACTGCCGCCAGCGCAATCAGGCATAGAACGACTCAAGCCCGTTAAAAAGAAATAGGTGCGTTGCGCACAGAACTCGACTCCGATGATGGCTTAGCTTTGAAAGCAAGACACGAACTTTTAGGACGCTTAGCATGTCAACTCCTCAAGAATCTTCTCTCGCGCAAACAGGTCCGTCGCCAGCGGCGCAGATGCCCAACTGGAGCGACCCTGTGCAGGAGCATGAAATTATTGCTCGCCGTCGTGAGATTCACGCGCTACCCGAAGCAGGGTGGACGGAATTTGTTGCCACGGCGCGCGCTGTAACGTATTTTGAGGAACTGGGTTTTACGGTACGCTGTGGCCGCGAGATTATCGATCCCGTCTTTATTCGAGGCCGCAACACCGAAGAGGTGATGATTGCCGAAGCGAAGGCGCGCTCGGCGGGCGTTTCTGAGGAACTCCTCGAGCGCATGGGCGGCATTACGGGCTTGATCGCTACCTATGATACGAAACGCGCTGGCCGCACGATTGCAATCCGTGTGGAGCTCGATGCGCTCTATATGGATGAGCCTGAAGATGCAGCTCACATCCCCTTCCGTGAAGGCTTTAGCTCCAAGCGTCGCGGCGTCATGCATGCCTGCGGACACGATGCGCATCAGGCGGTTGCCTTTGCGTTGGGGCGTTTTGTCGTCGCCAACAGCGCCAATCTCTCGGGGCGCATTCGCTTTATCTTTCAGCCTGGTGAAGAGGGCTCACGTGGCGCTTACCCAATGGTGAAATCGGGTTGTGTCGATGATGTGGATTTGCTGCTCTGCGCACATATGGCGGTGGATATTACTGCGGGAACGGTGGTTGCAGCGCCAGAGAAATTTCTCTGCACCACCAAGGTTGACTTCATGTTTGAGGGGGAGGCATCTCATGCGGGGATGCAGCCGCAGATTGGTCGCAATGCGCTTCTCGCCGCAGCTGACGCCGCACTCCTATTAATGGCACTGCCGCGCCACTCGGACGGTATGACGCGCGTCAATGTCGGTACCATGCATGCAGGCGAGGGCCGCAACGTGGTGGCTTCCCACGCCAAGCTCGAGGTTGAGGTTCGTGGGGAAAATGAAGCCATTAACCAACAACTGACCAGGCTTGCTATTCAGCGCGCTGAAGGCTGTGCTATGGCCTTTGGGGTGCGCTGCCGCCACCTTATCATGGGTGAGGCTGTGGACTTTGTGCCTGATGATGCGGTCACGCAGATGATTTCTATCTGCGCGCGCCGCGCTCGACGCTGCCAAAACGTGATTGCCACGGCGCCCATTAACAGTAGCGATGATGCAACGTTGCTGATTCGCCGCGTTCAGAGTTTGGGCGGTAAAGCAGGGTATTTCTTGGTGGGTGCCAAACTCGAAGAAGCGGGCGAGCATGCGAGCGTCGACTTTGATGAGCGCTCGATCATCACGCTCTACGATGTCTATACCAACTTGCTCATTGGCTACTCGGGCGGCTGGTAGAAACTAGCGCATGGTGAAGCTCTGCAACGGCACTAGCTACGGGCGCTTTTCGTCTTAGATGACGCACCAAAGCGACTTCACAGAAGTTAATTTTTTCTGAACGAAATCGTCAGGCTGGTCGAAATATTTGAACTGGATCAATACCTGCGCAAAGAGTAGGCCAAAAGTCGAGTACTCAAGGGTAATCCCTAATCCCAATTGAGGCCTTGGAGTCATTCACGTAAGGTTCGCGAAAGAATTCACTGTTAGATTTTGTTGCGACACATCTGTTAGGCTTGCCTTGTGTTGATGCAGGGTAGCCATCACAACGTTCACAACGGATGCAATTCCATAAAAAAGGATGGACCGAATATGAAGAAGACCCCGCTTATCGTTGCCCTCGGATTGGCTCTCCTTGCCGGTACGGCGAGCGCTGAATTCAAGGACATCACTGTCAATGGCCAAGTGATTTCCAAGGCCTCGCAGGAAAAACTGGCCGCTTCGACGCTTGCCATGGATCAGAATCCGCATGCCATGATGGATCCTGATTTTGAAGACAACGTTCGTAGCATGATCATTGAAGCCAAGGTGATGGCGGATGTGGCCAAGAAACTTGGCATCGATAAAGACCCTGAGGTCCAGGAAGAAATTGCCATGCAGACGAACATGATTCTGATGAATCGTGCGATTGGCGATTTTGTCAAGAAGAATCCAGTTTCGGAAGCGGAAATCAAAGCTGCTTATGACAAGGAAAAGGCTGCTTGGGGCGACAAGGAAGTGCGCGTGCGTCTGATTGCCGTCAAGGACAAGGTTGAAGCGGCTGTGATTCTCAAGAGCATCCAGAATGGTGAGGACTTTGCCAAGGTTGCTGCGCAGAAGTCGCTTGATGAATCGAGCAAAGACGCTGGTGGCCTTCTTGATTGGATGAGCCCCAATAGCTATCGTGGCGAACTGAAGACCGCCATTACCTCCCTCAAGAAGGGTGAAATGGTCAAGGAACCGGTGCAGACGCCCGCGGGCTTTTTCATCATCAAGCTTGAAGATGAACGCGCTGCGCAGATCTTCCCGCCCTATGACAAGTACAAGAACGACCTGCAGCACCAACTCATGAATCGTAAGGTTCAGAGCTTTGTGCGTGAACAGGTGAGTGCTGCTGACGTCAAGAAGTAATCGTACCGCGCGCAGTGTTGCGCGCCGCAGCGCCCACAAGATTGACGCCGGCCTCTCCGAAATGCTCGGGCAGGCCGGCGTTTTTACTAGGACTGCGAGCGGGCGTTTTCAGGCTGAAGTCATAATCAATGGGAGGGACTGAGCGTGATTGCGGAACTCGGTCAATTTGCACTAGTGCTTGCCTGCGTGATTGCGCTTGCAGGCATGGTTTTGCCATTTGCGGGAGCGCAAAGAGGGTGGCGTGCTTGGATGCGCTGTGCGCCAGTGGCGGCTGCGCTGACAGCGCTCTTTTGTACGGTAGCGCTTGCTACGCTGACGGCAGGCTTTGTGACGAGTGATTTTTCAATTCTCAACGTCGCGAGACACTCAAATTTGACGCTACCGCTTTACTACAAGGTGGCTGCGGTTTGGGGCTCTCATGAGGGCAGTATTCTTTTTTGGGTGACGGTGCTCAGTTGGTGGAGCGCTGTGGTGGCGATATCTGGGCGGAACCTTCCTGAGCGAGTGTTAGCAAGAATTCTCGCCACGCTCTCTGCCATTGCCTTTGGGTTGCTGCTTTTTATCACGCTGACATCCAACCCCTTTTTGCGGCTCTTTCCGCCAGCGTCCAATGGCGCGGATCTCAATCCTCTCTTGCAAGACCCTGGGATGATTTTCCATCCGCCGCTGCTCTACCTCGGCTATGTAGGCTTTTCGGTTCCCTTTGCCTTTGCAATTGCGTCGCTTTTGGGTGGAAGGCTCGATGTGCACTGGGCACGTTGGATGCGTCCGTGGACGAGTGCAAGCTGGGTGTTATTGACGCTTGGCATTTCGCTAGGTTCTTACTGGAGTTACTACGAGCTTGGTTGGGGTGGCTGGTGGGCTTGGGACCCTGTCGAAAATAGCTCCTTTATGCCGTGGCTGACGGGTACAGCACTCATGCACAGCCTCTTAGTGACGGAAAAGCGTGGCGCGTTCCGACTTTGGACGGTATTTTTGGCGATTCTGACCTTTGCACTTTCGCTACTAGGCACGTTCCTCGTGCGCTCAGGGGTTTTGAATTCTGTACATGCCTTTGCAGCAGACCCCGAGCGAGGCCTTTTTATTCTCATTTTCCTCTCCATTGTCATTGGTCTCTCATTTGGCCTTTTTGCCGTACGCGCTCGTCGCCTTGCCGAAGCAGTGCCTTGGGAGCAACTCTCGCGCGAAGGGGCGCTTTGGGCCAATAACGTGTTGCTGATTGCCGCCATGGGGGTGATTCTGCTCGGCACTCTCTATCCGCTTTTCCTCGATGCGCTTTTCGATGTGAAGATCTCGGTTGGGGCGCCGTATTTCAATACGGTCTTTACGATGGTATTTTTACCTGTGGCTGTGTTGATGACCCCAGGGACGGCGCTCGCGTGGAAGCGAGGGACGCTCGGAAATGTGCTTGGGCTCTCGGTGCCCGCAGCGCTTGTTGCGTTAGCGTTCTCGCTCTTAATGCTCCTTCTGGGGCCAAGCGCTGTGCTGCCTTCTGGCGAAACAGCCCCGCTCCTATCACAAATGGGACTTGCAGCGGCATGGTTTGTCGCGGGCTTTGTGACGTTTGGTGCGCTCATCGATCTCGTTAAACGCGTAGCGCGCGGCGGCGTGCGTGCGCTTTCGCTAGGTCTACTTGGGATGGCTATTGCGCATGCTGGGGTAGGGCTAACCATAGCGGGTGCGGTAGTGGTCACGCTCACCGAACAAGAGCGCAATGTGACGATGTATCCTGGCCAGATATTGAGCGTGGCTGATGTGACCTATCGCTTTGAGCGTGCTGAAAACGTACGTGGCCCCAATTATCAGGCGGCGGTGGCGACGGTGAGCGTGCTCGATCGTGCGGGACAAACTATCGCGGTGCTTGTGCCTGAAAAGCGTAATTACGACAGTGTCGAATCGATGTCAATGACTGAGGCGGCCATTTTGCATCGCCCGTGGGAAGATCTCTACGTCTCGATGGGTGTACCGACACCAGACGAAAAAGGCTGGGTGATGCGCCTTTATGTGAAGCCTTGGGTCATGCTCATTTGGGTGGGGACGCTTTTCATGGCTGCGGGCGGCCTGATGGGGTTCTGTGCTGGGCTAAAGCGCGGTAGTCGTCACGCGTTAGACAATAAGACACTCGAAGGAGGGCTGGCATGATGATGCTCAGAAAGCCATTAACGGTGCTTGCCGTATCGGCGCTGATGTTGATCAGTGCGTCGAGTTTTGCCGCGAATCCTTCGCCCGATGCGCTTCTAGGGAAAAAAGAAACCGCTCCAGCGGCTGCGCTACCGACGGTGGCACAGCCTACCGAGATGGATCCCAAGACCAATGCGCGGCTTGTAGAGATTGCTCGAGCGCTACGCTGCTTGGTCTGCCAAAACGAGAGTATTGCTGATTCGCAGACCGAGGCTGCTAAAGAGCTACGAGCAGAAGCGGCTGCGCTCATTGCAGCTGGAAAAAGTGACTCAGAAGTCATTGATACGATGGTTGAGCGCTACGGTGAGTTTGTGCTCTATAACCCCTTGTTCAAGGCTAATACATGGTTGCTGTGGTTAGCGCCACTCGGGTTTTTCCTGCTTGCGCTCTTTTTCATTGGTCGAGGCGCTCGTCAGAGATTACCCCTTGCCGAGGAGACCCCAGCAGAGCGCGAGCGTATCGACACGGCGCTTGCCATGCTTGAAGGACGCATTCCATTTGATGCGCAAGCACTCAAAGAGCCCCGCACGAGCAAAGGAGAAAACTGATGCCACATACGTTACAGTGGATATTCATTGTTGTGGCCATCGCGGCTGTACTACTGTCGCTAGCACTCTTTGCGGTGGCGCTCTTTGGAGAGGGTCGTAGGGAGCGAGCTGAGCTCGCGCGGCTAAAAGATGCGTTTGCACTACGCGCTCATGAGTTGAGGCAACTCGCACAGCGCCGCGATGCTGAGGCGATTACGCCCGCGCAATATATGCCAGAGGCTCGTCGTATTGCCAAGCAACTTCTCGCTGACGTTGCTGATGGCGCTGAGGGTAACTTCTCTGAGTCCTCTCGACAGGTGCTGCAATGGGGAACCCTCCTAGCTCTCGGGGTGGCAATTTCCGCGGGCAGCGCAGGTCTTTATTTACGCTACGGGGATTACTCTGCGCTTGATGATCGGGCTGTAGCTCAGATTGAGGCAGTCAAGACAGAAGAGGTGCGTGCCAAGGAAATGTCGCAAACCATGGCTGTGCTTGAGGCCGCGGTCAAAAAGAACCCTGATCAATATGAAGCGTGGGAAATTTTGGCCGACCAATACACGATGAATGAAGACTGGCCACGCGCCATCGAAGCTTGGAAGGCGATGGCTCGCTTAAAGCCTGACAATGTCGTGGCAAGCGTTAACTTACTGGAAGCGATGGTGGCGGCCGATCAAATCGATTCCCCCGAGGTCATGCCACTTGTTGAGCGAATTCTTAAGCTCGATCCGCATGAGCCGAAGACATTGGTGCTTGCAGGGCTTTTGAATGCTCAAGCGGGCAAATATCGTGAAGCGGTTCTCTACTGGAATAGACTTCGTAGTCAATTGCCCGAGGGGGACGAAATGCGAGCGGTACTAGATGAAAATATTGATAATGCGATGAAGGCGGGGGGCTTGAAGTCGCTTCCGCTTGATACCGTTGCGCCGCCCACACCCGTGATGATGAAGGGAATGGGAGGCACGATGCCCGCCTCGGGCATGCCCCCAAGCGGTGGTGCAATGGGGAGCTTTCCCAGCATGGAGAGTCGACCCGTCACACCGATGATGCCACAACGTAAGTAGCCTCACACGTTAAGCCTAGGACGTAAAAAGCCTAGGCTTATGTTTTGTGCGGGCGGCTCTACAAAGCTTAGGCGAGGGCACTCCAGAGGCCGCTGTCGGCAACAAACTCAATTCGGAGCCGTTCAGGATTGAGCACCTCATCATCAATCGCTCGAATCTCGAGCCCGAGTCCCGCGGCAAAAATAAGTTCGCCGTCAAGCCACAACAACGGGAGGCTAGCGCGTAGCGCTTCATCAATACCCGCTTGGTTATAGAGGTCTTTAAGGTTGGCCGAGGGCTTAAGGGGTTCAAGCTTGAGTTTTTCACCTCCTTGCCGAGGGCGCACTTCTACGTGCCCAGACCGTAGGCGCTCTAAGGCAATACCGCTCTCATCAGCTTTGGCAAGGGTGAAACGCAACTCACCGTGCCACTGTGGAAGTGAGACCACACAGGGCCCAGTAATGTTGAGCGTGATTCCAGCAATGGCCGTATTGATGCGCGGCGTGCGTGGTGCCAGCACGAGGGTATTGCCCCAACGCTGAATTTCATGGTCTTTTAGACGTAATGTGAACGCTGTGCCGCTCGTGCTCTCCCTAAGGTTCTTGAGGAGGACATCAAGTTTTGCCCGAGGGGGCACTGCGACCCCTTCGCGCTCGAGCCACGTGCGCAGCACCCATGCCTGTCGCACAGGTGCAAGTTTTAGGAGTGCTGCAATTTGAATGCTACGGGCTTGGGAGTTGAGCACATTGTCGAGATCCTCCTGAGAGACTTCACGTAGCACGGTGAGTGCCTCTTCAGTTAGCCGAACGCTACGCGCAGCGGCAAGTCGAAAACCTGGACGCATGGCCTCAAAAATGGGCATAACCTCACGGGCAAGTTCACTTTCCCGCTCGTTAGACATAAGCCGACTTAGACGGCGGCTTTTGAGATAGCGTTCGATGACGCTCTTGTTCGTCTCTGCCCAAGGGGTCAGAATAGGGATAGGGCGTTCTGTGCTAGCGGAGACCGGTGTCACAAAAGGTGCAATGCCCTCTGGACCCAAGCCAGAGAGCCAAGCATTGAGAAAGCGCTCAATATGCTCGTCTTCTGTATGCGCTGCAACTACCACATCGTCCCCGTGTTTTTTTGCTACCCGTATCAGTGCTCGACTACGCGCACTGCGCAGCGTCTCATTGAGGCGATGTGTTTGAGGGTTCACATAGACGGAGAGAACATCACAGTCGATGCCCAAGTCGGTTGCGTGAGAGAGTAGGGTAGCGAGGTTTGCCTCATCGGACGGTGTGATGTTGTCACGAATAAGCACCGCACGGACATGCTTGAGGAGAAACTGTCTGGAATTTTTAATCCAACGACCGACGATATCAAGCATTGCTAGTGAGGCTGGCGTGGCCTCGAGCGCGAGCAATATATGGAGCGGATTGATCGCAGTGAGCGCAAAGCCTTCGTTATCTGTAGCCGCTGGGTAACTGCCGAACATCTCAAGCGAGGCGCGTATTGGAGCTAAGAGTACCTCTGCGACATGTGTGCTTGTTTGAAGTTTTTTCTTTGCTGTATTCCGCGCACGATTTGCTGAGATTTTCGGTGTGCTACTTTGGCTTTTGGGGGCTGGTGTCTCGATCAAGAGCAAATCAGGAGATGTCTCCGAGGCGGCGGTAGTGCTGGACATGGGTGATACGTTTCCTTGGCAGCTCAAAATGGACGTAGCGAAATGCCCATTTCCTATTGTAACTTTATATTTTAGCGCGGTAAGAGCTAATTCGGAAAGAGGTTACCAAGATTTTCCCGCATTAAATCAGGGATTTGTGGCAATTTTCGAGCCATAGCTAAAATATATGGTGCTCTCTTGGAAAGAGCATGATATAATTCCCCGTCCGCGCAGGGTGGACGTCCAATAGGACGCACATCACCCACAGTCTTCGGAGGAATGGCAGAGCGGTTGAATGCACCGGTCTTGAAAACCGGCAAAGAGCAATCTTTCGTGGGTTCGAATCCCACTTCCTCCGCCAAATATCCTCTTTGATACTTCAGCAAAATTATGGCAAGGCCAGTTTTCCCTAGGGTTTGCGCCATTTACTCAAAATCCCAAACTTTGACACATCTAGACAGTCAACCTTATGGCACATTTTTGCAATGTATTGCAGAGTATGCCTCCTATCGTGGGCTTCCCCCACACGATAGGAGGCATACTCTGAACAGCCCCGAAAACCTATGAAAAAGCTCCGAAGGGGTCGTTGCCATCAGGGCTATTCTTCAAAACTGTTTAATAAAATCATACGTGTACGAATGCTCTGATTGATGTTTGTGGTTTGAAAGATTTCCTCAAGCGCCATCTCACAGCATTCTCTAACTTTCCTTTGAAGCTCTTCAAAAGTCGCTCCTTCTGTTACACATCCGAAGTGAGGCAAGAAGTCATCACTACACGCGACAAATACCTTAGCTTCGTCGTCCCAGATCACATTAGCGTGAATTATCAGCGGAAAGCCTAGGCGCGCGGCGATTTTCCAACCAGGAAACCCAACGCGATAAGCAAACATTTGGACCTCCTTAGCAGTCGCTGTTTCTTTTGCCAATCTTGGCTCATGTTTGGCCACTCCATATGACCATCCATATGACCATTTTGTTCGGTGAGAGGACTTTGGGTTGACTTTAGAAAACGGTTCGAGGTGATCATCGTCCTGCTAGACGATCTCCGAGCGCCATGATGCGGCGAACGTTTTGAATAAATGCCTTGGTATCCAAAAAGTAGTTCGGATAGGCCTTCTTGATGTCTTTGAGGTCCCCTGCAGACATGAGCAAAACGGAGACGTTAGGATCATCCTTGACGTTTCCTTCCTTGGACTTGTAATAGATTTCCGCGTCTTCAAGATCATCAAAGCCGTACATGCGAACACTGCGCTCGGGAATGTGTAGCTGTATGACGTGGAATCCTGTAAAACCTGCTTTAGCCATTAGATCGATTCGATGCGCAGAGACCGCTACACCCTCAAGCTTTTTCAGGATTGATAACTCGTCTTCGAGTTTGGCAGTTTCGCTGATGAGTTCTGTCAAGGTCATGTTGGCGTATTCGTCTAACACTGGGCAACGCTCGTCTATGGAAAAAAGAGCACTGACCAATTTGAAGAAGCGCTTGGTTTTTTCATCTCCTTCTCCAGTCTTGAGAGAAGCGCGCTCCAACAATCCCACCGTCTCTACCGCTGTCGCCCAAGAATGTTGAAGGCGGGTGCGAATCTGTATTTCTATCTTTAGCCCATTAAGCGCCTCGTGGTTGATGTCTCGGTACTTAATCACTTGGTGCAGGCTACGGTACCCATCTAGTTTTGGGTGTTCAATATAGTCTTTCGGGGGAAGCTCTAAATGGTGTCGAAAGGTCTTGGACTCCACAATCAGCGAGTGAAGTTTTCGAACGTCAGCCATTTTGGGAACAATCACGCGTATCCCACCAATGTCCTGCATTCTGTCCAAAGACATTGACTCAAAGCGGGTAAGTTTGCCAATGATAGAAGGGGTGCGCTTTAAACGCTGAGCAATCAGCGATTTTTCCATATGGTGCCGTTTGATCAGACGGCGCATGTGTGATTGCAATGCGGTCAGAGGATAAGCGTGCAAGGTTCTCCAGTCAGAGAGGATTTTCATTGCTTCCTCGATGGGCATGACATCAGAGCGTCCAGCCAAGACTTCTCCTGACTTGCGGACAGATTTTTTCGATGGCGCCTTAACTGAATCATCAAATGACTTCATCGTAGCCAACTCTTCCGAACGGGCAAAATATTGCCGATATGGACGCAGTATAACGGGATTAGAGCTAATTTTGACCTAATGGATAAGCCAGAGTTTATGAGTGCGGAGTCCAGAATGGGAGCATTGAGTTACCCATCAGACGCTGCCCTCAGGCAATGGGGCACGAAATGTCCGGCGGCTGTGGACTAGACTGCAACCATGCTCTGCCTCACCGAATTGGCCAAACAGGCGGTACTATTAGAGGCGGTAGAAATCATCATACTTGAGCAGAGAGACGAAGTCGCTAACGTGAACATCTCTGCGCCGTTATTCTTCAAGGTTCCATTTCCCATGTCCATTGACATTGACCTCGCCATTGGGGCACTGAACAAAGCTGCCTCGCGTTTGAGTGAACAACTCACGGCTCCTTTGGTTAAGTCTTTGACGATGGCCGCTGATGAGCTTTCATACTCTCGGAGCAAGAATTTTGTGTTGATGCCCATGAATCCTGTACGCGTCGTATTGGCGCTATCAGGCGGGCGTGATTCCATGTCTATGCTCGATGTGGTCAGCCGATTTTTCTATCGACCACGGCAGTGTTTAGTCTCGCGACTGCGGGTTATCTATGTTCACCATGGGCTCTCCCCCAATGCTGATGCTTGGGCTCTGCATTGCGAGCGCGAATCTAGGAAGCGCGGTATACCGTTTGAACTCATTCGAGTTAAGGTGAATGCAAAAGAGGGGGGCGTTGAAGCGGCAGCGCGAGCGGCTCGGTATCGAGCCCTAGAGGAAAGTGCACTGCAACACGGTGACGACGTTGTCCTCACTGCTCATCATGAGGACGACCGCTTGGAGACGTTTTTGCTACAGCTTTTACGTGGTGCAGGCCCCGATGGACTTGCTGCCTTTCCTGAGACGCGCCGATTGCGATTGCCTGGGGACAGTTTGATGCCTGCTGAGCGACCTATACTGCTTTTGCGCCCTTGGCGTCAAATTCCACGCACGACAATTACAGCTTACGCGACGGCAGCCAAGCTGATCTGGGTTGAAGATGAGTCCAATTTGGATGTCGCTTATGACCGCAATCGCATTCGTCATGAGGTCATGCCAAAGCTCACTGCGATGACTGGGGCATTTCGCGCTAAAGCTAACCAAAGTATGCTTGGTCTGGAGGAACTTGTTGAAGCTCTTCACAGTGTCTCTGCTATGGATTTAGAGCGTATTAGGGTTCCTGAGCACGCTCATACCATTAGTGTGACGGAACTCAAGCGCTTGTCTGAAGTAAGGCAACGGTGGTGTATCCGTGCACTATGCCAAAAGGCAGGAGCAGTGCCACCGAGCGAGGCTAAACTTGCAGACGCCCTTCGGCAAATTCACGAAACTAGCACCGATAGCGATTTAACCGTCGCGCTAGGCGCGCATGAAATCCGGCGTTGGGGGGATTGGCTCCTCGTGCAGAAGGCGGACCGCTGGAGCATGCCAGTGGCGCAGCAGATCTATATCACACATGAATCGGTGATTCCGCTTCCTGAATGGGGAGGGGAGATTCATGTGCAACCCGCCGAGCTAGGAGAGCCAGCTCTCTGCTTAGAAAGCATACAGAGTGAGCCACTTTGGCTCAAAGGTAGGGAAGGGGGTGAGAAAATGAAAGTAAAACTTAACCGCCCGACCAAAAGTCTTAAAGACCTCTATGCTGAACGGAAAATTCCATCTTTTTTGCGTGATCGTTACCCATTACTTTGGTCACAAGATGGCAAGCTTTTATTTGTCGCTGGCCTTGGCATGAATGTGAATCACACAGAGATTGCGAAGCCAGATGAATTGCACTACGTCAAACTCAAATTCCTTCCCCAGTAGCGTTTGCGCGATTTAAGGGGTTACAAGTTACGTTACGTTTTATATCAAACGTAAATAAATATTTCTTAGCTTCCAAAATGTTGGATGCCTGCGCAGGAAAAGATACTTGATATTTCAAGAAATGGAGCGCTTGCCAAAACAAGTCTGCGCTTATGGCGACAAACTTGTTGTATAAACGCAACGGATAAGCCTCTCTAGGTGGTCTTGACTAGAATGCCGTTCAAACCACAGTGGGGGAAGAGCTTCAGCGTTACCACAGTTCTTCACCTAGTTGGCAAAAATGTTGGTACTGCCTCGCTAGACATAGCTCGAGATTGCGCCAACATGAACTGTCATGATTTACAGCATGAACTCCAACAAAGACCCCGTAGTCTTTCAGTGGTGCAGATTTCGAGAGCTCCTCGAGGACTCTCGAGTGATCATTTCAGGCTATATAGCCTGGGCATTTAAAGGACTAATTATGTTTAAGAAGACTCTTGCTGCTGTTGCAGTTCTCGGTGCTTTCGCTGGCGCCGCCTCCGCTGCTTCCGTCACCCTCTACGGTATCGTTGACGAAGCTCTCGATTATTCCTACGTTAAGTCTGGCGCTGATGCTGCTAAGCAGACGTATGGTCTCAAGTCTGGTGTGAACTCCGCCAGCCGCTGGGGCCTCAAGGGCGTCGAAGAACTCGGCAATGGTTACAACGTTGGCTTCCAGCTCGAAAACGGTTTCAACGCTGACGAAGGTAAGCTCACCACGGAAGGTACTCTTTTTGATCGTATGTCTTCCGTGTTCGTGACTGGCCCGATCGGTACGATCGCTGCTGGCCGCGATGGCGCCTTGGATTCTGGTCTTGGTTCCGTTTCCTTCCTCTATCAGTACTCCGCTTTTGGTACGGGTTGGGGCAATGTCGCTTCCAAGAACCTCCTCAACTTCGGTTATGCTAACCGCGCCAACAACACGCTCACGTACGTGACCCCAGATCTCAACGGCCTCAAGGTCTATGCCCAGTACTCCTTCGCCGCTGATGATCAGGAAAAGGCTTCCGCCAACAACAACAACCGCTATGCCGCTTTGGGCGCCCAGTACAAGGTTGGAGCTTTCAGCACGGGTCTCGTTGTTGACCAGCTTCTGAAGGCTGAGGGTAATGATGAGGACAAGGATGACCAGTTCAAGGTTTCCTATGGTGCAAGCTATGACTTCGGTGTTGCGAAGGTCTATGGCCTTGCTCAGTACACGAAGCACATGGACAAAGTGACGAAGGTTGATACGTACCTGTTCTCGGGCGATCTCGAAGGTTGGAACCTCGGCCTCGGCGTCTCCGCCCCGGTTCTTGGTGGTACCGCTTATGCGCAGGCTAAGTACCTCGCTGTCAAGGATAAGGCTGAAGACGGCAACGGCAAGTTCAATGGTTACGGTATTGGCCTTGGCTATGCCTACCCGCTCAGCAAGCGCACCAGCGTTTACACCTATGGTGGTTGGAATCAGTTTAAGGAAAAGTCTGCTGACAACGGCAAGACCAAGGTTGGTGAAGCTGGTCTCGGCCTCGTCCACAAGTTCTAATCTCTTGATCAGAGCTTAATAGACTAAAACGAAAGAGCCTCGGGTGACGATCCGAGGCTCTTTTGCAATGAAGGCAGGGTTTTCCCTGCTTTTTTTGTATTAAGAAAATGTAGCCTAAACGGCTTGTTCTATTGATTTATTACATTTGTGACTAAGACGCAACACCTATTGCACAAAATCTTGATTTTGTTAGTATAGAAGGCGTCATGTAACATGCATGGCTGGAATTCGACCTTATGGGGGACTTTTTTCTAGTTCCCGATCTGAGTCATTTTTTATGAAGAAGATACCGATGGGGGCTTGCCCTCATCCTTCTGACCCACCTTCTAACGACATTAAAAGGACTGAATGATGTTTAAGAAGACTCTTGCTGCTGTTGCAGTTCTCGGCGCCTTTGCTGGCTCCGCCGTTGCTGCCAACGTTACACTGTACGGCGTTGTTGACGAAGCGTTGAACTACACGTACTCTAAGATTGGTGATGGCGATGCCAGCCATAACTATGGTCTGACGAGTGGTGTTACCGCTGGCAACCGTTGGGGCTTGAAGGGCTCGGAAGAACTGGGTAACGGCTATACGGTCGGCTTCCAGCTCGAATCTGGGTTTAGCGCTGATGACGGCAAACTCGGTCAGGGTGGCCGCCTCTTTGGCCGTGCCGCCTCTATGTATGTGGCTGGTCCGTTCGGTACATTGGCTGCTGGCCGTGATGGAGCTTTGGACTCTGGTTTGGGTACGGTTTCCTATATCTATACCTACGTGCCGTTTGGTACGGGTTGGGCTGGTGCTGGCACGAATGCTTACTACAAGTTCGGCTATGCTGACCGTGCTGACAACACCCTTACCTATATCACGCCGGATCTTAATGGCCTGAAGGTTTATGCTCAGTACAGCTTCCAGGCTGATGGTCAGGAAGAGGCCTCTGCTAACAACAATAACCGCTATGCGGCTTTGGGTGCCAAGTATGACGCTGGTGCCTTCAGCACGGGTATCGTTGTTGACTATCTCATGAAGGGTGAAAAGCCTGTTTATGAAGTGTCTTTTGAAGATTCCGCTCCCTCCCAGGCTCCTGGCAAGACCGATGAAGACCTTAAGGAACAGCTCAAGGTTTCGTATGGCGCAAGCTATGACTTTGGTGTGACCAAGGTTATGGGTATGGCTCAGTACACGAAGCACGCCTCTGGCGTGGGGCCGGCTGTTGTCCCTGCATTTGTCTATAACGGAACCAAGTGGGAATCGAAGAAACTTAACTTTGGTGGTGATTGGGAAGGCTGGAATCTCTCCTTCGGTAATATCACGCCAGTTGCTGGTGGCGATCTGCTCCTGCAGGTGAGCTACGTCTCCGTGAAGGACAAGGCGGAAGATTCTGATGCTAAGTACAGTGGCTATGGCTTTGGTGCTGGCTACAAGTATCCGCTCAGCAAGCGTACTGCCGTCTACACCTACGGTGGCTATCATCAGCTGAAGATTAAGGATGATGACACCACCAAGATGAAGTTTGGTGAAGTCGGTCTCGGCTTGGTTCACAAGTTCTAATCAGCTCAGTTTGACTGATTCATAACTTGAAGGCCTCGGATGGAAATCTGGGGCCTTTTGCATGGGGGGGCGGGCATTTCTGCTTCGCTACGCCACCCCGTAAAACCAAGAGCCTCAGGGTGACCCTGAGGCTCTTGGCTTAGATCGAATAGCGAATCGTAGAGAGTTCGCTTTAGAGTGTTTTTAGCAGGCCAAGGAGGGTCTTACCGTAGTTGGTCTTTTTCAGCGGCTCGGCGAGTTTTTGAAGCTCTTGAGCACTAATCCAGCCGTTATTGAAGGCGACCTCTTCGGGGCTGCCGACCAATAGGCCCTGACGCTTTTGAAGCGTGGCGATGTAGCTAGAAGCTTCTAGAAGCGAGTCGTGCGTACCCGTGTCAAGCCAGGCGTAGCCACGTTGCATGACTTCAACGGAGAGCGCGCCGCGTTTGAGGTAGGTCGCATTCACATCAGTGATTTCCAGTTCTCCGCGCGGGCTCGGGCGAATGTCACGGGCGATATCGCAGACATCGTTGTCGTAGAAATAGAGCCCTGTGACGGCGAAGTTGGATTTAGGTTTGGCGGGCTTTTCTTCGATGGAAAGCGCGCGCATATGTTGGTCGAAATCCACGACGCCGTAACGCTCTGGATCAGAGACCTGATAGGCGAAGACGGTAGCCCCCTCAGGGCGTGCATTGGCTGCAGCAAGCAGTTCTTCAAGGTGCGAGCCATGGAAGAGGTTGTCACCTAGGATAAGCGCAGAAGGATCATTTCCAATGAAGTCCCGTCCAAGGATAAAGGCCTGTGCAAGTCCGTCAGGTGACGGTTGCACGCAGTACGAGAGATGGATACCCCACTGCGAGCCATCCCCTAAGAGGTTCTCAAAGCGCGGCAGATCAACGGGTGTTGAAATAAGCAGAATATCTCGAATCCCTGCAGCCATCAGCGTGGAGAGGGGGTAATAGATCATGGGCTTATCGTAGACAGGCAGAAGCTGTTTACTCACCGCGAGCGTAATCGGGGCAAGGCGCGTGCCGGAGCCGCCAGCCAAAATCAGACCTTTTCTCGTCATAAAACTCTCACTTGGTCAAAGAAGTTCGGAAATAACACCGAGCGCACGTTGCGCATAGTAATCCCAATTTTGGATAGCGCCAGCGGGTAGCACGCTTTGCAGTTTGCGGTTATCTAGGCGCGAATTAAGCGGGCGTCTTGCGCTTGTAGGAAATTCTTGGGTGCTAATGGGTCGGATCATGTCTGGCATGAGCTTAAAACGCTCTGTGCCCTCGGCCTGCTCCAGAATCCACCGAGCAAACTGATACCACGACGTGGTGCCGTTTGGCACGAGATGGTAGGTGCCGATGAGTTGGCGCTCGCCATGAATGACTCGCTCTGCGAGGGCGCTTGCGATATCAGCGATAAAGGCGGCACTCGTGGGGGCTCCCATCTGATCAGCGACCATCGATAGCGTTTCGCGTGATTTGGCGAGTCTGAGCACCGTCTTCATGAAGTTTTTCCCGTGCACGCCATAGACCCAGCTGGTGCGGAAAATCAAGTGTTCTGCAGCACTGGCGCGTAGATTTTCTTCACCCTGCCATTTCGTGCGCCCATAGGTATTGAGCGGGGCAATATGCGCCACGTCATCTTCCCTGTAGGGCAATACCCCTTCACCGTCAAAGACATAGTCTGTGCTGAAGTGCACAACAAGCGCCCCCAAGCGGGCGGCTTCCTCTCCGATGACAGCGAGCGCGTCGGCGTTGATGGACTGCGCGGCTTGCGCCTCACTTTCAGCTTTATCGACCGCTGTGTAGGCTGCGGCGTTAAAAATGACCTGAGGGGCGAGCGTTCGGAGTGTTTCCCGCAAGGCATCAGCCTGAGAGAGATCTCCCGAGAGTGGGGCGCTATGCCTGTCGAGTGCGGTCAACGCCCCCCATGGGGCAAGGACGCGTTCGAGTTCCCAACCCACTTGACCTGTGCGGCCGAGTAGCAGAACTTTTGGATGATCAGAGCGCATAGTGCTTGGCAATCCATTCGCGGTACGCGCCGCTCTTGATATGCGCGACCCAGTCTGGGTTGCTGAGATACCATTCAATGGTCTTGCGGAGCCCGCTCTCAAAGGTCTCAATCGGCTCCCACCCTAGCTCGCGCTTGAGTTTGCTTGCGTTAATGGCATAGCGGCGATCGTGTCCAGGGCGATCCTTCACAAAGGTGATGAGATCGGCGTAGCGGCCACTAGCGCGCGGCACAAGCTCATCGAGCAGACTCGTGACGGTATTCACGATGGTGAGGTTGTTGCGTTCAGCGTTGCCGCCCACGTTATAGGTCTCACCAGGGCGTCCTTTCGAGAGCACCATGGCGATTGCGCGGCAGTGATCTTCCACGTAGAGCCAGTCACGAATGTTGAGCCCATCGCCATAAATCGGCAGTGGCTTGCCTTCAAGCGCATTGCTAATGATTAGCGGAATGAGCTTTTCAGGGAATTGACGCGGCCCGTAGTTGTTCGAGCAGTTGGTGGTAAGTACAGGGAAGCCATACGTGTGATACCACGCGCGCACAAGGTGGTCGCTTGCTGCCTTTGAGGCAGAGTAGGGTGAGTTTGGCTGGTAGGGCGTTTCTTCGGTGAAGGCTGGTGCATCAAACGTGAGCGAGCCGTAGACCTCGTCCGTGCTGACATGCAAAAAGCGGAAGGCGTTCGCATCGCTCTTGAGTTCAGACTCCCAATACGCTTTGGCACATTGCAACAGATTGAGCGTGCCACCCACATTGGTGCTCACAAACGCGTCGGGCGCATCGATTGAACGGTCGACATGACTTTCCGCAGCGAAATGCACGATCGCTCGTGGTTTATGCGTTGCGAGAAGTTCGCTAACGAGTGCACGGTCGCGGATATCGCCTTTGACAAAAATGTGGCGCGCATCCCCTTCAAGTTCCTTGAGATTTTCAAGGTTGCCCGCGTAGGTAAGGGCATCAAGGTTGACGACGGCCTCGTCAGTAGTTTTGAGCCAATGGTGGACAAAATTTGAGCCGATGAAGCCAGCTCCGCCAGTCACAATAATCATGTCAGTAGATGTCGCTTAGGGATAGAAACGCGCGTTTTCAAAATAGGGGGAAAGGGCATCCTTGCCGCTTAAAATGGGTTTTTCGTCAAGCGGCCAATCGATGGCGAGCGTGGGGTCATCCCAGCGAATGGAGACTTCGGCGCTCTTTTCCCAGTAAGTGGTGGTTTTATAGGCGACCATCGCACATTCAGAGAGCGCCACAAAGCCATGCGCAAAACCCGCGGGGATCCACAGTTGGCGGAAATTTTCCGCCGACAGTTCAACACCCACCCACTGACCAAACGTGGGAGAGCTACGACGCACGTCGACGGCCACATCATAGATGGTGCCAGCGATTGCTCGTACGAGCTTTCCCTGCCCATGTGGCGGCAGTTGATAGTGCAGACCGCGCACAACGCCACGGCGGCTCATGGATTGATTGTCCTGTACGAAATGCACACCAGGGGCCACTTGCTCAAAATCACGCTCGTTAAAGGATTCAAAAAAGAATCCACGTTCATCGCCAAAGACGCGTGGTTCAATAATGCGCACATCGCGCAAGGCGGTCTCCACCACTTGGATGGGCATCAAATTCCTCCAGTCAATCACTTGTGTGTCATGGAATTGTATCAGAGCTCCTCTGAGAAGGCGCTTAAGACGTGAGAGCTCTTGATACAGAGTGGCGGAGGTTTTTATTTGCTCATAGGTGGCCATCTTTTCTCAAGAGCGCAGCGGGCGACGTCTACTTGATCCAACGTAAGAAGAAGTGCGTTTTCCTCATATTTCATACGAAAACAGAACTTGTATGACGTATAATGCGCACGTGTTTTGAGTGCGGCTCTGAGCTGCCTCAGCCAGAAATCATGAGCCTGCATCGCGCCAATCTCTGCGGTGCCCTTCTCCGAGACGACAATGACAGACTTGATGGCCAACTCCCCATTTCTTCTTGAAGAACGCATTCGAGCGTACTGGGATCGACGGGCGAGCGCTTTTGGCGAGCTTCGCGAAGCGGAAATTGAAAGCGTGCGCCGTGCACGGTGGTTGGCGGAGTTTGATGCGCTACTTCCTGCGCGATCCTTGCGGATTTTGGATATCGGAACGGGGACGGGCTTTTTTGCTGTCCTACTGTCTTCGATGGGGCACGATGTGTTGGGCGTGGATCTGTCTCCGAAAATGATTGAAGAGGCTCGTCGATTCGCCGCTCGACACGCCGCAGTGCATGCACGCTTTGAAGTGATGGATGCCATGGCGTTACCCTTTGCTGCCGAAAGCTTTGATGCGATCGTCACGCGCAACCTTACGTGGACACTTCCTGACGTTCGTGAGGCCTATGCGCTTTGGCAGCGACTGTTGGTGCCTGGTGGGCTTCTCATCAACTTTGATGCCAACTACGGTCCTGTCTCTTTTTGTGCCTGCACCAAAGAACTCAAGGAGCAGGGGGTTGAAAATTCGCACCGCGACATTACGGACGCAGAGCTGCTCGAGTGTGACGCCATTAAGGCCGCGCTCTCGGTCAGCCATGAAACGCGCCCTGCATTTGATGTGGCGCTTCTCACTCAACTCGGCTTTGAGGATGTTCGCGCCGATGAGACCCTCTCCGAGCGAATCTATCCCGATCAGGATGAAACATGGAATCCCATTCGCATGTTTTCGCTTCTGGCGCGTAAAGCGCCTTAGGCAGACTAGGGAGCGTGTCTGTGATGAGTTCTCAAGACAATACCGAGATGGGGCGCTATTGGAGTGCTGATAGCGCGCACTACGGCAGCATTATTCGTGATGAGCTCGCGAGCTTTCGCCGTGAGGCTTGGAAGGCACGGTTTGCGCTCCATGTGCCTCAGCGCGCCAAGGTGCTGGACTTTGGTTGTGGTCCAGGTTTTTTCAGCATCCTGCTTGCAGAGATGGGGCATAGCGTCACAGGTATTGATATTGCAGCAGGGATGGTTTCGCAGGCTCGAGCCCATGCGGCAAGTGAGTGTCTTGCGAGCCCGCCCTCCTTTATTCATACCGAAGCTGGGCTCTCACACTTTGCTGCTGAAACTTTTGACGTGATCGTGAGTCGAAACGTTACGTGGACGCTTTCGGATCCCGTGGGCTTTTATCGTGAGGCGCTCCCCCGCCTGCGACCCGGCGGACGGTTACTGGTTTACGATGCCAATTGGCATTTACCGCTTTTTGATGAGGCGCTCGCAGCGCGTTGTGCACGCGCTGAGCAGGCATGCATTGAGCGCTATGGTTGTACGTTTGAGCCCGCGAGCATCGACGCAGATCCGATCGATGTGGCGGCACTCCCCCTTTCGGCTCAAGTGCGCCCCGCTTGGGATGTCAAAGCGCTCAACGAGGTGGGCTTTAGCGAAGTGCACACCGATCTCTCTATCATTGAGACGCTTTGGGATGAAAAGGAAAAGCTGGTCTATGGGGAGACGCCACTCTTTGAAATCGTGGCGTCTAAGAGAGCGCACTGATTAGCTAAGGATTGTTCCTTTTGCACCTTCTCTGAGCGCTGTGCGCCCTGCCTATTGCTCTCTGAGTGGCAGGGCGGAAGCGGGGATATGGAGTACGTTCCGCTTAGAGCGGAATGATTGGCTGCGGAATGCGGTCAAAGTAGCCAGAAAGAACGTCATGAACTTCGACGGGGATGCTAATTCCCGAGACACGAATAATCTCTTCTTCGAGCTCTGAGAGAAAGGCCGCTTCATCCAACCCTCTGATCGATGCACGCTCAACATGTACCACGGGCGTGAGCCCATCGGGGAAACGACAGCGTAGTGCCACCTTGGGATAGCGCTTTAGAAGTCCACACTCGACCGTGGTGGCGAGTGCCATCAAGTCCCGTCTCGGCTGCATCCCATAGGGGAACCTTGTCATGAGACAAGGGCGGGACGGTTGATCAGGGGCTGGGAAACCGAGCGTTGCGGCGATTTTGCGCATTCGCACTTTTTCGTAGCCTCCCTCTCGCCAAGGGGAATGTACACCAAGCTCTTTTAGCGCTTTTTCCCCAGGACGGTACTGGAACGTGTCGGTGGCGTTCGTTCCGTCACAGAGATCCCCTTCAATCATCGCAAGTAGCGTGGAAAAGACAGCGCGCTTGCAGGCGTAACAACGTTTACGCCCCGCCGAAACAAAGTCCGAGATGCGTGTGGGATCGGCTGGAACCAACTTCACGGTGAGTGCCATCTCTTTTGCTCGTTCAAGCGCATCCTGAGTTTCCTGCTGAGGAATATGTGGACCTGTGACATGCCAGAGCGTGACCTCAAAGCCGAGTGCCTTTGCGCAAAAGGCGAGAAAACGGCTATCAAAACCGCCAGAGTAGGCGATGTTGAGGTGGTTCTCGAGCGCGGCATTGGAGAGCGCAGCGGCAAGGGGTGCCCAAATCGGATCGTTTTTATCGAGCACGAGGCTCATGAGAGTTCTCCTAGCACAAAGCGCGTCCCGTTGGGCACGCCAGTAAAGGTTGTTCGCGCGTAGGCCAGTGCTTCAGCCGTCACGCGCATGCGTGGCCAAGGACCAAACGTCGCACCAAGCCCCAGCAAAATAGCCATGCCCGTGGGCGTGACGGGCTCGCCTACACCCAAAAACGGCACGACGGGTACCCCAGGCAGCATCGCCATCATGGCGGGCGCTGGGTTGGCAACAAGGCCATGCGCGCAACGAATTGCACCGTCTGCGACGGGTACGGGGCTTGCCGAGAGGCTAACGTTTAAGCGTTCTATGAACCTGGCAATAAGGCCAATGGCGAGTACATTACTGAGTCGACCCACCTCATGAAAGTGTACCGCCTCAGCTTTGGTGCCATGCACCTTAGCTTCGGCCGCAGCGAGCACGCCCCAGATGCGTTCAACGCGATCGAGTGCGCCTTCGGAGAGGCGAGCCTCTCGGTCATAGTAGGCAAGTATGTCGCGATAGGAGCGATGAGCGTGTGAGGCGTGATGCTCTTTGTGGTCGGTGGCGTTGCTTGCCTGCAGCTCGGCCGAGGAGGGGAGCGGAGCGGTGATCAACTTGGCTCTCACGCCCATGATGGCATTGACACTCGCTGGACCATAGTCGAGTGTGGCCTGCACGTTCGGAAAGAGCGTAGCGAGTGTAGCATTGGCGGTGCCAGCCGTTTGAGCTGTGATCGCAAGTAACCCTGCGAGCATCACTTCCGCATTAAAGCCAGCGCTGATCCGTATGGTGAGATGCGTTTTTGCAACGTCAGTTGTCATGACGATTCTCTCTACCTAATATTCTCGCGGCAGCACAGGCCGCACCATAACCATTATCGATATTCATGACCGCCACGCCAGGTGCGCAGGAAGCGAGCATGCTAGATAGCGCGGTTTCTCCCGCGCGTGCTACGCCGTAGCCTACCGAGGTCGGTACCGCAATGAGCGGCAGCGGCGTGAGGCCACCGAGCACGCTCGCGAGCGCTGCATCGAGCCCTGCCGCAACAATAACAGCGTCGTGTGCGTTGATGGTGTCAAGTTGTGCCTCAAGCCGCCAGAGCCCTGCGACGCCGCAGTCCTCAAAAAGCGTATACGAAAAACCCAAGTACGCAAGCGTTCGCGCGGCTTCCCGTGTCACTGGCACGTCGGCAGTCCCCGCAGAAACAATCGCTACGCGTCCAGCGCGTTGCGGGCAAGAGCGGTACCACCCAGTGCGCGAGAGCGAATCGTAGTCAAAGGGCGCTGCTTCGCTCACGAAAAGCGCTGGCACCAAGTCTTGCGCAAGTCTCGTAAAGAGAATGGGCGCAGCGTCAGGCGCGCGCATCGCTTGAGCTAGCGCAGCGAGCGCCTCGCGAGGTTTGCCTTCGCAAAAGACCGCTTCAGGCAGCCCAATGCGCGCCGCACGCGCCCAGTCAAAGAGGATGCCCGGTGCAACGTGCTCAGTCATGCTTCACCACGCGCGGAACGGTGAGGCTGCCCTCTGGCATCAAAAGCGTCTTGGGCGTATCACCCACAAAGAGTTTAGCCGCTTCAATCGCGTCATCGACGTTATCGAGCGCCGCGGTAAAAAGCATGTCGCGCGCGAGCGCTTTGTCGAGCTTCGTCACCAAAATGTAGTGCGCTTTCTCAATCGGACGCGTGATAGCGTAGGCCTTGTTGGCGCCGATTCGGAAGTTACTCTCGAGTTTTTTGCGAATAACCTCAGGGCTTTTGAGCTCTCGGAACGTCTCTTCGAGAACTTTGCTGCCGCTACCTTCTTCGCACTCCGCAAGCAGAATCACGACGCCGCCCTTTCGAACGGCACAACTTGCGTTTTCCATCGTCTTTTGCATCTGATAGACGTTGATGTCCTTGGGATAACCCCCGCAGGAGACGATCACTAGATCGGCCTCTTCGGGAATTTCAGCCCCGTAGACCGCATCGACGAATTTACAAGCCTCACGATGCGCGAGGTTATAGTCGCCCGCAAACATTTTGAGGAAGCGGTGTTTGGCATCGAGCACCGCGTTAAAGAGAAAGAGCGAGCGGTTCTTCGCAAAGAGCGCCACGCCTTCCATCTGATCCTCGTAGCAGGGATTGCCGTCCATCACACCCAAGCGTGCATTGGGGTTGAGCATGAAACTGTGATTGACTCGCACCGTTTCCATTGCTGCGCATCCAGGAAGCACGGCTTTACGTCCGCCGCCATAGCCCGAGAAGTAGTGGTGCACGATCGTGCCCGTGAGAATGACATGGTCGACGTTACAGAGCTCTTTGTGAATCCAAACGGGGGTGCCGCGGCTTGTCGTTCCCTGATATTCGAAGTCCCCTTCAATGGTGGAGATGGAATTAAAACAGCGAATGCGACGTGCCACGTCTGGGCTCACCGCTTCGGCCATTTCCTCTTCGGTCATCGCGCGGTGGGTTCCGAGCGCAAAGACAATCTTCATATTTTCGTCGGGCACACCGAGACGGTTCATTTCACGCACAAAGATTGGCATGAAATCAAAGCTGTTGGCTACGCGCGTGGGGTCGTTGCAGATAAAGGCAACGGTATCGCCTGGGCGAATAATCTCCGAGAGGGGGCGGCTGCCAATGGGATGCTCAATGGCATCGAGCACACCGCGCTCAATATCCTGCATTTCAGGGAAGGCTGCCGTGCGGATCTCCTTCATCACGAGGGCATCGTCAAGGTGAAAGGTTTGCGTTCCATGCCCGTAGGCATATTCATAGGTTTTGAGTGCCATAAGAGGATCCCTTCTCTCAAACTAACATCCAAATCTAGGTATTTGGGTGTAGTTTTTGGTATCAACTAATCTAAAAGAGGTATTTGCATTATAGGAAAGAGTGGCTGAGCCCCACTGCTTAGCGCGCGAATTCGTGGCCATGCTCTGCGTTGCATCAAGAAGATGGCCGATGCTTACAGAGTTTTTGGGTAGGGTACGAGTAGGAAGATAGAGGTAGGTGAAATCCCTAATGATTCGAGGGTTTTCTCTCAACGCTCGAGTCAGGAAAGGCTCTCTGGCGTGGCGCACTGCGGCACGTTGCACCACGCCAGAGCGCTTAGTTAAATTCCCAGCGATAGAGTAGGTCAAGCGTTTGATTTTCTCCCCAAACCCCCTGTAGGTAGAGCCGCGGTAGCAGCCGGTAGCGTAGTGTGAAGGTTGCGAGCGAATCAAAGACCCCGACGCCATACTTAAGCTGCAGGCGTGGCAGGAGGTTACCCTTGACAACGACTTTTGTTTTGACGCCCACGCCTTCGCTTGTGACCTGAAGATCGCGGATGCCAAAGGCGCTACCAATGGAGCCCACAATGCTTGAGGTTTGCGAGAGCCCCATTCCGAGCAGTGCGGTGGCAACGGCTTGACCGTCCGAGCTCGAGCTCCCAAGCCCTTGGCCGCGCAAGAGGTAGGAGAGCGCCTCTTCTTGACTCATCGCTGGCGTCGAGAAGATGGTGACCTTCGGTGCGGAGGCGGCGCCCGTTACACGGAGCCCCGCGGTGACAGAGTCCTCGGTCGCGTTCGCGTCACGTACAGCCTCAAGGTTGAGGTAGGGGTTATCCACGGGGCCAGAAAAGAGGATCTCGCCCTTGGTGATATTGAGCGCTTGGCCGTAGGCATAGAAGTTGCCGTTATTGAGTTTGATTGAGCCATTAAGCCCCAAGCCTTGATTGGATTGCTTCAGCGACAGCTCCCCAGAGAGGCGTGCTTTGAGGTTAAAGGCGTCAACGCGCACGCGTGGGCCGATGGTGATTTTGAGCGAACTGCGAATGGGAAAGCTAGAGCCTTTGGGCGCCATGGGCGTAAGGTCTCGCTTGAGCATCACCAAGTCGCTTGAGGCTTGAACGGCGGAATCGGGCAACTCTTTAATGGTGATGGTGCCGCGAGGAATGACCACTTCGCCCGAGACGTCTAAGCCGCTATTGGTTGCGCGCGCCGTCACGTCGGCCCCCACGTTGAGTTCTGCGTACGGGGGCAGTGTGAGCCCCATGGTCTCATCACGTCCATCACGGCGCGTGCGAAGCCGCACTTCTGCGCTTGGCGCAGCCATATCAGTCCAGTCCGCCTCGCCATTGATGGCGAGTTCGCCCTCGGTGGTGCGAATGTTCCCTGCAAGCGTGGAGCGGCGTCCCTCAAAGGTGAGCACAATATCTGAGGGCTCAATCGCAATGGGCACCAACCCATTTTTCACATCCGCATCGTGCAGATGCACTTGCCCCGTGAGCTCAGGGGCGGCGAGGGTGCCGCCGAGCTTCACATCCGCGGCGAGCGTGCCGTGCACGACCTCCCCAGTGTCAAAGAGCTGATTGAGCGCATCAAGTGTCCATTTGTCGAGCTGAATGTGTCCCAAGAGCTTGGGCGATTTGCTCGAAAGATTGGAGAGCCCTACATCAAGAGCGAGTGCGCCATTGTGTTCGGGGGTAACGATGAGCTTAGCGGCAAGCGCTTCTTTTTCGGTTTTCGCTTCGAGCGCAATGCGCTCAAACTTAATGGCTACGGGGCCGTTATCCGTGGCGTTCGTGAGCGTGAGCCCCGCATTATTGAGTTCAGCTGTGAGTTTGGGTAGCGCTCCGTGATCGGCCGCGTTCCATGCGAGGTTTGCGCCTCCAGTAAAGACGCCCGATAGGCTAAGGTCGCGCGGCATCACCGAGCTAAGCGCTGCGACATCAAAGTGCTTGAGAGCTAATTTTGCGGAGCCTGCGTTTCCAACGACCGCCTCTTGCGCAAGGCACACCTCGTTGGGTGTTGCTTTAGCTGAAAAAGTATTGCGCCAGCAGTGCGGGGCAATGCGTGCGCTACCCTCACTGAGGTTTGCGGAGAGCGCCACATTTCCCGCTTCCCAAGGACCAATAGGCGTTGTGAGTTTGGCGCGCTCAAGCGAGCCGCGCCAAGCGGTTAAGGCACTGTTAAGCCCCCCCGTGAGTGCAATCGAGAGTGGTAGCGGCCCGTCCATCGCGTCAAGTGTGACACGATGCGAGGGTAGTGTCCCCGCCAGCGTGAGCTTAACTTCGGAGAGCTTCATGGGACTAGCCTCCTCGTCGGACTCACCGACAAGAAGCTTGGAGAGCGTGAGCGTCAGCGGCTCACCCCCTTTTTTCCCAAAGGTGCCGTGCAGATCGAGCGCACCAAGGCTAGCAATCAGGGCGCCATCAGCGGCATGAAGCGAGAGATCGTCGCCTGAGAGCTCTGCGCTGATGATGGGCGCAAGGTGCGCGCTACCAAAGGCGCCGTCCACGGTGAGTTGGCCGCTGAGCGCACCGTGCAGCGTTGGGGAGAAGTCCGAGAGCTTATCGAGTGCAAGTTGAGCAACACTGTGCGTCGCTAGCACCCCGTTATTGACAGTACCACGTCCGTCGAGCGTGGCACTATTTTCGCCCCAGCGTAAAGATTTAACCTTAGCGCTCCACTCGAGCTTAGCGTTGACGCGCGCTTCGGCATCTAGCTCCACGCGATTGATGCCGCCTGCTTGGGCGGCGCTTGCAGAGGCGACCTGCGTGCTTGCGCGCGCTTTGCCGCGAGCTTTGGTGGGCTCTGCTTGTGTGCGCGCCGCTTTCGTGCTGCCTTGCTTGCTGGGCGCCTTCTCGGAGGGGGTCGCACCATTGAGTAGCTCCCCAGTAAAGCGCGCGCGCTTGAGTTCGGCGCTCCAGCTGTTAGCAATGTCAGCACTTTCGCTAGAAAAACTCAGCATTGCCTCGCCGCCGAGCCGTACTGGGACGGCTGGTGCGAGTGCGCCCACGTGGAACCGCACGAGGGCAAGATTCACCTCGCCCGCGAGTTTTTCCCGCCAATCGAGCTCTCCCTCCAGTACTGCGGTCATCTCTTTGTTCTGAAGACCGGTGTTGCGGATGCTGAGGTGCGAGAGCGTTCCATCTGCCTCGACGTTGAGCGTAAGCGGCTTGATGGCAGGTATGCCCTCTAGAGGGGCAGGAACCACCGTCCCCTTTAGCGCAAGGGTGAAGTTGCGCGGCGCTGAGGCGGGAGCGGTTTTGCTTGTTGGGGTGGATTCTTGGCTCGCGTTCGCCCTAGGGACTGCGGCAGGGCTGGCGCCGGTTGTGGCGGTTGCTTCATCAGCCGTGGCTTGAGTGGCTGCGCCTTTCGCGAGGCCTTGCGCGCTGAAGTCCGCCGCAAAGGCGAGGGTGAGCGCGTCCGCAGCGGGCAGCGTGGCCCCTGCGTCGATATGCGAGAGTTGCGCCTCGAGCGTGACGGGGTTACCAGCAACGGCAGGGCGAGCGGTGAGTTTGGCGTCAAAGGGGTGCGCGCCTGCGCCAGCAAGCGTTGCTTGAACTTCTGTGAGTAGCGCACCCTTAACGTCGAGCGTGAGGCTCGAGAGCGAGCTCAGGGGTTCAATGGGCGTGGGGAGCGCTTTTTTGAGCGCCTCACCTGGCTTCACCCAAAAGGAGGCAGCGACCGGGTGCATCTCTTTTGCTTCCCACCGTCCCGACGCGAGTAACCGCGTGCCATCGTCGAGCGCAGCTGCCAAGTGTGGAAGTTTTACCCCAGTGTCACGCACGCTTGCAATGAGTGTGAGATGTTCAAGCGTAGGGAGCTGAAGCGCGGGCGTAGCAAACGAAATCTCTTTGAGCTCAACGCTTTTCAGATCGACGTCAACAGGGAGCGCCGCGAGCGAGGGGAGGTGTTTTTCGCTCAGTAGCGGCTCGGCGAGCGTTTTTTCAAGCGCCACGAGCGGGTTTTCCGCTTTTAGCGCGGGACGTTTCGCGGCGCTATTTGCGGCAGTATCCGCGCCTGAGGCACTGCTTTCCTGCGCGGGTCCGTGGTTCTCAATTGGGTGTGCGTCACTCTCATGTGTTGCACTCTGAGCGGCTGCCGTGGGCTGTGGGGCGGCGCTCGGTGCTGCGTTACTGCGCTGAGTCTCACTTACGGCGAGCTTATCAAGCGTCAGACGCTCGAGCGTGAGTGTCGATTTTTTTGCTTGGAGCGCTAAGTGCAGCGCTCCAAGCGAGAGGTGTTCCGTATCGATATCCGCCTCGAGCGCTGAGAGGCTCGTGTTTTCAAGCGTTACCGCAATCGGGAGTTCAATTCGCCCAAGAGGCTCCTCTTTCTTTTCTTCGGACTTGGGCAGCGCACTGGTATCAACCTTTACCCGAACGCCTTCTGCGGCGAGCAGGGGAAGTCGAAGGTGACGTGCTGGAAGCTCTCGCCAGTCAATAGCCCACTTGAGCTCATGAATCTCCACCGAGATCCCAGGCGCTTCATACCGAATCCCTGTCAGCGTTGGGTGCAGGAGGTGACCCTCGATTTTGTTGATTTTGAGCCCGTCGACGGCACCCACCCCAAGCATGATGACTTTGTGTTGCAGGGCAGGCACGGCGGTGAAAACACCCACGGTGAGCACTGTGGTGCTCATGACGCCAAAAAGCCCCCAGCCAAGCGCGCGTGCCCATTTGGGGAGCCGCGCGCGAGCTGCCGAAGGCGTTGGCTCATTGGCGCTTGGGCTATCGACGGACGTAAGTGCGTCCTTTTGTCCCGCGGACTTGCCGCTTTCCTCGTGTTTGCTATCGGTCTCTGCCATGGCGAATCTCGATTAATGTCTATAAGCGTCTTGCGTTTTCTTAGAGCTCCGTGCCGAGCGCAAAGTAGAGATGGGCATTTTTGATGGAAAAACCGCCGTCTGTCGGGAAGGCGATGTCTAGCTTGATTGGGCCAATGGGAGAGACCCAGCGTACCCCAGCGCCCACGCCCACTTTCCAGCGCACATTCGCAAAGGAGTGCACGGCCTCACCGCCGTCGACAAAGGCTGCGCCCCACCAAGGCCCTTCGATTCGTTTCTGATACTCAAGGCTTGCGGTGAGCATCTTTTTGGCGCCAGTCAGACGCCCCGCGCTATCGGTAGGCGATACGCTCTTGTAGTCATAGCCACGGATGCTACGGTCACCACCCGCGAAAAAGCGCAGATCTGGCGGAATCTCATCAAAACTTTCCGTTGCGAGCCACCCAAACGCAGCGCGCGTGATGAAGCGATGTCCCTCCCAAGGGGTGCGCACAAGTGATGCGTTGAGCGTAAAGCGCAAAAAGCTCACATCGCTCAAAATCCCAGAGCGCGCCATATCAAAGCCGTAGCGTTGCGAGTCGCCCCAACTCGGAAAGGTCTCACTGCCACGGTAGCGCGTGCGATCAAACTGAATGCCTGGGTAGACAATGGTGGTGGTGTGGCTCACATCGGCTTGCGTGAAGGCGTTGTGCAGAAAATGTACATGCACCTCGCGTTGCCAGCGGTTTTCATACTTCCAGTGGCGTGCCACGGCCATGTCGACCTGAGAGCTTTCCGTGTCGTTTAGATCCGTTTTCTCGTAGGAGGCTGACACCGTCCAGTAATGTTCGAGCGGATTGCGTGCGAGTGGGATTTTGAATTCGAGCTCGGCAGAGGGCTCGTTTTTATCGAGATCGACATCCGCATCGAGACTCCAACCGCGGCTATTAATCCAAGGGCGGTTCCAATGCATGGAGCCGTGGGGGCCACCGTCACTACTGAAGCCGAGCCCAAGGTCAACGGTATTTTTAATGCGCGGCACCACGGTGGCGCTCACTGGCATGACGTAGTGCTCATCAGCTTGTTCTGTCTGTGGCACCACAACGACAGTGGAAAACCATCCAGTCTCATTGAGGTTTTGTGAAAGTCGCGAGAAACGCTCGTTGGTGTAGGGCTCACCTTCTTCAAAAGGAATCAAGGCTCGCAGATATTCTTCTTGGATTTGGCTACCCGTAAAGGTTACGTGCCCAAGTTTAAAGCGCGGTCCCGTATTGAGCAGCAGCTTCCAGTACGACTTATGGGTGGCGCGCTGCACACCGAGCTCGTGCTCCTTGAATTCACTACGGAAGTAGCCGTGCTCGATGGCACTTTTGAGGAGCTGATTTTTAATGCTGTCGTAGTCGCTCTGATTGAGCACGCTGCCGATCGGCGGGGCCTTTTCGAGAATCGGCTTAAAAAATGGTTCCTCCGCGCCATCGCCCTCTACGCGGATATTGGTCGCGGCGATGGTCACGGGGTCGCCCTTGTCAACTTTGACGCGAAGGGTGACGGCACTCTCGGTTTCTTCCCACGATGTCTCGAGCTCTGGGCTAAAGTAGCCGAGCGCAGAAAGCGCATCACGCACGGCGCGCTCGACGCGAATTCTGTCAAAGGTCGACAGTGCGGAGAGCCCTGCAGCGGTGGCGCTTTTAATGTAGACCTCGGCGTTGTCTTCAAGTTCGCCCGATAGCCCTTCGAGCTTCACAGAGACTCGCCGCTCATCTTTCTTGCGCCTCGTCTGAGGTGACGACTTTGGTGTCTCGCTGGTGCTTGACTGCGCGCTTACTGGTGCCTCGGACGTATCCGCACTAGTGCTGTCGCTTTCAGCACCCGTCGCAACTAGCGGTACGGCGGCAATGAGCGCTGCGGCAACAAAAGGCGCACGGGTGGTGCGAACCAATCGGCTCGGGCAGAAAAGCGCAGCAAGGCTTGGGCACGAGCTAAGCGCTCGCGTTTTGGGCATGGGCATAACGGCTACCTTCAGAGAGTGAGAGGCGGAACTCAAGCCGACTGTGGCGCCCCTTGTGATAAGACACGATCGGGGCGCGCAGCGCTGGAGGCGCTCACATCGATGAATGAGACGAATCTCTTCATTCTAAGGCATGCGCTCAATAGGCTGTGTTTTGGGCGTTAATGCGGGTGTTAGGACTTGTGGCAGAGGGCGGCAAAGAGTGTCTCTGCACTCACGACCGTGGTGCTTAATTCTTCACTCGCAAGCTCGGGAGCCGCAACAACCGTCAGTTGCAGGTCTTTCTCGGGCTCAAGGGTAGTTAGGGAGAGCGCGGTGTTTGCCGCGGCATCCAACACCGCCACGCCAAATTGCGCCTCGCTCACAAGCCGGTAGCGTGAGCCACCGCGATTAAGTTTGGTTACGCACTCATGTGCGCCCCAAGCGCGGTAGAAGAGCGCGAGCGCCGCGCGCTCACTTTCCTGCCGTGCCATGGCTGCCGTGAGCGCCGCATTTAGCGTGTCGCTAAACGCATAACTGATCAGCGCGGCGAGATTGTCGCGCGGCCTGAGTCGCTCGATGTCAATAGCAATGGGCGCCTTAGCGACGGCCACCGAGACGGCGAGTCCGTTGCGCGACGTGTGCGCAATTGAGAGCGAGGCTTGCACGACGGTGCTCTGTGCGTCGGCTTCTGCGGTAAGTATCGGAGAGTAGGGGGGAACTTCAGTGAGTTGCCGTGCAGTTTGCTCTGCAACCCACTGCGCGAGTGCACGTCCGAGCACTGACTCCTGCAGCCGTAGCGGATGGTGTAAACGGCTTAGATAGCGGCGAGTCGCTTCGGGTAGGCGCTCGGCAAGCGCCGCGACGAGCGCTGGCGTAAGCGGCGTGGGCGAGAGTACGCTCAAAACGCAAGGCACCTCAAGAAGGCGAGCCGCACTTGCGCATAGCGCAGAGAGCGGTTCGCTCGGCATTGCCAGCGCCCTAGCCGTATCAATGGTGGGCACCACTGTGCATATCCTCTTCGTGAGAAGGTGCGGGTAGTCCTGCGCCGAGTCGACGCTCAATGACACGATCGAGGTCGGCCAGTAACACGTTGCCCTTTTGTCGGATGAGCACGTGCCCCTCGGCATCCTTTTCTTCATAGAGCCCGCGGCTACCCACATAGTGCAACTGATAGCCTTTTGTGCTATAGGTAATCTCGATATCGAGCTCTAGACGGTCACCTCGGAGATAGACCATGCGGATTTTCCCTGGCATCGTCTGACAGAGAATGCGCCAATGCAGGCGCTCCGCAACCTCCACAATGGCTTCACGGACTTCCGCTTCATCCGTATGTCCCTCAATGGTGCGGGCCTTCGGTAAATTGAGCGGCACATTTTTTGTTGCCCCCATACTGATGGCGGCCGCAGAAACCGTCGTTGTGCTCAACACTTGCCACGCACAAATACCGAGGAGCGCTAACGCGCGACGGCGCACTAAAGAATATGGTGCCATGAGAGAGAACTCCCAATAAATCCGAGTGAAGGTAAAAAATGGGCAGAAGCACAACGTCACGAGGGCGATGCTTCTTGGAAATCCCATTCTATTGAGTCCAACTGTTGTCCGCACGGTGTTTTGCCTTTCAATTCAATACGCTGGGCAAAGCGTGATGCGGCGTGAGCTTGGGTGGGCAATTCTAACAACTTGCGCTCGCAACGGGTTGTGGGGCACGAGTCTGGGATTTATCATGTCAAATTTGCAATTGACGCTTTTCAAATTTGCATTATTAACATATTGCCAATGCAGAAATCGGTTTACCGATAAGGGAAAACCCGCCATTTACTTTTCTATTGGCAACTCACAGCAACAACATTTTGCTTTTCATCAAATATTTATAAGCATTTAATTTGATTTTGAAATTTAAGTTAGCTACAATGAGCCACGTAATAAGGAACGCTTTTCAAATGTTTGACAAAAGAAAGAACTTCTTTGAGAAGTGCGCTTAACGAGAAGCTTCCTCTCGCAAAAGAGATTTTATTTTGTATTGTGTGTTCCCTTGCGACTTTGTTCGTTCGTAAAGAAACACGGTTCTTCACCATTAGGAGACCCTAAATGGCCAACAATATTGATATGCAGGACGAACTTGCCGCCTTGGAAAAAATGGAACGCGAAGTCAGTGTTCGTCGCAAAGCGTTGCGTGATGATGCTATTCGTCAGGCTCAAGCGATCATCGATAAGTTCCGTCTGCAGCCGACCGACTTCCGCTATCAGGATCCTGAAGCCCTGCGTAAAGGCCGTCGCGGCCCCGTTCAGCCTAAGTATCGTGGTCCGAACGGCGAACTTTGGACGGGGCGTGGCCGTACGCCGAAGTGGGTTGTGGAAATTCGCGAAGCGGGCCAGACCCTTGAGGATTACGCCCTCTAATCGTTGGTTTACTTAGCTAAATTCAAAATAGACGCTATGCCAATTTGGTGTAGCGTCTATTTTTGTTGGGGCTGGATTCAGTTTATTGGTGCATTAGTGATATTTTCAAGACGTTGACGGGAATTTTGCATTCCGGTTTTTTGGCTATCAAGGCTTGCCAAGTCGATAAAAATGTAAAATTTTTATACAAGCTCACTTTCTTTGAAATCAAAGGTTTTTTGTGGGTGCAATCGGATTTTTGGGGATGCGCGATTGGGTGAATTAGAGTCCCTGGCGACGAGATACCAAATTTATGTGTTATTCTATTCCGCGCTGAGTTAACGGCAGAGATAGGGAAATCTATCTCTGCTACACACTAAAACGTGCTCAACGCGTAAATAGGACACTGAATAAATGTCCATCCATCATTTTCCCCGTACCCTTTGCGGGGAAACGGGAAGGCTCCTTCTATAAGCGAAGGGGATAGTTAAAAGAGCGCCTCGCAATTGAGGGGATAAGTGCTAACACTCTCCCTCGGCACAGCAGGCTCACGCTCATCACTTCCCGCTCGAGCACGGTCAACAGTCACTCGCACCTCGAGGCGTTGCGCCGTCAGATGCCATTGTCTGACTGAGAGATTCCCTCCCTATGAGAAGAGAGGAACAACGCGCGCCGTTGCTTTAACCTGCTTTAAGCCGGCCACTTGGCTCGGAGCCCATAGGATGGGGTTGATGTGCTTGGCGTGCATGGCCATTCCTCTCTAGAGGATGGAAGTGACGCCCGCTTCTGCGTAGTGCTAACGCACGTTGCTCGACCATCCAAAACGTCATGCCAGCAGTGCTGGCGTTTCCCCCTTTGGGTTCTCGATTCCTCACGCAGCGGCCGCTTCAAGCACCTAAATGGAGAAAGCTCTGCCTATGTCGGAATCCACTCATGGCACTTCCCCCTTTAGAGGGTGGAAAATCAATCCCGCGGTCTTTTGGCCCGCTGCCATCCTCTCGCTCGTGGTGATCGCCACTGCGGCGTTGTTCCCCAACGCCATCAATGCGGTGCTCGGCCACGTACAAACTCGTATTTTTCAGGACCTAAGTTGGTTTTATATCCTCGCGGTGGCCATTATTTTGGTCGGGATGGTCTATCTCGCGTTCTCGCGCTTTGGTGATATTCGCTTGGGGCCCGATCATGCCAAGCCCGATTATGATTTGGTGACTTGGTTTGCGATGCTCTTTTCTACGGGGATGGGCATCGGGATCATGTTCTTTGGTGTTGCCGAGCCGGTGATGCATTTTCTTGAGCCGCCCATGGGAGAGGGCGGCACGGTCGAGGCCGCACGTGGTGCGCTCGAGCTCACCTTCTTTCACTGGGGACTGCACGCCTGGGCGATTTACGCCTCGGTTGCGCTGATGCTCGCATACTTCGGGTACCGTCATGCACTGCCGCTGACGCTTCGCAGTGCCCTCTATCCACTCATTGGTGAGCGCATCTATGGCTGGATGGGTAATGCGGTCGATATCTTTGCGATTTTGGGTACGGTCTTTGGCGTGGCCACCTCGCTCGGCTTTGGTGTGCTGCAGCTCAACGCTGGGCTTAATTACCTCTTTGATGCGCCAGTGGGGATGAGTGTGCAGTGCGTGCTCATCGTCGGCATTACGGCCATTTCCGCGCTATCTGCGGGCTCTGGACTCAATAAGGGGATTAAGTTTCTCTCGCAGGCCAATCTGTGGCTTGCGGTCATGCTCCTCATTTTGGTGCTAGCTCTCGGACCCACGTCTGCGCTTTTGAAGCACTTTGTGGAAAACGTGGGGATTTACCTCTCGGGCATTGTTTCGAAGACATTTAATCTCTATGCCTACGAGCCCAAGAGCTCCAACTGGCTCGGGGGTTGGACGCTACTCTACTGGGGTTGGTGGATTTCTTGGTCACCTTTTGTGGGGCTATTTATTGCCCGCATTTCGCGCGGCCGTACCATCCGTGAGTTTATCTCTGGGGTGCTGCTGATTCCAGCGGGCTTTACGTTGCTTTGGATGACTGCCTTTGGGAACTCGGCGATCGAACTCATTATGTCTGGGGTGGGAGCCGATTTGGCGAGCTCGGTCAAAAATGATGTCTCCGTTGCGCTCTTTAAATTCTTTGAGTACTTCCCGATGACCTCCGTGCTCTCGCTCATTGGCATGCTCATGGTGGTGATCTTCTTTGTGACCTCGGCTGACTCGGGTGCCTTTGTGGCAGATGTGCTCGCTAGCGGCGGTATCCGCAAGACGCCTGCGCGCCAGCGAGTCTTCTGGTGTGCGCTCTCGGGGCTTGGAGCTATGGTGCTGCTTTGGGCGGGTGGGCTGCAGGCTCTGCAGACGCTCACGCTGCTCTCGGCGCTCCCCTTTGCGGCGGTGCTCTTGATTGCGCTCTTTGGTTTAACGAAAGCGCTGCGCATTGATGACTTTAAGCGTCAGAGCCATCAAATTACGAATGTGGCGCCTTCGCTCTATCGCACGCCAGACGGCTGGAAGCGCCGCCTTCAGGTGATCGTGCACTATCCGAGCTACGAGCAGGTTAAGAGCTACTTCAATGAGGCCATTAAGCCGTCATTGAGCGAAGTGGTGGATGCCTTTAAGTCTGAGGGGCTTGATGCGAGCTTTACCACGGTTAAGGATCGCGCATCGTTGCTCGTGCACTTTGAGGACGTGACGGACTTCCTCTATGAGGTGCGTCTTATCGGCTACGGTAACCCTGAGTTCACGATGGCCGATCCTGAGCGTGATGACGATGAAGCGCCGATGTATGTTCGCGCTGAGGTCTTCCTCAAAGAAGGGGGACAGGACTATGACCTCATGGGGTGGAGTCGCGAGCAGATCATTCACGATGTGCTTGATCAGTACGAAAAGCATCTCTCGTTCTTGCGCATGGTAAATCGTCCTGAAAAGGCGTAAACCTTAGCCTGATCCTGCATTGAGAAGGGCTCTTGGCCGAGCAGCGGATTGCTCATCGGCGAAGAGCCCATTTTGTTGCGTCGCGGCTTTGGTTGCTTAGAGCGTGTGGCGCGCTCGTAGCGCTTCAAACGCTATGTAGAGGAGCAGCACAATTGCCGCGAGCAAAGCCGAAAGCGCGCTTGCTAGCGTAAAATCGCCGCGCGAGACGGCATTATAGATTTCGAGCGAGAGCGTAGCGGTTTTCCCTGCAATATTGCCGCCAAGCATCAAGGTGATGCCCACTTCGCCCGAGGCGCGTGCTACGCCCATCGCGAGCGCAGAGAGCGCGGTGTTGCGCACGAGCGCTAGCGTGACGTGGCGCAGTCGCGCAACGCGCCCAAGGCCCAAGACGCGCGCCGTTTCCTCAAGCGCTAATAGCTACTCATTTTCGAGCGCTTCTTTTAGAGGGCGAACCACGAGCGGAAGCCCTGCGATACTCGCCGCAATCATCACTGCCGCCTCGCTAAAGAGCACTCGCAGGCCCCAACTTTCATTGAGCCACGCCCCAAGAAAGCCATGTTGTCCAAGTAACAGCATAAGGAGGTAGCCTAGCGCAATGGGAGGAAAAACGAGAGGCAACGTGCTGAGAAAAAGTAGCACACGCGAGAGTACTCCTCGGTGTCTTGCGGAGAAATACGCGATGGGAAACCCGATGAGCACAAGCGTGAGCGCAGTGCTCGCAGCAACGCGCAATGTGAGGAAAATGGGCCCCGCTGCCTCAGAAAGAAGTGCAAGTAGCTCTGTGAGTGCAGTCATGCGGAAAGCTCCTGCTGGGCCGAGAGCTCATCTTCAAGGTAAGAATTTGGGCGCCTCTGGCGTGTTTGGTATTGGGTGAGCTCTCCTTGCTGTCCCATCACAAGGGCGGTGGGTGCAAGGTGTGCAGCTTCAAAGGGCGAGTGGGTGATGTAGAGAATCGGTCGAGCAAATGCGCCGGAAAGCGCTTTGAGCGCCTCGAGAATGCGCACCCTCAGTGCACGCTCGAGGCTTGCGAGCGGTTCATCCAAAAGTAGCGCTTCTTCTGCTGCCATAAACGCGCGCGCAAGTGCCACGCGTTGCGCTTCACCGCCAGAGAGCGTGTTGGGGAAACGTTCGGTTAAGTGTTCGATACCAAGCGCAGTCACGGCCACCTCTAGGCGAATGGGCGGGGTTCGCGCACCGGCCTGCACCGGCAGTAGGATGTTTTCTCGCACCGTGAGCTGCGGCAAAAGGCGTGGCGTTTGAAAGAGCACGCCCAAGCCACGTGCTTCTGCAGGCACATTGATGGCCCGATCATGGTCAAACACAACGCGTCGATTGATGGCAATACTGCCGCGCTCTGGGACGTCTAAACCCATGATCAAGCGAGCAAGCGTAGATTTCCCAACGCCCGACGGGCCCATGAGCACGGTGATGGCGCCATCCGGAATGCAGCCTTTAAAGTGAAGTGTGCGCGGTGCGCGCGTTTTTTCGATATTAAAGGTGATCATGGACGGCTGAAGCGCATTTTCACATCGGCTGGCGGCGCAAAGTACGGCCAGCTTGTGACGAGTGCATCGACCCCGGTGGAGGCATAAACGGCGGCGTTCTCGGCGTTGAGCCCGCCAGTGGCAAGAATTCTGGCAGCGGGATAACGAGCGCGTACCATG
Organism: uncultured Sutterella sp.; assembly: GCA_902463725.1. Taxonomy (GTDB): domain Bacteria; phylum Pseudomonadota; class Gammaproteobacteria; order Burkholderiales; family Burkholderiaceae_F; genus Sutterella. The sequence goes on along the minus strand of CABQGK010000003.1, from coordinate 64,285 downwards.
CTAACAAGGGCGGTGAGCGTTTTCGGAGAAAAGCGTTCGCACTGGATAATGTCTGCGCCCGCATCCAAGTAGGCAAGCGCTTCATCGGGCGTGTCGACTTCAACCGCGATGCGCCGCTCGGCTGATCGTGCTTTTGCACTTCTTACCGCTACGAGAGGATCCTCGAGAAAGGTGCGCATCAAAGAGCAGCACCGATTCAGAGAGACTACTACGGTGCAGGGTGCCGCCCGCGCAAAGCGCTGCGTAAAGCGAGAGGCGCTTGGCGCCAGGGAAGTGCTTGCGTGTGAGCGCGATGCGACAGTTGGGCGAGACGCGCTCTGCAGCAGCAACCATTGCGGCGGTGCGTCGTGTAATGCCTGTGGTGTACTCCATGATGACCTGTGCCATTTTGTACGCGCCCAAGAGCTGCTCAACCGAGCCGCGAGCACAGAGAAGAGGGGCGTGTGCGGGCACGTAGCTGCCGTCCTCGACATGCACGTCACAGACGGACCCCAACCGTCTTAGCAGACGTGCTGCGAGCGCTACGCCGCAAACAATGCCTTCTGTTTTCGCCTCAGCGACGAGAGCCCCCTGCTGCGAGCCCTGCAAAAAGAGCGACGTGGTTTCATCGCCATAAGGCAGGTCGTCAGCCAATATCGCATCTAGAGAAGCGTCGGAAACAAAAAACATGCCCCTCTCCTTTGTTCTGCCCTAGCGTTCGATGCCCGAGCGCTCAAGCACGGCGCCCGCCTCAGGGCTACGCGCGCAGGCGAGTAGCGCTTTGACATCAGGATCTTGTTCATGACCTTGCACAACGGCAAGCACCATCTCAATTTTCGGGTAACCATCGCGCAGAACCATCATGCCGCCCAAGGCATCACGGTTTTTCCGAGCTGCTAGGACGTTGACAAAGCCCGCGTCGACTTCGCCGCGACTTACATACGAGATCACCTGAGGCACGTGACCCATTTCCAGCCATTTGGCACTAAGCGCACTGCGAAGTGGGGAGTCTTGCGCTTCGAGCCAAGCGTGCGCCGCGCGACCATAGACCGCAGCACGCGCATCGGGCGCGGCGATCCGTGCAACCATTTGCTCGGCGAGATCGGCTGGGGTGTTAATCGTGAGGCCTTTGCGCCATACGAGTACAAGCGGCGTGGTGCCGAGCGGCTCGATTTGGCTAAACACCACAGGGCTTTTGAGCGAAGTGAGCGTGCCGCGATCGGTAAGCACCACGTTGACGGCACTGCCAGCCTGAACCTGCGCAAGCATCGCGCCGATGGCGCCGCCATAACTCTCGGTGGCGGGCGCACTCAACGCAGTGCGACAACTACTCACAAGCGACTTGGCAAGCGGAATGTAGCCTGCACCAGTGGTGAGATGAACCGCTGATTGGGCGGCAGGTACCATGGCAGCGGTGACTGCCAGGATGAGTAGGCTTTTCTTCATGAAGGGGCTCTCCTCTGAGCGAGTGCAAAAAGACTAGCGGGCGCAGGCGCCTAGGGTCGCGCATACGCGATTGCAACGGGTCAGTGAAGATTATATACCGCTATTCTTAAAAAGAATAATGAAAAATTACAAATTCATGCCGCTATTTCAGCGGGCGGCGCCGTCCAAGGATCGAGTTTGGGAAAGGCCGGTTTGGGCAGAACTGCTACGCGGCATTGAGTTGAGTCAGGAAATGCCAAGGAAGATGCTTCGGCCGCATCGGGCATATTGGTGCTAAGGGCAGTGGAGGATTATTGAGCGCGTCTCTGCGAGAAGGCGCAGAGACGCGATGGAAGGTGTGCGAACGCAGTTAGTCCGCACTGATGCCTTTAGGTAGGTCCAGGGGGCGCGTTGCGCTTAAGGGACCGTGGTACTTGACGACCGAGACAGAGGCGGAGCTTGCCACATTGCCGCGCGCGATGCGCGAGGTGGGGACATCGAGCGTGAGCGTATTGGCTGCGCCATGCGAGTCGATTAGCCCATACTCGGGATCGATCTCGGGGCGGTACCACGAGCCGTTATCGACGGCGACCACCCCAGGCCGAAGCCGTTCGGTAAGATGTGCGGCAAGCAAAGTGCGGCCACGGCGGCTACTGACGAGCACCGTATCGCCCTCTGCGATACCGAGGGACGCGGCATCAGCGGGGTTGAGGTAGCAGGGCTCAGCCCCAAAGGTGGACGTCAAGCTGCTATCGAGCTGGCTATGTAGACGCCGCGGGCTCTTGGGCGTGAGCAGTACAAAGGGATACTCGGCACTGGTCTTTCCCGCGCCCTCTTGAGGCGGCATATAGCGAGGGTAGGCGGTGAGCTCTTCGTAGCCAAAGCGCTCGACATTGATACTCGAAATTTCGATTTTCCCGGACGGCGTTTTGAGCGGATGCGCAAGTGGATCGGTTCGGAAATCTTCCATCGAGATATAGGGGCGCCAGTTGGGCTCGCTCTCAGCATGCGGGTAGAGGATGAGCGCGGCCGCTTTAGCCTCTTCGTAGCTCGGAAGCGCAAGCCCCATACTGGTTGCCGTGTCATAGGCTTCAGCGTAGAGGCGTTGCCGCCAGCCCTCTGGGCTTAACCCCTCGGTAAAGCGCTCTTTGATACCGAGTTTTTCCGCAAGCCCGCTCATGATGGCATAGTTGTCGCGCGCCTCAGCAAAAGCGGGTAAGACCGCCTCGGTAAAGACGATCCCGTCATTGGTGTTAGAGCCAATGCGCGTGATGTCGCTCATTTCAAAGTTGGTGCACGCTGGCAGCACGATGTCGGCCATGCGGGCCGTGGGCGTCCAGTTGATGTCGGCTACGATGAAGTGCGCGGGGCGCTTGAGCGCGCGGGTAAGGCGATTGGTGTCGGGGTGGTGCGCTAACGGGTTGCCGCCAGCCCAGAACACAAGTTGCACGTCGGGGTAGGTGAGCGACTCACCATTGAAATCGATGGTTTTTCCCGGGTGCTCAAGGCAATCGGTGATGCTTGCAACGGGTAGCGGCCGCACGCCGCTTACTAGACGCACGCGTTGTGCACCCGTGGGGTCAGTGGCGATGCCTCGTAGGCCAGGACCACGACCTGGGGTGCTACCCCCAGAGCTGTAGTGGTATGTTGCGCCAATGCCGCCACCAGGCAAGCCAATCTGTCCAAGAAACGCAGCAAGTGTCCAAGCTAGCCACGGGGCTTGCTCGCCATGCTCCTGTCGCTGCGAGCCCCAGCCGATCATGATCATCGTGCGGTGCGCGGCCATGTCGGCTGCGAGTGCACGAATTGTTTCCGCAGGTACTGCCGCAATCTTCGCTGCCCACTCAGGGGTTTTAGGTGTTGCGTCGGTTTTGCCGAGCACGTACTCGATAAACGGATCGGCGCCGTGCGTGTAGCGCTTGAGAAAGTCGAAATCGGCTTTCCCCGTGCTGATCAACTCGTGAATGACGCCAAGCATCAACGCAGCATCCGTGCCCGGCAAGGGCTGCACATGGGTGGCGCCCACCGCCAAAGCGGTATCGCTTTTCATTGGATTGATGCTCCAGCACTTGATGCGCGGGTGATCCTTTAAGCGCGCAGCAGCTGCGCGGCTACGGTGCAGGGCAGTAAACCAATCGACGTCATCGGTGCGCATGGGGTCACAGCCCCAAAAGACAACGCGCTCGCTGTGCTCAAGCACATCTTCCCAGTCGCTTGGCCGTGGCATACCCGCGCCGACAATATGCGTTTGAATGGCAGTGATGGCGCCCGTGGAGTACGAGTTGGTTAGCGGCACAAAACCGCCCAAAATGTTAAGAAGTCGGTGTAGCAGGGGGCGGCTACCCTGTACGAGGCCCGTATTCATCCAGCCGTAAGAGTGCCCCCAGACAGCGTCAGGCCCGTGCTTGGCATAGGTTTCTCTGAGCGCCTTTGCCGCCAACTCAAGCGCCGTATCCCAAGACACTTCAACGAATTCATCCTCGCCGCGTCGATCGCGGCTTGCCGCCCCCAACTCCAGATAGCTACGGCGCACGGCAGGGCGGCGAATGCGTAGCGGATTGTCATAGAGCGCGGCCAAGCGTGGCAGCAACGGAGAAGGGGCAGGATCTTCGGCAATAGGGATAAGCGCCTCGATGCGTCCATCGCGCACCTCGGCATGGGCGATGCCCCAGCGATTTGCGGTAAGCGGCGCCCGTGTTTGTTGCGTCTTCTTCTGAGTCATCCGAGTTTCCCAAAAAGGATAGTTTGTGGCGAGGTTGGTGGCTCGTGTACGCCACAGTAACGTTTGAGCTCGTCCTGTGCGCAAGCGGCTACCACGCCATGATTTCGATATCCTATCGAAATCGCCTCTCTAAGAACGACTCTCAAATGGGGGAGGAGAATGGCAACTTTTGTAATACTTGATTTTGAGCAAGTGCCGTGGATGGCATTCTCTAGAGAGCGCCAGCTCGATTAACGACGCTTTTTGGGGGCGTTTTTATCGATCCCAAAGTACCCTTTAAAGGCCCAGAGACGACGCCAGCGCTCGATGCGCTCGAGCTCGTCTAGCCGTGCCTGCCCCATGAGTTCGGGGTGAACGGCCTGCCAGCGCTTGAGCACGCCCGAGATGTCAATGTCTTTGAGTATACGGCCGAGAAAGCGCGGCAAGCGGCGCGTATCCATTCCCGACTGAAAGTCGATGAGCGCTGGGGTTCCATCTGGACGATAGAGGATATTACCCATGCCGCGGCAATCAAGGTGCACGACGTCACGGGCATGGATACGCTTGAGGAGCGCTTCGAATTGGCAGAGAAACTCAGGGGTAATCTGTGTTTCGGGAACTTGAGCCAAGCCCGTGCCCTCGGTGAATTCCACCGCCATCGCAAAGGCATCCATGCGGAAGGCATTTTGGCTAATGCCTTCAACGCCCTCTAAGCGATTAAGAAAGTAGACTTCACGTCTTAGCAGAAACCGCCCAATGGTATTACGGATGTACCAAGGCCGATCGGAAAAGTCTTTGACTGTCCACGTTTTACCGTTGAGCTCTACGCGCCAAACCCGAGCGTTGGCCAAGCGGCCATTGCGCAAGAGGGTTTTAGGAGCGTTATTGAAGTCAAGGCGTGTGAACCGAATCATTGATGTTGTACTTATCCAAATTGAGAGCAGAAGCGCAGGCATTTTAGCAACATTTACGCCGCTGCTAAAGAGCGTGGTGCTGCAAAGCACAGAAGACGCTCTGCAGCACGCGGAGTGCCGCCCATTCGCTAACGCTTAGCGGATGATGATCATGGGTGCGTTGGTAAGCGACATCACCTCGGCGGCAACACTACCCAAGATGAGTGCTTTGAGTTCACCACGGGCGTGGCTACCGATAACGATGAGGTCAATTTCTTCTCGTGTCACGTAGTCGGCAATGGCTTGACTTGCACGGCCCGCGAGCGCGATATTGCGGCTCGTGAGGCCCGCTGCGGCAAAGCGCTGCGCAACCGGATCCACGGCTTCATGCCATTTGGCGTTGCGTTGCCCCTTGAGGGCGAGCTCGCTCATGGCAGAGCCTGGCGTGGTAAAGCGTGGCAGTACATCCATGCTGGAGTTTTCCACGGCGTGCACAAGGCGGAAGTCGGTCATCGGTCCGAAGAGCTCGCGATGCTCAATGACCCAGTCGACAGCGTGCGAGGTGACCTCTTGCGTGTCGACGGGCACCACCACGCGTAGCGGTCGACCCGCCGCGGGTAGCTGATTGCGAACCATGAGCACGGGGCAGGGCGCGTGTGCAAGCACACCGCGCGAGACGCTACCCATGAGAATATCACCGAGATTGCGTTCACCGTGCGCTGCCATCAAGATGAGGTCAGCGCCAATGTCGCGCGCTTTTTTGACAATCTCTTCGACGGGATCGCCCACCGTTGTCACAAACTCTGGCGTCTTCCCCAAGGCTTCAAAATGCTGCTGGGCATTTTTGAGAATTTCATCGGCAGCAGCCTCGCGCACCTTCTCGATGTCATCGTGCGCGATCAAGCGCATTAGCGACGGGCGAATCAGCTGGTGCACGGTCATGAGCGTAATGTCACTCTGACGGCTGAGGTAAGGACGGCGCGAGAGAAAGCCAAGTGCCATTTGGCTGGCGGGGCTCACATCAAGGGGAACTAGGATCTTCATTTTTCTGCGTTCTACGAGTGCGGGAAGTGGCCAGTGGCAGTTGGTGCACGAGTCGATGGCACCTTGCACGGGCGTGCTCCCCAAAAGGGGTGCCTAGAGGTAGCAAAAATGGGCTGCTCTAGGCAATGGTCAATCTAGCTATTTTCGCAGATTTCTCACGCGTTTGCACCGTCTCTTGACGCCGCAGTCAGGTGCTTTGAAAGACGGGCGCGCTCGGTGCGAGGCGCCCGCCGCATTTTACGAAGCGGCTCGCGCTCGCAGTGCAGTGCGGGCGCACACCGCGAGGTAGATGAGCGCATTGGTGAGTACAATCGCAGCGCCCGCGGGCACCGAGAGAAAGTACGAGGCAGTTAGCCCCACCCAGACACTTGCCACACTCGTGAGCGCTGCGCGCCAAAGTACCCCACGGTAGGAGGCACTGGCCTTTAGGGCCGTGGCTGCAGGAAAAACGAGTAGGCTCGAGATCAGGAGTGCGCCCATGATGTGCATCCCCGTCACCACGGTGAGCGCTGTCATGACTGCGAGGGCGTTTGTCAGACGTCCCACGGGCTGCCCCGTGACGCGTGCAAAGATCGGGTCAAAGATGAGTGAGAAAAAGAGGGGCGCCAGCACCATCATCGGGATCACCACGAGCGCCGCCATCACCGCGGTGATGATAACGTCGTTGGTGCTCAGCCCGAGGATCGAGCCAAAGAGGATGCTTTCTGCATCCACGTTGAAGCCCTCGGTGAGGCTCACCGCGGTGATGCCAAGCGCGAGTGCGCCCGAGGAGAGCATCGCAATGGCACGGTCACCGGTGCGTCGACTCATCGGCACGAGCTTCAGGAGAATCACTGCTGCAGCAAGCACCACGGGTACCGCGACGACGAGTGGCTCTTGATGCAGGAAAAAGGATAGGGCAATCGCGCCAAAGGCAACGTGCGAGAGTCCGTCCCCAATCATGCTAAAGCGCTGTATCACAAGTGGAATGCCGATCTGCGAGGCGCAGAGCGCCACAAGCGTTCCCACGATAAAAGCTCGCACCATAAAGGGGTACGAGAACATCGAGAAAAACGCCGTAAACATGTCGTTTAGCACGCTCATCATAGTGAGGCGCTCCTTGGGTTTTCATGATCACAGAGCGTGCCACGCGCCACATGCCAGATGCGGGAGCTGCGCTGCCGCGCACTTGCCACATCGTGGGTGACCTGCACAATCGTTGTGCCGAGCTCTGTATTGAGCTCGGTGAGCGCATCCATGATGCGCGCGGCATTGACGGTATCAAGCCCCGCACAGGGTTCATCGAGCACTAGAAAACGACTTGACGCAAGAAGCGCCCGCGCAATCATCACCCGCCGCATCTGTCCGCCAGAGAGCTCGCGGAAGGGACGGGGGGCGAGCGTTGCGCAGTCAAAATGGTTGAGCACCGCTTTCAGTCGCGCACGGCTCTCGGCGGGAATTGCGCCAAAGACTCGCCAGCTACGCAACAAGCCCGTTTTCAGGACCTCCTCGACGCTGCCAGGCATATCCGCCGGAAGCGATGCGCTCTGTGCAACGTAGCCAAAGCCCTCGTGGCGAAGCCCCTCGCTAATGGTGCGCGTGCCCGAGAGCGGCGCAATGAGCCCAAGCAGCCCTTTAACGAGCGTGCTTTTGCCAGCACCATTTTCGCCACAAATCGAAATGAAGTCGCCCGCACGGATCTCAAGCGAGAGGCCCCGCAGAAGCGGAGCCTCATTGCTGTAGCCGAAAGCCGCGTCCGAAAACGTGACTTCCGGCTCACCGCGTTGAGCATGGCTTGGCGGTAAGGTCAGACTCATTCGTTGAGGGCCTTGCGAAGAATTTCAAGATTGGCGCGCATGACCGTGAGGTAGTTGAGTCCTGCCTTGAATTCCTGCGGCGTCAAGTTATGCAGCGCATGCAGTTCGAGCACCTTGGCCTTAGAAGGTTCGGCGACGGCCTGGGCGATGCGTGGACTGTCGTTTGCAACGCGCAACACTACGGGCAGTCGTTCAGCGCTCACTTTGTCGACCAAGAAAGCCACTGTGGCCGCTGAGGGGCGCACCTGCGTTGAGCACCCTGGGAAGGCAGCATAGTACTTAAGCCCGTAAGCTTCCGCGAGGTAGCGGAAGGGGAAGCGGTCGGCCACTAAAATCGTGTGCCGCTTAGCGTGCGCAACCATGTCGCGGTACTCGGCATCGAGCGCGTTGAGCGCTTTGACATAAGCGGCAGCGTTAGCGTTATAGATCGCGGCGCCGTCGTGGTCAAGTTCGATGAGCAAGCCCTTGAGCGCTTCGACAATGGCCACGGCATTCTTGGGCGAGGTCCAAACATGTTCATCAGCGGGCGGATCATCATCCTCAGCGCTCTCTGTGGAGCTCGCCTCTTGGCGCGCATTTGATTCCCCATGATGGTCGGGCTCGGCGACCTGAGCCGCGACGCTACCCTTCTGAGCTTTGTCCTCATCGTGGTGATGGTCGTGTTCATGTTCATGTTCATGTTCATGCTCGTGATTATGCTCATGCGCATGGTCGTGATCGTGCTCATCAGCCTTGCCATGGGCATGATCGTGATCGTCATCGTCTTCCATGCCTTCGACAATTTCTTCAGGCACTGTTGCTACCATGTCGATGAGACGAACGCTCTGCGGAGATTTGTCTCCCAAGCTGTCGAGTAGCCCTTCGACCCACGTATCGTTTTCACCGCCCGTATAGACAAAGAGATCCGCGCTTTGAATCATGCGGATGTCTGCCGGTGTGGGTTCGTAGGTATGAGCTTCTTGGCCGGGCTTCAGAAGTAGCGTTGCGCAAACGCGATCGCCCCCAATGGTTTTCACAAAGTCATAGGGTGGGAAAATCGTCGTGACGACTTTGAGTTTGCAGGCATCCTTGCCAAAGGCGGGTAGCGCTCCAAACGGCAAGGCGCTCGAAAGGGTACCAACGCCGAGCGCGGCGAGCAGACGACGGCGAGTTAAGCTTGCGTCATTCATGATGTGAACCTGTATGAGTAGGAGTGGGGCGAGCGGCGGCATTGGCCTTTTGGCGGCAGCCGGGGCAGAGCCCAGTGAAAAGTGGAACGAGCGGATCGAGCAGAAAGCCGTGTGCGCCATCGAGGTGCGCACGAAGCGTTGCCTGCATGGCAGCAATTTCCTGGCAGTGCAGGTGGAAAGTCTTTTCGCAACCACGGCACCGTACGTCAGCACAGTCGGTAATGGAGCAAAGCTCATAGAGCGTAACGGCTCCCGCCGTTTCGCTAAAGGCACGTACCAGCCCCGCCTCAGAGAGTTGCCCCAAAAGACGGTAGACGGTAGTTCGCCCAATCGGATGCCCCGCCGCTTTGAGCTCAGCGAACAAGGCTGTCGCAGAAAGCGCGGTGCCGCGAGAGGCGGTTAGGACGGCGAGAATCGCCTCCTTTTGTCGTGTTTGATATTGCGCCATAACGGTTTGGCTCACACTACGGTTGCAGGATGGCTCAGATCAAAAGGAAAAGAGCACTGTGTTCCAAAATTAAGTGTAAAACTGGTACTCTGTTCCAATTTGAGTCGGATTGTAGCACGAACAAGCGACGTTTGGCGCAGAGAGGTGTTTGTGTGAAGAGAGAGGCGAGAGGAGATGACAAGGTGCGCAGGCGGGGCGGTAGTGGAGTCGGTGTGTATGAATCTGGCGGCGGGCGCGCAACGCGCGCCCGCCCCGCGGACCGTCTTTTTAGGCTTCAGCGCACTTTTCAGGGAACACGGTAATGTAGCCCTTTTCCAAGCGTCCCATGGGGTTCCAGTCTTCTTTGGCTTTTCTCAGTCCTGGGATGCCAAGATCTTCTTCGCGGTTAATGATGCTGTACTGCTCAGGGAGCGAGGCGGCAAAGAACGAGGCCAGCGTAGGATAGGCGCCCGTGACCGTACGATCGGCTTTTTCAATATGCACGGCAAACATCTGCTCGGTGAGCATGGCGCCGTAAGTAAACCCATGCACAACGCCATCGGACATCAGAACGCCACCGCGCAAGCCAAGCGCATCAAAGTGCTCAAAAGCGAGCGCTATCGCATCAGCTTCGGCTTGCATGCTCTCGTTGAGGGGCTGATGTTCGCTGTACCACTTCTCGAGAAATGCCTGAGCGAACGGAATGGTTTTTGCATCAAGCGGTAAGAATTGGGCATTGGGGAAAGCCGCACGGTAGCGCTTGACGAAATTTCTTTTTCCGGCGAGTTTGCGACCTTCGAGTTTGACGAGAGCTTCGCGGGAGTAAAGATAGTCACCCCAGTCCTCACTGGTGGTGAGCGTGTACTGGCGGTTGGGCCAAGTGCGCTTGAAGCGCTCTTCCAAATAGGGCAAGGTGCCGTAGATTCTCAACGGCTCGCCCATGGCATAGCTTTCTTTTTCCAACTCGCTCATGAGCGTAGGGCAGAGGTCACAGTCCGCTGGCCAGACCCAGACCATAGGGGATTTTACTGCGGGACGCCAACGTAGAACGAGGCGCCCCACCAAACAGGCGTATTCGAGTTCGCGCTCTTTGGCGCGGGTAATGAGGCTCGCGACAGACATGTTGCAGTCGCCGTTGCCGTCAAGCGGCAACTTCGCTTTGAGCACGTCAAGCGAGCCGAGTGTCACGGGGTGAAAGGACATCATTTTCTATTGGGACTCTTAAAGAGGACGGGAGCAGGACTTGGGCAGGGGAAAAATGTGGCGTCGCGTATGCATTGTCTGCGCGCAATATCGCGCTCGTCAGGGAAACTGCCAACTGAGGGCGCTCAACCAGTCCAAAAACCAACAAGGTCTACCATGTTCTTGCATCCTACTGTGAGTGGCGCAGAAGGGTCAAATTCCCAGCGCGCGCCACACTGTAAACGGATCTTGCAGAGATGGTTTCTTGCGGGCGGCAATCTTAGCAAAGATGCCGCAACACAGTGCCATGATGAAACAAAAAGAAAAACATAGCCTTGGTAATCGGTGCCAAGCACTTGTCTCGGAGCGCCTAAAAAAGACTCAGGCGACGCTCAACGAGAGCGCGTCGCCTGAGTGACGATCGGGCGCAGGTGGAGAGCGCGCCCGAAATCTTTTGCGCTATTAACCAAAGAGCACTTGGTTGACAATGAGCGTGGTGAGCATCCCAGCGGTCATTGGAATCCAGGTGCGGCGCACGATGGCCATGGGGGTGACCCCGGCGGCACCTGCGACGGCGATGATGACGCCTGCCACCGGGCTCATAGCGCGAACCATGCCGCTTGCAAATTGCATGGGAGTCACAAGTGCTGGCACAGAGCCACCGAGCCCAGCCGCTACGTCGGGAGCAAGCGACGCAAAGGAGGAGTAAGCGCCCACACCCGAGCCCGTGAGGAACGTCACGACGCTCACGATACCCGTGAGGATCACGGTCATGCTACCCATCCCAGCGCCCACGCCTTGGGCAGAGTTAATGAGCACGTCAATCAAGCCACTTGCTTTGAGGGCGGTTGCGAAAAATTCCGCGCAAATGATGAGTGCAACAATGCCGCCAAACATTTTGCCCATGCTCTGAAAGAGCGCCATGCCGTCTTTGAAGACCTTCTGCACATTGCGGTGACGGATGATTTCGATAACGACGACGAACACCCACACGAGCAGTAGTGCACTCACCGTATCAAGCTTGATGCTCTTGATGACGAGCGGCGAGAAAACAATGAGTAGCGCAATGGGAAGCACTGGAAAGAACCCGTACCAAGCGGGGGCTTCAGGTGCTTCGACGTTTTTGAGTTCTTCGGCGGCGTTATAGAGATCGTTGCCTTTTTGGTCGTAATAGCGCTGCACAAGGAAGTGCGCGATGGTGACGACGGCAAGCGTCGGGAGCGCAATCTTGAGTTGGTACTGCGCAAGATAGATGATCGGGTCAATGCCCGCCATTTTCGCTGCGAGGTTGGCCGTGCCTGCCGTTGGCGCAAAAGTCATCCCTGCTGAGGTGCCAATCACCGCCGAGGCAGCTGCGGGCGAGACGCCCACGCCCTTCATAATCGGGAAGAGCGCTACCAAAAGCAGCATTGCAAGCCCCGCAGCCGAGGGAATTACAGCGACAAGCACCTGTCCCACAATGTAGCCGCCTGCGAGCACGGCGTAGGGCGCGTGCAAGAGGTTAAGGGGCTTGACCGCAGCGTTAACAAGCGCACGCGCTGCACCGATTCTGTCCATGTAGGCAGCAAAACCTCCAGCAGTCATGATGATGAAGCCGATCCCTGCGCTCTGCTTGGTGGCAATGGCTGTGAGCGTGGCGAAAATATCAAAGCCCGCAAAACCCGTGGGCTTAACGCCTTTTGGGAGGAAAGCCGCGTCGCCCGTGGCAATGACGGCCAGCAAAATCGCGAGCCCCGCAAAGAGCAAAATCATCGGCGTGCTGTAGCGCTTAATGAGTGCTACGCCCGCGAGTACCGTGACGATCACGGCAAAAATGGGAAGTACATAGGTCATGGTTAAGAGTCTCCAAACTCTAAGAGAGGGTCAGTTTTCGTTCTTTGCGGCGAGTGCGAGCAGGTCGTGCTCAAGCGCTTTGAGGGCGGTGTCGACACGTGTTTGCGTGCACTCAATACGTTCGGCGAGCGCGCGCAGGGTTGTGTTGGCCTCGTCAACGAGGTGGCTTACTTCTGCGGGGTTGGCACTTCCTGCCGTCGCACGCGCCTCGACAATTGAGCGCGGGTTGAGCGCTGCGCGAAACGCCTCTTCACCCATCGGGAAAGTGGGATCCGCCTCAGGGTATTCCGAGAGGATTTCTTCACGGTAGAGCGCTTGGGCGCGTTCGTAGGCGAAGGTGAGCGGCGTTGCCCCTGTGCGACGCGCTTCGCTTACCATGCGGCTTGCGAAATGGTGTCCAATGCGAAATGGCACGCCTGCACCACGCATGAGCCGGTCAGCAAGCTCTTGTGAGGCGGTCCAGTCGCTCATGAGTTCTTCTTCGGCACGCGCTTCGTTGACGATGATCGCGGCGAGAATTCGCTCGATGCGGGCGTAGAGCGAGCGGGCACAGTCAAGAGCGCGCGCGTTTTTCGCTACGCTCTTTCCATCGATCATCCCCGAGGGGACGTTATGGGCGCGCATAAGCGTGGCGTTGGCCTCAGAGACGAGATCGCTTGCTTCTTCGCGGGCATTATTAATGAGGCCAGGGTTTCGCTTCTGCGGCATAGCGCTCGAGATGTAGGTGTTTTCACCGCCCTCGGAAAGCAATATCCAAGGACGCGAGTTGGCGTACTGCGTCATCACGTCCGCTAAGAGTGCGCCCAAGCGCACACCGGTCTGCGCCAAAATCGGCGTGACAGCAAGCGGAAAGTCCACTGGCACAAAACACGTGGCATCAAAGGCGTTGGCGGTTGGGGCTGAAAAGCCGAGCCGTTTGGCCATGGCAGCTCGATCAAGCGGCCAGCCTGTCCCGTTGAGCACCATGGCGCCCATGGCACAAAGGTCAAAACGCTCAACGCTCTCAACGAGTGCTTCAAGCGAGCGTGTGAGCGAGCTCACAAAGCCCATGAGCGTATGCCCGAGCGTTGTAGGCTGGGCGGCTACCCCGTTGGTGTAGCTCGGCAACACCGTTGAGCGATGCCGCTCGGCAAGCGCAGTCAGACGCGTAATGAGTGCCGCGAGCGCTTTGAGCGTGCTGAGCGTACGATCTCTGTAGAGCGCAGTGCGTAGGGTGGCAAGAATATCTTGACTCGAGCGGCCCGCGTGGATGGCGCTCACTTCGGGCGAGGTGCGCGCAAGCAGCAACGGCTCCCAGTCAATGTAGAGTTTGACCCGCAGGGCGGGGTCTGCTTGAGCGTCTTTCTCAAGCGCGACGATGCCGCGCGCGGCTTCTGCGGCCAGCGCTTCGGTGAACTGCCCTTTCTCTAGCCCGACCAAGAGCGTCGCCGCACTGATGCGATTGAGCCAGAAAAATTCATCGCGATTTTCATTTGTCATCGCTGTCCTCGTTTGCAATCCATAGAGTTGTTGCTGATCGTTAGGGTGACGGGGGCGACCTAATCCGTTCGTCTCCGCCTTTAGGTGGAGTGTGATCCAACTCTCTCAACACAACAATGGCAATAATCGCAAAGAGTCTTTGCATAATATGCAAAATATAACGTGAATTTTTAGCCAAGCAAAATGCCTGCAATGCCTTATGGTAGAAGCGTTTCCTACGGATTTGAGAGGGGATCTAGCAAGCGTTTTTGCAAACTTGATATTAGGGTTAATCCTAGGGTTGCAGGCAAGCCTCTGCGGCAATAATGCTTAAGAGCGAGGTGGAGCGTCTGAGAAAGGCCTCGAAGTAAGTTGTGATTGGTAAAGGTGCAGGTCAGTAGACAGAGAGGACAGGACAATGGCGGGGATCGATGATTTGTGGGCATGGCGAGTCTTTGTGGCGGTATCGCGCTCGGGGTCGCTTTCGGCTGCGGCGGAAACGCTTGAGCGGGATGTCTCCACCATTTCCCGCACGCTCGCTGGGCTAGAGAAGTCACTCGGCAGTGAGCTCTTTCGCCACACGAGCCGTCCGCTCGAGTTAAGTGACGCGGGACGTCGTGCGATCAAACGCATTGAAACTCTGTTGCGTGCGCACGATGCGCTCATTGAAGATCTGCGTGCAGATAACCGCGCACTCGCCGGCCGCATCCGGCTCTCAACGGCGCAGGGCTTTGCAACGCGCCGTCTGATGCCAATTCTTGAGCGCTTTACGCGCATTCACCCCGAGCTCAGCATCGACATCATGACGGGGGCGAGCGAGAGCGATGTGGCTCGCGGTCTCTGTGACGTGGCTGTTTTGACGGGGGAGCCGACACTGCCGGGGCTTGTGTACACGAGCCGAGGGCGTAATGTCTACCTTCCCGTGGCAAGCCCCGAATACATTCGAGAGTTTGGTCTACCACTTACGCCCGCGCAACTCAAAGATCACCGTGGCTACCTCTACACGGGACCCGTCAGAGCCGAGACCAAGACGCTTGTGCGCGGGCAGCAGGTTGAGCCCGTGCATTTTGCGAGCACCATTCGCTCTACCGATGTGCTCGCCATCCGAGAGGCTGTGCTCTCGGGGATGGGACTTGCGGTGGATATGCCGCTCGTGCAGATTTTTGAGGACTTACTGGCAAACCGTTTGGTGCCCATTTTGCCTGGTTGGTATCGCCCCGCCATTGAGTGTTGGGTGGTGACGCACCGAGATGGCTGGCGGCAGCGGCGAGTCCGTGTCTTTTTCGACTGGTTTGCGCAAGCGATGCGCGAAAGCTTTGCGGGCTATGAGCGCGAGGTGGCAAGCATCATGGGACTGCCGCCTGACACTGAAGGGCAGGCGCGCGGCGAAATTCGTTTCACAGAGCGCTCGACACGTGAAAGAGAGAAGCGCGCCGCACGTGTGACGCCTGAGGCGTAGTCTGCACCATGCAACCGCACGCCGCTCTGCGTTGGGGCGGCAAGGCAACGAGAGCGAAAAAAGTGGAGCGACGTTTGCGCCGCCCCAAAGAGAAAAAGCTAGCTCACGGTCTTTAGCGAATCACGAGTAGGGGCTTTTCGCAGAGTGCCCCTACACGCAGCGTGGTACTGCCTAAGAACATCGTGGTGAAGTTGCCGTAGCCGTGTGAGCCCATCACCAAGAGATCGAGCTCGTGCTCTTCGGCGTAACCCACAATTTCTTCCGCGGGACTACCGACAAGGCAGGCACGCAGATAAGGAATACCGTTGCTCTTCAGGAGCTTTTCCACATTTCCTGCCGCCGCATCCCAAACCTCACGATAGCGCGCGAGATTTTCTGCACTGCTCGGTCGCACAGTGCTCGCGGTGATGGTGGGGAGCACGGCACTACCAACGTTGTCGGCAACAAAGATGACGTGCACCTCTGCGCAATCACCAAAGAGTTCAGGGTGCTTCACCACAAACTCTGCTGCGCGCCAGCCATACTCGGAGCCGTCGACGGCAATGCCGATCTTAAGCGGACGATTCACAGCTGGGGTGTTGCCACGCAAGAGCAGCATGGGCGTAGTGCTCGCAGCGAGCACGCCGCGAGATACTGACCCGAGTAACCAGCTCTTAATGTTATGCATGCCGCGGGCCCCCATCACGATAAGGTCAGGCAGACGCGCTTTGATATGCTCGGTCAGCGCTTCGATCGGCTCACCGATCAGTGTGGTGGCTGAGCTATGTACATCACCTTCGATGAGCGGCAGGATCGGATCAAGCACAGCCTTGGATTCCTCCTCTACATAGAGGTGAATTTGCTCATCGGTGAGGTAGCGTGTCAGATTAAGAGGCAGCGCTTTGACGACTGTCACAAATTCAATGTCGGCGTCCTTTCTGAGGGCGTCGTTACCGAGCAGATATTGCACGGCCTGAAGGCTGTGACGGCTCGCGTCGACGGGTACCAGAATGCGCATGGATAGACTCTCCCAAAATGCTTGACGTAACGAACGGAAGCGAAATGCGTTTTGTGCTTCCATTTCACTATTCATGCTAGCGCTCTTGGGCGTTTTTGGCTATACGGGTTTCCGATATGGTGCGCTCGGAATAGCCTCAGTGCTGTGGTCTCGGGCGCTCGTTATGCGGCAAGGAGCGTAGTAAGTTCGAGCCGCTTGGGAGAACCCGCTTCAAAGACGAGTGCATCGCCCTTTGTGGGGGTGCCGTCCCGCTCGAGCCAATCCGCCAAAACAATACGTGTCCCTCGGCTCAGGGGCTTGCCCAGGGTGAATTGAATGGGGGATGCAGCGAGCGCATGCATGCCTGGGCGATGGGTGTGGCCATGAATCACAAGGTCGACTTGCTCGGCGCGCGCTTCATCGCAGACGGCACTTGGCGTGACATCGAGAATTTCTTGGCGCACAACCTGCGCTTTGGCGCGTTGCGATTTGGCGCGCGCGTTTTTTGCAACAGCCACTCGAACAAAACGCGGTAAGGCCAGTAACCCGCGTTGAATCCAAGGGTTACGCAGCCTTGCACGTACGGTTTGGTAGCGCTCATCGGCCGTGCACCAACGATCCCCGTGCGAGAGTAGCGCAACGAGCGAGGAGGCCCCCGTACCAATATGCGCCCGTACGGGGTCAGCGATGAGCTCGGCTCCAACGGCGCGTGCGAGTTCTCCCCCCATCAAAAAGTCGCGATTGCCCTGCATGATGTAGAGCGCGCGATGCGCGCTGAATTCACGCAGCGCCGCCATGACGGGCGCGAGTGAGTCGCGCGTATCGTCACCGAGCCACGCATCAAAGAGATCGCCGAGAATCACCAGCTCTTGGCGCGTTTTGAGTAGAGGGTGCGTGTGCAGCGCTTGCATAAAGTCCAAAAACATCGTCACGAGCCCTGGCGTTGATACACCGAGGTGTAGATCCGCAATCATGACCGGATTCTTGAGAACAATCGGCGACTTGTTGGTGTCGTGTATCGGGGCGTGGAAAAAGGACATATCGCAAAGCGCTTTAGGCAACAACGAGCCATGAGCTTAACATAGGCTGCGCTGCGTGGTGTGCTGCTCGCGCGACCCTTTGAGAGAGCGGGCCGCGCGCAAAGAAGCGTGGTTAGCGTTCGGCAGGCATCTCCGCGATAGCTTCCACCTCCACGAGGCAGCCAAAGTGTAGATCCGTGGTCGATACAATGATTCGAGCAGGCTTATGTTCACCGAAAAACGCCGCATAAACCTCATTGATTGCGCTCCAGTTCTCAGCGCTTGGGGTATAGACGCGGCACATCACGACGCGATCACGACTGACGCCAGCGGCTTTGAGCACGCGGTCGACGTTGTTGAGCGCAAGGCGAGTATGGTCACGGATATCCCCTTGGCAAACTTGACGGGTATCTGGGTCAATAGAGAGTTGCCCAGAAATATAGAGCATGCCGCCAGAGACGACACCTGCACTGTAGTGGCCGGGATTTTTTCCTTTAAAGTCGGGGTTAATAATTTTCATGAGGACAGTCAAAAAAGAAATGGCGCTTTCGCAAAGTTGCGCAGGCGCCTGTTGTTATGGGTCGGATAAGATTTTATGCTCAATTTAGAAAAAATTCCATAAGTGATAAACCGAATACCGAGTGCCGCTAGCGGCGCTGTGCTCTCTCTGAGGCGCGAAGCGCCGCACGCGATTGCCTCTCGTATAATCAGGCTATGCCGCGCGACGCGGGCTCAAAATTTTTCTTCGAGGACACATGGCGATCAATGGTCAGGCCACGCTTGGCATCGCGCTCATTACTGCAGCGGGCGTGTTATGGGGTGGCATGGGCACTGCGGTGCAGTATTTGTTTCAGGTCTCAGACGGTTTTAATCCCCGAGACCTTGTCGCGCTGCGACAGATTCTTGCTGGGCTTTTGTTTGTTGGTGCGGCATTGCTTTTCCGACCAAAGAAAATGCTCTCCGTCTTCAAAGCGTGGCCGCTTCTGCGCGATGTGGCGCTTTCGGGGGTGTTGATTTTTACCACGCACTACGCGTTTTTTGAAGCCATCTACTACTCCAACGCGGGAACGGGCGCGGTGTTTCTCACGTTGGTGCCGCTACTGTGCGCGTTGTGGCTTGCTCTTGTTAAGCACCAACGCATGTCGCCTCTTGAGCTCGGCTGCTTTGTGCTTGCTGCCGCTGGCGTCACGCTCATTGTCACGGACGGAGATTTGGGGAGCTTAAAGTTTTCTCCCATGGCGATCTTTTTTGGGCTCGTTTCGGCGAGCTTGGCTGCGGCCTACAGTATTCAGCCGCTTGAGGCCATTAAGCGCGTCGGCGTTGTGCCCGTTGTCGCTTGGGGGATGCTCATTGGCGGGCTTTGTGGATTGCTAGTGGGGCACCCCTTTAGTATGCCCGTGAGTTGGAATGCCATGACTGTTTCCTCCCTGGGTTTTATCGTGCTCTGCGGTACAGTCCTCGCCTTTTGGGCTTACATGGAGGGACTGAGGCGCATTTCGCCCGTTGTGGCAGGCCTTCTTAATTGCTTGGAGCCGCTCTCAGCCTTTGTCTTTTCGATTGTGCTTTTGGGCGACCGTTATGGCCTCTGGCAGATGTTGGGTATTGCTTTGGTGCTTGCTAACGTGTGCCTTCTTGCACTTGCGAAAGCGCGTAGCTGAGTTGGAGCATGCACGAATCGGTGAGTGCTCTCACAGTGCTTTGGGCTCTCAGCTACAATAGGTGAGCTCATTTTTTCCTTTTGAAAGGAGACGCCCTCATGTACGGTCGCGATCCCCGCTATGGTGGACTGGTGGGGTGTGGTTTGGACGATGTCCATGTGCCCACGCCAAGTTTGATTATCGATCAGGCTAAGTTGATCGAAAACTGTGAACGTGCCAAACGCCGTGCCGAGGAGCTTGGCGTCACGCTACGCCCACACCTCAAGACCCATAAATCTATTGAGATTGCTCGGGCGCAAATGCTAAGTGAAAAGGGGCCTGCCACGGTCTCTACCATGACGGAGGCGCGCTATTTCGCCGCCAACGGCGTCATGGATCTTATCTATGCGGTGGGCATTAGCCCGCAGAAGCTTCCCGTGGTGAGCGAAATTCGGGCCACGGGCGTCGACCTCAAGATTGTGATTGATAGTGTTGAGGCCGCGCTCTTTGTCTCCAAGTTCTGCCGGCAGTATTCGGTCTTTATTCCGTGCTTGATTGAAATTGACTGCGATGGGCATCGTAGCGGCCTCAAGCCCAATGACCCGACGATTGTGGAAGTGGCACGTTCGCTCTCGGATGGAGCCGTGCTACGCGGCGTTATCACGCACGCGGGCGAAAGCTACCATGCTCTTACTCCAGCGCTTATGCGACTTGCCGCTGAAAATGAAGCCATGGCGGCGAATCAGGCCGCGCAACTTTTGCGTGACGCAGGCTTCCGCTGTGACATTGTCTCGACGGGTAGTACGCCGACGTTCTTTTCCATTGACCACGTAGAGGGTGTCACGGAAATGCGTGCTGGCGTCTATGTCATGGGTGATCTGTTCATGTCGAATCTGGGCGTGGTTGGCATTGAGAATATCGCGGCCACCGTGCTCACCACAGTGATCGGTCATCAGCGCGAGCGTGGTCTGGTGATCTGTGATGCGGGGTGGTGTGCGCTTTCGCAGGATCGCGGTACACGCACGCAAGCGATTGATTATGGTTACGGCCTTGTGTGCGATATCCATGGGGTGCCGCTTAGAGACCGTGATATCCATGTGGTGTCCGCCAATCAAGAACATGGCCTCATTCAGGCGGTCACGGGCTCGCCCTTAGATGTGCGTGACTATCCAATTGGCACGCGCTTGCGGATTATGCCGAATCATGTTTGCGCCACGATGGCCATGCACCACAAGTTGCTCTATCTTGGCACTGATGAGACTATCTTCCGCCAAAGCGTGCGCGCTCACGGCTGGGAGTAGTTGAGCGAATTCTGCTAAGCGATTGCATTGGGTTCTGCGAGGAGCAGGGCCCATTTTTTTACCTCAGAGACAAAGAAAAGCGCGGCATCTGGGGAGGATGCCGCGCTCCTTAGAGAGAGAAATGCTCACGCCTTAGATCAGGTTTACCATGAGATCGCGCTTCAAGTGGAACTTGATCGTCTTGATAACGCGCCACAAGGTTTCTGCTGAGACACTCGCATCACCGTTTTCGATTTTGCGATATGTCGAGAGCGAAGTACCTGCCATCGAGGCCATTTCAGACTGGGTAAATCCAATCTCACGGCGCGCAGAGGAAATGCGGCCAGCCAGCGATGCAAAGTAGCGTTGAGCTTCATCATCAGGAATGAAACTAACCGACATGAATGACTCCAGGAACTCAATAGTCAAATCACCAAACACTGCCTGAACAAGTAAAGGGATTGGTTGCTCGGCAGAGGCAGTACAGAACGGTGAGCGTTGTGGTAGTGCCGATCAAAGGTGAGGGGCTCATCTCACTTTGATGGGTTGCGTTGGGGATGCTCCGCTTCGGCTCGCAGCGCTCCTCGTCTGTTGGTGAAATTATGCGAAAACCGCGAGGAAAAATCAACTTCGAGATAGTTTGCGGCATTTAAATATAAAAAAATAAAAAAATAAATTGTTGCAATGCTAGCTATTAGTTTGCTGTATACTTAATTTGTTAAATAACACATATTAGAAAATACGTCGATTAGCTAGCATTGAAATAGAGTAAGTGTCGCTACGAAAGCACGCCGTCACGCTACTGAATCTGACAGGGTAAGGTAAAAAAAGAAATAGGAGAGGTTGCCGTACAACATTTTTTCAGGTGTGGTCGCCCAACACGCCTTTCTTATAACGTATTGATTTTGAAGTGAAATCTTCTGGTTTTGATGCTCTCGAGTCACTCAGATCCACCCCTCGTAAAATATCACAGCTCTGCTGACAAGGACGGTTTTTAACGGCTAGTTTTGAGTTCGTATTTACTCTATTTTTTGAGAGAGCTAGCCTTGAATTAGATATTTTGTAATAAACGAGAGAAACTGAATTATTTTCAGTAGTTGATCGCAAGTATATCGCTCATAAATTAGCAGAATCTAACTAAGTAAATGAGTTAAAATTAAATGAACACAAGTTCAGGCTAGAGGATTCATTTACATTCTAAAAAGTGATATATAACAAATATAGTGCTCAGCAGGGTACAACTAGGGGGTACAGCCTAAAACGCCTGTCGCAGAAGCGTTTTCACGTGTTCGCCTAAAAGAATAGGATAGTGGAAATTATTTTCAAGATTTGAGCTAAATATTTAAATATATTTGAAATAATAAAATGCCTTACTCAAAGTGTAACAATGTGTAAATAGATTATTATGTCAATGACATTTCTCGTTTGATAGCGCTTCTTAAGCTAGTTGTGGCGTTAGTTACCTCGCTGAAACCCTTGTGGCACAAGGCATGTAATGCGCATGATGTCACAAGTGAAATGCATATTAGGGTAAACCCTAATACGAATTTCAGATATGCAATGGACGATTTTATTTAAATAAAAATATTTTAGATATCAAATCGTGAGGGTGAGATTTGCAGGCTGATTTGGCGTTTGGATAAGGTTTGATTTGATTTAGTGATAAGAAAGAAGAAGGGCACCAGAGGAGTGGTACCCTTTGTGGTGAGTGCGGCGTGGTGCGTCGGGTTAGGGTGTTGCTCTGACTTCGTTGGCTGCTTTGAGGAGCGCTTGGGCAACGAGTGCACTACTCATCGGATTTTGTCCGGTGATCAGTCGTCCGTCGCGGACCACGTTTGGCGTAAAGTCTGCGCCCTGCACGTAGCGTGCGCCGAGGCTACGCAGCTTGGTTTCAAGCAGAAATGGCACCGTTGTGGTGAGCTTCATGCTGCGTTCTTCGCTATCACTAAAGGCGTTAACAAGACGTCCACGCACAATGGGATTGCCGTCGCTATCCTTTGCGTTGATAAAGGCTGCGGGGCCGTGGCAGACGCTACCGACAATGGTTTTATTCTGCCAAACCTCCGAGAGGAACTTGCCGAGCGCCTCACTCGAAGCAAGATCCCACATTGCGCCGTGCCCGCCTGGGATAAACACGATGTCCCAGCCTTTGGATGGGAGGCTTGCGAGTGAGACAGTTTGCTTAAGGAGTTGCTGAGCGGCGCGATCCGCTAGGAAGCGCTCTACGGATGGAGGATTACCTCCTGCGTCTCTAACCGAGTGCGGGTCTAGTGGAATCGCGCCGCCCGGCAAAGAGGCGACGGTGATTTCTGCCTGAGCAGTAGTAAATTGGTAATAGGGCTCGGAGAACTCTTCGAGCCAAAGTCCTGTCGACTGATCTGTGTTGCCGAGCGCAGCATGGGCGGTGACAATGACAAGAATATGTAGTGGCGTCATGGACTGTCCTTCGTGTATGTCGAGAGAAGGCAAGTGCGACGAGCCAAATCCCGCCCAATGAAGGTACCCAATGCGAGCTTTGGCCCGTCGCAGCGCCTTAAGACAAGTGCTGTCTTGCGGCAAACTCTAGTGCCATCCCAGGCAGCGGCACAAGTACTGACAAATTGGAAAGCGCAGGTAAATTGGTAAGTGCCCCCTCTGAGAGGCGTTGCTCAGTGTTTCCTAGACGTGGCGCGCTTAATTTCGCTCTGCGTCCGAACCAGAGCCCTTGGGATAGGGCGGTTTTTGGACAAACCTTGTAAACTTTTCAGCTGAAATGTTGCTTTTTCTCTTTGGAGTAAACCACTGATGATGAACCTCAAGCCCGAGTATGGCTGCTCGCTTGAGCTGCACAACGCAATTCTTGGCGGTAAGTGGAAGCTGCGCATTCTCTGGCACATCTACCATGGCGATACACGCTTTTCTCAGCTCAAACGCACGATTCCGGAGATCTCCGAGAAGATCCTCGCCGTTCAGTTGCGTGAGCTTGAGGAGCACCACCTGATTAAGCGTACGGTCATTTCTATGAAGCCCCTGCATACGATCTACGAACTCTCGCCTGAGTACCCAGAGCTCGGCGCCTTGGTGGATTCGCTTTGCGACTTTGCGCATATCTATGCCAAGGTCAACGGTATTGTGGTGCCGTAAGTGCTGCGCTAGCCCATCGCGCAGCGCCAGTCTAGCCGCTAGAGTCTCTATAATGAGAGCTACCGTCGTTGCCTTACGCGCTCTGCACGCAACCCTAACGTGCGCAGCTAGGGCAGGGTGGGCAGATTACGTTGTAGTGGATGTGTGAAATGTTAGGTTCTGGACGATTTGGTTGGTACGATCGTACCCTCGACAATCTTGTAGTAGGCAAGCCTATTGATAAGTTGCCTACGACGGAGGTGTTGCTTGAACAGGATCCACATCTTGCTCAGACCTACGCCAACGTCATTCTCGACTGGAAAGATCGCTCGATTACGATTCGGCTCGATTTCGTTGACTGGCTCGTGATTTGCCGTGGCGGCCGCATCGTCACCAACTTTAGCTTTGAGTACAAGCGCCATCTCTACGAGGGTATCACCACCTTTGAGAATTGGCACGTGCATATGATTTGCTATGACGGGGAGGTGATTTTCAATAATCACATTCGTCATGCTCAAAACGTCACGGGCCCTCATTACCGACTGCAGGACTTAGCGGTGCTCTGTCTGCAGGCAGGCGTCATCGGTACCGCGACGCGTGAAGAAGAGCTCGAAAGTCAGCGCTTAGCAAAAATTGAGTATGAGCGCGAAAAAAACGACCCCAACCGTCCGCGAGTGCTTGGAGATTTGCCGCTCTGCGACAATCTCTACAAGAATCTAAAGCCCGCAGTACCACGTAAGCGCCGCAGCAAAAAGGCAGCGAGCGCTGAGACACCAGAGACGGCGCAGCCTGAGAGTGAGGACACCGAGGCGCAGAGCACTCCAAAACCGCGCCGCTCTCCTCGTCGCCGTAAGAGTACGGAATCTTCGTCCTAGTTTCGCATGCGCGCCGCTAGCGCAGTTGCGCCCACCACGGGGCGCAACCCGCGCTCTTGCTCTTGCACATCTCTCTTAACAACCCGATGACGTGGGCACAATGCGTTTCGCGCTTGTGCCAATTCGGGATTTCCCTGATTTTTGCACTCTCTGCGGTGACTTCTCGGCAAGCGCCCGAAAAGAGTGGCGTAGAATCGAAGTAACCTCCTGTTAATGTGTAGCGTCTTTTGCCGGCATTGCCAATGCCTCAGGGCGGCAGGCGATGAGGTGTCCGCGTTGTGTTTGCTGGGCATCACTGCGCGGATGCGTGTCTATTGCCGCACGCTACAGAGGAACAAACACCGAGGAGATACGCCGTGAAAAGACTCCAAGACCGTCTGCAAGTGACGCAAATGTCACTCAAAGACTTTTTTAAGACCTACCACGAGGGCGTGACGATCGCAGCTGACCAACGCCCCTTTGTTTGGCGCGCATCTGCCGTGGTGGGGTTTCTCACTGAGCTTAAGGCTGGTGCCCATCTAGGTACAGTTATTCTCGAAAAGACCCCCGATGGCTATACGCTTTTGGATGGTCAACAGCGCCTCTGCTCCATTTTGATTTGGCTCTATACGCATGAGCGGCGTGGCCGCGATGCGCGTGTCAAACCGCCAAGCTGGACGGTTCCCTCAAGCGAGACACGCCAGACGCTATTGGCTGTTGCGGAAGCCACGCGCTCGAAGATGGACGCGATTCGTTTGCCGCTCGAAGCGCTGACGCTCGCCGTGCTCGTTGTGGATGATGCGGAAAGCGCTGCGGCGATTCGCCGTTCGCTCAATCTCAATCCTGACCTCATTCGCGTCCCCGTGATGGCTGCGGATCGGCTCAAGGCGCATCACTACCGTGAGTACGTGCTTTATGGGGAGGAAGATAAGTCGCCAGAAAAGAAGCTCACTCGCTTTAACGCGGTGCTCGAAAAACTCTCGGAAAAAATTGCGGCACGTGCCCAAGCGGCGCAAGCTGCAGCGCCCGACACTAAGGAGCACTTCCTCTGGGAGGGACTCACGCTTGAGAAGTGGATCGCGGGTGACATTCGCCCCGATTGGGTGGTTACCCACGGCTTTGTGCAGCTACTTCAAGCCGAGCTCATGGGGCATGCGGGAGCGATGGCGCGTCAGTACTGGCAGAACCAGTACCGCCTGCCGCTTGATGAGCAGACAGGTACGGGGCTCATGGCCGATCCGATTTCTCGCCTCAAAGGTCAGCGGCAGACGTTTTACGACGATGATGAAGCGTGGCACCCGTCGCTCTCGGAGCGTTTTAAGAGCGGGGAAGGGTATTTTGAGTTTCTCAAAAAGGCCTTTGAACTGCAGGACGTGTTCCTTGAGGGCGTCAGTGTGCTCGAAGGGGAGAAGGCCTTAATTCCGCAGAGCAAAGTCAAGGACGATGAACGAAGCCTTTTAACCGATCTATGGTGCTCGGGCTGTCGCCTCTTTGACGATTACGATGAGCTCGTGGGCTTTACCAATGAGGTAACGGATCAGAAGCAGACCATTGCGAATTTCTACCGCGAGCCTTGGGTGGTAACGGCGTTTGCGGTGCTACTGCGTACTTTGGATACGTACTACCCAGGTTGGAGCCTCAAGCGCAAGGCTACGCGCAAAACCGCTCGCAGCCACCATGCCGAAGAAGACATGATGGCGCTTGAGATACTCGTGGCCATGATGCTTGGCGCGGGGGCTAAGGCGCTCAGAGCGCAGGGCGGCGCAGATCAATGGGTAGTGATGCGTGCGTTGCGTGCCGATGATTGGTTCAGTCTGCTGCCACTACACAGCACGGTGCGCGCTGCGCTGGACAGCTTTGCCTTTGTGGTCGCACCAGATATGGTCAGCAAGGCCTTTTATGATTTTGCTTCGGGGAGAAAAGTACGATGAGCACGGAAGAAAAAATTGCTAGCACTGCTAGCAAGGACAGAGCCCATACCCCGGAAATGACGCCAGAGATGCTGGCAAATTTTGGTAAGAAGGCAAAGGAAAAAAAGGAAAAAGCCTCGATGAAGGGCGATGCGCTTGATGCGCGTGCGCGGACGGCATCGGGAAAAACGACGCTCGTGACGCTTGGCGCATTTTTGAAGGCGATAGCTGTGCCGGTGATTCCGATTTACCAGCGCGTCAATGGCTGGACCGATTTGCAAAAGCGTACCTTCCGCGAAGCAATTGAAAACCTTTTAGCCCATCCCAAGGCTGCGCCGTTCTTTATCGGCACGATCTCAACGGCAAAGAGTCGCGACGGCAAAGCGGTCTTCATTATCGATGGGCAGCAGCGTCTCAGCACGCTCAACGAGCTTTTTGCTGGGCGTTTCGAACTTGAAAAGCACAATGGGCTCACGCGTACGATCGCGGAACCGCTCACGCCCTTTACCGGGTTGAGCGCGGACGAGACCACGGCGCTCTTTGAGCGCATTGTCTTTGTGCATCATGACTACGGTGAAATCGATCTTGAAGAGCAGATCCTCGCCTTTGATGAGTTGAACCGACACGAAGAGGCCTATCGCTTAGCGGATCGTTATCGCTCGAGCATGCTCTCGGCGCTCCCGCCCAAGGACCATGAGGCCTTCTCGCGAGAGCTCGACCGCGCTTGGCGCTTGAGTACGGTGCTCTTTCGCTTAGCCAATACCGAGGATTTTGAACTCTCTTTTGACCTCGCTGACCAGGAACGCCCGCAAGAGCGTCCCTCGCTCTTTCGACTAGCAAGCCCCGCGGAAATTGCGGCGCGCATTGCGCCCACGGGCACACCGCGGCCCTATATTCCAGAGGAAAAGACCCTCTCAAATTCGCTTTTGCCGCTCGCTGAGCCGCTCCCCGCACCGAGCGAGGCAGAGCGCGAAGATGAAGAGCCGCTTGTGTCAATGCGTGATGCACTCTCTCGCAGTCGGGCTATCCGTGAGATGATCCGCGCCTTTCTTGCTAAGCTCGAGCGTGATGAGTCTGCGCATACGCTCACGGGGGCTTTCTTGGATAACGCGAATATTTTTAGCGCTCGCCGTGAACTTGACTTTGCTGAACATCTCTCGACCAAGGCCAAGTACTTTGCTTATCTCTGCTACCTGCGTGCAGCTAACCCCAATGGGCGCGTGCCTGTCGCGTGGGCTGATGCGTTTGGCCGTACGGTCTCTGGCGGCATTGAGCGGCTCTTGCCTATCCGCGAAGGGGAGGCGCTTTCGTCACGTGAAGCCAAACGAATCCTCAGCCGCCTCTCGCACAACAACGACTGGGTGGTAGGGCTTCTTGCGGCGTACCGTGGTGCGCTTGACGTAGCGGCTGATCGCTCTCCCGCGCAAAGCGCTGCGCAGACGTGGCTTGCGGTGATTCGTTTCTTGGGAGATGGGTGGTTACAGCTCGCCCAGCCTGGGGAGACGAGTTTTGCCGTGCAGATGATGGATGAGGAAGCGTATTTTACGCAGGCTGAGGCCAAGCAGTTCTGGCATACGCTCGAAACGTGGGCCAAGCGTAGCGCGCCTTCAGAGGAGAGTGTTGCGCTTCTGACGTTACGCGCCCGCGAAGCGGTGCTCTACCGGTTGCTTCTCACTGCGCCCAAGACGATTGAAGCGTGTTTGGCGGCGCTTTTAGCGGAGCATAAAGCTGAGCAGGGTGAGCAGAGCGCGCTTAAAGATCCCAAGCGCGCGGCTGCGCGCATCGTTGCGTTCATGAAAGAGGCAACCGCGAGAAGGACGCTACCCGCAGCGGAGGGCGGCGCCGTCATAGCGCCCTGGGTAGTGCGCGATTTGCCTGAGCTTGAGGGTAAAGTCCCGTATCGAGCAGTGGAGTCGCTCGCCAACCAAGTGCTGCTCCCTAAAGCCCTTGCTGAGCGCTTGGGTGACATTCACCCTGACGTGAAGAGTACGATGCTCGAGGCGGGGCTCGGCCAAGTGGTACCGTGGTCTGGGGCGTTGCTCTCTGCGGCACTCAGCCGTGAGTTGCGTGGGGAGAAAACGGCGGCGGCACTCTCGGCTCGGATTACGCTCCTTGAGCGCTTCTGGGCACGGCTGCTCTAAGCGGCACAGGCACTTGATCGCGAGGCGGATTCTTAGAAAACTCTCTAAGAGCCGCCTCGTGTTTTTCTTCTCTGAGCGCACTGCTCCCAGTCGGCTTCTATGCCCAAAGAGCTAGGGCTCGCTCTCTCTAATGGGAGAGGGGGCGGCGGAAAGGGGGTGGTGCGGTACACTCTTAAGCTCGCCCTAACGTATGATCGTTGTAATAAACGCCAACACCATCCTGCATGCCTTAAGAGACTATGTTTCGCTTTAACCTCATCCTCTTCACGCTTTTGGCGCTAGCCTATCTCGTCGGTATTTGGGTTTTCCCCTTTGCCTTCAATTCGCGTGAAACATTGCATCAGATCTTTGTCATCACGGGTATTTGCGCTTGGACGCTCATGGCCGAGTGTCTCGTTATTGCGGCGCGTCCTCGATGGCTTGAGTCGTTTTTCGGTGAACCACTTGACAAACTGATGGGGCACCATAAGACGCTAGGCTGGTGGATGTTTGGTTTTGCGATGCTGCACTTTACCGCGCCGCTCTACGCGATGCTCCTGCCGGTTGAGCAGGTCTCGATGATGGAGGGTGGCCACGTGATGGACACGCTCTGGCAGAAGATTTGGATTATCTCGCATCCGGTTGGGGCACTTTTGGGCATTTTCGCTTCGCTCTATATGCTCACGGTGGTTTGGCGCGATATGAAGTTTGGCCGCGGCAAGATGGCGTGGGACGCGTGGGAGCGCGTGCACCGTATGTGGGCGTGGATTTATATTGCGCTGGCTCTGCACTGCACTCGTCTCATGAAAGAGACCGAAATGATCATGCCGCTTGGTTGGATGAATCTCATCATTACGATCGTGGGGCTATGGGCTGCGATTGTGATTCTGCGCCGTAAGCCTGGTGCCGCATTGCGTGAAGATGCGCAGATTGAGCGTGTTGACGTCAATGGTGCGCTTATCCGCCTTACCGTCAAGAGTGAGATGGCCGCTCGCGTAACCGCCGGTCAATTTGCCTACCTCTCCTTTAAGGGCGATGTGGAGGATCCGCATCCCTTTACGGTTGCGGGGGTGAATCGGCAACGCAATGAGCTCTTCTTCTGGATTAAGAATGTCGGCCGCTGGACGCAGTCGATTCTAGAGAAAAAGCTCGGCGATGGCATTGAGGTCGAGGGGCCCTGGGGGACGTTCTTGCCGAGCTGGGATACGCCAGAGAGCCCGCAGCTCTGGGTGGCGGGTGGCGTGGGCATTGCTCCCTTCATCGCCTGGATGGAGCTTGCGCAGGCGCATGTTAACACTGGGGGCACGCTCCCCAAGATTACACTTGTCTGGAGCGTGCACACGATGAAAGAAGAGGGCGGGGTCGAGCTTGTGCGTGAGATGGCCGATCGCTTGGGGATTACGTTTAGCCTCTGGGAGAGTGGCGTCCAGAAAGCGCACCTTGCGGGCGAAGACATCATTACGCCCGAACACGTGACGATGAGTGTCTGCGCTAACCCCAAGATGACCCGTGCGCTCAAGAGTGCCTGGGAGCGTCTCAGAGGAAGCGACGTGGGGTTCCACTCGGAAATTTACTAGTGCTGCGCTCGCGCAAGCTGACTGCCTCTTCGATCCCGGTCAAACAGCCTGCGGGCGTCTTTGACTGGGATTTTTTTCTGCGCCTTATGCCCAAGACCGCGCCCACGCGCTCTGGCCTCTAAGTGAATCACCTCATAGCGGCGCGCCTAGTGACTTGCTAGATTAGCTAGGATCGCGACGATGATTGAGGTTAATCCATGAGCGCTTCGCCTAAAAGTACTTTATCCGCAAAACTGATGCTCCTAAGCGCCATGGTGATATGGCCCACGTTGGGGCTTGTGCGTCATCATGTGCCACTAGACTCCGCATTTCTCGTGGCTGTGCGTAGCGTCATTGGCGCGCTCTGTATGCTCGGGGCATTACTGCTACTGCGGCGTCGTCCCGACTGGGCGGGTATTCGTGCCAACGCGTGGCTTCTTGCCGCCTCGGGCGTGGCGGTGGGCATCAACTGGCTTCTGCTCTTTGAAGCGTTTAGCACAACGACGGTGGCGGTTGCCACCATCTGCTACTACATGGCGCCCATTTTGGTGATGCTCGCATCTCCCTTATGCTTGGGAGAGTCCATTAACGCGCGTAAAGCGGTGGGAATTCTCTGCGCATTCCTCGGCATTGCTTGCGTTTCAGGCCTATTTCAGCGTGGTGCTGTGGCTGGTGTCACCATCGAGGGCGTGCTCTTTGGGCTTGGGGCGGCGGTTTTCTATGCCACGCTCGTGTTACTCAATAAGCGCATGCGTCCCATGGATCCGATTGAACAGACGGGGGTGCAGCTCTTTTTTGCGGCGGCCGTTTTGGTGCCTTACGTACTCAGCCGCCCGCTGCCTGATATCGCACTCTTTACGCCCACAACAGTGGGCCTCACGCTCATGCTTGGGTTTGTGCACACGGGGCTCGCCTGCTTTCTCTACTTTGGCTCTATGCAGCGTCTGCCCGCTCAAACCGTGGCACTGCTGAGTTACCTTGACCCGATTTTGGCCGTGCTCTTTTCTGTCTTTTTGCTCGGTGAGCCGATGACGACGATGACCGTGGTGGGGACGGTGCTGGTACTCGGCGGCGCATTGCTCGGGGAGCGCTTCACGCTAAAGTCGAAGTAGTGAATGGGTAGACGCCACCAATGCAAGGCGCATGGGTTACGGGCTGGCGCCATGCGCGAGCCGCCTCAACTATGCGCCTTTTTTGCCGTCTATTGAGATCAAAAAATTATCCGAAATTGGCGCACTGTGGTAAGATTTCATCACGCCTTGCCGTTTTCGAGCCTCCACGCTGTTGCTCGCAGCTGAGAGCAGATGTGCTTAGACGCCCAAAACCGAGACGATCGACCATTCTCAAAAGACGCGCTCCCACCGCGCCCCTGAGCGTTTAGCTTGGACGGCGGTTAGAGCGCACAGAAGAGCCCATGATACATACCCTCTACAGCAACACCTATGAAGTGCTCAAAGTCGCGCTTTTGCATAACCTCGGCGTTCTTGACCGAGAGCATGCCGAAGCGGACGTCTTTGAAAGCACACCGGTACTCGTTCCAAGCCACGCCGTCGATAGTGACCTCACTCGAGAAATCGCAGAGCGTCAAGGCGTTTGTGCAGGTTGGGAGTTTATGACGCCTTCCGCGTGGATGGGCTTTTTTGCTAAAGCGCCGCTTGCCAATGTGGTGGGTAACGAAGCGGAATGGATGATTTGGCGTGTGTTGCGAGAAACGGGCTCCTCGAGTTTTCGAGAGCGCACGGGGCACGAACGCCTAAAAACGTTTTTGAGTGGCAAAAACGATCTGGAGATCTGCCTTTTTTCTCGCCGTGTTGCCGCGCTTTTTACGGTCTATACAAGTTATCGCGCAGACTGGGTGTTTCGCTGGCTCGGTACGGGTAAAGGCGTGCTTGGGGACGAAGGGCGCTGGCAGCGCGAGCAGCGCCAACTGGCCGCCTCCCCGGACTATCTCTGGCAGGTGCATCTCTGGGAGGTGCTTGCTGCGAATCCGCTCTGGCAGGGACAGCGCTTTTTGGAAAACTTCGTTGACAATCTGCAGAAATTAGCGACGGTTCCTGTTGCAGAAGGCGGAAAAAATACGACGTTGCTCGCGCTCGAAGCGGGACGCCGCGTGTTGCTCCCAAACGTGTTGCACGTCTTTATGCCTTTTGTGATTCCGCCCTTGATGTTGCCGATTCTTAAGGCGCTTGCGCTATCTGGGCGTGATATTTGGTTCTACATTCTGAATCCC
Source organism: uncultured Sutterella sp. (assembly GCA_902463725.1). Classification (GTDB taxonomy): domain Bacteria; phylum Pseudomonadota; class Gammaproteobacteria; order Burkholderiales; family Burkholderiaceae_F; genus Sutterella. The sequence goes on along the minus strand of CABQGK010000003.1, from coordinate 32,235 downwards.
TCGGACGAGTTTTGGTTTGATAGCACAAGTATGATCCAGCTCGGTGCTGATAAGCGCGCTGAAGCTGAGGCGCGCAATATCCATCCGCTTCTTTTTGCAGATGCCGGTAGCATGCGTGCCAATATCGATCGACTTTGGCAGTTTACGCAAGAGGGCGAGGGCGTTGCGCTCCTTGATGAACGCAACGACCCAGAGTTTGCTCCGCCCCCCGAGCATGAGCTTAAGTGGGATATTGCGCGCTTTAATGCCGTGGCACAAGATCTACGGCTTGATATGGATATGTCGGTAGCGCGGCAGAGCTGCTTTATTGAGCGGCGTGGTGACTCGCTACTGAGCCGCATTCAGGATAGCCTGCTCAACAACCGCGCTGAAGACGTCTTGCTCGAGGACGGCACGCTCGGGCTTGCCAGTGATGATTCTCTGCGGCTCTGGAATGCTCCCACGGCCATTCGCCAGTGGGAGGCCGTGGCAGAAGCGATTGTGACGCTTTTTGCAAAAGATCCTACCTTAAAGCCTTCGGACATTTTGGTGCTGACGCCAGATGTTTCACTTGCAGCGCCACTCGTGGATAAGGCCTTTAAGAGTTTGCCCAAAGCGCAGCGCTTTGCTTGGCGTATGTCGGGGCTTGCGCCGATTGCCAGTGAAGAGCTTGCACAAGCGATCTCAGGGCTTGCGACGCTGATTACGGGGCGCGCTCCGCGCGACGCGCTTGAGAGTTGGCTCTCACTGCCGCCCGTGGCGAAACGCTTTGGACTGACGAGCGACGACCTGTTGGTGCTTGGCAGCTGGTTGAGAGCTGCGGGGTACCGAGAAGGAATTTCGGATGCACATTTGCAGGGGTGCGACGCAGCGCTTTTCTCCTACGATACGGAAATGACGCTCATGCGCGCCGTCGAGCGCCTTACCTTGGGCTACGTCTATCCAGACGATGAGGGCCTGCCCTTTGGGGATGTGCTTCCCAAGCGCGGCAACGAGCTCGATGGGTTTACGGTCACCGCCGATCGGCTCCCGCTCTTAGAGACGCTCGCCGAGATTGCAACGACCCTTGAGGACTTCCGTGCCGCAACGTCAGAGAAAGCAAGTGCAGGGTATTGGGGGCGGTGGCTCATGCGTGCGGTCAACGCGTTTTTTGATTCGCCCGAGATGCTCACAGGGGTGAAGCGCTCGCTCACAGAGCTCATGGCCGAGTTGCGTCTTGCTGCCAAGACTGAAGCAGAGCGTCAAGATGGGATTGAGCTTGAGTTTGCGCTCTTTATGCAGGCGCTTGCGGCGAAGTTTGAAACCGCGGCAGGCGCTGCCTCTGCTGGCCCCGATGTTACCGTGAGCTCGATGGAAGCGCTTCGTGGTTTGCCGCACCGGGTGGTCTTTATTGTTGGGTTGGATGTCGATTGCGGCTTCCCTGGGGTGAGTCGTCGCGAGGAGTTCGACTTGACGGCGGTCGCGCCGCGTCGTGGGGATCGAGATGCGCGGCGCGATAAGCGCAATTTGTTCCTCGACTGGCTTTTGGCGGCGCGTGATCGACTCATTATTACCTACACGACAAGTGCAAAGAAAAGTGACGCGCTTGTGATGCAGCCAAGTGTTGTGGTACAGGAGTTGCGTGACTGGTTGCTTGGGCTCGTTAAGGACCACAGAAAGCGAGAAGCGGAAGCGGCGTTTTTAACGGAAATGCTCCCCTTGGCGCGCTATAGCGAAGAGAATTTCAGCAGTGACGGCTCGCTCTGGCACTCGCACGATGAGCGTACGCTCGCTGCGGTAGAGCGCGCACGTGCTGCGAGCGCCGCCCAGGTGCCGAGCGCCGCGGCACCGTATTTCAACGCGGCACTTCCGCCGCGCGCTGAGCTACCGGCAGGGTGGCTTGCGGGCGATCCAGGACGGCTTCTGCTGCCAGCGGCCGTGCTTGCGCGTTTTGCGAAAGCCCCCGAGAAGTGGCTTGCGCAAGAGCAGGGCGTGCGTATCCTCTCTGACCCCGAAGAGGACCGTGATTCGGTCTGGCCTAAACTCGATGGGTTGGGCGCGTGGACACTGGCCAATGAGGTGAGTCAAAGCCTGGGTAAGGGCGAGTCGCTCGACTCGATTCGGCTACGGCAAGCTGCCGACCCCACGGGCGGCGCGAAAAGCGCCCGCGAGTGGCTTGTGCGTGCTTCGATGAACGAAGCGGTGAGCCTAGTGCGTGCCTACGAGGGCATGCGAGCCACACTCACCCCGATGGCTGATATCGACCTTTCTGTGCCGCTCATGCCAAGCGCAACGGGCGAACCTAGCGTTGTGATCACTTCTCCCGTGCGGCAACGCTACGAGGAGCTCGGCGCCAGTGGTGAGCGCAGAGCCGTGCTTCTTAAGCTCAACGCTGCAAAACACCTTTCGCAGCGCGATGTGCTTGATTGGCTTTGCCTCAATGCACTCGAGATGCCGAGCGCGCTGATGGAATTTGCGCGCGGCAGTACCGAGCCACTCGTGCTCTCTGCGCTATCGGCCAACGTTGCCCGTTGGGCACTTGAACGTATTGTTGCTGCCTTTTTAGCGAGTTGTCGAGCTCCAGCGGCACTTCCAGAAGCGAGCACGCGCACCGCTACGCTTGCGCTCCTTTTTGGGCGCGCAAGCAGTCAAGGCACGGATGAACGTGCGAAGGCGCTCGACGGCATTGCGGGCTTTAAAGATGAGGATGCTTTTGTTGCGAAGTGGAAAGCATACTGTGACATGCTCGATGCAAGTGCTACCAGCGCAAACGTTACCCAAGGAGCGCAGCCATGACCGCGATATTTGATATTAAGACCGCGCCGCTCGATCGTATTACGCTCGTGGAAGCGTCTGCAGGCACGGGGAAAACCTATTCGATTAAGCATCTGGTGCTGAGACTCATTGTTGAGCGAGATATTGCGCTTGACAAAATCCTTGTGATGACCTTCACCAAGGCGGCCACCGCGGAGCTCGCGCGACGCATTGAGGAACATCTGCGCGCTGTGCTTGAAGTGCTTGACGAGCTGCAGCGTGGGCGCTCTCCTAGCGGGGACGCGCTTCTCGTTGATCAGCTCGCGCTTTGGCGTACAGAGGGTCTAACGGATGAAGTGATTGCCGCGCGCCTTAACGGCGCACTAGCGGTGCTTGATCGCACGAGCATTCTTACGATTCATAGTTTTTGCCAGAAAATTTTCGAAAACCGTGCGTTTTCTGCGGGGGCGATGGTCACTGGGGAGCTAAGTACCGATGAGAAAGCGCTTCTTGCGCAGGTGGTAGATGATTTTCTCATGAAGGAAATCACGCTCGAGGTGCAACAGGGCGGTGATGGTTCGCGCTTTTTCATCGATGAGAAACCCTTGGATCGCGAGGAGTTTGCGAAGCTCTTGCAGTCGCTCGTGGAAAATCCCGCGCCTATCGCTGCGCGGTATCTCTGCGCCGATACGAGTTCAGCGATGCGCGCAGCGCTAGAGCGCTTTATCGAAGAGGCCCCCAAGGCGCTTGAGCGTCTCAAGGCTGAGCAAGGGGTCTACACCTATGCGGATATGATTGCGAAAACGTGGCGCGCGCTCCGCGATACCACGCCACTCGCTGACGGGGTAAGTCTTGCCGAGCGCTTTGCGCGTGCGGTGCGTGAAGATTATCGCGCCGCGCTGATCGATGAGTTCCAAGACACCGATGGGGTACAGCTCGATATTGTCGAGCGACTTTTCTTTAAGGCGCTCCCCGAGGCTCGAGAAGCGGTAACGCCCTGTGATTTGGGCGCTGCGCGCGAGGGTGAGCCCGCCAAACGCCTCGCCATTGAGTCGCTTTTTTTCGTGGGAGACCCAAAACAAGCCATTTACAGCTTCCGCGGAGCAGACCTCTTGGTGTATCTCGCGCTCAGAGCTCGTCTTCACCCCGATAGTATTGCGTCGCTCTCGAGCAACTTTCGCTCAACGCCTGCGCTCGTTGAGGCACTCAATGCGCTCTTTAGCGCGAGCGCCACGGGCGCGACGCCCGACCCGTTTTTGAACCCAGCACTTGGCTACAGCCCGGTCGCCGCAAAAAGCAGTGCGCCGCCCCTGCTGACGCTCAAAGAGGGGGTTTGGTGCCCTGCGCCCGTACTTGTCTTTTACACCAATTGGGGTAAGTACTTGATCAATGCTGAGCCTGGGCGTGAGGCGCTGGTGAACCTCGTCGTATCGATGATCAACGAGGGGCAAGCCGGGCGCCTTTGGATTGCGTGTGAAGAGCACGACGCGGAAGCTCCGCCCACGCCCGTGCCAGAAAGTCTCTGCACAAAGCCCCTACGACGCGTGCGGGCGGGGGACTTTGCGATTCTCTCTAGGTCAAATAGCTCGCTTGAAGCGTTTGCCAAAGCGTTTAGCAAAGCCGGTGTGCGCACACAGGTTTCTTCGGACCGCGACGTGTGCGGCACGAGCGAGGCGCACGAAATCCGTGCTGTGCTCTGGGCAGTCAATAACCCGGGCGACGAAGCAGCGCTCAAGCGTGCGCTACTCACTCGCGTATTGGGCTTTGACATGGCGCGTATTAATGCACTCACGGAAAAAGCGAAAAGCGACATTCGTGCGACGCTCATCGAAGCGCGGCGTCTTTGGCAGCATTCGGGTATTGCGGTAGCGTTTGAAAAGCTTTTTTCAACGTTCAACACCGAGGCGCGGCTACTCTCTGAAATTAATGGTGCCGAGGCGCTCACGAACTACGCGCACTTGGTGGAGATTTTGCATGAGACGGGGCGGCGTTGGCGCAATCCCGCAGGGCTTATCGAGCGTTTTGAAGCGATGATGCAAAAAAAAGATGAAGCTCGCACGGTGCGTATGAGCGCCAATGAGGGGCTACTACAGCTCATCACAGCGCATAAGGCCAAGGGACTAGAGTACCCGATTGTGCTCGTCGACGATGCCGGAAGTTGGGTGGGCGAACAGAAGCGCGGGCAGAGAAAGCATTATCTCGCGGTTCGCTCGACAACGCCTGGCACCAATGAGCGATGCCTCGAGGTGACGTACCCCAGTAAGACCTTGAGTGAATTTGGGCCCGAGGTGCTTTTAGAGGCCAATCAAGAGGTCGCACGCCTGCTCTACGTCGCCTTTACCCGTGCAAAGTGCCAGCTGGTCATTCCTTGGCGATTTGGAACGGTGAAGAGCGGAAAAAACTGGAGCGCTACGGCGTTTAACGTTTTCTCTCAGATGCTCGTTGGCCATGGCGTGACCGCCTCGAGCAGCACCGTGCTGGATGCGTTATCAGCGTTTAGAGGGCGTGTGCCTCGGGAGGCCATACTTGATCTAGATCCCGACACGGTGCCCACGGGGCTTGTCGTGCAGCCAGATGTTGTAGCGGCTACGCCCCTTGGGCTTGCTCCTTCGCGAGGCGCGCCAATCAAAGCGGCTTGGCGCACACAGAGCTTTACGGGGCTAAGCCGCGAGACACTTGAGCCAGGGAGCTTCCCTCGCTACACGCTGAGTGAAACGAGTGAGAGGGGTGAGCGCTGCGGCGCTGAGCCTCAAGATGAAATCCGGGCATTTCCGCGCGGCGCCGCCCCCGGCGAATGCCTACACAGCATGTTTGAGGTGGCGGATTTTACGCAACTCGGCGCGCAAACGCCCGAAGCGCTTGCGGCACGTCGCGCGCTTGCAACCGAGGCAATTGATGCAGCGCTTATGTTGAGCGCGGAAGATCGCGCACGCGCGATTGACGCCGCGGCGAGCATCTTGGGTAATGTGCTCTTGGCGGAGCTCCTCCCAGGGTTTCGCCTGCGAGATTTGGCCCCCGAACAAAAACACGCCGAGCTCTACTTTCTCATGAAGACCGCGCAAGGGGTCAATGCCGAGGGGCTTCGTGCGGTGCTAGCGGCCATGGGAGATCGCTACGCGGTGCCGAGCTTGGCCGACGGGGAGCTCGCGGGTTATTTACAGGGCTTTATTGACCTTGCGTTTTTCAGTAACGGGCGCTATTGGATTCTCGACTGGAAGAGTAACGTGTGCGGCGCAGAAAAGCGCTCGGACTTCACCGCGCAGGCGATCGATGCGGAAATGGCCAAACACCACTATCGCCTGCAGTACCTCATCTATGCTGTGGCGCTGCGACGCCATCTCAAGGCGCGGCTTGGCGCGCGCTTTCACGATGGGCTTATCGGCGGCTCACTATACGTGTTTTTGCGTGGGGTCTCTGAAGAGAACCGCACGCCCGAGGGGCTCGCTGCGGGCATTGATCGCGACCTAGATTTCCCGCCCATGCTGGGTATTTTGGATGACTATCTTGCAGGGACCCGCTCGTTGCACGACGCACTCACGGCCCTTGAGAAAAGGAGCACTCTGTAATGGCAGCGAAAAAGACAAAAAAGAAAACGCTTGAGACGCTCGATGCTGCGGCTCCGCTTGGCGGACTTTTCGCGCTCGCCGAGGCAGAAGACGCTGCCGAGCGCGCCGCTCAGGCTGCTGAGAGCGCGCACGAACAGAGCACAAAAACGCCCAAGGCGGCCACTGCACTAGCGCCGACCGAGTCAGCGGCTCGCGGCGCAGCGGACTTGGCTGATTCGCCCTTTGATGAGGGCTATTGGGAAGATGCCTTTTCAGCGCAGGCAAGCGCAATGCCTGATTGGAGCGAGGAGCTTCTGGAGGAAGTCTTTGATGGGGAAGCGTCCGTCGCGCTTACATCTGACACGCCTAAGGACGATGTGCCTGCGATGGGCTCGACGGTCACTGCGCGAGAAGCGCTTTTTGAAGCGCAACGCATCGAGCAACCCGCAGAAGCTCTCTTTACGGCAAGCGACGCTTCGCACGAGCAAATGCCGCCCGCTTCACGCTGGCAGTCACGGCTTGGGCGTCTGATTGCATCGATGACGGTGCGCAAGCGGGGGGTGACGCTTTCCCCCTTTGAAATGGCGTCGCTTGACCTGCTAGCGAGCGCGCTTGAAGCCGCAACCCATGAGGGCAGTGTCTGTACAACAGTTGCGGCGCTTGCTGCGGCAAATCCAGCGCTTGAGCTCGAGGCGTGCACCAAGCACTTAGCGGCGCTAGAAGCGCTAGGGCTTTTGATGCGTAAAACGCGCTACCGCGCACTACGTGCTGAGCACGCAGGCACGGGGCGCTCGGGAAGTACGCTCGAAGTGCTCGCTCCCTTTGTGCTCGACCGCGAGGAGGGTGAGCCGATTACGCAACAGACGCGTCTTTATTTGGTGCGCTACTTTGACGAGGAAGTTCGTCTTGCCAATGCGCTCGCGCGTTTGGCTCGCGCAAAGACGCCGCTCAGCGCAGCGCAGCTGCAGGCCGCAGAGGCGCTTATTGCCGAGGCCAATTGTGACAGCGGACAGGCAAATGCAGTGCGGCGTGCGCTAGAGAGCCCCCTCTCAATTATCAGTGGGGGACCGGGGACGGGGAAAACCCGCACGGTTGGTGTGATTTTAAGTTTGCTCGAGCGCATGCTCCCCGCGCGCGATACGCCACTACGCTTTTATTTGGCTGCTCCTACGGGTAAAGCCGCAGGGCGCTTACGAGAATCGATGGATGCGCTACTAGCAAAAGAGAGCCCCATCGCGGCGTCGCTTGAAAATCTTCGTAACCCCGATCGGGTTCTCATTGAGGAGCGCACACTACACAAGTGGCTTGCCACCCCCTTGCCCTCCAACAACCGTCCGAGTGCTGATGATCCACTTGACTGTGACGTACTCGTCATTGACGAAGCAAGCATGATGGATATTCATTTGGCGGCACGCATCCTGACAGCGCTCGGTTCAGAGACGCGCGTCATTATTTTGGGTGACAAGCACCAGTTGGCTGCGGTGGGTCCGGGGAGCGTCTTTGCGGATATTTCTGCTGCGGATGGCGCACTCTCAGAGCATGTTGCGATGTTAACGCGCTCGCACCGCTTCCGTGAGGGCGGTTTGATTGACCAGATCGCGCGGCTCATTAACTTGGCTGAGGGCGAGCCCGAGCGTAACGCGCAGCAACTCTTAGCGCTCCTTGGAGCGGCCGAGCATGGGGCGGAGGATGCGTACGGGTATCGTGCGTATTGGCACGCGCTGCCACAGACGCTCGAGCAGATGGGCAGTAGTGACGAAGCAAAGCGCTTTCGCTTTACGGGACTCTCGAGCGCGGAGCTTGCGTGGCTCGACGGGATGCTTGCGTGCTACTGGGGCGCGCTCAAACCGCTCCTGCTTGCCAAAGACGCAGCGAGCTATGAAGCGGCCTACACTCCCTTTGTGCGGGAAGTCGGGCGCATTCGAGCACTTGCTGCACAGCGCGATGGCGCGCACAGTGTGAGCGCGATTAACGACTATATGACGGTAGCGCTCAAAGCACGTCTCAGCGAGGTGGGCTACGGTGAAGCGCAGTCCACGGAGAGTGGCGGGTTGGATGCAACGGGTGCTGCGGACTTGATGGGAAGCGATGAATTTCCTGGGCGTCTTTTGATCGTGCGGCAAAACCACGATCGCCTCGGCGTCTTCAACGGTGACGTGGCTGTGATCATCCCTGCGCGCGACGCAAGTGGCGCCCCCAACGAGCAGTGGGTAGCGGACTTTATGGATGGCGTACGCACGGTGCGCCCCGTGATGCTCCCGCGACATGAAACGGCCTTTGCGATGACGATTCACCAGTCTCAGGGTTCTGACTTTGAAGAAGTGGGGGTCTTTTTGCCGAACCCCGGCGTCGCAGGTCTTGCCTCTCGAGAGCTTCTCTATACCGCGGTGACGCGCACTAAGTGCGTTGTGCATCTCTTTGGCACGGAGCGCGTCTTGCGCGCCTCGATTCGCAACGCGCTTACGCGCACGGGCGGGCTCGCAGAGAGATTGCGTGAGGCGCTCCCCTAGGGGAGCAGAGGGCGAACGCAATAGCAAATACCCAAGAAAAGCGAAGCGGCGCTAGTGTTAGCGCCGCTCATACATATTCGAACAAGGTCCCCGATCGGGGCTTTGTTTTTACTGGTGCGCTTCGGAGCGGATGATAAGTAGCGGCGCTTTGGCTACGCTAGCGATGCGGGTTGCTACGCTACCGAGCACGGCCGCTTCGAAGTTATCGTACCCGTGCGAGCCGAGCACGAGAATGTCGAGCGCTTCACTGTCGGCAAGCTCCGCCATTTTGAGTCCTGGTTCACCCGAAAGCCGCTTGGTGCTCACCGCGATGCCCGCTTCGTTAAAGAGTGCCTGCGCGGGTTGCACAGCCTTCTTAAACTGTTCATCCTGATAGGCGAGCACTTCGCTCTCGCTCATGACCGAGAGCGGTACGCCCGCGCGCGAGGGCATCGTAATCGACTTAAAGTCGGGGACGACATTGGCAAGGATAAACTCCGCGTTCGGGCCAAAAAGCTCGCGATTGTGGATGATGAACTTTGCCGCCTCAAGGCTATAGGAGGAACCGTCAACCGCAAGCCCCACTTTGATGGCGTCGTGATCAGGAGGGATGACGTCACGGATGACGAGCATTGGGCGATTGGTGGTGGCAAGGATGCTGTTAGAGACGCTACCAAAGAGGAAGCTGCGCAGGGCACCGCGCCCGTGTGAGCCCACGACCACTAGGTCGGGATCGTAGTCTTTGATGGCTTTATCAATCGCTTCGACCGTCTCCCCAATCCCATAGCTATAGTGTGGGCGCAGCGTAGAGCCTTCGAGGAAGGACTTCACTCGCTTAAAGACGCGTTGCGCTTCTTTTTCGTAGTACGCGGCGAGCTCTTCGGCCGTTTCGTGCGCATAGATGCGACCTGGCACTGGCTCGATCGCAAAGAACACCTCGACCTCGGGATTCTTCCAAGGGAGCTTGGATTGAATTCTGAGATACTCGAGCGCGCGCAGACTGTGCTCTGAGCCGTCGACCGGGACAAAAATCTTCATGAATCTGTTCCTCCTTGAGTCTTTTTCTGAGTTTGGCGCTGGGCGCTGCAAGCGCCCCTTCAACTCATCAGTCTTCCCATCATAGAGGATTTTCTCGGGCATTTGGGCGGTATTTTGCGTAAGGGCCGCCCTGCAACTAAATGATGGGATTGATGGCAGGCTCGGGCACCGCAGCGATGAGCGCACGGGTGTATGGGTGCGCGGGGGCATTGAGCACGGCCTCGGCCGCACCCATCTCCACCACGCGGCCCGCTTGCATGACGGCAATCTGATCGGCCATATAGCTCACGACGGCAAAGTTGTGCGTGATAAAGAGGTAGGTGAGGGAGGCTTCGATCTGCAGTCGTCGTAGCAGATTGAGAATCTGTGCTTGTACAGACACGTCAAGCGCGCTCGTGGGCTCGTCGAGCACGAGAATTTCAGGGTCAGGAGCTAGCGCACGCGCAATGGCAATACGCTGACGCTGACCGCCTGAGAATGCATGCGGCAGTCGCTCGAGCGCACTACGCTCAAGCCCCACGGCATCCATGAGCCAAAGTAGCCGCGCTTCACGGTCACGCTCGCTCCAGTTGGCTCTGAGCGAGCGCATCCCTTCCAAGAGCGTATCGCGAATGCGCATACGTGGGTCAAGAGAGGCAAAGGGGTCTTGAAAGACAATCTGTATGCGCTGTCGCAAGTCTTTGAGGCTCGCAGCTCGGTTAAAGTTTAGCGGCTCACCCGCAAGGCGCACTTCGCCCGTGACGCGTGCGCCGCGCCCGAGAAGCCCCAGCATGGCAAGGGCGGTGGTGGTTTTACCTGAGCCTGACTCTCCGACGAGCGCAAGCGTCTCACCGCGGCGCACCGTGAGCGAGACATCCTCAACGACGCGCTTCTCAGAGCCGCGCCAAAAACGCGCACCGTAGGTGACGTGAAGTCCTCGGATCTCTAGGAGCGGCTCGCCTTCGCTCTTATCGGGAAAGAGCGCCTCAACGTGAGGGGTCACTTCCGCAAGCGCACTTGGCTCATTGAGAAGCACTGGGCAGCGTAAGAGGTGAGGGGAATGGGGCTCAGCGCGCGCCGCGCTCGCTGACGCGATAAGCGCCTCAGGCACCGCCACAAGCTCAGGGAGCGCCGCACGGCAGCGCTCACAGGCAAGCGGGCAGCGTGGCGCGAAACGACACCCCTGCGGCACATCGATGAGGCTTGGAACTGCGCCCTCAATGGGGCGCAGGGGCGCGTGACGACTTTTCCCAGGGAGCGCACCAAAGAGCGCGCGAGCATAGGGGTGCAGGGGACGGGCGAAAAATTCTTCAACGGTAGCGCTCTCGAGCGTGACGCCCGCATAAAGGAGCGAAAGCGAATCTGCGCATTCGCGTACCACCCCGAGATCGTGCGTGATGAGCAGAATCGAGAGTCCATAGTCGCGCTGACAGTCTTTCAGAAGCTCCAGCACTTGGCGCTGCAGCGTCACATCGAGCGCCGTGGTGGGCTCATCGGCAATGATGAGCGCGGGGCGCACCGCAAGCGCCATCGCAATCAGAATGCGTTGCTTTTGTCCGCCAGAGAGCTCGTGAGGGTACTTCTGAGCGGTGAGCGCAGGCTCAGGGAGTCCAACGCGCTCAAGCCAATAGAGCACGTCTTCGTTGCGAGAGCGCCCCGCTTTTTGTAGTGCGGCTTCGCTGATGGCCTCGGCAATTTGCGCGCCCACAGTCATCACAGGGTTAAGCGCTGTACCTGGCTCTTGGAAAATCATCGCAATGCGTGAGCCACGCAACGCGCGCATCTCGCGCTCGGCAAGCGTGGTGAGCTCGCACCCCTCAAAGCGAATGCTCCCAGAGATGAGCTCCGCCTCTTCAGGCAAAAGCCGCATGATGGTCGAGGCGGTGAGGCTTTTGCCACAGCCCGATTCGCCCACAAGCGCATAGGTCTGCGCGCGGCGCACGGTAAAAGTGACGTCGGTGAGTGCTTCGAGCTCCCCATCAACACTTGGGAGCATCAGTCGCAGGTGCTCACAAGTGAGCAGCACATCCCCGTCGGGTGCTAGCGCGCTGTGCGCACGGCTAGGGGTGAGATCAGTCATGGTGCGCTCCTTCTAGTGGGGCTTTACGTTGCGCAGCGGCTGCGCTGGCACATTCGGTCGTCACGCTCTGCTCACGAGGCCGCCGCACAGGGCGTTGCACTCTGGCGCGTGGGTCAAACGCATCACGCACGGCGGCCGCAAGCACATTGGCGCAGAGCACGAGCGCGAGCATAAAAAGAAAGGCTGCCGCGAGGTTCCACCAAACCATTGGTGTGCGACTCATTTCACTACGTGCGGCATTAATCATGGTTCCAAAGGAATTCATGCTCGGATCGACACCCACGCCCACATAGGAGAGTACCGCCTCGTAGAGCACGATCCCAGAGAAGTCGAGCACTGCTACGATCAGCACCATGTGAAAAACGTTTGGAAGAATGTGCCGCCACATGATGAGCGTATTGGATACGCCCAGCGCCTTAGCGGCGCGAACATAGTCGAGTGCGGAGAGCTTCATAGATTCTGCGCGCAGTAGTCGCGCGAGCGATGCCCAACCTGTGAGACCAATAATGAGTGCAAGCGAAAAGAGCCGCACATCCGCTCGCTCAAGCCCCGTCGCCCAAAGATCTGGGTGCGCATCCATAAAGCCCTGCAGCATCAGCACGCTCGCAGCGATGAGCAACACACCAGGAATGGAGGAGAGCGTGGTGTAGAGGTACTGAATGACATCGTCGATCCACCCACGAAAGTACCCAGCGGCAATGCCAAGGGTAATCGCAAATGGGAGAGTTGAGAGCGTGGCCAAGGTGCCGATCACGAGCGCAGTACGAATGGACTGTAGCGCAGAGAGAAGCACGTCACTGCCCACGGCGTCGGTTCCAAAAGGGTGCCGAGAGGGCCAGACGCAAAGAAGCGCAAACGCTAGCGCAAAAAGCAGTGCGAGTGTGATCGTTGCGGCAAGCAGCGCGGGGCTCACGCCCTCTTCGTAACACGCTGCACGCGTGGCCTGAGGCGCGTTGGGTGAACTCGCTGCGTCAAGGGCGTCGCTTGCGCGTGACGCATCACGACCCTGTGCGCGTAGCCGCCCTGCAAGCGCGCGAGTCAGTATGCGCGAGAGCAGCGGAGCCGCTCCCAGTAGCGCCCCAACGATTGCGCCACAGAGTGCAGCGAGTGCCGCGCGTTGCGCGAGCTGCTCAGTACTCGCAGGGTGCGCAATTGGCGCTTTCAGCGGTTGAAAGTCTCGAACACGCTCCCCATTGATGAGTGCGGTGCTCTTATCAAATTCGCGCAGCGCAAAGGGTGTGCTGTAGCTACGTTCAGGGTGCGCGGCATCGAGCTTCTCGGTAATCAAGTACTCGAGCGCGGAGCGCGTCACCGTGGAGTAGATGGGCTCGTCGTTGGGATCCGTGGAAAGCAGGGTGCGAAAGTGCACCGAGTCTACGGCGGCAATGCCCGTGAGAAAAAGGAGCACCGAGCCTGCAGCAGCCACCGTGGGGCGCGAAAACACTCGAGCCCATTGGGTGCGGCGCCGTGCATCACGACGCACCCAAAGCGCATAGAGCATGAGGCCGAGAATCAGGATTCCCATCACGCAATCGGTTGGCAGTACGATCCAAGTCACAGTAGCACTCTCCCGTTTTCTTAGCGTGTTAGGCGAATGCGAGGATCCGCGATCGCGTAGACGAGGTCTGTCAGAAGTAGCCCCACGATGTAGGCGAGGGTGCCTAAAAACACCATGGCGCGTACTACCGAGAAGTCCTGCGCATTGAGCGCGTCAATGGTGTAGCTCCCCAAGCCCGGAATTCCAAAGAAGCTCTCCATGATGAGGCTTCCCATAAAGAGCATGGGCAGCACGGCAACGGTACTCGTGATAATGGGAAGACTCGCGTTCCTGAGCACGTGCCCAAAGAGAATGCGCACTTCAGAGAGCCCCTTGGCGCGTGCCGTGCGAACGTAGTCTCGGTTAATCTCCTCGAGAAAAAGCGCACGATAAAGGAGCGTGTCGCTACCGAGCCGAGAAAAGACGCCGATAGCAATCGGAAGCAGCAGAAAACTCGTGCTCGCTATGCCACTCTCCCAGCCCGAAATCGGCACGAGTCGCATGACTTTGCTAAAGAGCCACTGCCCCGCGATGATGTAAAAGAGCCCCGAGATACTCATGAGTACGACCGAGAGCCCAATCGCTGCACCCTCCAAGCGCGTTCGACGGTAGAGCACCACAATAAGCGACCAGCTCACCATGACGAGGGCTCCCAGCAAAAACGTGGGCACGGCTAGCATGAGCGAAGGGACCATGCGGGTTTTGATTTCGTAGTTAATGGAGCGGCCCGAGTCGCTGCGGCCAAAGTCAAAGGTGAGTAACGGCAGCGAGCGCGTCGCGAAAATCGTCTCCGTTACCTTCTCGAGCCCCTCTCGCTCGCTGTTATAAAAGAGCGGCAAGTTATAGCCATGCGCGGCTTTCCAAGCGGTGATCGCTTCCGCCGTGACACGCTTGCCGCCAATATTGAGGCGCGCCATGTCGTCAGGGGTGTTGACGGCAAAAAAGAGTATGAAGGTGAGTAGGTTCACCCCCAAAAGAATCAGAATGCCGTAGAAGAGCCGGCGCAGAAGATATCGAAACATGCGGATGGGCCTCTTCAGTCAAAAGGGGAATGGGTGGGGCGCTTGAGCGTTTTCTCTTCGCGCTTGCGTAGCGTGTGTCGTGCACCCACGATGAGTGCCGCGATGGTGGCGAGAATGATTGCCAGCGGCCAGAGTACGGGTTGATTCCACTCACTAATGCGAGCGAGCCGCACCTCTGGCTTGAGTCCAAAGTACTGCAGGCTATTGCGCACAAGGCTTGAGGGTTTCGCCTCAGTGACCCACGCGTGGTAGGCAGCGACGTCGCTTGGGTAAAACCCAAAGAGTGCGGGCGCGTCTTCTTGCAGAATCTCAGTCATTTTGTCCACGAGCGCCTGCTTTTCTGGCCCATCCTCAAGGTACTGCATCTTTGCAAAAGTGGCATCAAAAGCACTGTTTTGGTAGTTGGTTTCGTTGCTGCCGCCATGCGCAACGCGTCCCTGCGGACCGTAAAAGAGAAAGAGGAAGTTTTCCGCATCGGGGTAGTCTGCGTTCCAACCCGCAAGAAAGATCTGCACGCCGCCGCGCGAGAGCTTATCTTGGAAGCGGTTAAAGTCGGTTGCGCGGATTTCAAGCTGAATGCCGAGCTTGGCAAATTGCCGCTGAAACCACTCGAGCAGGCTTTTACTGCCTTGTGAGGCGCTCTGATAGTCGAAATTGAGCACCAAGGGCTTGCCCGTGGTTTCATCGATGCCGTTGGGGTAGCCTGCGCGGCGCATGAGTTCACGGGCTTGCTCAAGCGAGCGGCGCACGGGCTGCCCGTCTTTTGCACGCTCGAACACCACGGGGTTAAAGGCTTCGGGGCCATCAGCTCGCCAGCCAAAGAGCCCGGGCGGCACGATGCCATGCGCGACCACGCCTAAGTCTTTTTGAAAGATCGCGACAAATTCTTCCCAATCCACGGCAATGCTGATGGCTTGGCGCAGAAGGCGCGCACGCTTCTGCGAGGCGGCATCCCCCACGCCCCCAAGGACGGGGTCCTGCCAGTTAAAGCCGAGGTATTGAATGCTCGGTTCGACCGAGCGCGGCAACTGTAGCCCCTTTTCTCGGTAGAGCGCAGCCTTTTCGGGGCTGTCGCCCATGGCAACGGCAAAGCCGCCTCCCATATCGACACGGTCAATGAGGGGACTGTCATAGTAGCCCTGCAAGAATTTGCTCTGTAGCGGCACCGCCTCTTTTTCAATATCAAAAACGACACGTGAGACGCGCGGCAGAGGGGTGCCGCAGGGCGCAAGAAAGCCCGCGGCTGCATCCGTGGCTTCCCCGTCGCACGGATAGGTTTCCCCGCGGAAAAGCGGATTTTTCACCATCACGTGTCGTCGGTTTTCTTCAAAGGCCTCCATCATGAAGGCGCCCGTTCCCACGGGCCACGTATTGAGCGTGAAATTGTTCGCAGCAAGTGCGGGCTGCGAGTAAAACCGATCGGCTTCGATGGGCACAGGAGCCAAGAAGTTCATCGTGAGCCAATAATTAAACTGCGGGTACTTACCGCGGACGCGATAGCGCACGGTGTAGCGATCTAGAGCGACGACCCCGTCAAAGGGGACGCGATCAAGATCGAAGTAGGGGGCTGCGCGCCCCTGGCGTCGGTCATCGGCCTCAAGTTTGGCGAGCGCCCCCGCGTAGTCCCCAAGCCCCACAATATGTTCGGATAAGAGACTCAGAATGGGTGAGACCAAGCGCGGGTTAGCGAGTCGCTTTGCCCCATAGACATAGTCCTCTGCGGTGAGCTCTCGCGTTGCCTGCTCGGCAAAGTCCTGCGGACGGCGCTTGTCGCGCGCCTCTTCGGCACTAAGGTGCCAGTAGCGACCGCTGCCATCCTTATTCATCACAAACGCTGGGTGCGGCGCGAAACGAATCCCAGGCTTAATGTGAATGTCATAGCGCGACTCCACAATTTGCTCGGGCGGCGCGTCCGCGGGAAGCTCTTCCCCGTGCTGACCAATATAGGTTGGCGTCACGACCGCTACGGCCGTACGGGGTACGACACGGTAGGGGCGCGCGAGATAGTGATATTGGTAGAGCGGCTCATAGATCGCGAGCACATACGTTGCCTCATCGGAGACGTAGCTACGCTGTGGGTCGAGTGTTTTGGGTGAGCGTGAGGAGAAGGCGGAAAAGAGGGTGTTGCTTGCGTAGTCGGCAAGCGGATGTGGGGCATTAAGGGTGAGGCTACTCGCGGAGCTCGGAAAAAGCGCGGCACTAAGCGCCAAGGACGCTGCGAAAAGCACGCGCCCTAGAGCGCCTGCGCGCACGCAATGGTCCGCACGAGATCGCTGCGCTCGATGCGCCCAAGCTGCGCTCATGATCACTTTTGCCCCTCTCTTCACACCAACACTCCTCGACTTGCACAAACGCGCGAGACGCGCTCATGCGACCCACGAAAACCTCAGCTTCATGAGCCGATTATAGCGAGCAGACAACCTGCCTCAGAGAGTTCAGGCCTAGAGCGCGAGACAAAAGACAATTTACCCAAGTAACGCCCGCCACTTTGAGTGCCGTGCTCGGTGAAGCTTACGCTATCGCTTATACCTCTTAAAGATTACTCCGTTAACAGGCAGGGCTCAGGCAAGGCGCTCAGCGAGCGCAAATTTTTCCGTCGTACCGCACGCGCAAGCATCATTTCTGTCAATGAAATTTGACAGAGTACTGAATTTAATTAGCTGGAACTTTCTAAGGAAATCAATACCTTTAGACGGTGTTGCGGCACGCCTCTGCCTGCTCTTGGATTCTTTTCGCAAACTTTCTGTGAGTCGATCCGATTTATATCAAACAGAATCCGCAACCTTTACAATCTATGGTAAACCCTTACCTCCATTTGGTTATAGAATAAGGGCACTGCAGGCAAGTACCGATCAGCAAAACGGCTGAACGGTCGCTCTCCCGAGTGGGAGGGGGAGGGCATTGGAAGCCCATCTGCATGTTTTTTTCAACTCTCGGAGACTCAAGTATGAAAAAAATCCTCGTCGCCGCGGCCCTGTCCGCCGCTTTTGGTTCTGTGATGGCTGCTGAAGACGTCACGGCCGACATCGCTGTGATCGGTGCCGGTGGTGCTGGTCTGTCGGCTGCTGTGGAAGCCACGAACCTCGGCGCCAAGGTTATTGTTGTTGAAAAGATGGCCTTCCCTGGCGGTAACACGATTCGTGCCGCGGGTGGTCTGAACGCTGCTGGCACCGCTCTGCAGGCTGCCAAGGGCACGTTCGATACACCGGAAATCGCCTTCTTCGATACGATGAAGGGTGGTCACTGGAAGAACAATCCTGACCTCGTTCGCACGCTCGTGACGAAGGCTGCTAGCTCCGTGGAATGGCTCCTCGCTTTGGGCGGTGACTTCCGTGACGTTGGCCTCATGGCCGGCGCTTCCCAGCCCCGTACGCACCGCCCCACCGGTGGCGCGCTCGTTGGTCCTGAAGTGATCCGTACGCTCACGACCGCTGCCAAGGCTCGTGGTATCGACGTTCGCGTCAACACCACCGCGCTTGAACTCCTCAAGGACAAGTCTGGCCGTATCACCGGCATCAAGGTTAAGTCCAAGAAGGACGGCGAATACACGATTCACTCCACGGCTGTGGTTGATGCCGCGGGTGGTTTCGGCGCCAACAACGAAATGGTTTCCAAGTATGTGCCCCGTTTGAAGGGCTTTGCTACGACGAACCATCCGGGCGCCATGGGTGAAGGCCTTGTGCTCGCTGAAAAGGCTGGCGCTGCCCTCATCGACATGACGGAAATTCAGACGCACCCGACCGTGGTTCCCAATGTGGGCGAAATGATCACCGAAGCTGTTCGTGGTAACGGTGCTGTGCTCATCAATAAGGAAGGCAAGCGCTTCTTCAACGAACTTGAAACGCGTGATGCGGTCTCTGCCGCCATCCTCAAGCAGAAGGACGGTGTTGCTTACCTCTTCTTCGATAGCGATATGCAGAAGTCGCTCAAGGCCACCGATGGCTACATCAACAAGCCCTACTGCGTGAGCGGTGAAACGCTCGACGACGTGGCTGCCAAGATGGGTGTGCCCGCTGCTGAACTCAAGGCTACGATGTCTGCCTACAAGGCTGGCCGCGCTGCTAAGAAGGATGCCTTCGGCCGTGCCGATATGGCGCGTGACCTCGACAAGGGCCCGTTCTACGCGATCCTCGTGACCCCGGCTGTTCACCACACCATGGGCGGTATCAAGATTGACCCGCTCACCCAGGTTTACAGCACCGAAGGCAAGGTCATCCCGGGTCTCTTCGCTGCGGGTGAAGTCACGGGCGGCGTGCACGGCGGCAACCGCTTGGGTGGTAACGCTCAGGCTGACATCGTGACGTTTGGCCGTATCGCTGGTCAGCAGGCCTACATCTATGTCAAGAAGACGCAGGCTGCTGAAAAGGCTGACAAGTAATCATGACGGCGTGCGCTGGGCCTTAAGCCCAGTGCGCTCTGCCAGCTCGGGGCGCTTTGCTCTTTTGGCAAGCGCCAGAGAAAAAAGCGGATTCGCTCTTGGGCGGTCCGCTTTTTTCCTGTTGAGCCGCTACCAGAGGTAGCGTGCGTTGAGCTCTAACCGATGGTCATTTCGCCCTTGGTCGCCGCCACTGTAGCGATAAGCGCCTTCGAGATGCCAGGCGTTCTTTTGCGCGGCAAGCGAGAAGCTCGCCTCGTGGAGGTAGCGCGCAGCAAAGTTCGAAGGCACATCGTCGATTGTGCCCGTGGATGCGCCACGCACGGTGGTGATCGTGGCGCGGTCACCAAACTGTGTGGTGATCGTCAGGTCTGCGGCTGGCGTGAGCTTCCAGCCTGAGGCGTGCTCAATGTCTTTGGCGATACGCACCCCGAAAGGCACTTGCCACGTGCGTGTGGCGTGCTCGTGGTTCTGGAACGCGTTGCGGTGATTGATTTTTGTGGTGAAATCCGCATCGGAAATCTTCACAAATCGCGCACCGATGTGCGGCGTGATTTGCCACGCGCCCCAATCAAAGTCCATCTCAGCGCGAGCACTTGCCCAGTAGCCACGCATTTTTACGTCGGCCGTTGCACTATGCATGCCGCGCAACAGTATCGGCATGTCAAGCTCTCCGCGTCCTTCATAAAGGCCCGCGTCAGCAAGTAGCCGCAAGCGCTCAGAAAGCGTTGCTGCGCCATAGAGTTGTAGCGCGTGACTGCGGACTTTGCCGCTCGCGGCAAGCCCATCTCCCACGCTCTTTGTGTTGCCGCTCAAGACACTGACGGCTGCGCCCGCAAGGAATTTGTCACGAATCATTCTGTCCGCGCCCAACGTGATCCCCGCGGAGTTTTCTCGATAGCCCCCATTCATGTGGCCCGCCACCGGAATGCGTCCTTGGCGATAGAGCCCGCCCTCGAGCGTGACCCAAAGCGCTTCGGCATGCGTGGGTAGGCGCAGGCTTCCTAGACGCGCTTCGGCGCGCTCTGCGGCGCGCGTGCCCCACGTTAGCATTTCGGCACGTAGTCCCAGCAACGTATGGAGCTGTGCCACGGAGTTGATATTGTTCTCTTTGTCGCGCGTGCTGAGATCGGGGTTGTGGATGACCGTGTCGAAATAGTCGTTATCCACTTCTGTGCCGCCATCTTCGAGCGTATCGCGCAGGATGGTTGGAATCACGACATTAGGATAAGTATCTTCTACGGTTCCAGGCGCCAGGCTCACATCGAGCACATACGAGCCAGTGGCTTCTTCGACAAAAGGTGCGACGAGGTAGCGTAGGTTTGAGCCATTGTCCACCGTGATATCGGGGGTCGTACGCGCGAGCGCGCGGACGCGTCGACGCGATGACGAGGCGCTCGTATCGTGTGTTGGGTTCTGAATGCCAATGGCGTCGTTGCCTGCCATACCGCCCAGCCATTCATCAGCTTCAAGCGTGTCCGCACTGTAATCAAATCCTTCTAAAAGCACAATGCGGCCGTGATCGCGCGGCAGTGCGCTTAGCACCAAACGTGCGCCAGGCGCTACGGAGACCGTGGGTCGACGGGAGCTTTCTTCGGTTACGAGCGCAGAAATCGCCGCCGTACCATCGATCAAGTTTCGCGCATCAACGTAGAGGACGGAATCTGCACCAAAGGCCAAATCGTTGGCGTTCTCAACGCCGACATCGCCCACGTGCAAGGTGTTGCCAGCGGCGACTTGGAGCGGTGCGCCAAGTACGAGGACCGTGTGCCCGCCGCGCTCATCGATCGGATCGACAAAGGCATTGCCGCCAAGGCCAAAGCTCGTGACGGTGCCCGTGCCAAGCGCGTAGCTAGTGTGCGCGTCGAGCCCCGCGCGTTCGATATTGACGATGGCTTTGTCGCTGACCTTGATGAGCCCCGCGCGCTCGACGCTCGGATCCGTACGCAGGCGCAGGGCGACTTCGTCAAAGTGAAAGCGTCCCTTAGCCAAGGTAAGCGGACGAGTGCTGAGCTCGCTCTCGTTGGCAAACGTCACGATGAGCTTTGGCGCACTCATGAGTCCCGCGTTGTTGAGGTTTAAGTAGCAACCAAGCGTGATCGCTTCAGAAGCCTGTAGCGCGTGGCCAGCTGCAATGTCGAGATTGCCAAACTGGTGTTTATAGTGAGCGAGGTTCTCGATGCTACCAGCTTGAATTACCTTGACAAAGGAGCTTGAAAAGTCGATGACACCACCCGCTGCCGCCATACTGATGAGCCCGTGGTTGATGAGCGCGCCACCGCTGAAGCGCGTATTGGAAGAGATGCGTGTGACGCCGCGCACGTGGCGCTCGTTGAGCAGCCCTCCCATGTCGAGCACAAGCTCACCAGTGCCTGTAAAGTTCACGTCGCCCGCGTTGTAGAGCGTTCTTCCCAAAAGCGTCATACGCCCCACGTTAAGCGTGGCCCCATCTTCAATGAAGTGTTGCTGAGCGCCCAACTCATTGGTTCTCACCGCGTCCCAGCCGAGCTCGAGATGATCGGCGACGCTGACGTGCCCAGCATAAAGGTCGAGTCGATCGACTTTGGCGTTATCGACCTCAACCGAGGCATCGAGCCCGTTTTGTCGTAAGAAATGGATGTAGCCAAGTGACTTGGCACGCACGTGCCCCTGATTGAAGAGGCCAGCGGTCGCGCTGTTGATGGCGCCAGTGTCTCGATTTAGTAAGGTGCCGCCTTCGAGTGTGAGCGTTGCGCCAGAAAAAACACTCATGGTGCTCATTTGTAGTTTGAGGGGGGCGCCTTGCGCGTTGAAACTTGCATTGGGAAGTACGTAGATCGCTTGCCCAGCGAACGTGATCTCAGATTCCGTTTGGTTACTGAGCGTCAGCGCTGATCGGCTTCCCAGCACAACCGTTGTGGGGGTATAGCGCTCGGTGTTTTCCATCGTGACAGCGAGTTGACTCTCGGGCGCAAGCGATAGCTCGCCCGTGAGTTTCGTTAGGTCGCCAATCACAAACTCGCCACCGAGCACTGCCAGCGCTCCACTAACACTGACGCGCTCAAGCGTGCCGCTACGCTGCTCGCCTTGTAGACCAAGCGTAAGCCCACGGCTTTCAATCAGCGCATTGTCGCCCATGAGTGGCGCACGATCGCTACCACTGAGCCCAAGAAAGTGCCAGCGGCTACTGGCGCGGATGGTCGAGTAGTCGGTCGACTCGAACCCCCAAAGCGCGCCTTTCAGCTCATTGGGGTGAGCAGCCGTGCTGGTCTGTGTGACGGTGAGCGTCGCCTCTGTGTCGCTCTCCTCTTTATAGAGCTTCCCAACGAGGCTTAGCATAGGGCGTGCGGCGTTGAAGCCCGCATGATCGAGACTACTGACGGTTAACCGCTCGCTGGCGTTGACAGAGAGGATGGTTTCAAGCGTCGGGTAGAGGCTTTTTGTGTCAGCCAAGAACGCCGCGTACTCCGAGAGCTCGGGTGTATTCGCGTCGCTTTTGAGGTAAAGCGCGGACTGATAGCTGCCAAACGCTTCGCGGCTCAGTCCCCTGAGCGCATAGTGTTGATCGGGGGTGCGCTCTACGAGCTTATCCCAAGTGCCCGTGACCATCCCGTCAAGGCGCTTGATGGCGGTGAGATTCTGCGCGTCGGCTAAGACAAGGCTACTACGGTTGCTGAGCGTGTAGGTTGCGCTCTGCGGCATGTCGAGGACCGTCAAGTGTGCGCCCCAGCCGAGATTAACATTGCCAATTTGAGCAGTGGCATTGCGCCAGAGGTTTCGGCTATTGAGCCGCGCATCAAAGACTCCCACGTTCAATGTTCCCGTGAAGGGAGCGGAGAAGAGCAGCCCCTCGGGATCAAACATACTTGCAGCACTGAGGCTAAAGCTTGTGCCATCGATAAGGGTGAGGGAGGGCGCACTGAAGCGGCTATTGTTACCAACAAGCGCAATGGTGTGCGCGCTATGGTAGCCGCGCTCAGTGTTGGTGTCCGCATAGAGCCGCGCCTCGCCCGCAACCTCGAGCGAGGCGTTCGAGAGTATTAGTGGTAGGGTGTTTGCGCCGCTTGCGCTTAGGCTCTCTGCAGCGAAGGTGCCGTTTGCGAGCGTCATCGCGCCCGAGCGAGAGGCCGCGCGGTTTTCTTGCGTTGGCTCAAGCCCAGCGAGCGTTAATGCGCCTAGCCTCTGCACTTGACCCTGCAAGGCGCTGCTATTGGCATTGAGTACAAAGCCATTTTCAAAGTGTGTCGCCTCTGCGGTGAGCGTACTGTTTTCGCCAAGGCTGAGGTAGTGCAAGGCATTAGAGTTTTCGTAATAGCGCGTGGGACCCGATGAATAGACCCAGTCCGCGCGGCTGATGCCTGAGCTTGGCGCTTGTGCCTTGAGTTCAAAGTGATTCAAGCGCATGTTGCCTTCTAGCGTGCTGTTTGACCCGGTGAGGGTGAGGCGCTCAGCACTGAGGCTGTTTTGCGCGTTCAAAATAAGGCGTTCCGCTTCGAGCGTGCCCGCGAGCGTGAGTTGAGCCGACTGAGTGAGCTGAAGATGCCGCGCGCTGAGTTTGCCCGCCGCGCCGATAACAAGTTGCGCACCCGGCGCGAGGTTAAGATTTCCGCTGACCGAGAGCTCTGAGCTGTTTGCTTCGCTACCCGCTATGGTAAGTTGGCTCTCTGCGTCCACATCGAGCATGTGAATGCGATAGTCGATGCGCTCAGCGTTTTCTGTTTGTGAACTGTCAAGCGTTAGGGAGCTCGCAGAGAGTGTGAGGTGGTTAAGTTCGAGTTGCGTCGCGCTGCGACCATCAGCGGTAAAGGAACTATTTTCTAGGTACCAGTTACCTTGTTCGAGTTGGAATTCGGGTTCAAGCTGCTGATAGGAGTAGTACAAGCGCTGATACTGAAGCGGCGCGAGTTGCATCAGCCCATCGAGCTTGAGTGCACTCTGCTTGGCATAGAGCTCGCCAATGGCGTTCTCTGCTGCGAGACTGAGCGTTGCGCGCTGCTCGTTGTTGCCCAACAGTGTGAGCGAGCTCGTTTGCCAATTGCTGAGTGCCGCACTGCCTTCAATATGTGTGTGATCCGCTCGACCCGTGAGCGTCGCTACGGCACCCGCGCCAACGTGTAAAAGCCCAGCATCAAGGGTGAGTCCTTCTACACGCCCCGCGTTGGTGAGTTCAAGCCTCGCTGCTCTGAGCGTTGCATTTTGCGCGCCCTCTAGCGTGCCGCCTACCGTCGTAAGGCGTGCGTTAAGCGAGCCCGAAAGGGTGAGCGCGGCGCTTGGGCTTGAGGAGCTGACTCGTAACTCGTTAATGTTTTGGTCTTGAGCGGTGAGTGTCACGTCGGTCGGCGCTGCAAGGCTATGCACCGCCACGATGAGGGAGCGCTTTGGAGAGGCTGGCAAACTAAGTGTGTGCGCGCCATCAGAAATGAGCCAGTAGTCCGCATCAGCTTGATCGCTGAGCGCATCGGTCGCGCGCAGCGAGCCGCTCTCAAGGAGTTGGCGTAGGTCTTCTGAAAGTGTTGATGGGATTTGATCCGCAGAGCGTGTGAGCCACTCGGCGTTATTGGTTAGCGCAATGGGCGTGACAGGATTACTCGGTAGCGCGTAGGCGCAAAGGCTTGTGAGCGCAGAGAGCGCCGCAGTGATAGCAACGGTGAGAGCGCGAGGTCGATGAGCAGGGTATGACGCTCCCGCACGGCCGTTTTGTCGTTTCGAAATTTTCATAAACGGAGGTGTCGGAGTGAGAGGGTTTATTTTCAATACTCGATGGGATCGATTATCGAATGTGGTCGAGCTCAACGATACGAGAATGTTGATATTTCGTCAACAATATTTTATGAAAAGATTTCTATTGCTCGTATTCAAACAAATTGCTAGCTAAATATTTGTTGCGATACGAATAATTAACCGATTGGTGGTAATGACTTTTTGAGGAGCGAGTATCGAGGTCTTTTGGGGCGCTCTAGTCTGCCACTTAGAGCCTGCCGTTTGACTGACTTAGGCAAAACCCTAATCGGGAAAACCCGTCGTGGATAATGCTAATTTACGTTTGGGTGGTGATTGATTAAGATGCTTTCTGCGATGGGCCGCCCATAGGCTCGCTTACCGCGATGTTTGCTTTTTTCAAAAGTCTTTCCGCAAGAAGTGAGCGCTTTAGGTTTACCGATATGGATGCTTCTTTTTCAACTCGTCCCGACTACGATCGACTGCTGGCGCAGGAGGCAAGCTACTTTCCCCAAGCAAGTCGTTCGGCTGTGGAGCGCCTTCTTGCCTCATCGCTTCCGAGTGAGGTGCAGTGGGTTGCGGCAGAGCGTCCTGGCTACCCTGAAGAGCTCTATCAACTCGAGGAAGCGCCCGATGTGCTCATTTTTGAGGGAGACCTCTCGGTTTTGTCGCGCCAAGTACGACTGGTTGTGGCGGGCTCACGCGGCGCCTCAGAGCACTGTCAGGGCGTCACCGAGTCGCTCTGTAAAACGCTTGCCCAGCATGGCGTCGCGGTACTCTCGGGGATGGTCTCGGCGGTGGACATGGCGGCGCACCATGGCTCGTTAGCTGCACAGTGCCAAGCCGATACCTGCACGGTGCGTTCTTGTGCGATTGTGGCAGCGCCACTTGGCGCCCCTTGGCCCGCAGGGCGACACGAATTAGGGCGAGCACTCTACGAAAAGGGCGGGCTTTTGGTGAGTTTAGCGCCGCAGTTGCGCGGGCTTGCAATGGATGAGTCCGAGCGACTTGAGCGGTTGGATTTTCGTCAGCGCATTACCGCAGCGCTGGCAACGGCCGTCTTGGTGATGCATGTGCGCGATGGGGGCTTTACGGTGAAGCTCATCCATGAGGCACTGCGACTCGAGCGTCCCGTGCTTATTTGGCATGAAGCGCTGGGGCAAACACCGTCTCTGGAGATTGCTGAGTTGCTCGCTGCGCCACCCAAGGATGCGGCGGGTCGGGCGCTAGTCACAGTTGTCAAGTCGCTCGCGGAAATCGAAGCCGCCATTACCGCGTGGCAACTCGTGTGGTGGCTCTAGTGCGCTATCGCGCTTAGGGCCCGATTGCGCTCGCGCTCGCACAAAAACGCCCGCCGCTTGGGCAGAGCATTCACTGAGCAAGGTCAAAAAATTTCCCGCTGACATAGGGAATACCCTGATGTCCTATAGGGGTACAAGTGTTATGATACCTCTGCAAGCTTAAGGGCTTGAGCT
Organism: uncultured Sutterella sp.; assembly: GCA_902463725.1. Lineage (GTDB taxonomy): Bacteria > Pseudomonadota > Gammaproteobacteria > Burkholderiales > Burkholderiaceae_F > Sutterella. The sequence goes on along the minus strand of CABQGK010000003.1, from coordinate 6,286 downwards.
CCTCGTGGACGATTTTCACCTCCCATTCGTTGCGAGTGATGTTCGCTTTTAGGCTTGCATTTTCTCCTTGAGCTGCAGTCGGTCAGTCTGCGGCTGATAAAGGCGCTTCATTTTGGGCCCGCGTGGAAAGTTCTCCTGCGGGCCACTTTATTGGCGGGCATCGCGGTGCCGCACGCCCTTCCTCCCTGAGCATTATCTCCAATGCGGAGAACCCGTGGGCCGCGCTATAGTTTGAGCTTCTGTCTCATTTGCTTGAGGTTTCCATGTCACCGCACCTCTCCCGCCTCATAAAAGGTTTTTCGCTTGCAATTGCCGCTGGCTTTTGTTGGGGCTCTATGAGCGTCATCGGGCAGGTGATGCTGGTTGACTATGGCTTTAGCGCGGAGGATCTTGGCTCTCTTCGAGTTTTTGGCGCGGGCGTGCTGATGAGTGCATGGGTACTCATCAGCGATCGCACGGCGCTGCGCACCTTGTTGAGTGAACCCAAGGTCTTTTTGATTACGCTGCTCTACGGGATAGGCGTGCTGCTGGTACAGTACACATTTTTCCTTGCTATTCGCGACGCCAATGCGGCCACTGCCGCGTTGATGGTCACGCTCGCCCCGCTTTTTGTACTGAGTTGGTTGGCACTACGCCGCATCAAGCCGATCGGCCGTGCGGAACTTCTAGCTTTTGTGCTCGCTTGCGCTGGCGTGGTGTTGATCGTCACCAAAGGCGATCTCAGCCGTGTGGAGCTCTCTATCTCTGGGATTTTGTGGGGGTTGACGAGTGCGGCGCTCGGTGCCTTCTGTACGCTTGAGCCTGCACGGGCGATCGCACGCATTGGCGTGCTTGCGGTGGTCGGATTTGGAATGCTTCTCTCTGGGGCGCTCAGTCTTTTTTTCCATCCGCTAACAGCGCTCTCAGGAACCTTTACACCGCTCTCCATCGCTGGGGCCATTTACCTCGTGGTGGTAGGCACCGCCATGGCCTTTGTTTTCTACCTCAAAAGCCTCGAGTATGTGCCCGCCTCGATAAGTTCGATTTTGGCCGCCTTTGAGCCGCTCTCTGCGGTGCTTCTCTCGGTAGCGGTGCTCGGGATGAGCTTTAATTGGGCCGAAGAGTTGGGTGCCGCGCTCATTTTCGCGGTCGTGCTCGTGCTGGCCTATGGTGCGCAGAGCGCAAAGCAGCGCGAACGAGTGGAGGGGGCGCAAAATTAAGTGATGGCGGCACCATCAAGGAAAGATCGTGGTGTTGCCGTAGCGATCTTTGTATGAGCTGAAAGGCTGATCACCGAGTGTGCCCGTTGTGTTGCCATAGCGGTCTTCGTATGACGAATAGGCGCGACTCTCGATGGTGCCGCTCGTATTGCCATAGGCGTCACGCCAGAGGTTCACGGGTTCATCGCCAATGCTACCCGTTGTGTTGCCGTAACGGTCTTCGTATAGCGAGACTGCTCGATCACCAATCGTGCCCGTGGTGTTGCCCAGGCATCTCGATACAAGGAGACGGCCTCGCCATTGATTTCTCCGGTGGTGTTTCCGTAGCGATCGGTATAGAGCGAGCTTGCTGCGGCAAGCGAGGTGATCGTGCCGAGTAGGGTGAGGGCGGCCATGCGCAACCAAATTTTTTTCATTGTGTTTTTGCCTCGTAGAAGCGCCCGTAGGGGCGCGTCAGCCCTAACTTTAGTCCTGCTCGCCCGTGCCCAGCCCCCTGTCTCCAATGGGCAACTGCGCTTACTTCTGCTGTCGCAGAGCGCCCCAAGAAAAACGCCTTCAGTGCGGCGCGCTCTCTGAAGGCGTATGGTTTCGTCGTTGTGCGAGACGAGCGCAACATTAACTGCGGCGGCGTCCCCAGGGCTGCACATGCCCGCGCGGGAAGAACGTCGTAGAGCCCGCACTGTGTAGCGTCTTCTGCGGGCGATCGTCACAGACTAAGCTATTGCCATCCCAGTAATCGGCTTCGACACGAGCCGCGATGACCTCGGCGAGCGCAATACCGGTGTGAGCAAAAAGATCATGGTCCATAAGGCGGCATTCTAGGTAGCCGAGCGCACCTTCAACGAGTGGCGCGCCGATTTTCTGCGCAGCGAGTTTACCGAGCTCTGCGTGCTCGAATTTGTCGATGCTGATTTCACGCAGATGTACGCCGCCCGCCTGAAGCAGGCCGCTCTTGAGTTCGTTACCTGGGATAGAAATCCCAAACTCACCGGTGGCGAGAATGTTTTTTGTGCTGTCATGAGCGAGGTCAAAGACCACGATCACTTGTGTTGGATCCATATTAAAGAGCGTATTCCACGCACAGGCCATCACATCATCGCGGCCATCAGCACTGTGAGTAGAAACAAGAATGGTGGGGCCGCCCGTCATGAGGGCATAGGCCTTGTTGAGCGCAACGTCAATAAGCATGATGAAATGGGTTGCAGAGAGAAATTGTGGGGGAAGACAAAGGGCATCAGCCCCAGTAGACAAAGCGCTACGCGGGGCTGATGTGCAAGTGAGTGAGCGGGGCGTTCAGACGCCGCCGTGCTTTTTAGAGATTGCGCTCGATAAAGTCTTTGAGCTCAGCCGGGGTCTGCACCTCGACAATGCGAGCCACCTCGGCACCAGCCTTCACCACAACCATCGTCGGGATGTTGACGACACGGAAGCGCTCGACAATCGCCGGATTCTTTTCGCTATCGGCAGCCCCAAAGTTAGCACGATCAGCGTACTCGCCGGCAAACTTCTGAAAGAAGGGCGCTGCACGGCGACAGTCCGCACACCACGTAGCACCCACGGCCAAAATGAAGGGCTTTTCGCTCTTGAGCACATCAGCTTCAAGCGTCGCGTCAGTCACAACTTTAATTGTCATCATGAACTCCAAATATGTCTGCTGTGGCAACGTAGCACGGTCATTGCACGCCCGTTGTCTTATGTCGTGACTCTAAGAGCCACACAACGCGCGCGTGCGACGTTGCCCACAAATTACTAAGGTGCGAAGAGTGTAGCACGTATCCGACAAAATCGCTAAGGTATAGGTGCTTTTACCGAGCCTCACCAAAAGAGGTAGAGTGAGCGGCCGCCATGGTTCGTAATGCTAGAATTGGCGGGATTTCCCCTCAATTTGACTGAATAGCCACAGCAGGATTAGGTCGAATTACTTTCCGTTTGGACTTTGCGAAATTGGCCACAAACGGGTAGTATTGAGCAACCCAAACACAAGCTGTTGTGTTTTGCCCCGTCTTCTGCCCCTACATGCTGAAGCGTTGTAGGGGCTTGCTGTTGCTGAAAAAATCACTAGGAACCCACCAGAATGTCTGTGCAAATGGATTTGAGTCGCGATAAGTTGTTTGATGAACTCGGCATGATGCGTCTGCGCGAGAGCTACATGAGAGCGGATGAAAAAAGCCCTCAAGAGCGTCTCAAGTTTGTTGCTGAAGCCTTTGCCTCAAATCCCGAGCACGCGCAACGTATTTATGACTACGCGAGCCAGCATTGGCTCTCGTTTGCCACGCCGATTTTGGCGTTTGGCCGTACCAAAAAGGGCTTGCCCGTTTCGTGCTTCCTCTCTTACATGGAGGACAGCGCCGAGGGGCTCGTGAATACGCTCTCTGAAGTGAACTGGCTCTCGATGTTGGGCGGTGGTGTTGGTATTCACGTTGAGATTCGTTCCGCCGACGAAAAGAGCGTCGGCGTGATGCCGCACTTGAAGGTCTACGATGCGGCTTGCTTGGCTTATCGTCAGGGCTCGACCCGTCGTGGCTCCTACGCTGCGTTCCTCTCGATTGACCATCCGGACATCATCCCCTTTATCGAGATGCGTAAGCCCACGGGCGACCAGAACATGAAGGCGCTCAACCTGCATCACGGCGTCAACATTAGCGACGCGTTTATGCAGAAGATTGAAGCCTCGATGCGTGATGCCGATGCTGACGACAGCTGGGAGCTCAAGCATCCGAGCACGGGCGAGGTGGTTGATGTGGTGAGCGCGCGCGACCTCTGGCAGCGCATTCTCGAAATGCGCATGCACACTGGTGAGCCGTTCTTGGTCTTTACGGATACGGCCAACCGCGCGTTGCCCTCTTGGCTCAAAGATAAGGGGCTCAAGATTCATGGCTCGAACCTCTGTACGGAGATTTTCCTCCCGACGAGCAACGAACGTACGGCGGTGTGTTGCCTTTCTTCGCTAAACCTCGAGTACTACGATCAGTGGCGTCATGTGCCGCAGTTCATCGAAGACGTGCTCGAGTTCCTCGATAACGTGCTGCAGTACTTTATCGATCATGCGCCGGATCAGATTTCGCGTGCCCGTTACTCTGCGATGCGCGAGCGTAGCGTGGGGCTCGGTGCCCTTGGATTCCATGCGTATCTGCAGAAAAACCGGATCCCCTTTGAGAGCGTGATGGCCAAGGTGACCAATATGGCGATCTTCCGTCACATCCGCCAGGCCTGCGAAGAAGCCGATAAGCACCTCTGCGAAAAGCGTGGTGCGTGCCCTGATGCCGCAGAAAGCGGTGTTCGTCGTCGCTTCTCGCATTGGATGAGCGTGGCGCCCAACGCCTCGAGCTCACTCATCATGGGTGGCACAAGCCCCTCGATTGAGCCGTACCGTGCCAATATTTACCGCCAGGACACGATCTCGGGTGCTTACATCATGAAGAACCGTTTCTTGAAGGCGGAAGTGGCACGCCTCGGGCTTGATACGGATGAGTTCTGGGCGGACATCATTGCCCATGACGGCAGCGTGCAGCACCGTATGGACTTGCCCGAGCAGATCCGCAACACCTTTAAGACGGCCATTGAGATTGACCAGCGCTGGATTATTGAAATGGCGGCGGATCGCCAGCAGTTTATCGATCAGGGGCAGAGCGTCAATATGTTCTTCTCCCCGGACGTGTCGATTGGGTACTTGCATGCTTGCCACTTCATGGCGTGGAAGCGTGGTCTTAAGAGCCTTTACTACAACCGCTCCGACAAACTGCGTAAGGCCGATCGTGTGGGCGTGCAGGTCGAGCGCAAGCGTATCGAAGACGAAATCGATATGACGAGCGTAGCCAACGACACGACGTGCTTGGCTTGCGAAGGCTAAAGCGGCAGTAAGGGTAGGGGGCGACGGACGGTTGCGCCCCATTCAATGAGAGACACCACATATAGGGAAAGAACATCATGGCAGAGAACGACGAAATGGGCCTATTGGGCGCTCGCAACTATTACAAGCCCTTTAGCTATCCGTGGGCCTATGAGGCCTTTATGGAAAGTGAGCAGATGCACTGGCTTTGGACCGAAGTGCCAATGCTTGAGGATGTCAAGGACTACAACACGAAGCTCACCGAGAGTGAAAAGGACTTCCTCACGAAGATCCTGCGCTTTTTCACGCAGGGTGATATCGACGTCTCAGGGGCTTACGTCAATAACTATCTGCCGCGCTTTCATCATCCTGAAGTGCGCATGATGCTCTCCTCGTTTGCCGGCCGCGAAGCGGTGCATATTGCGGCGTACTCGCACTTGATTGAGACCTTGGGGTTGCCCGAATCGATCTATAACGAGTTCCTGCAGTACGAGGCGATGGCTGCCAAGCACAACTTCTTTAACGAAGTGAGCGAAAAGGACACGGAGCTTGCTGCGCAGATTGCCGCCTTCTCAGCCTTCACTGAAGGCATGCAGCTCTTTAGCTCTTTTGTGATGTTGCTGAACTTCACGCGTAACGGCACGATGAAAGGCATGGGGCAGATTATCAGCTGGTCGATTGCTGACGAGACGCTGCATACGGAAAGCATGACGAAGCTCTTCCGTGAGTACATCAAGGAGCGCCCTGAGCTTTGGACCGATGAGCTTAAAAAACGCATCTACACGATCGCCGAGATCATGGTCGACTTGGAAGACAAGTTCATTGACTTGGCGTTTGGTGTGACGGAAATGAAGCGTCTGACACGCGGCGAAGTGCGTGACTATATCCGCTACATTGCCGACCGTCGTCTGCTTGGGCTTGGCATGAAGGCCATTTTTGGCGTCAAAAAAAACCCGCTCCCCTGGGTCGACGCCATGCTCGGTGTCACGCACACGAACTTCTTTGAAAACCGTGCAACCGACTACGCCAAGGGAGCGCTTACGGGCGACTGGGGCGACGTGTGGGGTCAGGCTAAGGCTGCTAGCGAAGCGCAGCGCAGCTTTGATGCCATGCAGGATCAGGAACTGCCGCTTAAGTAAGCCCACATCTTTGCTTCTTTTCTCAATAGGCGCGTGCTGAAAGTCCTTTCAGCGCGCGCCTTTATTGTGTGCTCGGCATGAGCATGTTCTAACGGGTGAAAGTCCCGAGAGGAGCCGGC
>CABQGK010000002.1 GCA_902463725.1 uncultured Sutterella sp. | reverse complement strand
TGATAGTTGGTTGTATTTCCAGTGAAAGTAGGACATTGCCGGGCTTTAAAATTGAGAACCCCGTTACCAAGTGTTGGTAGCGGGGTTTTCAACTCTCTAAAGGCTATCTCGTCGAAAAAATTCATCTTGTCTGGCGACCATAGCGTGGTGGTACCACTCCTTCCCATTCCGAACAGGACAGTGAAACATCTCAGCGCCGATGATAGTTGGTTGTATTTCCAGTGAAAGTAGGACATTGCCAGACTTCCTATTCTGAACGCCTCGCAAGTCTCGAACTGCGAGGCGTTTCATGCCAATTTCTGCATTCGTAGGCAGACGCTAAGGATAAGTTATCCACAGCTTGAGCCTTGGATTTCGTGAGATATCCACAAACTTGAATAAATCCTCACGGAAAATTATGTCTTTATTTTTTCTTTAAAAACAAAGATGTAAATTCGGATATTACTAAATAAGACTAGGTTATCCACAGGTTGTGGTGTGGTTGTGTATAACTTTTGTTGCCCTCTCTTGATCCTTTCCTTCTCGTGCTGGCTCACTTCAGTTGCCTGCTGATTTCGTCTAAAATCTGAGAGATTTTCACGATGCGCGGCCTACTCTTTTGCACCCCACCGCAGTGGGGCTGTCCTGAGTCTTATATTCATCAAGTAGGTTGAGGCGTTGGCGTAAGGCGGATGGGCGCAGGATATGCCCAAAGCAACGATTATTCTGGATTTGATTCTCTCATGATTCTTAGACGATCCCTTGCGGGAGAACTTGCCAATACGCTAGGCGGCACTTTTACCGTACTCTTTACGATTGTGTTTGCCGTGGGGATGGTGCGTGTACTCAGTATGGCCTCGGGCGGCGTGATCGGTAATTCCGAAGTGCTGCAGATGATTCTCTATAACTCATTGACCTATATTGCACCGCTGCTTGCTTTATCGCTTTTTGTCTCGGTGTTGATCACCTTGATGCGTTGGTGGCAAGACAATGAGATGGTGGTGTGGTTTTCCTCAGGTGGTCGCTCACTACTCTCTTTTATTGCGCCTGTATTGAGAATTACCGTGCCGTTGGTGTTACTGGTGGCCGTGCTCTCGATTGTGGTTTCGCCTTGGGCACGTTCTCAGACTGAAATTACGCGCAACAAGTTTCAACAGCAGGATGAAGTGGATCAGCTCAGTACGGGCCGCTTTATTGAGCTTCAAGGTGGTAAACGCATCCTCTTTGTCGAGAGCCTTGACCAAGAGAACAACCGAGTTGGTAAGCTTTTTGTTGCTGATCGCTCAAAAGATAGCGACGCGGCGCTCATCGCTCAGTCTGGTCAGATTCGTGTGAATGATGAGGGGGATCGCTACATTATTCTCAACGATGGCCGCCGTTATGACGTCTCGAAAGATAGCGCTAAAACGCGCGTTGTTGACTTTAAGGAGTACGGTCTTCGTCTTGATGTGAAGATTGACAATCCTTGGCAGACCTCAAAGCTTGCGGCTCAGCCCATGAGTATGTTGATGCTTGAGCATTCTCCTAAGTCGCTCTCAGAGGTTTTTTGGCGACTTTGCTGGCCCTTTGCTGCGCTTAACCTAGCGCTACTAGCTGTGCCGCTAAGTTGCAACAGCCCTCGCGCTGGGCGTAGTCTCAACCTTATCTTTGCTAGTCTTATCTTCATTCTTTACCTCAACGGCATTACGGTTATGCAGAACTGGGTTGAGCAGGGGAAAATCCACTACGTGACAGCCCTTGCTACGCTTAACGGTTTTGTGTTTCTGATTTCTGCCACGCTCTACTATCGATGGGTGTGGCGTACAAGATGGTTACCACCCTGGCTCTCTATTTGGTATTGGCGGCATCGTCGCGCTGAAGGTGAGGAGGGTTAATGATGCGCGTCATTACTCGTCAGTTCACGAAGGATATTCTGAGCTCAACGCTTTTTGCGCTGATTGCGCTCGTCTCCCTTTTTGCCTTCTTTGACCTTGTTGGTCAGATCGACTCCATTGGTAATGGGCGTACTCTTGCTGAGGCGTTTCTCTTTACGGGACTGTCGCTACCTGGGCGCGTCTATCAGGTCATGCCTCTTGCGGCGCTCTTGAGTTCGATCTACACGATGTCTCGTTGGGCATCGAGCTCTGAGTTCACGGTGCTACGTGTGGCTGGGCTCTCCCCGTTACGGCTATGTCTATCTATTTCGGTTTCTGCCGTCATTTTGGTTGGTACGACGTATCTGTTTGGCGAATTTATTGCGCCTCCCTCTGAACGTTATTCCGTAGAGCTTAAGACGCTTTCAAAATCTCAAAATCTGACTGCCCGCGGTTATTCGACAGGCGTTTGGCTCCGAGATGTAGCCAACGACCGCACTCAGACCTATGACCGCTATATCAATGTGAGCTATGTGAGGGCTGATAACAATCGAGAAACTGGGCCATGGCGGGTGTTTGAATTCAGTCAGGACGGCGTGTTACAGAGATTGATCGCTGCGAATTCAGCATCGTATCAACAAGATAGTGGCTGGGTGCTCCATGACGTGACCATCGATATTTATCCACCGCTGCCGCGAGATGAAATGGCGGATGTGAAAGGGCTAGCTGTTACCCACCAGAGTGTGGTGGATCTCATCTTTACGTCTTCATTGGGTCCCGACATGCTTTCGGTCTACACAAGCCGCCCTGACGATATGTCTCTACGTGACCTCTCGCGGCTTATCACCCATTTGAAGCAGAATAATCAAGATACGGAAAAGCAAGAAATCGCGTTTTGGACCAAGCTCTTTTACCCGCTTAGCACATTGGTGATGTTAACGCTCTCGATGCCCTTTGCCTACATGAATGCGCGTTCAGGTGGAATGGCGATCAAGATGTTCGCAGGGATCATGATCGGGATTACGTTTTATGCGCTCAGCAACATTTTCAGCTATTTGGGCTCGACCACCATGCTCAGCCCGATGTTGGCAGCGCTGTTACCTACGTTGGCCATGCTTGTTGTGGGTGGCATCGCGCTTTTTATGGTTGAACGGCGTTAAAGCGTTCGGGGGTAGGTTGCAGAAAAGGCCGCTGTCTGAGAATGTACGGCGGCCTTTTCATTCGAGCGACTTAGTTTTTCGTGCGACGCTTATCTGTTGAACGCTCCTTTTTCGCGCTCGAGCTGACTGCGTCCGCTTTGGCGCGAGCCTTGCGCCGCTCTGCTGAGGCGTGTTCGTGGGGGGCTGCTGCTGACTCTGCTACCTCTTCCTGTCTGGAGCTAGAGGCATCTGGTTGGTGCGTTGCTAAGAACTCTTTGAGTGCGACACCTGTGTGCGTAGAGAGTTGACTGATGTCTTTGGGAGTCCCTTCGCCACAAAGTCGCCCGCCGAACTTACCTGCCTCGGGGCCAAGATCGATCACCCAATCTGCTTCTGCAATGACGTCTAGATTGTGCTCGATAACTACGACGGTGTTGCCCGCTGCTACGAGCCGCTTAATAACGGTGATGAGCTTGGCGACATCGTTCATGTGTAGCCCAACCGTAGGCTCATCAAGCACATATAGTACACCTTGGCTAGTCTTACTTCGAGTACCGTTATCCTTGATTTTCGCAAGTTCCGTGACGAGCTTAAGTCGCTGAGCCTCACCCCCCGAGAGGGTGGGGGAAGGTTGTCCAAGCTGTAGATACCCTAGCCCCACATCGCTCATCAGTGAAAGAGGCCGGGTAATAGCCGTTTGCCCAGCGAACAGTTCGGTCGCTTGTTCTACAGACATCTTGAGAATGTCGCCAATATTGCGGCCCTTCCAAGTGACCGCCTGCGTTTCTTGGTCGAAGCGAGCGCCGTGGCAGACTTCACATTCGATTTTGACATCCGGCATGAAGTTCATCTCCAACGTGATGAACCCCTGACCAGCGCATGCCTCGCATCGTCCTCCCTTCGTGTTGAATGAGAAACGACTGTGGTCGTAACCACGTGCTTGGCTCTCGGGTAGCCCGGCAAACAGCATTCGAATGTCGTCGTAAAACCCTACATACGTGGCTGGACAAGAACGTGGCGTTTTGCCGATCGGCGTTTGGTCCACGGCCAGCACCCTACGTATCTGACTCCAGCCTTTGATCTCAGTGCAGTTTTCCCAAACAGGCTCTTGCCCTTTTTTGAGTTGGGTGGCAGCAAAGAGATTCTTGTAGAGGACTTCGTGCAAGAGTGTGGATTTACCAGACCCCGATACGCCTGTGAGTACAACAAGACGGTTGAGCGGGATATCTAGCGAGTCGATCGCAAGGTTACGGATGGATGGTGCCTCGATCGTTAGCTTAGGATCCGTGATGGCATTGAAGCGTTGAGCAGGCTCTCCGGAGTGCTGTAAGGGGTGCTTGAGGAGCTGCCCCGTGACACTTTGCGGATTGGCCTCAATGGCATCAATTGTGCCTTCAGCGACGAGTTGTCCGCCGAAGGTGCCTGCTTTGGGACCGATGTCGATGATGTTTTCTGCCCTACGGATGGTGTCTTCATCGTGCTCGACCACGAGTAACGTATTGCCTTTTCTTGTCAAGGATTCAATAACGTTCAGTAGCATATGGTTGTCTCGTGGGTGTAGCCCAATAGTGGGCTCATCGAGCACGTAACAAACACCCTGCAGGTTGCTACCGAGTTGTGCAGCAAGGCGAATACGCTGAGCTTCACCGCCAGAGAGTGTGGGCGCTGAACGGTCAAGTGTTAAGTAGCCAAGTCCAACCTCTTGGAGGAAGGCTAGACGCGAGGTGATTTCCTTGATGGCATCCTCCGCGATCGCGGCTTCGCGCGCATCGAGCTTCAGCTTTGTAAAGAAGCTCGCGGCTTCATCGATCGTCATATGACCAATGTCTGCGATACGTTTGTCGTGCCAGAACACATTGAGCGCTACTGGATTGAGGCGATCCCCATGACAATCCGAGCAGATTGGGCTACCTGCCTCTGCGAGCGATTTAGGCTCGTCATCGAACGACTCGGTGCTGCGGTGCGTTTTTTTCAAGGCTTCTGTGAGGATGCCATAACCCGAGCAGCGGGTACAGGCACCGACACTTGAGTTGTAGGAAAAGAGTTTGGGATCGAGCGCTGGGAAGCTTCGTCCGCATTGTGGACACGAAGAGAGGGTGGAATAGTATTCCCCTGCCGTGCCCGAGCCGACTGCTGAGGCGGTTAGCGCCCCGCGCCCTGTGCTAAGGGCAAGGTCAATGAGCTGGCGCAATGTGTCAACGGATTCCGTGGCACGCCAAGTCCCGACGATGACTTCAATGTCGTGCTCTTGGCGTAGAGCAAGCTTGGGAAGCGGAGCCTTCCACGTGTCGTAGTACACCCCATCAATCAGAAAGAGGTGAAAGCCCCTGAGTGCCTCAAGTTCAGCACGGAAAGCGCCTTTTTTGTGTTGAGCAATAGGGGCACGAATTTCAAGATCCCCTGTGCGAGCATTGTTCTGGATGGCGGCAAGAATTTCATCTCGCTGCTGCGGCTGACAGGCTATGTGACAGTCAGGGCAGTATTGTGTGCCAAGTTTGCCAAATAGTAGGCGGATGAAATGGTAAACCTCCGTCATGGTTGCGACGGTTGAACGTAGCCCTCCGCGCGACGTGCGCTGTTCGATCGCCACGGAAGGGGGGATGCCGCGTACTGCATCCACATCAGGTAAGGGGGGCGGCTGCACCATTGTTCTTGCATAGGCATTGAGGCTTTCAAGGTAGCGACGTTGCCCTTCAGCGAAGATGATGTCGAAGGCCAGTGTTGACTTCCCTGAGCCCGACGGTCCCGTAATGACATTGAATTTTTCTCGCGGGATGCGGATATTGAGGTTTTTAAGATTGTGCTCACGCGCTCCTTGGACGACGATTGCATTGTCACGAGGTTGCCTAGAAGCTGCTGTTTTCGGAAAGTGAAAGAAGGTCTCTTGATCATGGCCAGCGAGAGTGCGACGCCATGCGGCGAGCGCGCGCCCCGTATGGGTGTTTTCTTGCTCGACGAGCTGATCGGGCGTTCCAGTAAAGACGAGTGAGCCACCGTCGTCACCGCCTTCTGGCCCCAGTTCAATAATCCAGTCGGCCGCATTGATCATATCAAGGTTGTGCTCAACAACGACAACTGTGTGACCTAGATGTACGAGGATATCGAAAATGTGTACGAGCGTATTGACGTCATCAAAGTGCAGTCCAGTGGTGGGCTCATCAAAGATCAACATCTTTCCCGCCCCTGAACGGTTCATACGCAGTCCTGCTGCGAGCGTGCCAGCGAGTTTTAGGCGCTGGTTTTCGCCTCCCGAGAGGGTTGTCAAGGGCTGTCCGAGGCGTACATAGCCAAGCCCAACAAGCTTGAGGTACCCAAGCGGTTCAGTGATCGTGCTATGGCCATCGAAGAGCTTGATGGCATCCTCTACTGTGAGCTCGAGCACATCGGCGATGTTATAGCTATGACCGTCGGCGAGCGTGATCCGTACTTCGAGTGTTGTGTCGCGGTAGCGCCGCCCATGGCAGGCAGGGCAAGGGAGATACACGTCCGAGAGGAATTGCATTTCCACGTGCTCTGTCCCAGTGCCAGAACAGGTTGGACAACGACCGTTACCAGAGTTAAAGGAAAAGTCACCCGCTGTGAGCCCTGCGCTTAGCGCACCAGGAGAGGCCGCAAAGAGGTCACGCACGCCGTTAAAGGCACCAACATAACTGACGGGATTGGCGCGAGAAGTGCGCCCGATTGGACTTTGATCTACGAAGACCACGTCGGTGGGGATCGTGCCAGAGAGGCCTGCGAAGGCCCCTGGGACCGCGGTGCCCTTTTGCAGACGTCGCTCAAGGGCTGGAACCAGTACGTCGGTAATGAGTGTGGACTTGCCAGCGCCAGAGACGCCTGTTATGGCCACCATGTGCTTGAGAGGAATTTCAACGGTGATGTTTTTGAGGTTATGCTCTCGGACGCCTTGCAGGCGCAACCAACGTGTTTTCGGCGTGAGCGCTGCAGGGTGTTCACGAGTGACGCGTAGACGCCCAGACAGGTAGCGGCCAGTGAGGGTATCCGCGTTGAGCGCCTCACGGGTTGTTCCATCAAAGATGATCTCGCCACCCGCGCTCCCTGCGCCCGGTCCCATGTCAATGAGACGGTCGGCAGCGAGCATCACCTGTGGGTCGTGCTCAACGACAACAAGGGTGTTGCCTGCGCGACTCAGGCGTGAGATGACAGAGTTGACGCGATCCATGTCACGGGGATGTAGCCCAATGCTCGGCTCGTCTAGGACGAAGAGAGTGTTGACCAAGGAGGTGCCTAGCGCGGTAGTTAGGTTAACGCGTTGCACCTCACCGCCAGAGAGTGTTCGGCTTTGGCGGTCAAGATCTAGATAGCCGAGTCCTACGTCGCAGAGGTAGGAGAGGCGGGCAATGATCTCATCGAGCACGAGGACTTCTTCTTTGGGTGCGCTGGGACGCATCTGCTCAAAGAATTGCACAAGCACATCAATCGGCAAGGTACTGAGTTCATGGTAGTTGAACCCAGGGAGGGCATCGTAGCGCTCATCGCTCATGGTAGCGTTGAGGGGTTTGAAGCTAGGTAGGCGTTTGCCGAGCTCACGGATATGCGCGCGAGCCTGCGCAGTACCGTAGCGCCACATGAGCGCAGATTGTTTGAGATGCGAACCACCGCAGTCTGGACACAGCGTATAGGAGCGATACCGAGACAGCAACACGCGAACATGCATCTTGTAGGAGCGACTCTCAAGCCATTCAAAGAAATGCTTGACGCCATACCACTGCGTCTGCCATTTGCCGCTCCAGTTTTCATCGCCGTTCCAAATCCAGTCTTTGTCTTTTTGTGGCAAATCCTCATACGGCGTATTCATGGAGACGCCCCGCTTGGCGGCATAGCGTTTTAGATCCGAGCGCACCTCGTCATAGCTTGCCGTGGTCCAAGGCTTCACGGCCCCTTCTTCGAGCGAGAGCGAGGGGTCGGGGATAACCAACGCTGGATCCACACTGATGACGCGCCCAAAACCACGGCATGTTGGGCAGGCGCCAAGCGGTGAGTTGAAACTAAAAAGCGACGGAGAGGGCGATGAATACATCACATCACAGTGCGCGCAGAGAAAACCTTCACGGAACGAGGCGAGCAATCGAGGGGTATCTTGCGCGCTTTCTTCGCTGTAGAGTTCGATTCTTCCTGCCCCTTTTTCAAGGCCGTGCTCGACGGCATCCGTTAGACGAGTGGAATCGATGTTGCCAGCTTTGAAGCGGTCGAGCACAACGGTGAGTACGTGACCTTGGTCGTTTTTTTCTTGAGCGAGAATGCGCGTATAGCCTTGAGCAGAGAGCCCCTCAATGGCTGTATCTAGGGGTAACGTCGCAGGTACGGCGATCGAAAACGTCACGTAAAGCCTTGTGGCTGGATCGAGTTGTGCGGCCATCTCCAGGAGTGAGGCGGTAATACTCTGTGGAGTATATTGCCGGACCTCTTCCCCACAAGTGGGGCAAAAGGCATGCGCAGCGTTGGCAAAGAGTAGTTTGAGATGATCGTTGATTTCAGTCATCGTGCCAACGGTTGATCGCGAGGTGCGTACGGCGCCAGTTTGGTCAATGGCAATAGCGGGTGGCACCCCCTCAATGGCATCGACTTGAGGACGGTCCATGCGTTCGAGGAACTGTCGCGCATAGGGGCTAAATGTTTCAACGTAGCGGCGCTGTCCTTCGGCATAGAGTGTATCGAAAACGAGGGAACTCTTGCCTGAGCCTGAGAGTCCCGTAATGACCGTGAATTCGCCCGCCTTCAAATCTAGATTGACGTTTTTGAGGTTGTTTTGGCGTGCTCCGCGAATCCGAATAACTTGTGTGGGTGCAGCGAGCTCGGTATGTTTTGTCGTCATGACTATTGATGCGCAATAAGAACGTTGATGTTCAATAGTACTGCGCAAGGCCACTGAAAGAAAGACTTAGGTAGCCCGAATCGGGGCAAAGAGTATCGCTATGGCGTTGCGAAGAGCCGATTTTCTTGTCTGTGTCTTAGCGCCATATCGATAAGATGTGATATTGAAATATTTTGTTACATAGTTATTTGCTTATTACACCGGTTTCTGTTATAGTTACGTCTCTCGATTGTCGGGGGTATAGCTCAGCTGGGAGAGCGCTTGCATGGCATGCAAGAGGTCAGCGGTTCGATCCCGCTTACCTCCACCAAGACAGTCAGGGTCCCTATCGTCTAGAGGCCTAGGACACGACCCTTTCACGGTCGGTACCGGGGTTCGAATCCCCGTGGGGACGCCACAGTTTTTTTCCGGAAGGATGTTGCCTCGAGCATTCTGCCGTGCAATTTTGGGGGTATAGCTCAGCTGGGAGAGCGCTTGCATGGCATGCAAGAGGTCAGCGGTTCGATCCCGCTTACCTCCACCAAGACAGTCAGGGTCCCTATCGTCTAGAGGCCTAGGACACGACCCTTTCACGGTCGGTACCGGGGTTCGAATCCCCGTGGGGACGCCATACTTTAAGAGCCCGTAGATTTCTGCAAATCTGCGGGCTTTGGTTTTTTGTGTAATAGAAAAAGGGACGGTCTTTTGCCGTCCCTTAATCAAGCTCAGTAGGGCGAGCGCATCGAGCAATCCCCGTGGAGCTCACAAGTTTGTTTAGCGGCTACGGCGCTTGTCGGCTTCCTCCTTCACAGAGCGGCGAACCGTATCAAAGGCTTCGTTGAGGGCGGCCATCACGTCCATATTGGTGCGGTTAACGATGATGTCCTGACCAGAGGCGACAAGGTCGATGCGAACGGTGAAGGCTCCCATGGTTTGGTGGCCTTCTTGCGTGATGGTGACCTTGCAAGGCCCAAGCTGATTGTCAAAACGGCGCAATGCATCGACTTTTTCGGCAACGGCGGTTTCAACTGCTGCGGAGCGGTTAATCCCATGGAAGACGGTTTGCAGAGCTTGCGACATATAGACACCTCTCTTTATTGTTGTCTTATTCAAATTGGGTGAGAGCTTCAGCAAGAGAGACTCGCTTTTCTCCTTCCCTAAGTCAAGTCTATAGCGAAACGCTTGGATTTGCACAAAGTCTTTGGGTTAACCCCTAGTCACAAGAAGTTTCAAGCTAAAATGTGCACGCTTTTTCGTGATACAGCGTGCAAGACCCGACGGAAAAGTCAGGTCAGTCCTATCTCTTGACCCGCAAAGCCTGCGGGGACCTGCCGTCGTGCGGTCGGCACAACATCAACACAGATATTTTGAGTACAGACATGGATCGTAAACCTTGGAAATCGACGGGCTCGCATCGTGCCCCGTTTGGTGGTGAAGAACGTGGTGAACGCTCTGAGCGCGCGTCCCGTGCTGGGGAGCGCTGGGAGCGCCGTGCAGCATCAGATCGCTCAGATCGCCGCGAGTTTGATCGCCGTGATGATCGACGCCATGGCTCTGATCGCCGTGGCGCTAGCGATCGTCGAGGCTGGGCTGAGCGCAAGGGCTTTAGCGGCGAGCGCCGCGAGCGTTTTGGTGTGCGTTCGGGACCGCGTGCCCGTGCACTGGAAACGCGCCGTTTCTCTGAGCGCTCTGACTTTGCTAAACAGGGGCTGGTGCGACTTGATGCGGATATAGCTGGTTATTTCGAGAGCGCTGAAGCGGTCAATGCCGCGCTACGCTTACTGATCCAGTCGAGCGAGTTCATTGTTCGTGCGCAGAAGTCCGAGGCGTTTGCCGAAGCGCTACCCTCTAACGAGGCCACGCCGAGCGAGGAGGCCGAGATTGAAAAGGCCAAGGCCATGAATGAGCTCTTTGATGAGGAGGACGAGGCGCCTGAGCTGGATGCTGACCAAGAGGGTGCTACAGCTTCTGAGGACAAGGCATAATCGCGCTGAGCGTATAGCAGCAAGGGCGTGGCCCTAGCGTTTGAGCGCTTGCGTGCAAACAGGGTGAGGAGTTGCGATCTTCACCCTTTTTACGTCAAGGTGGGGCGCGATTTGCCCCGCAAAAAGAGCCGCTTTCAGGTGTGCCGTTATGCTCATGGAGTGTTCAGAGGCAGAAAACCCTTGAGCAAAGGCAAAAAAGATCGGCAGTCCTTTCGAGGCGTCTATGCAGAATGCCCTATTTTCGATAAACTCAATAAGATGGGTATGGTGTGGACTGTTGCTGAATGATTTCTTTTTGCCCTGGGGCGTGCAGCAATAAGCAAGCTTGCTCACTGTTGCCGAAGTGCGTGCGGACGCCGAGGATACGGCTTGGGCATGGGCAGTCGCAGAAGACGCCTTAGTTGGAAACGCTGCGTAGAACGCATCTCACTTGGGCGGGAGGAAACCAGAGATGAAGTATGTTTTGGCTCTTGACCAAGGCACAACGAGTTCGCGTGCGATTCTCTTTGATGAGAGTGCACAGATCGTGGCCATGGAGCAGGCCGAATTTCCCCAACACTATCCCCAACCGGGCTGGGTAGAACACGATCCAATGGATATTTGGCGCACGCAGATTGCGTGTGCAAGAGCTTGTCTGCTCAAAGCTGGTGTCCCAGCACAGGCCATTTCTGGCATTGGCGTTACGAATCAGCGTGAAACGACGGTCATTTGGGATAGGAAAACGGGCGAACCTATTGCGCCTGCTATTGTGTGGCAGGACCGACGTACGGCAGACTACTGTAAGGATCTGCAGCGACAGGGCTTTGAAGTACTGATCCGTGAGAAGACTGGTCTCAGAATTGATCCGTACTTTTCTGGAACCAAAATTCAGTGGCTTCTCTCTAACGTGCCTGGTGCGCGCTCGCGCGCCGAGCGGGGAGAGTTAGCCTTCGGAACGATTGATACGTGGCTCATCTGGCAACTGACCAAAGGGCGGGTGCATGCGACAGATTTCACCAATGCGTCTCGTACATTGCTGTGCAACCTGAGTACTGGGCAGTGGGACGATGAACTGCTGGGTATTTTTGACATTCCGATGAGCTTGTTGCCGCAGATTGTGCCGAGCTCGGGCATTATCGGCATGGCCGATGCAGAATGGTTCGGTATGCCAATACCCATTGCGGGCGTGGCGGGCGATCAGCAAGCCGCAAGCTTCGGTCAGGCTTGCTATGAGCCTGGGGTGACCAAAAACACGTACGGCACGGGTGGGTTCTTACTGATGAATGTCGGTCAGACGCCTCGGCAGAGCGTACACCGACTCATCTCCACGGTTGCTTGGCAGTTACAGGGACAACGTCCGAACTATGCTCTGGAAGGTAGCGTGTTTGTGGCGGGTGCTGTCGTGCAATGGTTGCGTGATGGGCTGCAGTTTTTCAGCTCCGCCGCAGAAGTGGAAACCTTGGCGGCGCAAGTGCCTGACAATGGCGGTGTTTATCTCGTTCCAGCCTTTGTCGGCTTGGGCGCGCCACATTGGGATGCCTATGCGAGCGGTACGATCATTGGCCTGACCCGAGGAACAACGCGTGCCCATATTGCGCGCGCAGCCATTGAAGGCATTGCCTTTCAATGTGCGGAGGTGCTCGAGGCCATGCAACTCGACGCCGCTACGCCGCTCAAAGAGTTGCGAGTCGATGGCGGCGCTTGTCAGAACAATTTGTTGATGCAATTTCAGGCGGACATCACCGGCGTGCCGGTCGTTCGCCCAGTTGTGACCGAGACCACGGCGCTCGGTGCGGCAACGCTTGCCGGTTTGGCCACCGGCGTTTGGGCCAAGTGTGAAGATATTGCTTCACTCTGGAAAATAGATCGAGTGTTCGAACCCGCCATGAGCGAGGATCGGAAGGGCTTTTTGATGAACCAATGGACTCGTGCAGTGGGCCGAGCCAGAAACTGGAATAAGTGAGATGACTGAATTGAAACCGTTAGTGCGCGAGGAACTGCTCGCCCAACTTCGTGAAGATCCCGTTTGGGATGTGGTCGTGATCGGCGGCGGCGCCACCGGCACTGGGATTGCGGTGGATGCTGCTTCTCGTGGCCTCAAGACCGTGTTGCTTGAGGCGCAGGACTTTTCCGCGGGTACCTCGTCGCGTTCGACGAAACTGATTCACGGTGGCGTGCGTTACATGAAGAACCCGCGCGACTGGGGATTGGTGCGTGAAGCGCTGAAGGAACGTCGTATCCTGATCAAGAATGCGCCGCACCTTGTTCATGCTAAGCCCTTTATTCTGCCTTGCTATGCCAAGGGCGAACGTGAGTTCTATACCGTGGGCTTGGGCATCTATGCTGCCATGACTTACGGCGGTTATGGGATTGGTGCCACGTCCTCGCTGTCGCGTGAAAAAACGCTGGAGGCGCTCCCAGGGGTCAGACCCGAAGGCCTTATGGGGGGTGTGAAGTTCTATGATGGTCAGTTTGACGATGCTCGTTTGGACGTTGCCCTCATGCGCACGGCCTTTGAGCATGGCGCTGTGCCGCTCAATTACATGCCGGTCGTTGGTATGGTCTATGAAAGCGGCACGATCCGTGCGGTGAAGGCCAAAGATAAGGAAACCGGTGAAGAATTTACGATTCGCACGAAGATGGTCTTCAACGCTGCGGGTGCTTGGGTTGACCCGATTCGTCGTATGGTGGATCCCGAAGCGAGCACGCTGGTGCGCGTTTCCCGTGGTTCGCACATCCTGTTGGACAAGTCCTTCATGCCGGGCGATACGGGCATGCTGATCCCGAAGACACGAGACGGTCGCGTGCTCTTTGCGATTCCTTGGCATGGCATGTTGCTCGTTGGGACGACCGACGTTGAGCAGAATGAAGCGAACTTCGATCCGACGGTCAGCGAAGACGAAATCGACTTTATGATCGAGACGGCGTCTGGCTACCTTGAAAAGCCCATTACGCGTGCGGATGTGAAGGCGACGTTTGCGGGTCTGCGTCCGCTCTTTAACCCGTCTGCGACGGGCTCGGCTGGCTCTACCGCCAAGGTGTCTCGCGAACACGCAGTGATCCCCGAATTTGGCAACATGATTACGGTGACGGGCGGCAAGTGGACGGCCTACCGTAAGATGGCTGAGCATGCCATGACGGTTGCAACACTACGCCATCTCGTGCCGCCGCGTCTTTGTGTCACGCACGATCTGCCCATCGCGAAGAATCCGCATTTCGATCCAGAAGCGCTCGAAATCGCGGCAGAGCGCTCTGATGCTGCTGATGCAGAAGTCTATAAGTTTGCGGTTTATGCCCGCGACTATGAAGGTGCGCGTACCGCGGACGATGTGCTCTTCCGTCGCTTGCGCTTGGGGCAGATGAACACGGCCCGTACTGAAGCGTTGCGCCCAATCGTTGAAGCCGCGCTCGAGGGACGCGAATATGTCGCGCCGCAACCCAAGGCGGAACCCGTTGAAGTGGTTGAACCCGTTGTGGCGCAGGCAGCTAACGAAAAGTCAGTGGAGGTTGTTTCTACTAAGGTTGAAGAAAAAACTGCCGCTACTGAGCCGCTCGAGGAGCCGGCAAAGCCCGAGGTCTCTAAGACGAAATAATCGCGCAATGCGCTAGAGCCGCCCCTGACTTCGAGGGACGGTGCGTCACCGCTCTTAGCAAAGCGCTCTCTGATATCAGTATTGGGGAGCGCTTTGATTTTTAGTCTCTCGGTGCGGCACTAGCTCACGCTAGCACTTGTACTCACACTCTCCACAATGCCAACGAGCGCTTCAGCACACCGGACCATATCGCCGTACTGGAGTGTTTCCTCTTTCGTATGGTTGCGGCTATAGCCCACGCCAAGCACGACACAGTCCATGCCGAGTTGGTTGAGAACATTGCCGTCACTACCGCCCCCTGTGCTACAGGTAAAGCCTGCCACCCCTGCTTCGGCCAAGCCATTGAGCGCATGAACAACCACGGGGGCGCTTGCGTCGATGCTGAACATTTCGCAACTCTGTTGGATATCCACATCAATGCGAGTGTTGAAACGCTCAGCGATGTTCGCAAAGACATTTCTAACCGTGGCAATGTATTCGGCAAGCGCTTTGGCGTCGGTTCCGCGCGCCTCGCCCAAAATCTCGACGTGGTCACAGACAACATTGGTGGCGCGACCGCCTTCGATAACGCCAAAGTTTGCAGTCACTGAGGGTGAGAGGCGGCCGTCAGGTAGTTCAACGAGGGCATGAGCTGCCACTTTCAAGGCATTGAGGCCTTTTTCTGGTTCAATCCCTGCGTGAGCACTACGACCGTAGACGTGGACACGGATATCGAAGATGCTCGGCGCTTCGGTAACAATCTTTCCTACAGGACCAGAGCAGTCAATCAGATAACCCAAGCGCGAGCGTAGTGCGTCACGTGCAAGCGATTGCGCGCCGAGTAGCCCCACTTCTTCGCTCACAGAAAAGAGCACTTCCACGTCACCGTGTGGGCGCTTGGAAGCAGCAAGCTCGCGAAGTGCACCCAAGATCGCTACGATGCCTGCGGTATCATCTGCGCCCAGAATAGAGGTTCCATCGCTTTTTACGATACCTGCGGCGCGATCGACCACGGGCGTGATGTGGCCGTGATTCGGTACGCGATCAATATGGGCAGAAAAGAGTACAGCAGGGAGCGTCTCGTCGCCAGAGAGTTTGGCAATGAGGTTACCGGTGTTGCCTCCGAGTTTTTGTGCTGCATCGTCTTCGTATACATGCAAACCAATGGCGCGAAGTTTGGCAATAAGTACATCTGCGACGGCGCGCTCTTGCCCCGAGCGCGAAGGAAGTCGAACGAGTTCAAGAAATTCTTCGAGTAGTGCTTCTGCATTGATCATGAATAGAATCCTCCCGATAAAATGCCCCACCGTTGCTAGCAATGCTTCGGATAGTCCGCCTTTTGAGTGAATAGCACGTGAGGGCACATCAAGGAGTTTGCTCCGATTTAGAAGCGCTCGCCATAAGGAAGGTTGGGTAGAGCCTACGCGGCACTTGCGCAAGACTCGCCTAGCACGTAGACATGAAAAAAAGCGCTTACTTCTCTAGACATTTCCTTTCTGTTTCGCTAAAATCGCCAGTCTAACTTTGCTCTTGCGGATTGCTTACCCCATCTTTTTTCCACTGGCGCCGCAACTTCTTAGCAGGTTAGGCTTTCAAATTAGTTTGCGAATCGACGTTTTGTGTGATCTCCGTCTGATGATCTCTTTTGCCGGTTCGCTTTTGTTTTGTTTTCTGTTGGTAAAGACTCCGTCTCCGGTTCCTAATGATTGAGAAGGAACCAGCGGCGCCATCCGTTGAGCGAGCTTTTCCAGCAAATTTTTATATTAGGTGAACGCAATGAAGACCTTCTCGGCCAAGCCGCTTGAGGTTAAGCGCGACTGGTTCGTGGTCGATGCCAGTGAAAAGGTGCTCGGCCGTCTTGCCAGCGAAATCGCTCTGCGCCTGCGTGGCAAGCACAAGCCCGAATTCACGCCCCACGTTGACACGGGTGACTTTATCGTTGTTATCAATGCCGACAAGCTCGTTTTGTCTGCTGAAAAGGCTGGTAAGAAGACGTACTACCGTCACTCTGGCTACCCTGGTGGCATTTATGAAACGACCTTCCGCGAAATGCAGGAAAAGCATCCGGGTCGTGCTCTTGAAATCGCTGTCAAGGGCATGCTCCCGAAGGGACCGCTCGGCTACGCCATGATCAAGAAGCTCAAGATCTACGCTGGCGCTGAACATCCCCATTCCGCTCAGCAGCCCAAAGTGTTGGACCTCTAATCTCAGGAAGGCTTGAAAATGATTGGTAACTACAACTACGGCACGGGCCGCCGCAAGAGCTCCGTTGCTCGCGTGTTCATCAAGCGTGGCACGGGCAAGATCATCATCAATGGCCGTGAGCTCGACCAGTACTTCCACCGTGAAACGGGTCGCATGGTTGTGATGCAGCCGCTTCAGTTGACCGAAAACGTTGAAACGTTTGACATCATGGTCAACGTCTCTGGTGGTGGTGAGTCTGGCCAGGCTGGCGCCATCCGTCACGGCATTACCCGTGCACTCATCGACTACGATGAAGGTCTCAAGTCCGTTCTCTCGAACGCTGGCCTCGTGACCCGCGATGCTCGTGAAGTCGAACGTAAGAAGGTTGGTCTGCACAAGGCCCGCCGCGCCAAGCAGTTCTCCAAGCGCTAATTCGCGTTCAGAATTGTTTTGCCGAGGGGGATCATCCCCCTCTCAAGAAGGTCATCCGCTTTGGGTGACCTTTTTTGTTATGGCGCTTTCTAAGGTGGCAGCGCTGAGCACGTCGAAAGGTTTAGACAAATTTCCGCTATTCACTCGAGACATTTTTAGTGTAGGATAAGCTACAAAAACCTGCCTAAACATAAGACAGGACACCCATCAACCTTAATTGGACTGGCGGCACACAGTGCGCCTGTCGAAGAAGAAATCACAATGGTGCAAGAAAATATGGAAACTCATCAGGATGAAGTGCCTGAACTTATGCCGGATCCGATTACCTTTACCGATGCGGCCGTGGAGAAGGTCAAGTCCCTGATGGATGAAGAAGGTAATCCTGATCTGAAGCTGCGAGTCTTTGTTCAAGGTGGCGGTTGCTCGGGCTTTCAGTATGGTTTCACCTTTGATGAGTCCCAGAACGAAGACGATGCTGTGATGGAAAAGGGCGGGGTGACCCTGCTCATCGACTCCATGAGCTATCAGTATCTGGTTGGGGCGACCATCGACTTTAAAGAGGATCTGAGTGGAGCGCAGTTTGTCATTGACAATCCCAATGCAGTGACGACTTGCGGTTGCGGCTCTTCCTTTAGCGTCTAAGCGACGCAAGCCCTCCTTCGTTGGATGTGTTTTTCGCCCCAGACCCTTGGTTCTGGGGCGAAATTTTAGTGGGGGTAAAGCGCTCCTAGTATTCGAGGGCCTGCCGCGCGGGTAACACGAGGGAGGTTCCCTGGCGCCCGTTCGAGGAACTGGTAGGCGAGCCAAGCAAAAGCAGCACCTTCGACGTGATCAGGGCGGATGCCGAGTTTTGTCGTGCTCGTGACAAGACCAGCAAAATGGGCTGCGAGTCGCTCCATCAGGTAGCGGTTAAAGGCGCCGCCCCCGCAGACATAAAGCTCACGAATGTCGGACGCCTCGCGTTTAAGCGCTTCGAGAATGCTACGCGCGGTGAATTCTGTGAGTGTGGCGGCTACATCCGCTGGCGCGAGCGCGCGATAGCCCTCTAGATGCGCTTTGAGCCACGCTTCGTTGAAGAGTTCTCGGCCCGTTGATTTTGGAAAGGGGCGCGCAAGGTATGGCTCGCTCATGAACGCCGCGAGCAATGGTTGGCAAATTCGGCCACTTCTAGCCCAATTGCCCTGATTGTCGTAGAGCGCGCCAATGTGTCGTTCGCACCAGGCGTTCAGTAGCACGTTGCCTGGCCCCGTATCGCCACCACGAATGGGAGCACCTTCGGCGAGCGCTGCCTGCGTGGGTAGTAGCGAGAGGTTCGAGATGCCGCCAATGTTGAGGATGGCGCGCGGCGCTCTGCCAGCAAAACATTGCGCATGAAAGGCTGGCACAAGTGGCGCCCCTTCGCCGCCTGCGGCGATATCACGGGCGCGGAAGTCACAAATGACGTCGATGCCTGTGAGCTCAGCAAGGAGTGCTGCGTTAAGAAGTTGCACCGTAAAGCCGCGGGTCGGACGATGACGAATCGTCTGTCCGTGGGCGCCTAGCGCTGCGATGCTTTGAGGCGCGAGGGAGGCTTTCTCAAGCACCGCTTGGGTGGCGCTAGCATAGACTCGGGAGAGGGCGACAGCGGCTTCCCCTGCGCGGTCAATTTCATTATCTCCAGGCGAGCAGAGTGCATGGAGCCGCTCTCGAAGAGACTCATCAAATGACAAATAGGCATGCGCAAGTTCACGCATGCCTACTGGTGAAAATTCAACGGCTACTGCGTCAACACCGTCAAGGCTCGTGCCCGACATGAGACCAATGGTGATACGCGCCATGCTCATGAGCCGTTAGCGCAAAGACTCTTCTTCAAGCCCGTTTTTCTGCGCCAAGCGCGTTCTTATGAAAGCACGTGCAGGAAAACTGCTACGGAAGTTCAAGTCAGCGCGGGGTTCATTCTGAACCTGAGCGGTATTAATAAGCGGGTGCTTCTGTTCACCGCCTTTGGCAAGCACAGTGAAGCGATCAAGCACGGGTGTAGAGATTGTTTTGAGGCGCGCCAACTGGAACGGGGTGAGGTTTGCAGTATCGGGAATATCTGCCGTGAGCGGATTGATCTGCACACCGTCGACGACGAGCTCATAGTGCAGGTGGTTACCTGTTGCAAGACCTGAGCGGCCGACAAAACCGATCACCTCGCCTTTTTTAACGTGCTGTCCCTGCTTGAGGCCAGTGGCAAAGGCAGAGAGATGCGCGTAAACCGTTTCACGATTCTGGCCATGGTCAATCTTGATGTAGCGACCATAACCGCGACGCTGAAAGCCCACGAAGGTGACTGTACCGTCCGAGGCCGCAAAAATCCGCGAACCTTTCGGGGCGCGGAAATCGGTACCGTTATGGGGACGCAACTTACCTGTGACAGGGTGGCGGCGCATCGGTGCAAACTCGCTACTGACCTCTTTGACGTCGAGCGGCACGCGCAGGAATGTCTGCTTGACGGCTTCGCCCGTGCTGGTGTAGTAGTTGTGAGCTTCAGGCGACCAGAGAGCCTCGGCGGTTTGTTGACCGCGAACTACTCGCACAGCAAGCAACTGCCCGTTACGGATGAAGTGACCGTCAGCATACTTACGCTCGTAGGCCACCTGCAGAAGGTCACCCTTTTTCATCTTGGCGATGGGGCTACGACCTTGATCCCAGACGTTGTCGAGTTGTGCGACGATATTGTCAGGAATGTCCAGCGCTTCGGCCGTCACGCTCAAGGAGCCTTCGAAACGGCCAGAGGCGGTTTCTTCGATCACATCAAAGACGAAGGGTTGGTTGCTACCGACGATTTTGGCGCCGTCACGCAATATTTCGAGTACTCGGCTGTCGCGGGCATGCGGCCCTTCTAGATACATTCTCAAATAGGCGATGCGTCCATCGGCATACACCCCAGCAGAGACGAACTGACCAATCTGTGGGATGACAAAGGGGCGCAAGTCATGACGAGCACGGATGAAATCGATGATTTCAGGATCTTTAAGTCCGAGTCGTCCATAGAGCGAGAGCAACGTATCACCAGCCTTCACCGTGATGTTGCGTTCCGTGACGTCAACGCTACGCAGTGCTTCAAGCGCAGGGTTGCTAACCGCGTGGAACTCCTGCTCCGCAACAATCTCATCGAGCAAACGATAGGCCACCGCCTCGCTCGGAGCCATCAATGCCATGGACAGTGTTCCTGCACCAAGCACCACCGACAAAAGCGTACTAACGCTTTTGCGAACCACATGACGTGAAACCTGAGGGGACTTGATGCTACGCAACCCGTTGAGGAGCGCTTGGCTGGCATCATTCAGCTGTCTGGCGAGGTGAGATGTAGCTGTCATGGGGCTAGGGTTGCGAAAAAGAGAAAAAACGGGAACAATACTGAAGATGCATTTTAGTGCAGACTGCAGGTGCGAGTGCGGATATTCAACAATTTTCGTTACAAAATCTCCAAAACTAAGGGTTTTCCAATAGAAAAACCGCCTGAATTTCTGCTAATGCGATTCCAATATTTTGGTTTTTTCCGCCATTTTTACAAAAGATTAGAAGAAGGTATTTAATGTCTCAAGAGAACGTTGTCGCTGCAGACAAGCCGACATATCCGGTTACCGATGAGATCCGCGAGGAGATGGCCCTTATCCGCCGTGGGACGGACACCTTTTTGATTGAGTCGGAGTTTGAGCAGAAACTCGCTCGTTCTAAGGCGACGGGTATTCCCCTGCGTTGCAAACTTGGTCTTGATCCGACGGCCCCAGACATCCACATTGGTCATACGGTGGTGCTCAATAAGCTGCGTCAGCTTCAGGACATGGGGCATACGGTAATTTTCTTGGTTGGTGACTTTACAGCGGCCATTGGCGATCCTTCGGGACGCAATGCCACGCGTCCGCCGCTCTCTCATGAGCAAATCGTTGCCAATGCAGAAACCTACCTTGCGCAGGCTGGCATGGTGCTGGATATTGAACGCACGGAAGTTCGCTACAACAGCGAATGGAGCAATACGCTTGGTGCGGTAGGTATGATCCAGCTGGCAAGTCGTTACACGCTCGCACGACTGCTTGAGCGCGATGACTTTGCCAAGCGCTACGCGGAACAGGCCCCGATTGCGATGCACGAACTGCTCTACCCACTCATGCAGGGCTATGACAGTGTGGCGCTCAAGGCTGACCTTGAACTTGGCGGCTCTGACCAGCGCTTCAATCTGTTGGTTGGCCGTGAGTTGCAGCGTCAGTATGGACAGGATGCGCAGTGTATTTTGACAATGCCGCTGTTGGTCGGTCTCGATGGCCAGATCAAGATGAGCAAGAGCAAGCACAACTATATTGGCATTACTGATGCGCCCAACGACATGTTCGGTAAAGTGATGTCGATTTCCGATGCACTCATGTGGGACTGGTACGATCTCTTGAGTCTGCGCAGTAACGCTGACATTGACCAAATCAAAAAGGAATGTGCCCAAGGGCGCAACCCCCGTGATGCAAAGGTGTTGCTTGCTAAGGAACTGGTCGCTCGCTTCCATAGTGAAGCGGCAGCGGCTGCGGCCGAAGAGGAATTCAATGCGCGCTTCCGCGCGGGTGCGATGCCCACTGACATTGCCTCGGTGACGGTTGAGGCGCCCGAGGGGGTATTGCCCGTGGGCGTCATGATCAAGGAAGCTGGGTTGGCGGATTCCACGAGTGAGGCCAACCGCACGATTGATCAGGGCGGTGTGAAGATCAATGGCGAAAAGGTCACGGATCGTCGTGCTCAGGTCAAAAAGGGCGACACCTTTGTGCTACAAGTGGGTAAGCGCAAGTGGGCTAAGGTGACGGTGTCCTAAACGCACCGTAGCGTCATACTTTGCTTCGTTGTTAAGAGGGACGATACATGTTGGCATTGGTTCAGCGCGTGCTCGAGGCGGGTGTCACGATTGATGGTGTTCGCCGCAGTAGTATCGGCCGTGGGTTGCTGGTCTTTGTTTGTGCAACACCTGGCGATACGCTTGAGCGCATAGAACAGCTTGCAAATAAAGTGTTGAAACTGCGCATCTTCGAAGACGATGCTGCTCGTATGAACCGCTCGGTCTTAGATGTGGGTGGGGAGCTTTTGGTGGTTTCTCAGTTTACGCTTGCTGCAGACTGCGCCAGCGGCAACCGCCCGAGTTTTTCGGCAGCAGCGGCGCCTCAAGAGGGGCGTGCTGGGTATGAAGCGTTTCTTGCGGCTTGCGCAAGAGGCGGCATCGAGCCAAAGACAGGCGAGTTCGGCGCCGACATGAAGGTTAATCTGATTAATGACGGACCAGCAACGTTCTGGCTCTCAAAATAAAACTGACGGGGCTTTGCGCAGTATGGCGCGAGCCCCGTTTGTGCATTCGGCGCTCGCTCCTGTGCGTAGCGCCTTCAAGGAGGTCACATGAAGGTTTCAAGTCTCAGCTTTTTCTTCGGGCACCCGATTCCAGAGCGCTTTGCCTATGGAAAAATTGCCAAAGATGGTCGCACCGTTCATGCCGATAATCTCAATCCACATTTAGCTTGGACGGATGTGCCCGCAGGATGCCGTTCTTTCTTTATTGCGTGTCTTGACGATGATGTGCCAACCAATCGTGATGAGCATGATGCACGCGGAGAGATTCCCGCAACACAGGCTCGTCGTCGGTTTGTTCACTGGGTGCAGACAGACATTCCGGCTGAGGTGCGGGAAATTCCAGAGGGTGCATTGAGCAATCGGTTTGCCGCTGGTTTTGGCCGTCCTGGACTCAACGATTATTGTCGTGATGGCGAGATTGCTATGGGTGAGACGGGTTCGGGCTATGATGGTCCGTGTCCTCCTTTTTGGGATGCACGTTGGCACACGTACCGCTTCATTGTGATCGCGCTTGATGTGGCAACGCTTTCTCTGCCCGAGCGCTTTACTTGGCAAGAGGCAGAAGCGGCGATGAAGGGGCACGTGCTTGAAACGGATGAGTGGATTGGCATCTACAGTCTCAACCCACGCATCGTGCTCTAAGCGCGTAATGACATTCTTTTGGGTGCGTGGCGAAGACTTTTGTGAGTGTAGCTGCCACCAAATTTTCTTTATTTCTTTTTTCATTAAGGAAGAACTCTCGTGTACAAACGCACAAAAACCATTGAAAAAACGGACGCTGCCGTTTGGGCTGCTATCGTCGCAGAAAACACCCGTCAGGAAGAGCACATTGAGCTGATTGCTTCGGAAAACTATGCTTCTCCCGCCGTGATGCAGGCCCAAGGTTCGCAGCTCACCAATAAGTACGCCGAGGGTTACCCAGGTAAGCGCTACTATGGCGGTTGCGAAAACGTTGACGTGGTGGAGACGCTCGCCATTGAGCGCGCGAAGAAGCTTTTCTGCGAACCCGCTGGCGTTGAGATGGCTGTGAATGTGCAGCCGCATTCGGGGGCACAGGCTAATTCGGCGGTTTTCTTTGGACTGCTTGAGCACGGCGACACGATTATGGGGCTCTCCTTGGCGGAGGGTGGCCATTTGACGCATGGTATGCGTCTGAACTATTCAGGCAAGTATTTCAACGTTGTTCCCTACGGGCTCGACGCCAACGAAGCGATTGATTACGACCAAGTTGAAGCGCTTGCGCGTGAACACAAACCCAAGCTCATCATCGCTGGGGCGAGCGCCTATTCGCTTCATATTGATTTCAAGCGCTTCGCTGAGATTGCTCATACGGTGGGCGCCTACTTCATGGTCGATATGGCGCATTATGCGGGGCTCATTGCAGCGGGCGTTTATCCCTCGCCCTTCGGTTATGCTGACATTGTGACTACGACCACGCACAAGACGCTTCGTGGGCCGCGTGGTGGCCTGATCTTCTCTCGCTCCGATCTCGAGAAGAAAATCAACAGCGCTGTTTTCCCTGGTATGCAGGGTGGGCCCTTGATGCATGTGATTGCTGCGAAGGCTGTTGCTCTCGGTGAAGCGCTTGATCCGAGCTTCAAGGACTACGGCCGCCGCATGCTCGAAAATGCTGCTGCTATGGCCGAGACGCTTCAGAAGCGGGGCCTTCGTATTGTCTCGGGTGGTACTCAGAGCCACGTGATGCTTGTGGATCTGCGCTCGCTCAAGATCACCGGTAAAGCCGCGGAGGCGGCGTTGCATGCGGCCAACATTACGGTCAATAAGAACGCCATTCCGAACGACCCCGAAACGCCGTTTGTGACTTCGGGTATTCGTTTGGGCTCGCCGGCGATTACGACACGCGGTTTTGGCGTGGCGGAAGCTCGTAAAGTCGCTGAACTGATTGTTGACGTGCTCGAAGCGCCCGAAGATGAAGCCGTGCTCGCCCGGGTTCGTGCTGAGGTCGCTAGCTTGACGGCGGCCTTCCCTGTCTATTCCGACTAATTGCGGCATGCTTTTTCTGAAGTGAGTCCTCACTCACGCTAGAAAAACACAAGGGCTGTCACTCCCAATAGAGAGACAGCCCTTATTTTGTGTCAGAAACTTGAATTAAAAAGCCTGTAAGGATAAACTTCATGTAGTTTTTCTTGACCTGCCTGCTACGTGGGGGCAATGCCCTC
Organism: uncultured Sutterella sp.; assembly: GCA_902463725.1. Lineage (GTDB taxonomy): Bacteria > Pseudomonadota > Gammaproteobacteria > Burkholderiales > Burkholderiaceae_F > Sutterella. Next base: position 273,939 of record CABQGK010000002.1, on the reverse strand, counting down.
TTTTCGGGCAAGCAGGCCGTTCATCGCAAGAGGTCATTTCATGCGTTGTCCCTTCTGTCAGCACAAAGATACGCAGGTGGTTGATTCCCGTACGCCCGATGAAGGGGCGGTGATTCGGCGCCGGCGCCGTTGTCTGTCCTGCGGCAAGCGTTTTACAACCTTTGAGCGCGCGCAACTCATCATGCCCTTGATTGTGAAGCGTGGTGGCGTACGTATGGAGTACAACCGCCAGAAGATGCTGAGTTCAATGATGCTCGCGCTCAGAAAACGCCCTGTCTCCTTTGAACGCGTGGAAGATGCGGCTGACTTTATTGAACAACAGATGATTTTGACCGGCGAGCGTGAAATCCGTTCCAATCGCCTCGGAGACCTTGTGCTCGATGCGTTGAGTCGTTTGGATACGATAGCCTACATCCGCTTTGCCTCGGTTTACCTGAACATTACGGATCCAGAGTCCTTTATCGTGCTCATCCAAAAAAGTATGGAAAACAATGACTTGCCGATCGACTTTCAGTCCAAACCTACCACGGAGCGGACGGTGGATCGCGTTCGTGCCGCGGTGGAGGCACAGCGTTGATGGCAGTGATGAGCGAAGACGAGCGCTGGATGCAAGCGGCACTCGAGATGGGTGCTCGTGCCCGAAGAATTTCGCCGCCTAACCCGAGTGTTGGGGCTGTGATTGTTCGTGATGGACGCCTGATTGGTGCAGGACACACGCAGGCTGTGGGAGGACCACATGCCGAGGTCATGGCGCTTCGTGACGCTGCCTCGCACGGAGAAAGTGTGGCTGGGGCGACCATTTATGTCACGCTTGAGCCTTGTTCTCACTACGGACATACGCCGCCTTGCGCTAAAGCGCTCATTGAGCATGGTTTAGCACGTGTTGTTGTAGCTGTACTCGATCCAAACCCCTTGGTCTCAGGACGCGGTATCCGTATGTTGGAGGCGGCTGGTATCGTGGTGACGACGGGGGTCTGTAGCGAAGAGGCGAGCTGGCTTAACCGAGGCTTTCTCAAACGCATGAGTACGGGCTTACCGTGGGTACGCCTCAAGGTCGCGGCGACTTTAGATGGGCGTACGGCTCTGAGCGACGGGCGATCGATGTGGATTACAGGCGAGCAAGCGCGCGCGGATAATCAAATATGGCGTGCAGAAGCTGGCGCTGTGCTCACTGGGATTGGAACGATTAAAAGTGACAATCCGCAGCTCAATGTGCGGCTTGCCGATCAACACCGCCAGCCGTTGCGTGTACTCGTGGATAAGCGATGTGAAACGCCGCTTACGGCGCGTGTGCTAGAGGGAGGCGGCGTACTGATTTTCGCTGCCGCTGACCCAGAGGGGCGCGCCGAGGCGCTCCGTGCGCGGGGCGCAGAAGTGGTGATGTTGCCAGATGCTACGGGGGAACACGTAGATTTGATGGGGCTACTACACGCGCTCGCTGCTCGAGAGGTCAATGAGGTGCACCTTGAGGCTGGCAGTACCCTGAACGGCGCGTTTCTGTTAGCGGGACTTGTCGATGAAATTCTGCTTTATACGGCCCCTTGCTTTTTTGGCGCCGGCAAAAGCATCGCCGCGCTACCCGAGCCTGCAACGCCCGCAGAGGCTGAGCGCTGGAAGATATGGCAAACCAAGCTTATCGGCAACGATATGCGTACGATTTTACTCAGGAGAAAATAGATGTTTACAGGTATTGTTCAGGCCATCGGCAAAGTCCGTGAGCCAGAGAAGCTCGGCAACGGTGTGCGTCTGACGATTCTCGCCCCAGGGCTCGGACTTGAGGACGTGCGCGTTGGCGATTCCATTGCCGTCAACGGGGCCTGCATGACGGTTATTGAAGTCAATGATAAAGAGTTCAAAGTGGACGTTTCCGCGGAGAGCCTCTCAAAGACGACGGGGTTAGACACCTTTGGTGAAGTCAATCTCGAGAAGGCGATGCGCCTTGGAGACCGCGTTGACGGCCATTTGGTGAGTGGCCACGTTGATGGCGTGGGGCAGGTCGAGAGCATGGAGAAGGTGGCTGAATCATGGCGACTCGTGATTCGTGCGCCGCGTGCGTTGTCGCCGTACTTGGCCTATAAGGGCTCGATTACGGTTAATGGCGTCTCGCTGACGATCAATCGCGTTGAAGACACGGCGCTGGATACGCTCGTGGAAATCAATCTGATTCCGCACACCGTAGAGGTGACGACACTTAAGCTACTCAAGCCGCAGAGCTATGTGAATCTAGAAATCGATACCATTGCTCGCTATATTGAGCGGATGATGTCGCTTAAAAACGATGAGGATTCGTTCTTTTAAATCTTTGATTGGTATAGAAGAAGTGTGGGGCTCGGGTGCGTCTACCTTGAGCCCCTTTGCGTTATAGGGCGTCGCTTGCGCTAGCAGGCGCTCATATCGTAAGTTGCGCTTGAGAGATGTTAGAGATGGCGCGAAAAGCATGGAAAAGCGGCAATGAGGCGGGACTATAATAGAGCCCATCTATTATTAGACGATTGCCCGATAGGAATCACGTTGAATGTGATGCCTGCCCAGCTCGCCAAGCGCTCTGAGGATGCGATGCCTCGGATCAATCCCTCTTGGCGGCCTGCTCATCGAAGAGGGGCTCGCCTGCCGGTATAAAGGACAGATAACATGCGTAGCATTCAGCTTTTTACGCCGTTCCAATTGGGACCGGTTACCGTCAAAAACCGCATTGCCATTCCCCCGATGTGCATGTATCGTGCCAAGAGCGGTCTTGCTCAAATTTTCCATTGTGTGCACTATGGCAGTCTTGTGGCCTCGGGCGCGGGACTGCTCACCATTGAAGCGACTGCTATCCGCCCCGATGGACGCATCTCAGACGCGTGTTTGGGACTTTGGAGTGACGAATGCGAGGCAAGCCTCAAGCATATGATTGACGTCATGCGTGATATCGCGCCCGATGTGAAAATTTTCATTCAACTCAACCATGCGGGCCGCAAGGCGAGCACGAGTGCGACGACGGGCGAACCGATGAAGCCGCTCTATGGTGGGTGGGGAACGCTTGCTGCAAGCGCGATTGCTTTTGCGCCCGAGTGGCCAACCCCTAAGGAGCTACTACCCAACGAATGTGAAGATATCATCAACGCATTTGGTGAGGCGGCCAAGCGAGCGGTGCGCGCTGGCGTTGATGGAATCATGATTCATGCCGCGCATGGCTATCTGATTCATCAGTTCCTCTCACCGCTCTCTAACCACCGTATTGATGAGTATGGTGGGGCGCTCGATGGGCGTATGCGTTTTGGCTTGGATGTACTGCATCGCGTCAAGATGAGTGTGCCGCAAAATATCGCAGTTGGTATGCGTGTGTCTGCAACCGACTGGGTTGATGACGGGTTGCAGTGCGCAGACGTGATTGCGTTTATCGAAAAGTGCAAAGAGCACGGCCTTGACTTCGTCGATGTTTCAACGGGGGGCTTGATCCGTACAGAGATTCCGGTTGCCCCAGGCTACCAAGTCGAATTCGCAACCGAGATCAAGGAGGCAACGGGGCTGCCGACGATTACCGCTGGGCTGATTACCGAGCCAGTGCAGGCAGAGACGATTTTGCGCTCGGGTGAGGCCGATATGGTCGACATCGGGCGCGCGATGCTGCGTGATCCCCGGTGGGGCTGGCATGCAGCACAGGCGCTCGGTGTCACGGGACTACCTATGCCGAACAACGTGGCCTTCGGTTATCGTCAATAACGGGCTCAATAGTGGGTGCGCTACCGAGAAGCAATCGAGTAAAATACTGAGCGCAGAAAAATGGGGGCGCACGTTTGCACCCCCGCCCGCCACTTGCTAGAGTGGAGGGTGCACGGACGGGCGATTTTGCGCGCCCTGCCGCTTGAGTGACGTGACGGGTGTCTGAGCTGAAATCGCTTAGGTCTACGCCTGTAGAGGCACCTCATGAGGGGCGCACCGTTCAATTTCAGGACTGTGCGCACCTTTGGATTTTGTTGTATTGGGGACGTGGTCAATCGCACGGTAGCCCTTCAGGAGAAAAATATGGCATTAGATATTGTTCAGACCGTTATGGACGGTACGAACCTTCGCATCGGTGTCGTGGTTGCACGCTTCAATGAATATGCGGGCCGCGGCGAATTTGAGGCCTGTATGGATGAGCTACGCAAGCTCGGCGTGGTGGACGAAGATGTCACCAAGGTGAGCGTGCCAGGCGCATTAGAAATCCCGTTTGCGTTGCAGAAGCTTGCGCAGACGGATGAGTACGACGCACTGATCGCACTCGGTGCGGTTATTCGTGGTGAGACCTATCATTTTGATCTCGTGGCCAATGAGAGCGCCGCAGGCATTATGCGTGTTTCGCTTGACTTTGAGATTCCGATTGCTAACGGTGTGTTGACAACGGAAAACGATGAGCAGTGCCAGGCCCGTCTCGATATGAAGGGTCGTGACTGTGCCCGTTGCGCCGTGGAAATGGCTAACCTCTCGAAGGAGTTCGTGGCCGAAGAAGACTTTGACGACACGGATGAATGAGGCTCAACGGATGACTGATCAGAAAAAGGCGCAGGCGAAAGTCCGTTCTCCACGCCATTTGGCGCGTGTCTTTGCGCTCCTCGGTCTCTATCAGTGGTTTGCCGATCCTACGCAGGACTATGCGGGCATTGAGGCGCATTTGTCTGAACTCGTCACAGACGATCCTGATGAAACAGCTGGGCTCGATCTCGATGAGGGGGATTTTGCCCGTGCGAATAAGGCGTTTTTTAAGTCGCTACTTTCGGGTGTGCTCGCTCGAAACGCTGAGATTGCTCAGATTGTGGCGGCTGCGGTTGATCGAGATCTCAACCGTGTGGCGATGGTTGAACGATGCGCGCTTTATCTAGGCACCTACGAGTTGCTTGCGTGCCCCGAGACGCCTTGGCGTGTGGTGCTCAATGAAAGTGTTGAGCTTGCCAAGGAGTTTGGTGGCGGCAATCGCTACACCAATGGTGTTTTGGAAAACATTGCACGCACGCTTCGTCCAGAAGAAACCGCCAAAATGTGATTTCGCCGCTATTGATACGGCTTCGAGTCTCGTCTAAAAGACGCGATGCGTTGCTTCAGCGGTTGCGGGCAGAGCCCAACTTGTAAAGACCGTCCGTGGCCCGTGTTGGGTTGTGGACGGTTTTTTTGTGTGGGCGACCAATGCGAGAGCGTCGCGCTCGGCCGCCTGCTGAGAATTCTTGAGGATGATGTCATGTCAGAGGGTGAATTTCAGATTATTGATCGTTACTTCACACATTCCCCCTTTGGAGAATGGACGAGTCAGGGGGTCGGAGACGACTGCGCAATTATCGATACGGGATTGGAGCGAATAGCGGTAACTACCGACATGATGGCGGTTGGGACGCACTTTCTGCCAGACTGCCCTGCGTGGGATATTGGTTACAAGGCCTTAGCTGTCAATCTATCGGACTTGGCTGCGGCGGGTGCGACACCACGGGCGTTCTTCCTTTCAATTGGACTTGCTGACCGTGATGATGCGTGGCTTGCGGCCTTTTCTGCTGGGATGATGTCGCTAGCAGAACAAAGTGGCTGTGCGTTGCTCGGGGGCGATACGACACGCACACCTCTCGTCAATGGTGTGCACGCCCCCATTAGTATTTCGATTACTGCCATGGGTGCGTTGCCCAATGGGCAGGGACTCACCCGCAAGGGTGCTAAAGTCGGTGATGACATTTGGGTTTCTGGTACGCTTGGGGATGCTTATGCCGCGCTCAAACTCGCTTGGGGGCATTGGCAAGCGACGGATGTCCCTGCACAACATTTCCAGGCGCGGCTCGTGCACCCAACGCCTCGTAATGCGCTCGGAGAAGCGCTGCGAGCCCTTGCGAGTGCAGCCGCCGATGTGAGTGACGGACTACTCGCGGATTTGGGGCATATTCTTGAGCGTAGTGCGGTCGCTGCGGATTTGCTTTGGGAGGCGGTGCCCCGCTCGGCTGCTCTGCAGACCCTATCTGTGCATCAGCAACAGGAGGCAAGTCTCACGGGTGGTGACGACTATGAGTTAGTGTTTACGGCGCCAGAGGCTGCACGTGATGCCATTGTGCGCTTATCGGGGGCGCTCGCATTAAGGTTAACCCGAATAGGTAAGATTCGCGCAAGAGATTCAGGTGATAATCTCATATTGAGAACAGACAAGGGTATAGTTATACCGACCCCAACTCAGGGGTTTAATCATTTCCCTGAGTAAAACGACCCCCTGTCAATCCTTCAAGTTTTTCAGGAATCCAAGCTATGCTGAATAAATACGATGCTGACAATCCAGCCAATAAGGTCCCCATGACCAGCCGCTTTATTTGGTCTCACCCTGCACATGCCTTAGCATCGGGGTTTGGGGTTGGACAGATTGCGACGGCCCCAGGTACGATTGGCTCGATTCTCGGGGCGCTACTTTACATTGTGCTAGCGCCGAGCCTCTCGACGCAAGCTTGGGTCGTGCTTGCTGTGGTGCTATTTGCTCTAGGCATCTGGGCAGCAGATCGTGTCGCGCGCGACCTCGGCGTTGATGATCACAAGGGTGTGGTGATCGACGAAATCGTTGGCATCTTGTTGCTCTTTGCTGCGCTGCCGCATGGGGCTCTTTGGTGGATTGCTGGGTTTATTGCTTTCCGAGTCTTCGATATCTATAAGCTCCCTCCCGTTGACATGATTGACGAAAAGATGAAAAACGGTTTTGGGGTGATGCTCGATGATGTGGTGGCAGCTTTTTATGCCTGGATTGTCGTGAGCTGCCTAGGCTGGCTGTTTAGCTAAGCTTCACGTGGGGCGCGGTTTCTCCTCGCCCAGAAGACTTCTTTTCTGATGAGAGCTGCAGCGCACGCACCGTACGCTGCAGCTTTCGTGATTTGCCTCTCGCGGTATGGGAGCGTTCTTGCTCCAAGGGAATAGATGCATGCACAAGCTTGATGATCAGATCGCTCAACTCGCTCAACAGCTCGGGCGCGCCGTTGCGGGCACTAGCCACGGTATTATTACCGCCGAGAGTTGTACGGGTGGGCTGCTCGCTGCGGCGATCACAGAAGTTGCTGGTAGCAGTGGCTGGTTCGATATGGGTTTTGTGACGTATGAGACCGCGATGAAGACACGTTTTCTTGGTGTGCCCCCTGCACTCATTGAGAGAGAAGGCGTGGTAAGCGATGCTGTTGCACAGGCAATGGCGCGTGGAGCGCTGGCCAGTGCTGCTCGAGCGACGCTCTCCGTGGGGATCACAGGGTATGCAGGCCCCGCGGGCGGAACAGAGCGTATGCCGGTTGGCAGTGTCTCAGTGGGCTGGGGGTATCGCTTCAACGAGCACATTGTGACGCTCTCTCGCACTATTCACGTGAACGGAGACCGTGCGATGGTGCGGCGTGCTGCTGTAGTGACGGCACTCAATGGACTTCTGGAGCTGATTAAATTCGGCAACCCTGCGGCGATGCCCTCTGAGTATTGAGCAAAAACACAGCCGATCTCAGCCCATGCTTGCTCGATCGGTGCATTAGAATGAATAACTCTTAGTGAAGCAAGCCTCTGCTCTTGGGTCCATGCTCGTGCGTTAGGGCATGCTTCTCGGTTCCCGTCGCAAGCTACGGGCTAATCAAATAAGGCTGGCACGACCCACGTGAGTGCCTGCCTCACCAAGTATGTTCGGTTGGATCGACGTCTTTTTTCTCATCCTTCTAGTTTTGCTTAATGGCGTTTTTGCGATGAGCGAAATCGCCCTCATCACTAGCCGCCGCGCTCGTCTGCAGCAATTTAAAGACAATCGCACCCCTGGCGCGCAACGCGCCATGGATCTCAACGACGATCCGACGAGAGCCCTCTCTACGATTCAGGTTGGCATTACCAGTATCGGGATTCTGCTCGGTATTGTGGGTGAAAGCGCGCTCGCTGCGCCCGTGGCCGACTTCTTGGCTGCCCTAGGGCTGTCTCGCGAGACAGCAACGGCTGTCAGTTTGGTGCTCGTGGTCGTGTTGGTGACATATTTTTCGATTGTGGTGGGGGAACTGGTTCCTAAGCGCCTCGGTCAACTCGCACCAGAGCGTATTGCTTGCCGCGTGGCGAGTCCCATCTATGTGCTCTCAGTGATTGCTGCGCCATTCGTTCGACTACTGTCCACATCGACTCGTCTCCTATTGCGCGTTTTTGGGCTAAGGGGTGACGAGCGCGAGCAAGTCACGGAGGAAGAAATCCATGCGCTCATTGACGAAGGCGAAGAGAGTGGCGTGATTGAGCGTGTCGAACGTGATATGGTTCGTAACATCTTCCGCCTCGACGACCGTCCCATTGCTTCGCTGATGATCCCCCGTGCTGATATCGAGTGGATCGATCTCGATGATCCTCTTGAGGAAAATATCGAAAAGATCAAGCGCTCGCACCGTTCACGACTTCCTGTCTGCAAGGGTAGCTTGGACGACGTCAAGGGTATTTGCACCACGCGTACGCTTTTACAGCAGATGATGGAAAAGGGCAAGCCTAATTTCCATGAAAATCTCGCCAAGCCGGTCTATGTTCCTGAGTCGCTCACGGGGATGGAGTTGCTAGAAAATTTCCGTTCCACCGATACGGCGCTCGCTCTCGTGGTTGATGAGTACGGTGAAGTGCAAGGGCTTGTTACGCCGCGCGATGTACTTGAGGCGATCGCTGGTGAGTTCAAACCAGAGAGCCCAGCTGACGCATGGGTGACTAAGCGCTCGGATGGCAGTTACCTCTTTGATGGACTGATCCCCATCCCAGAACTCAAGGATGAGCTCGGTATCAAAACAGTACCAGAGGATATTCCTGGACGATACGCTACGCTCGCTGGCATGATGATGTTTCTGATTGGGCGCCTGCCACAGGAGGGTGACAGCACGGTGTGGGACGGTTGGAAGTTTGAGGTCATCGATATGGATGGACGCCGTATCGATAAAATTTTGGTCTCTCGCTTACCGCAACCCGTCGAAGAGAATCTTGACGAGTCCGACACGGAATAGACCGTGTACCGAGAAAAACGCACCTAGTATGGGTGCGTTTTTGTTCTTACGATCGAAAAGTATACTTTAGTCCTTTTTGATACCTAATGATCTGTGTCGAGCTGTTAACGCGCTTTTTCGGTGTGCGGCTTTCTCAGTACGATAGTTGAAAACAGGCGCTCAAGTGACTCGGGTTGTGTGGTGTTGCGGCTCTGCGATATAACTCATTATGGTGCTCGGGAGAGCCTGCTTTGCTTTTGATTGATAGGAGTGTGATCGTGAAGAAGAAGGTTCTACTGGTTGGGGCAACGGGCTTTGTTGGTTCGGCGATTTTGGATGAATTACTTGCGCGTGGACATCACGTGACTGCGTTACTGCGCGATCCTCAGAAATTAGCGCGTGAGACGCCCCTTTTGAGCGTGCGTCAAGGAGATGTTGCGGATAAAGAGGCGCTGATTGCGGCGGCCGCTGGGCAGGATGCTGTGATTTCCGCTTATAACCCAGGATGGACAAATCCTAATATGTATGAGGATACAAAGCGGCTCTATCCGCAGATCGTCAAGGCTGTCAAAGCTGCGGGCGTCAAGCGTCTACAGGTGGTTGGGGGCGCGAGTGTGCTCTTTCTCAAGCCGGGTGAGCGCATTATCGATGCGGGTATTTTGCCTGCGGAGATTATGCCGGGCGTGCGTGGGCTCTTTGAGTTTTACATGGAAACGCTCAGTCAGGAGCGGGACCTAGATTGGGTCTATTTTGTGCCGGCGCCAGAGATTCATCCCGGAGAGCGTAGCGGCAAATATGTGCTTGGCACTGACAGCGTTTTCGGTAGCGGAAAGATTTCCGTCAAGGATTATGCTGTGGCGATGGTTGACGAACTCGAGCAAGAGACGCACCATCAGACGCTTTTTACAGCAGTGAACGAGTGACCGATTGGGCTCTGCTGCTCGCAGAGCCACTACTGTAGCGGACCGTATGCAGGCGGTAAGGCTGTGCTCGTGCACCATAGCGTGCCCCGAGAGCCCAGCCTTCTTTTTGGAGGTTAATGCGCTGCGCTAATCGCGAGCATCGTTTCTTGTGCTTTGACGCGGGCGGCCTCTAACCAATCCTCGCCGCGGCTTGCGTAAAGGATGGCACGCCCAGAGTTGATTACCATCCCCCAGCCCGAAGCGTCGCGTCCCGCAGTGACGGCGGCGTTAATATCGCCACCTTGTGCGCCGATCCCCGGAACGAGCAGATTGAGCGAGGGAGCAATTTCTCGCACACGCGCGAGTTCATGCGGATAGGTAGCTCCCACCACGAGCCCGAGTGAGCCGTTTACGTTCCAGTCATTTTCGGCCAAACGCGCAATGCGTTCATAGAGCTTTTCACCGCCCACATCGAGCATCTGAAAGTCATCGCCCCCAGGGTTGGAGGTGCGGCACAGCACGTAGGCGCCTTTATCGGGGTAGGCCAAATAGGGCATGAGTGTGTCACGGCCCATAAAGGGCGATAGTGTCACACAGTCCGCGCGGTAGCGCTCGAAGGCTTCACGGGCGTAATGTTCAGCAGTTGAGCCAATATCCCCGCGTTTGGCGTCGAGAATTACGGGAATGCTCGGATACATCTCATGAATGTAGGCGATTAGCGCTTCTAGGGTTTCTTCTGCGGCACTCGAGGCAAAATAGGCAATTTGCGGTTTGAAGGCGCAGACGTAGTCAGCCGTCGCATCGATAATCCCCTTGCAGAACTCGTAGAGTGCGTTGGGGTGTTGAGCGAGGTGATGGGGGAATTTAGCAGGGTTGGGGTCAAGCCCGACGCAGAGCATGGAGCCTGAGGTAACCCAACGTTCGCGAAGCTTATCAATGTAGCGCATGGCAGATCTAAAGAGGATGAATGAAACCAGTGGGCAGGCAGGATGGTTGCGCGCCCCTTGACGGCGAAAGCGTTGTAGCTTCTCTTGTAGGCTAGAAGGTGATCGAGCCAGAGAGGACACGGGAGCAAAAGTGGGATGCGGATATAGGTGGCGCTTGTGCTACCTAGTTCAGAACCTCACAAGCTCAAGGGCCGCGTTTGCCGCCTTTTTGGAGTTACGGCATGATAACAAAGCTCACTGTGTTTCAAAGTGTTTGCAGGGTGGATTTCTCGTAAACCCTCTCTTTCTTTTGCTCCTAGCTTTGCGTAGACTAGACATTGTCTGCGCTCGCAGGCATAGAAAGAAGGAAAAGTCCATATGAAATTGAATCGACGCAATCTGTTGGGCCTGCTGGGCCTGGGTGCGGTGGCTCCCGTGGCCTTTGCTGCGGAGGCTCCGAAGCATGAATGGCCGAAGAAGCCGACGATCCCGACTGACTTCAATGCAGAAGAGTTTTTCGTGGAGCTCAGTGAAAAAGGCGAATCAGTTGATATTCCAGGGCCGAAAGGTGCTCCTGTTGTCTACATCGTATGGGACACGCAGTGCCCGTGGTGCCAGTGGCAGTATGAGCAGTGGAAGCCTTTCCTCGGGCAGGTCACCTTCCGCTGGTTCCCGGTTGCCGTACTGAGTCCCTATAGTGAATTGCAGGGCGCTGTGGTGCTCGCAGCAGAAAACCGTTACGAGAAGTTCCTTGAGCACGAAAAGCATTTCAAGGATGCGGATTTCCGCGGCCTCAACGTGAAAGGCAAGGAAGCGGAGATTCCGTTTGAAAAGCGTCTCGCCGTGTGGACCAATTCCAAGATCGCCCGCCGCTCGGGTGTTCGTACGGTTCCCTTCGCCGTGATGTTCAAGGACGGGAAGTACATCCCGCTCAATGAGACGAAGACCGAAGAATTTGCCAAGATTTCTGGCCTTACGCCCAAAGCGTAATCGCGAGAGCACGTTCGTACTGCTGCGCCAGTGCGTGCGTCCACTGGCGCGGTAGCGGCTAGTGAGCCGATGGTATCTCACCGCTTGATGGCGTTTGCAGAACTCACTACATAACAAAAGACCCCGAGTTTCTCTAAGAGAGCTCGGGGTCTTCATTCCTAGCGGCAGGGGTAGCGGTGCAGCTACCCCTCAATGTGGCATTACATCATGCCAGGCATGCCGTCCATGCCGCCCATGGCAGGCATGGGCTTCGTTTCCTGCGGGATCTCAGCAACCATGCAGTCGGTCGTGAGGATCAAGCTAGCAACTGAGGCTGCGTTCTGCAGAGCCGTACGGGTGACCTTGGTCGGATCGAGCACGCCCATTTCGACCATGTTGCCGTATTCACCGCTCTGAGCGTTGTAGCCGAAGTTACCTTCGCCACGAGCCACTTCGTTGACAACCACGCTCGGTTCTTCACCGGCGTTCTTGACGATCTGGCGCAGCGGTTCTTCCATTGCGCGCAGAACGATACGGATACCAGCGTTCTGCTCGTCGTTGTCGCCCGTGAGGTCCTTGATGGCCTGCTTGGCGCGGATCAGCGCAACACCGCCGCCGGGGACAATACCTTCTTCAACCGCAGCGCGGGTGGCATGAAGAGCGTCTTCAACGCGAGCCTTCTTTTCCTTCATTTCCACTTCGGTGGCTGCGCCAACCTTGATGAGCGCCACGCCGCCAGCGAGCTTGGCAACGCGTTCCTGGAGCTTTTCACGGTCATAGTCGCTCGTCGCGGTTTCGATCTGCGTACGGATGTTGTTGATGCGATTCTGGATCGCATCAGCGGCACCAGCGCCATCGATGATCGTGGTGTTTTCCTTGGTGACTTCAACCTTCTTGGCGCTACCGAGCTGTTCTAGCGTCGCCTTGTCGAGCGAGAGGCCAACCGTGCTCGAGATCACCGTGCCGCCCGTGAGGATGGCGATATCTTCGAGCATGGCGGTACGACGATCGCCAAAGCCAGGCGCCTTGATCGCGACGACCTTGAGGATGCCACGGATGGAGTTCACCACGAGGGTGGCGAGGGCTTCACCGTCGACGTCTTCAGCGATGATCACGAGCGGACGGCCGCTCTTGGCAACCTGCTCAAGAATCGGGAGCAGTTCGCGAATGTTGCTAATCTTCTTGTCGTGCAAGAGGATGTAGGCGTTTTCAAAAACCGTAGCCTGCTTGTCAGCGGCGTTGATGAAGTAGGGCGAGAGGTAGCCGCGGTCAAACTGCATGCCTTCAACCACTTCGAGTTCGTTGTTGAGGCTCTTGCCGTCTTCAACCGTGATCACGCCTTCCTTACCCACTTTGTCCATGGCTTCGGAGATGATTTCGCCGATTTCCGCATCGGAGTTAGCGGAGATGGAGCCGACCTGAGCGATTTCCTTGCTCGTGGTGGTGGGCTTGCTGAGCTTCTTGAGCTCGGCGATGGCAGCCGCCACAGCCTTGTCAATGCCGCGCTTGAGATCCATCGGGTTCATGCCAGCGGCAACGAACTTCATACCTTCGTCAACGATGGCCTGAGCGAGCACCGTCGCCGTGGTCGTACCGTCACCGGCGTTGTCGCTCGTCTTGGAGGCGACTTCACGCACCATGCTAGCGCCCATGTTTTCAAACTTGTCGGCGAGTTCAATTTCCTTGGCGACAGAGACGCCGTCCTTGGTGACCGTGGGGCCGCCGAAGGCGCGTTCGAGCACCACATTACGACCCTTCGGACCAAGCGTAACCTTCACGGCATCGGCAAGAACGTTAATGCCGCGAACCATCTTGGAGCGGGCGTCATCACCAAAAAGAACCTGCTTAGCAGCCATTTTGAATCTTTCCTTTTAAAACTTGATTAATGTCGAGAATTCGGAGTGTTGCGGCTTACTCGAGCACGCCCATGATGTCTTCTTCACGCATCACGAGGAGCTCTTCACCGTCGACCTTTACGGTCTGGCCGGAGTACTTGCCGAAGAGAACGCGGTCACCGACCTTGACGTCGGGCGTGACGATGCGGCCGGCTTCGTCGCGCTTGCCGGGACCCACAGCGATGACCTCACCCTGATCGGGCTTTTCACCGGCGGTGTCAGGAATGACAATGCCAAAGGAGGTGGTGGTTTCGGCTTCGAGGCGCTTGATGATCACGCGGTCGTGCAACGGACGGATTTGCATTTGATACTCCAAATCAAGAAATTTCATGTGCCGCACGGTCTATCGGATCCGGCGGACGGAAAAAGGATGAGCTTGAGTGAGGCATCTTACCCGACTCAGCCCTTTGACTTTGTGAGGTATATGGGGTTGAGGTAGGAAAAATTCAAGGGTTCTGTGAAAATTAGTTACAGTTTTGGCGAGACGCAAGCCGCACAGTGGTCTTGGCAGTGAGCGTATTAGAATGTCTGAACCCATTCTCCTGCCTAACAGTGAGGCACACAAGAGGCGAAAGATACCTATGCAATACGCTCTTAAGGGCTTGTTGGCGGCGATGCTTGCCGCAGGGCTCATTAGCACAGCGGCAGCTGCTTCAGAGGAAGATGCGCTGCCCGCACCGCTTGCCAAGGCGGCAAAGGAACTCAAAATTCCTCTCTCAGCGATGGCCATTAGCGTCAAGTCGCTCGATGGACCAGAAGCCAAAACTATTCTTTCCGTCAATGCCGAGGCTTCGATTTCGCCAGCTTCGACAGAAAAGCTTGTCACAACGTTGGCTGCGTTGGAGTTGCTTGGCCCCAATTACCATTGGCTCACAGAAATGTATGTCGACGCTGAGCCCACGGCGGACGGCCACATTCATACGCTCTATCTCAAAGGCGGCGGAGATCCGAGTTGGGTGATTGAGCAGTTTCAGCTGGAGGTTGAACGGCTTGCTGCGCATGGCATCACACACATTGATGGGAATTTTGTGGTGGATCGATCGCTTTTTTCCCTCCCTGAGGGGGATACGAGTGCATTTGATGGCAAGGGAGATCGTCCCTACAACCAGTTCCCTGATGCTGCACTGATCAACTACAACGCGATGAGTTTTGAGTTTGTGCCTGTACCCGCGAAGAAGATCGCTCAGGTGGTGACGCTACCGCCCATGGCGGGCATGGCGGTTCCACGAGAAATCCCTTTGGATAACAAGCCCTGTGGTGACTGGCAGAAGTCAATCGGCTTTAAGTACCGGACGTTGGAAAATGGGCAGAAAACAGTCACGTTCGAAGGGACCTTCCCTGAGAGTTGCGACGCTCGCGTCTTTAGCATAGTGACCTTGGATAAAAACGAGTACCTCGAAAGTGTTTTCCGTGCGCTTTGGGAGCGCGATGGCCGCACTTGGTCAGGGCACGTTGTCGAAGGAGAGATTCCCGCGGGAGCCGTCAAAGTCATGACGCGTGCTTCGCAGCCATTGCGCGAAGTGATTGCGCTCGCCAACAAGTGGTCGAATAATCAAATCGCTCGTACGCTCTTTTTGTCTACGTCGGCTGCGGCGAGCGGACGCAATGGCGCGCCCTATGATCTGCCTACCTCACGCACGATGGTCATGCGCTATTTGGAAAGTGTTGGGGTCAATACCAAGGGCTGGGTGCTTGATAACGGTTCAGGTCTCTCACGCATCTCGCGTGTGACAGCCGACGGGATGACAACCATGTTGCTTGCTGGCTGGAAGAGCCCGTACATGAGTGAGTACATGAGCTCTCTGCCCATTTCTGGCATTGACGGGACCATGCGTAAACGTAAAACCGCGACATCTTACGCGCATATCAAGACGGGCTATTTGGATAATGTGCGCGCCATTGGCGGTTATGTGCAGACAGAGAGTGGACATCGCTATGCGGTCTACGCCCAGGTCGAAGGGGGCAAAACCGTTTGGCAGGGTATCCCCTTCCTCGATAGGGTGATCGGTTGGGTGCACGATCAACCGTAGCGCAACCAAGACAAGCGCAAAATCGCGGGCAGTCACAGCGACGAGACCCGCGATTTTTTATCTGTGATGCGCCTTTTAGGGTTTCGCGTTGGCTTCAAGCGCCTCAAGTACAATCCCTGGCGTCAGCAACTCTGGCAAAACTGTGACTTGACCGTTTGGACGATAGACCAAATAGAGCGGTACGCCTGAGCGATGGAAGCGCTCGAGCTCTTTGGTGATCTGCGGGTCGTAGTTCGTCCAGTCTCCGACAAAGCGAGCATAGCCATATCGATTGAGTGCTTCTTGAACCGCATCGCGGTTGAGCGCAGCGGCCTTATTGGCTTGGCAGGTGATGCACCACGCGGCGGTGAAGTCGACAAAAACGGGCTGGCCTTTGGTGAGAGCGGCTTCTACGGCGCTCTCTGACCAAGGTTGCCAAGTACCGTGGGCTTGTGCACTAGCGTTGCGCTCATAGAGCCCCATTCCAACGCTTGCCACTGCGCCCACGGCGAGAATGCTGAGTGAAGCCGCTAGAATGCGAGAGCTCGATTTTCCCCACTGCGCGCGGCCGATCAGCCAAAGCGAGAGGCCGAGGGCGAGCACTGCAAGCGCGAGTACAAGGAGCCCCTTCAAATTAAGTTGCTGGTTGAGCACCCAGACAAGCCAAAGCGCTGCGGCGAGCATAGGAATGGCCATCACGCGACGGAAAGTGTTCATCCAGGCCCCAGGTTTTGGTAGCCATTTGGACCAAGAGGGAAAGAGGCAGAGCAAGAGCCAGGGAAGGGACATCCCGATGCCGAGTGCCGCAAAGATGCCGAGCGCCTCGAGTGAGGGGCGCGTGAGTGCATAACCAAGCGCTGCGCCCATGAAGGGTGCTGTGCAAGGGGAGGCAACCACTACAGCGAGTACCCCAGAGAGGAAAGAGTGTAATTTGCTTCCGGCCATGGGGCGCGCTGCGCTCAAATTACCAAGTTGGGTCCCTAGTGTGAACTCATAGAGCCCAAGAAGGTTAAGTGAGATGGCCACAAAGAGGAGCAAGAGCGCAGCAACTACCCACGAACTTTGCAAATAGAACCCCCAGCCAAGCGCCATGCCTGCGTTGCGTAGCAGGATCAGCACGCCCGCAATGCTGAGCATCGTTACAAGTACCCCTGCCGTGGTCGCTAGCCCATGTCCGAGCATGGGCTCTCCACGCCGGCCACTCTCGAGCAGGTGCAAAATCTTGAGTGAGAGCACCGGGAAGACACAGGGCATGAGATTGAGGATGAGGCCACCGAAAAACGCGAAGCCGATGGCGGTCAGCGCGGTGAGCGAGGCCGCGTGTGAGCCGTCAATGACGTCAGGTTCGTTTTCTGCGAGTGGCGCTATGACAGTGCCAGCCGAGAGCGGCAGGGTTGTCTCAACGGCCCAGCCCCCCTTTTCTAAGGGGCCTCCATCGGCGACAAGTACGCCGCGTAGTGCTTTGGGAGTGCTCACTGCAAACTCTTTGGTGAGCGTGAGGTAGAGCGCACTACTGCCATCCTTTGTGCGTGCCAAGCGCGGGGCATTGGCGAGCACAATCTGATTGGCCTCAAGTGGGAAAAAGGAAAGTGCGTGGTGGATGGCCACTTCACCCGAGGGAATCTTGATTTCCAGCTTGGTTCCGTCGACAGTGGCCTCAGTTTTGAGTGCTCGGGTTTTCTCAGGAATCAGCATCTCCCCGCGCTTAAGAAGCGCTGCGTCACTACTCGCATCCGCTTTCACAGCATAGGGTAGCTCAATGCTTGTGGAGGCATGCCCCGGTACACAGACGTCTTTGCAAGCAAGGTAGTCGGCTTCGAGCGTAATTTTTGCCTTCGCTCCCATGGGCACGTCACGAGGCACGCTCACACGGAAGGGAAAGACCGTTTCGCCGTTAAAAGCAAAACTGATGATTCCCATCGTATCGAGCCGTTCTGGGTACGGGACTTCGGGTTCCGTGGCCGAGAGCTTTTCGGGCAAGTTAAACGTGAAGCGCGTAGGAAAGCCTGCGTCTCCGGGCATAGTCCAGTAGGTATGCCAGCCGTTCTGCTGATTAATGACAACCGCGAGGCGATTGTCGGCTTGAGGGATGAGTGCTTCACGCTCAGCGATGAGACGCACGGTCACATCGGGTTGCTCAAGCTCTGGCGCCTTTTTTCCTGGAATACTCCAGCCAGTTGACCCAGCAGCCCACGCTGTGCTAGCCACAGCGCCAGCAACCCCAATGATTGTGGCGGCGATCGCCCGTACCCATCCCTTCATGCCTACTCCTCAGTCGTGGTTGTGCGGTTAGCTTCGCAGCTCAGCGAACGTTTCGCGCGCTGCGACGAGGGTCTTTTCGATAACGGCATCATCATGCGTAATCGAGGTAAAGCCCGCTTCAAAGGTGGACGGGGCAAAGTAGACGCCTCGCGAGAGCATACCGTGGAAGAAGCGATTAAAGAGCGGCGTGTTGGCCTTCATAACATCGGAGAATCCCTGCGGAATGCTCGGCAGGAAGTAAAGACCAAACATGCCACCGAGGCTGTCGGCGCAGAACTCGATGCCAGCTTCTTGAGCCGCTGCCGTGAGCCCTGTAACGAGCTTCGTCGTTTGGGCGGAGAGTGTTTCGTGAAAGCCTGGTGCCTGAATCGCTTTGAGGGTGGCCAGACCGCAAGCCACGGCAACGGGGTTGCCCGAGAGTGTGCCCGCTTGGTAGACGGCGCCCACAGGTGCCACGCACTGCATGATGTCGCGACGACCGCCGAAGGCGGCCACGGGCATCCCGCCGCCGATCACCTTGCCGAGCATGGTGATATCAGGCGTGACGCCAAAGTAGGATTGTGCACCACCGAGTGCAACGCGGAAGCCCGTCATCACTTCGTCGACAATGAGCAGCGCGCCATACTGCGTGCAGAGCTCACGCATCGTGCGGATGAACTCATGGGTGCCACGCACCATGTTCATGTTGCCAGCAATGGCTTCAACAATCACACAGGCAATGTCGTCACCATATTTTTTGAAGGCTTCCTCTAGCTGATTGGGATTGTTGTATTCGAGTACGAGCGTGTTCTCGGTGATGCCGCTTGGAACCCCTGCGCTCGAGGGGTTACCAAAAGTGAGCATGCCCGAGCCTGCTTTAACGAGCAGACTGTCGGAGTGACCGTGGTAGCAGCCTTCGAACTTGATGATCTTGTTGCGGCCGGTGTAGCCGCGAGCAAGGCGGATGGCGCTCATGCCAGCTTCGGTGCCAGAACTCACCAAGCGCACCTGCTCCATCGAGGGAACAATCTTGGTGATTTCTTCGGCAATGAGAATTTCCGCTTCTGTGGCGGCTCCGAAAGAGAGCCCCTTTTCAGCAGCGGTTTCCATGGCAGCAACCACTGCGTCATTGTTGTGCCCGAGAATCATCGGTCCCCACGAGAGGATGTAGTCGATGAACTGTTTGCCTGTGACATCCCACATATAGGGCCCCTTGGCGCGTTCAATGAAACGCGGAGAGCCGCCTACGGAACGGAATGCGCGAACAGGGGAGTTAACGCCCCCGGGAATAGTCTTTTGTGCGCGTTCAAACAGTTCGTCGTTGCGATCCATGAAATCTTCTCCTGAAGTAGTGCTGAGTGCGTCCCAGTCTCGGGGGCGCATTGGGGACAGTATTTAGAGAATTGTAGTGGCGCAGAACGAAAAAGGGGCAGTTTTGTGCTGCCCCTTTGGGAGAAATTGTGACTAAGCGATGGGTCGCGTGTTAGAACGCGTAGCCGATGGAGACGCTGAAGTCCGTGGGCATAGCCTTGAAATACTCGTCGGGACTGCCAGCCACGCTGTTCTTAAAGCGCGAGAACGCAACGGTCATGTCCGCATTGACAAAGACGTTGGAGGTGAGCGCATAGGTCGCCCCAAGCGAGGTGACCGGGTGGATGCTGTCAGCGCGTTTTCCAGCGCCCTTCATGATGGCATAGCCAATACCACCGCCAGCGTAGAGACGCAGATCGTCGGTTGCGTCGATGTTGTACTGGATCTGAAGCGCGTAGCTTTCAAAGCGGTAGCTATCGTGGCGCGTCGGCAGACGCACTTCATGCTTGCTACGGCGATAGGAGAGATCCGTTGCCCAGTTGCGACCCGAGTAATGGCGCAAACCGCCGTGCCAAGAGGAATCGTTCGTGGCCCAAGTGACGGTGTCCTCCGTGTTTCCGTTGTCGACGTATTCCCAGCCGATGCCGCCATAGAGGAAGTTCTGCTTGCCGTTCCAAGCGCTAGAGAGCGGCAATGGCGCCTTACGAGACTTTGTATCGTCTATCGTAATCGAGCTGTAGAAGAAGAACACGTTCGTGCCAGGAATGTAGGTCATATAGAGGCTAGCGAGATCGGTTCCCGCTTTTACCACTGGCAACACCATCGGAATGGGAAGCCAGTTGTAGTCACCGCGGAAGGTGAAGCCCGCAAGGTAGCCCGCACCAACATGCACACCACTATTCATAATCGGATAGCGCGCCACCCACTGGTAGCCCATGGTCGGTTCGATGCGATAGTTGCTATCGACAAAGTTCACCCAGTAGAGCGAGCGCTCGTTACCACGCTCATCAATAATTTGTCGGCCGAGTCCCATGCCAAAAGGATAGCCGTTTTGCTCACGACGATTGTCCCAAGCCCAAGTTGGGTGATTGGTATAGGTGGGGACGATCCACATGGTGCGCCCCTCATCCATGATTTTCTTGCTGCCATCAAGCAGATCCGACCACTGGTGTGCTCCCGCCGTGCCAACAAGTCCAGCAGGCGTGGTTTCAATCAACTCAGCCACAAAGGAGGCTTGGGCGGAGGAGGCGGCAAGGGCACTGAGTGCGACGGTGATCAGGAGGTTCTTCTTCATACAACTTCTAGAAATGGTGGCGTGCGCGAAAAGCGCAAGAGCAAGTTTAGGTGCAAGCGTTTGCAACAAGCGACAGGAGTCTTTTGCACTGTGCGTGCGCCGCTTGGATTGTCCGTTGCGCGCTCACAGCATGAGGCGCTTCGGGCGCTAAATCTACGGCTATTTTACGGACTGAGGAGAAGTTTGTTGCAGAAAAGCCCTTGAAAAATCTTCTCTGCGCCATCTTGGGCGCTTGCAATCGAAGTACGATTCGGCTAGAGTGTTCCTCCTGCAGTTTGGGTGCTTCAGACGATCGCTGGCAGAGTCATCTGCGAGAGGAAAGTCCGGACTCCACAGGGCAACGTAGCAGTTAACGGCTGCCCACCGTAAGGTGAGGATTAGAGCAACAGAGACGAGCCAGCGTCATGGCTGGGTGAAACGGGCAATCTCTACGTGGAGCAACACCAAATAGGCAACCAATGGTTCGGCCCGGACCGGTTGTGGGTAGGTGGCTTGAGGCGCCGCGTGAGCGTCGTCCTAGATGAATGATCGTCGGCAGTCTTATCTCGTTCTGCAGACAGAATCCGGCTTACGAAGCACCCTGCTGCAGATGCGCCCACAAAGAAAATCGCTTCTTTGTGGGCGTTTGTGCAAATGTGGCTGGCTCGGTGAGTGCAGGCATGCGTGCGACAAACATGAAGGAAGGGAGACCGTGCGAGCACGATCCCCCTTCGAGGGTGCCACCCTCTCCCTCTAAAAGCGAGCGGCGGAGCTATCGACTGTCCTCGGTCAATAGCCCATGACCTTCACGAGCGCGAAGGCAACGAGAACCGAGATGCTGACCATAAGCACGCCCGGAAGGATGAAGGAATGGTTAAAGACGTACTTGCCGATCTTGGTTGTGCCAGAGCGATCCATACCCACAGCCGCCAACGCTGGACCGCTGATCGGTAGCAGGAAGAGGCAATTAACGGCAGGGAACATGGCCACGAGCAACATCGGAGAGATGCCAATCGTAAAGCCGAGCGGCATCAGTGCACGGGTCGTAGCCCCCTGACTCGTAAGCAGGGCGCTCATGATGGCGAGCACAAAGGCAAAGAGAATCGGTGCGCTCTGAGCAAGGCCGCCAGCAAATTCAAGGAAGAACTTGCTGTTTGCAGCGATGAAGCTATCGCTCATCCAAGCAATACCGAAAATGGCAGCAATCGAGATGAGCCCTGCGTGCAGAATCTGACTCTTGCCAACACGGTCCATGTTGGGGCGGCAAAAGAGCGTGATGAGCGCGCCACCCGTGAGCATAGAGGCTTCGATAATCGTGGACATGCTCACGGCTTTGAGCTGACCGCCGAGCAGGCGAAGGTCAGGGAAGAAGCCTGCGGCCACAATCACCAAAATGATGCCCAAGAAGATGAGTACGGAGAGCTTGGCTTTTGCGGGCAAGGGCGTATCATCGAGCTTTTGCGGCGGTTCCACTTCGCCCGCGGCAAGACGCGCTTGATATTCTGGATCTTCGGAAAGCTCCTTGCCGCGGCGCATGCAAATGAGTGAACCTAGCACCACGCCTGCTAAGCATGACGGGAACGTCACCATCAGGATGCTACCTAAACCAATGTCGCTATGGCCGTTTTGGGCGAGCAAGCCAATCATGGCAGCCGTTGCGGCAGCAATGGGGCTTGCGGTAATGCCAACCTGACCCGCGACAGCTACACCAGCCATGGCGCGCTCGGGACGAATGCCAGCGTTGTAACTCACTTCATAGATGACTGGGTAGAGCGAGTAGACAGCGTTGCCCGTGCCCGCGAAGAACGTAAGGAAGAAACTCACGACAGGGGCAATGACAGCAACGTATTTCGGATTGGAGCGGATGATTCGCGCTGCGATACGAACGAGGACTTCAAGCCCACCCACGGCTTCCATACAGGAGGCGCAAAGACAGACCGAAAGAATAATGAGCATCACATCGACGGGGGGCGCTGTGGGTGCAACACCGAAGAGAATGCTGATGAGAACGAGGCCGAAACCTCCCCAGACGCCGAGCGCTGCGCCGCCAAAGCGCACGCCCATAAGAATGGCGCCGAAAACGATCAGGAATTCAATGAGTGTAATCATATAGTTGTGGCGGCCGCTTGGAGGCCGCGGGGTCTCTGAGGTTTATAGTGGGAGAAAAAACCGTCAAAACGGATTTTCTGGGTACAAAAAGGGGCTCGGGCCGGTCAAAACCCGAGCCCCAGAAAATATTTGTATGGGCTAAAAAAAGCGTGGGAGCGCAGTCATCAGAGGAGCATTACCACTGCGCCCCCACGTAGACCACCCGTTACTTCTTGTGCGATGCGCGGAAGCCGGCAATGGCTTGCGCCATTTTTTCCGGACAGGTCATGATCATCGGATCGATCATGACGCGGGCTTCTTCAGGCGTCATCAGTTCAAGCGCCACGACCGCTTCTGCTACGGTTGCATGGTTGGCTTCACACCAATGCGCCACGCGCACCCCTTCGGGGTAGCCGAAAAGTGCGGAAACAACAGTGGAAAGAGCAATAGAGCCATTGGCTTCGTGCTTGCAACGTTCTTCATTGGCGGTGATGCCAACGACGCAGTCGCGACGAAGAATTTCGAGCGCTTCTGCGGTCAGTTGCAGGCTTTCAAAGAGACACTGGTAGAACGTGGCATCCCAAACGTTGAGGTCAAGTTCCCCTTCGTCATAGGCCATGGCGATTGCAACGTCGTTACCAACGACCTTGTGTGCGATCTGGATGACCATCTCTGGCACGGTCGGATTGATTTTGCCCGGCATGATGGAGCTTCCAGGGCTGAGTGCCGGAAGCTGAATTTCCATCCAACCAGCGCGCGGCCCCGAGCTCATCAGACGCAAGTCTTTGCTGATCTTGGAAATGGAAGTGGCGACTTCTTTTACCTGCCCCGAGACAGTGACGAAATAGTCGGGGTTCTGGAAGCCATCAAAGAGGCTTGCAGCGGGTTTGACCTCTTCTGCGTACTGTTCGGAGAGGCGCTTGTAGAGCGCTTGCATATAGCCAGGCGCGGCACCAAGACCCGTACCAATAGCGCTACCGCCCATGACAATTTCAAAAGCACCAGGGCGAACTGCTGTGAGTTTGCGATTCAAGCGGCGCATAAGGGCGGCAAAGCCACCAAACTCCTGCCCGAGCGTTACAGGCAGCGCATCCTGCCAGCAGGTACGACCCACTTTGACAATGTGATCAAACTCTTTGGCTTTCGTCTCAAAGGCTTCAGCGAGCGCTGCCGTGCGAGCAATGAGGGTATCCAAGCGGGCAGCAATACCAAGGTGCGTAGCAGAGGGAATCGTGTCATTGGTGGATTGCGCCATGTTGACATGGGTGTTCGGATGCACACGATCCTGCCCCTTATGCCCCGTGAGGATTTCATTGGCGCGGTTGCCGAGCACTTCGTTGACGTTCATGTTGACGCAGGTGTAGCCACCGCCCTGCCACATGTCTAGCGGGAACTGATCATCAAACTTGCCAGCGAGCATCTCGTCGGCGGCTTGTACGATGGCGGCAGCGATTTCTGGCTCGAGCGCGCCGATATCAGCGTTAGCACGGGCGCAAGCCTTCTTAATCTGTGCAAGCGCACGGTGCAGATCTGGAAAGAAAATGACAGGCAGGTTGGCGGCGCCCGAGACCTTCACCATACGGTGCGTTTGGATGCCGTAGTAGAGCGAATCGTCGATTTCCATCGTTCCGAGACAATCGCGTTCAACACGAGTTTTATTCATCTTGGTACTCCTTCTATTTTTGATTCAGCCGAGGGCCTGCAGCGCGCTGCAGAGAGGTCTCTGTTTGGCTTGTGCGTATTTTGTTTGGCGTTGCGCTGGCTCGCGAGTTACATCAACGATATGATTTTCCAAATTAAGGAAAACTTCATTGAACTTGATCCCGAAGGAGGATGTCATGCCCACTGTCGATCCACTGAATTTGGATCAGTTGCGCATTTTTCTCACGGTCTGCGAGGTGACGGTACTCAAAGAGGCCGCAGCGCAACTTGGTATGACACCCTCGGCGGTATCGCAGTCGCTAGCCAAACTTGAGGAATCCATTGGTGTTTCGCTCTTTGTGCACAATGTGCGCCCTCTGCGCCTTACTGCAGCGGGGCGCCAACTCGCCAAAGAGGGACGGCCCCTTCTTATGGCGGCCCAAGGACTCAAGCAGCGCCTCAGTAATACGCAACTCTCAGAAATGAGCTTGACAGTTGGGTTTGGGGAGACGGCTGCCGCCACCATCGCGCCATGGGTGACAGCGCGTCTTTATGAGCGGGTGCGAGAGCTTGTGACGATTTCCTCTTTTACGGGGGCGTTGATGGAGGGTCTCTCCCAAGACAAATTGACTGTTGCGGTTGTGGCAGAGCTCCCTAAACAAAATGAGCGCTGGTTATCGGTGCCGCTCTACGATGAGGGCTTTGTGCTAGTAAGTGCTCGCAACGTACCTGAAGTCAAGAATAAGGCGGCATTAAGTGCGCTCGCCGCTGAGCGCCCTTTCATTTGCTACGCACAAGGAAGTTCTGACCTTGCCATCATGGAGCGGCTACTCACAAGCTATGGGATTTCTCCCGTACGGCGCATTTCCGTTGGCTCTAGCTACCAACTCATGGGGGTGATGGCTGAGCTTGGTGGATGGAGTTTTCTGCCGCCAAGTAATTGTTGGTGTGGGCGCTTTTTTGGCGATGCGGTGCAGTTTTCAGAGCTGCCGTTCTCGCATCGTATGATCCGACGTATGTGGGCAGTGGGGGATCGACTCCTTTTTGCGAACGAAGTGCAACTCGTGGCAGACATTGTGCAGCGCGGCTTTGTGGAAAAACTCCTCCCCGCGCTCGGTGGGCTCTCCCCCGTGCTTGCTAAGCACGCGTGGCTCTGTAGCAAGTCGTAGCCTTTGTGAGAGAGGCGCAGAAAAACGCCCCCTGCGCTTGGTGCGAAGGAGGCGTTTCGGTTTAGGTCAATAAGGCCTTGTGCACGAGTTACTCGCCCTTGATCGCAATACGTGCGTCAACGGCAATGGGTTCGCCAGTAGCGTCGGAGATCATAAGCGGATTAATGTCGAGCTCGGCAATCTCAGGGAAGTCCCCCACGAGCTGAGACAAGCGTAGAAGCGTTTGCTCGATTTGAGGAACTTGTGCGGCGGCCTTCCCACGCGCTTCTTCTAGGAGCGCATGGGCGCGGATACCACGAACCATGTCACGCGCATCTTGATCCGTGAGCGGCGCGAGTCGGAAGGTGACGTCTTTCATCACTTCGATGAAGATGCCGCCTAAGCCGAACATCATCAAGTGTCCGTATTGTGGGTCGGTCGCCACGCCGCAGACCATTTCGCGAGAACTGACCACCATTTCCTGCACAAGGACGCCTTCAAAGCCCTCAAGTAGCCCTTTTTCTTCGAGACGTGCCTGTAGCGCTTGGAATTCGCGCCGCAATTGCTCTTCGCTACGGATGTTAACGATGACACCGCCCACATCGGTCTTGTGTGAAGTTGTTTTGGAGGTCATCTTCATGACGACAGGGTAGCCCATCGTGTTGGCTGCATCGACTGCCTCTTGTTCATGACGGGCGAACGCTTCATGGCAGGTACGGATGCCGTAGGCACGAAGTACATCCATACTCTCACGCGTGGAGAGCTGGAGACGAGCCTCTGCGCGCGCACTCGCCAAACGTGCGCGCACCGTGCTTTGGTCGACAGAAAAACGCTCGACGGCGCCCTCTGGGCGCTCAAGCCAGAGACGTTGACGGTTGAGACGCTGTAGCGCGTCAACAGCCTCTTCGGCATACATGAAAAAGGGGATCTCCAAGTGCATGGCCGAGAGCGAACTAAAGAAAGCGCTTGTGGTCATGAAAACGCCCACCACCGGTTTTTCTGGGTGTGCGCGTTTGATGTCTGAGAGCACTTGCGCAACGTCTGTATCTTTGAGCCCCAAGAAGGGAAGATAGATGACGAGCACCATGTCGACGCCGTCGTCTGCGAGCACCGTTTCGACCGTCTTGCGGTAGTGCTCAAGCGGCGCCGAAGCAATCATATCGACAGGGTTTTTAACCGAGGCTGCGGCTGGTAAAAATTCGCGCAACGCGGACCGGGTGGTGTCACTGAGCGCTGCAATGCGCATACCGTGACTCACAATGGCGTCGGTAGCCATGATGCCGGGACCGCCAGAGTTTGTCACGATGGCGATTCGATCCCCCTTGGGAATAGGGCAGCGACTGAATACTTTGGCGCTAGCAAAGAGATTCTCAAGCGAGGTCTCACGGATGACGCCGCACTGCGTCAGGAGCGCGTCAGCGGCCTGATCCGTGCCTGCGAGCGAGCCCGTGTGTGAACTGGCTGCCGAGGCTCCTGCCGACGTGCGCCCCGCTTTCAGTGCGAGAACAGGCTTTTTCTTAGTGAGGCGCGTGGCGATTTTTCGGAAGTTTTCTGGGTTCTGGATGCTCTCCATGTAGAGCAGCACCTGACGGATGTCCTCGTCGTTCTCCCAATAGGCCATGGCCGTTTCTGCGTTCACATCTGCTTGATTGCCAATCGAAATGAACTGCGCAAAGCCTAGATTGAGATCTTTGAGAATATTGAGAATACCGCCGCCGAGCGCGCCTGACTGCGATACAAACCCAATGTCCCCTCGCTCGGGTAAGGCTTCAGCAAAGCAGCCGTCAAGACGCACAGCAGGATGAGTATTGACGACGCCTAAGCAGTTGGGCCCCACGCAGCGCATACCGTAGCGCTGGCAACGTTCAGCAAGCGCTCGCTCGAGCGCTGCGCCCTCGGCTCCGGTTTCTTTAAAGCCCGCTGAAATTACTACAATGCCGCCTACGCCTTTTTCGTGGCAAGCATCAATGGTGGCGAGCACTTGTTGAGAATTGATGACGATGATGGCGAGATCAATGGGCTCGGCAATCTCGGCAACACTCGCGTAGACCTTGTGCCCCTCGATAAAGCCACCCTTCGGGTTGACGGGATAGATGGGACCCGTGAAGCCGTACTCTGTCAGACGTTTCATGATGTCTGAGCCAATGGTATGAGCCCGGGTAGAGGCGCCGATGACAGCCACCGAGCGCGGTTTCATAATTTTGTCGAGCATAGTTTGTTGGTGTGAAAGTCGTCGGAGCGAGGGCGGTCTTTGCGCAATATGCTGTGCACCCCACTTCGCAGGGAAGAGAAAGCGGTAGCGATCGCGCTTGAGGGTGCTGTTTGCACCAGCCTAGCCCGAAAATGCGTGTCTGTAATAGCCACAACAATACCACAACGGCTAGCCCATTTCGGCACATGCCGCTCGCAAAGACGGTGAGGGCGTTTGAGCGGTTTGTGACAATAGAAAAAAATTGCTAATAGCCTTGACTCATAGAGGATGCCCTATGTAAAGTGACGGATTAAAGTGGGAGAAAGTGGGAAAGTGTATCTATCGTGTGGGATAGGTCCTTTTTGCCCATTCACTGAGTGAGGCTTCAGCGTGTTTCAAGGGACATCTTTTCTGACGCTCGATCAAAAAGGGCGCCTGCTGATGCCTGCTCGACACAAGGAAGCGCTTGTTGCGCTTTGTGACGGGCAGGTGACGCTCACGCGTCATCCCGATGGCTGTCTAGTGCTCTATCCTCGCGGCGTTTGGGAGCAGAAGCGCGCGGCGCTTGCTGCGCTGCCAAGCACTGCGCGCGGCTTCGTGCGATTTGTTTTAGGTAGTGCAGTGGACGTACTGTGCGATAGTGCAGGACGCCTTCTGATACCCGTTGAGCTCCGAGCGCTCGGTGCTCTGACGCGCGAGGTGGCCTTGGTAGGCATGGGCGAGCATTTTGAAATTTGGGATCGCCAGAAGTGGCTCACCATGACAGCGAATGCTGAGCAGATCGACCTTGAGAGCATCGACTTCACTTTCTGAGGACTATTTTTCCGTAAGAGATAGTGTGCAGACCGCACGCGATTAACTTTTTCATTTCATCTCCCAGAAAGAATTGTTCGCACGTTCTACGTTCTATCGTGGCGCGCGGATGCCCAGAAAAACAACCTTCGAGTTCAGCAGTGTCAGAAGCGAGTACAGTGTTTACGCACGTCTCCGTATTAGGTGAGGAGGCCCCGCAGGTCTTGGTTCACAACCCCGATGGTCTCTATATCGATGGGACGTTCGGGCGCGGAGGGCACTCGCGCCGCATTCTTTCGCGCTTGTCCGAGAAGGGGCGCCTCATTGCTTTTGACCGTGATCCAGAGGCCATTGCCGCCGCGCGCAACATTGTCGATGCACGCTTTAGGATCCTGCATGTTCCCTTTTCCCAGATTCTCCCCACTTTGCTGGCCGAGGGCATTTCTCGAGTAGATGGCGTTTTTTTAGATATCGGCGTGTCCTCCCCACAGATTGACGATGCACGCCGTGGTTTCTCTTTCCGTATGGATGGCCCCTTGGACATGCGTATGGATACAAGTTCAGGGATGACCGCTGCAGAGTGGCTCGCTCAGGTCACGGAAGCGGAACTCGCTGAGGTGTTGCGTGTCTATGGCGAAGAGCGTTTTGCGCGACAAATAGCACGCGCCATCGTTGAGCGTCGTGCGAGCGCTCCGATTCAGAGCACTCAGGGGCTTGCCAATCTAGTGGCGAGTGTGGTGCCGAAAAACCGTAAGGATCCAGGACAACACCCCGCAACGCGAACCTTTCAAGCGATCCGTATTGCCATTAATCACGAGCTCGATGAGCTACGTACTGCGCTCGATGGGGCGCTGAAACTCTTGAATCCAGGGGGGCGGCTTGCGGTGATTACCTTCCATAGCTTGGAGGACCGTATTGTCAAGCAGTTCTTTGAGCGTTGTGCACATCCCGAGCGCGCCATTGATCCGCGGCTTCCTCTTAGACCCGATCAACTCCCCGCACCCTTGCTGTGCGATGTAGAGCGTATCCGACCTGGGCAAGATGAGTGCGCGGCGAATCCGCGTGCACGCTCAGCGATTTTGCGCTTGGCAACGCGCACCCAAACGGCGATCGTGGAGGACTGAGCATCATGCACCGGATGGGATTGCTTCAGTTCATCTTCACGACGTTTTTTGTGATCGTCGTTTTGGGCATGGCGATTACGCTTGTGCAGCAGCGCTATGAGATCCGCACCCTCTTTGTCGAGCACGAGCGTGCAGTTGACATTGGTCGCCGCCTCTCGGACGATCAAGCGGACTTGTTACTGAAGATCCGTCGAGCTGCCTTACCGAGCGCTGTCTCACAAGGTGCCTCGAACTTGGGTCTTGAAGAAGCTAAGAGTGAAAACACGGTGAGTCTTGTGATGGATGAGAATCATCGTGTCACGCATGTTGACTTTGATGTCATCCCGCAAAAGAGCGCTCTGGAGAACAAGTCGCAGGAGGCCAAGCCGTGAGAAACCTTTTCATGCGCTGGCTAGAGGAGCGGCTCATGGCACTCTGGGATCTCGTGCTCAAGTTGCTTGAGCGCGATCGCGTTGCCCGCAAAGCTAAGCCTAAACGCGAAGCAGAGCCTCTGATCGTCATTCCGATTCCGCCTTGGCGTAGTTACTTTGTGCTTTTTTTGATTGTGCTCGGCATGATTGTGCTGGTCGGGCGCGTGGGCTATTTGCAGCTCTACAACAGTGATTTTCTCCAGAATCAGGGGGAAATCCGCTATGCGCGTACCATTTCCATTGAAGGTGCACGCGGCAACATCCTTGACCGCAATGGCGTCGTGCTTGCTTCGAGTCAGCCGGCGCGCAGCATTTGGGCTGACCCACAATTTGTGGACATGAGCGACAAGGCCAAGCTAAAGGACGTGGCAAAGATTTTGGGTATGCCTGCAGGTGAGCTCTTTGACAAGCTGGCCAAAAATAGTCAAAAAAACTTTGTCTACCTATCCCGTAATCGCGATCTTGCGGTTGGTGAGGCCGTGCGTGAACTCAATGTTCCTGGTATTGGTGTCTCGCCCGAGAGTCGTCGTCAATACCCTGATGGTCCCGTGATGGCCCATATTTTGGGCTTTACCGACTGGGGTGACCATGGACAAGAAGGGGTCGAGCTCGCCAAGGACTATGTGCTCTCTGGACAGACGGGGGCAAGGCGCGTGATCCGAGACCGCCGAGGCCGTATTGTTGATGATGTCTGGACTAAAGAAGCAGAGCCTGGGCAGGATGTACAGCTCTCTATAGACTCTCGCGTACAGTTTTTGGCCTATGAAGCGCTTTCTCGGCGTGTCAAGGAAGTCAATGCTGTGGCGGGTGCCGTGGTGGTAGCGGATGTGCATACGGGAGAAATCATCGCTCTGGTTAACGAGCCCACCTATGACCCCAATGACCGCTCGAGTGTGAACTTCGAGCGGATGCGTAACCGCGTACTCACGGATATGTTTGAGCCTGGCTCGACGATGAAACCCTTTGCGATTGCCAAGGCAATTGATATGGGGATTGTGGATCCGCTCACCACCATCCAGACAGCACCTGGCAAACTCACGATTGGCGATAGAACGATTGGGGACACGCATAACTACGGGCTACTGACCGTGGCGCAAGTGGTGGCGAAATCCTCCAATATCGGAACCTCGAAGATTGCCTTAGAAATTCCAGCCACAACGCTCTACGAGACATATTCGGAGCTTGGTTTTGGTCGCGCGCCACAAATAGGCTTTCCAGGCGCCTCATCGGGTCGTCTGCGCCCAGGCAAGAGCTGGCGCCCCATTGAACAGGCCACCATTAGCTACGGACACGGCATTTCTGTTTCGCTTCTGCAACTTGTGCGTGCCTATACAGCGCTTGCGCGCAATGGAGATGTGATTGATTTGACGCTCTTTAAACGCCCCGAAGGCACGGAGCTCAAAGGTGTGCAGGTCTTCAAACCTGAGACCGCTCGCACCATGCGCGCAATGATGATGGATACGGTACGCGCAGGGGGTACAGCTACGCGCGTTAAGCTCGAAGGTTATACCGTGGCGGGTAAGACAGGTACGGCACTTAAAGCCAAGAACGGTGTCTATACCCGCGATGTGGTCGCGAGTTTTGTTGGTATTGTGCCAGCAAGTCAGCCGCGGTTTATCGTGGCCGTTATGGTTGACGAACCGAAGAACGCGCGTTATGGCGGCACGGTTGCTGCACCAGTCTTTAATGAGGTCGCAGAAGGGGCGCTGAGGACGTTACTCGTGAGCCCCGACGACAAAGAGGTTGCGAATGTGACTCCAGCAGGCGCGCCAGCGAAGAAGAAATAATGTGAGGTAAGGCTCTGCGGCAGCACTGCGGCAGGGCTTTTCCGCTCAAAAGATACTGAGAGAGTAGTAGAGGCAATATGCAAAAAGACATCTCTGAAGCCATTGCGTGGCTAAAGGGCATTGCGCGTGCAGGAACGCGTCTGCGACTTGATAGTCGCGAGATCAACCCTGGTGACGTGTTTGTGGCACTACCGGGTGCGCACCAAGATGGCCGGCATTTTATCCCTGTTGCGGTGGCGCGCGGCGCCTCGGGGGTGATTCTTGAAACGCCATCGGCTCCACTGCCTGCAGCGGGCGTGCCCATGTTCATGGCCAAGGGGCTTGCGCAGAAAATTGGTGAGATCGCTGCGCATTTTTATGGCAACCCTTCTGCAGCGCTGCGCGGCGTGGCAGTCACCGGCACCAACGGTAAAACAACAACGACGCACTGGATTGCATCGTTGCTCACACGCTTGAGCCTACCCTGTGCGGTGCTCGGTACGGTGGGCGCAAAGCTCGGTGAGCAGCGTTTTGAGGTGCCAGAATTGACGACCCCGGATGCGATTAATTTACAGGCATTGTTTGCGACGGTGCGTGATGCGGGTGCGAGCGCCTTTGCGATTGAAGCAAGCTCCGTGGGACTTGAGCAAGGGCGCCTGAATGGGGCGCATTTTGAAGTAGCGGTCTTTACCAATTTGACGCGCGACCACTTGGACTATCACAAGACCATGCAAGCCTATGGGCAAGCGAAGTCGCTACTTTTTGCTTGGCCGACGCTCAAGGCCGCTGTGGTGAACCTCGACGATCCCGCGGCAGCTCTGATGGCCGAGGTCGCGCATGCCCACGGCGTACCCCTTTGGGGAACAACGCAGCGATGCGCTGAGAGCGCTCGCTGCCGCAAACTCGGCGAATTGCCAATTGCGCATGTGCTGAGTGCTGAGCGGATTCGCTTGAGCCGTGAGGGGATCGAGTTTACGCTTAACATCGATGGAGTATTGCACAGCGTGCATTTGCCGCAGGTTGGCGACTTCAACGTCAGCAACGCTATGCAGGCGCTTGCTACGGTGCTCGCTATGGGGTTTAACGCCGAGGCGGCGGTTGGGTTGCTGAGCACTTTGCCAAGTCCTCCTGGTCGCATGCAACTCCTGAGCGCTAAGGCTTCTCCCCTTGCTGTGGTCGACTATAGCCACACGCCAGACGCGCTCGAAAAGGCCCTTGAAAGCCTTCGTGTGGTTGCTCAGGCGCGCGGCGGCGCGCTTTGGGCAGTCTTTGGGTGTGGGGGCGATCGTGATAGCGGCAAGCGGCCCATTATGGGGGCCATCGCAGCACGTCTAGCCGACCATGTCATTGTCACGAGCGATAACCCCCGTACCGAAGATCCCGATGCGATCATCGCGCAGATTACGGCATCGCTCTCCACATTGCGCACGGAGCGCGATCGTGCGGCGGCTATCAAGATGGCGGTGCTCGAAGCAGCGCCAGAAGACGTGATTCTTGTGGCTGGTAAAGGGCATGAAACCTACCAGATTATCGGTACGGTGCATCACTACTTTTCGGATCAAGAAGTCGTTAAAGCGGCTTTCAACGAACGGCGTACACGCGCTTCGATGGGCTCGGAGAACTAAACATGATCCCTATTTCTCTTTATGAACTCTCTAGGGCCCTTGAACCTTCGGAGCAGGTCTTTAGCTCTGTGCCGGTGACTGGGTTTTCTACGGATAGCCGCACAACGGCGCCAGGCGACGTGTTCTTTGCGCTCGTTGGGGAGAATTTTGACGGACATGCCTTTGTGAAGATGGCTGAAGCGCGTGGCGCGGTGGCTGCTGTGGTGAACCATCGTCAAGAAGGGGTCTCTATTGCGCAAATTGTCGTTGACGATACGGGCGTGGCGTACGGGAAGGCGGGAGCTTTCTGTCGTAGTGAATTCACAGGCGTGCTAGTGATGGTGGTGGGTAGCAATGGGAAAACCACTACCAAAGAGATGTGCGCAGCGGTGTTACGTGCGCACTACGGTGACGAGGCTGTGGTGGCAACCGAGGGCAATCTCAACAATCAGGTGGGGGTGCCCAAGACGCTGCAGGCGCTTGACGCGCAAAAGCGCGGTGCCGTGATCGAGGCTGGCATCAATCATGTGGGCGAAATGGCCTATCTAGCGAGTTGGGTGCGTCCAGACATCGTGTTGGTGACCAATGCGCAGCGCGAGCATCAGGAGTTTCTCAACGGCGTACGGGAAAGCGCACGAGAAAATGGGTTAGCGATTGTGGGCCTTTCTCCACATGGTACGGCCGTGTTGCCCGCCGACGATCCTGAGTTTGGTGTCTGGCGCGATTTGGCACGTGCTCGCTCCGTGCAGGTTCTCACCTACAGCACCACCCCAGGGGTGGCAGCCGATTATGTGGGTGAAGTGCGTGACGGGTTGTTGCTCATTAATGGGCAACCCCATAAAGTGCAGGATCTGAGTGCTCACACCGTCCATAACATGACGGGGGTCTATGCGGCCATGCTAGCGGCGGGGATCCCGCAGCGAGTGATCAACAAGGGGCTGGCGGACTTTTCTCATATGCGAGGACGCGGGGCACGTTTAAAGACGCCCGATGGTCGTCTCTTGGTGATTGATGAAGCGTACAATGCCAATCCCGACAGTGTGCGCGCCACCATGGCCGCGCTTGCAACGAGCCCCATCTCGCCGAAGATCTACGTGCTCGGAGACATGGGGGAGGTTGGTGTCAGTGCAGAGCAGATGCACCGTGAACTTGGAGAGTACGCGCGAGAGGTGGGCATCGATCAGCTCTTAACGGTGGGGCCCTTGGCTGCGCTAGCAGCCCAATCGTTCGGCGAGGGGGCAGAAGCGTTTGAGTCGATTGAGGCTGTTGCAGCAAGACTTGCTAACGCCCATGGGGTGGTGACAGTGAAGGCGAGCCACTTCATGAGACTAGACCGCCTTGTCGACCAACTGCTTCAACAATCCTAAATTGAACCGTAGTGCTAGCGCGCTGAGCTTTGAGCGGCGCGCTCGACGGAAATACTCCATAACAAGATAGAACCATAAAGCGATACACGTCATGCTGCTGGCACTTTTTCGATGGCTGTCCGAGTCGATTTCGGGCTTTAATGTCTTTAACTACCTGACACTTCGTGCGGTGATGGCCGCGCTTACCTCACTTTTTGTGGGATTTTGGCTGGGCCCGACGGTGATTGCCCGCTTGCGAGCCATGCATTTTGGGCAGGCCGTACGTGAAAACGGTCCCAAGAGCCATCTCGTCAAGGATGGCACCCCAACCATGGGTGGGGCGCTCATTCTCTTTTCGATTACTTTGTCGACGCTACTTTGGGCTGATCTCTCCAATCGCTTCATTTGGGTGGTGCTCTTTGTCACGCTTGGCTACGGGGCGATTGGCTGGATCGATGATTATCGTAAGGTTGTGCACCATAACCCCAAAGGGATGAGTGCGCGAGAAAAATTCTCTTGGCAGAGTCTGATTGGGCTCATCGCCGCGCTCTATTTGGTGTTTGCGCTTTCTGTGCCGTCCTCTGGCAGCCTTCTTGGGACGGTTGCTTCATGGTGGGCGGCGGGTTGCCCCCTTGAGGTCTCAACGAATCTACACCTATTGATTCCGTTCTTTAAAGATGTTGCGCTACCCTTTGGACTCATTGGCTTTGTGCTCTTTACTTACGTGGTCATTGTCGGTAGCTCCAACGCGGTCAATCTCACCGATGGACTCGATGGGTTGGCGATTTTGCCGTCTGTGATGGTGGGTGGAGCGCTTGGTATCTTTGCCTATGTGGTTGGGCGTCCAGACTTTTCGAGCTACCTCATTTTCCCCTATATTCCTGGCGCGGGCGAACTGGTTGTGATAACGGGGGCGCTGATTGGCGCTGGGCTTGCTTTTCTTTGGTTTAATGCGCACCCCGCGCAAGTGTTCATGGGCGACGTGGGCGCACTTGCGCTTGGTGGCTGCCTTGGGACGCTGGCCGTGATCACACGTCAAGAATTGGTGCTTGCTGTGATGGGGGGAATCTTTGTCGTGGAGACGCTCTCGGTGATGATTCAGACGGTTTACTTCCGTCTCACCCATGGCAAACGCGTGTTTCTCATGGCGCCTATTCACCACCACTTCGAGCTTAAGGGTTGGAAAGAGACACAGGTGGTCACGCGCTTTTGGATTATTACGATTATTTTGGTCTTGATCGGTCTTTCCACCCTCAAGATCCGCTAAAGGACAAACTGTGATGAGCTCGGAAAAGATGGATGGCGCGTTAAGTCCCCTTGCGCTTGTCATTGGCATGGGAGCAAGTGGCCTTGCGAGCACTGAGGGGTTGATCGCACGTGGCTGGCGCGTCAGAGCTACCGATACGCGTGAAATGCCGCCTATGCTGTCGCGTTTTGTGGCACTACCGCAGGTTGAGGCGGCAGCTGGGCGCACGGATGAAGCGCTGCTCGAAGGCGTGACACTTCTAGTGATAAGCCCAGGGATCTCACCTAATGTAGGTCCCGTGGCATCGCTTGTGGCGGCGGCTCGTCGCCAAGGTATCGAGGTTGTGGGGGAGATTGAGCTTTTCGCACGTGAATTAAAGCGCCTTGCTGAGACGAGCGGCTACCGTCCCAAAGTGATTGGTATCACGGGCACAAACGGTAAGACCACAACAACGTCCTTGACGGGCAAGATGGTGGCCGCTGCGGGCAGAAGCGTGATCGTTGCTGGCAACATCGGTCCCAATGCCTTGCACGAGTTGCTTGAAGCGGAGCGCCGCGACGAGCTTCCAGACTTTTGGGTGCTCGAGCTCTCAAGCTTTCAGCTTGAGACAACCGCAAGCCTTGTTTGCGATGCCGCTACCTATCTCAACCTCACCGAGGATCACATCGATTGGCATGGTAGTCTTGAGGCGTATGGCGCAGCCAAGGCGCGTATTTTTAGTGCCCAAACAGTGCGTGTTGTCAATCGTAACGATGCACGCACGCTACGCTATGCCGAGGGCGGTGCGTACGTCACCTTTGGCGACGACACCCCAGAGCGTGAGGGCGACGCGGGCTTAGTGGAGAACAATACACACACGGTGCTCGTGCGTCGTGAAGCGGGCGCACTGGTGCCGCTCATTGCCGAAGAGAGTTTGCATATTCTCGGACGTCATAACGCGATGAATGCCTTGGCCGCCCTGCTACTCGTGCGTGCCGTGGGCTTACCAGAGGAGGCAGCGCTTGAGGCGCTACGCACCTATAAAGGGGAGCCGCACCGCGTCGAAGCAGTACTCAGCACTGCCGATGGGGTGACGTTCGTTGACGACAGTAAGGGTACCAACGTGGGCGCGGTCATGGCTGCGGTGCGTGGCTTTGCGGCCCAAAAACGGCGTGTGTTGATCCTGATGGGCGGAGACGGCAAGGGGCAGGACTTTACGCCGCTTTGCGAGGCGCTCGCAGGATGCACGGGTGCTGTGGCACTGATTGGGCGCGATGCGGGCAAGATTTCCGAAGCGATTGCTCCCGCGGGAATTCCTCAGGCGCGGTTTACCTCGCTCGAAGAGGCGGTGGAGTGGCTCTGGAACCGTCGTCAACGTGGCGACGTGATTCTGCTCTCGCCCGCCTGTGCATCTTGGGATATGTTCCGCGATTACGCTGAGCGGAGCGCTCGTTTTGTCGCGCGTGCGCATCAGCTTGTGGAGGGAAATGAGCGGTGCTGAAACGTAAGGCCGGCAAACAAAAGCCTATTGAACAGCCCTTCGTGAGGCAAGTGACCCCGACGGGGCTCAATTGGGAGTTGATACTTTGTGTCTTCTCCCTTTTGGGCATTGGTACGGTGATGGTTTATTCTGCCACCACGATGTTTGCCGACAATGCGCGATATGGTGTGGAGAGTACGTACTTTCTCGTCAAACACTTACAGAGTATTGCCATTGGTTTGATTGCTTGCGCCATTGTCTATCAAGTGCCGATGCGTGTGTGGTTTAAGCTCGCCCCTTGGATTTTCGCGGGCGCACTACTGCTGCTGGCGGCAGTGCTCGTGCCTGGCATTGGGCGTGTTGTCAACGGCTCACGGCGCTGGATTCCGCTTGGCGTCATGAATTTGCAGGTCACTGAGGTGATGAAAGTGGCCGCGCTCTTCATGGCGGCTTGGTATACGGTCTCGCGCCAAGAGTACATGCATTCCTTCTCCAAGGGCTTTTTCCCTATGGCTGTGATGATGACGCTACTTGCTGGGCTCATTGTTAAACAGCCAGACCTTGGGGCCTTGGTGGTGATCGTCGCCGAACTGATGGGGCTGCTCTTTTTGGGCGGACTTTCGTACTGGATTTTCATCGTTGTGCTCATCGTCGTGGTGAGTTTTGTGGGTTGGATGATTGTGGATACGCCTTGGCGAATGGGGCGTATGCTTGCCTACCTCAATCCGTGGGATCCGGAGTACGTGCTTGATAAGGCGTATCAGCTCTCACATTCGCTCATTGCTTTTGGGCGTGGGGAGCTCTTTGGTGTGGGGCTTGGTGGCTCAGTGGAAAAGCTCTACTACCTGCCTGAGGCCCATACGGACTTCATCATGGCGGTCGTGGCCGAAGAGACGGGATTTGTCGGCGTTCTCCTCGTGCTCTTTCTCGACTATTGGCTCATTCGTTATGCCTTTGAGATTGGGCGTGTTGCGATTAAAATGGAGAGATTTTTCTCTGGGATGCTCGCGCAAGGTGTGGGGGTCTGGTTTGGTGTACAGGTTTTCATCAATGTAGGCGTGGCGAGCGGTTTGTTGCCCACGAAGGGGCTGACGATGCCGCTACTGAGTTTTGGCGGTAGCGCCTTGCTTTCAAGCCTTGCGGCGATCGGGCTCTTACTGCGAGTAGATAAGGAAAACAAGATTCTCATGCTAGGGGGACAAGTATGACGGAGACGGCAAAGCGCATCGTGATCGCGGCGGCGGGTACAGGCGGGCACGTGATGCCAGGCTTAGCCGTGGCGCGTGAGCTCAAGCGCCGTGGTTGGAGTCTTTCATGGCTCGGTACGCTCAGCGGGATGGAAGGCGGGCTGGTTGCTCGCGATCAGATCCCCTTTACGGGACTCAATTTCCGTGGTGTACGAGGCCGTGGCCTCTTTGGAGCCTTGACGGGGGGCTTGAAGCTTGTGGGCGCCTTTTTTGCGGCTCGTGCGCAACTGAAGCGCGCGCGTCCCTCAGTGGTCTTTTCAACAGGGGGATACGTTGCGGTGCCCGTGGGCTTTGCAGCGCGCTCGCTCGGTATTCCGCTCGTCATGATGAATTGTGACGCCGATCTCTTGATGTCCACCAATACGCTGATGCCCTTTACCACGGCGTTGGCCTGTGGCTTTGCTGGCGGGGCGCGCTCTTTTGCCAAAGACAAGGGTGTGATAACGGGTAACCCCGTGCGGGCAGACATTGTTGCGCTGTCGAGCGTTCGGGAGCGTTTCGCTGGCCGTAGCGGCCCGCTGAAGCTTTTTGTTTTTGGGGGCAGTCTCGGCGCAAAGGTGCTCAACGAGACGCTGCCGCAAGCGCTTGCGCTCATGCCAGCGGCCGAGCGTCCCACGGTGGTGCACCAGACGGGGCGTGATCGAGATGAGGCCGTGCGTGCTGCCTACGCTGCGCTCGGCGTGACTGCCGACGTACGTGCTTTCATTAACGATATGGCAACGGAGTACGCGAATGCGGATGTGGTGATTTGCCGCTCGGGGGCCACGAGCGTTAGTGAGCTCGCCGTTGGAGGCGTGCCCGCGATATTGGTGCCTTTTGTGGCAAAAACCACGGCGCACCAGTTGGGCAACGCGCGCTATATGGCGAGTAAAGAAGCGGCCATTCTCTTAGAGCAGAAGGATTTGACGCCTGAGTCGCTCAAAACGCTCCTTGAGGGGCTGACGCGTGAGCGACTCGTTGCGCTTGGTGAGAACGCTGCACGGCTTGGTAAGGCGCGCGCGACGGAAAATGTGGCCGATCTGATTGAGCGCGTGAGCGCAGGACTTGCTCCGCAGGAAATCGCTTGAAAAAAGGATCAATATGTTTTTGGTAAAACATCTGCACTTCATCGGTATTGGTGGCGCGGGGATGAGCGGCATCGCTGAAGTGCTGATTAACTTGGGCTATGTGGTGAGTGGCTCAGATCTGGCGAGCACGCCAGTGACGGAGCGACTACAGACGCTCGGTGCTCGGATTTTTGTCGGGCACGATAAAAAGCACATTCGTGGTGCGGATGTGGTAGTGATTTCCTCGGCGGTGAAAGCCGACAACCCCGAAGTGGTTGCGGCGCGCGAGATTGGTGTGCCCGTGGTGCCACGCGCTGTGATGCTTGCAGAGCTGATGCGTTTGAGACGCGGTATCGCGATTGCTGGCGCGCACGGGAAAACAACAACCACGTCACTGACGACTTCGCTATTGGCTGCGGGTGGGCTCGACCCCACGTTTGTCATTGGCGGCAAACTCAATAGCGCAGGGGCGAATGCACGCCTGGGCACGGGGGAGTTTTTAGTAGCGGAGGCCGATGAAAGTGATGCCTCATTCCTGAATCTCACCCCTGTCATCAGCGCTGTCACCAATATCGACGAAGACCACATGGACACGTATGGGCATAATTTCGAAACGCTCAAGACGGCTTTTGTCGATTTTCTTGAACGCCTACCTTTTTACGGGGTGGCCGTGCTTTGCGTCGACGATGAGAATGTGCGCTCGATCTGTCCGCGCGTCACCAAGCGCATTGTGGGCTATGGCCTTTCCTCTGAGGCGCAAGTTCGCGCCATTGACGTCCGCGCGCAGGGCACGCAGATGGCCTTTACTGTCCTTCGTCCCGACCATCCTCCGCTCCCCGTCGTACTGAATTTGCCGGGGCTACATAACGTGCGTAATGCGCTTGCCGCCATTGCCATCGCGACCATTGTCGGTGTGGCTGATGACGCCATCGTCAAGGGGCTCGCAGAATTTCGCGGTGTCGGCCGGCGCTTTGCGCGCTATGGCGAAGTCCCTGTGCGTCGTGACGATGGCTCGATTGCCGGTAGCTACGAGCTCATTGATGACTACGGACATCACCCCCATGAGATGGCGGCAACGATTGCGGCGATCCGAGGCGCTTGGCCCGATCGGCGTTTGGTGGTTGCTTTCCAACCGCACCGCTACAGCCGTACGCGTGACTGCTTGACGCAGTTTGCTGAGGTGCTTGCACCGATTGAAGAGGTGGTGCTCGCAGAAGTTTATCCCGCTGGTGAAGCCCCTATTGCTGGGGCGGATAGTCAGCATTTGGCTGCGGAGATTGCGCGTTTGAGTGGTCGAGCTCCACAGGTCGTGGCGCTTGAGGATATGCGCGCGGCGATCGCGCGCGTCGTCCGTGACGGTGACATTGTGGTCACGATGGGCGCGGGCTCGATCGGACGTCTACCAGCACAATTGGCCAGTGCACAGCTTCAGCACTAAGGAACAAAAAATGGCAGAAGAAAAGGTTGTCCTTTTTATGGGAGGTACGTCCTCCGAACGTGAAGTCTCCCTCATGTCGGGGGCAGGCGTGCGTGACGCGCTCGTTTCGCGCGGCGTCAACGTGACGGTGTTTGACCCCAAGGAGCAGTCTCTCGCACAGCTCGAGCAAGGGGGCTTTGACCGTGCATTTATTGCGCTGCATGGCGTCGGTGGCGAGGACGGCACCCTGCAGGGGGTGCTCAACTACTTGGGTATTCCCTATACGGGCCCAGGGGTGATGGCTTGTGCCATTGCCATGGATAAGGAGATGACCAAGACGATTTGGCGTGCAGCAGGCTTGCCAGTGCCTGAAGGCGTGGCGCTGAACGCAGCGGTGAGTGACGAGCAGATCCTGGAAATCATCGAGCGTTTTGGCAAGTCGGGTCTCATTGTTAAGCCCGGCCACGATGGGAGCTCCATTGGGGTTTCCAAACTTCAGACGCCGACGCTCGAGAGCGTGCGCGCGGCGATCAACGCGATTGCCGACAGCGAGATTCTCATTGAAGAATATATCCATGGGCGGGAGTTTACGGTGGCGCTTCTTGACGGGCGAGCACTTCCTGTGATTGAAATCTCCGCGCCCGAGGGTGACTACGATTTCCAGAACAAGTACTTTGGTGATGCGGTGAAGTACACGTGCCCGGCGCCCTTGCCCGAGGCCGAGGCGAGTGAGCTGTCGGCGCTCTGCGAGCGGGCATTTGCGGCGATTGGCGCGCGTGGTTGGGCGCGAGTCGATGTGATGCAACGCGCAGATGGGCGCTTTGCGCTACTTGAAATCAACACCTCACCAGGGATGACGCCGCACTCGCTCGTGCCCATGGCAGCGCGGGCGGTTGGAATGAGCTATGCAGATCTCTGCCTCAATGTCCTCGCGCTTGCACAATGTGACTAACTGCGCGCGTTGAGCAAGACGGCGATCGACGACTATGGCAAGCAACGACAAGACGAAGAATGAGCCCGAACTCGGGCGTGTACCGATCGAGCCCGATGATCTCGAGGCGCTTGAGCGCGCTCGTCGCGCGGGGATCGATCACGCCCAGCGCTTAGAGGGTATCCGCGCGGCGTTGCGTGGAATGATGCTCGGTTTTACGACCGTTATGGTGTGCTTTGGCCTTTATTGGGGGGTGAAGTACGCGGTGGCGTTGCCGTATTTCAACATCACGAAGCTTGTCGTTGTGGGCGATACCAACAAGGTGCCACCCCAGCGTCTCAAAGAGGTTATTGAGCCTGCTGTGCATGGCAACTTCTTTACGATTGATATGAGCGCGGTGCGAGATGCCGCGGAACGTGTCCCTTGGATCAAGGGGGTGAGCGTGCGTCGCGTTTGGCCCAATGAGATGATCGTGCGCTTTTCTACCCGTCAAGCGGTGGCTATTTTCGAAGATGGCCGCTTGGTAGATGCAGCTGGAGAATTGTTCATCGGCAACCCTGATGAGCAGGAGCCTGGAGACTCTCCCTTGCCAAGTTTTTATGGGACGCCAGCACAAATCCCGCAAATTGTGCAGTACTATCGCGACTTTTCCCGTGCGGTACAGCCGCTTGGGGTGACGGTGACGGATGTGTGGCTTTCGGATCGCGGCAGTTGGAGTTTGTCGGTCAGCTCAGCGAGCATCCCCGCTACCAAGATTGACCTTGGGCAGGATAGAGGGGCGACCGATGGCGTGATGGACAAGCTCGTTAATGTGGTGGCAGCCTATCCGAGCATTCGCGAGTTGCTTCAGGGGCCGCCTGCCTCGATTGATGCGCGCTACAACAACGCTTTTTCGGCTTCGCTACCCAATAAAGAAAATCAGGCGCCAGCGGCTCAGGAACTCGATGTGCCTGAGGGCAATCCCGATGAGGATCCTGTCGGCGACTTGATCAATAGTGCGGTGGGCACAAGTGGCAATGCCGCTTCGCCCTAATTGCGGGAGAAATCCTAATGGACTTTTCCCAAAAGCTTTGTATTTGTGCCTATCATTTCGGCTCACACAACTCGGTGGTTTGATATGAATAATCCCTCGGATATCTTGGTTGGACTTGACGTGGGCACCACAAAGGTGCTCTGCGTTGTTGCACGCCCCTCTGAGGAACTGGGGTTCTTCCACATTGAGGGCTATGGGCTCGTGCAATCCAACGGCATCCGTCATGGGGTCGTGGCCGATCTTGAAGGGGTGGTCACTTCTATCCGTGAGGCGGTCAAAGAGGCTCAGTACACCGCGCAGGTACCCATCTCTGAGGTCTGTGCGGCCATTGGGGGCTCAACGTTAACGAGTGAAGATTGTGTTGGGACGAGTGTTGTTCGTGGCCGTGAGGTGACCCAGCATGACGTTGAGATTGCTGAAGCCAACGCACGTGAGCATAGTGCTCGCAAGGATCGCCAGTTAATCAGGATGATTGCCCAGGGTTACCGTTGCGGGGACGCACTCACCGATAAGCCGCCTATTGGCTTTACTGGTGACCGTATTGAGGCGCTATACCACGCGGTGTTTGGTTCGCTCAGTAACGCAGCGAATATGCGGCGCTGTCTACAGCGCTCGGGCTTGGAGTTGCTTAACTATGAGCCGCATCCGTGGGCGGCTTCAACAGCCGTGCTCTCGGAGACCGAGAAGTACTGCGGTACGGTGGTTTTCGATCTCGGCGCTCAGACCACATCCATTGCACTTTTTAACGAAAACAAGATTTGCTATACCGACGTGCGCCCCTATGGGGCAGAGTTCTTTACGCGCGATATCGCGATCATCTTTGGCCTTACCCTGGAGCAGGCCGAGTACATGAAGGTGAATTCAGGACACTGCTACATGAATCGCGTTCAGCGTGGTGAGACGGTGCAACCCAAGGAGGAGGCTGGGCGTCAGCCGCGGCTTTACTCGAAGGAGTTGCTCGTTAAAACGCTCAGAGGCCGTGCGCTCGAGATCTTCCGGCTCTATCGCAAGGATCTTGAAGAGACAGATATGTTGCGCAATGTGCACTGCGTGGTGCTCACGGGGGGCGGGGCGAATCTGCCCGGTATTGACACTGTAGCAAGTGAAGTGTTCGGTGTGCCCGTGCGTGTTGGGAAACCCCTGTACGTCGAGGGGCAACCCGGTCTTATTAGTAAGCCTGAAGCGAGTGTCGCGATGGGCCTAATCTCGTCGGCTGGTGCACTGCTTGCGCAGGGAGAGGAGCACGGCTACCGTCCGAAGGGCTTTACCAACCGTTTTGGTTGGCTGAAAACCCTGTTT
Source organism: uncultured Sutterella sp. (assembly GCA_902463725.1). Lineage (GTDB taxonomy): Bacteria > Pseudomonadota > Gammaproteobacteria > Burkholderiales > Burkholderiaceae_F > Sutterella. The sequence goes on along the minus strand of CABQGK010000002.1, from coordinate 229,689 downwards.
ACAGGCAATTACTGAAAAAATACGGCTCGGATGCGTGCTCAAGATAGGCAAAAAAACGTGTTCTGGGCGATAATAAAAGGATTCGATTCTTAGAGGTCAACCATGTCTTACGAAGTCATGCCCGAAATTGATACCATGAGCACCGTCATTAAGGTCATCGGTGTTGGTGGTGGCGGCGGTAACGCCGTGGAACACATGCTAGCCAAAGGTGCGCGTGGCATTGAATTCATTGCCGCAAACACGGATCATCAGGCGCTGCAACGCTCGCATGCGCACGTCAATATTCAGCTCGGCTCGACGGGGTTGGGCGCAGGGGCAAAGCCGGAAATCGGTGCCGCTGCGGCGCTCGAAAAGCGTGAGCAGATTGCTGAGGCGATTCGTGACGCGAACCTGCTCTTTATTACGGCGGGTATGGGTGGCGGCACGGGTACGGGGGCTGCGCCAGTGATTGCTGAGATTGCCAAGGAATTGGGTATTCTCACGGTCGCGGTGGTGACCAAGCCCTTTAGCTTTGAGGGCGGTCGTCGTATGCGTGTTGCAGAACAGGGCATTGACAACCTCAAGGCGAACGTGGACTCGATGATTGTCATCCTCAACGAGAAGCTTGAGAGTGAGTGTCCCAAGGATGCCACGATGAAAGAGTGCTTCGAAATGTCTAACGAAGTGCTCTACAAAGCCTGTGTTGGCATTGCCGAAATCATCAATACGCCGGGTACGATTAATGTTGACTTCGAAGACCTTAAGACTGTCATGACCGAACGCGGCACCGCAATCATCGGGCTTGCGACTGCAACGGGTCCGGATCGTGCGCGTGTTGCTGCGGAAAAGGCAATTGCCTCGCCGCTTATCGAAGGAGCGAACCTGCAAGGGGCGCGCGGCCTACTCGTGTACTTCACTGGCAACGAGAGTGTGACGCTCACGGAAATCCGCGAAGCCATGGCAGTACTCAATACCTTCGTGCATCGCTCGGCGGTGGTTATCTTCGGCTCGGCCATCGATGAAAGTATGGGCGATGAGGTGCGTGTCACGCTCGTTGCGACGGGGCTTGACCACCCGATTGATCCCTCAGAATCTCGCATCGGTCGCTCGAATGTGGCGTTCTTTGACGAGCAACGCCCCAGCGGCGATAACAATGTCCCGCAGCTCGTGATCCCGCAGTATCTTGGTGGTACGGGGAGTGCTGCGCCAGTGGCAGCGCCTGCGGCTGAGCAGCCTCAGAGTGGGGTGAGCGTGCCGGCGGCGCAAACAGAGCAGACTCCTGAAGCGGGGATGGAAACGGCTACGCCCGCAACGAGCACGGCGGCCTCCGCCGCTGCGGCAGCCGCTCCCGCGGCGAGTTCTGCCCCTGCTGCTACGGCGACGGAAGCGACGAGCAGTATTCCTACCTTTACGATTCCTGCGTACTTGCGTAAGTAACCGTTTTCTGCTTAGAAGGGGGCGCTTAGTGTGTTGATTGGCGCCTCCCAATACGCTGAAGCGGATTCACCAAAAAAGAGTGCGAGCGCGTGCTTAGGGCACGCGCTCTGACGCCCAGCCCTCAGCGCGTGCTCTGCGCGTTTTTTTGCCCACGAATTGCGCCACGCTCAGGCACCGTCTGCTTGGAGCGCTTTCACAAGGAGCGGCATGTTTAAGCAACGAACCCTTCAAGAACCTATTCAGTCAATCGGAATTGGCCTGCACAGTGGACGTAAGGTACGTCTGACGTTACGTCCTGCCCCAGTGGATACGGGGATCATTTACCGAAGGGTGGATCTGCAACCCCCTGTTGACATCCCCGCCTACCCCACCAATGTCAACGATACACGCATGGCTACCACGGTCAATCTTGGCAACGTGCATGTCTCGACGATTGAGCACTTGATGAGTGCGCTCAACGGCTTGGGCATTGACAATATCATCGTGGAGGTGGACTCGCCTGAAATCCCCATCATGGATGGTAGCGGCTCGAGCTTTACGTTTTTGCTACGCCAAGCGGGCATTGTTGAGCAGGATGCTGCGAAACGCTTTGTGCGAGTGCTCAAGCCTGTTGAAGTGCATGACGGTGATAAATGGGCGCGTCTAGAGCCATGGTCGGGTTTCCGACTTTCGTTTTCCATAGCATTTGGCCATCCAGCAATCGATCAGACGGTTCAGATGGCGGATGTGGATTTCTCGAAAACCACCTATGAGCAGGCGGTCTCGCGAGCTCGCACCTTTGGTTTTGTGCAGGACGTGGAGATGTTGCGCCGTATAGGCTTGGCACAAGGCGGCAGCTTAGGCAATGCCATTGTCATGGATGAGTTCCGCATTCTCAACCCAGAGGGGTTGCGTAGCGACGACGAATTTGTGAAGCACAAAATTTTGGACGCGATGGGCGACCTCTATGTGCTCGGGCATCCGTTGCTTGCACACTACCGAGCGCATAAGAGCGGGCATGGGTTAAACAACCAACTGCTACGTGCGCTCCTTGCGGAACCCAACGCTTGGGAGTGGGTCACGTTTGAGCGTGCGGAGGACTGCCCAGTCGATTTTTGGCGTCAGGCTACCGATGAGGATGGGCTACGCGTGGGGGCTCGAGCGCCCTAAGAGGAGTGGGCTACGTTTACGCTCTCGAGCCACAGTGTGTGATGTTCGATGGTTCGCGAGTGCGCCACGTTTGCGCGCAGAGCTACGTGCCTTGCGGACTTTACTCTTTACCCGCGTAGAGTGCTTGCGCAAGGCTATGCGCGTCCGTCGTACCAAGCGCGAGCTCTGCGAGCGCTGCGCTGAGCTGTGCGAGGCGTTGTTGCGCCTTACGATTGCCCGCTTCAGCACGCGCTTCGAGGGTACTCATTTCTGAGCGAATATTGTCTTTGAGCACGCTTTCATAGTCGTCCTCTCGAGGCGAGATGGCACCAGCGAGCCGTACAAGCGAGCGTCTCAGACGCCAGTCCTCGGTTTGTTCGGCGAGTGCGCTAACTGCCACAGCTCCAGAAACGGTGGCTGCGGGGCTGGGTTCGGGCGCGGGTGCTGCGTTTCGCCAAGCTTGCCGCTGTGCTAGGTGTGTAGCAAGGAGTGCTGCGGCGCGTGGCGGGTCGCTCTCGAGCCAGCGGTCTACACTTTGCAGTTCACCGAGCGCGGTGTTATTGGCGTTGCACTGGCGTTCGATCTCCTCAAGACGTTGCTCGATCTGTGAGCGTAACGCGGCGAGTCGCGCCGTGACCGCTGTAGGAATCGTCTTACGCTCAAGTGTGAGCCCTGACTCAGGAGTAAGCGCCTCCCGCTCTCTCAGCAGTTCCTCGCGTTCTGCGGCAAGCGCTAGATTTTCTTCAGCAATACGCATCGTACTTTCGCCGATGGCATGCTCAAGGTGACTCTTAAGAGTCTCGGGTGAGGGCGCCAGGGTGGCGGAGAGCCTTGCAAGGGTTTCTCGGAGGCGATCATCCTTAATGTCGGTGAGCACGCGAGCAAGGCTTTCTGAGCCAAGCGCGGAACGTGGCCTCGGAGGCTCGCTGGGGGCAGCTAATTCATCGACAGGCAGGGGGGTATTGGTTGCGGGGCGCACGTGCACATCAATATCAGCAATTTCTAGGCGACTCTCAGCAAGTAGTTTGAGTAGTCGAGGCTTAAGTTGACGGATGCGATTTTCTTGTGAGGCCGAGTCGACAATCAGAATTAGCCTTGCCTCATCGATGCGGCAGTTGCTCGGATCACGAAAGTTGGTGGCGATATGGAATTGCTTGAGTACAGGGGCCAGTACCGCCCCCGCTCGCTTAGCGAGTGCGAGCTGCTCCATCAGAGACGGCAGACGGCGAGCAAAGCGGGCTGTCGCAAGCTCTGGGCGGCGCAACTTCTCCTGAAAAACGTCGGGCATAGCGGGCGAAACTTCCATGTAAAAAAACGAGTGCTCTCTCGGGTAGAGCGCATCTTGATAGTCCCAATTGTAAGGCGAGGAAACGTCCATGTCGTGGTGGCTCATGGATGCGGCTGATGTGCGATAATCCTAGAATTATTTGCGCGGTGCGCCCTCGTTCAAACTGTGCCGTATTTGGACGGCTGCCGTGCGGAAAATGACATTAGCCAGAAAGAAATCAGAATGTTTGACGAAATCCTTACCAAAATCTTCGGCAGTCGCAATGACCGCCTGATCAAGCAGTACCGTCGCCAGTGCGAGGCAATCAACAAACTCGAGCCTGCCATGAAGGCGCTCACCGATGAGCAGCTCAAGGCGAAGACGGCGGAGTTCCGCGAGCGCATTGCTAAGGGCGAGACCACCGATCAGCTGCTGCCCGAGGCATTCGCTGTGGTGCGCGAGGCTAGCTCCCGCGTTATGGGCATGCGTCACTTCGACGTCCAGCTCATTGGTGCTATGGTGCTCAATGACGGCAAGATTGCTGAAATGCGCACCGGTGAAGGTAAGACGCTGATGGCCACGCTCGCCGTGTATTTGAACGCTCTAGCTGGCAAGGGCGTGCACGTGGTGACCGTTAACGACTATCTGGCAAGTCGTGACGCGGATTGGATGGGGCGACTCTATAACTGGCTCGGCTTGAGCGTGGGCAAAATCCTTTCTGGGCAGTCTCAGGAAGTCAAACGCGCTGCGTATGCGGCAGACATTACCTACGGTACAAACAATGAATACGGCTTTGACTATCTGCGCGACAACATGGTGCAGAGTGTTGAGGACCGTGTGCAGCGCCCGCTTTACTACGCCATCGTCGACGAAGTGGACTCCATTTTGATTGACGAAGCGCGTACACCGCTCATTATTTCGGGCGCTTCGGACGATAACACTGATCTCTACCGCGTCATCAACGATATTCCGAGTCAGCTGATTCGCCAAACCGAAGAAAAAGGTGAGGGCGACTACTGGGTCGACGAAAAGGCGCATCAGGTTTACCTCTCTGAGGCTGGGCACGAACATCTCGAGCAAATTCTCACGGCACGTGGCCTCATCAAGGAGGGTGATACGCTCTACTCGCCTGCTAACATCATTTTGATGCATCACTTGAATGCGTCGCTTCGTGCGCACACGCTCTTTAAGCGCGACCAGCACTATGTTGTGCAAAACGGCGAGGTGGTGATTGTTGACGAATTCACGGGGCGCCTAATGCCGGGGCGTCGTTGGAGTGAGGGTTTGCATCAAGCGGTTGAGGCCAAGGAAGGTGTGGAAATTCAAAAGGAAAACCAGACGCTTGCCTCGATTACGTTCCAGAATTATTTCCGCATGTACGAAAAGCTCGCGGGCATGACGGGTACGGCGGATACGGAAGCCTACGAATTCCAAGATATTTATGGCTTGGAAACGGTGGTCATCCCGACGCACCGCAAGATGATCCGTATTGACGAGCAGGATAAGGTCTTCCGTACTGTGGGCGAAAAGTATCGCGCCATCATCGAGGACGTCAAGGCTTGTCATGCGCGACAGCAGCCAGTTCTACTCGGAACGACGAGTATTGAAAATTCCGAACTTCTCTCGAAGATGCTCACCGCTGAAGGTATTGAACACAATGTGCTGAATGCCAAGCAGCATGAACGCGAAGCACAGATCATTCTGGAAGCAGGGCGCCCTGGGATGGTGACGATCGCCACGAACATGGCCGGCCGCGGTACCGACATTGTGCTCGGTGGTGGACTCTCTAAGATTATTGATCAAATCCGCGCGGACGACTCTCTCACCGCCCAAGAACGTGACGTTAAGATTGCCGCGGCGACGGCCGATTGGCAAGTCCAGCATGACATTGTGCTCAAAGCGGGCGGGTTGCGCATCATTGGTAGTGAACGTCATGAGTCTCGCCGTATCGACAACCAGTTGCGTGGTCGTGCGGGTCGTCAAGGTGACCCAGGCAGTTCCTGCTTCTATCTCTCGATGGAAGATCAGTTGCTACGAATTTTTGGCGGCGAACGCATGCGTGCCATTGCTGATCGCCTCAAGCTCGAGGAAGGGGTGGCGATTGAGTCCAAGATGCTCACCCGCATGATTGAGAGTGCGCAACGTAAGGTCGAAGGTCGCAATTACGACATCCGTAAGCAGTTGCTTGAGTTTGATGACGTTCAGAACGACCAGCGTCACGAGATTTACGGTTTGCGTAATGACATTCTCGAGACCAACGATGTCGCCGCGCTTGTGGGTAACCTGCGCGAAGGCTACTTCACGGATCTCTTCCGTAGCTATGTGCCCGCAGAGACCGTTGAAGAGCAGTGGGACCTCAATGGCCTACGTAGCCAGCTCACGGGTAATTTTGGCATCGATATCGACTTCCAGAAGATGCTCGATGAGCGTGATGACATCACCGATGAAGATCTACTCAAGACGCTCATTGATCGTGTGAACGAGATTTACCAGAGCAAAGAAGCGTTGGTTGGGGCGGAGACCTTCAACAATCTTGCTCGAGCGGTGTTGATTGGTATGCTCGATCAGCTTTGGCGTCAGCACATTTCCGCATTGGACGCGTTGCGTCAAGGGATCTACCTGCGTGGCTATGCTCAGAAGCAGCCGAAGCAGGAATACAAGCGTGAAGCGTTTTCGATGTTTGAGGCGCTCCTTGACCAGATTCGCGAAAGCGTTGTCATGTACATGATGCGCTTGGAAATTCGCTTTACTGAAGAGACGCCTGCGCAAGAAGACGCACAAAGTGAACCAGCTCAGGTGAGCGCTGGCAATAGTGCTTTGGCGGCGGCAGGTACAGCGGCGGGGAACGCCGTAGACCCAGAAGCCTTTAAGCACTGCGGTCGCAACGATCCTTGCCCCTGTGGTTCAGGCTTACGCTACAAGGACTGCCACGGCAAGCTCTAAGTACGCCGTGCGTAGCAACCCGCCCTCTCCCACGATTTGACGGGACTGCGGCGGGTTTCTTTTTGGTGGTATTCCTTGTTATAAGGAGTCGCAACATGAGCGAACAGATGCATACCTCGTGTGTTAGTGGTTGCAAGATAGGGGTGGATCCTGAGCTGGGGGCGGTGGTGCTTACGCTTGAGCGTGGTACGTTGATGGCGGCTCGTGTGCGAGGGGGCGCCTTGTCCGATGGACAGGCGAGCACGTTGGTGGAGCGTTTTGCGGCGCCTTTTATGCCGAGCGCGCTCGTACTGCTACCTGCGGGCAGTGCAACGGGGCTTGGCGCGCTCTCAAGCGGCATTGCGTTACAAGTCTCGCAACGCGTACCGTCGATGCTGAACTTGGCGCCGAGCGCGGTGCTGTCGATGTTATTTGGCGCAGAAGGTACGCTCGTTTCTACCGCGCCCTATATGGATGCAGCAAAGCGCGCGTTTGTTGCGCTCAGTCCAGTGCTTTCACCAGAGCAAGCGGAGCTCACAGAGGCTGTGACACTTTTCAGCTCGCCGTTTGTGACCTCTGCTGGGCGCTTTCAGGTTGCCGCGCTACGAGCGGGTACGTTAGCCGAAGATAGCTCTCGGCACTTGGTGCTCATAACGGAGCTTGGCGTGACACAGACGGTGCTCAATAAGCTCGTTGCACGATTTGCCCCGAGTTTCTTTGCCGCCCTAGCTGCGCGTGGTCTCGATACCGTCGCCGACAGCTTCGTGCTCCTTTCGACAGGCACTCGCACGCTTGATGTGGCGCTCGATGAAAGTGAACTCGTGGCGCTACTCTCAGGCGCGCTCTCTACGGTGATGAATGGAGTGCTTGAGCGCTCGTTTCGTGCCGCGCTTCCTACGATCACTGTTGAGATTGAAGGAGCGCAAAGCGTGCAGGAATGCCAAGCGCTTGGCGCGGCGATGGGATCAGCGTTGCGTAATGCGCGCACGTGTTGCGCAGATGGGACACTGACATTTGCGACTTTTCTGCCGCGATGGCGTCGAGCGGCGGCGCGCTCGGGGATTGAAACGCTCGGGCAGGAAGATATGGTGCTTCTACTTGAGGGGGAGACGCTCGCAGCGGCGGGAGTGCGGCCGAGTGCAGAGACGCAAGCCGCTCTTTGGCAACGTGCACTTGCGGGTGAGACGCTCACGTGGCGTCTTCTGCGCGGCGGAGAGCGCATGCGCTTTTGGCTTTAGGCAGCGTCCTATTGGGGCGAGTCGGCCTCTAGAGCGGGCGCACGGACTCACCTGCGTTAGAATAGCTCATTGCGGGGGCGCGCTCTGCATGAGCGTTCGATGCACCGCAATCCGTGTTTCAGCATCGCGTAAAGGGAGTTTGTCGTGAGCGAGGAGAAAATTGTTGATGTGGCGGTCGGGGTCCTCATTCGTGAGGATGGCCGCGTTTTGCTGGGCTCGCGCCCAGCCGGCAAGCCCTATGCGGGGTATTGGGAGTTTCCTGGTGGAAAGCTCGAGCAGGGCGAAACGATCCATGAAGCGCTTGCTCGTGAGCTCAAAGAGGAGCTTGACATTTCACTAGCAGATTCTTTCCCGTGGTTTGTGATGGAGCATCGCTACGAGCATGCTCACGTGCGTTTGCATTTCTGGCGCTCACACGACTTTATCGGTACGCCCAAGAGTAAAGAGGGGCAACAGTTCGGCTTTTATGCACCTACTGAACGTCTACCTGGGCTGCTTTTACCTGTTGATGAACCGATCCTCAACCGCGTAGACCTTCCTGAAGTTTGGGAAGACGACATCGATCGACTGACCCTTTCGCGTAACGCTCTTCATGCGCAGATTGTGCGCGATCGTTCGCGCCGATTTGTGGGGGCTCGTGCAGAGACAACCAACGATGTGCTCAAGGCCGTCGCCATGGGCTATGACTACGTGATCGTGCGCCCGGAACACTTCGAGGTGACGCTCAATAAAGGTGAGCCGCGCCTGCCCGTGTATGTGGAAGGTGTGCCGGCTGCCGACCTGCGCCTTTGGCAGGACAAAGGCGCGCATGGCGTCAAACCTTAATCGGAGGTTGCTAGGAAAACGAAGGCCGCAAGCATGGCATCTTGTTTGCGGCCTTTTTGATGCTGAGCGGGCTCAGTGTGCGCTCGATTCGGTGCGCTTGGTTAGCGCTTCTAGCGCGAGTGCCTCAAGTTCTTCGGGAGCCAAGCGTGCAGCGCTTCCTGGCTCTCCCTCGATGCGGTAGTTGCCGCTTGCCCATTCGCCAAGATCGATAAGGCGGCAGCGCTGGGAGCAAAACGGCCGCCAAGGATTCTCTTTGGTGTAGGGGACCTGCGTGCCGCAGGTCGGACATTTGACTGTAAGCATGGTGACAAACGTTGCTTGACGCTTTATTGAAGCGTGCAGATTTCCATTTTGAAAGGAATATTTTCGTTACGAATAGCGTGAAGTTTATGGGTCGCATCTGGCCGCGTAAAGCGAATCCATAGCATGTATTTGTTCGCGCTCACCTCAGGAATCGCGTTTGCTGTGCTCGGCACCCAGATTTGCGCGAGCGCTGGCATTTGTCGGTTAGTCATTGGGAACTGCAACGTCCCTTTGACCGCGACATAGTCTTTGGTCGCTGTAGAGGAGCGCAAAAAGCGTAACAAAAGCGCTGAGGCATCGCGAATAGGCATCAGGGGCGTCACATAGCTTTCGAGTTCAGCGCGTCGCGCTTGAGTCGGTTTGTTGAGCCAGTGATGGAACTGAGGCAAATCGAATTCACAGGTGCCACCCGCAATATTTTGCCGCGTCCGAATGAGCTGAAGCCACTGACTTTCGCGAATACTTTGTCCAGTGCGCCCCACCGTTTCAGCGACGGTACCAATGGCCTGTGCCACTTCCTCAAGCGTGCTAGAGAGGAGCTCTTGATCAACCTTCGGGTTGCCGAGCAGTTGCATCATGCGCTGACGTTGACGCTCGAGCTCTTGAATGAGTTCATTTTTAAGATCACTACGAGCCGTAGCATCGAGCAGATCAAAAAGCGCAGAAATCGCGGTTTGATGCGCGATGGGGCTATCCTGCTCACAAAACCAGTGATAGCGCTTGAAGAGGAGCTCAAGACGCAGGTATGTGCGAATTTTCTCATTACACGGAAATTCGTAAAGCAGGTGATCGGACGTGGGCATGACTAGGACTTTTCTTCTCAGAAGCTAAGGTGAGTGACGGGCCTTGGCTCGCGCGAGGGTTGTTGCACACTCTTGTGCGAACAGCGAAATCTGACTTGCAGACATTGTGCGCCCAAAAGCATCAAAAAATCAATGACTCTTTTTGAAGATAGCACGCTCGGGCGCCGAGCGGGTATCAGATGCCGATTCTCTGCTGCCAGACTTTGTAAACACTAGCAAGTTTTAGGAGGAATTCTTCGGGTCCCGTGTTGTTGGTGACGACTGTGTCGGCTGCCGCGAGTAGCGCGTCGCGCGGGAGTTGCGCTGCGATGATGCGAGCCGCTTCGTCGTGCGAAAAACCATTTCGTTTAGCAAGACGTTCAATGCGGACCTCTTCATCGGCATCGATAACAAGCACCTCATCGACAAGCGTTCGCCAAAGCGGTTTTTCTAATAGTAGCGCACAGTCGAAGATGACCAACTTAGCGTGGCGCTTCGCTGCCGAGATCGCGTCCTCGGCGCGGTTACGGATCATCGGATGCAGAATGGCTTCGAGGCGCGCTTTAGCATCGGGGTTGGAGAATACCAAATGGCGCATTTTCACGCGATCCATGGCACCCGTGCTATCGAGGTAGTCGGCGCCAAAGTCGGCTGCCACCGCGATGCTGCCGAGCGCGCCAGGCGCAGTGAGTTCGTGAGCGATGACATCGGCATCGATGACGGGGATGCCTAAATCCTGAAAGTAGGCGCTAGCGGTCGTTTTGCCAGAGGCAATCCCTCCGGTGAGGCCAATGACTTTGCTCGACATGGTGCTCTCCTCGTAACAATACCGACAGCGCTGTATGCTGCCGTGGGCGGTGTCCTATTGGCGTGGGCTCGGTGATCGCGCGAGCACGTTTTGCCGTTGATCTATGCCGTCGCTTCCGTGTGGTGGAAGCGAACCGTCCGCGCAATGCCGAAAAACAAAAAGGGCAACCCGCGTGAGGTTACCCTTTTCTGAAAAATCTGGTCGGGGTGAGAGGATTCGAACCTCCGACTCCTACGTCCCGAACGTAGTACTCTACCAGGCTGAGCTACACCCCGTTCTCGTGAGAGAATCATTTGAGGAAAAGGAGTATATCAGACTTTTCCCTGTTTGTGTGAGATGCTCAAAAAATCTTTTTGGGGTGCGTGGAGGCTGTCGAGAGGTGCGGCGCCCTGATGCGACCGCACTCTCAATGAGCCCTAGCGTGATGCACTAGCTATGACGCTGCACCGTATAAGCGAGTAGCCCCACGAGTGATGCACGGTAGGGGGTATCGGGGAGAATGGAGAGCGCCCGCTCACCACGCGCGAGCTCTTGTGCTGCACGGGCGTGGCAGCGCTCGAGCGCATCACTCTCGGTGATGATGCGGGAGATTTCCTCAAAATCCCCATCGCCCTCACGAATGGCCGCATCGATGCGTGCACGGGCTTCGGCTGAGCAGTGCTGCCGCGCATAAAGTAGCGGTAACGTCACTTTGCCTTCGCGCAGATCGGCGCCCAAGTTTTTCCCAATGTCTGCAGTTACCCCCTGATAGTCGAGCATATCGTCGGCAATCTGAAAGGCGTTGCCTAGCGCTAGCGCGTAGGTACAGACCGCGTCAAGCGCTTCGGGGGAGGCATCGGCAATGGCTGCGGCCATGCGCGCCGCCGCCTCAAAAAGGCAGGCGGTTTTACGTTCAATGACTTGAAAATAGCGCGTCTCATCAACCTCGGGGTCGTGGGCATTGGCCATCTGAATCACCTCGCCTTCGGAGAGTCGATTGGCGGCGTCAGAGAGTGCTTGCATTACCTTGAGATTCCCTGCACGTATCATCATCTGAAAGCTACGCGTGTAGAGAAAGTCTCCGACGAGCACCGCAACGCTATTGCCCCAACGGCTGTTAGCGGTGGGACGGCCGCGACGCAGTGCACTCTCGTCGACCACATCATCATGCATGAGTGTTGCGGTATGTAGCAGTTCGATGGTGGCACCGAGATAGCGGTGCAGTTCACCCTCGTAGCCGAGCGCACGGGCAATGAGCATCAGTAGTGCTGGACGCATGCGCTTGCCGCCTGCGCTCACGATGTAGCTACTGATTTCCTTCATGCGGGGTACGTCGCTCGCGAGCTCAGCGGCGATAATTTCGTTGACCGCATGCATATCTTCGGCAATCGGTGCGAGCAACTGTTGGGCTAACACCTTGGGGTCTTGGATAGTTGTGTTTTCTGACATACGCACACACTCTGAAAAGCGGTTTTCTTGTGCCCACAGTATACCGAACTCGCTCCTAACTTCTCTTCTCTCCGATGGAGGGGAAGACCCGAGGTGCGCCATCTCTCTATGGGCGATGAGCGCAGGTTCACGGCCCCTGCGCGACGTGTGTCTAGGGGGCGGTCGCGCTTTGCGCTCGTGTACTAAAAAAAGCGGGCACAACGCTTGACTTAAGGCCAGAAAATCAGCATAATTTCGACTTTTCCACGCACACGCGTGATGAGCATGGTGTTGACTTGAGGGTCGTCCTCAGACAGGCTCATCCGCTATTACAAAAAGGTTTTGCTGGCGGCAGAGTGAGTTCTGACGTCAAACAAAACGGGCGAGGTATCTATACATGTACGCTATTATCAAAACTGGCGGTAAGCAGTACCGCGTTTCCGTTGGCGACAAGCTCAAGGTTGAAACCCTCGATGCTGAAGCCGGCGCTCAGGTCACGCTCACCGAAGTCCTGGCCATCAGCGATGATCAGGGTCTGAAAGTTGGTAACCCCACTCTCGCTGGCGCTACCGTAACGGCCACCGTTCTTTCCCACGGCCGTGGCGAAAAGGTCCGCATTTTCAAGTTCCGTCGCCGTAAGCACTCCATGAAGTCCGGCGGCCATCGCCAGAACTACACCGAGCTCAAGATCGACGCGATCGCGGCTTAATTCGTTAACCGACTTTTATATAGAGATACTCAAATGGCACATAAAAAAGGTGGCGGCTCTACCCGCAACGGTCGTGATTCCAAGGCCAAGCGCCTCGGTGTGAAGGTTTTCGGTAATGCCGCTGTTAACGCTGGTGGCATCATCGTTCGTCAGCGTGGCACGAAGTTCCATGCTGGCGACAATGTCGGCATGGGCAAGGACTACACGCTCTTCGCTCTCGTTGACGGCGTTGTGAAGTTCGAAGTCAAAGGCGCGCTCAACCGCCAGTATGTGAAGGTCGAACCGATCGCCGCCTAATTTTGGTGGTGGTCAAGGGGGCGGCGGAAATACCCTCCCCCAGAGACTTTTCCGCGAAGAGCCCAGTTGGAAATGCCACTGGGCTCTTCTCTTGTTAGTGCAAAGCAAAAAGCATTCCCGCTTTTTTGACGAAGCGTTGCGGGAACTCTGCTATTGTGTGCACAAATTCAACTCTTTTCCTAGACGAAAGGTACGCTTGTGAAGTTCGTAGACGAAGCAAAGATTGAAGTCCAGGGTGGCAAGGGGGGTAATGGCGCGGCGAGTTTCCGTCGTGAGAAGTTCATCCCTAAGGGCGGCCCCGACGGCGGTGATGGCGGCAGAGGCGGCAGCGTCTATGCTGTGGCAGACCGCAATATCAATACGCTCGTGGACTACCGCTATACCCGTAAGTTCTTTGCGCCCAATGGTGAAAACGGTCGCGGCGCAGACTGCTATGGCGCGGGCGGTGCGGACATTGAATTGCGTATGCCTGTGGGCACCTTGATTCGTGACACAGACACGGGTGAGGTGATTGCTGACCTGAATGTCCACGGCGCGCGTGCGTTGCTGGCCGCTGGCGGCAAAGGTGGTCTGGGAAATCTGCACTTTAAGAGCTCAATTAACAGGGCGCCCAAGCAGGCCACCCCAGGCGAGCCTGGCGAATACCGCTCGCTTGAGTTGGAGTTGCAGGTGCTGGCAGACGTGGGATTGCTCGGCATGCCGAACGCAGGCAAGAGCACGTTCATTACCGCGGTCTCGAATGCCCGTCCTAAGATTGCCGACTATCCCTTTACGACACTACACCCGCATCTTGGTGTGGTGCGTGTGGGGCCGGAACAGAGCTTTGTCCTTGCGGATGTGCCTGGCCTTATTGAGGGCGCAGCAGAAGGCGCTGGGCTGGGGCATCTCTTTTTGCGGCACTTGTCTCGTACGAAGATTCTCCTGCATGTGATCGATGCGGCTCCCTTTGATGAAGAGGCCGATCCAATTGCGCAGGCGCGAGCCCTAGTGACGGAGCTGCAAAAGTATGATCCTGCGCTTGCGGCCAAGCCTCGTTGGATCGTGATCAACAAGATTGACCTTGTGGATGAAGCGGATCGAGAGGCTCTGGTGGCACGTTATCGCGCAGAGCTTGAGCACGATGGTGAACCGCTTTTTGTGATCTCGGCTGCGACCCGTGAAGGCTGTGAGGCGCTCATCAACGCGCTAGCACAAAAAGTTGATGAAGATCGTCGTAGCGAACTTGCATTCGCTGACGATGAACGCTTCAGCCCCATCGAATAAAAAAGAATTCCTGAGGAAGCTCCCCAACACCCTGGGGGCTTCCTTTTTTACTTTCCTCTTTGACTTTTTCTTTTTTTAGGGTATTTCTATGTCTATGCTGGAGACTTACTTCAAGTTGAAGGACAACGGCACCACAGTTTCCCAAGAGGTGTTCGCAGGCATCACGACCTTTATGGCCATGGCCTATTTGATTTTCGTGGTTCCTGGGATGCTCGCCGATGGCGGGATGCCGAAGGATAGCGTGGTGGGCGCAACGATCCTCGTGACGATTGCGATTACATTGCTCATGGGACTTTGGGCTCGTTACCCAGTGGGTGTGGCACCAGGGCTCGGGATTACGGCCTTTTTTGCGTACTACGTTTGCGGCCCCGCGGGTTACACCTGGCAGGCAGGGCTCGGGGCGGTGTTTATTTCTGGCATCGTCTTTTTCTTGCTCACCGTCACGCGTATTCGTCAGTACATTGTGAACGCAGTTCCGCTCGATCTGAAGCTTGCTATCGTGGTGGGTATTGGTAGCTTTATCGCGCTCATCGGGCTCAAGAACGGCGGTATCGTCGTCAAAGACCCGAGCACCTTCGTGACGCTAGGAAACATCACCAAGCCCGAAGTGTTGCTCTTTATCTTTGGGTTCTTCTTTACGAGCACGCTCATGATTTTGAAGTTCCGTGCAGCCATGTTGCTCGGCATCATCGTCACCACGATTCTTGGGGTGGCGTGCGGTGTCACGCAACTGCCGCAGGGTAGCTGGGTGTCGTTCACGCTCCCCGATATCACTGGGACCTTCATGCAGATGGATCTGCGTAGCGCGCTCTCTCATGGGCTCATCAGCATTATCTTTACGCTCACCATGGTGGATTTGTTCGACAACATGGGTGTGCTGATTGGTTTGGCGCGTAAGTGTGGCTACATGCAGCCCGATGGTGAGATTCGCAATCTCGATAAGGCCTTTATCACGGACTCGGTCGGGACGATGTTCTCTGCTGTGGTGGGTACGACCACTGCGACCTCGTATCTAGAAAGCGCTGCGGGCGTTGCCGCGGGTGGTCGTACGGGGTTGACCGCGGTGGTGACCGCGCTCTGCTTTGTGGCTGCGCTCTTTTTCATTCCGCTCGTGGGGATCGTGCCGAGCTACGCTACGAGCCCTGTGCTTGTGATCGTCGGCGCACTCATGATGCAGGAAGTGGTGAACATTCGCTTTGATAAGCTCGAAGTGGCCATTCCCGCATTCCTCACGATTGTGGTGATGCCCTTTACGTTCAACATTGCCACGGGTTTTGGCTTTGGCTTTATCAGCTATGCGCTACTGCACCTGCTCACTGGTAAGTGGCGTGAAGTCACGCCCTTCATGTATATCATCGCGCTTTGCTTTGTGGTGAATTTCGTGATGCGTGCTTAAGTCACACAGTGCCTCGGAAATTCTCTACACTCAACGTTAATGTGTAGAGAGCAAGCCGCTCGGAGCTCTCTTGGGTTTCGGGCGGTTTTGTTTTCAGGATTTCCCCGATAGTAGAGGAGCAGCAGAGATGCTCAAAGAAGCAAAACGGGTCGTCGTCAAGGTGGGCAGTGCGCTTGTGACCAATGACGGCCGAGGATTGGATATCGCAGCCATTGAGCGCTGGGCGACGCAAATCGCGGCGTTGCAGAAGATGGGCAAGGAAGTAATCCTAGTAAGTTCAGGTGCCATTGCTGAGGGCGTATTGCGCCTTGGGTGGGCGAGCCGCCCCGAGCAGGTCTATGAGTTGCAAGCTGCCGCAGCCGTTGGGCAGATGGGGCTGGTTCAGGCCTATGAAACGCACTTTCGCGAGCATGGTATTGGCACGGCTCAGGTCCTTTTGACGCACCAGAACCTCACCGATCGTGAGCAGTACCTCAATGCCCGTATGACCATCCGTGAATTGCTACGACTCGGGATCGTTCCTGTGATCAACGAAAATGACACGGTGGTTACCAACGAAATTAAGGTGGGCGACAACGATACGCTCGGTGCTCTGGTTACGAATTTGGTGGAAGCCGACGTTCTCGTTATCTTGACCGATCAGAAGGGGCTTTATACTGCCGACCCACGCAAAAACCCAGACGCCGAGTTTGTCGCGGTGGCGCAAGCGGGGGATCCAGCGCTTGAGCGAATGGCAGGCGGCGCGGCAAGCTCCCTCTCTAAGGGGGGCATGATCACAAAGATCCTTGCGGCTAAACGCGCTGCTCGCTCTGGCGCGGGTACCATCATCGCGAGTGGCCGTGAGAATGACGTGCTTGTGCGATTGGCTGAAGGCGAGCATATTGGGACGCATCTCATGCCGTCAAGCTCGGTGTTGCATGCGCGTAAACAGTGGATCGCAGATCATCTGCGTAGCACGGGTTATTTGGTGCTCGATACAGGGGCTGCGGATGCGCTTGAGCGCCATCAATCGTCGCTTTTGCCTGTTGGGGTGATCGACGTTCGCGGCGACTTCGTGCGTGGCGAGGTCGTAACCTGTATTCGTGAGGATGGCACGCCCGTGGCCCGTGGCCTAGTCAACTACTCGAGCACGGATGCCCTTCGCTTACGGCGGGCGCACACTGATGAAATCAAGGCGCGCTTGGGTTACATGGAGCAGCCAGAAATGATTCACCGTGACAATATGGTGGTCTTTCGTGAGGACTCGGCGCGGTGACATCTAGTACAATGTCCCGAACCTCTATCAACAAGGCCTTCCGTATTGTCGGAAGGCCGTTTCCATTCTTTTCTCCATAAGAGCAAGAGCTACCGTTATGCGAGCCCGTTCCTACTTTATTTCAACGCTCAAAGAAGCGCCTGCCGACGCCGACATTACCAGCATGAAGCTTTCAATTCGTGCGGGTATGATCAAGAAGTTGGCTGCCGGCGTTTACAACTACATGCCGATTGGCCTTAGGACCATTCGTAAGATCGAGCGGATTATCCGCGAGGAAATGGATAATGCCGGTGCTATCGAACTGCTGATGCCGATCGTGCAGCCCGCAGAACTGTGGCAGGAATCTGGTCGTTGGGCCAAGTACGGTGATGAGCTGTTGCGCTTCAAGGATCGTCACAACCGTGACTTTGTGATTCAACCGACCTCCGAAGAAGTGGTCACCGATATCGCCCGTCAGGAAATTAAGAGCTGGCGTCAGCTTCCCGTGAATTTCTACCATATCCAGACGAAGTTCCGTGACGAACGTCGTCCTCGCTTTGGCGTGATGCGTGGTCGTGAATTCACGATGAAGGATGCGTATTCGTTTGACCGTGATGAAGCCGGTGCGAGCCAGTCCTACGACAAAATGTATGCGGCCTATCAACGCATCTTTTCGCGTCTCGGATTGATGTTCCGCGCGGTGCGTGCTGATACGGGTGCCATTGGCGGAAGTCGTTCGCACGAGTTCCAAGTGATTGCCGATGTGGGTGAAGACGTCATCGCCTATTGCCCGGACTCGGACTACGCGGCCAATATTGAATTGGCTGAAGCGTTTTCGTTGATCGCCGAGCGTGCTACGCCCACCGAGACCATGCAAAAGGTGCCTACGCCTGGGATGGAAAAGTGTGAAGCTGTCACGGCGCACTTGGGCCTGCCGCTTGAGCGCTCCATGAAGAGTGTGATTTTGGCCGCAGATCGTGTTGACGAAGCCGGTAACCCGTTGCCCGCGAAAATTGTGATCATTATGTTGCGTGCCGATCATGAGCTCAACGAGGTCAAGGCTGGGCACTTACCTGAACTCAAAGAGGGCTTCCGCTTTGCCACCGACGAAGAAATCGTGCGCGCCTTTGGTAGCAAGCCTGGCTACATCGGACCGGTCGCGCCCAAAGAGGACGTGGTGGTGTATGCGGACTTGACCGCTGCCAACATGAGCGACTTTGTCTGCGGTGCCAATGAAGAGGGCTTCCACTTGACGGGAGTGAACTGGGGACGCGATCTTCCTGAACCTAAGACGGCGGATCTGCGTAATGTGGTCGAGGGCGATCGTTCGCCCGATGGCAAAGGTGTACTTAAGATGCAGCGAGGCATCGAAGTCGGCCATGTCTTCTACCTTGGGACCAAGTACTCTAAGGCGCTTAATGCGACGTATCTGGATGAAAACGGTAAGCCGCAGGTCCTCGAGATGGGTTGCTATGGCATCGGGGTGACGCGTTTGGTGGGTGCTGCGATTGAGCAGTGCCATGACGAGCGCGGCATCATGTGGCCCGATAGCATTGCGCCTTTTGAAGTGGTGATTTGCCCGATGAACTACGCCAAGAGTGAAGCTGTGCGTGCTGAGAGTGATCGTCTCTATGAGGCACTCAAGGCGGCGGGTGTGGATGTGATCCTGGATGACCGTGACCTGCGCCCTGGCGTTATGTTCGCGGACTGGGAACTCATCGGTGTGCCGCACCGCATCGTGATCGGAGATCGCGGTCTTGCCAATGGTGAGGTTGAATATGTTTGCCGCCGCAATATGGATGCCAAGGAAATGATTCCGGCAGAGACGGCCGTGCAAGCGCTGCTCTCAAAGCTCTCTCGCTAAGCGCCACTGACGCGGCCTCGCCCTAGCCCTAGAGGTGGGGCTGCGTGCGACGTGTAGGATTGGGTGCTTCCCGCACTCACCGCGTTGCAACAGATACAAACGCCCTCGTTATCGTGATAACGAGGGCGTTTGGGTGTGCGGGGGACTCAGTTGCGTTTATCGTCCACGGGGTCGAACGTCAGTTTCAGCTCACGTGGTACATCGTAGCCAGGGTCTGGTTTGGGGAAAGGCTGGCACTTGAGAATGGCGCCTTCGACCGCACGGTCGTAAGCGGCCCAACCAGAGCTCTTGAGTTGTCGAGGCATCCCCGTACGCTCGCCGTTCGGTAGTAGCTGCACCGTGTATTCCGCCACAAATTGGCCGCGGCGCACCGTGGGCGAGACATCGATATTGATATTCGGGCGAATGCAAGCCGCCACACGTGCTTGGTAGCCAGCAAAGGCACTGCCTGTGAGGTTTTGGCGAACGTTGTTCTTGTCACCACGTGTTGTGCCACTACGCGTGCCATTGGGATCTTGCTTGGCGCCGTTGATGCGAGCAAGCTCCTGCTGACGCATGGCAGCGCGGATGCGCTCACGTGCCTTTCGATCTTCTTCAGCCTGTTTTTCCGCAGCAATCTTGGCTGCTTCAGCGGCTTTACGTTCTGCTTCCTTTTTCGCTTCTTCGGCTTTCTTCTGTTCGGCTAGGCGCTTTTCTTCTGCAAGCTTTGCGGCGCGTGCTTCTTCGGCACGACGAGCCTCTTCAGCTTTTTTCTTTTCAGCGGCAAGTTTCTCTTGCGCTAGACGCTCAGCTTCTTGGCGCTTACGCTCTTGCTTTTTTTGCTGCTCTGCGGCGATGGCGTCTTGGCGCGCTTTCTCTAAGCGCTCGGCTTCCGCTTTTTCCGCGGCGAGCTTGGCTTCCTGGGCGCGACGCGCCTCTTCAGCGCGTGCCTGTTCCTCTGCCTTCTGACGTGCGGCTTCTGCCTGCGCAATCGCCTCTTGGCGGGCAGCTTCACGCTGCGCTTGCTGGCGTGCAAGTTCAGCCTCCGCCTTAGCGCGTGCTGCTTCTTGGGCCTGCTGAGCCTCTTGATCGGGGCGCGCTTGCGGATCGGGCTCTTCATCGGGGTACTTCTTTGCGACGCCGCTTGGGTCATTACCCGAGGAGATATCCTCGGGTGCCCAAAGTTCAGCATAGACCGTTTCTGACTGGGTGCTCCAGTTAAAAACTGTAAAGAGCCCGATGAAAAGCAGTACGTGAACAGCTGCCGAGAGCGCTAGCGACTGTTTGAGCTCGCGCTGCTCGTTCTCACGGTTTGTCCTGATTTCGTTCGTTTCGCTCATGGTATCGATCAGCGGGCGGCTGCGCTACGTTCCACACGCAACGACAGGCCCACTCGAGGAATGTCCGCACTTTGAAGCGTCTTGAGAACATTGATCACGGCCTCGTAGCGCACTTCCTTGTCGGCAGCAACGACCACTGGGACATCCGTTTTATCACCAATGGCATTTTTGACGCTTGGCACGAGTCCAGCCATGTCAACTGGGACGAGATTTTTTCCCTTTTTCACCGACATGTGACCATCGGGGTAGACCACTACCTCAATGACCGTCTCGGGGGCTTTACTCGCCTTATTGACCGAGGGGAGATTGACGAGCGACGGGTTGACGAAAGGCGCGCTCACCATCAAGATGATCACGAGCACTAGCATGACGTCAATGTACGGCACGACGTTCATTTCGGCCATTAGACCCCGACGCTTGGAGCCATCACGCAGCGACATGATTACCCCCTCGATTGCTGACGATGCAGGATGTTGAGGAATTCTTCGCTAAAGCCATCCACGCGGTTGGCAAGGCGCAGAATGCGATTGTTGTAGTAGTTGTAGGCAGCCACCGCAGGGATCGCGGCAAAAAGGCCGATTGCCGTAGCGACTAGCGCTTCAGCAATACCAGGCGCAACCACGGCAAGGCTCACGTTATCGAGCGTGGCCAATCCCGTAAACGCGTTCATAATGCCCCAGACCGTGCCAAACAGACCAATGTAAGGGGCGGTGGAGCCAATCGAGGCCAGCAGCGGCAAGCCCGCTTCAAGGCGATCCATCTCACGGGTGTAGACAGCTTTCATGGCTCGTGAGACGCTGTTTAGGGCGTGCGGGTCTTGACGGTTCTGCTTGAGGAACTCGGTCATGCCAGCAGCGAAGATACGCTCTTCGATGCCACTGGATTCTTGGTTGCGTCGGGCGCTGTCCATGAGCTGAGTGAGCTCAACGCCGCGCCAGAAGCGGTCTTCAAACTCGTCGACCATGCGGGTGGCGCGCGAGACGAAGAAGTACTTTCTGAAGATCACTGTCCAGCTGGCTACAGAGAGACTCAGTAGTACAGCAAGCACGCACTTCACCACGAGACTGGCGTTAGCGATCAGAGACAGAATGGATAAATCTGCGGTAGGCATGATTGTTAAGAAAATAGATGATTGATGGCTTTGTCATGAAACTCCAGCCTGGCTTACGCAGCAAGGCTAGAGAGAATCTTGTCGTGCAACGGCGCGGGCAGAGGCACAGGCTGACGGGTCTGCGCATCGAGTACGCCGACACGCACTTTGCCGCTCACAAGTCGTTCGTCGCCGCGCCAAACCTCTTGCAGGAAATTGATCGAGGCACGGCCGAGTCGCTCGATTTCCGTACGAACCACCAGGGAGTCGTCGAGTACGGCACTTTTGAGGTACTTGATTTCAATGGCAGCGACCACAAAGAGAACTCCGCCCTCACGGGTGCGCTCTTCATTTTGGGAAAAGCCAATTTGCCGTAGCCAGTCGCTTCGCGCACGTTCCATGTAGCGGATGTAGTTTGCGTGATAGACGATACCACCGGCGTCCGTATCTTCCCAGTAGACCTGTATTGGAAAAGAGAGTGCTGGCATGTTTGTCAACAGAGAGTATAGGAAAAAAGCATCCCTTTAGTATAGAAGAGCTCTTGTTTGCGCTTGATGCGTTATGTTTCAGGTTGCAACCCTATCGCAGAAACCTCTGCTCGTCGTCGCAAGAGAGAGCAGGAATTCTAGCGCCAGTAGTACGCGCCTGAGCGCAAGGATCGCGTGCTTTTTTTGCCGCGGATTAAGGTGGGTGCATTTGCGTCAATAGCTCTGAAAGAGGTCGGGCGCAGTGGGCGTCGGTGGCAACTTCCCAAAATGCTGCCAAGCGCGCGCTGTTGCCATGCGACCACGAGGAGTGCGCTGCACTAGACCCTGCTGGATAAGGTACGGCTCAACCACATCTTCGAGCGTATCGCGATCTTCACCAATGGCGCTCGCCAAATTGTCAATACCTACGGGGCCGCCACTAAACTTTTCAATAATCGTGAGCAGGAATCGGCAGTCAATCAAGTCGAGTCCTTGGGGGTCAACTTGTAGCATTTTGAGCGCGTCGGCGGCAATTTCTGCACTGACTGTGCCGTTGTGCTTGACTTCGGCATAGTCGCGCACGCGCCTGAGAAGCCGGTTGGCAACACGAGGGGTGCCACGGCTGCGACGAGCAATTTCCATCGCACCTTCGGGTTGCATGTCCACATTGAGTAGCCGCGCAGAGCGCGTCACAATGCGACAGAGTTCCTCAGGGGTGTAGAACTGCAGTTGGCTGACGATACCAAAACGTGCGCGAAGCGGATTGGTCAGAGAACCTGCGCGGGTCGTAGCTCCAATGAGCGTAAAGGGCGGTAGATCGATTTTGATCGAGCGTGCCGCGGGACCCTCACCAATGATGATGTCAATCTGATAGTCCTCTAGCGCGGGGTAAAGGATTTCCTCGACCACGGGAGAGAGGCGATGAATCTCGTCAATAAAGAGAATGTCATTGCGCTCAAGGTTGGTAAGGATGGCTGCGAGGTCGCCAGGGCGCTCAAGCACTGGGCCAGAACTTTGACGCAGATTGACGCCCATTTCGTGTGCAACGATGTGCGCTAGCGTGGTCTTGCCGAGCCCAGGGGGGCCAAAAAGCAAGAGGTGGTCGAGTGGCTCGCCACGGCGCTTTGCCGCTTCAATGAAGATGTGTAGTTGTTCGCGAATGTCCTCTTGCCCAACATAGTCCGTGAGGGACTCGGGGCGCAGGGCGCGGTCAACATTTTCTTCGTTGGGGCTAGCCGCGCGGGCATTGACGATTCGGCTGTCGGTATCCATGACGTAGGGCCTCCCTTATTTGGAGAGCGTTCGTAGGGCAAGGCGAATGCC
Source organism: uncultured Sutterella sp. (assembly GCA_902463725.1). Taxonomy (GTDB): domain Bacteria; phylum Pseudomonadota; class Gammaproteobacteria; order Burkholderiales; family Burkholderiaceae_F; genus Sutterella. The sequence goes on along the minus strand of CABQGK010000002.1, from coordinate 206,631 downwards.
TTCGGAGACGCTCACGCCAGGCTCAAGCGTCTTCACGGCGGCTTGGGCTTCACGCTCGGAGTAGCCAAGTGCAACGAGCGCCCCTAAGATGTCATTGGCAACACTGCCAACGGGTGCGAGCGCAGCAGCGCCTACCGCGCCGAGCTTGCCTTTGAGTTCGAGCACAAGGCGCTCAGCCGTCTTTTTCCCGATGCCAGGAATATGGGTGAGGCGAGCACTGTCACCCGACTCAATGGCGGCAGCCAGGTCGCTTGCGGCCATCCCCGAGAGGAGCGCAAGCGCAATGCGCGGTCCAATGCCCGAGACTCGAAGTAGCGCGCGAAAGGCAGTGCGTTCAGCCTCGGTACTAAAGCCGTAGAGAAGTTGCGCATCTTCGCGCACAACCATATGCGTCAGGAGCACGATGCGCTCCCCCTCAACGGGGAGATTGCAGAAGGTTGACATCGGTACATCGACTTCGTAGCCAACGCCCGCAACGTCGAGCAACACGCGTGGTGGTGTTTTCTCTAAAAGCGTTCCAGCTAGACGACCAATCATTTCTTTTTCCCTTTTTCGAGCACGAGCGCCTCCCAGGCACGTCGAGCCCCTTTGTTGCTACGTCCATGGCGTGCCATGGCATAGGTTCGATTTGTTCCACCCTGCTCTTCAAAAGCTTGCATGATGATACGGTTAGCGCCACAGAGCGCACAAGCTAGCGCATCGGCTTCGTCCGCTTGAAGCGCGGTATCGCGCTGCAGCAACATGGCAACCATCTTTTGAATCATGAGCTTGTCGGCTTTACCCGTGCCCGTGACGGCCTGTTTAATTTCGCTTGGGGTGTATTCGTAGACCTTGAGCGAAGCGAGGTCAGCTGCAATGAGTGCCGCGGCGCGTGCTTGACTGAGCCGCAGGGTACTTTGTGGATTGATGTTGACAAACACTTTTTCCACGCAGACGATCTCTGGGGCATGGGTCTCGATGACATCGCGCAAATAGCGCACGATGTGCCCGAGTCGCTCAGCAAGCTCCCCTTCTGGCACGTGTAGCACACCGCTTGCAATATGTTCGAAGTGGTTTTGCTGGCTTTCGATCAGACCCCAGCCCGTATGATTGAGCCCTGGGTCAAGTCCGAGAATACGCATGCGCTGCCTGATTAACCGCCGAACCCAGGAAAGCCTCCGCCCATGCCAGGGAAGCCGCCACGCCCCAAGCCACCGAGGCCACGCATGAGTTTGGCAAGTCCTCCGCTCTTCATCTTTTTGAGTAGCGTTTCACTCTGCTCAAATTGCGTCAGAAGCTTATTGACTTCATGCACGGGCACACCTGCGCCCGCGGCGATGCGTTTTTTACGACTAGCCTTGATGAGTTCGGGTTTACGGCGCTCTAGCGGCGTCATCGCATCGATAATGCCGAGCGAGCGGCGCAGGGTTTTACGGGCTGCATCATCGTTGACTTTGTCAGCAAGCCCTTGGAACTGCGCGGGGAGTTTTTCCATGATTGAGGAAAAACTGTCGACATTGCTCACTTGGGCGAGCTGGGCGCGGAAGTCGTTCAAGTCGAAGCGATTGCCCTTTTTGAGCTTTTCGGCAAGGTTTTCTGCTGCCGCCATATCGATGGACTTCTGCACATCCTTGACCAAGCCAACGATGTCGCCCATGCCGAGAATGCGTGAGGCCATAGCCTCAGGGTCAAACGCATCAAAGCCCGTGAGTTTTTCTCCAGAGCCCACAAACTTGATGGGCTTACCAGTGACGTGTCGTACGGAGAGGGCGGCACCGCCGCGGCTGTCGCCGTCGGTCTTGGTGAGAATGATGCCCGTGAGCGGCAGGCGCTCATTAAAGGTGCGGGCGGTGTTGACGGCATCCTGACCGAGCATGGCGTCGATGACAAAGAGCGTTTCCGCTGGCTTAAGAAAGTGGTTGAGCTCTGCCACTTCAGCCATCATGGCCTCATCGATGGCCAAACGGCCAGCCGTGTCGACGATGAGCACATCGAAGAACTTGCGGCGGGCGTGATCAAGGGCGGCCGCAGCAATGTCAAGTGGCTTTTGCTCAGGTGAGCTCGGGAACCACTCGGCCGTTGTTTGCGCAGTGACCGCTTTGAGCTGATCGATAGCGGCAGGGCGATAAACGTCCGCCGAGACGGTGAGTACCTTTTTCTTGAGGTTTTCGGTAATAAATTTGGCGAGCTTACCCGCGCTCGTGGTTTTACCCGAGCCCTGTAGACCAGCGAGCAGAATGACCGCAGGCGGTTGCACACGGAAATTGAGTTCGCGCTCCTCGGGTGTCAGGTCGCCGCCGATGATGGCCGTGAGCTCCCGTTGAACCACCCCTACCAATGCTTGTCCGGGGTTGAGGTTACCGATGACTTCTTCACCCATCGCCTTTTCTTTGATGCGAGCAAGCACCTCACGGACCACGGGAAGCGCCACATCCGCTTCGAGCAGAGCCATGCGGATTTCACGCAGCATGTCCCGAGTGTTTTCCTCGGTAAGGCGTGCCTGACCGCGAATGGTCTTCACGATTTTGGAGAGACGCTGACTTAACGAATCGAGCATGGGAAGAGTTTCCTTCTTTCTTTCTGTAGGGTAGGGAGGGCGGGCTGCACCTGGCACTGGAAGGCCTAGGGGCACGCACCTTCTACTGTTGTATTCTGTCGCGCTATGCATAAAGCGCAAGCAACGCCCCTTGCAAGACACAAGGGGGCATCGCACGAGCTCCGATTGCGCCAGAGGCGCAGGTTCGGTGCGGCTGGCAGCAGGCGGGTTAATGCGCTCAATGCAGAAACTTTAATTTTATCGGTTGCGGCAAGCTTTTGCACTAAGGCTCATACGGCGATTTCCTTCGTTTTCACCCGTTTCGGGCGTTATACTTTAGGTGTTGTGCCAGCGCCAAACGCATTTTGCGCCTGTGTGTGGTGCCTCTCTTGGATGAGTGAAGAGTTTTCTATGACCGTAACTGCTCTAACGATCTGTGCCCTTGCGGCCGCCGTCCTCTATATCGCCTCGGGTTTGGCCATTATCAGTGCCATGAAAGGCCGCGAAGGGAAGGCCTCAAGTCTGTTGCGCTGGCCCATTCTCATTGGGCTTGTGCTACAGGCGCTCGCACTGCATGGGGAAATGTTTCATCCCGATGCGGTGCATTTTGGTTTCGGCTATGCCGTGGCTGAGACCTGCTTTTTTGCTGTGATCATTTTGCTGATCGAGACGTGGATTCATCGGCTGCATGGGCAGTTTGGTATCGTGCTTTGCTTGGCTGGCTTGGGCACGCTCATGCCGTTGCTCTTTCCTGGGAATGAAATCGTAGCGACCGAGTGGACGCCGATCTTTCGCTGGCACCTCTTTTTCGCGATTGCAGGCTATGCCTTCATGTTTGTCGCGGTCGTACAAGCCATGGTGATTGGTGCTCAAAATCGTCGCCTTAAGGAGCCCCGTGAGGACGATGCGAAGATGGACTTTCTTGACTCCATGCCTGGGTTAGTGGTCATGGAGCGCATCTTCTTTAGGATTGTTGCAGTGGGCTTTGTGTGCATTACGGCGACGATCGTTTTGGGTTCGCTTGCGACGCATGAGGCCTATAACACGTGGTTGCATCTTGATCACAAGACGGTGCTCACGTGGATTAGTTGGTTCATCTTTGGCATTTTGCTACTCGGTCGCTATTTTGCTGGTTGGCGCGCGAAGACCGCACTCACGTGGTTCTGGGTTGGCGTGGTGCTGTTTTGCATTGCATACTTTGGCTACTCGCTTACGCATGAGTTACTGCGCAGCGTCTGATAAGAATTTCGGAGGCCGTCTATGGGACGTCTGCTATTTTTCGTACTGCTTGCGCTACTCATTTGGATTGCTTGGACCATACAGCGGCGTCAGAAGGCCTACCATCGGCGCACCGAAGCGCGTCTTCGCCGAATGGAGGAGCGACAAGGCATTCATCCTGAGCAGGAGCTTGAGATGAGTACGCTTGAGTGCGAACAGTGCGGTATCTACTTTCCGAAGTCGGAGGCTGTACATCGCAACGGGCATGTGTATTGCTCGGAGGTGTGTGCCGAGCGCGCAGAGCGCTCTTAAAGAAGTAGGGGCGCTCGGGCGCCCCCATTTTTCCCAACCTGCTCGCTTCTGAGCGCGTGCTATTCTGTTTTCAGTCGGTTGCAATGCCCCGAATTCGTCCAATTTTCCAAAATGGGCGCTACAGCGCCGCGCTGCAGTACCCAACCCCGCATCAAGAGCCTCGACCTGAGCGTCGTGAGGGCGGCTGGTGCTATGCTGCCCTCGCGCCACGCTTACCGTGGCTCGTAGTGCTGCACTACATTTCGCTACCTGCGGGCGAGTTTGGGGGCGATGCGGTTGATGCGCTTTTTGCGGGTGAGCTCGTTGAGACCAAGGATGAACGACTCAAAGCCCTGCGTGGCTTGCGGGTAAGCGCTCACTTCTTTGTGCGGCGCAATGGGCAAGTGCATCAGTATGTGGACCCTGCGATGCGAGCTTGGCACGCTGGGGTCTCAAGCTTCGAAGGCTATGAAAACTGTAACGATTTTTCCGTGGGCATTGAGCTTGAAGGCACGGGTGAGCGAGCCTTTGCTCGCGCGCAGTACCGAGCGCTTTCTCAGCTTCTAGCCGCACTTGCGAAAACCTATCCGATTGAGGCTATTACAGGGCATGAATTCATCGCGCCCTCGCGCAAGCAGGATCCTGGCCCCTTTTTTGATTGGTCGCTGGTGCGCGCCTGGGCACGCCGCCTAGGAGACATTCGCGTGGTTACCACACCGCAGCACCTTGCTAGAGCCGCAGCGCACGAGAGTTGAATCTAGCACGCGCCGCTTTGGCGTGCAGTGGGTGTCTATGTCGTGCGCCCCGTATAATCTGAGCATGTCACGTGTTTTTTCAAAGGATCGCTCTAACTTATGTTGATGAAGTTGCTGGATTTCCTGCTTGTGTCGGCAGGCTCGATCTTCGGCCTGATTTTGCTACTGAGAGCCTGGCTTTACGTCTGGGCTTTTTCGCCGCGCCACCCCGTTGTGATGGTGACGCGTCGCGCGAGCGACTGGTTGATTGAGCCACTTTCAAAGTTCTTGCGTCCCCAAGGCCCCGTGGATGTGGCGAGCCTCTTCTGTGCTTTTCTTTGTGCGATTCTGACGGTTGCTGCGCATGTGCTCTTCTCGCATGGGCACGTGACGGCGCTAGCGCTCGTGGTAGCGCCCGTAGCCATGCTGGTGCGGTGGGCGCTTGAACTCGTGGGTTGGTTGGCGTTTCTTTGGGTACTCATGAGCTGGCTCAATCCTCAGTCGCCCATGACCTACGCGCTTGGCACGCTACTCGATCCACTACTGCGCCCCCTGCGACGTCTGCCGCTGACGATTGGGCGTTTTGATTTTTCTCCTGTCCTTCTCTTTTTTGTCGCTAACTTACTCCAAGGGTTGGTCATGCCCTTTTCGATGGCAAGCGTGCTGTTCTAAGCGCTATGCGTGCATGAGCGAGCATTTATCCCGTAGCGCGTGGCGGCTCAGTCGTTGTTTTAGCCGCCACTGAGGTCTCAGAGACGCGGGCTACGCGCGCAGTTGAGCGTGCTTGCTTGCGCAGTGCTACGCCACTTAGGCGTCAAGCGCTGCGTAGGCGATACCGAGCAGTATGAGTAAGATGCCCACGCCTCCCATCAGGAAGCGCTCAAAGGCAAAACGCGCGCGCTCACCGTAAAGCCCCTCTATCCAAGCGCGAAGTCCCGCGAGCGTGCTCGGGCTGGTGATGCGCGTGATCCATTTCCAGTCAAAAATTGCTCCAACCAAGACCAGAGCGCCTGCGGCAATGAGTACGAGGTAGCTGTGTGCTTGTAACCAAGCGTAGAGCGCGTCATTCATCAGGCTACCTCATCAGTTTGAGCGGGGCTCTTGAGTGAGCGTTTCGGGCGGTGCCTCTTTGTAGACGCACTGATAGTCGTGCAGCATGGCTTCAAGGCTATAGCGGTAGGTGGGTCCTGCGGCCGCGACTTTTTGTGCAGCAATGAGACTTCCGACCCGAGCGGCAATAAGTGGGTTAAGGCCGCGCGCGAGTGCAAAGAGTAAACCACCTCGGTAGGCGTCTCCCGCGCCCACAGGATCCACCGCCATCGTGGGGACAGCGTGGACGGGGTGTGGTTCGCCCGCAATCCACACCGTCGAGCCTTCTGCGCCATGCGTGCAGAAAACAGCACCTGTACGCGCTGAGAGCGCTGCAGCATCAAGTCCAGTTTTCTCTCGATAAAGCTCTTGTTCGTAGTCGGAGTAACACACGCCAGCAGCATGCTCCGCGAGCATCAAGAGCTGTTCCCCTGAAAAGAGCGGGGTGGTTTGCCCTGTATCGAGTAGATATGGGATTGCTCGAGAGCGTAGCGCTTTGGCATGCGCCAATAAAGGCTTTTCGGTGGTGGGCGCGAGAATCGCGAGTTCAATAGTTCGCTCTTTGGGAAAAGCGATGCGGTCCGCATACTGCATGGCGCCCGAAAAGAACGTTGTGAGCTGACAGCCATTGGCATCGGTCGTGATGACTGCTTGCGCACTGTATGTTTCCTGAATCACGACGATCTCGGAGGTGTCGATGTCGTGACGCTTGAGATGCTCAAGCAGAGGGGCGGCGTCGCCGCCGACGGCGGTCCAAATAAGCGGCGTGCCGCCAAGCTGTCGTAGGGCGTAGGCAATGTTGCCCGCACAACCGCCAATGCTGCGACGCATCGCTTGGGCCTGAAAGGTGAGGTTGAGCGAGGGGATGGCGTCAGGGAGAATCGCATCACTAAAGCGTCCGGCATGTTCGAACACGGTATCAAACGCTATGGAGCCAGAAATCAAAACGGCCATGTGAGACTCTCCCGTTGACGGTTGTTGTTGGCTGAGGTACAGAACTTAGCGAAGCTCTCCCATCGGTGTGACGCGTACGGCACTTGGAGCAATGGGAAAGCTTGTCTCAGGGGTGAGTGTGACCATTGCTTTCTGTGCAGGCTTGAGCACGGTGTCAGCGGCCAAGCCGTAGCTACCTGGATCGAGGAGCTTTTGCGCAAGGGTATCGCCTGCGGCATCTAAGAAGCGCAACTCCAATGAGGGCAAGCGTTGTGCATATTGGCTCTGGTTGGTAAGTCCCAAGGAGACCACCACCTGATGCGGGTTGACCATATCGGCAGCGAGCGTCGCCGTCACTTTGATGGCATGCGCATCCTGCCATGCAAAGCCGGGACAAGGCAGGCGGCGGCAAACTTTTTCATAGACCGGGGTGAGCACGGGGAACTGTGCGAGCACATATGAGTGAGCCCAGAGAGCGGCTTCTGTGGCGAGCGCAACAAAGGCAACGAAGCCGATCAGGGGTGCCACCCAGCCAAAGGCGCTGCGATGCTTGGGCGGAATGTAGACGCCTCCCGTGCGACTCTCAAAGGCGGAGAGCTCATCAGCAATCGAGCTAAAGGTCTCCTCTGTGCGCAGCTCCGGTTCGCGTGGGGCCGCAGGGGCAGGACGCAACGCGGCGAGACGAGCCGCAAGGCGTTCGTCATCGACCTCAAGCATTTCTGCTTTGTCCGAGGAGAAAACGGTGTGACATTCAGAGCACTGCAGACGAGAGCCGGAGAAATCGTTGCCAACTTTCCAAAGTGCGCCGCAGGCAGGACAGCGGAAGATTTTCGCCATTTGTGAAGGATTCCTCTCTGGTTTGGCTCAAGCGCGTTTCCCAGCTAGACACACCCACTCATCCTCCTGCTTATAGAGGGAGAGTTGGAGCGTGGGATCGATCTCACGATAGGTTGCGATGATGTCATCGACTTGGTGCGGGAGAATACCAGAGAGCACAAGCGAGCCATGTTCGTTAACGCGCCCGAGCAAGAGCGGGGCGAGCTGCTTGAGCGGACCCATGAGAATGTTCGCGACGACAATATCAAAGCGCCCGTCGGGCATGTCTTCGGGAAGCACAAAAAGCGCATCGACGCCATTCATCGTAGCGTTGGCTTCACTAGCCTCCACCGCCTGCGGGTCGATATCAGTGCCGAGCGTCGCACCAGCACCGAGTAATTTTGCCGCAATGGCGAGAATGCCTGTGCCGCAACCATAGTCGAGGATGGAATCGTCGGCTTTGACGTGCTCATCGAGCCACTCTAGACAGAGGTGCGTGGTCGGGTGAGAGCCCGTTCCGAAGGCTACCCCTGGATCCATGCGCAAGTTGATGGCGTTTTCGTCCGGCAGTTCGTGCCAAGTGGGCACGATCCAGAGACGACGGCTGATTTTCATCGGCTGAAAATTCGCTTGTGTGATGCGTACCCAATCTTGATTTTCAAGCGGGGTATTTTCGATGATTTCGATGGGCTCTTTGATCGAGAGAGAGCGTGAGGCCACAGCGAGATGAAGCTCGATATCGAAGTCATCTTCACAGAGCACGGAGACGATAGAGCGAGGCCAAGCGCAGTTTTCTGGCTCCATACCTGGCTCCCCATAGAGCGGACGTTCATCGAGGCTTTCGGCATCGGCGTCTTCAATGGCCGCAGAGAGCGCGCCAGCGTCCATGAGCATGTCGGCTAGCGTTTCTGCGTTTCGTTCATCAGCAGTCAGTTTGATTTGTCTCATCGTGTACCGGGGAAGCGAGTTGAATAAGTTGAAGAAGCCAGACCGCTGAGGATCTGGCTTCTTTCAGTATGCGCTTAATTATGACGCAGAGTTGGGCTTGTTGCGCAATTTTTCTTCTAGATAGTGGATACTTGTGCCGCCTTGGCAGAAGCGCTCATCAAGGAGCAACTCCCGATGTAGCGCCGCGTTGGTCTTAATCCCTTCGACGGCGAGCTCTGAGAGCGCGATGCGCATTCTGGCAATGGCTTGTTCACGCGTGTCACCATGAGCAATGATCTTACCGATCATGCTGTCGTAGTAGGGTGGGACGGTGTAGCCAGCGAAGACATGTGAGTCGATGCGAATGCCTGGGCCGCCTGGCAGATGCCACTCTGTAATGCGCCCAGGGGAGGGCACAAACGTGAAGGGGTCTTCGGCATTGATACGGCACTCGATCGCGTGGCCGCGCATGACAATGTCGCGCTGCTTGAGTTGAAGACGTTCGCCCGCGGCAATGCGGATCTGTTCGCGCACAATATCGACGCCGGTGACGAGTTCCGTAACAGGGTGTTCGACCTGCACACGCGTGTTCATCTCGATGAAGTAGAACTCGCCATTTTCGTAGAGGAATTCGAAAGTGCCAGCGCCACGATAGCCAATTCTGCGGCAGGCCTCCACGCAACTCTTACCCAGCTTGGCGATGAGGCGCGGGGAGATACCGTATGCAGGTGCCTCTTCCATCACCTTTTGGTTGCGGCGCTGCATGGAGCAGTCGCGCTCGCCCAAGTAGACGGCATTTTGGAAGTTGTCTGAGAGCACCTGAATTTCTATATGGCGGGGATTCTCGAGGAACTTTTCCATGTAGACCGTGGGGTTACCAAAAGCGACACGAGCCTCTTCGCGCGTGGTGGTGACCGACGTCAAGAGCGCAGCTTCCGTGCGCACCACACGCATGCCTCGTCCGCCACCGCCGCCACTGGCCTTGATGATTACGGGGTAGCCGATTTGGCGCGCGATACGAAAGATTTCGGCAGGATCATCTGGGAGCGCACCATCCGAGCCAGGCACACAAGGTACGCCGGCTTCACGCATCGCTCGCTTGGCGCTTACTTTGTCACCCATGAGACGGATCGTTTCGGCACGTGGCCCGATAAACGTAAAGCCTGAACGTTCGACGCGTTCGGCGAAGTCGGCATTCTCCGAGAGAAAACCGTAGCCAGGGTGAATCGCTTCCGCGTCAGTGACTTCAGCGGCGGAAATAATGGCAGGAATATTGAGATAGGACTGTGCAGAGGGCGCCGGTCCAATACAGACGCTCTCGTCAGCAAGTCGCACGTACTTGGCTTCAGCGTCGGCCGTGGAGTGCACGGCGACGGTCTTGATGCCCATCTCGCGGCAGGCTCGCTGTATGCGAAGGGCAATTTCACCGCGATTGGCAATGAGAATTTTTCCGAACATAGGCTTTTATCCGCCCGTTATTCGAGGATGAAAAGCGGCTGACCGTATTCCACGGGCTGGCCGTTGTCCACACAAATTTCTGCAATGACACCGTCCTCTTCGGCTTCCACTTCGTTAAGCAGCTTCATCGCTTCGATGATGCAGACGACCTGTCCCTTCTTAATGTGGTCGCCTACTTGCACAAAGGGGTCGGCGCCAGGCGACGGGGAGCGATAGAAGGTGCCCACCATGGGGGAAGGCAGAGGCTTCCCGTTTTTGGCTGCGGGAGCCGTTGCGGGGGCAGGTGCTTGCGCTGCAGGGGTTGCGGCGCTTTGCATAGGCGCAGGTGCGCTCAGTGTTGCGGGCGCCTCCGCGGGCAATACGACTTGTTGCACGCTAGCGGGCTGCGTAGCAACACCGGCATGCTTGACAATGCGGACGCGGTCTTCACCTTCGGTGATCTCCAGCTCGGAGACGCCGCTTTCTGCGACGAGATCGATCAGTGTCTTGAGTTTTCTGAGGTCCATGATGCTGATGCCTTTTTCATTGAGTTCTGTATCTTTCAGCCTGCCGCGGCCAGTGTGGACAGCGGTGGCGGACTTGTTCGACGTTGCCCCTCATCACTGCGCTAGCGTGCCGACGGCACACGGGCAGAGCGCTTCAAGAATGGTAGCGCCGCCATGCGGCAGAGGCCGTGGTATGGCAAGGTTGCGGTTCGGCACCTCATGGGCCGAAGCAAAATTCATCAAATTTATGCAACCTGCGCTTATCTCATCGCAATTCTCACCAATTTTTACCGAAAAGTAAAGGGGTTTTTGAGGTGAAAGCGACACGCCAAGGCAGCCTTGCCACGGCGGCTCACTACTTGCGAACAAGCTTTCGCGCGGGTTATGAGGGGCTAATCATAGCGCGAAAATCAGGGTTTTTTTTGAATGAAATCTTGCAATTTCGCGGTTGAAGCCACAATTTGGTATGCGGATGATGTGTGTAGCTCACGCGGTGCAGAGGAGTTCTTGCGCATGGGAGGAGCCTCTCATAAATGGCCACACTACGGCTCGCGCTACAATGCTTCTGCTAGAGCCTGATGCGAGAAAGCGCGCTTGATGCCGCACGCTGATAGGCCTTCGGTCAACTGAGAGCAGTCGAGAAAACGGAGTCATACCTCATGCACATTCATATTGTCGGGATCTGCGGCACCTTTATGGGTGGCGTCGCGCAGCTAGCCAAAGAGGCGGGGCATCACGTCACGGGCTGTGACGCCAAGGTCTATCCGCCGATGAGTACCGCGCTGGAAGCGGCGGGAATTGCGCTCGTTGAAGGGTGGGATCCTAGTCAGATCGAAACCTTTTCGCCCGACGTTTTTGTGATTGGCAACGCGATCTCACGTGGGAATCCTCTACTAGAAGAAATTCTCAATCGAGGACTCGCTTACACCTCGGGGCCTGCGTGGCTCTCCGAGCATGTGCTCTTGGGACGGCATGTCCTTGCGGTGGCTGGTACGCACGGTAAGACGACCACGACATCGATGCTCGCGTGGATTTTGCGCCACGCTGGCTTAGACGCTGGCTATTTGATTGGAGGGGTGCCACAGTGGAGTCCGCGTAGTGCCCTGCTGGGTGCTAAAGCGCCAGGAACCTCCTTTGTGATCGAGGCTGACGAGTATGACACGGCCTTCTTTGATAAGCGCAGCAAGTTTGTGCACTATCGCCCGCGTACAGCCATCTTGAATAACCTTGAGTATGACCATGCGGACATCTTTGCTGATCTTGCGGCGATTGAAACGCAATTTCACCATCTCGTGCGCACGATGCCCGCTAAAGGACTCGTGATTTCTAACGCGCGCTCTGCTGCCCTTGAGCGGGTGCTCGCCCGTGGTTGCTGGTCGCGTCTTGAGCGCTTTGATGATGCTTCGGGCTGGCATCTGACAGATAAGCTCGAGGTGGCTTTTGGCAAGACCGTCTATGGGCCGCTACACCTCTCGATGCCAGGACGCTATAACGCGCTCAATGCGCTCGCAGCCTTGGCTGCCGCGCATGATGTTGGCGTTTCGATTGAGAAGGGGCTCGAGGCGCTTGCTGCCTTTAGCGGTGTCAAGCGCCGACAAGAGGTCCGAGGCGTGGAGGCTGGAGTGACGGTTATCGACGATTTTGCGCATCATCCGACGGCCATCGCTGAGACGCTTGAAGCGGTGCGTCAAAAGTACGCGGGGCACCGTATCCTAGCGGTGCTCGAGCCTCGAAGCAATACGATGAAGCTCGGCACGATGAAGGATAGGTTGGCGGGGGCGCTCGAGCACGCTGACCGTGTTTTCTGCTACGCCTCCGACGCTGTGCAGTGGGAACCTGCGCAGGCCTTAGCGCCGCTCGGCGCAAAGGTTACCACTACGCATGACTTTGAGGAGCTGCTTGCTGACGTGCTCGCCGAGGCGCGTACGGGTGATGTTGTGCTCGTGATGAGTAATGGTGCTTTTGGTGGTATTCACGCGAAGCTCCTGACGGCGCTTCATGCCCGTGGGAGTGCACAATGAGTACGGTGCTCTATCTGCACGGGTTTCTCTCTTCGCCGCGCAGTGAAAAGGTACGCATTTTGCGTGAGGCGCTTGAAAAGCGTGCGCCGAGCGTCCAACTGATCGCCCCCGACATGAATTACCCTCCGCGCTGCGTGGATGCGCTGCTTGCTGAAATCGCTGAGCGTCTTGCGCTCTCGCGCTGTGCTGTGGTGGGCTCGAGTTTGGGGGGCTTTTTTGCCACGCGCTTTGCAGCACGTTTTGGCGTGCCCTGTGTGCTGCTTAACCCCTGTTTGGATCCATGGCGCTTTATTCCCGACTTTGTGGGAGAGCAACGTGTCTGGGGCAGTGAGCAAGTCCTTGAGGTGAAGGCGAGCTTTGAAGAGGACTTTCGAGCGCTCGCGCGCGCTACGCCGCCTGTGCTGAAAGCAGGTGCGCGCTCGCTCAGTTTGATTTCACTGCGCGACGAAGTGCTCCCATGGCGTCAGACCTATGACGCGGTGAGCTGGAGCCGGCGTGTGCTTCTAACCGATGAGGATCACCGCATTAGCGGCTTCGCGCAATGGGTCGATTTGGTGGTGGATTTCCTCTTGAATTCGACAAGTGGGACAGAGGCGGACGAGTGCTAGAGAAACGCACAATGAGAGGCCCTCTAAACATGTTATCCTTGAAGGATTTCTAGGCGCAGGCGGCAACTGTGCTGCGCCGGGGGTGTGCGGTTGCCGAGCGCGCCTCTAGAGGCTTGTGTTCCCCGAAAGCGAGAGCCAAGCTCTAAAGAGATGGCCGCGACTTTTTAATGGTGGCAGGCGCTGCTGAGCAGGTGTTTGTGCTGCTCAGTGGCGGAGAGACGAGATGAATTTGTTTTTTGAGGAAGACGGCTCCTTTAAGGCCGGGACCGTTTTATCGCAGGCGGGTAACGCCTATCAGGTTGAGTTGCCCACAGGGCGTCGCACGAAGATCAAGGCCTCGCATGCATTCTTTACGTTTGAAAGCCCAGCGGCCGCGGAGGCCATTGCACGCGCTGGGGCACTTGTGCCTGAGCTTGATCCTGGGTTTCTTTGGGAAGTTGCGCCAGAGGAAGAGTTTAGTTACGAGTCACTTGCCAAAGCTTACTGGAGCGAAGATGTCGGCATCGTTGAAAAGATTGCAATGATCTTTGCGCTTCACAATAACCCTGTTTACTTTTACCGCAAACAACGTGGCTCTTATCGTAAGGCGCCTGCAGACATTCTTGAAAAGGCGCTTGAGGCCGTGGCTCGAAAGGAGCGCCAAGAAGCGCAGCGGCGCGACTGGGTTAAACGAATGCTGGCAGGGGAACTCCCTGCTGAGCTCAAAGATCAGGTGATGACGATTTTGGTGCGTCCCGACAAAAACAGCATCGAGTGGAAGGCGGTCGCGGATGCTGCGGCGGAGTCCCGGATGAGCATGCTCAATCTGATGCTGAGTTTGGGGGGTGTTGCAAGTCCTTGGCGTTGGCACGTTGAGAGCTTTTACATGCAGAACTTTCCCAAGGGTCGGGGTTTCTCCGCGGAGCTACCTGCGCCCGAAACGACGGGCTGGGACGCGTTGCCCTTGGCAGATGTAGCGGCGTTTTCCATTGATGATTCGGACACCACTGAAATCGACGACGCGACCTCGGTGACGCACTTGGAAAACGGAAAGACGCGCGTTGGTATTCACATTGCAGCCCCCGCGTACGGCATTCATATGGACGATGCGCTCGATAGGGTTGCGAGCACTCGTATGAGTACGGTTTATGCACCGGGGCTCAAGACAACGATGTTGCCCGAGGCCTGGATCCAAGCGTTTTCGCTCGATGAAGGGCATGTGGTGCCTTGCGTGTCGTTGTATGTGACCGTCGATGACGCGACGATGCTCATTGAAAAGAGTGAGACGCGTTTGGAGCGTCTTAGCGTCAAGCGAAACCTGCGCTACGACCGGCTCGATAGCTTGGTGACGGAAGAGGCGATTACGACGGGCACGCTCGATGTGGAGTTTGCCGAGGAGATCGGCTATCTATGGCGCTTTGCAAAGCGCCTCTTAAAGACGCGTGAAGAGGTTCGCGGCCGTCCTGAGGTTCAGGGTAAGGTCGACTGGTTCTTTGCGCTCGAGGGCGAAGGGGAAGATGCCACGATTCATGTGCGCGGTCGCCGTCGTGGCGAGCCACTGGACCTGCTTGTGGCGGAGATGATGATTTTGGCCAACAGCACATGGGGCAGTTGGCTGGAAGAACACCATATGAAGGGGATCTATCGCTCCCAGCGCATGGGGCGTGTGCGGATGAGCACGAGTCCTGGACCCCATGATGGGTTGGGTGTGGAGCGCTATGCGTGGAGCACTTCGCCGCTGCGTCGCTATGTTGATATGGTGAATCAGCGCCAGATTATCGCGACGATTTCTGGCCTAGATTCGCCCTATGCCGTTGACAACTACACCAAGCTCTATGGTGTGGTGAGCGACTTTGATGAACGTTACGCCATCTACAATGATTTCCAAAACCGTATGGATCGGTACTGGTCGCTACGGTGGATTATGCAGGAAGGCCTGAAAGAGATTGAGGCGATTGTCGTCAAGGGCGATCTGTTGCGTATCGATGGACTTCCATTTATTCAGCGTCTGCCTGGGCTACCCGAGGATCTGCCCCGTGGCCGCAAGGTGCTACTGCAGATTCACAAGTGTGACTTGGTAGAGCTCGTCATGGACGCTTCGCTCATACGCGTGCTTGATGAAAGTGTTGAGACCTCGGACGAGCCCGACGAAAACACGCCTGCCGAGACGGATGTGCCCAGCACGGATGAGGGCGCAGCGTCTCAGCCTGCACAGCAGAGCGAGCAATCCGTTGAGAACACGGCGAACAATAGTTCTGTGGGCACACCATCCTAAAGCGTTCCTCTTGGAGCGCACTCTCTCGAGCTTACAGAAGGAGCGTCCACCGAGTGATGGGCGCTCTTTTTAGTGGGCGCTACGCTTCTTGAATAATGCGGTGATCGTAGAAAATGGGATTTGTGCGAGGATTACGGCACTGCCCATCAGCACGCAGCCCAAGAGCTCGCGTGAGGAAAGGGTTTCATCAAGGATGAGCCATCCGCAAAGGACGGCCACGACACTCTCTAGGCTCATGATCAAACTCGCGATCGTATCGTTCATACCACGCTGTCCAACGATCTGTAATGTGTAGGCGATGCCATTACTCATTACACCAGCCCAAAGAATGGCTGGGAGTGCCGCGATAAATGCCGCTAGGCTTGGCTCTTCAAAGAGGCTCATGCAGACCGAAGCGATGAGGGCGCCCGTGGTGAACTGCCCGACGGCGAGTTCAATGCCATTGACACGGGTCACAAAGTGCGAAATCACCAGAATGTGAATGGAGAAAACGAGTGCGCAGAGTGCAATGAGTGAGTCGCCCAACTCCACATGAAAGCCGCCTGGGGGCACACACAAGTACCAGAGTCCAAAAACCGACAGAATCACCGCGAGCACGAGCGTTGGAGTGAGTCGCTTTCCTAGAAAAAGCCCGAGCAGCGGCACGATCACGATATAAAGCGCGGTGATAAAGCCTGCTTTGCCTACTTCGGTGTCGTTAAAGAGGCCAAACTGCTGCAAAGATTCGCCACAGAATAGACAGATCCCGCAGAGCACTGACCCTAAGAGGAGCGCTCGACGATATTCTGGGCTAGCACGTCGAGCGGCTTCATCCGCATGGTGCTTTTTAAGGCGTGCCCTTAGTAGCAGAACAATGGGCAGTAAAAAGCACACCCCAAAGACCATACGCCCCGTGGTAAACGTAAAGGGACCGACGTTGTCCATGCCGAGGGCTTGTGCGATGAAGGTAGCGCCCCAAATGGTGGCGGTGATGAGCAGGAGCAGACTTTGGCGGAGTTGAAAGAGCGTCATGAATAGTGCAAAAAACGAGAATGCAAAAAATGCTAGCACAGGAGCAAGCGCAGATTGCGTGCTCTACGGCATCAACCTTAGTCGAGCAGGGGCGGTTTTTTTCTTGTGCTGAGATCAAGTTGCGGCATGAGCGAATGCTATTTCAGTACAATAGGGGACAATTCAGTGTTTCGCGTCGAGCGCCTCACACTCAGAGGCGTTTTGTTTCAAGAGGGACGCCGCCCCCCTCTGCGCCAAAGAACGGGCAGGTCGCTCTACTTTTGAATCGTGGAGGCCAGGATGTCGGATAGTCGTATGGACGAATCAAAACCCGAAGACATGGATGACAATCAGAGCCGCGATTCGGATGAAGCGTCCCGTGCTCTAGAGTGGATTCAGCAGATCCTCGCGCAAGATGAAGCCCGTCATCGTGACGTGCATCTGGAGCGTGCAGATAAAGACGACGAAGCGCTCCCCATTTCTCCAGAAGCAGCACTCGAGCTACGAGAGGTCATTGATTCGTTGCACCCTGCGGATATCGCGTGGGTGCTCGAAGCCTTGCCGCTCGACGAACGTCTAGCGGTTTGGAACCTTGTTGAGAGCGCCAGCGACGGCGAGGTGCTCGTTGAGGTTAACGACGGCGTTCGTGAAACCCTGATCGACGCGATGGATCGCGATGAGCTGGTCGATGCGGTCGAAACGCTGGATACCGACGAGATTGCTGACCTTGTGGATGACCTGCCCCCGGACGTGATGGCCGAGGTGCAGGAAGGGCTTTCACATGAAGAGCGCGCGCAGTTGCGTGCGGCCATGTCCTACCCAGAAGACAGCGTCGGTGCGCGCATGGACTTCGAGGTGGTCTCGATTCGTGAAGAGACGAATATTGAGTTGGTGCTACGGTATTTGCGACGTTTTGATAGCTTCCCTGACCATACTGACCAGGTCTTTGTCGTGGATCGTTTGGGGCATCTCAAGGGGGCGCTTGCGCTCTCTAAAATTCTGATTACCGATCCTGTCGTTGCCGTCAAAGACATCATGCAGAAGGATATGCTCACGCTCAATCCGTTGGATGATGTGAGCGATGCGGCGCAGGCCTTCGAACGCTATGACTTGGTGAGTGCGGCCGTCATCGATGAAGCAGGACGCCTCGTGGGACGATTGACGGTCAACGAGATCGTGGACGTGATCCGAGAGGAAAGCGACGAAGATGCGTTTGCTGCTGTGGGTTTGGACGACGAGCAAGACTTGTTTGCGTCGGCATGGCAGACCGCTAAGAGCCGCTGGCTTTGGTTGGGCGTCAATCTCTGTACGGCTTTTTTCGCCTCGCGTGTGATCTCCGCTTTTGACGGTACCATCGAACGTGTGGTGGCGCTCGCTGCGTTGATGCCGATTGTTGCTGGGATGGCGGGCAATTCAGGGAATCAGACGCTAACGCTTTTGGTACGCTCGCTTGCGATGGGGCAGGTGACGGATTCCAACCAGCGCGACCTGATTAAAAAAGAGATTGCCGTTTCGGTCATCAATGGCGTGCTGTGGGGAGCGATTGCAGGGCTTTGCGCGTGGGCGCTCTACTGGGACAGCCCGCAGGGTATGCTGTTGGGGCTCGTGATGTTCCTCGCCATGCTCCTCAATATTGCTCAGGGCGCTGTGGTAGGGTTGGCGGTGCCGCTGTTGCTCAAGCACTTCAACCGTGACCCTGCGCTTGGCGGCTCAGTCCTGCTGACGTTTGCTACGGACTCGGGTGGCTTTTTGATTTTCCTTGGGCTAGCCACTGTTTTCTTCCGCTAGGGCACTGCCCACAAAAAAGGGCGGATCTTCATCCGCCCGCTATGGCTCTGTCCTCTTTTGCGAGGCTCATGCGTCACCAAAGAGCTTTTTGAGCGCTTCAGCGCTCGTGCTACTTTTTTCGTTTTTGAGGGCACTCTCCTTATCGGAGATTTCCTTTACTTTGAAGTTGTCTACGATCTCTTCTTCCCAATAGTGGGCCGGCATCTCGGAGTGCAGAAAGCGCTCGGCCATCTCGTAGCCGATGCCTTCGACTCGCATTAAGCGGTGCGTGTCGAATTCGACCTCAAGCCAGCGCCGGGAAGCATCGTAACCCGCAGAGAGAATTCCTCCGCGATGAATGCTTTTGCGTTTCATTTTTCCTCCCCTTTCAATGAGGATCCAAGTGTTAACCCATTGTAGCAAACGTAGTTTTGTTTGCTCACATCTGGGTCTCGAAAGGTGCGGTGCTGGGCGTCGTGTTGCAGGCGCTTAACGCTTTTGAAACGCTTCTGTCACGCGTGTTTGAGAAGGGTGGCTTATCCAAATTTGTTATTTTTAAGAGACATAGATGCTCATT
The DNA here is from genome assembly GCA_902463725.1 of uncultured Sutterella sp. Classification (GTDB taxonomy): domain Bacteria; phylum Pseudomonadota; class Gammaproteobacteria; order Burkholderiales; family Burkholderiaceae_F; genus Sutterella. Next base: position 187,948 of record CABQGK010000002.1, on the reverse strand, counting down.
TTTTAGGCAAGTTTCCTTCTGAGGAGAACAAAATTGTTGTTGAAAAAAACTTTTTGTCTTGCTAGGATCGCGGGGTGTTTATTTTTTATGGATAGCAGAGGGCAACCGGATTGCCGGTAGAAACGGGATGGGTACCCCCGTTTCTTCTCGATGTGAGCACCCAAGTTGGTGAGCGCATCTTGTGCCCACGAGCGCCAACAATCAACAATGATAAAACCCCCAACTCCCCGACATGTCGGCTGGATGGCGGTTGCAATCTTGCTGCTGGCAACAGTGAGTACCGCGCTGCTATGGGGACACCTCACTGGATCGTCGCGATACCAAGACGTTAGTCTTGATCCCGTACTCGGGATGGCAGACGATCGAGTGGATGCGGTCTCCTTCCCGTCTAACCCCGACAATACGCCGGGTTTACTTCAGCCCTCGATGATGGCTGAGACGTCCGATACACATGGCGAAGTTCCATTGGAGTCGCTCGAAAGTATGACGGAACGTCTGAAAGCCGCCTCGCAGTCTGTCGCCCAATATGTGAGTTCGTCCTACCGTATTTCGCTCAGCCGAGCGAACCAACTCACGAATATGGCGATCCAAATTGGTGAGGCTAAAAACGTCGATCCTCTTCTGATCATGGCCGTCATTGCGACGGAGTCTAGTTACAATCCTCGCGCCCGCTCTTCGGCGGGAGCAGAAGGCCTCATGCAAGTGGTCACGAGCGTGCACCGTGAAAAGTATGATGCCTTTGGTGGCGAAGATAAGGCGTTTGATCCCTATGCCAACATCAGTGTTGGTACGGACATCCTTAATGAACTGATTCAGCGCACGGGAAACGTACGCAAAGCACTCAAGTACTACAGCGGTGCAGCGAACCTCTCGAGTGACAAGGGTTATAGCGCCCGAGTGCTTGCTGAGCGGCATCGCTTGGCCATTGCCGCGAGCGGCAACGCCGACAGTGCCATTGAACTCAGTCAGCGCCAAATGACGCCTGCGACGTTTTCGCTTGAGAAGGCGGCTGACTCAACGGGATTTGATGATTGGGTAGTGATTGCAATGGGTGGTGACAACGCCTAACGCTTTCACGGTTCTTTTTAGAACAACGGGAATCAGAACGAAGTGACTTCTGGTTCCCGTTTTCCTCAAGGGCGGTTTACTTTCCCAACCCCATAACGACCGCCACAGCCATCCCGTCACCACGAATCCTTCTCCCACACCCACTAGGGTGTTGCTCGCTATCCGCTCGAGTTTGCGCGCACGCAAAAACTTGCGTTTTTTTTGCTTATACTGGATCAAAAAACTATCCTAAAAGTGGCCGCGCGCCTATACTAATGTTTGTCAGCGTAGCGTTTTCCGTAGACCAGAGAGCGCAGCTATTTTCAGTAGAGCAAGACACGAGGAGAGAGAATCATGCAGCAGAGGCAAGAAGACTTTCGTTTGCCACTAGGCACTGTCGGGGTGCACGCCAAGCGCGGGAACTCGGACTTTCGGGCGACAGATGTCAACAGTGTCGATGACCTTCCGGTAGCACTCTTTGGTGCGCAGCTCGATCGAGAAAGTTTTAGCCAGAGAGCGGATGGCTGGCAAGCCACGTGGCGTGGCGAGCGCGAAGGTCACGTTCTAGAGCTTATCTGGAACACGCAGACGGGTTGGCAACTGGCGTTTACTTGGTGCGGAAAGCAAATCCTTGCGGGAGCTGCTCCCGAGGTGAAACGCTTCTCGCCGCTCGTGCAGCAGACTGTGCAAGCGTTCAACGAGGTGGTACTTTCCAATCCCAGCCATCTGAATGCGATCTTTTTCCCAACCCTACCCGGCATGCCAGAGATGGTGATGCTTCCGGACGGCGTTTTCCAAACGCTCATGATGCCGCTTCACGCTGGGCGCGTTGTCGATGCTGCGTTGCGTTTTGCTGCCTTTGCTGATTTGAAACTTCAAGGACTTGCAAGCGCGACGATTGTTAGGCGTGCGTTTGAGCTCCACGGGAGCGATGGCGCTTCGGCTCAACCCGAGGCTCGCCAAGCAATTGTGGCCGCAAGCGGCTTGGCGGCATCGCCAAGTTTGGCATCGCAAGACCTCTACCATGCCTATGTGCTAGAGGTTTGTGCGCCTTTTTACCTGATGCCTGCGCTACTGGAGTGGCTACTGCCTTTGCGTGCCCAAAGCGGCGCGCTCGGCCCAAACGCAGTTCTACCCATCGGGGTTTTTGAGTCCTCTGTGCTCAAAATCCGCGATCGCCAAAGGGGGCTTGCGCTACATTGGCGCGCAGATCTTAAGCCAAGTGAGGCGCACTTTTCGGCGAGCGCGCTACAAGAATCGCTCCAATGCTTAGCAGAGGAACTTCAAGCGCAAAAGGCAGAGGCTCAAGAGACGGGCGTTAGTGCTCAACAGCTTGAGCAACTCATGAGTCAAGCGCGTCGTGAGCAGATTGTCGAGGCGCTCACACGGGCGCAAAGTCTAGCCTCCCAAGAGGAGGAGCTCGACGATGAACTTGATGATGAGGTTGACGATGCAATCGACGATGAACTCGAAGCTACTAGCACGCCAAACGATGGGTTGCCACAAGAGGCGATTCCCGAGCCATTTGGCGTGCCGTTGAGAGACCTCTTTGCGAGTATCAAGAGTAAGGAGGTTCGCAAGGCGGAGCGCGGGCTTTCGATTCGTGTTAGCTCCATCATTACCGAATGGAATCTTGAAGTTTTGCCGCCTGACGGGCTCTCGCTCTCCTTGACGGGATGGCGGCGTGGATCAAACTTGAGGGACGCCTGCCTGTAGCGCTCTCGCCCATACTCTGTTCGCTCAAGACACTAAGTACGCTCAATACCGCTGCGGTTGGCTGTGGCGTGACGTTGTGCGACGATGGCACGCCGCGCGTGTTTGTGACGCTACCGTGGTATGTCGACAATAACCCGTGGGATGCGGTGCAAAAGCCACTATTACTTTCCGTGTTGGTCGCTGGGGCAGATCCGATGTTGGCACTTCTTACTGGCAGAGAGAGTCCTGACACACCGAGTCTTTGGCAAGCGTGGGAGTTCCAGCAAGCGAGCGAGATGTTGGAGTCTCATAATTTAGGTGCGTTCTGCACGGGTGGTGGTGCTGGTTTTACCGCGACCTTCCAAGTTGAGGCGTCAGGTTTTAATCAGGCCATGCTCGAGGTGCGCTCGATGTCGCACCCGACCGTTGGCGGTGGCGTAGCGAGTCGTTTACGCTTGCCACAAACGCTCTCCAGCGAGTCGGCGTATTGGCGGGTGGCCAACGCTCTGAATCTTGCCGAAGTGCACTCGGGCCTTACGGCACCACATATCGGTGCTTGGGGAGTTGACAGAAGGGGCACTTACCTACTCGAGCTTTTTGCCCAACTTCCTGCATGACTATGGACCAAGCCTACTTTGCAATTGGGGTGTTTACCAATTGTTGCGCGCCCGCTGGGCTTCGCCCTTAGTCGAGCAACTCTGTGTGGAAGACGCTTAGCTAAAGTCCCCGTAGAGGGTATTGAGCCAGACGGCGGCAGCCAGGCCTGCGGTTTCGGTACGCATCACGCGAGGCCCAAGGAGCTTGGGCAGCCAGCCCGCCTCGAGCGCGAGGGCAATTTCTGCCTCACTAAAGCCCCCTTCGGGACCCACCGCGATGGCCGCACTCTTCATCGGTGCGCTCTCACTTGCTGAGGGGGCGGCGCCAGGCGCAAGCACGATGCGTAGTGCGGCAATCGTTTCTTTAAAAGCCCGCTCTAAATTTGGCTCAAAACGGATACGCATAAGCGTATTGCGGCCGCACTGCTCAGAGGCAGCAATGATGAGTGCGCGCAACTTTTGAAGGCGTTTTTCCGCGCGCTCCGCAGTGAGTTTGGTGACCGAACGCTCTGCCGCCACAAGGATTAATTCGCTCACCCCGAGCTCTACTGCTTTTTCCACGATCCAGTCGGTTTTCTCGGGGCTTACGAGCGCCTGTAGTAGCGTCAGTGCTAGAGGAGACTCGCGCTCTGGGGCGCTGCGCTCTGTGAGGGTCACACTCGCTGCGTCCTTACTAAAGGTAATGGTGCCGTGCCACTCAGCGCCCGAGCCATTAAAGAGCGTGACAGACTCGCCCGTCCTCAGGCGCAGGGCTCTGCCCGCATGGTGTGCGCTTTGCTCAGAGAGGGTAACGCTCCTCTGGTTGAGTACTGCTGCGTCAAGGCATTCGGTGGCAATGTCAGAGAAAAAACGGGGACAGGCCATGGTTAGAGAGCTCCGAGAGATTGCGCCAAGCTTGAGTATGGCGGGTGTTGAGGGCGTCATGGGCTAAAGCGGAAATTTTAGCCTTGTGCTTGGCACGCGGCACAAAGATTTTGCCCTCAAAATGGTGGGAGAGGGGGACAAATACGGTAAAATCACTAGCTGTCTTGCACCGGCCCTCTGTCGAATCGCCACTGTGTGTAGCCCGAGCCGCTCATGTTTCAGGGGCTCTGGAGGGGTGCACGTTCGCGGGTTTCGCTCGCGCTAACCCGAAAAGGGGGGGGCGCAGGAGACTTGGCGAATGCCGATGTTCAATTTTCCTCATACAACCCCAGTCAATCAGAATCATGACTTCTTCTGTCTCCGCTCAAATGATGGCCAATGCCATCCGTGCTCTGAGCATGGACGCCGTCCAAAAAGCCAAGTCCGGTCACCCCGGGATGCCGATGGGTATGGCCGACATTGCTGTTGCGCTTTGGTCCCGTCACCTCCGCTTCAATCCGCTTAATCCGCAGTGGACGAACCGTGACCGCTTCATCCTCTCCAACGGCCATGGCTCGATGCTTCAGTATGCACTGCTTCATTTGACGGGCTTTGATCTGTCGATCGATGATCTGAAGGCTTTCCGCCAGCTGCACAGCAAGACGCCGGGACACCCCGAGGTTGACATTACACCAGGGGTAGAAACCACAACGGGTCCCTTGGGACAGGGTATCGCCAATGGCGTGGGCATGGCCTTGGCGGAGAAAATGCTGGCAGCGGAGTTTAACCGCGAGGGCTATCCCATCATTGATCACCACACCTATGTGTTTTTGGGTGATGGTTGCTTGATGGAGGGCATCAGCCACGAGGTCTGCTCGCTTGCTGGTGTCTGGAAGCTCAATAAGCTCATCGCGATCTACGACGACAATGGCATTTCTATTGACGGTGATGTGAAGGGCTGGTTTGGTGACGATACCCGTGGTCGCTTTGAGGCCTATGGCTGGAACGTCATCGGTCCCGTGGATGGTCATGACATCGATGCGATGGACGCGGCCATTGCCGAGGCAAAGAAGAGCGCGGATAAGCCCACGCTCATTATCGCTAAAACCACGATTGGCAAGGGTTCTCCGAATCGCCAAGGAACCGCGAAGGTCCATGGTGAGGCGCTTGGTGACGAAGAAATTGCGCTCACGCGTGCGCAGATCGGCTGGCCCTATGCTCCGTTTGAAATTCCCGCTCAGGTCTATGAGGCCTGGGATCGCCGTGAGCAGGGCGCGCAGCTTGAAGGAGACTGGCAAGAACTCTTTGATCGCTACAGCGCTGCGTATCCAGAACTCTCCCGTGAGCTCACTCGCCGACTCGATGGGGAGCTGCCAGAAAACTGGGCAGAAGCAGTGATGAATGCGCTTTGTGAAGCGCAGACGGCACAGGAAACGATTGCGACCCGTAAGGCCAGCCAGAAAGCGCTCAATGCGCTTGCTCCTGCCTTGCCGGAGCTGCTTGGCGGCTCGGCGGACTTGACGGGCTCCAACCTCACCAATTGGACGGGCGTCAAGAGCCTCAATACGGGTGACATGTTGGCGCGCCACATTAGCTACGGCGTGCGTGAATTTGGGATGTCCGCCATTCTGAATGGTATCGCCTTGCATGGTGGCTTCATCCCGTATGCAGCGACGTTCCTCACGTTCTCTGACTATTCGCGCAATGCGCTACGTATGTCGGCGCTCATGAAGCAGCGTGTGATCAATGTCTTTACGCACGACTCTATTGGGTTGGGTGAAGACGGTCCTACGCACCAGTCTATTGAACATGTTCCGAGCCTTCGACTGATTCCTGGGATGCATGTTTGGCGTCCTGCTGATACCGTGGAGACGATTGTGGCTTGGGCGAGCGCGATTGAGCGTCGTCGCGGTCCGTCTTGCCTAGTGCTCACGCGTCAGAACGTTCCGTTCATCGATCGCGAAGAAGTGGACGCCGACACGATTGCACGCGGTGGCTACGTGGTGAAAGAGGCGCCCGCTGGGGCGGATGCCGTCGAGGTGGTGTTGGTGGCTACGGGCTCTGAAGTGGGCTTGGCCATTGAGGCGTACAAAGAACTTGTGGCCCGCAATATTCAAGCTCGTGTAGTCTCAATGCCCTGCACCAATCTCTTTGATGAGCAGGATGCGGACTATCGCAAGAGTGTGCTGCCCACTGGCAAGCCTGTGCTTGCTATTGAGGCGGCGCGTACCGACCTTTGGTACAAGTATTTCTCCGGCAAGGGCGCTGTGCTCGGTATTGACACTTTCGGTGAGAGTGCCCCCGCTGGTGTGCTCTGGAAGCATTTCGGCTTTACGGTCGAAAATGTTGTCTCTAAAGTTGAACAACTGTTGAAATAACCTTCAAGGAATCGAAACAAAATGACTATTCGCGCCGCCATTACGGGTTTTGGTCGCATCGGCCGAAATGTGCTTCGTGCCCACTACGAATATGCCAAGCAGCATGACATTGAGATCGTTGCCATCAATGCGCCGGGGGAGCTCCCCATTCATGCGCACCTGTTGCAGTATGACTCTTGCCACGGTCGATTCAACTCGAAGGTTGAGGTCGCTGGCGACGATACGCTTATTGTTGATGGCGATAAGATCCACGTGTTTGCGACGCGTGACCCGAAGGAAATCCCTTGGGGGGATATTGGTGTCGACGTGGTGATGGAATGCACGGGTGCTTTCAACTCCAAGGAAAAGAGCATTGTGCATGTGGAGCAGGGCGCCAAGAAAGTGCTGCTTTCCGCGCCGGGCAAGACCGCTGACGCTACCGTGGTCTATGGTGTGAACCATGACACGCTCAAGGCAAGCGATTTGGTGGTCTCCAATGCGAGCTGCACGACGAACTGCCTGGCGCCGCTCGCCAAAGCCCTGCATCGTACGGTGGGTATTGAACACGGTCTGATGACGACGGTTCACGCCTACACCAATGACCAGGTCCTCACTGACCTCTATCACAAGGACATCCGCCGTGCGCGTGCTGCCACGCGCTCGATGATTCCGACGAAGACGGGGGCTGCGAAGGCGCTTGGGTTAGTGCTGCCAGAGCTCAACGGTCGCATGGATGGTTTTGCCGTGCGCGTGCCGACGCTCAATGTGAGCTTTGTCGATCTGACGTTTGTCGCCGAGCGTGATACGAGTGTGGAAGAAATCAACGCGCTCATGAAAGAAGCCAGCGAGAGCGACGATCTACGTGGCATTTTGGGTTACAACGATCTGCCGCTCGTCTCCTGCGACTTCAACCATGATCCGCGTAGCTCGATCTTTGACGCAACGCTCACCAAGCTCTCTGGCAAGCGCTTAGTTAAGGTCACGAGCTGGTATGACAACGAGTGGGCCTTCTCCTGCCGTATGCTCGACTCCGCCGTCGCCATGATGGCTGCCAAGTAATCGAGCGGCGAGACCGACTATTTCTATGAGAAACCACGCATCTTTGCTCGCGCCTTTGGGACGCCGCAAATAGGGCGTGGTTTTTCTTTTTTGACCTGATTTAAGAGTGGGCTACGATGCCGTGTGCGTCGAGCCCCGACAGAAGGAAGATAAGACAATGCAAGTGACGACGCTTGAACAGTTGGCCAAGGCGGGTGCGCTCGCCGGTAAGCGTGTTTTGATCCGTAGCGACCTCAATGCGCCGCGCGATGAGACGGGCCGTGTAACGAATGAAGCACGATTGCTCGCGAGCATCCCCGCTATCCGTCTGGCGCTTGAAGCGGGCGCAGCGGTGATGGTAGTGAGTCATTTGGGCCGCCCCACGGAAGGCACGGTCAAGCCTGAAGACAGCCTTGGGGTGATTGCCGCTCGTATGAGCGAGCTCCTCGGGCAGCCCATGCCGTTGCGCACCAACTGGGTCGATGGGCTCGAGGTGACGCCTGGCGAAGTGGTGATGCTTGAGAATTGTCGCTGCAACGTCGGTGAAAAGAAGTGCAACGATGAGCTTAGTCGCAAGTACGCTGCACTCTGCGACGTGTTTGTCAATGATGCCTTTGGTACGGCGCACCGTGCCGAGGCAACCACGGTTGGCGTAGCTCGGTATGCCAAAGTGGCCTGCGCGGGTCCGTTGATGGCTGGTGAAATCGATGCGCTTACCCGAGCGATTGAAGATGCACGCCATCCACTTACCGCGATTGTCGGCGGCTCTAAAGTCTCGACCAAACTCACCATCCTCAGCAACTTAGCTAAGAAGGTTGATCGCTTGATCGTGGGTGGCGGCATTCTGAATACGTTCTTGCTTGCTGCGGGTAAGAAGATCGGCAAGAGCTTGGCGGAGCCAGAGTTGGTTGAAGAGTGCCGTGCGGTGCTTGCCGTGTTGGCCGAAAAGGGTGCCTCCTTGCCAATGCCTCTTGATGTTGTGGTTGCCAAGGCTTTTGCTGAAGATGCCGAACATCGTGTGGCCGACGTCGACGATGTTGCGGAAGACGAAATGATTCTCGACGTGGGCCCCAAGACGGCGGCGATGCTTGCTGACATCATCAAGGCCTCGGGGACGGTGGTTTGGAATGGCCCTGTTGGCGTCTTTGAAATGGCGCCCTTCGCTAACGGCACACGTGTCATGGCGGAGGCGATTGCCGAGGCGACGCAAAACGGCGCTTTTTCAATTGCGGGCGGTGGCGATACAATCGCTGCGGTGGGCGCTTTCAAGATTGCCGATCGTATTAGCTATATCTCCACAGGCGGTGGCGCGTTCCTAGAGTTCTTGGAAGGGAAAACGTTGCCTGCGGTGGCCATCCTTGAGGAGCGCGCACGCGCTGCGTAAGGTCGAGCACACGGCTAGCACACCGCCCTCTGTTGCACGAGCGGTGCGCTTCGCACCCAAGATCCTTTCTTTGCCTAGTGGGCAGTGATGCCGCTAGGCATTATTTTTTGAGCGCGCCGCTCCTCTTTACTAGGCGAGGTTTGAGGGTGCTACTTTCGGTAGCTCAATGATGAAACGGGTCGAGCGTACGTCGCTCTCAACGCGGATACTCCCCTTGTGCGCCGTGATAATGGACTTAACAATACAGAGCCCGATGCCACTGCCCTCACTCATGCGACGGCGTGAGGGATCGACGCGGTAGAAGCGATCAAAGAGTTTTGGGAGGTGCTCGGAGGCAATGGGCTTGCCAGGGTTTTCTACGCTCACCTCAGCAGTGGTAGCTGACTGCGTCAGCGTGACGGTAACCGCTTGGTTGGCTGGCGTGTAGCGCACAGCATTCGAGAGCAGGTTGCTAATAGCACGCCGTAGCATGAGTGCGTCGCCCTGCACCAAGCACGCTTCGCCCTTTAACTCGAGCTTCACTGCGCGCTCCTCTGCCCACGCTTCAAAGAATTCAAAGACCTTGACGACCTCGGTTTTCAGATCGAGCAATGCGTGATCGGGGATCAGTTGGTTATTGTCCGCTTGGGCAAGAAAGAGCATGTCGCTAATCATGCGCGTCATGCGGTGGTATTCCTCGAGATTGGAGTAGAGCACGTCTTCGAGTTCCTTTTGAGAGCGTGATTGACTTAGTGCAATTTCCGTTTGCGTCATGAGATTGGTGACGGGCGTGCGAATTTCATGTGCGATATCCGCGGAAAAATTGGCTTGTCTCGTAAAGACATCCTCGATTTTGCCAATCATGTGGTTGAAGCTTGTGACGAGCTCAGACAACTCCAGCGGGACGCGTTCAGGATCGAGGCGAACGTCGAGATTTTTGGAAGTGATGTTTTTGATGGCAGTGCTCACTTCCCGAAGTGGTGCAAGTCCTCGACTGACAGCCAAGCGGATGACGGCGATGACAATGAGACTGATGGCCGCTGCAATGAGCAAGAGATTCTGCTTGAGGGTCTCAATGTAGTGCAGGTGAAAGTCAATGGAGAGCGCGACGAGCATTTCATAGGGGCGGGACGCTTGAGCAAAAGATACGCGTCCGCTACTTGCGATCACACGGTAGGCATTACGGCCGTTGCCTGAGCTGGCAGCGCCATGGTGCATGTGCGTGCTTGACGCCTCTGCTTGAGTGGGGGCCGCCTCATCTTCTCTTTCTTTGGTGCTCAGGGCGTTTGCGTTGGGCGCCTCCCAAGTGAAGATGGCTCCGCTCTCACGATGTGCAGCAAAGTCCGCGGACTCGCGTGCGCTGAGAAGCGCCGTGCCCTCGGTAGAGCTAAAGAGCACGTCACCGCTAGGCGAGGTGATAAGCACGGCAGCGTTAGGCCAGTTGGCGGCCGCTGCGCGTAGTCGATCGAGTTTGGCCGCTTCTGTTGGGGTCTCTTCAGCGAGTACGCGATTCATGGTGGTGTGGATTTGACGCAAATCTCCAGCGTCCATTTCGTAGAAATGCTCGGCCACGGACTGCAGAATAAAGCCGTTAAAAATCGCGAAAGCTCCCACTGTCAAGAGGCTTAGAAAGACAATCAGTCGTGTTGAGAGTGATAGTGGTCGGCGCTTTGGGAGATCAGTGCTCGGCATCGGTGCTCTCCAGCGTGTAGCCCACGCCGCGAACTGTACGGATGAGCTTGAGCTCGTAGTCGTTATCGATCTTTGCACGTAGGCGTTTCACCGCAACATCGATGACATTGGTATCACTGTCGAAATTCATATCCCAGACCTGTGAGGCGATAAGCGAGCGCGGTAATACTTCGCCCTGATGGCGGAGAAAGAATTCGAGCAAACTGAATTCCTTGCTTGTGAGCTGAATACGGTTGCCCGCACGCGTGACACGGCGCGATACGAGATCGAGTGTGAGATCTGCGGCCTTCAGCTCGCGCTCACTAATGACGGTACTGCCGCGGCGCAGCAGGGTGCGCACACGTGCCAGCAGCTCGGCAAACGCAAAGGGCTTGACCAAGTAGTCATCGGCGCCAAGTTCGAGCCCTTTGACGCGGTGCTCGATTGTTCCGAGGGCGGTGAGCAGTAGGATAGGCATGCCTTTGCCGGCTTGCCGCAGTAAGCGAATGATGTCCCAGCCATTGACGTCAGGCAACATCACATCTAGGATGATGAGATCGTAGGCGCCAGTGAGCGCAAGATGGTAACCCGTGAGACCATTGTTGCTGTGATCCACGACAAAACCCGCTTCGGTGAGGCCTTTCTGCAGGTATTCGGCAGTTTTCTCTTCGTCTTCGACAATCAGCAGCTTCATGCGTTGCTCTCTTTGCACAGAATGGGCGCCTCGGCATGGGCGCATTGTTTGCCTTGAGCATACTCGATCGTGCGGGGGTGCGAAGCCGCGCACGCGGAAAATGACAGGATTGTCATGATTCTGTCACGTTTCTAACAGAGCGCACTCGATAAGATGTGGAGCATATTCTCCCCGTCCTACGCTAGAGAGGCGTCTGGTTGAGGAACAAGGGGGGCGAGAAGCGTTATGTCCAAGATCAAACTCCTTAGCTTCAGCATCATTCTTCTATTAAGCGGGTGTGTCTCACTCGCGCCCTCTTACGAGCAGCCCGCTTTGCCCGTGCCTGAACGTTTTTCCCTATCGAAAAACGCACTCACCGAGGCACCTGCTGACTTGCAGGATACGGGTTGGCGCGAGTTCTTTGTCGACGCAGCGCTACGCGAGCTGATCGAGACCGCGCTTGCGTCCAATCGTGATCTGCGTCTTGCTGTGATTAAGCTCGAGCAGGCTAAGGCCCAGATGGGGGTGACGGATGCCGCGCGCGCTCCTGCGCTCAATGCAGCGGGCTCCAACACATATAAGGGGGGACTGGAGGGCGCAAGCGGTACCACGCAAACGTACGCGTTGGGTGCAACGCTTAGCTTTGATTTGGATTTTTTTGGGCGTCTCAAAAATCTCTCTGACGCAGCGCGTGAATCGTATCTTGCAAGTGAAGCATCGCGCCGTGACGTGCATATCCTGCTCGTTTCACAGGTCGCTCAGGCCTATTTTGCACAACAGCGAGCGATCCGCCAGCTTGCGCTGGCTCGTGAAACCCTCCACAACTATGAGCGCGCTTATAGCGTGATCGAGTCGCAGTTGCGTACGGGGCGTACCACGGTTTTAGCGCTTGAGCAGGCTCGAGGGCAGATTGACAGTATGCGTGCGAGCATTGCGCAGCTGTCAGGGAGTTTGGCGCAGGCAAACAATGCGCTCTCTCTTGTGCTTGGCGTCTGGCGCGAGGCGCCCGCGCCAAGTAAAACGCCCGAGGCGGATTTGGTGCCTGTGAAGCTACCAGCAAACCTGTCCTCGCAAATTCTCTTACAACGCCCAGATATTCAGCAGGCGGAGCACTTGCTGCGTGCAGCTAACGCGAATATTGGGGCTGCGCGTGCGGCGTTCTTTCCGTCGATCACGCTCACTAGCGCACTCTCCCTGAGTAGCCCAGCGCTGAGTAACCTCTTTTCGCTCGGTAGCGCCATGTGGAACTTTGTGCCGCAGATTACGGCTCCGCTCTTTGATGCGGGGAAAAACACGGCAAATCTTCGACTCATGGAGCTAAAGCGCGATGAGGCCGTGGTGAACTACGAGCAAAAGATTCAGAGCGCCTTCAAAGAGGTCTCCGATACGCTCGTGCTTCGCGAAAGCTTGGCTTCACAAATCGCTGCGCGTCGCGCTTACCTCCAGAGCTTAGAGGTGACATTGGCACGCGCGCAGGCGCTCTTTGCCCATGGCGCAGTGAGCTACATTGAAGTGCTCGATGCGCAACGCAATGTCTTTACCACCGAGCAGACCCTTGTGGATCTGCTCTACAACCAGCAGATCAATGAAATCAATCTCTTCACCGCTCTTGGGGGCGGCTGGAGTGAGTGATCCATCTTTTTTCTATCCTTTTTACGGGAGTTAATCCAAATGTCGATGACTACTAAAACCGCAATTTTTGCTCTGATGTCTCTTGCCCTTGCGGGCGGCGCTCAGGCTCAAGAAGCACACCACCATGACATGAGTGGTATGACGATGTCGCAGAAAGCCGCAACCCAAGAAGCAAGCGGGAAGGGCGTGGTGAAAAGCGTCAATGCCGCTCAGAAAGAGGTGGTGATTGCGCACGCACCGATCGCTGCTCTGCAGTGGCCCGCGATGACCATGGGTTTTTCCTATGACGCGGCTACGGTGGGCGTTGAGGGCTTAAAGACGGGGGATCGCATCCTCTTTACGTTTGAGCAAAAGGGCAACGTCTCGCTTTTGAAGAGCGTCAAAGTGGTGAAGTAAGACGCGCTCTGAGCGGGGTCTAGGACCCCGCTACGCTTGGACCCGCAATCGTTTCGCCTTGCGGGCTCCTCCCCTTCCGAGTTCGATACGAGTTGATTGAGAAGATTTCCATGGCTAATGCAACGGTCAAATATGCTTTGACGATGCTCTCTGGTCTTGTGGCCGGTGCGCTTATCGCCATACCCGTCTGGCAGCATTACGCGGGCGGCGCCGCGGGCGCAACGCAAGCGTCGGCCACCACCTCTGAGCCCGCTGCCAACGAGCCCAAAGTGCTCTACTGGTACGATCCGATGAAGCCTGACGTGCACTTTGATAAGCCTGGTAAATCTCCGTTCATGAACATGGATCTGGTGCCGAAATACGAAGGGCAGGGTGGCAGTGACGGGGCCTCAGTGACGATTGATCCTACGCAGGTTCAGAACCTCGGGCTCAAAACTGCGCAAGTCGTTAAGGCGCCGCTTCTGTATACGCAGACGCTACCCGCGAACGTGAGCTACAACGAGTACCAATACGCTATCGTGCAGGCGCGCTCATCAGGTTTTGTGGAGCGTGTTGCGCCGCTCACGGTCGGAGACCATATCACGCGTGGCACGCCCCTCATTGAGGTGACCATACCCGAGTGGGTCGAGGCGCAAAGCGAATATCTACTCCTCCATAGCACGGGAGGAACGGCCACCCAACTCAATGGCATTCTTGAGCGTCTGCGCTTGGCAGGGATGCCTGAAGCAGACATCGCACGACTTAAATCTAGTCAACGCATTCAAACGCGCTTTACGATCCGTGCACCGATCGACGGGGTCATCACGGGGTTTGACCTTCGCGCAGGGATGAATATCACGACCGCCAATGTCATTGCCAAGATTCAAGGGATTGACCCCGTGTGGGTGAGTGCCCAAGTGCCCGAGTCGGTTGCGTATTTGATCAATGAGAAAACGCACTTTGAGTTGACGGTGCCGGCCTATCCCAACGAACACTTCACGGTGGCGCAATGGCGCGTCTTGCCTGCTCTCGACGCAAGTACGCGTACCGTGCAAGTGCGGCTCTTGGTTGAGAACCCCGAGCGGCATCTTAAGCCAGGGATGAACGCAACGCTCACCCTTAAGGCCGAGAGCGAGCCGCAGCTTTTAATTCCTTCACAGGCGGTTATCGACACTGGCAAAGAACAGCGAGTCATTACCGTGGATAACGAGGGGCATTTCGTTCCAAAACGCATCCGCGTCTCGCATGAGAGGGGCGGACAGGCAGCGGTTGCTGAAGGCTTGAGCGAAGCTGAAAGCGTTGTGGTAAGTGGGCTCTTTTTGATCGATAGCGAAGCCAATATTTCTGGCGCACTTGAGCGCATGCGAAAGGCGCCCGCCGCAGCCACCGCGGAAGATATGGATTGGGAGGCGCTTGCCAATATGGCGGGGGTTCAGCTCAACGATGCGCCCGACGCGGCGTCTGCCGCCGCCTCGGCAGCGGGGGACGCAGAAGAACACCCTGCCACGCAAAACACTGCTTCGCAGCTTGAGCCCGCCAAGCATCCGGGAGAGCATCAATGATCGAATGGATAATTCGCCGCTCCGTGGCCAATCGCTTCCTCGTGATGATGGGCGCCCTATTCCTTTCGATTTGGGGTGTGTTTACGATTTGGCATACCCCTGTGGATGCGCTACCTGATCTCTCGGACGTTCAGGTCATTGTGAAAACGAGCTATCCAGGGCAGGCGCCGCAGATCGTTGAAAATCAGGTGACCTATCCCTTGACTACGACGATGCTCTCGGTGCCTGGCGCAAAAACCGTGCGCGGTTTTTCTGGTTTTGGTGACTCGTACGTCTATGTGATTTTCGAGGACGGCACAGATCTCTACTGGGCGCGCTCGCGTGTGCTCGAGTACCTTAATCAGGTACAGGGTAAGTTGCCGAGCGGTGTTAGTAGCGAAATTGGGCCTGATGCGACAGGGGTGGGCTGGATCTACGAGTATGCGCTTGTGGATAAAACAGGTAAGCATGACCTTGCGGAATTACGCTCGCTACAGGATTGGTTCCTCAAGTATGAACTGAAGACCATTCCTAATGTGGCCGAAGTGGCCAGTGTGGGCGGTGTGGTCAAGGAATACCAGATTCAAGTTGACCCCGTCAAACTTGCTCAGTACGGCATTACGCTCAGCACCGTGAAAAGTGCGCTGAGTGCTTCGAACCAAGAGGCCGGTGGTGCCTCGGTGGAGCTCGGCGAGGCCGAGTACATGGTGCGCGCAACGGGGTATTTGCAAAGCCTAGAGGACTTCAACAACATTGTTTTAAAGACGACGGATGCGGGTGTGCCCGTGATGCTGCGCGACGTGGCACGCGTTCAGATAGGCCCAGAAATGCGCCGTGGCATTGCAGAGTTCAATGGTCAAGGCGAAGTGGCGGGCGGCGTGGTGTTGGTGCGCTCGGGAAAAAACGCTCGTGAGGTCATCGAGGCGGTGCGCGAAAAGCTCGATTCACTCAAGGCTAGTTTGCCTGAGGGCGTGGAGATTGTTACGACGTACGATCGCAGTCAACTGATTGATCGCTCAATTGACAATCTCACGCACAAACTCATCGAAGAGTTTGTGGTTGTGGCGATTGTCTGTGCGCTCTTTCTCTGGCACGCGCGTAGCGCACTGGTGGCCATCATTTCGCTGCCGCTTGGACTTTGTATCGCGTTTATTGTGATGCATTTTCAAGGGCTGAATGCCAATATCATGAGTCTTGGGGGGATTGCCATTGCTGTGGGGGCGATGGTGGATGCGGCCATTGTCATGATTGAAAATGCACATAAACGGCTCGAGGAGTGGAATCAGCAGCATCCTGGTGAGTCGATTGATGCGGCGAGCCGCTGGCAAGTGATCACCGATGCCTCGGTTGAGGTGGGGCCTGCTCTCTTTATTAGCTTACTGATTATCACGCTCTCCTTTATTCCTATCTTCACGCTTGAAGGGCAGGAGGGCAGACTCTTTGGACCGCTTGCCTTTACAAAAACTTATTCGATGGCGGGGGCAGCGGTGCTCGCGGTGGTGGTGATCCCCATTCTGATGGGATTTTGGATTCGCGGCAAGATTCCCGCCGAGAGCGCGAATCCGCTCAATCGCTTCCTGATTGCGATTTATCATCCACTGCTCCTTAAGGTTCTTCGTTGGCCAAAGACAACGCTACTCGTGGCACTACTATCGATCTTTACGGTCGTCTGGCCGCTTGAGCGAGTAGGGGGTGAGTTCTTGCCCCAAATCAACGAAGGCGATTTGCTCTATATGCCATCGACGTTGCCAGGGGTCTCGCCCGGGGAAGCGGCAGCACTGCTGCAAATCACCGATAAGCTGATTAAAACAGTTCCCGAGGTTGATACCGTCTTTGGGAAAGCGGGTAAGGCGGATACGGCGACGGACTCTGCCCCGCTGGAGATGATCGAAACCACGATTCAGCTCAAGCCTCAGAACCAATGGCGAGAGGGGATGACCATAGAGAAGATTGTTGAGGAGCTCGATAAGACTGTGCGTCTACCTGGGCTTGCAAACCTTTGGGTGCAACCGATCCGTAACCGCATTGACATGCTCTCTACGGGTGTGAAGAGCCCCATCGGCATTAAGGTCTCTGGCGCGACGCTTGCCGATATTGACGAGGCAGCTCAGAAAATTGAAGTTGTTGCTCGCAAGGTCCCTGGCGTTGTGTCCGCGCTCGCTGAACGCCTCGAAGATGGCCGCTACATCACGGTGGATATTGACCGTGAGCGCGCCGCTCGCTATGGCATGCGTGTCGCGGATGTGCAGACATTTGTCTCACTTGCCATTGGTGGGAGCATGGTCGGGGATACGGTCGAGGGGGTTGCGCGCTACCCGATTTCGATTCGCTACCCGCAGGACTGGCGCAATAGCCCGCAGGCGCTTCGGGAGTTGCCGATTCTCACCGCAAGCAAACAGCAGATCACGCTCGGCGATGTGGCAGAGGTTCGTGTACAGATGGGGCCCTCGATGCTCAAAACTGAGAATGCACGCCCAGCGAGCTGGATTTACATCGATGCGCGTGATCGTGACATGGTCTCGGTGGTCAATGATCTCAAGCGTGCTATTGCGAGCGAGGTTAAGCTCAAGCCCGGTACGAGCGTGGCCTTTTCTGGGCAATTTGAGTTGCTTGAGCACGCTAACAAGAAGCTTGCGCTCATGGTGCCGATGACGCTCATGATCATTTTTGTGTTGCTCTACCTCGCATTTAGGCGCTTTGATGAGGCGTTGCTCATTTTGCTCAGTTTGCCCTTTGCTCTGGTGGGAGGAATTTGGTTCCTCTACTGGGAGGGATTCCATATGTCGGTTGCCACGGGCACAGGATTTATCGCGCTTGCTGGGGTGGCTGCGGAATTCGGTGTCGTGATGCTGATGTACTTGCGACACGCGGTCGATGCGCGACCAACGCTTGCTAAGAAAGAGACCTTTTCGAGCGAGGCACTCGACGATGCGCTCTACCATGGTGCGGTGTTGCGTGTGCGCCCTAAGGCGATGACCGTGGCGGTGATTATTGCGGGGCTGTTGCCCATTCTCTGGGGCAGCGGCGCTGGGAGCGAGGTGATGAGCCGCATTGCAGCGCCGATGGTTGGCGGAATGATTACCGCGCCGCTGCTGTCGCTCTTTATTATCCCTGCGGCCTACAAGCTCATCTGGCTCTGGCGCCATCGCGCTAGCCGCTCATAAGTCGCCCTTGCCAAAGTTGCCATGGCGCGTGTGTGTTGCAGAAGCTCACCACGCGCCATGCGTGGTTTTGGGCAATTGCAGAGAGGTATCAAGAGGGCGATTCGCGCTGCCCCGAGCTGCGAGTTTTGCGTTAGCATGGATGGCAATGACCATTTTGTAAGGAGCCCAACATGTACCGTGAAGAACTGCTCGAGCGCTTTCTGCGTTACGTTTCCATCAGTAGTCAAAGCTGCGCCAAAGCAGGCGTTGTCCCGAGCTCTGAGGGACAGTGGACGCTTGCGAAGCTGCTCGCTGACGAACTCAACGCGCTCGGTCTTGTTGATGTAGAGATTTCTGAGTTTGCTGTGCTCACGGCGCGGCTACCATCCAATTTACCAGAGGGGAAACGGGTACCCGCTGTGGGTTGGTGTGCGCATATGGATACGGTCGACTCGGGTCTCTCGCCCGATGTGCACCCTCACGTGGTGCATAGCTATGCGGGGGGTGATATTTGTCTGAATGCTGCCGAGAATCTCTGGATGCGTGCGCAAGAGCACCCTGAACTCGCCAAGTACATCGGCGACGATCTGATCGTCACAGACGGCACGTCGGTGCTTGGTGCTGACAATAAGAGCGCGATTGCCAATATCATGACGGCGCTCTCCATTGTTGTGCGTGAGGGGCGAGCACACGGTGACATTTACGTGGCGTTCGTTCCCGATGAAGAGATTGGCCTCTTAGGGGCAAAGAAGCTTGATTTTTCAAAGTTCCCCGTAGACTTTGCCTACACGATTGATAGCTGTGAGTTGGGAGAGATTGTCACCGAGACGTTTAACGCGGCAAGCGCCGAGCTCTCGATCAAGGGGGTGACCGCGCACCCCATGTCTGCCAAGGGCGTGCTCGTGAATCCCACGCTCATTGCCGTGGACTTTGTCAACGCGCTTGATCGATCGGAGACGCCAGAGTGCACCGAAGGAACCGAGGGTTTTGTCTGGGTGTACGGCATTCAATCGAACCCCTCTGAAGCGAAAGTGGGTGTGAAGATTCGCGACCACAACCTTGCAGGGTTCCGTGAGAAAAAAGCGCGCATTACCGAGATCGTTGAAAGACTCTCTCAGGAAAACCCGCGCGCTAAACTCTCGCTCAAGATGAGCGATACGTACGGCAATATTGCGGACGCGATCACCGAAGACAATCGTGCGGCGATTGACTTGCTCTACCAAGTGTTTGAGCAAGAGGGCATTAAACCGATGGCGCTTGCAATGCGTGGTGGTACGGATGGTTCATTCATTTCGACCCAAGGCGTGCTGACGCCCAACTACTTTACGGGGGCACATAACTTCCATAGTCATTGCGAATTTATGCCGATGCGCTCATTTGAGAAGAGCCTTGCGGTGACACTTGGGCTGATTGCTGCGGTGGCCGAGCGCTAGGCGCTCTGCTGAGACGATCAGGCCGAGCGCGATGGGAAAGTGCTTGAGCTGCGTTGTGTGCGGCTGTAGCGTAGCCGCACACATTTGGCAATTAGCGTGACTTGTGTAGCCGTTTCCAGACCCCACCCACAATTATGGGACCTGCGACTGCGGCGGCCATTCCGCCGAGCAGAATGATCGAGAGGTTGTTCTTGATAAAGGGGATGTTCCCGAAGAGGTAGCCCGCGCCAATGAGCGAGAAAGCCCAGAGCACGGCGCCCGTGGCGCTAAAGAGCTCAAAGCGCAGGCCGTCCATTTTGGCTGCGCCTGCGATGAGCGGCGCAAAGGCGCGAACGATCGGAATAAAGCGCGCCAAGAGCACGGTTTTACCGCCGTGCTTCAGGTAGAAGTCGTGCGCGGTTCGAAGCTTTTCGGCGTTAATCCAGCGAATATCTCCCGAGTAGATGCGCTTACCGAGCCAGCGCCCCTGCTCATAGCCCAATGTGTTGCCAGCGATGGCGCCGAGCGCAACCGCAGCCATCAGTAGCCAAGGGCTGGTGGTGCCTGACGCAGCAACGGTGCCAGCGACGAAAAGCAGCGAGTCTCCTGGCAGAAAGGACATCACGACGAAGCCCGTCTCCAAAAAGAAGATCAGGAACATGGCCAAGTAGATCCACATGCCATAATTGGTCGCAAGGGAGACAAGAAACGCATCGGCGTTTGTAAAAAGATTGACAACAAGTGCGGTGAAGTCCATGGAGGCGTCGCTTATTTGCTAGGGGTCTAGGATGGCCAAGTAGCCGTGACAGCGTTGCTACGGGCGAGTCAGTCGCACGCAGCGTACTGCGCGCTGAGCGCTCAGCGCTATGATACGAAAGGTTATCACGCCGCTTGCTTGCTGAAACAAACGAAATTGTATTGACCTGTTTGAGGTGTCAGAAAAGAATGGAAAAACTGCAACAGAGTGCACCCCCGCAGAGACGTGACATTGCGGAGCTCCCGAATCAACTCATCAGCCAAATTGCGGCCGGTGAGGTCATCGAGCGCCCCGCCTCCGTGGTCAAGGAACTCGTTGAGAATGCGCTTGATGCGGGCGCTGACGAGATCGAGGTGAGACTCGATGGTGGTGGGCTAAAGCGCATTGTGGTCACGGACAATGGTTGCGGGATCGCGCGTGAGCAGATTCCGCTTGCGCTCAAGCGGCATGCCACAAGCAAGATTCGCAACCTCATAGAGCTCGAGTCTGTAGCGAGTCTGGGCTTTCGAGGGGAGGCGCTTGCGAGTATTGATGCCGTCTCGGATTTACGCCTTAGAAGTCGTCAACCTGAGTCTGCCTCTGCTTGGGAGTGGCATGAAGGGGAATTGCAGCCTGCGGCAGGCCTAATCGGTACGCGCGTTGAAGTGCAGGATCTGTTTTATAAGACGCCAGCACGAAGAAAATTCATGAAAAGCGAGACGACCGAGACTGCTCATGTGGTGGAGTACCTAGAGCGGCTTGCGCTTGCCCGCCCTGATGTGGCTTTCAAACTTATCGCAAATGGCCGTGAACAACTTGTGCTCTCGCGTGTGCAGGATCCTGCCGAGCGCATCACGGCAGTCTTACCCAAAGAGTTTGCGGGTCAATACCGTGAAATCGATGAAACTTTCGGCAGTATGCATTTGCAGGGACTTGTGGGACTACCGACGGTATCGCGCTCGCGAGCCGATGCGCAGTACTTTTTTGTTAACGGCCGCTATGTGCGAGACAAAGTGCTGCAACACGCTGTGCGTGCCGCCTATCAGGACGTGCTACATGGGCAGAGTCAGATGATGTACTGCCTCTATCTTTGGCTCGATCCCGCGGCGGTGGATGCGAATGTGCACCCTACCAAGATGGAGGTGCGCTTTCGCGAGTCTCAGCGCGTGCATCAATTCATCAGTCGAAGCATCAAAAATGCCTTAGCGGGTTCAGTGGCTGCGACGCTCTCGGGGGCGACGCCGACGACGATGGCGCCCTCTGCGGGCACCGCTACGCTTGACGCGCAGCATCCTAGTCCCGAAGCGCAACTCCTCGGTTTGCCGGGCGGGCTTTTCTCGCACACAACGCCGAGAGCGCCTGCCCCCGCTCAAACGAGTGCTCCCGAAGCGAAAGGTGCAAGCACTGCTCGTCTACCGACTAATGCCGCTGAGAGCGAGCCAAGCCTAAATGTAAGCGCTGCGATGCGCAGTTTCGGCGCACCTTTTGAGGTAGCCGATGCGGCAGCACGCGCACTCGTTCCCCCCGTAGCTGTGCGGATGCGAGCGCAAGGACTGCCGCTAGAGGACGGGGCGTTTGTGCGCGAGATACCGGCCGTCGCAAAAGTGGCGCACGAGGCAGATGCTACTGCTTTGGCAGAGGGGAGCGCGATTGAGCGCGCCCCCAGCACAGCCACGATGAGCACAAGTGTGACGCCTAGCGTAACCATGGCTGCTGGGGAGGAGGTCGCGCCGAGCCAAGTGCATGCGCTTGAGGAAAACGCGCTTGGGCGCGCTGGACTTCCTCACGGGCGACTCGGTCGTCCCATTGCGCAGATTGCAGGGATTTATGTGCTCGCGGAATGCGCCGAGGGGCTCATCATCGTGGATATGCATGCGGCAGCAGAGCGCGTGACCTACGAACGACTCAAGCGGCAGGTCGACGCCGAACGCATCCCTATGCAGGAGTCGCTGATTCCACAAGTGATGCAACTCAGCCCCACAGAGATGGCCACGTTTGAAGAGCACCGTGCAACGCTACGCACTTACGGGTTTGATATCAGCGCGGCAGGCTCGAACGCTGTGGCGATTCGTGCACTGCCCGCACTTTGCGCGGATGCGCCGATTGCTGCGGTGGCAGATATGATCCGCGGGATGCTTGAGGATTTACGACTCTATGGCGAGAGCGAGCAGATGTTGGAGTTACGCAACCACATCCTCGCCACCATTGCTTGCCACGGATCGGTGCGCGCTCATCGTGCACTCACCATCCCCGAAATGGATGCGCTACTGCGCGCCATGGAGCAGACAGAGCGAGCCGATCAGTGTAACCATGGTCGACCCACTTGGCGACTTTTGAGTGTGGAAGACCTCGATAAGCTCTTTCTGAGGGGGCAGTAATGCAGCAAGTTACGCCTGCGGCTTTTGTGCTACTTGGGCCCACGGCCTCGGGAAAAACGGCCGCATCGCTCTATCTAGCCGCTCGCTACCCTGTGGAGATTATTTCCATGGATTCGGCGCTAGTCTATCGCGGGATGGATATTGGATCGGCAAAACCGACGCCTGAGGAACGCGCGCTATGTCCGCACCATTTGCTCGATGTGCGCGATATCGGTGAGACCTATAGTGCCGCGGACTTTGCGGGCGATGCCATCGCGCTCGTTGAGCAGATCCGTGCTAGGGGCCGCATCCCGCTCATTGTGGGGGGCACCATGCTCTACTACAAAGCGCTCGCCGAGGGGCTTAACGAGATGCCAAGCACCGATGTAGCAGTTCGAAACCGCGTGCTGGCTGAGGCAGAAGCATTGGGCTGGCCAGCCATGCATGCCAAGCTCTCGCAGATTGATCCAGCCACTGCCGAGCGTCTCGCCCCGAACGACAGTCAACGGATCTCTCGTGCGCTTGAGGTTTTTGAGATGACGGGACGTACACTCACGAGTTTTCATCGTGAGCAAGTCAAGGCGCCGCTACTGAGCCTTTCAGTGATGGGCCTCATGTTAGCGGATCGCGCCCTCTTGCACGCGCGCATTGCTGAGCGCTTTAGTGCGATGCTTAAAGCGGGGTTTCTCGACGAGGTACGAGCCCTCATGGCACGTGCAGATTTTGACCGTGCCTCGCCCGCGATGCGTGCGGTGGGTTATCGCCAAGCGATCGAGCATTTGTTAGGGGAGAGGAGTTTTTCCGACTTTGTGAATGCGGGTATAGCCGCGACGCGCCAATTAGCAAAACGTCAGATGACGTGGATGCGCTCGATGCCGGGGTTAGAAATTTTGGATCCAACGAACGCGAACGCGTTTGCGATGCTCCAGCGTGCTTTCGAGAGAATGTTGGCAGGGCACTAACGCGGCTCGGTGAGCTGTGTGAGCAGTGCGCGATGGCACGTGCCCGCCCATTGAACAGCGAACGGCGCAGGCAAGTGAGCCCGCGCCGCTCACCGTAGAGCATCTAGGACGATGAAGATTTAGCGAACCACGCAGGGATGGCTTCCCGCTTCAAGAGGTTCGATGCGACCGATCGTGTAGACCTTTTCGCCCTGCGCTTCAAAGAGCGCCTTGGCGCGTTCGGCGTCAGACGCGGCAACCACGACCGCCATGCCAATGCCGTTATTGAAGACGCGGTGCATTTCCGAGTCGGCAATCTCGCCCTCGGCTTGGAGCCAGTCGAAGATGGCAGGACGCTGCCAGCTCTTGGCATCAATGACAGCGCAGACGCCCTCTGGGAGAACGCGTGGAATATTTTCCACGAGGCCGCCGCCCGTGATGTGCGCCATCCCTTTGATCTTGACGCTCTTCATGACTTCGAGCACCTGCTTGACGTAAATACGTGTGGGCTCCATCAAGCGGTCGGCAAGGGTTGCACCGTCAAAGGGCATGTCCCAGCTTGCGCCCGAGCGCTCCACCACTTTACGAATAAGCGAAAAGCCATTGCTGTGCGGGCCCGAAGAGGCTAACCCTAGCACCACGTCACCCACGGCGATGGTGTGGCCGTCAATGATGTCGTCTTTCTCAACGATGCCAACGGCAAAGCCTGCGAGATCGTATTCGCCTTCGGGATACATCCCTGGCATTTCGGCCGTCTCACCGCCAATGAGCGCGCAGCCAGCGAGTTCGCAACCATGGGCAATGCCTTTGACAACGCGCTCAGCCGTATCGACATCGAGTTTTCCACAACCGTAATAGTCAAGGAAGAACACGCTACGCGCGCCCTGCACGAGAATGTCATTGACGCTCATGGCGACCAAGTCCTGCCCTACCGTGTCGTGGCGATTGAGCTGCACGGCCAGCATGAGCTTCGTGCCCACACCATCGGTGCCAGTGACGAGCACGGGGTTCTTATATTCTTTGCCGATTTCAAACAGCGCGCCGAATCCGCCGATTGATCCCAGAACGCCAGGGATCATGGTGCGCTTAGCAAAAGGCTTGATGCGCTCGACGAGTTCGTCGCCAGCGTCGATGGAAACCCCAGCAGCTGCGTAAGAAAGTTGACTCATGAAAATAGTCTCTCTTGAGAATGATGGCTAACGCCCTCGCATGGAGGGGACTCCTCGGGGGCTCAAGCCGTTGACGGAAGAAAAGTTGCCGAGAGTATAAGCGAAACGGGGCGCGCTTTCTCAGGAAAAAGCGCTGAGAATTGCGCACGAGAAGTGCGTGCTTGATTGAAGTTGTGCCGTTGCAGAAAGAATCGAGCCGCTCAAACATCGTTGGGAAATTCGCGTTAAACTTTGATGTTTGTTAGCCAAATGCACTCCTCTTGCCGATAGATAAGCTTCAGCAGCCGATATGACCGATTCAGATCAGTTCCTTCTTGACTTTCAGGATCGAGAGCTTCCGAGCTTCGACAATTTCATTGTCGGCGCTAACGCGGAGGCCGTCGGCATTTTGCGTGAGATTGCTCGTGGGACAGGCCCGACTTTCGTCTATCTCTACGGCCCAAAAGGCGCGGGGGTAACCCACCTGTTAAAAAGCCTCTGTTCAGAGCAGTCTTTGAAGGTGCCGCTCTTTGATCCGTCCATCAAGCTCTATACGGTCGATGACGTCGATGAGCTCGATCCCGGTTGGGCGCTGCAGCTTCTTGCCTTGCAAAATTCAGTGCGCAATACGCCAGACTGCCGTTTGGTCTGTGGCGGTAAATTGCCTGTACATCAGTTACCGCTACCCGAGGTGGTTCGTAGCCGTCTTGCTTGGGGGCTTACCTATGCGGTGGTTCCGCTCTCGGAAGAGGCTCGTATGGCGGAGCTTGCTCGCCAAGCGCAGTTGCGTGGTTTTGAAATGACGCAGGAGATGCAGCATTGGCTGGCAGTGAATGTTGCGCGTGACATGCGCACCCTAACGAGGGTGCTTGAAGAGGCTGATCACATTGGTCTTGTGAAAAAACGTCGTGTCACATTGGCAGTCTTGCGGGAGGCAGTTGCTCAACTCGCTCAACGTCAAGCTGCTCAGAGTGCGCAATCCTAGAAGAGTGCCAGTGGCTTCGCACAGGGGTGCGAGACACAGTGCCATGTACAAAAATAATCAGCATGCAGTTTGCCATTTTCGACTTGGATCACACCCTCCTGCCCATGGACAGTGGAGACAGTTGGACGCACTTCATCATCAATGCAACGGGCGCTGAACGCGAGGCACTTGCCGCCAAAGCGGTCGAAATTAACGAAGGTTACCGCCAAGGGACGTTCGATCCGGAGGATGCAATCCGTTTTCAGATGGGACTACTGTGTCGGTTTGCGCGTGCTGAACTTTTTGCGTTGCGCGAGCAGTTTCTTCAAGAGTTCGTCTGGCCATCGGTGCGGCCCGAGGCTCAGGCGCTCGTTGACGATCGCCGACAAGCTGGCTTTACGCCTGTGCTCGCGAGTGGTACACACCGCTTTGTGACTGCTCCTATTGCAGAGCGATTTGGAATTGAGTATCTTGTGGCCGCGACGCCGCAGGTGGATTCTCAAGGTAACTTTACGGGGCGCGTGCAAGGTTCGCACTCCTACCGTGAAGGGAAGTTGCGACTGCTTGAGCAGTTCCTCGCGCCAGCCGCTAAAGCTGGTCCTCTGGCGCTTGAAGGCTATAGTGATTCAATTAATGATTTGCCCATGCTTCAATATGTGGCAGAAAAGGGCGGCCGTGCTGTGGCCGTCCATCCCGATCGCGCACTTCAGGTGCAGGCAAAGGCGCGCGGTTGGGAAATCATGACGTTATTTGCAAAGGAAGATCTCTGAAAATGTTCAGTCGTCTTGTAGGCCGCGTCAAAGGCCTGTTCCAGTCACGTCACGAGTTCGTCAAAGAACCCCGTGTCATTCCTGCCTCTGAACACGGTATCAATCCGAAACTTGTGAGCATCGAGGCGAAGAAGACGTGTGAGGCGTTGCAACGCCGCGGCTACCGCGCCTACATCGTGGGCGGAGCGGTTCGTGATTTACTGCAAGGTGTGACGCCGAAAGATTTTGATGTGGCTACTGATGCGACCCCCGAACAGGTGAAGCGTTGCCAGCGGCGCGCTGTCATTATTGGGCGACGCTTCCAAATCGTGCATGTGATGTTTGGCCCCGAAATTATTGAGTGTTCGACGTTCCGTGCGCTCGAAGGGGCGGGACAACGTAAGGACTCTACGGGCCGAGTGCTGAGTGACAATGTCTTTGGGGAAATGTGGGAAGATGCAGCACGGCGCGATTTCACCGTCAACGCGCTTTACTACAACCCTGCAACCGAGGAAGTGCTGGACTACCACAAGGGCTATGAGGACATCAAACGTGGCATTTTGCGCATGATTGGTGAGCCCGCCGAACGATACCGTGAGGATCCCGTGCGTATGATGCGCGCAATCCGTATTGCTGCGAAGCTCGGGTTCCGTATTGAGGCGGCTACGGAAGCGCCAATCCCGAAGATGGCGCATTTGCTAGAGAACGTGCCCTCTGCGCGTTTGGTGGATGAAATTCTGAAGTTACTGACTTGCGGACATGCACTCGACTGCATGAAAAAGCTGCGTGAAGAGGGACTGCAGAAGGCAATTTTGCCAGTGCTCGATTTGATCGTCTCTGAGCCGGATGGTGAGCGCTTTTTGGAGCTTGCGCTCAAGCGCACGGATGAGCGTATTGCGATTGGGAAAAAGATTTCTCCCTTTTTTCTTTTTGCAACGCTACTTTGGCCTCAGGTTGTTAAGCGCTGGCGCTACAACGAGCAGAGCCGCGGGATGCGCCATTTAGAGGCGTTGCATGCAGCGAGCACCGAAGTGCTTGCTACGCAGTGTCAACAGCTCAATATCCAGCGTCGCTTTCAGGTCGACATGCATGATGTGTGGATGTTGCAGGCACGTATGGAAAAACGCTCCGGACGTGCTGTGTTTGGAGTGGTGAAGCATCCGCGTTTCCGTGCAGCTTACGATTTCATGATGTTGCGTGCGAACCTAGGCCACGTTGATGTGGAGCTGCCTACGTGGTGGGAGCGCTTCTCGCTCGCTGATGAAGCGGAGCAGCTCGAGATGCTTGCCGAGAGCACGAAAAATGCACGCAACAACGGGCAGCGCGCTCGTGATGACCGTGCTCGTCAGCGCGCCAAGCAGAAACGCCCGATCAAGGACACGCAGACTGAAGCAGATTGGTTTGGTCAGACGCCTCCTGAAGAGATGGATGTTACTAAGCGCGATAAGCCTAAACCTCGCCGCCGTAGTCGCCACCGCTCTCGCGGTAGCAATGCTAAACGCCGTCAGGTTGTGATGGATGAACTCCCCTTCTAAGAGGCGCTTGGAGATAACCCATGCATGAAGCATTTTTGGCTTTTGGTGGCAATCTTGGTGATGCGGCCGTCACACTCCTTGACGCGCTGAGCAGACTGCGGCGTGCTCCTGGGATTGTGCAAGTGCAACCAAGCTCTCTTTACCGCACGTCGCCTGTGGACTCGAGTGGGCCAGACTATGTGAACGCTGTAGCGCGTGTGCATACCACATTGACGGCGGATGCGCTTCTCGCACTCTGCCAACAGTTAGAGTGTGAATTTGGGCGCGTGCGCCCTGTAGGGGTGCACAATGCACCCCGCACGCTGGATGTGGATATCCTCACTTATGATGCATTAGAGTGTGCGAGCGCTACGCTATGCATCCCGCATCCCCGCATGCTCGAGCGACTCTTTGTGCTGGTGCCACTGGAGGAGATTGCGCCTCGCTGGTGCGCTCCTGATGGAACCCCAATCGCTGAACTCATTGCTCGCGTTGCTCATGGGGATCCCTCTCAGCAAATTCAAAAGATGGTGGCGTAGAGACTCAAATACCGTGTATTGGGTATTCAGATCGGGATGCCGCCTACGCGTCATGCGAGCTTTTGGAATCTATGGCATAATTTTCCCCTCACAATGAACAAATGCCCGGATGGCGGAATGGTAGACGCAGCGGATTCAAAATCCGCCGCCTAAACAGCGTGAGAGTTCGAGTCTCTCTCCGGGCACCAGTTCCCAAGAAGCCTGCACTGTGCGGGCTTTTTTGTTGTCTCAGGCGCTAGAATCAGGCAGAGAATGAACGTTGAGCTAGCTCATTTTGCTATTGCCAGACCGCACGCCCGCACACTATGACCAAAGCCTATGTGTTTGTTGATCTTGAGGTGAATCCCGAGAATGGGACAATCCTTGATATGGGAGCATGGCGTAGCGACAAAACATCTTGGCATGGACATTCGTGTGCTGAGCTCGATACCTTTATTGCCCAGAGCGATTTCATTATTGGGCACAACATTCTGCGCCACGATCTGCGCTACCTTGAGGGCAAGGTCAATGCGTTATCGCAACTCACGCCCATTGACACGCTGCCGCTCTCACCCTTGCTCTTTCCAAATTGCTCTTTCCAAAGCGCCCCTATCATGCGCTCTTGAAAAACGACAAGCTGCTCACAGACGAGCTCAGCAATCCCGTCAATGACAGCAAAAAAGCAGAGAACCTTTTCTTTGATGAGCTGAACGCATGGGCGGGGCTCTCTTCTCAATTACAGCAAATTCTCTTTACGCTACTTGGCGAAGAGGCAGAATTTTCAGGCTTTTTCAAGTACCTTGACTATGCAGAGCGCGCAGAGGATCTCGCCGCACTGATTGCCGAGACACTTTCGGGGCGCATTTGTGCGCACGTCTGTCTTTCGTCGTTGATTGAGCAGAGCCCTGTGGCACTTGCCTATGCTGTGATGCTGATTGCACAGAGCGCATACGACTCTGTGCCACCCGCTTGGGTGCAGAAAATCCACCCTGAATTGGACGACGTGCTGGAAGCGCTTTGCAACACGCCTTGTGAGGCAGGGTGTGGTTACTGTCAACGCGCTCTTAACTTGCTAAACGGCCTCAATGAGCACTTTGGCTATAGCGCGTTTCGCTCCTATGATGGGGAGCCTCTTCAGGAACGGGCGGCTCAAGCGGCATTGAATGGCCACTCGTTGCTTGCGGTGTTTCCTACGGGCGGCGGTAAATCGATCACCTTTCAGCTACCTGCGCTCATGCAGGGGCGAACCGTACGGGGATTGACCGTCGTGATCTCGCCGCTGCTCTCACTCATGAAGGATCAGGTCGATAACCTCAAGCAAAAAGGTATTGAAGATGCTGTCAGTATCAATAGCCTACTTAACCCGCTCGAGCGCACACAGGCGATTGAGCGGGTGCGCAGTGGCGGCGTCTCCTTGCTCTACATCTCGCCTGAGCTTTTGCGTTCGCGCGTTATTGAAGAACTGCTACTAGCACGCAAGGTTGTGCGCTTTGTCATTGATGAGGCTCACTGCTTTTCGGCGTGGGGACAAGACTTTCGCGTCGACTATCTCTACATTGGGCCCTTCATGAAGCGACTACAAGCGCGCAAGGGTCTTGAGCATCCGATTGCGGTCTCGTGTTTTACAGCGACGGCAAAGCAGAAGGTGGTGAGCGATATCCGCGACTACTTCCGCAAGGCGCTTGGTCTAGAGCTCATGCTCTTTACAACCGAGGCAAGCCGTAAAAATCTGCGCTATGAGGTGATGTTTCGCGCTTCTGATGAAGAGAAGTACGCGACGCTCCGTGCGCTTCTGCTGGACCGACAGGTGCCAAGCATCGTCTACTGCGCACGCACAAAGCAGGCGGAGGCCGTGGCCGAGCGTCTCAGTAAGGATGGTATTGAGGCCTTTGCTTTTCACGGCAAGATGTCAGTGCCCGAGAAGGTGGCAAATCAAGAGCGCTTCATCAGAGGTGCTGTCAATGTGATGGTGGCGACATCGGCCTTTGGTATGGGCGTGGACAAAGCCGACAGGTTGTGGTGATCGATGAGGCGCAGGACATGAGTAACGAGGCTATGCGCTTGGTGCGCGCGCTGGCAGCAAAAAATACGGCCATGCGCGTGGTGGTCGTGGGCGACGACGATCAATGCATCTTCGAGTACGCGGGTGCCAATCCCGCCAATTTTGGCGCTTTTCAAGAGACGCCAGGCGCTAGTCTCTATCAGATGACGGAAAACTACCGTAGTGCTCGTCACATTGTGGCATTTGCCAATCAGTTTGTGTGCTCGATCGCTCACCGTATGAAAAGCGAACCGATTCTTGCCATGAGTGAGGATGACGGGGAGGTGACGATCACGGAGAGTGTGATGAGCGCCAACCTGGAGGAGTCGCTGGTGGCTGCGCTCTGCAGAAAGCGCGAGACGATGCCACAGGCTAGCTTTGCAGTGCTCACCAACACCAATCGCGAAGCGCTGGTGGTAGCGGGCTTGCTCAAGCGCGAGGGCGTCGAAGCGGTGCTGATTGGAGAACTCGGCGGCTTTCGATTTAGGGATCTCGCGGAAGTGCGCTTTTTCCTTAAATGCTTGCAAGAGGGACACGAGAGCACGAAGATTTCCGATGAACTGTGGTCTGCGTCGCTAAACGCCCTAGAACGACAGTTTGCAGAGAGTGCGGTGTGCGTAGCAGTGGTGCGTGCCTTGCAGGCGTTTGATCGACATGTGGATGGTCAACGCTATGTGACCGATCTCGAAGAGTTCCTCAATGACTGTCAGTATTCTGACTTTGTGCGTAGTGAGTCAAGCACCGCTGTCTCGGTCATGACGATTCACAAAGCGAAAGGGCGAGAGTTTGACTGCGTGTTCATGCTGCTCACAGGCAGTGCACGCACTATGACGGATGCCGAACGCAGAAAACTCTACGTGGGATTTACCCGCGCTCGGTTCTGCCTCTCGATTCATACCAACACTGAGATTTTCCATCCTTATCGCGCTCTTTCCGAGGTGACATATGTGCTTGACCAAACGAAGCATGAGGCGGCACGGGAAATTGTGCTCGAGCTCGGGCTTGACGACGTGGTTCTTGATGCAATGAGAGGGCGCCGCGCAGAGATCGGCGCATTGCGAAGCGGTATGCCGCTTTCGGTCGATAGAGAGGGAGCGACCTACGGCTGCCCACGCCGCAATAGGGTCTGCACTAGCCAGCCGAGTCGACGCTTGCGAGAGGCGCTTGCAGAGTATGCGAAAGCGGGTTACCGTCCTAAGCAGGCTGAGGTTGCCTTTGTTGTGCACTGGCATCCAGTGGGAACGCAAGCGAGCGTTGAGCATCTTGTGGTGCTCCCACGCATTACTCTCGCTCGTGGGTAGTCTCGCGGTGGGTGTGCACTGCACTCGAACTCCTCTTGAGCTCGCTGCGTTGACGGGGAACTTCCCGAGCATAGCGGCGCCTCTCGTGTGTGGCAGCAAGAAGCTCAGAGTATCTCTCTGCTAATATTGAGCTAACTCATCGTCTTCGCAAGCGCTCTGCACAAGGGCTTTGCAACTGCAAAGTGGGAACAGCACTTCATGTATTCACTTACGACTTATCGTCCCACGTGGCAGAACGGTTGCCGTCAGGGTTCTATCCTGCTCGTCGGACTGCTGCTCATACTCTCATTGGCTCGTCTTTTCTTCATTGCTTGGTTTGGTCATTTAGCTGACTATGCCCTGAGTGATCTAGCGGCGACGCTTTGGATGGGATTTCGCGTGGACCTCAAGTGGTCGCTCATTGCACTACTGCCTGCTTGGATACTCTGGGTGGTTGGCTATGGTGTGCGATTTGTTCGAGATTTTGCCCGAGTGATGTGTGTGCTGGGCGTAGCCGTTATGTGCGTGCTCGCCGTCGTGAATATTGGGTTCTTTGCTTTTTACCGCACACCGATTTCAAGCATTATCTTTGGTCTCTGGCAGGATGATACGCGCGCCATTCTTGTGACCGTTTGGTCTGATTGGCCCGTGTTGAGACTTGTCGCGCTCACCCTGTTGCTCACGGCCTTGCCATTTGTGGCAGCGTGGGCTGGCGGGAGTCGTCGAATCGCTGAAGAGCTCCGACTGCTTCCTGCGCTGATCACGATTGTGCTTTTGAGCGCACTGATCGGCGTGGGTGTTCGCGGTGGATTAAGCAAATTTCCACTGCGCTTGCAGGATTGGGCTGTGACCACTGATGCGTTTCTCAACGCAGCAGTTCCCAATGGTGCAGCCTCGCTCTACGAAGCATGGAAGTCTCAGCAGATGCTGGTTCTCAAGGGTTCGCCCGAGGAGGGGCTGAAAAAGCTTGGTTTTGAGAACGTGCGAGAGGCCGAGCAGTTGCTCAAGCAAGAAATCGGCGCGTTACCCAATACGGTGACGCCCCTGCGTAGCCGTCCAGACTTTGTCATTTTTGCGCTCATGGAGTCGATGGGGCGGGATGAGTTTGATAGCGATCGATCTGGCAACGACACACTGGGAGCGTTGCGTGACGTGCTCAACGACGCGCAACTCTTTCGCCAAGGCATCGCGGTTGAAGGGGGCACGTTCCCCTCGCTCGAGGGGATTCTGTTTGATTCGCCGATCTCACCCATTACCCAGAGTCGCTATGGAGATCGCCGCTTCCCCTTTTCACGTCTTTGGGCTTATCACAACGCGGGCTATGAGTGTGTGTTTCTGACATCGGGCTCGGTGAGTTGGCGGCAGATGGACAGAAATTTCCCTAAGCAGGGCTTTGATGTGATTTTGGGTGACCGAGATATTCAGGCGCGATTCCCCGAAGCGCAAGTTGGCACTTGGGGGGTGGGCGATGAGTGGATGTTCCGCTATGCCACAGAACTGCTCGAAGCAAAGGCGCGTGCAGGGAAAAAAGTCTTTCTCTTTATGCTTTCAACGACCAACCATCCCCCGCATGTTTTGCCACAGGGGGCTCATGTCAATGCGGTTAACCCGATGGCATTGCCGCCCTATGTGGTAGACGATCGCGCCGATGCTTTGGTGAAAAATCGGCTACAGACCTATCAATATTCGGCCAATGCATTAGGGAACTTTGTGAAGTCGCTCAAAGCGGCTGGGTTGAGTTCGCGTTCGGTGATTGTGGCAACAGGGGACCATAATTCGCGCATGCACTATGAGGCGAGCGGTTACTGGCACCATGCCAATGGTGTGCCGATTCTTTTTTGGGTGCCAATGGAGAACTTTAAGGGCGCGAAGCCCGATCTCAAGCGATGGGTTTCGCACCGCGATATATTCCCAACGCTCAACGCGCTTGTGCTTGGGATGACTCCTTCACCCACGGACGGTCGGAATCTTTTCGCTCCCGAGGATAGCCGTGGCGCACAGAGTTTTGCCACCATGGGCAACTACGGTGTTGTGTTTGGCTCCTCTGGGGCTGCGGCGATTGGCGTCGGTGGAGTGCTTAGCTGCTACCGTTGGGAGGCAGATCGTATGGTGCCCGAGACGCCATGCTCGGCTGCAAATTTGAAGCTTGGGCAGATTGCCCGTGCGCAACGCGCACTGCGAGATGCGGATGTTCGTGCGACACTTCTTGCGCCTGAGTCAAAGGCGGATCGTAGCGAGCAGGGGGCGCAAAAGCGCTAAGTGCCTTTGCTAAGGCGCAACTTGGGTGAGCCCAAGAAGAGAAATAGGGGGCGGCTCTCGTTAGAAACCGCCCCCAGTCGTCACAGAGGTGACGTGCAATGCGCCTTAGTTGTAGCGTCCTTTGAGGAACATGGCGACATCGTGCATTTCTTCGCCATCGAGCGCATGATCCATGTCGTAGACATTGAAACTAAAGTGCGGGAGCATCTCCTTCATGACCTGCGCGCCGCGCCGTGCTATGAGCGGATTGATCACCGAGTCGAAGGCGCCGTGCGCCATAAAGATCGGCGTCTCGCGAGCTGCCTCCGTGAGCTCTGCCTGCAGTTTATGCGCGAGCGGCACATAACCCGAGAGCGCAATGACGCCAGCGAGCGGTCTATCCAAACGTGCAGCTGCGTAGAGCGAGACTGCAGCGCCCTGCGAGAACCCACCCAAGAAAATGCTACGACGTTCAACACCCTGACGCTCTAGGCTCTCGATAAGGGCCATGACGCGAGCTGCGCTGGTACGCAGCCCTAACTCATCCTCGCGATCATCGATCTGATCGCCGCGCAGATCAAACCAAGCGCGCACTGGCGGATAGGCGGGGAACTTGGAGAGTGTGCGCAGGGGGGCGTTGGGAAGTACGAGGCGAATGTCGGGACCGCCGAATTCGCGCACTTCGTCAGCAAAGCTCGCAAAGTCGCTATTGTCTACCCCCATACCGTGCAGCCAAACCACGGTCTTCTCAGGGATGGGGGTGGTGGCGCGACGTGCCCGAACGATGAGAATATCGGATGCAGCGAAGGGCTCGACTGCGGGCTTGGTGTCCTTACGGTCAGCGTGGGCTGCCGTAGCCGCGGCTCTCGCTTCGGCTGAAGCAGGATGTAAGCCCGAGGTGGTGTTCGGTGTGCCAGCGGGCTTGGCAGCAACATGGGTTGCGCTCGGCGCGTCGGAGCTAGAGGCTCGGCTGATCGTATCATGAGGCGCCGCTGCTGAGCGCGCTGTTGTAGCTTCAGCGCTCGTGCCTGTAGCGGTTTTAGCTTCAACGGTGCTTGTGGCTTTGTTTTCTTCCGTTTTATTTGGACGGATGGCGTTTTTGGGACGGAAGGCTTTACAGACTTCGTCACGCGTTTCAATGTAGGGACCACCAATCAGGTCAATACAGTAGGGGACAGCAGCAAAAATGCCATTGACAAGTGATTTGCCGCTTTCATCTTTCAGCCCCTCGAGCGTTTCCGCAATAGCTTTGGGGCGCCCTGGCAAATTGATGATGAGCGCAGCATGATCAGGCGTTTCGCGCAGCACCGCAACTTGACGTGAGAGGATAGCCGTGGGTACAAAGTGCCCCGAGATGGCGCGCATCTGTTCACCGAAGCCGGGCATTTCACGAGTGGCGACCGCGAGTGTAGCCTCGGGCGTGACATCACGGCGCGCGGGACCCGTTCCGCCTGTGGTGAGAATGAGGTCGCAGCCAATGATGTCGACAAGCTCGCGTAGTGTTTTTTCAATCGTGAACTGCTCATCGGGAATGAGTCGCTTATGGATTTTGAGCGGATTAATCATCGCTTTGCGGCACCAAGCTTCGAGCGAGGGAATTCCCTCGTCATCGTAGATGCCGCGGCTAGCGCGGTCGGAGACCGACACCAAGCCCAAAATCAATTCATTTTCTGTACTGCGGGGCGGTTTCATGCCTTTGACTCCTATCTGCTGAACGCACAGGGCGGCAGCGGTCAAATCATTGTTATCTCAGACTCGGATGAGCACGGTTTAAAGCGGACTCAGTTTTCATCTTCCGCTTTGAAAAGTTCAAGAGGCTCTTCAAGGAGCGCATGGATGTAGCGGTAGAGCTCACGCGCGCTCTTCGGGGGTTTAGCGAGTTGACGCTCGCGGCGGGCATTGCGTACCAGAGCGCGTAGCTGTGGAATATCCGCTTCGGGGTGCGCATCGATGAATTTGGTGAGCGCTTCGTCATCTTCGATCATTTGGTCGCGCCAAGTTTCTGAGCGGTGTAGCAGCGCAACCGCAGCACGGCTCTCGCCTGTGGCGCGGTCAATGGCTTCACGCACGGCGACGGGATCCATGTCTCGCATTTTTTTTCCAATGAGCTGCAGTTGACGGCGTTGTGCGCCAAAGCTCTTCATGCGGCGAAACTCAATAATCTCAGCGAGGACATCCTCAGGGAGATTGATGCGCTTGAGTTGTTCGTCGCCGAGTTTGGTCATTTCACGCCCAAGATTTTGTAGCTCGGTCTGCTCGCGCTTGAGTTGAGATTTCGAGGGGCCGTCATATTGCGGCGCTTCATCATCGTCGTATCGGTTATTCTGTGCCATGGCAATGTCAGGAATTTTGAGCCTTTTGGAATGTGCCTCTATCATACACAGCAGGCTCGCTGCGCGGGGCGTGGGGGGTGTAAAAGAAAAAGCGGACGAGCCCTGTCAAACTCGTCCGCTTTGTTTGTTTTGGAAACTGCGAGTGCCGGAGAAAAGCACTTTTTAGAAAACCAGGTCCAAGCTTCTGGTTTCCCGCCACCCTGCCGACCCCTTGGCAGTGTTTGTGGCTGAGCGTTGTTTCCTGTTGAGATGAACTATACGGGAAAAACTTGAGTAAATCAATAAGGATTTTAGAAAAAGTTGAGAAAATTAGTAGGGATTTGATTTAGCTCAAATTATTGAGAATCGTTCTCATTAATGGAACTGTCTTCGTTGTGGTGATATTTGGGCGACGGGTAAAGAAAAAGCGGATGAGCCCTGTCAAACTCACCCGCTTTTTAGTGGTTCCGGAAACTGTCTGTGCCGGAGAAAAGCACATTGTTGATTGGTGATGCGGTTCCAAGCTTCCGCTTCACCCCTGCAATCCTGCCGACCCCTTGGCAGTTGAGTGACTGCAGTTCGTTTCCTCGTTGGAATTAACTATACGGATATTACTTGAGTAAATCAATAGGGTTTTGTGAAAATTCTTTACCAAAACAGTCAGGATTTGATTTAACTCAAACCAAATGCGACTCGTTCTCATTTATCTTAAGCTGAACTTAGCACTTGAGACGTTTGTAAAGCAGCGTGCTTTTTCTGACAAGCCTGTGCGCTTTCGCTACAATCCTTGCTCTTTCCTTTTTTATCTTCTTTGGCCGGTCAAGCCATGCACGAACAACTTCTTTCAGACTTTGACTTTGAGCTCCCCGAAGAGCTCATTGCCCAGTATCCCCTTGCGGATCGATCCTCCTCTCGACTCCTTCATATCAACGATGATGTGATTGAAGATTGTGTCTTCACGGATATCGAAGGTTTTTTGCGGGAAGGAGATTTATTAGTGGCCAACGATACGCGTGTCATCAAGGCGCGTCTATTTGGTCACAAACCTACGGGTGGTCAGGTGGAAGCGCTCATTGAGCGTGTCACCGGTGAGCACGACGCGATAGCGATGCTACGTACAAGTAAAACGCCAAAGCCCGGATCAACGATTATTTTTACTGCCAATGAACTCTCGGAGACGGCTACGGTACTCGGCCGCGAAGGGCAGTTCTTTCAGCTCACATTTACCCATCGCGTGCTTGATGTGCTTGATGCGCTCGGTAAAGTACCGCTGCCGCCCTATATCACGCACGCTGCGGAAAAGAGCGATGAGAGTCGTTACCAGACCGTTTACGCAAAGCACCCCGGGGCGGTGGCTGCGCCGACGGCTGGGCTGCATTTTACGGATGAGCTACTCGCGAGGCTCGCCAAAAAAGGCGTCGACATTGAATACGTGACGTTGCATGTTGGGGCAGGGACCTTCCAGCCCGTGCGTGTTGAGAATATCGCCGAGCATCATATGCACTCGGAGTGGTATCACTTGAGCGAAGAGGTGGCCGCACGTGTCAATAAGTCCAAGGCTGAAGGGCGACGGGTGGTGGCGGTTGGTACGACGAGCTTAAGAACGCTCGAAAGTGCCGCTACAGCGCCAGGACACGTGCAAGCAGGCTCGCGCGATACGGCGCTCTTTATCACGCCTGGGTACGAATACCGCATTGTGGATGCGCTCATTACAAACTTCCACTTGCCCAAGTCCACGCTCGTGATGCTTGTCTCGGCGTTGGCTGGCCGAACTCGTATTCTTGAGGCGTACCGGCATGCGGTCGAGCAGAAGTACCGCTTCTTTAGTTACGGCGACGCTTGCTTCATCGAAAAGACTAAGCGCCCTGCGTCTGAGACGCAGGACTAAGACAGGAGTCCTCTCATGGCCTTTTCCTTTAAAGTCAAGACCACCTCGGGGCGTGCCCGCCGTGGTCAACTCACTCTCAATCATGGTGTTGTTGAGACCCCCATCTTTATGCCGGTGGGTACCTACGGTAGTGTCAAAGCCATGGCGCCCTATGAGCTCAAGGAGATTGGGTCTCAGATTATTCTCGGAAACACCTTCCACCTTTGGTTGCGCCCAGGGCTTGATGTGGTGGGCGCGCACAAGGGGCTGCACGACTTTATGCAATGGGATAAGCCCATTCTCACGGACTCGGGCGGCTTTCAGGTCTTTAGCCTTGGGGAGCTGAGAAAAATTACCGAAGAGGGCGTGCATTTTCGCAACCCGATCAACGGTGACAAGCTCTTTTTGTCGCCCGAGGTGTCAATGCAGATTCAGCATGTGCTCAATTCCGACGTGGTTATGCAGCTCGATGAGTGCACGCCATACAAAATCGGTGACCGACCTGCCACGGAGCTTGAGGCAGCCAAATCGATGCGCATGTCGCTCAGATGGGCTCGTCGTAGCAAAGATGAATTTGACCGTTTAGAAAACCCCAACACGCTTTTTGGCATTGTGCAAGGGGGCATGTACGAGCATCTTCGTGAGGAGTCGCTTGAAGGGCTCAAAGAGGTGGGCTTCCACGGCTATGCAGTGGGTGGGCTCTCCGTGGGTGAGCCTAAAGAAGAGATGCTGCGCATTATGGATCATATTGTGCATAAGCTTCCTGAGGATCATCCCCGCTATCTGATGGGGGTGGGTACGCCTGAGGATTTGGTCGAAGGTGTCTCGCAAGGCATCGATATGTTCGACTGTGTGATGCCCACGCGCAATGCGCGAAACGGATGGCTCTTTACGCGCTTTGGTGATATCAAGCTCAAGAACCAGCGTTACCGCACGGATTTACGTCCGCTCGATCCGACCTGTAACTGCTACACGTGTCGAAATTTCTCCCGCAGTTACCTGCACCATCTGCATAAGGTTGGGGAGATTCTTGGTGCGCGGCTCAATACGATTCACAATCTCTCGTTCTATCTGCGCATCATGCAGGAGATGCGTGACGCACTTGAGGCGGGAACGTTTGAAGCGTGGAAGGCTCAGTTCAAAGCGGATCGTGCCCGCGGCGTTGAGTAATCGCCGCGTTCTGTCACCAAAAAGCATGGCATTGCCCCTATAATGGAAAATTACGGTTTTCCGCCCTTTTGAGGGTGATGCCTAAAAGACTAATGATTTTTGAATGACTGGAGTTCAAATGGTGTTTGTTCAAGAAGCGCTTGCAGCGGGTGAAGCCGCTCCGGGCGGCGTTGAAGGATTTTTGATGCAGGTCCTTCCTCTGATTCTCATCTTCGTGGTGTTTTGGTTCTTCCTGATTCGCCCGCAGCAGAAGCGTCAGAAGGAGCACCAGAAGCTCGTCGATGGGCTCACGCGTGGCGATGAAGTCATTACCGCTGGTGGTCTCATGGGACGTGTGGCTTCAGTTGAAGAACAGACCGTCGGTCTGCAGGTTGCTGAAGTCGACGGCAAGCCCGTTGTGATCCGCCTGCAGCGCGCCTCGGTCACCGTGGTGCTGCCCAAGGGCTCGGTGAAGTTCTAACCCATCGGTGCCCCGACAGTAATTGGAAAAGAGAGCTCCGTTTATTGTGCGGCGCTCTCTTTTTCCAGTTTAGGCAGTCAGAGTGGTGCGTGCGACAAACGAGCACGCGCCCCATTGCTTCCAAGCTGGCGTTTGTGGGGGTGTAGCAAGCCGCAGAGCGGCCTTTGCTCAACACACGCCCTGTGGCGCCATCAACCGACAACCTGAGGAACAGAGCCGAGGTTGTGCTCAGTGCCACCCTCTCGCTCATGAACATCCTATGAATCGCTACCCCCTTTGGAAATACCTCGTCATCTTGATCGCGCTACTGATTGGCGTGGTCTACACGATGCCGAATTTCTACGGCGAGTCTCCCGCGGTGCAGGTGAGTTCTGGCAAGGCGACCGTCAAGGTCACCGAGGACACGCTGCACAACGTAGAGTCTCTGCTTGCGGCAGCTGGCCTGCACCCGAACGGCGTTTTCTACGAGCAGGGCGCTCAGCAGAATACGATCCGCGTTCGTTTTGAGCCGACGGAAGCTGAAAAGCAGCTGCAGGCTCGTGAAGTGCTGGAAAAAGCTCTCAACAAAGATCCCGCCGATCCTTCTTATGTCGTTGCGCTCAACTTGGTGCCAAATACACCGAGCTGGCTACTCTCGATTAACGCCTTA
This sequence comes from uncultured Sutterella sp., assembly GCA_902463725.1. Lineage (GTDB taxonomy): Bacteria > Pseudomonadota > Gammaproteobacteria > Burkholderiales > Burkholderiaceae_F > Sutterella. The sequence goes on along the minus strand of CABQGK010000002.1, from coordinate 147,618 downwards.
CCGATGTATCTCGGGCTTGACCTGCGCGGTGGCGTGCATTTCTTGCTGCAGGTGGATATGACCGCGGCGGTTGCCAAGCGAATGGAAGCCTCGCTCAACGATATCCGCACACAGTTGCGCGACAAGCGTATCCGCCATACGGGCATTAGCCGCACGGGGGACACGGTGGAAGTGAGTTTTGCCGATGCTGAAGAGCGCGCCAAGGCCAACGACCTGATGCGTAATACGCAGCCCGATATGCTGCTGACGTTGCCTGAGTCGAATGCTGCGCCCTATGTGTTGCGCGCAACGCTCTCGCAGAAGGCCATGCGCGCAGTGCAAGACACCGCGCTCAAGCAAAACATCTCTACGCTGCATAACCGTATTAACGAGCTTGGCGTGGCGGAACCAGTGATTGCACAGCAAGGGGCTGACCGTATTGTGGTTCAGCTCCCAGGCGTGCAGGACACCGCCAAGGCCAAGGATATTTTGGGGCGTACCGCAACGCTTGAAGTGCGTCTCGTCGACGATAGTCCTGAAGCACTCTCGCAGCTCGCTAGCGGCAACGTTCCCTTTGGCGACGAGAAATTCCTCGACCGCGAAGGCAATGCCCTGCTCGTGAAGCGTCGCGTGATCCTCACTGGTGACAATCTCAACGACGCGCAGCCTGGGTTTGACTCGCAGACACAGGAGCCGACGGTTAACCTTGAACTCGATAATCGCGGCGCGCGCATCTTCAAGGACGTTACACGCGATAACGTCGGCAAGCGTATCGCCATCATCCTTTTTGAAAAGGGCAAAGGTGAAGTGGTCACGGCGCCAGTGGTTCGCCAAGAAATTGGCGGTGGCCGTGTGCAGATTTCTGGCCGTATGACCGCTGTTGAAGCTACGGACACGGCGCTACTGCTACGTGCGGGCTCGCTCGCAGCGCCGATGGAAATTGTCGAAGAGCGCCTCATTGGGCCGAGTTTGGGTGAAGCCAATATTGAAGCAGGCTTCCGCTCCACGCTCTATGGCTTTATCATCATCGCACTCTTTATGGCCGTCTACTATCAGGTCTTTGGTGTGGTGAGCGCGATTTCGCTCATCTCCAACGTCATGATGCTGGTGGCCATTCTCTCGATGCTACAGGCAACACTCACCCTACCGGGTATTGCCGCTATTGCGCTCACTCTCGGTATGGCCGTGGACTCGAACGTGCTTATTAACGAGCGTATTCGTGAAGAGTTGCGCGTTGGGCGTGCCCCACAAACCGCGATCAATGAAGGTTACGAACGTGCGTTTGCCACGATTTTGGACTCCAACATCACGAGTTTAATTGCTGGTTTGGCGTTGCTCATTTTCGGCTCTGGTCCAGTTCGCGGCTTTGCGGTGGTGCACTGTATCGGTATCTGCACGTCCATCTTCACCTCGGTGACGGTTTCTCGTGCCATGATCAATCTGATCTACGGTCGCAAGAAAAAGCTCACCCGAGTGCATATTGGACAGATTTGGCGTCCTAGCCTTGATAGCGAAAAGAAATAAGGCAGAGGTGATACTAAGATGGAATTCTTCCGCATTCACAAAACCATTCCGTTCATGAAGTATCGGCATATCCTCAATGCCATTTCTATCGTGAGCTTTGTGGTTGCCGTGGGTTGGTTGATTACCCATGGATTGACATTCTCGATCGAGTTTACGGGGGGCACTCAAATGGAAGTGCACTACCCGAGCGCGGCTAACACGGAGCAGATCCGCGATGAACTCAAGAGCGTGAGCAAAGAGGTACTGGTGCAGACGTTTGGTACGGCGAGTGACGTGGTCATTCGCATGCCGAACAAAGAGGGCCAGAACTCTTCGCAAGTTGCCGCTGAAGTCATGAAGGTCATTCAGGCGAGCACGCCCGAGGCGCAGCTCACTCGCACGGAGTTTGTGGGCCCGCAAGTGGGTGAAGAACTCGCGCGCGACGGCGGCACGGCGCTGGCGTTGGTTGTCGCAGGGATCATGATCTACTTGGCGTTTCGTTTCGAATGGAAGTTCTCGGTGGCAGCAATCATCGCGAACTTGCACGACGTCTTTATCGTAGTGGGCATTTTCTCCATCATGGAGTGGGAGTTTTCGCTTCCTGTGCTCGCTGCGGTGCTCGCCGTGCTCGGCTACTCCGTCAATGAGTCGGTGATTATTTTTGACCGTGTTCGTGAGCACTTTCGCACGATGCGCCGCGCTGACACGATTGAGGTGATTAATTCGGCTATTACGGCGACGATCTCTCGTACGGTGATCACGCATACCTCGACGCTTTGCATGACGCTTTCGATGTTCTTCTTTGGTGGTCCCGCGCTGCACTACTTTGCGCTTGCGCTCACCATCGGTATTTGCTTGGGCGTGTACTCCTCGGTGTTCGTGGCAGCGGCAATTGCCGTCTATCTCGGCGTCAAGCGTGAAGACCTCGTCAAGCCAGTCAAGAAAGACGAAGTCGAGCAGTTGGTCCCGTAAAGCTATGGGCCTTGAGCAGCTCGCTGCTGCGGTGCGCTCAAGGCCTCTCATCCAGTCAAAGGCCTCGCTAAGCATTGGTACTAGCGAGGCCTTCGTCGTTTGGAGCGAGTGCGCGGTGTGCGCGCGTCAGTTGAGTTTTCCGCCGCGCGGCATTGAGAGAATGCTCATGCCCTCAAAGGCCTCGTTGACACGCTCCTGCATGTCGCTACGCTCCATGGTCGCGCGCATGAGAAACTCGAGCGCTCCATCCGTGTCACCCAACTCGTGAAGGCACTCGGCGAGTCGAGCGAGTAGTTTCGCGAGCCGATCATCCTCTTCGGGCATTGCTTGCCAAGCGGCGTAAAAGTAGGTGTGCGCTTCGGCGAAATGCCGCCGTAGGTAATGCTGCTCGCCAAGCGCGATTGCTAGCCAAAGGCCTTGTGGGTGCTCGGTGAGCACGGGAAGTTGCGTAAACGCTTCTTCCCAAACCGCTAAGGCCTCATCGATTCGACCGTGCTGCTTGAGGTGAATGCCTAGCTCGATGAGCTCCGTGATGTCTTCAGCAAGCGTGGCATCCATAATGCGTTCTCCTCTTTAGGCTGGGGTTAGAAAATATTGAGGGCGATGTGCGCGCAGGCGAGTGCATCGGCCAAGGCATGGTGGTGGTTATGCAGGTCAAAGCCGTAGTGCGCGGCCACCGTATCGAGTTTGTGATTGGGGAGCATTGTATTGATGCGTCGTGAAGCGCGGCAGGTGCACAGAAAGTGGTACTGCGTTGGGTAGACCATTTGGTAGTGCGCAAATACTGACTTGAGGCAACTCTCATCAAACGGGGAGTTGTGTGCGACGAGTGGATAATCTTTAATGAACGGTGCGATCTGAGCCCAGACCTCAGGAAAGAGTGGTGCAGAGTTTGTGTCACGCGCACTGAGTCCATGCACAGCCGTATTGAAGCGCGAGTAATAGTTGGGCTCGGGTTTGATGAGGCTGTAGAACTGATCCACAATTTTGTGCTCTTCAACGAGGACGACGCCCACGCTACAGACGCTAGAGCGTTCGCGATTGGCAGTTTCAAAGTCGATAGCTAGAAAATTATTCAGCATGATGTCAGTGCGGTGCGCTATGCGTTGCTCCTACGGGTGGCGTGCATAGAGCTTTTCAAAAACAATACGAAGCGCGGCGTCTATCAGTCGCGTCAACTCGCCGATGCTCCCTTCGGGATCCGTTTTTTTGAGCGCCTTCCAGTCGGGCGGATTCTGCGAAATCGCTTCGCTCAGCGCGGTTTTCCAAAAGGCGGGGGATTCGCTCTGCTGCCACTCACCGCGGCCACGACCAAAATGAGCAACAGCCATGTAGAGCAGTAGCGTTTCGAGGAAGAATCCGTTGAGTGCATCGGCGCTCCAAGAAATTTCAATCCCTTCTTTTTGATGGCTCGCGTTGTAGATCGCGGCAGCGCCCGCGCCACCAATTGCGCCAAGCAAGCCGCCCACCAAAGAGCCAAGTCCCATGGAGAGTCCCCCTGTGCCCACGTCGACTGCGGCACCTGCGGCGGCGCCACCCGCGATACCGACGCCAGCACCAATCGCGGCGGCGTTCCCCGGGGCAATGCCCGTTGCGACCATTTCCCAGTCGCTTTTCATACGGCGAAGGATTTCTCGGTTGGTTTGACCTTCTTTGAGCTTATTGATGCGAATGAGACGCTGGGTGAGCAGACAAAGACGGTCTGCAGCATTGGCCGTCAGGGCGCTTTGCGCAGCCTCGAGTGCGGCGCTACGTGACTTAGAGAGTCCCCATTGCGTTGCAAAGGCGAGCAGATGATCCTTTACTGAGGGCGTTGGCGCAAGTTCCCGCGCGTTGAGCAGTGTGCAGATATGCTGTGCCATCGCATCGATGGACTTGGTGTAGAGCGCGCGGCGTGCACGAATCCATGTATCCTGAAGCGCGCTAAAGGCGCTTTGTTGTGCTTCAGGGACGGCACGTCCAATGGCTTCAAAGAGCGCGACTTCCTGCACCCAACAGCGTGCAAAAGCATCCATAGGAAGCACTTCTCGTACGAAAGGATACGGGGCAAGCGCCTCCCGCCAACTTTTTAGTTGCGCCTCTTCTTGCGAGCGCGGCTGCGGTTGCCCCATTTGATTGAGGAGCACGATTACGGGTTTGTCGATCCAAGCGAGAATCTGCATCTCGGCGGGGATGTAGTTGCCTGGGGCAGGGAGCTCGGCGGCGTTGACCAAGTAGAGTACGAGCGAAGAGGTGTCACGAATATGGGCAATGGCCTTTTGGTCGAGCCAAAAGCTTTTGTTGGTGAAGCGATCCCAGACTTCAGAGAGAAACCAGCCGATTGGGTTCTGTCGCTGCGCAAGGCGCTTGGCGAGTGCGACAGAGTTTCCAAATCCAGGCGTATCCCAAAGCAAGAGCGCGCAGCCAGAGGGGTCGCGCGCAAGCACATGCGCATCCGCCTCTTCAGTGACGTGAGCGCGGTCGGCGACCTCACCAATGTCTTCATTCAACAGCGTACGGGCGAGCGTTGTTTTGCCAATGTTGGTGTGGCTCACGAGGCTCAGATTGATGTTGAAATGGTCGGTTTCGAGCATGAAGGCGTGTCCTTTGTCGGCAGCTACAATCCAAAGAAGGATGGTGCTCCTATTATCGCAAACTCATGCGAGCGCGGCGAGTCCACTCGCGAGCAGAGCCGCCGCGCGCCTTGCGAGCCCAACGTCCCGAGCCGTATGCGGCAGCTGGCTCGGGCTCTTTATGTGGAGCTCGTCGAGCGGTTAAGCAGTTCGCTAAACACTTCGGCCGTGATGGCTTCATCGAGCACGATAAGCCGCGCGCCATAGGTGACTAAAAACTGCTCCCAAAGGGCGGTACGGGTGCTACGGCGGGCGAGATCCTCGCCAAAGCGCCGATCGAACTCAGTAAAGTCTACGCAAACCGCAAAACCCGAGGGCAGTTTTTCCGCGAGGCGCTTGAGCCAGAGGCCATGCACATCGTCCTCTGGGGTGTGAATCGCATTAAAGACCGGTACCACGCGTGCGTGCGCATCCCATGCGGCAATGAGAGCGTCGGCTTCGGTGTCCCAAAAGTGCACGGCGCTGACGGCTTGGGTGAGCCCCAAGGGAAGACGATCGCGCAGCTGCCAGCGGCTATCGGCGGTCACGAGTGATGCGTCGACCATGAAATGCATGGCGCTTTTAGGCGAGAGCGCAGCAAAGAGTGAGCGGTAGTAGGGGGTGGAGACGTCAAGCGGTACCCGCGCATCAGCTCGCCGCACCGAGAGACTTTCCCAAACAATCAAGAGCGTGCGAGGCAGAAGCACCCACCAAAAAACGGTTTGAATTAGGCGCCATAGCCAAGGCGCTGCGCCGCCGCTGCCTGCTGAAGCGGTCGCAAGGGATGGCGCCGTTAGTTCGAGCGCCGCCACGCCTTGCACGTCGGGTAGCGGCGCGGTACTCGGGAGCTCGACGGGAATGAGCCCGTAGAGCGTGTGAATCAAGGGCGTGACGATATCGGCGCGTCCCGCAAACCACGTACTTTCCCAGTGCACAACGAAGGCACTACCTATGCCGCGAATCGCAATGCTAGTGAGAATCCCCACGGCAAAGGCGAGCGCAGCGATGTGGCAAGCTCGGCGCACGCGATGTGAAAGACTCTTGGTGCGATAAGGGAGAAAGGCTCGAAAGAAGGCGCCTTGGATCGCGCGTCCTGGAAGTCTTGCGGCGCCAAAGAGTGAACTGATGCGCAGTAGCGCCTTTTGAAGGGGAAGCTCAAAGCGAACGTTGAGCGCACGTAGCACCGCCTGAGCGAGAAGCGCCGCGTACACGAGCACGTTCCAGAGCAAAAGCCCCATAAGCGGTGGGGCAAGCAAATTGATATAGCTCCCCGACGAGGAAAGCTTGTCGCTCATCGCACCCGCACAATAGCCGAGTACGGCAAGTAGCAGCGTTGCAAGAAAGAGGAGTCGACCAAGCCAATCGCGGTTATGAGCGCTCTCTAGCGCGAAGTGATCTTTCTGCTTAAGGCGCATGAGTAGCAGCTTTGCGCGCTGCGCGAGCCAAGCTTGAGGTGTGGCTTTATCGCCAGCAATCTGCTGCGCATCGCGACTGACAGTATCAGCAAAGGCTGTGCTCCAGTCCTTGGGGCGGACTTCACACTCGAGCACTTCCGAGAGCACGATGCGAGCAGCATCATCTGGCGGCAGGATCAGTCGTTCGAGCTTACTTTTGGACATAAGGCGACCTTTACGCGTTCTTCCAGAGCGTACAGAGCGAGCGCATTGCGGCTTCGGGTGATGGCTTGCCGCAGACGGCACTGACGACGGCAAAGCCTTGAGCCCCAGCACGCTTCACGCTCGGTAAGCGCTCGGCATTGATGCCACCAATGACAACATGGGGCAGACGCACTGCAGCGAGGAGCTTGCTGAGTCCCTCAAGCCCTAGAGCGGCAGCGGCATCGGGTTTGGTTGTGGTGGCCCAAACGGGGCCCACGCCCAAGTAGTCGACGGGTTCATGATGTGCGGACTCGCATTCGGCGAGCGTCGAGACTGATAGGCCTACGATGGCTTTGCTACCCATGAGCGCTCGAACATCAGCTGGCGCCATATCGTGCTGACCGACGTGCACCCCCTCGGCTCCAATGGCGAGGGCGACGTCCACGTGGTCGTTGACAATGAGCGGGACACCATGCGCGGCAAGTGCTTTGTGTAATGCTCGCCCGCACTCGACCAAGGCGCGCTTTTTCCAAGTGGGTGCACGCAGTTGTACGACGGTGGCGCCACCTTGCACGGCGCGCTCTGCGGTCTCAACCATACCGAGCGGCTCGCAGAGCACGGGGTCTAGGACGAGATAAGCAGTGAGGTCAATTTTTTGCATTGACAGATCCTCTGAGGAGCATATTGTCGGGTTGCATTTCGTGTAGTGCATCGAGGTAGTACATGCGGAAGGACCCAGGGTTGGCCGTGCGCATGCGTGCGTAGCTTGCGGCGAGTTTTGCAAGGAAGCAGGCGCTTGCCGCGGCCTCTACGGTGGGGTGTACGGCGAGAAAACCCGCAACGAGTGCGGAGAGCGAGCAGCCTGTGCCGACCACGAGGGTGCTGAGTGCGGAGCCTCCCTGCACGGCAATGGTGTTTTCCCCATCGGTCGCGTAGTCCGTCTCGCCGGTGACGGTGGCAATAACCCCGTATTCACGTGCTAGGCGTTGTGCGGCCTCGAGCGCCGCATCGCTGCTATCGAGGCTGTCGACTCCTTTGCCACCAGCGCTCATGCCCATGATCGCTAAGATTTCGCTTGCGTTCGCACGCACAGCAGTTGGGCGAAGTTCTAAAAAGCGCTTGATGAGTGCATCACGCCATGGCAAGAGCCCCGCAGCAACAGGGTCGAGAACCCACGGCACACCACACTCGTTGGCGGCTTGGGCAGCGGAGAGCATGACTTCGGCACGCTCGCTTGTGACCGTACCCACGTTAACGAGTAGCGCGGAGGCGATTTTGACAAAGTCGGTAGCCTCTTCGCGCGCAATGACCATGGCAGGAGAGGCGCCTGCAGCAAGTAGCACATTGGCCGTGATCTCCTGCACTACATCATTGGTGAGGCAGTGTACAAGCGGACGCTTTTCTCTGAATTGCTTCAGGTAGTTGGACGCGGTTAACGGTACGATCATGGCGACGGTCATCTCGAGTGAACTCCTTGAAAATGGTGTGGCATCAGAGGCGGCCGCTGTGCGAGCCGCGCGCTGTGAGGCGCGGCAGGTTTTGTAGCAAAAGGTTCCATCTGCTAGCTTCAGGGCGACAGCGGTGGGCGCTTATGGCATGATAGCGATTTTAGTCAGGCCTCAGTGCCAAATCTTTTGCCTCTGTGAGCGTCGCGCATTATGTTGGTTCATCCTGAATTCAATCCTATCGCCCTCTCGATCGGCCCACTCGCTGTTCGTTGGTACGGCCTTATGTACCTGGTGGGATTCCTCTGCTTTTGGCTGCTTGGGCGTGTGAGAACGCGAGAAACTTGGCGAGGCATCACGCAGGATGACCTTGATAATCTCCTCTTCTACGGGGTCTTTGGGGTGATTCTTGGCGGGCGCTTGGGGTACTGCTTGTTTTATCAGCCTAGCTATTATTTTGCTCATCCGAGTGAGATTCTCGCGATGTGGCACGGTGGCATGAGTGCGCATGGCGGGCTTCTTGGCGTGATCGTTGTCATGACGCTTTACGCGTTTGCTAAAAAAATGTCCTTTTGGACGATTGCCGACTTTGTGGCGCCGCTTGTGCCGCTCGGCCTTTTCTTCGGGCGAATCGGCAATTTCATTAATGGCGAGCTGTGGGGACGCCCAGCGGATCCGAGCCTTCCCTGGGCAATGATTTTCCCGCAAGCAGCCGATGGCGGCATTCCGCGTCATCCCTCGCAGCTCTATGAGGCGGGTCTTGAAGGGCTTGCACTTTTTGTTTTCCTTTGGGTATTGTCGCGTAAACCCCAAGCGCCTGGTCGCGTGGCAGGGGGCTTTTGCTTGGGTTACGGCATTGCGCGCTTTATTGTGGAATTTTTCCGTGAACCCGACGCGTTTCTTGGCCTGCAGGCCCTTGACCTATCGCGCGGCCAGTGGCTCACGCTCCCTGTGATGATTCTCGGGCTTTATCTTTTCCTACGCCCGCCTGTTTCTCAACGCGCACCATGATGTAGCGTTTGGCATGAAGAACCCGCACCAAAAGAGGGCTGGGCTACAATGGAAGTTGTTGCCAACATTTGTAAGAAGCTGACCAGCCCCTTTTTCCTCACCGAAAGGTTTCTTCATGCCTAATCATGCGCCCTCTCTGGGAAACACTGTTTATAACGATTTACTTAACCGCATTGGTGCGGGAGAGTTTCTAGTCAATTGTCGTTTGCCGAGTGAAGAGCGATTGGCTAAGCATTATGGTGTTTCCCGCCCCATCGTGCGTGATGCGCTGGCTCGCCTACGCGAGGATGGAGTCATCCAATCTCGGCGCGGCGCTGGCTCCTTCATCGTTCGAATCCCTCAGCCCCTGCTTCCCCCAGACGATAAGACGAGTGAGGATTGGCGAGAACTGATGCAGTGTTACGAATTCCGCACCGTCCTTGAAGGTAACATCGCTGCACTTGCAGCGCTACGCGCGACCGCTGAAGATAAAACTCGTATTTTGAATGCCTATCGTCGGGTTCATGAGGATTATCTTGTAAACACATCTGGTGCCGATCCTTTCGAGGAGAGCGATATGGATCGCGACATGGCCTTTCATTTAGCTATTGCTCAAGCCACTCACAATAACTTCTACGTTGAAGCGCTCATGACGATGACTAAACACCTCAAAAGGAGCATGTTTCTCATTACGAAGGTGTTTGAGACGCATAAAGAGCGGCATATATCGATTCTTAAGGATGAACACTACTGGATTGTGAATGCCATCCTTTCGGGCAACCCAGAGCAAGCGAAAGCGGCAATGATTCTGCATATCCAAAATGCGCGCGATTCAATCCTCCCAACCGAAAAGACTAATGAGATGCAAGGCCTTGTGACCATGCCGGTCAATTCACGTAAGATGTAAGCCTAAGATTAGGGATTTCCCTAGTTTTTTATCCCTAAGAGTTTACAACTATAGACAAGTAATTCATTAAGTTGTAGTGTTATCTATGGAATTTGGCAAAAGATGTCAAATTTACTTTTACAACTTGAGTGTGCATCCTCTATAGAAAAGGTTGTGCTCCCAAAGACCTCATTAAAAAGGAGAACGGGCATGACAACTCACATATTCGCGCAGTGTTTGATGTTGTTGACGCTACTCGTCATGATCACAGGTAAAACGCCGATTTATCTGACTGCCATTGTTGGCGCAGCGATTTCCGCACTTGCTGCAGGTTTTCCCATTACGGGACAGGAACCCGTAACGCTAGCCAAGATGATCATCTCAGGTCTAAATCCCGTCATTGCTGATATGACTGGGATTTTGCTTTTTATTGGCATCATGAAGGCGACAGGTTTCCTAGACGTTATTGTGCGGGATATCGTTTTAATCGGGGACAAGATTGGTGGTGGGCCAGGTGTCTGTACGGCAGGGGGCATCGCTGCAGGGGTAATTGGGGCGTTAACGGGATTTACACAGCCAGTGATTACTGCTGTGATCACTGGTCCCGCGGCTATCCGCCTTGGCGTTGACCCGAACAAAGTAGCTGGCATTCAGGCGCATGCAGGACATATTGGGAATCTTGCAGGCTTTACACATCCCACGCAGGTAGCTATCTTGGCGACGGCTGGCGTGGGATACGGTCTTTTTAATGTGTTGGGTTTAGTAGCGTCTTTGTCGATTTTTGCTTGTAGCTATATGCGTGCACTCGCTGATATGAAGCGCCGCGGTATCAAGATTAGCGCAGCAGATCGGGCTAGCATCATCGCAGAAATCAAAGCCAAGGAGTATTCCACGACTAGTCTCAAGGCATTCACTCCATTTTTGATCTTGTTGATCGGGTTTATCATCGGGTTGCCGATTTTCCTCGTAGGTGTCGCCGCGGCACTGACCACGATGATTCTTTCTGCGACGAATTTCAAGCAAGCTGAGCACCAGATGCTGGAAGGTGTGAGCCTTATTGCTACTCCACTGGTTGCTACCATTGGATTTTTGTTTATGTCGACGGTCATCCGTCAGATTGGGTTGGTGGATACCATTTCAGGCCTTGCCTCTCCGGTGCTTTCATTCTCGCCAGTTCTTGTCATGTTCGCAGTGGCTTTTGTGACAGCTTTCTTGTGCCAGAGTTATGCCGCTTCTGTGGCAGTACTCGTCCCATTCCTTCAAGTTGTCCTCAAAACGGGCGCTGACCCGTTTGCAGCGGCTTTTGCAGCAGCTTCTGGCGCAGCTCTCATCCAGTACTTTTTGACTGGTGGTCCAGTAGCGGCGTTGGCGACGGTGATTCCAGTCGTTCCTGGCTCGGATCTTAAGACAGCCAATGCATTCCAGCGACCTTCCATCCTTTTTGGGTGCTTCGTGTCGCTCTGTATTACGGTGCTATTGACAGTTTTTTAAACAGAGAAACCAATGAGCAACCGATCAATGTCGCTCAACATTATGGTGAGGTTGGAGACATTAGGGCGGTAAGAAAGGTGAAATATGAAAAAAGTGGTTGTGTTTACGACAGGTGGCACGATTGCCATGAAATATGACGAAGGCAAGGGTGGTCTTGTGCCAGCTGTCAGTGGTGAAGATCTTGCAAGAGCCGTCCCAGGACTCGAGAAGCTTGCTCAAATTGAGGTTAGGGAGTTTTCTAATGTGGCGAGTTGCAATATGTCACCGCAGAGGATGTTCGAGCTCAGTAAGGTGATTGCGAAAGCACTCGATGAGCCGGATGTGGTGGGGGCAGTGGTGACGCACGGCACGGATACGCTTGAGGAGACCGCCTACCTTCTTGACCTATTGCATGACAGTGATAAACCCATTTGCGTTGTCGGCGCTATGCGAGGGGCTTCAGATATTTCTGCAGATGGTCCAGCCAACATTTACTGTGCGGTTCAGGTCGCTGCCTCGGATGTCGCTCGAGGAAAAGGTGTTTTTGTCGTACTTAATAATCTCATTCATGCTGCAGCGCAAGTTCGGAAAACGCATTCAGCAAACTGTGATACGTTCGACTCTCCTTGGTGGGGACCTGTGGGCTATTGTGAGCCAGATCGGGTGGTTTTCCGTAGAGCACCACTTGGGAGGCAAATCTTCCATCCCGAGTCGCTCAAGGCCCGTGTGGATGTGGTTAGTGCTCAAACGGGTATGGGCTCTGAGTATGTTGATTTTGCTCTGTCACAAGGGGTTGATGGTATTGTTCTCGAAGGGTATGGGCGAGGCAACCTACCGCCAGCCATGATTGCTGGAATTGCTCGTGCGAGAGCTAACGGTGTCGCTGTTGTGATTGCAACTCGTACCGCTGCAGGCCGTCCATTTGAAACCTATGCCTATCCTGGAAGTGTAGGAGATGCTAAGGTGCATGGTGCGGTGCGCGGTGCTGAGGCATCCGCTGCGCAGAATCGACTCAAACTGATGGTCGCACTCTCAGAAGATCCCTCTCTAGCATCTGAGCCTCGGCGCTTAGAAGCGATTATGGATGGTGGTAGCTAGTCGCGGTTCGTGCTGAGTGGGCGGTTACACGCTCGCTTCGTCACTCAAATATGGTAGGCGTCCTTTTTCAGGGGCGCCTATTTTGCATGGCGTTCAGAAAAATACTTGTGTCACAATGAGCAGAAGTTTCCGCGAACTAGCTATCCGAGTGGTGCGCACGAATAAGCGGGACTTGAGGCGGGCAAATCATGCAGGTATTTTTGGAAAACTTTCTTCTCTCATTGCCACTCTTTCTCATCGTCGGCTTGGGTTATGGTTTTGCTCGCTGCCGACTCATTTCGGCGCAAGTGGGACAGGCGCTCTCGAAGTTCGCCTTTACGGTGGCGCTACCGCTACTGCTCTTTCGAGTGATGAGCAATATCACGCAGATGCCTACGCCTGATTGGCGTATTGCGATTGCCTTTTTTGGTTCGTGCTTCATTCTTTTTGCGGTTTCGCGTCTATTGGCTGCGCGGTTTTTTAGGTTGGATGCGGATGGTCAAACGCTCTTTGGCATGGCCACCGTGTTTAGCAACAACGTGCAGCTCGGCATCCCGCTTACGATTGCGCTTTTGGGTGAGGGAGCGCTCCCGAGTGTTGCGGTGATTTTTTCACTCAACGGTTTTTTGATGTGGACGCTGGTGACGGTGGCCATTGAGCTTGGACGCGCAAAAAGCCCGAGCCTGCGTCAGACGATTACGCGCGGGATTTGGCAAACACTCAAAAATCCGATCGTGGTGGGCATTATTGCGGGTTTCCTCTGGAGCATCAGTACGCTCAGCATGCCTGCAGCGCTCGGCAAAACCATTTCTCTGCTCGCCGATGCGGCTTCGCCCGTGGCGCTTTTTGCTGTGGGCGTGAGCCTTACGCAATTTTCGCTCTCCGAAACGCTTCGTCAAAGTAGTGCCATCAGCGTGCTCAAACTGCTCGCGCAGCCGCTACTCGTCTATGGGTTGGGACGCGCGATGGAGTTGCCGCTAGTGAGTATGCAGGCTGCGGTGTTGCTGGCGGCACTACCCGTTGGTGTGAATGTCTGTCTCATGGCGGAGCAATTCAAGAGTCTTGAAGCGGCGAGCGCCACGTCGCTGTTGCTGTCGACGCTTGCGGCGTCGATTTCTGCGCCGCTCGTGATGAGCGCCTTGGGACTACTCTGAGTGGGAGCGTAGCACCCACTAAAAAAGAAGCGAGATTCCAAAGGGCGGAATCTCGCTATGTAAGCCCAAAACTGTTTTTGACGGCAGTCAACTTTTGATGAGGTAAAACATCCGGGCTAGAAAACCAATTTGTTAAGCCACGAGCTTAGTGGGCGTGCGCGCCGAACCACTTCTTGTAGAGTTCAGCATACGTGCCATTCTTCTTGAGCTCAGCCATAGCCTTATTCAGTTCACCTTGCAGAGCCGTGTTGTCCTTTGCAACCACGATGCCCATGGGATCTGCCGAGAGAAGCTCCGGCAGATGCACAGTCTTCTTGGCAAGCTGCGGCTGTTGCACGAGGATGTAGTCCGTCACAGGCTTGTCGTTAATGACCGCATCAGCGCCACCGTTGGAGAGCTCAAGGATGGCTTCACCAGCGTGGTTAAACGTGACGATCTGAGCGCCTTCAATTTCCTTAGCCTTGGCGGCAGCGGTGGTACCAATCTGCACAGCAATCTTCTTGCCTTTCAGATCCTTGAAGCCATGGATTTTGTCGGCGGAGGACTTGTTGATGAGGATCGTCAGCCCCGATTCATAGAACGGTTCCGTAAAGAGCACCTTCTTGGCCCGTTCTGGCGTGATGGAGAAACCCGACGCGCCAACATCAACATTACCTGCGAGGATGGCGGGAATAATACCATCAAATCCCATATTTTGAATCACGACGTTATAGCCAGCTTGTTTACCAATGGCTTTAATCAAATCCATTTCAAAACCCGTAAATTCTTTCGTCTGAGAATTTACGAATTCAAAGGGGGGAAATGTCGGGTTGGTGGCTACCTTGAGGTCTTTGGCTTGCAGGCTACCCACAGCAGAGGCAAAAGCGGTGGCGGCAAAGAGGGCGGTAAAGGCAATTTTCTTCAGCATAATCAAGTCTCTTTTGTCTGGTTTCCCGCTGAAATTCTCTAGCGGAAAGGAAGTTTTGGAATTCTGTCGTCAGTCCTGCGCGAGGGGGGATTGCGAGGGCTGATGAGGCATACTATACGTACAAAAAAACGCCCGAGGGGAATCCTCGGGCGGAAAAGAAACGATTATTTGGCTTATCTCTCTTGCTATTAGGTATTTCTGCTAATTGCCCTAAATTGGGTGAATTTTGTCGACAAATTGTCGACAAAAAAATCCCGTATATATTTAGAGCGACATGATGGCCTTATAGGCCATGTAACCTGCGAGCGTAAAGAGCAGGCAAGCAAAAATCTTCTTGAGCCGCTTGGTATCGGTGCGGTGGGCGACGGCAGCACCAAAGGGAGCAGAGAGGATACTGGTGGCAGCAACACAGAGTAAGCCTGGGATGTGTACATAGCCGAGCATGACGGGGAGTTGTGGCAAACCTGGCACATTCCAGCCGCTGATTACGTAACCAATGGTGCCTGCGACAGCAATGGGAAAACCGAGCGCAGCGGACGTACCGATGGCCTGATGGATTTTGACGTTACAGTAATTGAGAAACGGTACGCTGATAAAGCCGCCGCCCGCTCCAACCAGCGCCGAAATAATGCCGATGACTGTGCCTGCGCCAACTAAGCCCGCGGGACCAGGAAGCTGTCCTACGCGTCCCTGCCCTTTGCCCAAGAACATTTTGGTGGCGCTATAGCCCACGAAGCACGTGAAGATGATGGCTACCCAGAACGTGGAGAGCATGCCAGTGATTTGTGCGCCGAGAATGCCACCCAGCAAAATGCCAGGCGCAATGGCGAAAGCCACTTTCCAAAGTACCCCGCCACGACTCGCATGCGCGCGGATACTCGAGAGCGATGTGAACATGATGGTGGACATCGAGGTGGCGATCGCGACGTGTACGACATGCTCCGGGGGAATGCCGCCGACATGGCCAAGCAAGAGCGTGAAAAACGGGGTGAGTACCATCCCGCCGCCAATGCCGAGTAGCCCTGCCAAAAAACCCGTGCAGAGCCCAAGTGCGGCCAGCGAAAGTACAAGGGTAATATCCATTTTGAAATAGAGGAATTGAGTGTTGCGGGGAGTGTCTACATCAATTGCCCGGTGATGAAGTCGAACTCCTCGGGGGTAACGGGCGTGATGGACAGCCGATTCCCTTTGGCGAGAATGCGCATGTTGTTGAGCGCTTCATGCTTGCGCAACTCGGCAATGGGAATTACGGGACATTTTAGAAGAGCCTGCACATCAATGGTGAGCCAACGAGGGTTTTCGCGTTTGCTTTTTGCGTCAAAGTATTCGCTCTTCTCGTCAAACTGCAGCTCATCGGGGTAGGGAGCTGAGGCAATGCGAGCTAGCCCAACAATACCGGGCTCTGGGCAGCTCGAGTGGTAAAAAAGCACGGCATCGCCAATGCGCATATCGTCGCGGATAAAGTTGCGGGCTTGGTAGTTGCGAATGCCAAACCAAGAGACCGCTTGATTCGGTGCATTGAGCGCATCATCAATCGAGCACTCGCCCGGTTCCGTTTTCATCAACCAAATTCGGGCCGCGCCTGCGAGCCTCTGAAGAGCGTCCTTCTTGTCCATGTGAGCGTTCCTCAAAAAGGAAAGGGCAACCATTCTTATTCGAACAGCTGCCCAAGGAAATGCCTGCAACGGTGCGGGGCTACGTTACCTGAACCGAGAGTTCAGGGCGGTCGGCTCCGGCGCGGAATGGGTCGGACATCGCGTGTTCAACACTCTATCGGCAACCGAGTACACCAACCTAATGGTTTTAGCATTGGTTCTAGGAACATTGGAGCCCGTGAGCATCCGCTGCAGGTTTGACTTCATTGTAGCGGATTTTTTGACCTCTGTGAATAGTGCTTTTTTTATCTTTCTGTAAAGCCTTCTGCCACAGTCGTTTTCAAATTTTGCAGGAATCCGCGTAAACTTTTTCTAAATACTGCTAGATGACGCTTCCCTTGTGCATATCGGAAAAGATAGCGTTTTCGCAAAGCTCAGAAAGTTGATCAATTTCGCGAAGTAATTCTGCCTCACTCTGTGTGCTGACCACAGGGGTGAGGATATCATCAGGACGTGCAGCGAGAGCCGCTTCGAGTTCAGCCACGCGAGCCGAGAGCTCAGCAATTTTTTGGTTTGCCTTGGTCTCAGCCTGCACACTTTGGTAGGCGATTTCAAGCGCGGTCAGCGAGGCAATTTGATCCCCGTTCATCACTTTGCCGGATTCGTGTAGTGCCGTCATCTGTTTGTCGACCGCTTGTGCGCACTGCTTGAGGAGCTCCTCTTCACCGGGGCTTACCACAAGGCGGTACTGACGGCCGTAGATTTTGACGCAGAGTTCTGACATGTCTGACTCCCTTCGTATTCAGTAGGAAACGCCGCTTAGTCCGAGCCTTGGCGGCTCAGGCTCTTGACGATTGACTCAGCGCGAGAACGCATCTCTTCGAGACGTCTGCGCGTCTGTGCAAGTTCCGCCTCGCGCGCGGTGAGCTGCGAGGTGAGCCGGCGGTTTTCGCTTTTTTCATGCTCGAGGCGGGCGATCAGCTGTACCACGAGCGCTTTCAGTCGTTCCATCTGTGTAGTCATAGCAGCATGTCTCCCTTCGCTCTTCGTGTGGCCTTCGAAAAGAGCTCCGCTTCACAGAGCCAGTGATAAGCAGAGCAGCCTCGTGGCACGCACGTTGGGTGAAGAAATCGATTCAGTTATTTGTTGCCGTTCAGGATGAGTGTGTCAACCGTCTTTTCATCAGGCATGGCACTACTTGTCCAGTGGTCCACACGGCCTTCCTTGTCAAAGTAGACCGTGAGCTGACGCAGCTGACGGTCACCTTTGGTGGGTAAGAGGTAGTAGACGTAGTCCCAGCGATAAGGGTGGAACTGATCCATGACGAGCGGGATGCCGAGCAGGAACTGAACCTGACCTTGGCTCATGCCTTTTTCGAGTTGATTGACCATCTCATCGGTAATCAGGTTGCCCTGATGCACCGGTGCACGGTATGGCTGCAGAAAACTCGGGACAAGCTTTGCAGGATTGTCCCAAACGCTGCAGCCGCTAAGCAAGCCGACTGCCGCCACACCGACGGTGGCCAGGAGGAGTTTCTTCATAAATCTATTGCCCTTAGTCCGGGGAGAAGTGCCTCATCTCTGAGGACGAACAGCCCGGGTTTGCCGTACCCAAACAAAGGAAATGCGTCACAGCGAGTGTAGAGGCATTTGCTTTGTGAGCGACGGTGGATGGTTTGACGGTCATTTGCCCCCCCATTGTAATGGAGAGTTTGCGCTCGGCTGACGGGTCTTATCGGAAAGTTTCCGAGTCTAGCCCGTGCGTGCACGTCAGCCTCGTTAGATTATAGGGAGGCAAGAGAGCTTTTTGCGAGAGCTTTGCATCTTGCAAATGTTTTGCTACTCACTATCAGCAAAATAAATCTTCCGAGAGCTAGGCAAACCCTTTAGAATCAAAGAATCTGCAGGACAACAATTTGCCCTTTGATGTTGTGCTTTGGTGCCAGAGCCCTAGGCGGCGCCATCTCACAGCACCCTTTCATTTGAGCCCTGCGTGTTTCGGCCCCCTACGGTGTGCCGTCATGCGAGGATGCTCTTCCTTACGATGAGGCCATGGACGTGACTGAAAACAACAAGCAGGCTGAGCTCAAGAGCGTAGGCCTGAAGGCGACCACCCCCCGACTGAGGATTCTTGAACTCTTTCAGAAGTGTGCCGAAGAGGGGGGCGAACGCCGCCATCTCTCAGCGGAAGATGTCTTTAAGGAGCTGTCTTCTCAAGGCTACGATATCGGACTTGCGACGGTATATCGCGTTCTCACGCAGTTTGAGCAGGCCAATATTTTGGTTCGGCATCACTTTGACAGCGATCGTGCGCTCTATGAGCTTGAAGAAGGTACGCACCACGATCACCTTGTCTGCCTCGGTTGCGGCAAAGTCGTGGAGTTTGTTGATCCAGATATCGAACGCGCGCAGCTCGCTGTGGCCAAGCGCTACGGCTATCAGCTCGTAGATCACTCGCTTGTGCTCTACGGCATTTGCGAAGATTGCGGCCATACCGATCCGAAAGGCTAGAGTTTGACGGTTGGGCCCAGTTGCACTGCCTGAACTCTGCTCGGCATGCGAATGTCGGCGGCCTCCCCAGCCGCCCAGAGGCCTTTTGAGGAGAGAGCCTAATGTTTGAGGAATTTCAATTTTTGATTACCGCCGACAACGACTCGGACTACGTCGTTGAGCAGCGTTCGAGTGATGTGGCACAGTTTCAGGATAGCAACTTCGATATTGTGAAGATGCAGGCGGAGATTTGGTGCAAAAAGCATGGCTTCAATGCGCTCATCGACTACCACGTGTACACGAACGATTCAGGTAAGGTGTGTCTCGAAGGAACGCCAGCGGTGGTGAGGCTCAACTATGTGGAGGTCACCAAGAAAGTGGCGGACATGACGGTGGATGCGGGTCTTGGCGTAGCGAAAGCGGCTTGGAGCGCTATCTTCGGGAAGAAATAATCTTGGGATGTCGTCTTCCAGCAAGCCAGTTTTGGGCGAGAAGGAGGGCGGTAAACAAAAGCAGAACTTAAGAAAGGGGGCGAGGTCGATTGGCTGATCGTCCCCTTTCTGTTGCAGGCATGTGTGTAGTGCTGCGCTCCTGCGGCAAAACACGCCTAGCGCTTTGCTAAGAAGGCGAGCGCGAGCGCCACCTCGAGCTGAGCGCCGCGCTCAAGCGCGCGTTCATCGACATTAAATTTCGGATGGTGATTGGCATAGGGGTAACCATCGGCAGCGGTGCCCCCGCCAAGCGTAAAGAAAGCTGTCGGGCAGACTTTGGAGTACTCTGAGAAGTCTTCCGAGACGCTCATGGGGTTCCCAGCTGCAACGGCCTCAGTGCCAAATGCCTCAATGAGCGCGTCTTTCGCTTTCATCACCAGCGGCAGAGATTGACGAATCGCTGCGGGGCCGTCGCGCCAAGTGAGTTTTGCTTCTGCGCCAAAGGTCTGAGCAATGCCTGCGGTGATTTCCTCGATGCGCCGCTTCAGAAGCGTGCGGGTCTGCTCGTCACGCGTACGTAGGTTCGCCCAAATTTCTGCAGAGTCCGAGATGACGTTCGGGGCTTTGCCACAGTGAAACACCGTTGGGGAGACTACGGCAAAGGTGCCAGGAGCGACATTGCGGGCAACGATGGAGTGCAGCGCTACGACAAGGTGTGAACCTACGAGCATCGGGTCAATGGAGTGCTGTGGCATCGAGCCATGTGAGCCGCGTCCATTGATGATGATTTCGACGTCGTCCAAGCTTGTGGTAATCGCTTCATGTTCAAAGACGCGAATGAGTCCGATGGGGTCATTCATGACGTGCAGCCCAAAGCAAGCTTCAACATCATCAAGAACGCCAGCGGCAACCACCAGTTGAGCCCCGCCGGGGGCGACTTCTTCAGCGGGCTGAAAGATGAATTTCACGGTACCTGCAAGCTCATGGCGGCGCGCAGCAAGCGCTTTCGCCGCTCCCATCAACATCGCCGAGTGCGTATCGTGGCCACAGACGTGGGATACGCCAGCGTTAACGCTTGCGCAGGCCATGTCGTTTTCTTCTTGAACGGGTAGTGCATCGATATCCGCTCGTAGCGCGATTGTGGGGCCGTTACCGGCCTCCCCCTTGAGAATGGCCACGAGCCCAGTGGGGGTGGGACGCTCGATAGTCAGCCCTTCAATACTTGAGAGTTCGCCAATAATGTATTTGGTGGTTTGCGTTTCGTGGTGGCTCAGCTCAGGGTGCTGATGAATGTGGCGACGCCACCGAATGATGTCTTCAGTAGGGACAGTGGGTTGCATAGTGAAGCTCCAAATCATGAGCAGAGCTGCAACGCACAGCCCTGCGATTCTTTAATGATAGGAGCAGAAGCGCGGAAGTGGGCGCGCCTACGATGTCAACCTTAGGGGTTGCGCGGCGCGTGCCCCGCTGAGCAATGTACTGCGCGCTTGGCAGCGCCGCCCTGATGTAAGCGTCTTTTTTCTTTCGGTCTATTTGGCTGCCGCACCGAGCTCTTTAAAGACATAGGCTCGGTAGCTTTGCAACAATGCGCTATGTTGCTCGTCACTATAGGCTCCGTTAAGCAGGCGACGCGCATCGATGTTGGCAGCGAAAAAAGCCGAAGGCGTTCCCTTCAGGCGCTCAAGAATGAGGCCAGGGAGGTAGACGATATCCATGACGGGATAGGCCTGCGTTTCGCTTAGCTGCGAATCGGTGAGGGCGAAATATGTGAGGGTCGATGGATTCTGTAGCGTCGTACGGTACCCATTGTGATAGCTGATCGCGGGCTGGTGGTCGCCAAAGCGCACGAAGAGGCGGCGCTTCTTCGGATCAGAGCGTGTCCAGTCTTCGAAATCCGTGATGGCCGCATCAGAATTGAGCAGTCGCGCGGTGTAGTTGGCCAAGTGAGAGACATCCGCGCCCGCTTCGCCCACGAGGGCAGGGGCGTTAGGTTCCGCCTTATCGTAGGGCCCATGCTCGCTCATCGTGAGAACAAACACTGCCTTGGGGCGGCCAGCCGAATTCTCTGTCTCGAGCAGCGTCTTAGTGTAGTGCATCATCTCAGCGGTGCTGATGTGCCAGAGGTTTTTGTTAAAGGGCGCTGGGTAGCCGTAGTTTTGAGGCTGGCGGATTTGCTTGACGCCCATGGCGCGGTAAGCGCTTTCGGCGTTGTAGCTCGCTGGATTAAAGGGCGTGAGCACATACGTCTCATAGCCATAGCGGTTGAGTTCTGAAAAGAGCGCCTCGCGCAGGTGAAAGACGGCGCTGTAGTAGATGGCGCCCGCAGCGGCTCCAAAATCATCGCTACTGATGCCAGTGAGTGCGGCAAATTCACTACGCCACGTGCCGCCACCATAGGTATGCACGCGTAGTAGTCCTTCTACTTGGCGGTTGCGCGGTGCAAACATCCCAAGCGTAGGCATACCGCTCGCGACGTCCTTCACAAGCGCAGGATTGAAGGTGGACTCCTGCAGAAGAATTACAATATCTGGGAGCGGTAGCTTTTGCGCAGCCGCTGCCACCACTGAGGGCGGTAAGGACTTGCGGGCCTCCACAAAGGCGCTCGAATCGGCTGTGATGCTCTCGGCAGGATTTTGATAGGAAATAGAGATGCTCATCACAAGGTTGGCAGGCACATTTTGTCCCTTGGGAAGCATGCTGAGCCAGGTGTGCTGGTAGGCACTAATGGCTCCAACGCAGAGGGCGGCGCCAAGCGCCACCATGGCGGCTGCTGGAATGCGTACCCGTGGATAGGGGCGTGCAGCGCGGAATGTGGCAACACCGATTACCAGAAGTACTAGCGTGACGAGCACAAACGCAAGCAGTGCTAGCGGATAGTGCAGCACGGTCTCCGCATTGCTCGGATCTAAAAAGAGTCGAAAGTCGGTAAAGAAGAGCTTTTCCTTCCAGAAGAACTCCTTGAATTTGCTGAGCCCCGTGAAAAAGAGCAGCACGAGCGTGGCAGCGGAGAGTCCAAAGTAAGGTCTGCGGCAGAGTAGGGTGAACGCCCCCATGAGTACGCCGAAGCAGGCGACGGTGACGAGCGCAGAACCGAGGCTCAGACGGTAGAGGAGCGTGCCGAGCCAAGTGCCCACCACAATAAGAAGCCAAAGGATCTGAAGGAGCTTAAGGAGTTTGCTTCGCATGGCGCAGGATCCGCACGTAGTGAAAAGTGCCAACATTCTAAACAAAGTGGCTCTGGTGCGCTTCTTGTGCACAGCTCGTCAGTACGAAAAAAAAGAGCAGAGCTCAATTTTTGTGATGCTCTGCTCTCAGAATTCTGGTGCGCGATACTGGTTTCGAACCAGTGACCCCTGCCGTGTGAAGGCAGTGCTCTACCACTGAGCTAACCGCGCTTGAGACTGTGTATTGTACAGAAATTTTTCAAAAATGCAAAGGTGAGATCAGGTAATCCCTAAAATAGGGGATATTACTGTCCGTCAGGCACCCAGCCCATACTGATGCAGCCTTTATTGGCGAGCTCGTCCGCCTTTTCGTTACCTGCCTCCCCAGCATGGCCCTTGACCCAGAACCATTCGATCTCGTGCTTTTGCACTAGCGCGTCAAGCTCACGCCAGAGATCGTCATTTTTGACGGGCTGCTTTGAGGCGGTGCGCCACCCAGCGCGTTTCCAGCTATGAATCCACTTGGTGATGCCGTCTTTGACGTAGTTGCTGTCAACGTGTAGATGGATAACACAGGGGCGCTCAAGACACTTGAGCGCGTTGATGACGGCACTCAGCTCCATGCGGTTATTCGTCGTGCTCTTTTCTCCGCCGAAGAGCTCCTTCGTGTGAGGTCCATATCGCAAAAAGGCCCCCCAGCCTCCAATGCCAGGGTTGCCTTTACAGGCACCATCCGTCCAAATTTCCAGGGTCATTTGGCGTTTCGTTGTGGAACTTGTCATGAGTTTTCCTCTGGCATCAAGTATTGGTAGGGCAACGCGATGTGTTGGCAATCAGTCCTGCAGCCCGTTTGAGTGGGTCGATGCGACCCACGAGTTTCACTCCTGGGAGGCGCTTGACGGCGCTCAGCATGTAAAAGTTTGCACAGTGCGGCGCCCAGCGGTCTCCCGCTTTGTCAAGCCAGTCCCAGTGTTGAAAGGCTGCCGTTGTGCAACAGGCGGGGCGATAGAGTCCCCAGTAGCCACGCTCAATCTGTAGCCCCAAAAGCCCAAGCCAATCCTTGAGGCGCGTGGGGTGAATGGGGCTTACTTGTGTGGGCAGATAGGGTTTGGCGCCTAAGGCGACCGTCTTTTGCCGTAGCCACCAGAGTGAGAGCGGATTAAAGGCTGTGATGATCAAGCGCCCTTCTGGACAGAGTACGCGTGCCGCTTCACGAAGCACCTGTTGAGGCTCGCGCGTTTTATCGAGTGTATGTGGCAGTGTCACTAAGTCGAAGCTCTCGGCGGCAAACGGCAGGGCGGTGGGCTGCGCGACAACACAACGTCTGTCTGGCCCGATATTGCCTGCGTGTTTGAGGCTACTTGTGGTAATCCAATGACGGGCGATGCGGTTTTTGTGTAGCGTATCGAGGTCGGGCAGGCCGACCTGCAGCGCGTCGTACCCAAAGACATCTTCCGTTTCCCGAGCATAGTGTTCTCGCTCCCACTGGCACAGTAGCTGTCCTGGGGGGCTAGCGAGGAAACGACTGAAGGACAAGGGTGAAGACATGGCAAAAACGGTTTTCCGCCGAGCGGTGTTGTGGCAAAAAATTGTCGCACGCCGGTCGGATTGTTTTACAAAGTGGGTATTATGGCGGTCTTATTCCGTCATACAATGAAGCGAACTCTTTCGCCAATACTATAGCAGTCTAAACGAAACACACTCCAGGTATGAAAAAAGTCTGCGTAATTCCCCTGTTTTGCCTAGGGCTTTGGCTCGCGCCACCCCATGGCGCTTCACCGTGGGTGCCGCAAGCCCGCGCCGCAAGCATTGGCCAAGATGCGGATAGCTCGGCCCTACAAAGTAGCATGGCACGCACGAGTACAACGGACGCTAGCACGGATGACACAATCCCAGCGGATGTTTGGGAGCGTATTCGCCGTGGCTACAAGATGCCGCCTACGGGCTCGCCGCTCGTTGACAAGTGGGTGAAGTACTACGCTCAAGATCACGCAGACTATCTTGATCGCATGTTCAACCGTTCAGGGCGCTACCTCTATCAAGTCATCGAGGATGTGGAAGCACGAGGGCTACCTACGGAACTCGCGCTACTGCCTTTTGTGGAGAGTGCCTTTCAGCCAGAAGCGCTTTCCAAGGCGAAAGCCAGCGGCCTTTGGCAGTTCATGCCAGCCACGGGCAAAACCTATGATTTGGCACAGAACCGCTGGCGCGATGAGCGAAAAGATATTTTGGAGAGCACCCGTGCGGCGCTCGACTATTTCCAGTATCTCTACGGGCTCTTTAATGATTGGCACTTGGCGCTCGCGGCCTACAACTGGGGTGAAGGGAGCGTGCAGCGCGCTATCAAACGTGCACAAGCGCAAAATGCCCCCACAGACTATGTCAGTCTGAGAATGCCGAATGAGACGGCCAACTACGTGCCCAAGCTTGAAGCCATCAAGCTAATCGTTTCAAATCCAGAAAAGTACGGCGTCACTCTGCCCGATGTGGGCAATGAACCCTACTTTGTCACCATTACCAAGCCGCGTGACATTGACACAAGTATTGCCGCGCAGCTAGCCCGCATGGATGAGGGGGAGTTTCGCGCGCTTAACCCGAGCTTTAAACTTCCAGTGATCGTCGCCGCGCATGACAACCTTATGCATCTGCCCGCAGAGCGCGTTGACAGCTTTGTCGACAATCTAGCAAGCTGGATGGACAGTGGGCAGAAGCTCTCGCATTGGACCACCTATGTGATGGGCCCCTCCGATACGCTTGCCTCAGTGGCGAAGAAGACTGGCATGACGGAGGCAGAGCTGCGTGAGGTGAATGCGATTCCGCGCGGACGCAAAGTCATGGCGAACTCTACGTTGCTCGTGAAGGCTGGGGCGGATCAAGAGGACATTACGATTGCGGCTGCAGATGCGTCGCTAACGCTTACTCCAGAAACCACTTGGCGACGGGTAACGTACCGCGTGCGTCGAGGCGATACGCTCGACTCGATTGCTGCGCGTTGGCACATTGATACTAAGTCGATTATCCGCACGAACCGCTTGCGCTCTGGGCGCTTGGCGCGTGGGCAACGCTTGATTCTGACGGTGCCCAATGTTTCCCGTACGCCAATTCAAGTGGCTGAGGCCCCTGCTAAAGCCGCTAGTGAGGCAGAGGGCAAAGTCCGTCTGCATAGCGTTCGCTCAGGCGAATCGCTCACGAGTATCGCCAATCGTTATGATATTTCGCTTGATGAACTGCGTGCTGCCAATCCTAAGCTCTCCTCACGGATTCAAGCGGGGCAGCGCGTTCGCGTTCCCACCGAGGGTGAGAGCATTGAGGTGCCGAAGTTCTGGGTGGTCAAGCGTGGCGATACGCTCATGGAGATTTCCCGTCAGACGGGTGCCTCGGTGAGCCAGCTGCAGCGAGCCAATCGCCTCTCGAACGCGCATTTGCACGTTGGGCAAAAAATCGAAATTCCTAATACGCAGGAAACACGCACGCCTGCGGTTAACCGTAAAACAAAGGGCAAGTCGGCAAAGCGTGCTGCCGACGATGGGGCAGCAGGGGCTGCGCACATCGTCCGCCGAGGAGAGACCATGGGCGGGATCGCTCGGCATTATGGGGTGAGCGTCTTAGCGATTCAGCAAGCCAACGGCAAGGGGCGTAGCACCCGTGTGCGTGTTGGGGAGGCGCTAGAGATTCCCCTAAACGCGGGAGCCGATTGGTCTAAGGATAGTGTGAGCTTGCGATCCGACACAGAAAAGGCCTCCACAAAGCTTGCCCCGAGCTCAACAGAGCGCCTCATGCCCGAGGCAACGAGCCCCTATGTGGTACGCCGCGGTGATACGCTCTCAAGCATTGCGCGCCGTTATGGCACGAGTGTGGCGGCGATTCGACGCGCTAGTGGCTTACGTTCTAGCCGCTTGAAGGTGGGACAGAGTCTTTCTATCCCTCTAAAATAGGGGCACGCGCTCGTCGCGCTGCCCTTCATCCTCATGGATGATGCACGCCCAGTGCTCGGTGCGGCTGCGGTATGCTCATGCGGCACAATGCGTCAACTATGCGCTTGAGCGCACGAATTTTTGATGGCTTCAAGCGTTTTGTCGCGTTTTTAGTTTTATTTGATTTCACGTGAGAACTGACATGGGTTTCCTCTCTGGTAAGAAGATTTTGATCACGGGCGTGATCTCCAACCGTTCCATTGCCTATGGTATTGCTCAGGCCTGTCAACGTGAGGGCGCTGAACTCGCCTTTACGTTTGCAACAGAAAAGTACAAGGATCGCGTGGCGGCCTTGGCTGCTGAGTTTGGCAGCGACATTGTTTTACCCATGGATGTAGGCAGCGACGAGCAGATCGCGGCAGCCGTTGCCTCGCTCAGTGAGAAGTGGGATGGGTTGGATGGACTCGTGCACTCGATCGGTTTTGCCCCGCGTGAGGCGATTGCTGGCGACTTTTTGGAAGGGCTCTCGCGCGAAGCGTTCCAGACGGCGCTTGATATCTCTGCGTACTCCTTCCCCGCGATTGCCAAGGCCTTTTTGCCGATGATGAAGGGGCGCGCTGCAAGCGTGCTTACGCTCACCTATTTGGGGAGCGAGCGTGTGGTGCCGAACTACAACACCATGGGTATTGCCAAGGCTGCACTAGAAGCGGGTACGCGCTACCTCGCCTCGAGCTTGGGTAAAGACGGTATTCGTGCGAATGCTGTCTCCTCGGGTCCGATTCGTACGTTGGCTGCGAGTGGCATTCAGGACTTCAGCAAGCTCTTACATGTGATGGAGAAGGCCGCGCCGCTTGGTCGTACGGTCACGATCGAAGAGGTAGGCAATACCTGCGCATTCCTGCTCTCAGATATGGCAAGCGGCATCACGGGTGATGTGATCTACGTGGATGCGGGCTTCCACGCCATGGGCGCAGCGATCATCGAAGAGTAACGCACGCGCACGCTGCTCTTTTGAGAGGGGGGCAAAGGGCGATGCCCCCCAGAGCTGAGCGCGCATTGCCGCGCTCGTTGAAGACTCGCCCCGAGCGTTACACGCACGGGTTCACTCACCGAACAATCCACACGCCGCTGGCGGAGTTTCTCCATGCCGAACGTATTTCAGAAAGTTGCTCTCCTAGTTAAACCCACCGAAACCGATGCTGCACCGCTCTTGGAAGCGATTGATATTCTCGAGCACCAAGGCGCGGAGATCCTGCTCTGTGAGAACAGCGCACGCCTTTTAGGGGGACGCACATGCTACGAGCACTTTAGTCGGGCAGAGCTCGGACGGCGCGCTGAGCTCGCCGTGGTGCTCGGCGGTGACGGCTCGATGCTGGGGGTGGCACGCCATATGGCTGGTAGCGCCACGCCGATTATTGGGGTCAATGCTGGGCGCTTGGGCTTTATCACGGACATCGTGCTGGAGGACATGCGTGAAATGCTCCCGCGTATTCTGCGTGGGGAGTGCACCCGAGATGAACGCCGTTTTCTTGAGGCGGACATCGTGCGTGGTGGGGAGGTTGTCGCGAGTAATGTCGCTGTCAACGACATCGGTATCACGCATGGCCGCGCGGGTGGCATGGTGGAGTTTGTCATCTATGTCAATGGTCAGCAGATGTCAGCGCAACTCGCCGACGGAATTATCTGCTCCTCGGCCACGGGCTCTACTGCCTATAACTTAGCTGCGGGCGGCCCTATCATGCATCCGAGTTTAGCTGGGCTCTGCCTTGTGCCCGTGGCGGCGCATACGCTCTCAAGCCGCCCCATTGTGTTGCCAGCGGATGTGCGCATTGACATTGAAGTCATCAAGGTGCGCGATGCGGTAGCTTACTTTGATATGCAGGAATTTTTTGATGTGCAGGCGGGTGACCGTTTACTTATCCGCAACTCTAAGAAGCGCCTTGTGCTACTGCATCCGCTCTCTTGGGATTACTATGAGTTGTTACGCCACAAGTTAAAGTGGAACTTCATGCCGACCGAAGAGGCGGACGCGCTGCCCGCCCATTAAACGCTTGGATATAGGGGGGCGGGCGATCGCCTGCCTCGCTATCATCCGCGGAGACCATCGATATGCTCTTGAGCTTAAGCCTACGAGATTTTGTGATTGTTGAAGCCCTTAACCTCGACGTGCGTCGGGGTTTTACCGTTTTGACCGGGGAGACGGGTGCGGGGAAGTCGATTTTGATCGACGCGCTAGAGATTTTGCTCGGGGGCCGTGCTGATGAAGGAGTGGTACGCGAGGGGTGTGAGCGAGCGCAGATTGTGGGAGAGTTTTCTCCAACCGCAGAAGTCTCGCGCTGGCTCGCTGATAATCAGCTCGAGGACGGCAATACGCTCATGCTGAGGCGCTCGGTCGATGACAAAGGACGCACGAAAGCTTGGATTAACGGCATTGCGGTCACGGTCACACAGCTCAAAACGCTCGGTGAGATGCTGGTGGATATTCATGGCCAGCATGCGCACCAGTCGCTACTGAAGCCGCTCTTTCAGCTCAAGCTCTTAGATGATCATGGTGGACACGGCGAACTGCTTGCCGCAGTCTCTCGTGCTTGGAGCGCTTGGCAGAGCGCAGCAAAGCGTTTGGATGAAATCACCGTCAATGCGGAACGTACCGCAGAGAAAGCCGAACGCTTGCGGTGGATTATCGATGACCTTGAACAGCTCATGCCCAAGGCAAACGAATGGGACGAGCTCAATGCGCAGCACATGCGCATGACGCACTCGGTGGCGATTGCCGAGGGACTCAATATGGCGCTACAAAACCTCACCGAAGGGGAGGATGCGGCGAGTGTGCAGCTCTCAAGCTTGCACGGCAAACTCTCCTCGCTCTCGCGCTATGACGAGCGGCTCGCTGACATTGCCGATACGCTTTCCTCCGCCATTGAGCTCGTGGAGGAAACCGCGCATGATATCTCGCACTACCTTGATCGCAATGACATGGATGAGCAGGCCTACGCAGAGCTCGACCGTCGAGTGAGTCAGTACTATGACCTCTCGCGCAAGTTTAAGTGTGAACCCGACGAGTTGCCTGCGCTACTGGACACGTCGCGAGCGGAGCTAAAAGCGCTCACGCAGACTGCGGATGAAGCGGCGCTCAGGCGCGAAGTCGAGCAACTAAAAGCCCTCTACCTCAAGGAGTCTGAGCAGCTCAGCCGTGCGCGCAAAGAGGTTGCTGAGCGCCTAGGACAGGAAGTCACCGAGCAGATGCAGACGCTAGCGATGCAGGGGGCGCGTTTTGAAGTTGCTCTGCAGCCCACGGCGCCAAATGAGTTGGGCGTGGAGCGTGTGGAATTTTTGATTGCTGGGCATGCTGGTGTTCAGACCCGCCCCCTCATCAAGGTTGCCTCAGGTGGGGAGCTTGCGCGTATCAGTTTGGCCATTGCGGTGATTACGGCACAGGTCGCGCCCGTGCCGACGCTCATCTTTGACGAAGTCGATAGCGGTATTGGCGGAGCGGTGGCCGAGGTTGTGGGGCGGATGTTGAAGCGCTTGGGGACAGAACGCCAGGTGCTCTGCGTGACGCATCTGCCGCAGGTGGCCTCGTGTGGGAACCAGCACTGGCGCGTCGAGAAGCACTACACGGGGACAACGACGCTCAGCACGTTGCGGGTTCTTCATGGCCCTGAGCGTGTCGAAGAGATTGCCCGTATGCTTGCTGGCGCTTCGATTACCGAGAAGACGCGTGCGCTCGCAAACGAAATGCTCGAACAACACTGAGAGAAAAAGGGTGACGTATGGGTTGCTCCGTCATGATTCTTGCAAAAAACGAGGCAGCAAATATTGCTGCGTGTATTGCAAGCTGCAGCGCTTTCGCTGACGAAGTGGTTGTGATCGATGATTTCAGCACGGATGATACAAAGGCCATCGCAGAAGCCTTACCAAAAACGCGTGTGCTACAGCGAGCGCTTACTGGAGATTTCGGTGCGCAGCAAAGCTTCGGTATTGCGGCCTGTCGAGAGGATTGGGTTTTCATGATTGACGCCGATGAGCGGGTGACACCAGCGCTCTCTCGTGAAATTGAAGCGATCGTGAAAAAGCCTGCCGATCGAGCCTATTGGGTCACGAGGATCAACCATTTTGCCGGCCAAGAGGTTCGGCATGGTCCCCTTTCACCTGATCGCGTGCTGAGATTGGTGCCTCGAGCAGGAACCAAAGTCGAGGGCTTGGTGCACCAAAAGACCGTGGTAAGCGTTGCTCAAGCACAGCTTTCGGGCACCATGAAGCATTACACCTATCGCAACTGGGAGCATTACGAGCGCAAGATGGTGCTCTATTCCACGGTTGGGGCGCAAAAGTACTTTGAATCGGGAAAACGTGCCAAGCCTGTCTTTGACGTGGTTATGCGTCCGTGGCTTGCGTTTTTCAAGATGTATGTACTTAAGCGCGGCTTTTTGGACGGCACGCTCGGTTGGATGCTCTGCCATCAGTACGCCAACTACACGATGGCCAAGTACATTAAGCTCGCCGAGTTGGCTCGTGCTAAGGAGCGCCCCTAAAACTAAAGGCTCACACGTGCGGTGAGCCTTTGCTGTTGGGGGGTTGCCATGGGGCGTCGCGATTTTCGTGCCCCCTATTGTGCATCATTCTGAGAGCAGTTTATGCATCGTACCGATGACTTCAGCAACCGTTGGCCAGCCAGTTTTCGCGTTACCGAGCACGGTGGCGTGCGGATTCCACGGGCGGGTGCGATCGATGTCGGTGACGCCAATGAGGGTGATTTGGCGTGCGCCGACGGCAGCGGCCACATGGCTTACGCCCGAGTCGTTTGCAATCACTAGTGCAGCCTGTTTTGCGAGCGCTGCGTAGTTGCCGAGCGTGGTCGGCGTCAGAATCCGCGCATCAGGGCAGGCGGCTTTCGTTTCTTCCACCTCGTGCTGCGAGGGGAAGACGATCGGCTCGATTCCCATGTCGCGTAGCGGGCCGCATAGCTCATTAAAGTGGCTCCACGCTTTGACCTGTCCGTGATGCAAGCCGCGTGCGACAGGCGCAAGGAGCGCAAAGCGCTGAGGAATTTTATGTTCTGCAATGAGGTTGCGAGCGGCGGCTTCGTGGCGAGCGAGGACTTTGAGGCCAAGCTCCTCGGGCACATTCTCCCAAGCAGGTGTGCCACCCCAAGCTTTGATGGCTTCGCAAGCGAGTGTAAAGAAGCGCTCTACTTCATGCATCGGACCGGGCTCGGGGATGGCGTGCTCGAGCAGAAAACGCCGTCCGTCCGTGGCTAGCCCAGTGCTCTTGATCCGCCCAATGGTGAAAAGGAGGGCCGAGCTAAAAGAATTTGGGAAAAGTAGACCGCGCGGTTCTGCGCCCACATGTCGGCTGAGGTAGCGAATCCGAGTGAGATCTTCGCTCACATGCCCTTCGATGGGGTCAAAGCGCCAACCCATGCCGCTCATTAAGTCTTCTGCCCAACGCTTGCCTGCTAGCATTGGTGTAAAGCCACTGGCCTCAAGAAGGCGTAACGCTGGTAGTGTCATGCAGCAGTCGCCAACGTGATTGGGAAGTCGACAGAGGATCGTGGACATGTGAGCTCCGCAGAATAGTAAAAACGAGTCTGCAGGTATTCTACCAACTGTGTGCACGTACACGCGGTTACGGTTTAGCGCCATTTGGACGATAGAGCCCCCTGCACAACGGGCGCAATAGCCTGTATGATGAGGCATCCTTTGAAATGCCGTCTTTTGGTTTGAAACTTACAGCAACCTATGGTCAAAAAACTGCCCCTTTTGAGTAACCCGTATTTGATGCGGCTCTTTGGCTACCTCCCTCCCTACAAGCACTACCTTATCTTGGCTGCGCTTGCTATGGCGGCAGCAGGTGGCGCGTCATCGCTCATTGCGATGATGCTCGGCAAACTCACGGATATGGGGTTTTACGATAAGAATCCCGCGGTGGTTTATTGGGCACCTTTTGCGTTGATTGGCATTTCCGTGCTCTATGGCGGCTCGCAGTTTCTCTCCTCGTACTGGCTCGCCAAGGTTTCGCAGAGCGTGCTCAAGTCGATTCGTATTGAGATGTTCTCGCGCGTGCTCAACTGGGGCGATTGGTCCTATCAGGAAAACCGTTGCGGTAGTGTGCAGGCCAAGTTCATCAATGAGGCCTCTGTGGCATTGGGTGGCGCCGCGGGCATTATGACGACGATCATCCGTGACTCGATTCAGATTTTCTGCCTCATTTGTGTGCTGATCTATCACAACTGGCTCCTCACGCTCGTGACCTTTGTGATTGCGCCACTTTTGGCGCTGGTGCTGCGGTGGGTGAATCGCCGCATTAAGAGCATCACCAAGAAGACTCAGACGTATTTTGGCTCGCTCATTACCGTGATCCAAGAGGCGTACCACGGCTCACGTGTGGTGAAGATTTACGATTCACGTGACTACGAGAACCGCCGTTTTGCGGAGGTCAATAACGAGCTCGCCCGCCTTAACCTCAAGGCCAATAAAGTCAACGCTGCGGGCACGCCGCTCACGCAATTAATTTCCATGACGGGCGTCTCAGTGGTGATTGTGTTTGCGCTACTGCAAGCGCAGCGCGGTGAAATCACCATCGGTGAGTTCACGACATTTCTCTCGGCGCTATTGCTTCTGATGAGCCCGATTCGCCACCTCTCTGGACTAAATGGCACCACGGCAGCGATGACTGCTGCGGCCGAAAGTCTCTTTACGATGATTGATATTGAGCCCGAGAAGGATCCTGGGGAGCGTACGCTTGAAAACTACACGGGTGCGATTCGCCTTGAGCATGTCGGTTACCAGTATCCGAAGTCTGAGAAATGGGCAGTGAAGGATTTCTCAATTGATGTCAAGCCCGGCGAAGTTGTGGCGCTCGTGGGTACCTCGGGATCAGGGAAATCCACGATCATCAACTTACTGCCGCGCTTTTTGATTGCAAGCCGCGGGGAGATCTATTTTGATGGAGTGCCGCAGAGCGAGTTGACACTACGTAGCCTGCGTGCGCAGATGTCGCTCGTCAGCCAAGAGGTGATTATTTTTGATGACACGATCGCAGGCAACATTGCCTATGGCTGCGCCGATCGGGTTTCTCGCGAGGATATTGAGCGCGCAGCGGAAGCTGCGGCACTCGGAGACTTTATCCGTTCGCTCCCTCAAGGGCTAGATACCCCTGTGGGTGCTGATGGCAGCTCGCTCTCGGGCGGGCAGCGCCAGCGCATCTCGATTGCGCGTGCCATTCTAAAAAATGCGCCGGTGTTGCTCCTTGATGAAGCCACGAGCGCACTCGATACGGAAAGCGAAAAGCACATCCAAGAGTCGATTAATCACTTGATGCGTGGTCGCACGACGTTTGTCGTTGCTCACCGGCTCTCGACGATTGAGCATGCCGACCGCATTGTGGTCATGAAAGAGGGCGAGATCGTAGAAGTAGGCAACCACGCAGAGTTGCTTGCAAGAAACGGCGCATATGCTAATCTTTACAACATTCAGTTCAGCAACGCCCGTCGTGTGGGTGCACAGGAAAAAGTGAGTGCACTCTAGCGCATCGTGGCGTGCGCGCAAGCGGGGAGCAAGCGCCTGATGTGCGTTAGCTCCCTTTTTTTGTTGGCGTTTTTTCTCGATTAGAGCGTGGCTATGGACATCTGTGTTTTTGACATGTTCCGGCTCGGCATTGGCCCTTCTTCCTCGCACACGGTGGGACCGTTGCGAGCCGCTAAGGCGTTTGTGGATACGCTAGAGCAAAAGGGGCTACTCGAGGGGGTGAGCGCCATCAAAGTGGAGCTCATGGGAAGTTTGGCGGCGACAGGTCGGGGGCACGGAACCGATACTGCGACGATTATGGGGTTGATGGGGAAGGCGCCAGAGACGCTTGACCCTGATTTGGTTGCGCCCGCGATCGAGCAGGTGCGTGCAACGCACCGTTTGATGCTCGCTGGCAAGCACGAGGTTGCGTTTGATCCAGCTTGGGACATTGCTTTTAATCCCGATCATGTACCGAGCTACCACACCAATGCGATGGAAATAACGGCGCTGCGCCGCGATATTCCGCTCTATAGCCGTCGCTATTACTCGATTGGCGGCGGGTTTGTGGTACCAGCAAAAGAACTCTCTCCTGAGGAGCCAGAGCAGGCACAAGAAACGTCGTGCAAGACGCCTCTGCCGTACCCCTTTAACAACAGTCACGAGCTCATGGCGCGTGTGCGCGAAAGCGGCAAGAGCATTGCAGAGATCATTCGTGAGAATGCACGCGTGAGCTTTACCGATGAAGAGATTGACGCCAAACTCGACCATATCTGGGCGGTGATGAACGCGTGCTTAGAGCGCGGATTCCGTCAGAGCGGCGTCATGCCTGGCCCCATGAAGATCGCACGGCGTGCGCGCAAAATGCGCGAGGCGCTCCTAGCGCACCCAGACGACCCGTTGGTGGTGCTGGATTGGGTGAACGCTTATGCGATTGCTGTGGCTGAAGAAAATGCTTCGGGGGGACGCGTTGTGACGGCGCCTACCAATGGGGCAGCCGGCGTGATTCCTGCGGTGATCGAGTACTATCTCAAGCATGTCCCAGGGAGCCGTCCCGAGCGCGTGCGTGAGTTTTTGCTTACGGCTGGTGCTGTCGGCATGATTTTCAAGCGTAACGCATCGATCTCGGGCGCTGAAGTGGGCTGCCAAGGGGAGGTTGGCGTTGCGTGTTCGATGGCAGCAGCGGGATTGACCGCTGTGCTTGGCGGTACACCAGACCAAGTGGAAAATGCCGCTGAGATTGGTATGGAGCACAATTTAGGGCTCACTTGTGACCCTGTGGCGGGTCAAGTGCAAATTCCCTGTATTGAGCGCAATGCCATTGCTGCGGTGAAGGCCATTAATGCCGCCCGCATGTCCATGCGTGGCGACGGCTCTCATTACGTGAGTCTTGATCAGGTCGTGCAGACTATGTTTGAGACGGGGCGCGATATGCAGAGCAAATACAAAGAAACTAGCAGAGGAGGGTTAGCTATTCGACTCGTCGGGTGCTAAGACCGGTTTTCATGATTCTTGGAGTGATATTTGGGATTGCCGCCTGCATGATCTGGGGGATGGTGTACATTGCGCCGCTCCTGTTGCCGACGTACGATCCGGCAGTGTTAGCCACTTGCCGTTATGTGATTTTTGGAGTACTGAGTTGTGTGCTCGGCATTGCTCAGCTCAAGGAGCTTCGCCACTATCGGCTCTCTGACTGGTGGCAAGCCATTTTGCTTGGCGTCATCGGCAACATCTTCTACTACTGGCTCTTGAGTGAAGCAGTGCAGCATGCAGGTGCCCCGATTGCGGGTGCCTTTACGGCGATGATCCCGATACTCTGCGCGATTATCGGTAATGCGCAGGCGAAGGACCCAGGCAACCATGTGCCATGGCGCGCACTGATCGCGCCGCTTGTGATGATCGCTGCTGGCATGGCCTGTCTCAACTGGACCGAGTTTGCCTATTTGGTGGGCTCGGGACGCGTGACGGGGATGGAGTTTTGGATTGGCGTGGTCTACGCCGTTGGCTCGCTGATTGTCTGGACGTGGTATCCGCTCAAAAACGCCCAGTGGCTCTTGGATAACCCAGAGCGTAGCCCGCGTGCTTGGTCTACGGCGCAGGGGCTCGCGCTCTTTCCTGCCTCACTTCTGATGCTCGCCTTTTTCTGGTGGCACGCACCCGAGCAGACGGGACTTTTGGGAGAGACCCCAGAGCGGTTTTTGCTCATCTGCTTAGTGCTAGGGATTGTTTGCTCTTGGGTGGGCATTGTTTTTTGGAATCTGATGAGCCAGCGCCTGCCGCCTGCGCTCGGTGGGCAGATGATCATTTTTGAGACGATTTTTGCTGTCACCTATGCGCACATCTGGCGAGAGCGACTCCCCTCGGCGCTGATGGTGGCAGGGATCGGCATTTTGCTCATCGGCATTGCGATGGCGCTACACGTGTTCCGCCAAGCGCGTGAGCGCGCGAAGCTTGCGCAAGCCAGTAGCGTCGCGCAGTAAAGCGCGAGGCGCACATCTCCTTTTCTCTTCACCCGTTTTCAGTGTTGTGCTGGGAGCGGGTGTTTTCTCTTCATTGTGAAGCGTTGTGCTCTACGGCTACAATGAGCCTTAATAACAACGAGTCAGTGCAACCTTCGCTCAAGGACGAAAGCTTGTGGAAAATATTCTGATTAACTGCTCCCCGCGTGAAACACGGGTGGCGATTCTTGCTGATGGCGTTCTGCAAGACCTATTTGTGGAGCGCGTCAAGGCACGTGGCCTTGTCGGCAACGTCTATTGGGGCAAAATTGTGCGCGTGCTTCCTGGCATGCAGAGCGCGTTTGTGGACATTGGGCTCGAGAGAACAGCATTTTTGCATGTCTCCGATATGCCTGAGGCGCATCCAGAAAATGGTGAGGTGCTACCGATCGAGCGCATTCTGCATGAAGGGCAGTGCGTCATGGTGCAGGTCAGTAAAGACCCCATCGGCACGAAGGGCGCACGCCTGACCACGGTGATTTCACTTGCGGGCCGCAAACTGGTGTATTTGCCTGGTGACAGTCATATCGGCGTCTCGCAGCGAATCGAGAGCGAAGAGCAGCGTGAGTCGCTACGCGCCATGATGCTCGCGCTGCGTCCCGAAGAAGAAAAGGGGGGCTACATTATCCGCACCTCTGCCGAAGAAGGCGCAACGGAGCAGGAATTTAAGGACGACATGGCCTATTTAGGGCGACTCTGGGGAAATATTCGGGAGTTCGCGAAGAAAAAGACCGCGCCTGCATTGCTTTATCAAGATCTCTTTTTGCCGCAGCGCGTCTTGCGCGACATGTTGCACGGCAACACCGCGACGGTGGAAGTCGATAGCCCCGAGGACTACAAGGTGCTGCAGGAGTTCGCAGAGCGCTTTGTACCTGCTGCGCTAGAGCGCTTGAAGCTCTACGAAGGGGAGTTGCCGCTCTTTGATCTTTATGGGGTTGAGGATGAGATAGAGCGTGCGCTCAAGCGCCGAGTTGATCTCAAAAGCGGAGGTTATTTGGTATTTGACCAAACAGAAGCCATGACCACGATCGACGTCAATACGGGCGGCTACGTTGGCAAGCGTGATTTTAGCGATACGGTCTTTAAGACCAATTTGGAAGCTGCGCAGACGATTGCCCGACAGCTACGACTACGTAACCTCGGGGGCATCATCATTATCGATTTCATTGATATGGCTACCGATGAACATCGTGAGGCGGTTCTCAATGAGCTCAAGCGTGCGATTGCTTCGGATCGCACCAAGATGACGGTGAGTAATTTCACCGAGCTCGGCCTCGTGGAGATGACGCGCAAGCGCACACGTGAGTCACTTGCGCACGTGCTCTGCGAACCGTGCCCAATGTGTGAAGGGCGTGGCGAGGTGCGCACGGCGCGCACGGTCTGCTACGCCATCATGCGAGAGATCGTGCGACTCTCCAAGCAATACCGTGAGACGAAAGAGTTTCGTATTGTGGCGAGCCGCTCGGTCGTGGATCTCTTTATGGAAGAGGAGGCTCCCGCACTCATGCTCCTGCAGAGTTGTGTGGAAAAGCCCGTGCTCCTTGAGCTTGAGTCGGGTTACTCGCAGGAGCAGTACGACGTGATTTTGGCTTAATTCGGCGCGACCACCCTATTGAGAGACGACATGCAAGAGCAGAAACAAAACGAGAAATCCTTTTATTGGTACGACTTTGAGACGTTCGGACTCGATCCAGCAACGGATCGCCCCGCGCAGTTTGCGGGATGCCGTACCACGCTTGATTTCGAGCCGCTCGGAGAGGGGGAGATTATTTACTGTAAGCCGCCGCTCGACTATTTACCCTCCGCAAAGAGTGTGTTAATTACGGGGATTACCCCGCAGCGCTGTGATCAAAAAGGCGTGGTAGAGAGTGAGTTCGCCTCGGAGGTTTGGGAGCGCTTTAACACGCCGGGCACCATTAGCTTGGGCTACAACACGATGCGCTTTGACGACGATGTCTGTCGTTTTCTCTTTTGGCGCAATTTCTTGGATGCCTACTCCCACCAGTGGCGTGACGGGTGCTCACGCTGGGACATTTATCCGCTCGCTTGTGCGGTGTGGGCGTTACGCGGCAGCGCGATGAAGTGGCCGCTTTGGCAGGAACTCGCAGCCCAAGGAGTGGCAGGCGCAGAAGGCAAAGAGGGGGTTTGCTTTAAGTTGGAATACCTCTCTAAAGCGAACCACATCACGCATGAGCATGCGCATGATGCACTCTCAGACGTAGAGGCCACGATGGGGCTAGCGAAGGTCATCGCTCAGACGGAACCCCGCCTATGGAAGTGGGCGCTTGAAAATCGAGAAAAGAGCAAAGTCGAAGCTGCGCTTGCCGCGGGCCCTGTGCTTTGGGTGGATCCGCGCTTTGGTCAGAAGCGCGGTTTCATGAAGCTCGTCACCATGCTTGCGTACAATCGCCAGAAGAAAAACGAGGTCTTTGTCTGGGACCTCTCCCAAGATCCCACGGAGTTAAGCAAGTTGAGCGCCGAGGAGTGGCGAGAACGGCTCCTGCCCAATCGAGAAACGCTTGATAAGCTTAAAGCCGAGGGGCGTTCACCGCTGCCCATTTATCGACTTCAGGTCAATGCCTCCCCCTTTGTGTGCGGCTCGCTTGGGGTGCTCTCCGAAGAGCGTGCAGCGCGCTTTGGTATCGATAAAGCTGCCGCACT
This sequence comes from uncultured Sutterella sp., assembly GCA_902463725.1. Taxonomy (GTDB): domain Bacteria; phylum Pseudomonadota; class Gammaproteobacteria; order Burkholderiales; family Burkholderiaceae_F; genus Sutterella. The sequence continues at coordinate 108,786 of CABQGK010000002.1, read as the reverse complement.
TCTCAATGCGGCCAAAGTTTCCGAAAACCTTAAGCTCCTACAAGGCGCGCTGATGGAAGCGTCGGAAAGGGCGCCCTTGCCCACCCCTACAGATGTGGACTGCCAGCTCTACTCCGCGGGCTTTCCGTCCACAGAGGACCGGCAGCGTATGAAGCGGGTACGTGAGGCGACACCAGAAGAGCTCACGAGTTTTGTCGCGCGAGACGCCATTCGCTTTGATAACCCCATTTACGCAGAGATGCTCTTTAGGTATCGTGGTCGGAATTGGCCAGAGAGCTTAACACCTGAGGAGGCAGATTTTTGGCGTGATTTCTGTGGCGCTCGCATCATGGGGCACGTCAAGGGTGTGCGCAATCTCAACAAGTTCCAAGAAGAGCTCGATCAGCTCCAAGACAACAATACCGAAGATAGTGAAGCGGTTATGGCTTTGCTTGAGGAGCTCTACGAATGGGGCGAGCATGTCAGTGCGCCCTTTTCAGGGATTTACGAGGAGCACGAGGCATCAAGCTAGCAGTCTTTACCTTCTGGGAGGAGTTTATTTATGGCAATTAAAGTGGCATTTGTGGGGCTCGGCGTCATGGGCTACCCGATGGCGGGGCACTTGGCCCGCGCGGGCTACGAGGTGACGGTCTATAACCGTACGAGCGAAAAGAGCGCCCGTTGGGTGGCGGAATTTGGAGGGCGCGCTGCAGAGACGCCGCGCGCTGCCGCTCTGGGTGCAGACTGGGTCATGATGTGTGTCGGCAACGACAATGACGTGCGTAGCGTGGTGTATGGCGAAGCGGGAATTCTCGCAGGGATGAAGCCCACCGCGACGCTCATTGATCACACCACGACGAGCGCGTTGCTGGCGGAAGAACTTGCGCAAGTCTGCGCGAACGTGGGTTGCGGCTTTCTCGATGCGCCGGTTTCGGGTGGACAGGCTGGTGCGGAAAATGGAAAACTCACCGTCTTCTGTGGTGGCGAGGAGGCGCTTTTTGAAGCCGCCCGAGCGGTGCTTGCCGCGTACTCAGTCTCTTGCGCGCACTTTGGCGCAGCGGGCAACGGGCAGCGCGTCAAGATGATTAATCAGATTTGCATTGCTGGCATTGTGCAGGCCCTCTCTGAAGGGATTGCGTTTGGGCAGAATGCGGGACTACCCATGGAGCGGGTGATGCCTGCGCTTGCGCTTGGTGCGGCGGGCTCTTGGCAGATGGTCAATCGCTCGAAGACGATGCTCGAAGGAAAGTTTGATTTTGGCTTTGCTGTCGACTGGATGCGCAAAGACCTTGGCTTTGCGCTTGAAGAGGCGCGCCGCAATGGCTCAAGCCTAGCGTTGACGGCGCTCGTCGATCAGTTCTACGCCGAGGTGCAGGCCGCGGGTGGCGGGCGACTGGATACAAGCTCGCTCATTACCCGGTTGGCGCGTAATGAGCGATGCCATAAGGAAAAACGGTGAATTTGGTAGAATAATTCGACATACTGCCTCAGGGCTATCCATTGGGGGACGCTTGATGGCGATGGCAGAGCATTCTCTTTGCTCGCCTCCCACCCCTGTGCGGCGTCCCACAGCCCTTTGTGTGGTTAACTAGATAAAACGGTACGGCTTGCAAGTGCAGCGCCTGTTGCGCCAAGCTCTTACCCAAGAAACATCCTGCGTTTTGGAATAGACAGATGAGCTCTGAAGCTACTGCGCCTGATACCCCTCAGACGACCAACTTTATTCGAAATATCATTGAGGACGATTTGGCTCGTGGTGCCAATACGCCGCGTCTTTGGTGTGGGCATCCCGCTCCTTATAGCGAGCAACTTAAGGGAGAGCCTGATACTGCAAAGATTCGTACGCGTTTCCCGCCGGAGCCCAATGGCTACCTTCATATTGGTCACGCCAAGAGCATCTGCCTGAATTTCGGTTTAGCAAAGGCTTATGGTGGCGCGTGTCACATGCGTTTTGACGACACCAATCCGGAAAAAGAGGATCAGGAATACGTCGACGGCATCAAGGATAGCGTGCGCTGGCTTGGCTTTGATTGGCAGTACGGCAAGGAGTCGAATCTCTATTTTGCGAGCTCGTACTTCGACTACATGTATGCCTTTGCCGAGCATCTGATCAAGACGGGCTATGCCTATGTGGACGAGCAGAGCGCAGATGAGATGCGAGAGAGCCGTGGCACGCTGCGTGAGCCTGGTCGCAACTCTCCCTATCGTGATCGTAGCGTTGAGGAAAATCTCCGCCTCTTTCACGAAATGCGCGACGGCAAGCACGCGGAAGGCAGCATGGTGTTGCGTGCCAAGATCGACATGGCGAGCCCCAACATCAATCTGCGTGACCCTGCGATCTACCGTATTCGCTTTGCCGAGCATCACGCGACGGGTAATAAGTGGTGCGTCTATCCGATGTACACCTTTGCGCATCCGATTGAGGACTCGCTTGAAAACATCACCCACTCGATCTGCACCCTTGAATTTGAGGATCAGCGTGCGTTCTACGATTGGGCGCTCGAGCGCATCATTCCTGTGCTGCGCACGCCGCAGTACGAAGAGGCGCTGGTGATTTTGCGCAAGATGGCCGCGGGTGAGGATGATCGTGCCCTTGGCTTTATCGAGCGTGTTATGGGCGCGTTACATAAGCTTGGGCAGAGCTTGCCAGAAGTGAAGGCTCGTGCCATTCTCGAAGGGTTTGGCGGCGTGGTGCCCTCTAGCTTTACCGCCGAGGTTGAAGAGCTCTTTGCGCTTATTTTGGAGTTCCCCGAGAACTTTACCCCGATCATGCAGGTCGGGCTTGACGTGGTTCGCCCGAATTTCTTCCTGCTCTCGCATCAGTACGAGTTCAATCGCCTTAACCTCACGTATGTGGTGGTGAGCAAGCGTAAGCTCATCCAGCTTGTGCGTGAGCACCACGTCGATGGCTGGGACGATCCGCGTATGCCGACAATCGTCGGTTTGCGCCGCCGCGGCTTTACCCCAGAGAGCTTGCAGCTCTTTGCTGAGCGTTGCGGTGTCTCGCGTGTGGCGGGTGGCTGGATCGACTATTCTGTGCTCGAGCAGTGTCTGCGCGAAGATTTGGAGGCGCGTGCTGAACGGCGCGTTGCCGTGATGCGTCCGCTCAAGCTCATCATCGACAACTATCCTGAAGGACAGGTCGAAGAGATGGAGGCGCAGAACCATCCGCTCTATCCTGAAATGGGGTCTCGCAAGATCACCTTCTCTAGAGAGCTTTGGATTGAAGAAGAGGACTTTGCGGAAGTTCCGCCCAAGGGCTATCGCCGTCTGACCATTCCTGCCGATGGCTCCGAAGCCAAGCCTGTGCGCCTGCGCTATGGGTATGTGGTGGTGCCCACCTCGGTGGATAAGGATGAAAACGGCCGAGTCATTGCGGTGCATGCTCGCTACCTGCCTGAAACTCGCTCGGGCTCCGAAGGTAGCATGACGGTTAAGACCAAGGCCACGATTCATTGGCTTGACGCCACGAGCGCAGTGCCCGCGGAAATTCGTGTCTATGACCGACTCTTCAATGTGCCGCACCCCGACGAGGGCGAAGGAAACTTCCTCGATCGTCTCACCCCCAACAGCAAGGAAGTGCTCGCGGGCTTTGTGGAACCCGCAGCTGCTGCCGCTGCGCCCGATACGAAGTTCCAGTTCGAGCGTAACGGCTACTTTGTGGCCGACCGCGTCGACCATCGCACTGAGAAGCCTGTCTTCAACCTCGCGGTTGGTCTGCGTGACGCTTGGGGTAAGTAAGCCTCACCGCAGGATGCGCGCTCACAGCACTTTGAGCGCGCATCCGCGTGCAAAGGCAAAATATTTTTTATCAAAAGGGCGGCCGCGTGCCGCCCTACGTTTGAGCCGCAGTGCGCTGCGCAAAGGTCCATAGACCGTCTCCATCTTCTTCACTCTTAGACTACTCAACTTAGACCGAGCGGAGTCACCGACCCATGTCGTATCGATTCAGTCCTCGCGCGCTATTGCGAGGACTTGCCTATCCAGTACTCGTTTACCTTTTCTTCCTAACCGTTCGCTATATGCTCGGCTACGCCCCTTCGGGCTATGTGCTGCGAGATGCGGCAAGTGGTGTAGCTATTGCGGTGCTCGTGCACTTCTACTTGAAGCGCGCCGGTTTGATGCTCTACTTGGGTCTTTGGCTAGTGCTCGCGCTACTCTATGGCGCGGTGGGACTTTCCTATGGCGTGGTCGATGCCAATGCGGTGGCCGCGCTCATCAACACCAATCCCGCTGAAGCCAAAGAATTTTTTGCGCTTCTGCCGCGTGCGGTCCCCGTGTTTTACGCCCTGAGTTTGCTACTGGCGGCAGCACTGGTATGGTTTTCACGCCAAGGGCGTATTGATTACCTTGCGCGCCGCCCTTGGGCGGTGGGTGCGATTGCGGCACTCATCGCCATCAATGGTGCCTCGCTTGTGCGAGCCACAGTCAAGCACAATTGGGGGCTCCATATGGTGCGCATCAATGAAGTGGTGATTGCGCGTGATGCGCTACGCGCTTGGCAAGGCGCGAAGTATGCGGCGCCTGAGGAGAGCATTTTCAACCGGACGGTGCACTGGCAGGTGCGGCCGCTTAATGAGGCGGAAATACGTGAGGTGGCAGGGCGAGCGGCTTGCCGCACGTGCGTGTTCGTGATGGGCGAGAGCGTACGACGTGATTTCATGCAACACTACGGCGGCCCCTGGCAGAACACGCCCTGGATGAGCAGTCAGCCTTCCATCCGTTGGACGGATTTTATTTCAGCTTCGTTTGCAACTGTCCCATCGCTCTCGCTTGAACTTTATGCACCTGCGGGTGAGGGACGGGCGATGGCTGGTGACAACATCATGAGTCTGGCTAAGCTCGCGGGCTATGAGACCGCATGGCTCTCAAACCAACACCGTCGTGGCAAAGATGACTCCGTCATTAGCCTAGCGGCTGGGTTTGCCGATACGGTGTGGTTTACGGAGGAGCATCCCAGTGTGGCGCGTGATGATACATCGCTTCTAGAGCCGCTTGCTGAGTTGGTGAAACCCGACGGGAAACGGCGCTTCATCGTGCTGCATCTCTGGGGCTCGCACCCCGTGGCCTGCAACCGCACCGATGGCGCTTACCATGAATACTTCATGAGCCAAGAACTCTCCTGCTACATCGAGAGTCTGCGACGAACGGATGCGCTGCTTGCACGCGTTGCGGATCTGCTCGCTAAGCAAAGCGGCGGTGACTGGAGCCTTATCTATACGGCAGACCATGGTTTGGGGTTCATGAAAACGAGCGAAGGTTGGGCGCTTAAGCACCGCACGGATACGGTGGATATTTTCCGTGTTCCTTTTGTGATGGTCGGCAGCCGTATTGAGCAGAGCGCCGATGTGCATGCCGCGCGTAGTGGCCGTTACCTCTCGCTCATGCTAGCCGAGTGGCTTGGCGTGAAGGCAGTGGGTCCCGTGGCAGCACCAGACTGTGCGTGGCTCTCAGACGCGCCTTGCGCCGATCAGAGGCGCGTGCGCGGCCCTAGCGGCTCGCTCGTTGAAGTGGAGCACTTCCGTGAGGAGTCGCTCTCGCAATTCATCCATGCACAAGAGCCTTAGCGCGCTGAACCGTTTTTGTGAGGCAGAGGGGCGCACTCGAGTGCGTCCATGCCTCCTATCGCAGAGCGCCGCTCGGCGCGGATGTCGCTGGCGGTAAAAACTCTGTCTAATCAAGTGGTTGTGCCTATACCGCACTTATGGTATTGGCACAACCGAACGTCAAAATTGCGTCAAATAAGGCCTAGTTTGTTACGGCATAGCAACGGCGGAAGCGAGCGGAAACGAAATTTAGAATTCGTTACTCTCTCAGGGTTAACCCTAGTGCTAGCATACGCCTCAGTTCAACGGGAATGCGGCTTGAGTGCCTCTCCCACAAGGGCTTAGCGCCTGTTGAACAGACCCCTGCCATCTCGGGGTCATGTAAAGAAAACTTCCCCGAGGGCGGCTTTTAGATAGGACGGCAGAGAAGAAACGCGCTTCCTATCAATTTTTTGAAATAAAGGCATTTCTGCTATGAAAAACGTTTTCCTCCTGATGGCTGCTTCCCTTTTCGCTATGGGTTCTGTGCACGCTGCTGACCTCAATACCGCCGCGAGCGACGCCGCTCAGGTTCAGGCTGAAGCGCAGAGCGCTGCGCCTGCTGCCAAGCAGGCCGTGAAGGCTCACGCCAAGAAGGCCGAGGCTCATGCCAAGAAGGCTGAAGGCAAGGTCCATGAAAAGGCCAAGCACGCCAAGGCTGCCGCTGAAAAGGCTGCTGCTAAGTAATGGCTGCCCGTTGAAGAGCGTCCGTTACATAGACAAAAAATTTGTCACGGACCCGTTTGCCGTTGCGTAGCGTGGTTGTGGTAAGATCAACCACGCTCCGTCAGGCGATGTGTTCTGCGAGCCATTAAGGTCTCTTACGCATCTGGCGGGCGGTAGAAACGAATTGATTTCTGCCGACTGTCTGGCGCTCGCAAGACTCACTTTTCAAAAGTGGTTGCTCGTGAGCCCAGCGGGAAATAACGACAAATTATTGAGGTTATCATTATGAAGAAGTTCATCGCTGTTGCTGCCGCGGCTCTCCTTGCTGCTGGTGCTGCTCAGGCTGCCTACAAAGACGGTTCCTACACTGGCGAAGGTCAGGGTCGTGCCTCCAAGATTCAGGTTCAGGTCGACGTCAAGGGCGGCAAGATCGCTGAAGTCAAGGTTCTCAAGCACGGTGAAACCGACATGATCATCGGTGCTGCTCAGGAAGAAATGCTCCCGAAGATCGTCGCCAAGAACGGTGTTGACGGTGTCGAAAACGCCGCCGGTGCTACGCTCTCGAGCGAAGGCATCCGTGCCGCGGTCAAGGACGCTCTTTCCAAGGCCAAGTAATTTGTTTCCCTCTGGGGCGGCTCACGCTACGAAGTTCGTGTAGCGCCCCAACGGTGACAGAGAGAAGGGAGGTTTTTCGGAATCTCCCTTTTTTGTTTTTTGACGTTTAGGTAGGTTTTGCATGTTTTCGCTGCGTAAGACAGTCCTGTTGGGACTTTCCCTTTTGGTGTTGAGTTCGGGTGAGCTCATGGCTGCTCAAGAGAGCGCGCCCAAGAGCAATGCTGAGGTGACAGCGGTTCAGAGTGATGGTGAAGAGCGTTATGTGGTCACGCTCAATACGCTACATATGGGCACGGTCATTAACATCAAAACCTTTGGTAAGTCAAGCGAAGAGGCGCGCCGCTTGGCGGACCGTGCCGATGAGCTAGCGACCGAGTATGACGATTTGTTGACCGTGCATCGCGACAGCCCCTTAAATGACGTGAATCACCATGCGGGCGAAAAGATCCCTGTGCCAGCGGAAATTGCGGATCTTGTGCGCCGCTCGCTTGCCGTTGCGAAACTCTCCGATGGCGCTTTTGAGCCCACGATTGGCGCGCTTGTGAACGTCTGGAAAATTGGCTTCGGTGGTGAGCATGTCCCCTCAAGCGAGGCGATTCGCGCCGCCGTCAAAACGATCGACTACCGTCGTGTACAGGTCGGTAAGCTCGATGATGGGCAGGACTATGTCCAAGTGGGCGAAGGACAGAGCCTTGATTTGGGCGGCATTGCCAAGGGCTATATCGGTGAGCGTATGCAGGAGGAACTCAAACGCGAGGGGTTGACGCGCGGCATTTTGAGCCTCGGCGGTAACGTGGTTGCCATTGGTGAACGTCAAGACGGTACGCCTTGGCGCATTGGCCTTCAGCACCCCCAAGAGGATCGTAACGCGTATTTTGGATATGTTTTGGCGCGTGACGAGAGCGTGATTACCTCTGGCGCATACGAGCGCTACTTTATTGAAAACGGTAAGCGCTACGGGCATATTCTTGACCCCAAGAGTGGTCAACCGGTCAAAACCGACGTGGTGAGCGTCTCGATTGTCGATAAAGACGGCGCTCAAGCCGATGCACTTTGCACCGCGTTTTTTGGTATGGGCTGGGAGCGTAGCATCGCATTTTTGAAAGCGCACGCAGGGATGAAGGTGGTGCTGCTCAATGCGGATATGAAGACCGTGGCTGTGACGCCCGCCGCTAAGCCCATTTTTGTACTCACAGACAAAGATATGACGGTGCGCACGATCGAGTAACGGCGCAGCCAAGCGCGAGCTCACCTCTCGTAACAGAGCCTCCTCTCACTAGAAGAAAGGAGGCTCTTTTGTCTCTGTGCTCAGTGGATCGCGAATATTCAGAGGATCAAATCTTTGCCAAACAGTTAAATCCTTGCTAATCTCTCCCATGAAATGGAGAATTGCGCCTGCCGCTTGGCGTTGAGACACTTTCCCAGTGCTAGCGCAGAGAAGCGAGGCGCGCATCCCCTAATTCTTGACACCCGCCCATTGACGCCTGCTCCTACTACGGGCTACCGCAAATTCAAAGGTCACTATGTCCGAACCCCGTTTTGTTCACCTGCGCATGCATACCGAATATTCCGTCACCGATGGTCTGACGAGAATCGATCCCGCCATTCACAAAGTGGCCGAGGATGGGGGTGTTGCGCTCGGCATCACGGACTTGATGAATATTTTTGGGGGACTACGGTTCTACACCCATGCGCAGCAGGCGGGGCTGAAGCCCATCATCGGGTGCGATATTCGTATCAAAAACCCAGGCTTTCCTGATAACCCCTACCGCATGGCGCTCTATTGCATGAATCATGCGGGCTACCACTCGCTCTGTGAGCTCTTAACGCGTGCCTTTTTGGAACCCAAGGACGAGTATCGTGGTCAGATCGAAGACAAGTGGTTTGAGGAGCCTGGTGCCACCGAGGGGTTGATTGCGCTCACAGGGGGGCCAGACGGACGACTCGGGCGTCTGATTTCGCTTGGGATGGAAAAAACGGGTCCCATGGAACTCGCCACCTGGGCAGAGCGTTTTCCTGGGCGCCTCTACGTGGAGCTACAGCGTGCGGGGCGTCCTGCCGATGAAGCCATTGTGCGCTTTTTGGTGAATTTGGCCGCCGAGGCGGGGCTACCCGTGGTGGCGACGCACCCGGTGCAGTTTTTGGAGCGTGCAGACTTCGAGGCGCATGAGGTTCGTGTCTGCATTGCCGAAGGGGTGGGGCTCTCGGACGCGCATCGTGCGCGACGTTACACCGAGGAGCAATACCTCAAGAGCGAAGCGGAAATGCTCGAACTATTTGCCGACATTCCGAGTGCGCTTGCCAACAGCGTGGAAATTGCCAAACGCTGTAGCCTTGACGGCGTTTTGAGTAAGCCGCAGCTACCGGTGTTCCCGACGCCAGCTGGTATGAGTCTTGATGACTACATGGATCAGCTCTCGCACGAGGGGCTTGATAAGCGATTGGCCTTCCTGTACCCCGATGAGAAAGTTCGCGCTGAAAAGCGCCCCGCCTACGAAGAGCGCCTCAACTATGAGCTTGGCATCATCAAGAAGATGCAGTTCCCGGGGTACTTCCTCATCGTGCAGGACTTTATCAATTGGTCAAAAACGCACGGAGTGCCGGTGGGTCCAGGACGCGGCTCGGGTGCAGGGTCGCTCGTGGCGTATTCGCTTGGGATTACCGATTTGGATCCGCTCAAGTTCGACTTGCTTTTTGAGCGATTCCTCAACCCTGAGCGCGTTTCCATGCCTGACTTTGACGTGGACTTCTGCCAGTACAACCGTGACCGCACGATTGAATACGTGAAGGCGACTTACGGGGCGGATGCGGTGAGTCAGATCGCAACGTTCGGTACGATGGGTGCGAAGGCGGTGGTGCGAGACGTTGCACGCGTGCTCAATATTCCCTTTGGTAAAGCCGATCGACTCTCCAAACTCATTCCAGCGATCCCAGGGAAAAACGTCACGCTCGAGGAGACGCTTGAGACGGTGCCGGAATTCCGTGAGGCCATTGAGAGCGACGAGCAGTACCAAGAGCTCATGCGCTTGGCGCGTCCCTTGGAAGGCATTACGCGAAACCTCGGGATGCATGCGGGGGGCGTTTTGATCGCGCCAGGCAAACTCACGGACTTCTGTCCGCTTTATAACTCGGACGGCTCCCCCGAGAACACCATTAGCCAGTACGACAAAAAAGACGTCGAAAATGTGGGCCTTGTGAAGTTCGACTTTTTGGGCCTCACAACGCTCTCGATCCTTCAGAAAGCCAAGGACTATATCGATAAGCTCAACCCAGGCACGGATTTTCAGCTTGAGCGCATCCCGATTGATGATGAACCCACGTATGAGTGCTTCCAAAAGGGCAACACGGCGGCGATCTTCCAGTTTGAAAGTGATGGGATGCGAGCGCTGCTGCGTGACGCAAAGCCTGACTGCCTAGAGGATTTGGTGGCCTTGAACGCGCTCTATCGTCCAGGGCCAATGGATCTGATTCCAGACTTCATCAAACGTAAGTTTGGCCAAGAAGAGGTGACCTATCTTGATGAGCGCATGGAGCCAGTGCTGCGAGAAACCTACGGCATCATGGTGTATCAGGAACAGGTGATGCGTGTGGCACAGGTGGTGGGCGGCTACTCATTGGGTGGCGCTGACCTGTTGCGTCGCGCCATGGGTAAGAAAAACGTCGAAGAGATGAAGCGGCAGCGCGAGGTTTTCGTCAAGGGCGCTGCTGAGCGTGGTGTGAAAGAGTCCGTTGCTACTGAGATTTTTGACTTGATGGAAAAGTTCGCGGGCTACGGCTTTAACAAGTCGCATGCGGCGGCTTACTCCTATGTGGCCTATCAGACAGCGTACCTCAAGGTGCACCACACGGCCGCGTTTATGGCCGCCAACCTTTGTATGGTGATGGATCAGGCCGACAAGATGAAAGCGCTCATTGACGACGCTAAGGCCAACGGCATCACCGTACTGCCCCCTGATATCAACGAGAGTGAATGGTTCTTTACTGCGCCCGACACAGAGCATATCCGCTTTGGCCTTGGGGGCATCAAAGGCATGGGGCAGCAGCAGATCGAAACGATCATGAAGAGCCGCGTCGAGGGCGGCCCCTTCAAGGATATTTTCGACTTGGCTGCGCGTGCTCCAGGACTCTCCGCGCGACACCTTGAGTCGCTCGTGCGTGTAGGCGCGTTTGATAGCCTCGACAGCAACCGTGGCCGACTCTTTGCAAACGTGGCCAACGCGATTAGCGCTGGGCAGGCCGCAGTGGCGAGTGCTGGGCAAAGTAGCCTCTTTGGCGAAGAGGAGGCGCTCCCCGTGGCCACGATGGTGGATGCGGCCCCGTGGGGCGGCGCGCGTCAGCTGCGTGAAGAAAAAGCGGCGCTTGGCTTTTGGCTCTCTGGTCATATGATGGATTACTACGCTACGGAGCTAAAGCGCTTTGGCACCACCGCACTCAGTGAACTCGCGGATCTGCGTACGGCCAAGGGCGGCAAGGAAGTGAAGATTTCTGGGATCGTCTCGCAGGCACGTATGGTTCAAGGCAAAAATGGCGCGTTTGGCGTCTTAGCCATTGATGACGGTACGTGCACCGTGGAAGTTCGTTGCTTTGAGGAAACGTGGGCTAAGTACAAGGCGCTCTTCGAAGTGGATCACGTGGTGTGTTTGCGCGTACTGGTTCGCTGGAGCGAATTCAAAAAGAGCAACAGCCTCACGCTGATTGATGCGATGGATTTGGAGACGTTCCGAGCTCGTGTGGCCAAGCACCTCATCATCGCGGTGGGTGAGAACATGGCCGATGAAGCATTTAACAAACTCACTGAGCAGCTGCAGTTGCAGAAGATGCCTGATGGACCCAACCTAGGGATTGAAGTGCAGAGTAAGGATCTCGCTGGCGTGCTCTATCTGCCGTTTACAGTAAGAACAGCCGATGAGGTGATGGATGCAATTGGTGAGATCCCAGGGGTGCGGGCGGTGCGGCTCGAATATTAAGGCGCACGCGATCCTACCTCACTGAGCGCAGAGGCTCAGAGCAAAAGGAAGACCGACCGTGGGAAGCTGGGCGCACGTTGCGCCCATTCGCACATCTTAGAAAGTGCTAAAGGACAGACTGATGATTACGACAACTTATCCGGTAGGCTCGCACGTAGTGATTCGCGATGCAGAGTGGCGCGTGCTCGAGGTAGGGATGAGCGCGCATGCCGGTGACCGCCTTAAGTGTGTAGGCGTCTCGGAAATAGTGCGCGGGCGCGTCTCGCTCTTTTACACGGAGTACGAGGATCGTATTGAGCTACTGACCCCAGAAGCGACACGGCTTGTGGAGGATCGCTCGCCAGGGTTTCAGAAGTCGAAGCTCTTTATTGAAGCGCTTCTGCGCGCAACGCCCAAGACCGATCCTAAGCGCATCGTGGCGGCAGACCGTGCAGCTATGGATCCGATGCCCTATCAGTTTGACCCCGCGCTGCAGGCACTTTCGCAGCCGCGTGCGCGTATTCTCATTGCCGATGCGGTTGGTATCGGTAAGACGCTTGAAGCGGGGATTCTCACGAGTGAGTTGATTGCGCGCGGTCGCGGTCGCCGTATTCTTGTGTTGACCACCAAAGCGATGCTCGAGCAGTTCCAGCAGGAGTTCTGGAACCGTTTCTCGATTCCGCTGGTGCGTTTGGACAGTACGGGGCTCGCACGGGTTCGCGCTCGAATTCCTTCGAGCCACAACCCATTTCACTACTTTGACCGCTCGATTATCTCGATCGATACCCTTAAAAACGACACCGAGTACCGTGACTACCTTGAGCATGCGTACTGGGACATCATCATTATTGACGAGGCGCATAACGTTGCAGAGCGTGGCTCCAGTAGCCTGCGCGCCAAACTTGCAAAGCTCCTTGCATCTCGCTCGGACACGATGATCATGCTCTCGGCAACGCCCCATGACGGACGTGCGGAGAGCTTTGCAAGCCTCATGAACATGCTTGACCCAACGGCCATCGCTAATCCCAAGGACTATCGCCTTGAGGACTTTAGTTCAAAGGGACTGGTGATCCGACGCTTTAAGAGTGACGTGCATGATCAGGTCTCGGGCACATTCCCCGACCGTCAGATTTCCGTTGTGCGTGTGGCGGCAAGCGCTGAGGAAAACGCGGTGCTTGATTATCTCGCTGGGGTACGCTTTGATACGCTGGACGCGAAAGAGAGCCGTGGTGCGCAACTCTTTGCGACAACGCTCACGAAGGCCTTCTTTTCCAGTCCTGCCGCCTGCGAGGCCGTGATCGTGCATCGCTTGGAGCGACTGCGTGCCTCGAAAAAGCCCGCGCTTGTGGCTAACGACATTGCCAAGCTCGAAGCGCTCCTTGTGCTTGTGAAGCACGTGGGGCCAGAAGCCTTCTCGAAACTCGGGCGTTTAGCGGAAATGCTCGGACAGGGCAACGCCGCGAGCATCGGCTGGAATAAGAACGACCCCAAAGATCGACTTGTCATCTTTACCGAATCGATTGAGACGCTCGACTTTTTGGCGCAAGAGCTCCCCAAGCGTGCGCAGCTCAAGAGCCGTGAGGTGAAGGTTCTCAAGGGAAGCATGCGAGATACGGAAATTGCCGAGGTCGTCAACGAATTTAACCGCGTCGATTCCCCCGTGCGACTATTACTTTGCTCGGATGTCGCGAGCGAAGGTATTAATTTGCATCACTTTGCGCACCGTATGGTGCACTTTGACATTCCTTGGTCGCTACTGACGTTTCAGCAGCGCAACGGTCGTATTGACCGCTATGGTCAGACTGAGGTGCCAGAGATTTGGTACATGCAGACCACGGGCGCAAGTGAAAAGAGCTTGGGCGACGCGCGTGTGCTGGAGCTCCTGGCAGAAAAGGATCGCCGTGCTCAAGAGAATTTGAGCGATCCAGCGGAATTTATGTTGAGCGCTGAAGAACAGGAAGATCGAACCGCGCAGCAGATTGAAGGGCGTGATGTCGCCTCGTTCGATGCGGAAGGGGACGATTTCTTTAGTCTTTTTGATGCAGCAACGGCTGAGGAAGAGGGCTCAGCTCGACCCAAGGCCATTGCGCCGGTGCTCTCGCACAAGCAATACGAGGCGGCGGTTTATCGTCCGCGCACGCTTTTCCCAGATGAGATGCACTTTGCCAAAGCGGTGCTTCGCTACATGAATAGCGAAGGGATTTATGACCGCAACCAGTTGGACCTCTCTGACGAGCACCGTATTCTCTTGGGAATGAATCGTGAACTGGAGGCGCGGTGCAAGTATTTACCCGCGGAGTTACTCCCCGAGGACAATCGCTTTGACCTTACCGACGACATCAACGTGGTCAAAGAAGAGATGAAGCGCGCGCGTGCGGCGGGTGACAAATGGCCGCACCAGTCGATGCTCACCCCGCTGCACCCCGTAATGAACTGGCTAGAGGACCATGCGTTGGGGCTCTTTGGACGTCACACTGCGCCCGTGCTTCACTTGCCAGGGGTGCCCGCGGGTGAACGTTGGGTGCTGATGCAAGGGGGCTATCCGAATCATCGTGGCTTTATTCCGATTCACCGCTGGGTGGTTGTGCACGAAAAGGACGGAGAGCTGAGCGTGAAGTCGTTCTTCGACTTAATGGCTGCGCTCTCGCTTGATATGGATCTCAGCAACCTCTTGCCTAGTAGCGACGAGGATGTGGTGGTGAGCGCGAACTACGCGCCGCTTTTGAAGCGCGCGATAGTGCTCGCCGAGCAGACGCTATCGCAGGCCAAGCGCGACTACGAAGCGGTTGCACGCCCGAAGCTTGAGGCGGGCCTCGCAGAGCTTGCCGCGCTCAAGCAAAAGCACTTCGAGCAGCTCGCAAAAGATTTAGAAGGGCAGCTTGCTGGGGTGCAGCAAAAGCGCCGTCAGGCACGCAGTGAAGAGATCGAACGGCGGTTCGACGCGGCACAGCGCTTCCTCGAGTACGCAGTGGACACAGAGGATACGGCCTACATTCAGCTGGTGGCGATCTTCGATTCGCCCAAGCGCTAAAGGCTAAAGCGCAGAGGGTGGAAGCTACGACTCGTCACGAAGCGACTCCCCCACCGCGAAAATGCGTTACGCAGAGCCAACGTTAGTAAGCACCGAACAAAGAGAACAAAAGACTGAGGGCACCATGGCCAATCTGATCGGGATCACGAACGAGCACGAGTTTTATAGCCAGCACTTTCTCGATGAGCAGCTTGCAAGCACGCTCTCCGAGCGGGTCAAGGCAGAAAACGCCAAGGAAGCAGAGAGCAAAAGCGAGGAGGAGGCGGCCGCCGCGCGCGGCGTTAAGCTCACCCGTTATCTCTCACCTTGGAGTCGTCTCGAAGGTGTGGCACGTGAAGTGCTACGCGACATCAAAGAGGCGGAGCCGCTCACAGGCGCGGCACGTATTGCCGCCGAGCGTGAGGCCATTGGCGTGCTTATGGGGGCACTGGGCCTCCCCATGGCCCCTGAAGATCGTGAGCTCGAAAATGGCGTGCGCCTCCCTTTGCTCGGTGAGCGCCTGAGCTTGACGGGGGAACCGTATCTTTGGATTTTGCATGCGAGCCGCGAGGGCGGCATCGAGCCCACTGAGGTCGATGCAGAAGGAGCAGCAAGCACAGCCACTGATGAAACCGATCCGCTAGAGCTCTGCATCAGCCCCCTGCAGCTCACAGAAAATTGGGCTACCACCCAGAAAGTCGCGCAACTCTCGCGCCGCAATTGGCTCACGCAGCTCATTGCCGGGGTGTTTCGCGAAACGCACGCCCCGCGCTGGGTGATTCTCGCTGGGCTTACTCAATGGGTGCTCATTGACCGTGCGAAATTCGGGCAGCGCCGTGTGATGCGTTTCAGCTGGCCCGAGATTCTCGCGCGCCGAGAAGCGGCGGTTCTGCAAGCCACCGCGCTTTTAGTGGGCTCAGAAGCCTTTGAGCAGATCGAAGGGCAGTGCTACCTTGAGCGGATCGATGAAAACAGCCATCGCCACGCGCATGGCGTCTCAACCGACTTGAAGTACGCACTGCGTGAGTCCATTGAACTCTTGGGTAACGAAGCCGCGCGCCAGCTTCGCGAAAAGGCGCGTGAAGGCAAAGAAGGGTTCTTTAGCGGGGATAAGCGCCTGCGCGAGGATGAGCTCTCGGACGAATGCTTGCGTTACATGTACCGCTTGCTGTTTCTCTTTTTCATTGAGTCGCGCCCCGAGCTCAAATACGTTCCCATTGAAGATGAGGCGTACCTCTCTGGCTACTCGCTTGAGAGCCTACGTGACCTTGAACTCATTCCCTTGGTGGGGGAGGCAGAGCGCAACGGCACATACCTGCACCAGAGCATTGATCGGCTCTTTAGATTCTTTGAAGAAGGCACGCCCGCGGGCACCATCACCAATACGATGGCCACAGCCAGCGCCTTTACGATCGAGCGCCTCCCAAGCAGCTTGTTTGATGCGAAGAAGCTCCCGCTTCTCAAAGAAGTACAGTTCCCCAACTGGGTGCTTCAGCGCGTCATCGAACTCATGAGTCTTTCGCGCCCCGCAAAGGGCAAGCGTGGCGCTCGGCGAGGCCGAATTTCCTATGCGCACTTGGGGCTTAACCAGCTGGGAGCGGTCTATGAGGCCTTGCTCTCTTATCGTGGATTCTTTGCAGATGAGACGCTTTACGAAGTCAAGAAAGCGGACGTGGCCGAAGTGGATCCGCTTGAAGCTGCGTACTTTGTGCCCGAGTCCGAGATCGATCGCTATAGCGACGATGAGAAAGTATTTGTTGAGGATCCCGTTACGGGACTCAAAACGCTCAAGAAGTACGAAAAGGGCGCCTTCATCTATCGTATGGCAGGCTCCGCCCGAGAAAATTCCGCTTCTTACTACACCCCAGAAGTGCTCACCAAGTGCTTGGTGAAAGAGGCGCTCGATGTGCTTGTGAAGCAGCAGCTCGACGAGCTCCCCGACGACAAAGCGCGCGCAGAGAAAATCCTCACGTGGCGCATCTGTGAACCTGCGATGGGGAGCGCCGCGTTCTTAAACGAAGGTGTCAATCAGGTGGCGGAGCTCTACATGAAGTACGCCATGAAGGTGCCGGGCGCGAAGCTCTTGACACAAGACGAGTACCGCGAGGAGTTGCAGAAGGTCAAGATGTTCTTGGCAGATCGAAACATCTTTGGCGTTGACTTAAACCCCGTGGCCGTGGAGCTTGCGGAAGTCTCCTTGTGGCTCAATGCCCTCTCGAACGACCACTACGTGCCGTGGTTTGGGTTGCAGCTCCATAGCGGCAATTCGCTATTTGGCGCACGCCGTCAGTGCGTGGACTCCGAGGAACTTCTCAAAAAGAAGGGCAAAGGGCGCGTCGCGATTGAAGAGGTGGGTGCAAAGCCCCTTCCCGCAGGCGGCATCTGGCACTTCCTCTTACCTAACGCCGATATGGCGAATTACACCAACAAGGAAGTCGCTGCGCTTGAACCTGAGAAAATGGCAGCACTGAAAGTCTGGCGCAAGGAATTCACCAAGCCCCTGCAAGAAGGGGAATTGAGCAAACTGGTGTTCCTTTCAGCGATGGTGGAGGATGGTTGGCAACGCTGGGCTGCAGAACTCGCCAAGCTCAACGATCAAACCACGGACTGCTACGACATCTATGGTCGCAAGGACACGCCCAAAACAAACCTCACCTATGAGCAGAAGATGGCGCTCATGGATGAAGCGCGTTACGGAGACGGCTCAGCAAGCTCAGGGTACTTCGCGCGCCTCAAACTTGTGATGGACTATTGGTGCGCCCTCTGGGCCTGGCCGATCACCGAAGTGTACAAACTCCCGACACGCACCGAGTACCTTGATCAGCTCTTTGCGATCATGGCCGGGGTGGATGTATCTGCCCAAAACGTCCAGCACACCGACCTCTTTACGAAGGTCGAAGCAGAACAGGCCGAGAGCGACGAGCAGTCGCTTGGCATTAGTGAGCGGTGGGAGCGCCGTGTGCGTGATCTCGCGGCGCGCTTCCCAGCTATTGGCGTTGTGGCGAAACTCGCCAAAACCCATCGCTTCATGCACTGGCCGCTGCGCTTTGCAGACATCTTCATGCCACAAGACGGTTCGGCCCCAGGCTTTGATCTGACGCTTGGCAACCCGCCTTGGATGGTGGCAAGCTGGGATTCGGCGGGCGTCATGGCTGATGCGGATCCGTGGTATCGCATTCGCGAAAAGGATTACTCGACCAAAGGCATCCAAGACGTGGTGCTTGGTAAGCGTGACAACGAGGGTGGAACGTTCTTTGAGCGCCACCCAGCGGCCTACAAGAGCTGGCTGGAGGCCTATTGCGCCACCGCAGGCAGTCAGAATTTCTTTAATTCCGAAGATGCTTACCCTGAGATGGCCGGCAATCGAACAGACTTATTTAAACTGTTCCTCCCGACGGTCTGGAGAAATGCTGCGCCAAATGGTGTACAAGGACTATTGCACCCTGAAACGGTGTACACGGAGACTAATGGTTTGGCACTACGCAAAGAGGTCTACACGCGTGTCCGTAAGCACTATCAGTTTTCAAATGTAGTAGGACTTTTCCCAGATGTTGCTAGCAGTTTGAATTTCTCTATCAATATCTATGGTCAGAGGACAAGTGACATTAGGTTCACAAGCATCAATAATTTATTCTCTCCCAACACGATTGACTTGTGTGACATCCCTAATCAATCCTCAGTCGAAGGAGTACGAGATAAGAATGGATGTTGGAATGTAGCTGGACATCCAAGTCGCAAAATCCTGTACACAACAGAATTGTTGGGACTAGTTGCAAAGATTTTTGACAGCGACCCTCAAGCCCCTCAGTTGCCGAGTTTGCACGCAAAAGAACTGCTTCAGATTTTGGAAAAGTTTGGTCTCATTTCTACGCGTTTAGGGGATACCCAGGTGAGTATTTCCTCGTGTTGGAACGAATCCACTGCAAAGACCGATGGAACGATAAGAGAATTGAGTGTAAACGCTACCGTTTTCCCGACCAAGGTCGAAGATGTCATACTCAACGGTCCTCATGTGGCCGTTGGTTCCCCGCTATTCAAGTGCCCAGATAATCCTTGCTTAAATCATAAGGCGTGGTCTATCGTGGATCTGACCTATATACCTGATGATTATCTCCCACGCGTCAAATATCTCCCGAACGTTGATCGTGACGAATATCTGCGGCGTATGCCCAAGGTAGAGTGGGATAAGGATGAAAAGCGGCCAGACGGTTCAGTCAAACAAGGGACACCTATTGATGCGTTCTACCGAGTGGCACTGAGGGAAATGGTACAAATGGACCGAGAAAGAACGCTAACTTCTGGGATACTTCCTCCTTTGATGTCCCACGTGTTTACTCTCCAGACCATGGCCTTCCGTGATTGCTCGAAGGTTTTAACTGTTGTTGCTGGTTATCTAGCCGCTCTGCCGACAGATTTCTACATACGACAACAGAATAAAGGGCATATGCAGCCCAACTTGCTCAAAAGCATTCCTGTCCCCGATTTCGGTCCATGGGAAAGCGCATTGCGCACTCGTGCTCTCTGCCTTAACGCGCTGACGACGTACTACGCGGATCTCTGGAAGGATGCTTTCACCGAAGACATGCGTGCTGAGTGCTGGACAGTGGATTTGCCTGCGCTTAACCGCGATTTCTTCCATGAGTTGACACCTGCATGGCGCCGTAGCAACGCGCTACGCACGGATCTTGAGCGTCGACAGGCACTCCTTGAGATCGACGTGCTTGTGGCACTTGCACTGAGGTTGACGCTCGAAGAGCTGCAAACAAGTTACAGCCTTGGTTTCCGCATTATGCGTAGTTACGATGAAGACACCTTCTATGATCAGAAGGGGCGAATCATTTTTACGCCGAACAGTTTGGGCTTGCGCGGTGTGGGTCTTCCACGCAAGGCGACTAAGCCAGCTGAGGGTGAGATTTTTGCCATCAATGGCTCGGTGCGCCTTAACGGTGTGGGCTTTGAGGATGTGCGTGATATGGAGTCTGGCGAAGTCTCTTGGACCTACATGGACGACACGCTTCCTGGCGGTCCACGGCAGCGCACGATTCGCTGGCAGGCGCCGTTCTTTAAGATGAAGCGCGAGGAAGACTACGCGCGCGCTTGGCGAGTCTTTGAAGCTTACAAGCAAAAGGAAAACTGACATGCTGCCTTCTTTGGTTGCCCGTGATGTGGTCGAGGGCCTTAAGTCCTATATCCGCTGCGAATTCCCTATCGCGACCGATGGCTTTATCGATGAGGACGGCCGATCGATTCTTGAGGCCTACCTTGCGGAAAAAGACGCGTTGGTCAAGGGACCTTGGATTGAGGTGAAGTTGCCGTTTCGTCAGTCCGATGAGAAGGCGCCGCTGCCCTTTACGCATCTGCCGATGGAGAGGCTGATCCCTGGGTTCGTGCCCTACATGCATCAGCGGCGTGCCTTTGAGCGACTCGCTTGGCAGCATGCGC
Source organism: uncultured Sutterella sp. (assembly GCA_902463725.1). GTDB lineage: Bacteria > Pseudomonadota > Gammaproteobacteria > Burkholderiales > Burkholderiaceae_F > Sutterella. The sequence goes on along the minus strand of CABQGK010000002.1, from coordinate 88,543 downwards.
AGTCCACCATTGTGGCAACGGGGACGGGCTCGGGTAAGACAGAGTGCTTCCTCTTGCCGATTCTCGACTACTGCTTGGCAAACCGCGCACCTGGCATTAAGGCGATTCTCATCTACCCGATGAATGCGCTGGCCTCAGACCAAGCGAAACGTATTGAAAAGCTGATCCAAAAGCTCCCCGAGGCCAAGCTCCGCGTGGGGATGTATACGGGTGAGAGTCAAGCGGGTGAAGGCAAAAAGGTCATGCGTAAGGGAGCGATCGAGATCATCACCGCCCGCGAGGCGCTACGCGCGAATCCGCCAGATATTCTGCTTACCAACTACAAAATGCTCGACTTTCTGCTGATGCGCCCTGAGGATCAGGGGCTTTGGCGGGGAAATGGGCCCGAGGTGTTGCGCTACTTGGTCGTTGACGAGCTGCATACGTTTGATGGGGCGCAGGGCACGGACTTGGCTTGCTTGATTCGCCGTTTGCGTGATCGGCTTCATCTTGGCTCGACGCTCGCCTGCGTGGGCACCTCCGCCACGATTGGTGGACCGAGCAGTGTTGACGCCCTTTGCCGCTACGCGTCTAGCGTTTTTGCGACCCACATCGGTAGCGAGAGCGTGATCGAAGAGGATCGTTTGAGCGCCTCGGAGTATTTGGCTAGCTTTGGAGAGCTCGCCCCCATTGGGCAGTGGCCAGATCTGAGTTTGCTTGACTATGAGAGAAGTGCGAGCAATGTGAGCAACAACTTCTCGATGATCATGCCGCTCTGGTTCAACGAGTCGTTGGGCTTTGATGGGTACGATGAAATTAGTGACGAGGCCATGTATCGCCTTGGGCAAGCGCTCCCGCATCTTGAAGGGTTCCGACGGCTTGTGCACGATGTGCAGGGCGTCACTGACCTTGGGGAACTCGCGCAGAAGTGGGCGCGTGAGGTGCCTGAACTCAAAGATATGTTCGATGAGAAGGAGCGCTTGGCGCTTGCTCGCGCAACCATCGATAGCCTCATTGCGATGGTGGCCATGGCGCGCAACGAACGTTTTGGCCGGCCGGTGCCTTTCCTTACCGTTCGCTCTCAGCTTTGGGTGCGTACGCTTAGTCGCGCGGTGGCAAGCGTCAGCCGCCACCCGAAACTCGCGCTTTCGCGCGAACTCCCCTCGCTAATGCGTCCGCTCTATTTGCCGGTGGTTGGCTGCCGCGAGTGCAACAACACCGCTTGGGCCACCACGATGAAGGGGGGACCGCGGGGGAGCGACCGTCGTATCAAGCCCGATCTCAACCTCTTCTACGATAGTTGGTTCTCGGCGCATCGCGACACGCTTCTCATGTATCCCGTCACGGATGGGCGCTTTTTTGATGAGCACCGTGCTGATATGTACCGCGTCTGCCCCGACTGCGGGCGGCTCACGTCCGCGGCGGCTCACGAGTGGGCGGAGACCGAAAAGGGTGAAGATTACGCCTGCGCTTGCGGCAGTCACAACGCGGTTTTGGTGTGGATTCCCGAGATGACGAAGGAGTCCGATACCGATGAGGGCAAAAAGACAAAATTTGACAATATGTGCCCGCACTGCTTTGCACGGGGAAGTTTGCGAATTTTTGGTGCGGCCGCCTCGTCGCTTTCTGCAGCGGTGATTGACCATTTGCACGCGAGTGGCTTTAATGGCGACAACAAAATCATCGCCTTTTCGGATTCGGTGCAAGACGCGGCACAACGTGCGGGCTTTTTAGGCGCGCGTGACTACACGGCAACCTGCCGCCACGCGGTCATGCACTACATTCAGTCGCAGCCTATTGCTAACGACATGCTCCTGCGACAGCTCATCAAGGGGCTTTCGAGCTTTTGGTTTGACTACTTCCGTCGACTCATTGAACGCGCTTTCCGCGATGAGCTCTCGAGCGCGGATCGTGAGACGCTGGCTAAGGCAGCGTTTTTGGCAACCTTCATGCCGCCCGATAAGGCTTGGAAGCATAGCTGGGCCGAGTTTGATGCTGCGGCACTCGCCTCCTTTAGAGAGCGTGTGCTGCAACCGATAGAGCAGGATGCTACGAACGTCGAGGCGGCAGCCACGAGCTTGCGCCTGGTTTGGGTGAGCCGTGTTGAGGCGATTCTTTCGACGAAAAACACTTGGGAGCCGCTCTATCAAGATGTCTATGAACGCTTGGCGTGGGAAGCGTTGATGGAGTTTGGTTTTCGAAGCGAAAACGGTCGTACACTCACCCGTGCGGGGCTTGCGCAGGCGTACCCCAACCCCGCTGCGATCAAGGGTGCAGCGGACGAGCTGAGGCGCGTGCTACGTGATGAATTTGGCTTTGAGTCGAGCCGTGAGACGGTTGAGCGCTATCTCACGGGCTTTTTGCACCACATGAAGATGCTTGGCGCCTTTGATGCGCAGGGCTTAAAGAGCTTGGGCTTTGAGCAGCTTGAGCTGAGTTTTGGTGGCTATATTCAAAATGGCGTTGACTACAAGGCCTTCAATATGAGCCCTGTGCTCCCGAGCTTTGGGCAACGTCGTCGTGCGCCGACAGCGCCGACACTCAAGCCCTTTAAGCGAGATAACTTCAACGTGCCCATGCTCACGCAGCGCGGCCGTACGTGGTTTACCTACTGGATTGAAAAGCTCTTTACGGTGGATCAGCCGCTCATTGGCGCGCAGACTGAAGATGTGCTGGTGGCGACACTCAAAGCGCTGGAGCAGCGAAGCTTTTTGCGTAAGGTCGATCGTGAGGATGGTAACAGTGCTTGGGTCATGCCGCTGCTACCTTGGCACGTGGGCAGAAATGTTCGTACATGGCGCTGCAACTGCTGTGGACGTCGCTATTACGCCACGGACGATCAGATGCAGCATGCGAACCTGCGCATTTGGACAGGGATGCCTTGTCATTCGAGCTTCTGCCATGGCACCTTGGTCGAAGACCAGCTTCCCGGGAAAAACAACGTCTACCTGGCGCCCCCCGTTCGCATCAATGCGCGCGAGCACACGGCGCTCATCGATAGCGAGACCCGTAAGCGCATCGAAAATAATTTCGGCACCACTGACTACCCTTGGAGCGTGAATCTGCTCTCGGCCACGTCGACGCTCGAAATGGGTATCGATATTGGGGATCTTTCAACGGTTCTACTGTGCTCAATGCCGCCCGAGCAGGCTAACTACCTGCAGCGTATAGGGCGTGCAGGCCGTAAGGACGGCAACGCCATTGCGATCACGATGGTCGATAAGAGTGCGCATGCCCAGTACTTCTGGCAGGATCCCAAGGAAATGCTCGAGGGCGAAGTCTCTACGCCAGGCGTTTTCCTGCGCGCCGTCTCGGTGCTAGAGCGACAGCTCATGGCCTTTGCCATTGGACGCTGGGTAAGTAGCACGACCCCGTCGCCGAAGCTCCCCGAGACGCTGCGTACTGTGCTCATTAACTACTGCGGAAACCGCACCGAGCTCTTCCCGCTGAAGTTCTTTGAGTGGGCGAATGAGCATGCAGACGAACTCTTAACGGGCTTTATGCGGCTTTTTGAGCAGGATGGCCAGAGTGAACTCACGGAAGAGGCACGCGCAGTGCTGCGTGAGTACCTTCTGCCCAATAGTGAGGGGCTCTCGGGCATGGTGAGTCGCATGCGTGCGTCGCTCGATACCGCGCAGGCGCAGTTTGAAAACTACCAGCGTACGGTTGCGAGCTTAAAGCGTGTGCGTGATCGCATTGAAAAGCGCCCGCAAGATCCGAACCGAGATTTTGAAATATCGGAGGTCGAAGCGCAACGCCACGCGATGATGAACCTCATTTCGCAGAACTTCACCAAAAAGCCCTTCTTTAATTTCATGACTGACGAAGGGCTGCTCCCCAACTATGCCTTCCCCGAAGAAGGTGTGCAGGTACACTCGTTGATTGTGAAACGTCGTGATCGGCGGGATACGGGCGGTGGTGGCGCGGAGAATTCAGTGCCGCGCGCAACCGTGGAGTCCTTTGATTTTTCGCGCGCCATGCGTAGCGCTTTGGGCGAACTTGCCCCCAATAGCCTCTTTTATGCGAAGGAATACATCCTCAAGGTCGATCAGCTACATCTCACCGACGATAGCTTGGAGACGTGGCGCTTCTGCCCCGAGTGTGCGCACGCTGAGAAGGTGCTTCTTGAGCGTGAGCCGCCCACGGCGTGTCCGCATTGTGGCTCGCCCCTTTTTGCAGATAATGGGCGCCTCAAAACCTTGATGCGTGTGCACGAAATCACGGCCACGGCGGACGCTAAGCGCGACCGTATCGTTGATGATCAAGAAGAGCGTCACTCGGAGTTTGTTGCGCGGCACGTGCTCATTGATGTCGATGAGAAGAACATCGCCAACGCGTGGCGCGTCAAGGATGAGCGCTTTAACTTTGGCTTTGAGTTCCTCAAGCGCGTCACGATTCGTGAAATCAACTTTGGCCCCATGTTGGGCGGTGCGAATGCTGCGCCATTTAAGGTCGCAGGGCAGGATTTCCCACAGGTGGGCTATAAGGTCTGCCGCCACTGCGGCAAAGTGCATAAGCCCTTCCCGCGCCCCGGCGAGCGTCAGCATGACTACAACTGCCCCTTCTACGGCAAGGAAGAAGACCCCAAAAATAGCCCATGGGTTGAGGGGCTCTTTCTCTACCGTGAGATGCAAAGCGAGGCGATTCGTATCCGAATCCCTGTTTGCGATATGGTCGATGAGAGTGGGGCGGAGATCGGAACCGCTTCTTTCATGGCTGCGATTCGTTTGGGCCTCAAGCGCTACTTCAAAGGTGCGGTTGATCATCTTGAAGTTGCCCTACAGACCGAGCCGGTACCCGATTCGGCCAATGGGCGTAACCGCTACATTGTGATCTACGACACCATTCCGGGCGGCTCGGGCTACTTGAAAGACTTGGGACGTATGGATCACTTCACGGGTAAGCCCGAAGTGATGCAGTCCATGTTCCGCGAAGCCTGGCGTGCAGTGAGCACGTGCCGTTGTGCGAGCGATCCGAATCGAGACGGGTGCTATCACTGTGTCTACCAGTATCGTGACGGCGAAAGCCGTGCGGAAATCTCTCGCAAAGAGGCTGAGGTCATTTTGCGCCGTGTCGCAAGCTACCGCCCCGAGCAAATTGAGCCGATGCGTAGCCTCTCAGATATGCCCTCGCTCGATATGAGCGTGCTCGAAGCGCTGATGGTAAAGCGCCTCTCGCGTATGCCGGGCACAACCTTTACGAGCTTAGCGGCCAAAGATGGTGCCACGCACTATGAAATTGTGACGCCACTCTCTACGTCGGCTCGCGCGGCGCTAGAGCGCCTCACTGGGAAGGACCCCGGCGAGCGCTTTACCTGGGTGATGCAGCCGCAGCCAGACTTTCGCTCCGAGGTGCGTGCCTCGCGCCCCGACTTTGTGATTCGCCCGCGTCAGGAAGCACTCTCGGCAAAGTTCCCGCAGCTCACGAGTTACCTCTTCACGGACGGCTGGGAATTCCATGCCTCGAGCCTCTCGGAAGATACTGAAAAGCGGCAAGCTATTTTGAATGAAGGTCACCGCGTTTGGTCGCTTACGTGGCAGGATCTTGCTGAGGAGGAGGGCGAGAGCGACGCCGCAGCGAATGCGCCGCGCTACGGGCGCGTGCTCATGCGTGAGCAGGGCCGCGCGGGCGCAGCACGCTACTGGCAGTCGCTCTTTGCTGTGGATTTCGTCAAGAAGGGGCTTTGCGCAGCGCAAGCTTCCCCCAACTTTGCCGAGCTCGCCGCTGAGCGTCTCTTACGTGAGCGTGCAACAAGCTTTGACTGGTTGCGCGGCTGGCTCGCGGACCCCGTGGGCTTTTCTGAGTCTATGCGTGAGGCGATGCATCTCGCACTGCTTTCACAGCGTGCAGTCAGCGACGGTCCCGAGGTGAGTGCACAGAATCGCGACGATAACCCTGCGCCTCTTTTTGTGGATATGCCCACGGGCAAACGCGCTTGGTTCCGCTCGCAGGCGGGACTCCCCATGCAGATGCTGGCCATGGTTAGCCCTGCGGATGATTGCATCGTCCGCGCGGCGCTCCGCCTCGATGATCGGGAGTTTAGCTTGGAGAAAAATCCGCGCCTCAAGAGCGACGAGCGTCAGCATGCGCGCTGGGCCGCGTTCTGGCAGAGCGCCAATGCAATGCAGTTCTTAGAGCGCGTCTGGATCTGTACTCGCAGTAACGACGAAAATGCGGTCTTTACGATGCACTACGAGCCCAAGCGTGTGGTTACCCCGAGCGTGTCGCCCTTCTTGGGCGCTGCGGTTGCCTGGGAGGAAATTATGGAAGAGCTCGCCAGTGATGCGGAGTTTTTCGCGCATATTCAGCCGCTCGCCGAAGCGCTTCTTGCGCAAGAGCTTCCCGCGCCCTTGGGCCTGGTGGACGGTTTCTCGGAGCGGGTGGTCTGCGCGGGGCAGGGCCTTGAGTGGCGCATTGGCAATCGGCAGATCTATCTCTTTGCCAAAGAGGACCTCGAGGAGCCACTCGACGTGCCCGAAACAGACAATTTACTCGTACTCAGCACTGCCGCACCCGATTGGCAGTCGCGACTCGTGACAGCGCTTGCGCAATAAGGACGATCGATCATGGATGAGAAAGAAAGTATCACGATCAGCTTCAATTCGCAGTTTTTTGCAGAGCTCGGCGCATTACCGCTAACGCTAAGCCGCGAAGCGAGTTTGGCTATGCCGAAAGTGCATGCGGTGCTAGAAGCGGGCAATGTGCCGCTTGAGCCCGTCGCGGGCTCAGAGGATCTCTACTTGCTTGCGTTGAGCGCCTCACTCATGCTCGTGGTGAGTCATCCTGCTGATCAGCTCTTCAATGTGCTTTGGGTGGGCTCCGAAGAGCAAGCGCGTGCTTGGGCGCAAACGCATGTCTGCCGCATCAACCCCGAAAGCGGTAGCGTGCAGGTCTATGAGGCGGTACGCGAGGATGCGTTCCCGATGCTCGTCGCAGACGACCGTGCGCCGCTCTTTGCCGAGATCCCCGAGCAGACCCTGCGCAGCATTGGTGTGCCGCCCGAGTGCCTGCCGCTACTCGCTCGTGTACACGATGTGGCGGAGTTGGAACTTCTGCGTGATCACATGCCGCTTGACGTGTTGGGATCTCTGAAAACGTTAGCTGATGGTGGCACGCTCGAAGAGGTACAGGCCGAGTACGGCGAGCCAGTGAAAACCTCAGATCCCCTTGTGGCGCTCAAGAGCCCGCGCAGTCGTGCAAGTTTCCGTGTCATTGAGGGCGATGAGGACATGATGCGTGTCATGGACGCTTCGCTCGAAGTATGGCGTGTCTTTTTGCATCCCACACAGCGCCGTCTTGTTGAGCGTGAGGCTGAAACCCCCATGCTTGTGCGCGGAGCGGCAGGGACGGGGAAAACCGTTGTTGCGATGCACCGAGCGGTGAACCTTGTGCGCCGCCCTGATTGGCACAACGGGGAGATGCTCCTCTTTACGACCTTTACGAAAAATTTGGCTACCGATATCAGCGTGCAACTCGATACGCTTTGCTCGCCTGATGAAAGGCGTCGGATTGAGGTCACTAACATCGATGCGTGGGTGGTGAATTTCCTCAAGCGCAACAACGTCACCAAAACCATTGCCTTTTCGGGCAACTTCGCTTACGACGCCTGTTGGCGTAGCGCGCTATCACTGATGCCGCTCTCGATTGGCGAATCCGAGCGCTTCTACGAAGAAGAGTGGCGGCGTGTGATTTTGCCGCAAGAGATTTTGACTGAGGCCGAGTATTTGCGCGCTTCTCGCCGTGGGCGTGGGAAACCCCTCTCACGCAAGGATCGTAAGGCGATTTGGCCAGTGTTCGACGAAATGCGCTCGCAAATGAGTAGCCATGGGCTGATGAGTTTTGAAGATGCTTGCTTCATGGCGATCCGTATTCTCGAGAGCGAAAAGGGCATCACGCATTACCGTGCGGTTGTGGTCGATGAGACGCAAGACTTGGGCAACGAGGCGCTGCGACTACTCGCACACCTTGCGCGCCCAGAGGGAGAACCCAATGCGGAGCCACGCATCTTTTTGGTGGGCGACGGGCAGCAGCGTATTTATGCGCGACATGGCTCGCTTGCCGCGTGCGGCATCAATGTGCGTGGCCGACGCAGTGCGCGCCTCAAACTCACCTACCGTACGACGGAGGAAATTCGTCGTGCAGCCAATGCCGTGCTCGAAGGGATGCGTTTTGACGACATGGATGAGGGAGCAGAGACACAGTCTGGCGCGCTCTCTAACCGTCATGGTCTTGTCCCAACGCTCTATGGGGCGCAGAGTTTAGAGGACGAAGTCGATTGGGTGCTCGAGCGTATTGGCGAAATCAAGCGTGACCTGCGTTTGGCAGACGGCGATATCTGCATTGTGGCTCGCACCAATGCGATGCTTCTTACTTATGAGGAGGCGCTGGAGGCACGGGGACTCACGCTTGTGCGGCTCTCGCGCAAGTTCCATGATGATCGCGCTGTGCCAGGCGTGCGGCTCGCGACGATGCACCGTGTCAAGGGCTTGGAGTACAAGGTGGTCTTTATTGTGGGTGCGTCAGACGGACAGGTGCCGCTTGCACTCAACACGTCGTCCGACGCAGAAGAACGCCGACTTCTTGAGCTCACGGAGCGCTCGCTCTTTTACGTGGCGGCATCTCGTGCGAAAGACGCGCTTTTCATCTCGTACGCTGGTGCTCCTGGCGCATTTGTATCGCTACTTGCGCCGCGCGCAAGCCGAGAGGAAAAAGCCCTCGAGAGCGCCGCACACTGAGACGCTCCCGAGGTGAACAGGACCTGTGCGCGGCTTAGCTTCGTGCACAGGTCTAGAAAAGGTTGTCCCACCGAGGCGCACTCGCGCTGCAAGGCGTAGCGGTGGTGGGGAGGTGTAGCCCTCCCTTGAAGGTGCTTGCTAACGGACGCCGCGCGCGGCGTTACGCAGCTCAGCAAATTCAACCACACGGCGCGCGAGCGTTGCGGTCGGATCGACAAAAGCAACCGTCTTGCCCGCAAGCGGGAATGCATCCGCCTCGTCGAGAATGAGTGGTAGCTCTGTGCAGCCGAGAATGAGCACGGTGCAGTTCTTGTCGCGCACAAGGTGCTCGGCCGCAGTGAGTAACTCCTTGCGGCAGAGCCCATCGGTGTAGCCAGCCTTGGCGCCCTTTTCTCCGTAGATAGCACTCATGACGAGCTTTTGGTACGACTCATCGGGCACTTCGAGCGTAATGCCCATCTTCTCTGCTTTCGCCGAGTAAATGCCCGTGGCAATGGTGCCAGAGGTGGCGAGCAGCCCCACGCGTGCATCGTGGAACTTGCTGCGGATGGCTTCGAGTGTGCTCTCCTGCATATCGATGAACGGGATGCTGATGCGACGCTTGAGCGTGGGCACAAAAGCATGCGCCGTGTTGCAGGGAATAATGATGGCGTTGCAGCCCGCCTCTTCAAGGCGCTTTGCAGCGTGGTAGAGCGAGACCGTTGGATCCTCGCCGCCCGCAAGCAGACAGGCCGTGCGATCAGGAATCTGTGGATTCTCTTCGATCACCAGTTTGAAGTGCTCCTGATCGGTGCTGGCATGGGTGTTACGCACGATTTTGTCGAAGAGATCGACGGTCGCCGCAGGCCCCAAACCCCCGATCATGCCGATCTTGCAACCGAGGATGCGAGAGGAGAGCTGCATCGTGCAGAGGTCATTGATGACTTGGTCGAGGTTGTTTGCTCGCCAGAAATAGAGCGGCAATGTTGTTTCCGCCGCGATCTCTCGCTCGTAGTCGGTCTTGGTGTCGGTGACGACAATCAGTAGCTCTGCTTTGCGCCGTTCGCACTCGAGCGCCGCATCGAGCACGATCATCTTTTCGTCGCGCAACGCAGTGATTTCGTCGATCTTAGCTTCGGGCGCTTCCCAAAATTCGTCAAGCGCTGCGGGACCGAAGTCGCGCAGAAGCGTTCTCTTGAGACGCTCGATAAGCGCGCGGGCACGCGTGGGTGCGAGTCCAGCTACGATGCCAATGCGGTGAAAATGGGGGGTGTTGTGAAGATTGTCCATCTCAGCTCCTCCGTTGGGATGTTACCTTGTAAAGAAAGGGACGCTCACTGGAGGTCCCTTTCGTTTAGCTTCTAGGTTGATGCGTGAGGGCGGCATGTGTTTCGTTCCAAGCTCAGCTCGGAGGCGGCCGCCCAAACGGTCATTAGTACAAGATGCTCGAGATACCGAGCCCCACCGCTACAGCGATGATCGTCGCAACGAGCCCAGGGATCATGAAGGAGTGGTTGAGCACGTACTTACCGATACGGGTCGTGCCAGAGCCGTCAAAGGCAATAGCTGCCACGAGCGAGCCGTAGGTCGGAATGAAGAAGTACCCGTTGACGGCAGGGAACATCGCAATGAGTGTCTGGCAAGGAATGCCGAGCGCAGCACCGAGCGGCATCACGGCGCGAGCCGTTGCAGCCTGCGAGTAGAGCAGTACCGACACAAAGAAGAGCACAAAGGCAAAGGTCCACGGCATCGCCTTCGCAATGTCACCCACGGTGGCAATCAGGTCAGCCTTGTGTGCACCCACAAACGAGTCACCGAGCCAAGCCAAGCCGAAAATACCGATCATGGCAACCACACCAGCACGCATTGTCGGCGTGGCGACAATCTTGTCGACCTGCGGACGGCACGTCACGAGAATCGCAGCCGCGTTAACGAGCATGAAGATTTCAAGCACGGTCGCCATCCCAAGGGGCTTCGTTGCGCCAGGCAGCGTGCGCAGACTCGGAATGAGGCCAGCAGCCACAGCGATGGCCACACAGACGAGGAAGACGATGGCGGAGCGCTTCCCAGTGGCGGGAATTTCGCGCTTTTCCGTGCCAGCGTTGGTCTTAACAAGGCCCGCCTTAACACGAGCCTGGAATTCAGGATCGTCAGCGAGGTCTTTGCCGAGGCGCATCGAAATGAGGCCAGCGACAATCACACCGCAGAGCGTTGAAGGCACGCAGATCAAGAGAATATCGGTGAGGCCAAAGTTCGTGAAGTTATAGGCAGCGAACATGCCGAGCAGCGCTGCGGTCGCAGCCGACACTGGCGAGGCGGTAATCGACTGCTGCGAGGCAATGGTGGCAATCGCCATCGGACGCTCTGGGCGAATTCCCGCGCTCATGGCCACTTCGTAAATCACGGGCTGAAGCGGATAGACCACATGTCCCGTACCCGCCAAGAACGTAAAGAGCCACGTCACGAGCGGCGCCAAAATGGTGATGTTTTTCGGATTGGCGCGAATAATGCGTTCAGCCACAGAGACCAAAAAGTCAATGCCGCCCGCAGCATCCATCGTGGCTGCTGCGGTCACAACGCCCAAAATGATCAAAAGCACATCAACGGGAGGCGCAGTCGGCGTCACACCAAAGAACACGCTCAAAATGAAGAGACCGACGCCGCCCCAGATGCCGAGGCCCACGCCGTTGAAGCGAGCACCAATGAAAATGCAGGCAAGCATGATCACGAGCTCAATCCAAAACAGAATACCCATAGTGTTGTTCAAGACGGTACCCGCCCGAGGGTCCCTGGCGATGCCGTCTAGCTCCTCAATAGTGTTGTTGGGAGCAGAGTTATACAGTCAGTGCCGCCTTGTGTGGCGGAAGCGCCGCTCTGCCCACTAGTAGTGGCAGGCTAGCGAGCGGGTGGTGCTCGCTAGTCTGCGACCAGTGATTTGGGGGTGTTGCCCCTCTCTTTGTTGTGCCGCTCGCCCCAACCACAGGATGAGCGACACGCCCCTAATTATTCGGCAGTACATCTATTGGGTAAAGAGTGGGTAGTACAATTGAAAGGATCAAAATTGATCACAAGCATTTGCACAAAAGCGGCTAATCTTTTAGCGTCAAGTGAAACACCTCACTTGTATGCGTGAAACGTACGCTGCACTGAGTGTGTTGCGCTCCGATGAATGACGCTGCTGGCCACTCACTAGCCTCTTGCAGCGCTGTCATGGGAGATCCTCAAAGAGCTGCGAGGAAATCCTCGCGGCCCACCCTCACAGAGGAGACTGTGAGGATAGAGAGCAAACGTAGAAATGAAAAAAATTGACCACTTGGACTGCTACCGTGTCATTCTTTGTATTGTGCGCACGGGTAGCGCCCGTGCTGCGGGCGAGGAACTTGGCATGGAGCCCACGAATGTTTTTCGTGTGCTTCGTAGCGTAGAAGAGGAACTCGGTAGCCCGCTCTTTGACCGTGACCGTCGCCCGATGAAGCTCACGCCTAAGGGTGAGGTGTTCTGTGAGCTCGCCCAGCGTATGCTCGGGCTACAGAACCAGCTACTGACGGCCTTTAGTGATGACGTGGATAAAGATGAGGGGCTCATTCGTATCGCGTCGACAGCTGGGGCGCGGCACAACATCATTACACCTGCGATTGTGCAGTATCAGGCTGAGCATCCGCTTGTTCAGTTTGAGATGCAAGACATGATCGACGGGAATCAGAACTTCATGCAGACCTTGAAGGGGCTCAATAACGATATTGTGTTGCGCTACTTCACGGACGATCCCTCGCCAGAAGGCACGATCGTGCGCGACATTGCCACCATCTCGTTTCACTCCTGCGCCTCACCCTACTACGTGCAGCGTCGCGGGGCCCCTACGCATCCTGCGGCCTGTCGCGACCATAGTGGCATTTTGCTTCAGCTCCCTGGACGTCGCAGCGTTGAGCATCTGCAGCATGATGGGCGCTCGGAGCGGCTTGAGTGGGCGCAGGTCACGCGCTTTAACAGTCAGGTCGATGCGCGCGACGCGTTGGTCATGGGCATGGGGATCGTGCCAGATTTAGCGTTGCCGTATTTCTATGAAGTGGCAAAAAGCGGTCGAGCGGTACCAGTGATGCTCGGATGGAGCCGTCCTAAAGCCCGTGTCTGTCTTTATATTTCTGCGGAGGCCGCGAAGAAGCGCCGCGTGCAGCTGTTTGTGGACTGGTTCGCCGCTCGCTATACCAAGGACTTGATCGCGATGCAGAAATGGGTAGATGCCTATTTGGCAGAAGAAATGAAGAAGCGTGTTCCGGAGGCATGACATGGCGCTAATGGATTTTTTGTCCCGCACCGTTGAGGGGCTCTTTTTTGAAGTGAGTGCACGCCGCTATTGGCGTTTTGAGCATTTTGGCTTGGTGGGGGAGCCATTTCTCGCGACGGCCCCAGATGGTAGTGCTATCAATGCGTGGTTTTTGCCCGCGCAGCCTGAGGACGGTCGTCCCGTTCGGGCGAGCATTCTGCATTGCCATGCCTGCACGCACAATATGAGTTTCCATCTGCCGCAAATTTCTTGGTTGGTGGCCGCTGGCTACAACGTGGTGATGTTTGATTATCGAGGCGTGGGCGAGAGTGCAGGGCGACTCTCCCTTCAGGGACTCTCCGAGGACGCACGGGCGGTGCTTGAGGCAGCGCTGAAACGTCCAGCGGTTGCTAAGGGCGATGTTTTCCTTTTTGGGCAGGGTGTTGGTGCTGAGGCCGCCGTCAAACTCGCTCGTGATTGGCCAGAACGTGTGGCGGGTGTTGTTCTTGAGTCGCTTTATGCGCGGCATCGCACGTGGATGTTGCGCCGCTACGGGCCAGGGGTTGGGCACCTCTGTGGGGCGCTTCTCCCCAAAGGCGTTGAAGATCCAGTGAGCGCGCTCTCAGCAGTGCGTGTGCCACTTGTGCTCGTGTTGCCTACCAAAGACAAACGCACGCCAGAGGGCGAGGTGAGTGATGTGCTTCATGCTGCACCAAAAACTCGTGAAGTCTGGCGTGCAGAAGGAAAGAAGTATCTGGGCGTTTTTGACTACCCTGGCGAGTGGCGCGAGCGGTTTCTATCGTTTTTAGAGGCGCATACCCACGCCTAATCGATGCGTTTGATAGCGCCAGATTCTCTTGGCGCTATGTGGACAATAAGCGAAGGGGATGATTCCACGCGAATCATCCCCTTCGTCATGAAGCTGGGGTGGGAAATGGGACTCGAACCCACGACAACCGGAATCACAATCCGGGACTCTACCAACTGAGCTATTCCCACCAGCAAAAACTTGAATACCTTCTGGCCTGCCCGACAGGAATCGAACCTGTGACCCTCTGCTTAGAAGGCAGATGCTCTATCCGACTGAGCTACGGGCAGGCGAATATTGAGCATGCTGAAATCTGGTCGGGGTGAAGAGATTCGAACTCCCGACATTCTGCTCCCAAAGCAGACGCGCTACCAGACTGCGCTACACCCCGAAGAAGATGAATTCTACACGAACAGAGCGATTTTGCAAAGGGCTCATGGAACGTTTTTCGTGTGGCGCTCTAGTTTGTGGGCGAAACGTCAGGCTAGAGCACGACCTCTCACGCAGTATCTGCATAAGTAGTTTCCCTAAAGTCGCTCTTGAGCTCGGCATGGCAGGCGTTTTCAAAATATACAAAATACCTCGACAATTTAAATTAAGCTTTGCTCATCTATTCTGAAAGTATTTAGTGCAAAGTTAGTAAAAATTAACTAATATTTATTTATAAATTCTAGGAATAACAATGTGTTGTTGAGTTTGAATTTTTGATAGGAAAAGAGGTTCTATGTCGCCTAATTATCTCAATCAATGTAAGGCTGCGTTCTCATACTGCCGAAAAGCGCCCTATAGAGCCTCTATGACCAAGCCTCGCCAACGTGCACAGATTCCTTTCGTTCATCGCCTCTTACTTTCCGCCATTCTGCTTGCCTTTTCTCATCACGCCGTAGCGTTTACCTACGAGTACCAAGATCGCTACAGTGGTGCGTTTTCGCCCAATAATGCTTGGAATCCCGTTAGGATTAACGATAGTAACCTCGGAGAGTTCACGGGTGACTATCTTGTTGGGTATCGGGGCTATTCAAGCGAGGGGGGCGGCTATAACCATGCGGCGGTTTATGTTGCACCGCGCGATGAAGTGGGTGGACCACCAGGGCCGAGTCAGTTTACGGTTCGCGGATCCTCCCTTACGATTGTGGAACGTCCTGATGAGACAGAAGCCCCGCTCAATAACTACGGGTTGTATGTCTATACGGCGGCAACGAATGACGAGAGTCGCCTGCAATTTGATACCACGCTCAATATTGATTTGCAGTCCTTTAAAAACGCTCGCGCACCGCTTGGGCACGGTGCCATCGTGTTCCTTTCCGACCACCCGACAGTCACTTTGAATGTAACAACCCACAAGCCTGTCAATGTTTTGTTCTATAGCACGGCAGAACTCTACAGCTCAAGCAACATCAATACCTACGCACAGGGCATCCGTAGTGGTGGCTCCGTGAATTACACGGCCAAGGATGTTGTCGACGTAAAAATGATTTTGGTCGAGCAGGGGCAGGCCTATGGCCTCAACAATGAGGCGAAAAACTATCAGTCGGATGCGATCTATACGTTTGAAAAGGACGCCTCCGTCTATGTGCAGGCTCAAAAAGGAGGCGGTTCTCTATATGGGGCACGTGTTGCGGGATTTGTGCGTCAGGGTCGAGCGTCAGAAGGAGCCAAAGCGGTTTTAGCAAATTTGCCAGGATCGACATTTCGCGTCGATATCGAAACCAAGAACGAGGCAGAGGGTGAAACGGCCGCCTATGGCATTATGCTCACGGCCAATTCTAAGCTCGATCTACGTGGTAAGACAGTTCTGACGTTTACAGAAGATCCAAGTGGTTCGGCCTCTTACAGTTATGATGGGATTTACGGGAAAACACCTGCTGGAACTGCCTTTATCCAAGACCTTGACAGCACGTTAAATGAGCTGAGTGTCAAGATAAATGCGCCTAAAGCCACGTACCTTCATGGGACAAATTACATCAATGAGGCGGGCGGTGAGTTCTCAACCGTGATGAACAAGGCGAGCTATGAGATCATTAGCGACGCCGCCGAAAGCCCCTACGGCATTAACCTTAAGACAATCAATGCTGGTAGCAAACAACGTTTTGAAGTGAGGGAATCGCTTTCTATTGACATGAGCCCTGGTGAGGGGATACCGTATCCAGTCTACATAAGTTCCGCCGATGGAGGAAGCACAGATGGGCATCTTAACGATGTGGCACTCAAAGTAACTGGACGGCTTTGGCATGGCTTTGACCTTAGGGCCTCAGGTACAAGCAGTAGCTCAGCGCTCACGATAACGGGCAGAGTTAACGCTGACATAAGTGCTTTTTACAATGAGTCGGCACTCTTTTATGCTCGGAGCACCAACAATGCAGAAAGCAGTCGCCTTGATTTTCTGGGCGGCGGTACGCTTTCGATGCCTGGTGGTACCTATTTGATGGAGAGTGTTGGGCAAAATGCGCTCATTCACGCCGCTCCAACCATAGCCACGCAGCTAAGTGGTGTGGGTGTCGCTCACGAGGGCGGTAAATTAGATTTACACCTATCGAGCCGCACCCAAGTGGCGCAAATGTTGTTGTATGGCGATCGTGAGACAGACAGTGTCGTGGATGTCAAGCTCGAAAATGGCGCGCTTTGGAAGGTGATTGGGGGGACTTCTCTCGTTGATCAGCTAACGCTTAACGCTCACGGCTGGGTAGATTTGCGTGAAGCGGCTGGGGAAGATGGACGTGGGTCACTGGGGCAAGCATTTCTGCGAACAAAAACGCTTTCTGGTGAGAGCGGCAGAATCGCCCTCAATGTCAACACCGCAACGAATCTCGGGCAGATTCTTGTGATTGAAGAGGCTAGTAGTGGCGAGCACCAGGTTTTAGTCGCAAACGCCCCCGGTGCCACGGCCACTGGGGTGCCCATTAAGATCATTGAGTCGGTTGGCGGGCAGAGCAGTACCGCATTCCAAGCAACCTTCAAAGAAGAGGTACCCGTAGAGGTGGGTGAGCTGAGGTATTACGTCGTTAAGACCGAAGAGGCCAAGGCCATGTATGCAGCTCTCAGTGCCGAGGAGGATGAGGAAGAGGCTACACCAGAGACTGCTGCGCGCTCGCCAGTGCGGAATATGCTGCGCGCGCGCAGTCTTGCGGCAACGACCGCTGATGAGAACGAGGAGGAGCCAAGTCCCTCGATCATTACCGACATCAATGCCGATGACAATCCCAATAACTGGTACTTGGCACCTCGCCGTGGGGTGATGCCCGACTTTACCGATACTGCCAAGGGGGCGGTGAGCACTGCCGCGCTACAGTATTTAGCGGGACTCCTACCGCTAGAGACGTTGCGGGAGCGTTTAGGCGATATACATACGTTCCGAGCGCAAGATCAACACGCAACACCGTGGGTGAAGATGAGCGCGACCGAGTGGCGTGTCAAGCCAAGGCTCACGGCGCAAGCTTGGGATATCAATTTTTCTCACGTCAAAGTGGGCGTCGATGTGCCGCTGGGAGAAAAGAGCTTGGTGGGCGGCTACTTAAGCTACACAGACTTTGACTCGCAACAGCCCTCTCCCGCCGCCGTCAAAGGGAACGCCACTGAAGCCGCGCTCTACTGGAGTGCCTTGAGCGAGAGCCGTGCTTTTAGTGATTTGGTTCTGCGTGTGGGATACGTCGATAGTCAATACGATACGGCAGATACCCAAGGACAGCGTGTAAAGGCAAAGGACATTGATAATCGCTACTGGGGACTCACCTGGAATGCTGGCAAACAGGTCCCGTTGAATACGAAGGTCGTGCTCGAGCCCTCGGTGCTGCTGGGATATACCCGTTTTGGCGCGTCTAGTTCGGTGAGCTCTTCTGGCCTAAAGGCAAGCTCAGATCGCTATCAAAGTCTGCTGTCTATGGTGGGAGGCACGTTAGAAGGGCGCTTTGCCACGGCGTCTGGTGCGCCGTTTACGGTGTACGCGAAGCTCTTTTGGGAAAAAGAATGGCTAGCGCATACCGACATTGTTTTCAATGGTGGCACGTCCTACCGAAACGACTTCAAAGATCATCGTTGGGTCTATGGGTTGGGGCTCGAAGGGCTCTTTGGCCGAGGCAATACTTGGCACGTTGATCTTGAGCGCTCCACGGGTGGCGTATTCCAAGAAAATTGGCAACTCAATGCTGGGTTGCGCCTACCTTGGTAGAGGCTCATGCTGAAGGCGTGAACGCGTCGATTCACTTGCGCGCAAGGCGCAGGCTCTTGCGCGAGTGAGGCTCGCCATTCTCTTGGGTACTGCGCTTTGTCGAGCGACCGAACGTCGAGGTTTTCACTAAAACGAGAGGCGTTAGCCTCAAGGAGCGTTTAGAATAAGACGATTTTGTTCAACCTCCTAATCCCCTCTTGGAGAAAACCCATGACAATGAGTGATAACTCGAACGATCCTCTACACGCTAAGAAAAAGGCCTGGTCGGGGCGCTTTTCTGAACCAGTTGACGCGTTTGTGCTGCGCTACACCGCGAGTGTCGACTTCGATAAGCGCATGGCAATGGCCGATATCGAAGGCTCGCTAGCGCACGCAGCGATGCTTGCTAAGGTTGGCGTCATCAGCGAAAAAGATTTGGAAGACATCCGCCGCGGGATGGCGCAGATTCGCTCGGAAATCGAAGCGGGCACGTTTGAGTGGCAGCTTGAGCTTGAAGACGTGCATCTCAACGTCGAAGCACGCCTGACCGCTTTGATCGGCGACGCCGGCAAGCGCTTGCATACGGGTCGCTCGCGCAATGACCAGGTGGCCACCGATATTCGCCTCTATCTGCGTGGCGAACTCGATACGATCGTTTCACGCTTGGAGCATCTGCAGGATGTGCTCGTGCACCAAGCCGAGCGTGGTGCTGATGTGATCATGCCGGGCTTTACACACCTTCAGGTGGCCCAACCCGTGACGTTTGGTCACCATATGCTTGCCTATGTGGAAATGTTTGAGCGCGATCGCGAGCGTCTGCTTGACCTTCGCCACCGCCTCAATCGCTCGCCGCTTGGCGCGGCAGCCTTGGCGGGGACCACCTACCCGATTGATCGCGAATACTCCGCCGAGCTTCTTGGCTTTGAAGCCGTGGCTCAGAACTCGCTCGATGCGGTCTCTGACCGTGACTTTGCGCTTGAGTTCTGCTCCGCAGCTGCCATCATCATGATGCACATTTCGCGTCTCTCCGAAGAGCTCATCATCTGGATGAGTCAGCGCTTTAGCTTTATCAAGCTTCCCGATCGCTTCACGACCGGTAGCTCGATCATGCCGCAGAAAAAGAACCCGGACGTGCCTGAAACCGCGCGCGGTAAAACCGGTCGTGTGTACGGGGATCTCATTTCGCTCCTCACCGTCATGAAGGGCACGCCCCTTGCTTATAACAAGGACTTCCAAGAAGACAAGGAACCCGTCTTTGATGCCATCGACACCGTGAAAGACACGCTACGTGCCTTCTGCGACATGATGGCTGGTGTTGAGCCGCAGCCGCGTGCTATGCTCGCTGCGTGTCAAGCGGGCTTCCCCACCGCAACCGATTTGGCGGACTACTTGGTGCGTCATGGTTTGCCGTTCCGCACCGCTCACGATATCGTGGGCCAGGTGGTGCGTGAAGCCGCTAGCCGTGAATGCGGCTTGGAAGAGCTGCCGCTTGACGTGCTCAAGGGCTTTAGTGATGTCATCGGTGATGATGTCTACTCGGTGCTCACGCTTGAAGGCTCGGTGAAGGCTCGTAATCACCTCGGCGGTACTGCGCCCAATCAGGTGAAAATGCAGGTTGAACGTTGGAAGGGCATTATCGCCAAGCGCGCTCAGGCCTAAGCGTTTCGCCTTAAGGGGGTTGATTTGTCATAACGCCAAATCGCCCCCATTACAGAAAGTCCGATGAACTCGGACTTTTTTTGTTTCAGAAGGTACACTTTTTCCCATGCCCTTGCTACTGACGTGCGGGTGACTGCCCCCTGCGGCGCCCGCCATCCCTAAAACACTACTCACACAACCAGGTTCAATATGTTGCAGTTTGTTGACTTTCTGAACAGCATTATCTGGTCTCCCGTATTGGTGGGACTATGCCTGTGCGCCGGCTTGCTGTTCTCGATTCGCACGCGATTCGTGCAGTTGCGCATGATTCCAGAAATGTGGCGTCTTCTCTTCCAAAAACGTGAAGGCGAAATTGGTCTGTCGAGCTTTCAGGCATTGAGCCTGACGTTGGCAGGCCGTGTAGGCACGGGCAACATCGCAGGGGTGGCAACGGCAATTTGCTATGGTGGTCCAGGCGCACTGTTCTGGATGTGGATGATGGCATTCCTGGGTGCATCGTCCGCATTCGTGGAATCCACCTTAGGCCAGGTCTACAAGGAACGCATCGAGGGGCAGTATCGTGGTGGCCCCGCCTTCTACATTGAGCGTGGCTTGCGTAGCAAAGTCTTTGCTTGGGCCTTCGCCATTATCACGATTCTCGCGTCGGTCTTTTTCTGCCCAGGCGTGCAGAGTAACTCCATTGCGGCAGCTTGGTTTGAAGCGTTCAATATGCCGCACGTCGTGACCGCAGCGGTCATTGGCAGTGTGCTTACGTTCGTGATTGTTGGTGGCCTTCGTCGTATTGCTAACTTCGCCACGATTGTGGTGCCCTTTATGGCACAGGCCTACATCATTGTGGCCATTGTGATTATCGGCCTTAACTGGCGACAGATCCCCGACGTGATCTCGCTCATCTTTAGCTCGGCCTTTGGCATGGATTCGCTGACGGGTGGCATGATGGGCGCGGCCATTAGTTGGGGTGTCAAGCGCGGCATCTACTCGAACGAAGCCGGTCAGGGTACGGCGCCGCACGCCTCCTCGGCCGCGGCAGTATCTCACCCCACGAAGCAGGGGCTGGTGCAGGCCTTTTCTGTCTACATCGACACGCTCTTTGTGTGCTCGGCCACGGGCTTTATGATCCTCATGACGGGCGCCTTTAATGTGATCGACGCCTCGGGTAAGGTCATTCTCAATAACCTTCCTGGCGTGGATGCGGGCCCTGTGTATACGCAGATGGCTATCAATGAGGTCATGCCAGGTTGGGGTAGCCCCTTCATTGGCTTTACGATTTTCTTCTTTGCCTTTACGACGATCTTGGGCTACTACTACATGGCCGAGACGAACGTCGCCTATCTGAACCGCTACCTGAAAAAGCCCATCTTGATGACGCTCTGCAAGGCGGTCTTTATCGTCACTGTGACTTTTGGCGCGGTGCGTAGCTCGACCGTGATTTGGAGCATGGCGGACGTGGGCGTCGGCATGATGGCGTGGTCGAACGTGATCGCGATTTTGCTGCTGCAAGGTGTGGCGCTGAAGGCCTTGAAGGACTACGAAGAGCAAAAGGCACGTGGCCTCAATCCCGTGTTCCACCCGGATAAGCTCGGTATTCCGTATGCCGAGTACTGGACGGGCTCTCGTGCTGAAGCCAACCTCGTGATCGAAGAGAGCTCGGGCGTTGATAATCTCACCGGGCTCGATCCCAAGAACCCCGAGTAAGCACAGAGTGCTCACTTGAACTCGTGGTGGGGGCGATTCTCTGCTGAGCAGCAAGGGTTTCATGCAGAACGCTTTCCATCCAACAAAAAGGCCCGTCAGGGCCTTTTTGCTTTGTAGATGAATCAAAGTGCGCAGCAACGATACGCCCGTTGCACTTCGTGAAGCCGCTTTAGATTGAGATGGCGGCTTCACAGGTTTTCGTTTTGCCCTCTGTCAGAAGGACATTAGGCATGAAAAATGCGCTACGGTGAGCGCATTCTCAGCGCTCTGCGTAGACCTTGGAGAAGTCTGCGTATTGCGCTTTGTGTTCAGCAGTGGGTTCAACGTAAGGGGTATCGGTCTGTTCTGGGCCGATCATATCGGCGACGGTGAAGTAACGCAGTTTAAGGGTGACGCCAGAGTTTGAGCCGCCTTCGGTCTGCCAGGCGAGCATCTTGACTTCATTATTGAGCGTGAGGCCAACAAGGTAGGGGCTAACGGTGCGATCAAAGCCGTGATAGCCGAACGCAAGGGACTGCCCTTTTTCTATCGCCTCAACAATCGTATCCACTGTGGTCATGGGATTCTCCTCCTCGAGTCAGTGTGACAACGTCGCACTCACCTCAGGCAGACGCTGGCGTTGACGAACGCCCCCTGCGATGAGTGAGATCCACTTTCATTATCTCAGCATGTCGCAGCAAGCGAAAGCCTAGGTATCTGACTCTGAACAAAAAAGCCGCAGAAGTAGTGCTTGACAAACTTCTGCGGCTTGTGTTTAGAGCGCATGTTACGTGCGCTCTGCGCTGCGCTTAGGCTGGTGGTAGTTTAGCGAGCTGATCTTTGAGCTTAGCCAAGTGCTCTGTGTTGGCGGCAAGGCGACGACGCTGCTCTTCGACCACCGCTGCTGGGGCACGTGCCACAAAGCTCTCGTTGCTGAGCTGGCGCTCCGCCTTCGTGATCTGCACTTCAACCTCGGCGATTTCCTTGGTGAGGCGATTGCGCTCGGCTTCGACGTCGATCTTAACGTTGAGCATGAGGCGGAAGTCGCCAACGATCGAGACCGGGGCAATCGCGCCCGCATTCACCGCGTTGATGTCTGCAACGTGTTCAACGCCCGAGAGGCGTGCAAGGAAGACCAAATAGGGTGCGGCTTCGAGACTTTCTGCTTCAGGCCCCGCAATGTAGAGTGGAATACGTTCTGAGGGCGAGAGCTTCATCTCGCCACGCAGGTTACGTACGGCTTCGATCATCGCTTTGAGGCTTGCCATCTTCACTTCAGCTGGTGTCTCTACGCTCGGCGCCACTGCACTCGGGTAGGACTGAATCATGATGGAGGTTTCTTCGTCGGCGGCGCGCGTGCCAGCAACGAGCGAGACCTTCTGCCAAAGTTCTTCAGTAATGAAGGGGATGATCGGGTGCGCAAGGCGCAACACCGTCTCAAGCACTGTCACGAGCGTGTGGCGCGTCGCACGAGCGCGCTCCTCGGAGCCCGAGAGCTGAACTTTGGCGAGCTCCAAATACCAGTCGCAGTACTCGTTCCAGACAAACGAGTAGATGGCGTTGGCGGCATTGTCGAGACGATAGTCGGCATAGGCCTGTGTGACCTCTGCGATCGTGCGATCGAGGCTAGCGCGAATCCACTCGTCGACAAAGGAGAATGTCATGGGCTTGCCAGCATTGGCACCCGTGCCGCAGTCCTCACCTTCGACATTCATGAGCACAAAGCGCGTAGCGTTCCAGAGCTTCGTGCAGAAATTGCGATACCCTTCGGCGCGCTTTAGGTCAAAGTTCACATTGCGCCCGAGCGTGGCGTAGGCGGCCATCGTAAAGCGCAACGCATCCGCGCCGTGCGCAGCGATCCCGTCGGGATAGTTTTTACGCAGTTTCTTTTCAACCTTCGGAGCCTTTTCCGGTTGACGCAGACCCGTGGTGTTCTTGACGACAAGGCTTTCGAGGTCAATGCCCTGAATAATGTCGAGCGGGTCGAGCGTGTTACCTTCGGACTTCGACATTTTCTTGCCTTCTGCGTCGCGCACCAGACCGTGGATGTAGACGTTCTTGAAGGGAGCGCGCCCCGTGAAATGCTTGGTCATCATGACCATGCGGGCGACCCAGAAGAAGATGATGTCGTAGCCCGTCACCAGCACGGTGCTCGGCAGATAGAGATCATAGGCGGTCTTTTCATCGCCTTCGGGTGCGGGCCAACCCAGCGTGGAGAAGGGTACGAGCGCAGAGCTGTACCACGTATCGAGCACATCTGGGTCGCGCGTGAGCTTAACGCCTGCGCCAGCCTTCTGCTGGGCTTCTTCTTCGCTGCGTGCCACATACACGTTGCCCGCCTCGTCGTACCAAGCCGGAATCTGATGACCCCAAAGGAGTTGGCGCGAAATGCACCAGTCCTGAATGTTTTCAAGCCACTGGCGATAAACCCCTTGCCACTCTTTCGGGAAGATGTTCACTTCACCGCTTTCTACTGCTTCGAGGCCGATTTCACCAATCGAGCGTCCTGGGTAGCGACTTCCTTCTGGAGCGGGCTTGCTCATGGCCATGTACCACTGCTCAGAGAGCATCGGTTCGACGATTTCACCCGTGCGAGCCACGCGCGGCACCATGTGCGTGTGCTTTTTCACGCTGACAAGCAACCCTTGCGCCTCAAGATCTGCCACCACGGCCTTACGGCACTCATAGCGATCCATGCCACGATACTTTTCGGGCACGTTTTCGTTCATGTGTGCGGTCTTCGTGAGCACATTGAGTAGCGGAAGGTCATGACGCTTACCCACTTCAAAGTCGTTGAAGTCGTGCGCTGGAGTAATCTTCACGCAGCCTGAGCCAAATTCGCGATCCACGTAGCTGTCCGCAATAATCGGGATTTCACGATCAGTGAGCGGCAGCTTGAGCGTTTTTCCGACCAAGGCCGTGTAGCGTTCGTCTTCTGGATTGACGGCAACCGCTTGGTCACCAAAGAGCGTTTCAGGACGCGTCGTGGCCACCACCACGCCTTCGCCGCCGTCCGCAGCGGGGTAGCGGATTTCCCAAAGCGAGCCTTCGGCTTCTTCGCTTTCGACTTCGAGGTCAGAGACCGCGCTCTGCAACTTTGGATCCCAGTTGACGAGGCGGTTGCCGCGGTAAATGAGTCCTTCTTCGTAGAGCTGAACGAAAGTTTCAATGACGACCTTCGAGAGCTTGTCGTTCATGGTGAAGTAGAGGCGATCCCAGTCCACGCTGTCACCCAAGCGGCGCATCTGCGAGAGAATGGTGCCGCCCGAGTACTTCTGCCACTCCCAAACGCGAGCGACAAATTCTTCACGGCTCAGACTCTTGATATCAACGCCCTCTTTCTCAAGTCGACGTTCGACCACAATCTGCGTAGCAATACCAGCGTGGTCAGTACCCGGAATCCATGTCGTGTTGTAGCCCGCCATGCGGTAGTAGCGAGTGAGCGAGTCCATCACCGTCTGGTTAAAGGCATGACCCATGTGCAGGATGCCCGTAATATTGGGTGGTGGCAGCTGGATGGCAAAGCTCGGTTTTTTGGGATCAAGCCCAGCCTTGAAATAGCCCCGCTTTTCCCAAATGGGATACCAACGGGCTTCAATTTCGCTCGGGTCATAGCTTTTCGCAAGTTCCGAGTTGTTCGTATCAGACATAGTTCTATCCAGAGAGAGAAACGATAGGTAAACGGATTGTCCGTCGCGTGCACAGCGCTCTAGCGCGGCGCACGTGCGGCGGACACGGAATAAGCTCATGAGCAGGGCACGCTCAAATAACGATGAGTGCAAGCTTCCTTCACGAACGCCTATCCCGCGAGAATTTGTTTCAAAGAGCTTTCATTGTCGCACGAATCCGCAAGCGCGTCATATCGAACCGCTCATTGAGAGTGGCCGCTCAAGCGGGGCGTGCACCGCGCTCAGCCTTTTTGGCGCCAATTAATCTTATTGAGCTCGCGACTAACGGCTTCACTCACGAGGTTAGTGAGCGAGCGGTCCACGTCGGCTCGCACACGCGTCATCGCATTGGTGAGCGAGAGTTCGATTGTTTCGCTGATGGACTGACGGACATGGGCTTCGATTTCAATCGAGAGCCGCTTAATGAGGTCAGCAACCTGCTCATCGGTCAAAATCACGTGACGCACCACCGTCTGAGGCGTTTCGGGAATTGTGAGCGGGCTTTTCACAGGTGGTGTTTGGGGAGCACTGCTTGTGCTGGTTGGTGCATTCACCCTCGCTGGTGAGACGCTTGCTGCGCTCTGTGGGTTTGTCGCAGTCACAGCAGCCACTTGAGTCACCGCGCTCTGTGCGCTTCCCGCGGTTTGTGGCGCGGTGGCGCTTGCTGCGGAGCCCGATGCAGGAGGCTGCGCAGCGAGTGTGGGCGCAACGCGTGTGGGCTCTTCGAGACTCAGTTCGCGCACATCGCGCCAAGTGAGCTTGACGCGCTCCTCGAGCGTATAGACGTCCTTGTCAATAATAGGTTCTTTACGGTCGTTTGCCATGTGACTCTCAATCAGGAAAAGGGGTGGGCAGGGTGCTGTCGCTCAGCTCGCTCGGTCATGTGGTGTTGGACGTGCTAGGTTGCGCGGCGATCGTACGCCGCGAGCTCGACGCCTGCGTGCTTATAGGCGAGGTAACGAGCCCGTGAGGCACGCAACTCCGCTTCATCGGTGCTGACCACGTCGATAATGCGAGAGAAGCGTTGAAAGGCCTGCTCCCAAGCGGGCGGTAGCGCATCGTCAAGCAGCAGTAGCACGTCACCCTCAAGCGCGTTGAGATTGGTGGAGAAACGCACCGGCGTCTGCGCGCTCTTTGGATGTTCTGCGGGCAGATGCGGAATGAAAGAGAGCGGATCACGCTCCCAGAGCTGGGCATTGAATTGAGCGAGCCGTTCGGCGTTGGTGCTCCACACGGCGAGCGTCATGTTGCGCCGATAGACCGTAGCGGCCACTTGACAGGCATAGATGATGCGGTTTGGCACGTTGTGGTGGAAGTCGATCTTCTGCATAACACTAGGACGGCTCTGAAGGAATACAGACACGCCGCGTTGGGGGCTCACCCCATGTGGCGGTAGCTGCTCGAGGGGGAAAGGGCCGTCGCTTGGGTCCCCTTCTGCCCCTCGGCAGTCATGTGGGATAGTACACCAAAAATTAGTCGAGGCTATAGAGCCAAGCGGTGAGCAGACGTGCAGGACGTCCTGTGCTCACATGGTCACGGCCGCCCGTGTTGGCGGTACCTGCCACATCTAGGTGTACCCATTGCACGTTCTCCTCTACAAAGAACGAGAGGAAGGCCGCCGCCGAGCAGGCGCCACCGTCACGCACCGTGGCGAGATTGCAGATATCAGCAACGGGCGAGCGCATGAGCTTGAGATACTTTTCACCAAGCGGCATCGGCCAGATCTCGTCGCCAATGCGACTGCCCACTTGCGAGAGCGTTGCGCTCAGTGTTGAATGTCGCGTGAAAGCGCCGCTATAGGCGCTACCCAGCGCCACCACACAGGCGCCCGTCAGGGTGGCCACGTCGATGATGGTTGTGGGTTTCTGCTCTTGCACCCAGGAGAGCGCGTCACAGAGCAGCAACCGCCCTTCGGCGTCGGTGTTCTGAATTTCGATGGTTTTGCCGCTATAGGAGCGGACAATGTCGCCAGGCTTCGTCGCGGTGCCGCTTGGCATGTTTTCGCAGCAGGCTGCCACGGCGAGCACGTTGTGCTTGAGCTCAAACTCCGCAGCTGCGAGCACCGTTGCTAGCACGGCGGCAGCACCCGACATGTCGTAGATCATGTCGCCCATGTTGGCGGCGGGTTTAAGCGAAATACCACCCGAGTCAAAGGTCACGCCTTTGCCGACGAGCGCCACAGGAGCATCCTTTTCAGCTGCGCCCGTGTAGCGCACGACTAGAAAGCGCGGTTCGACTGCGCTACCTTGCGCTACGGCCAAGAATGCGCCCATCCCAGCCTTTTCAATTTCTTTACGCCCCCAAATGCTCACGTCAAGCGCTTTGCGCTTTTTGGCCATCGCTTTGACTTGCTCTGCGAGGAAAGAGGGTGTGGCGATGTTGCTCGGTAGATCGGCCCAGTAGCGCATCAGCTGTGCGGCACGCGCGACCGCTTGCCCTTCTTTGATGAGCGCGTGGAGCTTGGCACTGTACTCGGTGTCAAGCAGGTGAATGTGCTTGACTTTAGGCTCTTCGGGCGCATCGACCGTCTTGAAGGTGCGCTGACGAATGAAGCTCTCAAGAAGCGTGCTGACTAAGCGCGGCAGATCGGCGTGGTTGCTAATCCAGCTACGCGCATTGAGGGCGATCGCTTCGGTGGGTGGGAGCGCTTTTTTGAGTGCGCTCTCGAGCGCTTCGAGTTTGGCTGAGACGCTGGCTGCAGCGTTACCAATGCCAACGAGCACGACGCCCGCAGGATAATCGGCGAGCGTATCAAGGCGGTAGAGTTGTCCAGCTTTCCCTGTAAAGATTTCGCGCGCAGAGAGTTGCTCAAGGAGTTCAGCGTGCGCGGCTAGCAATGCACGAGCATCTTCCGTAGGCTCTTCGCCCTTCTCGGCGATAGCAAGGATTTGCGTGGCTGAAGGTGCTTGATGCTTGACGTCGTTCGGCGCATAGGTGAGCGCCGGAAGTTTCTGAAGTTCGGGTATCTGCATGTCGGTATCAAGATTGAAAAGAGAAATGTTCTTTGATTGTACGCCCGAGCGATGTCTGCACCGCGCTCCGAGAGAGGTGGGCTCGTTTCTGTTGGTTACAGTACGTCTGTGTGGGGCGCTGAAAGCAAAATACCGTAAATAGGGTATTTCGCTCTTCTAGCGTTAGGTGCAAAATGTGCGTTCTACCGAGAGCAGAAATGCTTTTGGTAACGGTTGGGGGGGTAGCTCAGCTGGGAGAGCGCTGCGTTCGCAATGCAGAGGTCGGGAGTTCGATCCTCCTCCTCTCCACCACCGCCGAATTCCAAAGGGACGTTTTTGCTGACGTCCCTTTATTTTTCCCAAAAATTTCTTCTTCATTCCCATCGCTGACAGGGCGGATCGAGGCGCCGCAGACGCAAATCTCCCCATCAGCCAAGCCTCGCGGGCTTGGCGCCCGCAAGGCTCAAGTGTGCTTAGACGGGAAATTGTGTGTCTTCTTCTGTGATGCTGCTATGGGTACGCTCTTTTATGAGAAGACCGTAGCAGAGGATCAGCATGAGCGTGATACAGCCTTCCGCTAGTAGCATATTGAGTCCATCGCTACTAAACCAGCCGCCCAAAATGATGAGCGTATTGATGAGTATTACAGCCCACGCTATCAGCCGTGGTGTGGGCATCCGATAGCCAGTCTTAGGTTCAGTAAGGACGCCATCGCGGATGAGTGCGCGGTACTTGAGCAGACATACGCCGATGACAATCCATGCCAAGCACCCGACCTGCGCGGTTGAGGAAATCAAAAAGAGAAAGAGGCGCTGAGCCGATAGCGAGCGCGAGAGTAAGCAGGTCATTGAGAGTGCACCGCAAAGCATGATCGCTCGCAGTGGCACATGGTTGCTAGAGAGCTTCGCGAAGTATGCTGGCGCCATTCCTTCCTTGGCCATCGTCCAAAACATCCGAGAACAGGCATAGATAGCGGAGTTTGCCGCAGAGAGTGCCGCCGAGAGAATCACGAGCTTCATGAGAGTGTCGGTGGCAGGTACGCCGAGCTCTTTGAAGACGTCGACGAACGGGCCTGAATCGGAGTGGGTGACACCGAGCGGATTGAGAATAGCGAGCACGCCGACTGCCACGACATAAAAAAGGATGATTCTGAGTCCCACACCACGAATGATTTTCGGGAGCATTTTTTCTGGGTGTGAGGTTTCGCCAGCAACGTTACCAATCAGTTCGGCCCCTTGAAATGAGTAGGTCACGACTGCCATGCTCGTGAGAATTGCCCAGCCTCCGTGGGGAAAGAGCAGGCCATTAACGGAGAGCGTTGGCTGCCAGCCGCCTCGCATGCGTAGCCAGATGAGGATACCCCCAGAAATGATGAACGCGATAATGGCAAGGACTTTTACGCCAGCAAGCCAGTATTCCGTTTCGCCAAAGGCGTTGGCGCTTAAGGAGTTGAAAAAGAGAAGGGAGAAAAGATAGAGAAGGCAGAACTGCCAGATGGCTAGTGTGGGAAAGAGGTCGTGTGAGATCATGCCTGCGGCAATGAGACCGGCAGCGAGGGCGAAGACCCAACTGAGCCAATAGAGCCAACCGACTAAGTAACTCCAAAATGGGTTTGGGAAGAGTCGGTAGAGGTAGTACTGAAAACTACCTGCGTTGGGTAGTGCGCTCGATAGTTCGCCTAAGCACATCATCGTGCCGAGCATGACCATGCCGGCGAGAAAATACGCGATCATGGCGCCCAACGGTCCTACGTTGGCTAGAGGCTCGGCAATACCTATGAAAAGGCCTGCGCCAATGGTACCCCCAAGACTGATCATCGTGATGTGTCTAGGAAGAAGCGTTTTCTCGAGTGCTATCGGCACGTCTTCAGAATTTCGATCCGGCATTTTATATCCTTGGCTTTGGATGATTTGACCGGCGTAGCGCGCACAGCGGCTAGAGGTGCTCAGCGTGAGTGCTAGTCCGGAACCTCATACTCCTGAGCGCCTCGCTAAGCTCGTAGCGAGGCGTCGGTGAGTCGCCGTGGAGTGGCGGCTAGTGGGTAAATATTTTTTCAACGCCATTGGTCGTGCACGCAGCGAGCAGGCCAGTGTAGTCCAGTTCAAAGCTCACGAGGTCTCCGAGCTTCAGAGGAGTTTGACAATCCTCAATATCGATGAGTGTATGGTCCGAGGTTTGCCCAAGAATCGTGATTGAGTCGTTCTCAGGAACACAGTTCTCTGCGGGGACATCTTGGCGACCGAAGGCGAGCAACGCACGGCGGCGCGTACCACGATCTTCGAACGTCTTGGTGTGCAGAAACGCATCGACGCCGAGCTCGCCAACGGGGACTGTGGGTTTGGCATTGAGTTCGATGATCTCTGCCGAGAGGCGGTATAGAGGCGAGCAGGCCTTTTTGACGGGCTTGCTCGAGTGATGGTATTGATCGAGATAATGCATGTCCACGTACTCGATCCCATACTCGTGTAAGCCACCGATTCTCAGATGATTGAGTCCTTTAGGCCAGATACCCTTATCGATCAGATGGTAGCTCGTGCAGTTTCCTGCGGAGAGTCGTGGGATAGCAATGCCCGTCTCTGCAGAAAGCCGCGCGGCGAGCGCGACGAAGTCCTCGCCGTTCTTTACGGTGGGCATTACGGTGCCGTAGCAATTGAAGTTTGTGCCAAGCGCATAGAGTGTGAGCCCTGGTAGCGCATCGATGAGTTCGAGCGCGCTGCGGATCTCCTCGTAGCGCTCGAACCAAACACCCTCACGCAGATCTCCCATATCTACCATGAGCACGACGCTGTGCGTTTTGCCTTGGCGAAGCGCCTCCGCGGAGAGCGCCCGTAGCACGACTGGTTCACTGTTGAGCGAGACGTCCGCGTAGCGCACCACATCTTCGATTTCTGAGAGCACGGGACTTCTTAGGAGCGCTGTGCGACACCCGAGCGCGGTCTTGATTTTCATGAGGTTGTAGACGCGTGACTCGGCGATGACGTCAATGCCGCCCTCAAGCACGGCTCTCGCCGTCTCTACACAGCCGTCGAAGACTTTGTTGACGGCCATGACTTCGACGCCAGCTGCGGCAAGTTCGCGCTTCTCTATGGTCGCGTTCTCGCGCAACCGCTTGAGGTCAATAGTCAATGTTGGTTTGTACATGATGGTTTGTCCTTCATTCGTTTATTCGTTCAATGCGCGTGTACAGTCTGTTTGCGGCGCGCAACGGCTCGTTTGTAAGACCATTCGGCGGATCCGATGGCTAGCACGACACCACCCACGAGTTTGCCGAAGTAGAGCCAGTAGCCGCCCATATCGAGTTCAGCAGGAGGAATGAAGACGAGCACCACAGCAAAGAAGATCGATAGCCATCCGAGTAGCGGTAGTAACCACGGTAGAACCCGCCCAGGGATACGGAAGGAGCGTGGCACATCGGGTTGGGTGCGACGCAATCGCACGTAAGACGGGAACATGCAGAGGTAAGGGATGAAGTAGCAAAGCGTTGTGAGCGCAGTGAGCGTCCAGTACGCGGCAGCAACTGATGGCGAGACGAATGTCGAGAAGCAGAAGATGCTCACGAGTACTGCCTGCACATAGAGAGCGAAGGCAGGTGTTCCGTACTTCGGGTGTAGCTCCGATATTTTGTCACCCAAAATATTTTCTTCGTTGGAGGCCTCTTGCAGCATGTAGATTGGTCCCACCAACCAAGAGTTGATTTGACCGAGTGCTCCAAAGAAGAGACAGATGGCCATGACAGCGGGTAGCCAAGGCATGCCAAGAGTCTCTGCCGCACTGTGCATCGCTTGCATGATGCCTGCGACGATGTCTGTTTTACTTGCTGGCACAAGGGTGTTGAGCGCTACGGTACCAAGCATATAAATGCCGACAATGACAGCGGCCGAGAGTGCCATAGCCCGAGGGAAGTCTCGCTGAGGATTTTCAGTGCGACCTGCGATCATGGGGGCAACTTCAAGCCCCGCGAACGCGAACATCATCGAAGAGACGAAGACGATCGTATCCCACTTACCAAGATCGGGGATCCAGTTGGACGCTGTTGCGTAGTCGGTCGACATTGGATGTCCCGTTGCGACCCAGACGATTCCAAGCAGAATGAGAATGGCGCTCGGGATGAAGACGCCGAGCCAAGCAGATACAGAGTTGATGATCTTCGTCCACTTAAGGCCGAGCACGTTCATGAAGGTGAGAATCCAAAAAATCACCATGGAACCCACACCGATGAAGACCTTATTTTCGGCGAGCTCTGGGCTGATGATGTAGCCAAGTGCGGTGAAACCGAACTGCAGCATAAGCGGGAAGAAGAGCACGCAAGAAAATAGGAACGAAACCACGACAATCCAGCCGATGCGCTTGCCGTAGGCCTCCTTGACCCAAACGAAGATGCCGCCATCCTTTGGCCAGCCTGTGGAGAGTTCACCACACACCATGGCGAGCGGGAAAAATAGGCAGGCTGCGGCGAGCAACCAGAGGATCATGCTTGAGGCGCCATAGGGCGCGACGTTCGGAATTTGTCTGAGCGAGAGGATTGCGATCACGTTCATGAAGACGATGTCGCGGATGCCCAAGAGGTTGTTTTTGTTGGTCATGTTGGGTCTCCTTTGATGGGAGGGTGCGGGGCGTGCGCCCCGCGGTCTTTGCATTGGTGATGCGCACCATCAGTAGATGTCGTACTTCACCATGTCCTCGTAGGTGTCCTCGCGGCGGATGAGGCGATCGTGCCCCTCGCGGTCGATGAGTACGACGGCCGTGCGCGGTCGGTTGTTGTAGACCGTCTGACTTTCGATCGAGTAGGCGCCTGCGTCGAGGAAGACGAGGATGTCACCTAAGGCGGTCGATGCTGGTAGCAAGTACTCCTCGCCCTTGATTCCCTGATGGTAGTAGTCACCACCGTCACAGAGCGGCCCAGCGATCTTCACGTAGTGCTCGTGTGGCTCGGTGATGCGACTTGCGTTGTAGACATAGAAGAACCAGCCGTAGTGTTGTGCGTCGGCCATTACGTTGTAACCCGCATTACAGAACTTCCAGTCGACGTGCCGCTCAACGTTACCTGAGAGGTCGTAGTTGGTCTTTGTCTTCTCGCATTGCACGGTCGTGAGCATGACCGCAGCGGAGGACGGGATTTTGCGCCCAGGCTCTAGGCAGATCTCCACGTCGTTGCGCCACTTCTCTACCTCAGTGATGACGGCGCGCGCGAAATCCTCGCTCGTGATGCCAGCATACATGTTGTCGTGTAGCGGTTCGCCGTTCTCGGCATCGTACTTGTAGGGAACGGGGATGCCGCCGCCAACGTTGATGAGTTCAAACCTGTAGCCGAGCAGCTTCTCAAGTCGCATGCATTCGCCAACGAGCACCGCCGTGGCCTTGCCGAATGGTTCACTTTCGGGCACTTGGTCGCCCACATGCATGTGCAGGCCTTTGACGGTGACATATGGCATCTTAAGAATGCGGCGGATGACACCTTCGGCCTGCTCGAGGTCGATGCCCGCCTTGGCGTGGAAGGCTGTGACGAGCCCAGGGTGCGTGGCCGAAGGCACGCTCGGTTCAACGCGCACGCATACGTTGACGTGTTTGCCCAATTTGCGCGAGATCTCGTCGATCATGTCGAGCTCGAGCTCGGAGTCAACGTTGATGAGGTAGAGCTCATGCGCGATGGCGTACTCGAGGTCCGTGCGGGTCTTGACGACGCCGTTGAAGACGATGTCTTTACCAGGAAAGCCGATCTCGATCGCCTTTTTGAGTTCGTAAAGTGAATTCGTTTCAATGCCGATACCAGCGTCGCGAATAATCTTCAGTATCGCCATCACTGAGCAGGCCTTTGAGGCATAGAAGATCTTCGTGTGTTTGTGGGTCGCAAATGCTTGCTGAATTTCTGCAATGTTTCTTAGGATCTCATTTTCCGAGAAAATGTAGATGGGGGTTTGGTACTTGTGCGCGAGTGCCTCAAGATTCACGCCCTCAAAGAGGAGTTTGCCGCCCTCTGCCTTGAAGCGGCGGTCCTTCGTGAGGAGTGCCGCGCGCAGTCCCTCAAATGTTTTCATCGTGCTGTCGGTCATTTTCTCAGTCCTTACTCTGAAACACTACTCGTGCAGTGAAAATCTTCAGAAGAAGCTTTTCTCTGCTTCCTACCAATAAGAGAGCAAACCGCGTGCCAAGCTGAGGTGAAATTAAGGCTCTTCCCCTCAACGCCTCTGCCAGAGGTAATGAGAGGAAGTGAGTGCCAGATGGGACTGCATAAAGCGGCTATTTGGTATGTCGTAT
Organism: uncultured Sutterella sp.; assembly: GCA_902463725.1. GTDB lineage: Bacteria > Pseudomonadota > Gammaproteobacteria > Burkholderiales > Burkholderiaceae_F > Sutterella. Next base: position 54,427 of record CABQGK010000002.1, on the reverse strand, counting down.
ATCCAGCAAAATGATGAAAATATGACGAAATGTCGAAAATTCGTCGATATGGTTTAGGGTGTGCGAACGCCGATTGTGATGCCTAGTTTTTCCATTTTGTAGAGAAGCGTTGTACGGGCAATGCCGAGGCGTTCGGCCGCTTGAGAGGCGTTTCCACGTGTGGCGTTCAAGGCCTCGATAACAAGGCGACGTTCGAGCGCCTCGAGCTGCTTGGGAAGGCTCATGGTGGGCGCTGCAGGATCAGTAGAGGGGTTTTCTGTGACCTCACGATCCCCATTTGGGCTGACCGTGGAAGTCATTGGCTCGATCGTCCCCCTGAACGTGAGATCGCTTGTTGGGTAGTTCTGGGGTTCATGCTGTTCGGTGGCGACGGACGGGTCGGGGGCGATAGTGAGCGGTCCATCAGTCTCGTGCATCACGATGCTTCGAACTATTTCATTTTCGAGCATTCGTACGTTCCCCGGCCAGCTTCGCATCAACGCTTCTGGGTTAGCGATTCCATGTATGGTATGGGAGGAAAGAGCCGCGTATTTTTCAATGAAGTGTTCAGCAAGCGGCAAGATGTCCTCTGGGCGCTCATCGAGGGGAGGTAACGTGAGTACAGCCACGTTGAGTCGGTAGTAAAGGTCTTCTCTCAGCCGTCCTTCGGCGATGAGTTTCAGGGGATTCTCGTTCATTGCCACAAGGATGCGTGCGTCACTCACACGCGGGCGCACTTCACCCACGCGTGTGTACTGCTTGGTCTGCAGGTATCTGAGCAGCTTCTGCTGTACGTTGAGGCTCATTGAGTTGAACTCATCGAGAAAGAGCGTTCCACCGTTGGCGAGCTCGAGATACCCCTCGTTGTTTTCCGCGCCCGTGTAGGCGCCTTTGACCGTGCCGAATAGCGTTGATTCGACGAGCGTTTCCGTGAGCGCCCCGCAGTTGAGTACAACGAAAGGTTTGTCACAGCGGGTGGAGTGTTCGACGATGAGCTGTGCAAATAGTTCTTTGCCCGAGCCGCTAGGCCCATAGATGATCACAGGAATGTCGCTTGCTGCATAACGCTTGGATAGCGCGATGAGATTATGCATGGAGCTTGAGCGCGTGATGATGCGGCGCTCGGCAGGGATTCTTTCTATGGGGCGCTTGATGGCGGATTTCGTGAGCGCGAGAAGTTGTTGCGCGAGCTTGATGTTACCCGAGGCATCGAAACCGAATTCGATGGCACCGATTGCCTCTCCCCGTGCGTTGATGAGAGGTGTAGTTGTATGGGTGTAGTTGATGAGTTTGCCGCGAGAATTGAAATAGTTCTGATGATGATTCTGAAAGATCCTGCCTTCCTTGAGCGAGGAGAGCATTGTAGAGTCTTTCTCTGTGAGGTATGGGTAGACGTCTAGAAGAGGTTTGCCTAAGGCATCTGACACGCTACAGCCATCGATATCCGCGCTCTCTCGGTTGTAGTAGACATAGCGGCCGTGTGTGTCGATGATCGCTACAGGTAACTGTAAGTGATCGAGAAAGATTCGAAAGCATGCGATGTGCTCAAGCAGTTCGTCGGTCATGGAGTTGTTCCTTGCGGCATGAGGAGGTTGCAGAAGAAATTCTAGCCTTGCCTGCATCTTGGGCAGAAGAGGACAGATACAATGCCGCATTGTTCCCGCCCATATTTTTTCCTCTTTGTGGAGGCGTCGTGACTTCGGCTTCCCTAACTTCTGGTTCTCGTATCGCACTCGATGTGCTCCTGATGGTGAGTTTTTCTCACTTTCTAAACGACACGGTTCAGTCCATCATTCCAGCGTCGCTGCCGTTGTTGAAGGAAAACTACGCGCTTAGCTTTACCGAGGTTGGGCTCATCACACTGACCGTGCAGCTCACGAGTTCGATTTTGCAGCCGTTGGTGGGGCTTTCGACCGATAGAAGACCTCGGCCGTATTCATTGCCCGTGGGAATGCTAGCGACGCTTCTTGGGATTCTTGCGCTTTCGCAGGCGGGTAGTTTTGCAGGAATTCTTTTCGCGGTGGCGCTCGCTGGACTTGGTAGTGCGATCTTCCATCCGGAAGGTAGCAAGGTGGTGCAGGCCGCCAGCGGCGGGCGCAAAGGTTTTGCCCAGTCGCTCTTTCAGGTGGGTGGCAATGCGGGTTTTGCCTGTGGGCCGCTCGCTGCGGCATTCATCGTGCTGCCACGGGGGCAATCGAGTATCGCGTGGTTTGCGCTTGTTGCGCTCTTTGCGGTGCTACTGCTTTTGCGTGTGAGTCAGCTTGTTGTGACCCGCACGCGTGCGGGCACGATGGTGCTCGGGCACAGGCGCTCTGGGATTGAGGTTGATGAGAAGCCGCTCTCAAAGATGAAGTGGGTCTTCGCGCTACTTTTTCTTTTGATGTTTTCTAAACAGATCTACATCAGTTCACTGGGCAACTACCTCACATTTTTTGTGATGGAGAAATTTGCTGTCTCGATGACCGTAGCACAGTACACGCTCTTTGCATTCATGGGCGCGAGCGCTGCAGGTACGTTGCTCGGCGGCCCAATTGGAGACCGGATCGGGCGGCGCGCAGTCATTCTATGGTCAATTCTTGGCGCAGCGCCCTTTGCGGTTGCGCTCCCGTGGGCGCCTTTTGCAGGGGTGGTTGCGCTAGCTGTCATTGTGGGCTTTGTTATCAGCTCAGCCTTCTCCGCGATTCTCGTCTATGCGCTTGAGCTTGCACCCTCGCGCACGGGCATGATCTCTGGGCTCTTTTTCGGCTTCTCTTTTGGTCTCGGTGGTATCGCCTCGGCCGCATTTGGTGCTATGGCGGACTGGGTTGGTATCGAGCGCTTGTTTGAGTTCTCAGCGTTTTTGCCGCTCATGGGAGCTGTGGCGCTGGCACTTCCCAAAGAGCGCACACGAGCGTGAGAATTTTGGAAAAAACGGGATCAAATTCAGATCTACGTAAGACTCTGCATGTAAAATAGGATCATATGATTGTCCGGCTGGAGGAAGGTTCCCAGCCATACCTATGAGGAAAGTACTATGCAGGCCACGCGGTTGAAAGAGGTCCTTGGAAAGCTCCTTGAGCAGGAATGGGCGGTGTTTCTATGGGGAGCACCCGGCATCGGTAAGAGTTCAATCGTTCATCAGGTGGCCGAGGAGCGGAATCTGCCGGTCGTCGACCTGCGTGCGACGCTACTCGATCCAACTGACCTGCGTGGCATTCCAATGCTCAAGGATGGCACGGCTGTTTGGTGTCCGCCCGCCTTTCTGCCGAAGGAGGGCGATACGCCCGGTATCCTATTTCTCGACGAACTCAATGCTGCGCCGCCTCTCGTGCAGGCTGGAATGTATCAGCTCGTGCTCGATCATGCGGTGGGCGAGTACCGTCTTCCCGAGGGTTGGCGCATCATCGCAGCGGGCAACCGCGCAGCTGACCGTGCGGTCACATTCCGCCTCTCGAGCGCACTCGCTAACCGTTTTGTGCATTTGGAGCTCGAGCAGGACATCGGGAGCTGGACGCTCTGGGCACAGACCCACGGGATCGAGTCGAGCATCCTCGGCTTTCTCAACTACCGCCCTAGTTTGTTGCTCACACAGGCGGAGTCTGGCCCCTACGCCAGCCCCCGCACTTGGGAGATGCTCTCGGACACGATCAAAGCGTTTGGTAGTATTACAGCCGTGACCGATATTGCCTCGGGCATCGTGGGAGAGGGACCTGCAAACGAGTTCCTCACCTTCGCACGCGACGCGGTGACGCGCGAGGAGATCGAGGCGCTCAAAAAAGACCCGCAGGGTGCACCACTCCCAACTCGCATGGATCGCCTCTGGTCGCTAGTGGGCTACCTGAGTGTTCGCGACAACGCGGTCTCTCATGTGGCGCTCATTGTGGCATTGCTCTCTCGCTTGCCGATAGAGTTTTCGATCATTCTTCTGAAAAATGCGCTGACGGCGAATCCGCGCCTTTTCACCAACCCAGAGGTGATCGAATTCATGCGCTCCCATGCCAATCTCTTTAAATAAGGAGAGGGTCATGGGGGTGGAAAAGGCTGCTCAGCACACCGTAGACGAGCGAGTTCTCAAGGCGCGGCTCGCGATCCTTATGTCTCAGCCCTATTTGAGCACTGCGGTGCTCGGTCTCAAGATCATGCCGCTCGAGACAGAAAGCATCAGTACCTTCGCTACAGATGGTACGAAGATCGTCTACAACCGAGCGTTTGCTGATTCGCTCAAGTTCGAAGAATTGCAAGGTGTGCTCCTGCACGAGTTAATGCATGTGTTACTTGAGCATGCGCAGCGACGGGGCGAGCGCAAGCCCAAGCTCTGGAACTGCGCGTGCGATTATGCCGTCAACGACATTCTGTACCGGCTCGGCATCACGTTGCCTAGTGAGGCGCTTTATGAGGAGGCGTACAGGGGGCTTACAGCCGAGGAGATTTACGAGCTACTGCTGAGTAGAGATAGCGACGGCAGAATATCGTCGCAGTGTACTGACTTGCCATTGCCTGGAGATCTGCTAGACGGATTGCCTGACTGGGTGGAAACGCTAGCTGCAGGGATCCCAGGCGTCGGACGGGAGCAGTTGCGCGGCATGTTTAAGGGTTTGCGTCAGTCACTCATCGATGCCCTCAAAAATCGCGGCACGCTTACGGGTGATTTTGCCGAAAAGATTTTAGTTCTTGATAGTGCCGTGCTTAACTGGCGCGAGCTTCTTGCAATGCACATGCTTGAGCGCGCCCGCGTGACTTGGCAGATGTGGCCGCCCGCCAAGAAGTACCTCTCACAGGGGCTCTGTTTGCCGAGTGTGGGCGGCCTTGTGCCCGTGCCCGTAGTACTTGCTGTCGATACATCGGGCTCCATGGACAGCCGTCTGCTCGGCGCAATCTATGGAGAAATCCAGCGCCTTAAGGAGCAGTTGGGGTGCGAACTGACGATTGTCCAGGCGGATGTGAGGGTAGCTGCTGTCACGCACTACGACGCGCTGGAGGAGATGCCAGACGGGTCCGATGTCACCGTGCATGGCCGCGGCGGCTCAAGTACCGTGGAGGTTTTCGAATGGGTGAAGATGCAGGAGCGCGCGCAGATGCCGCTACTCATCTTTGTCACGGATGGCTACACGGAGTATCCGAAGGTGCCGCCCGAGTATCCTGTCATCTGGCTCGTCACCAATAGGCTGAGCGCCTCTAATACACCACCGTGGGGACTCGTACTGCCCGTGAGCCTCTGAAATTGGGCGTTTCTCTTGCTCAGGTCATGCTCGCACACGTGTATCTCTGACGTTTAGAGCAAGCCAATGTGCCCCCATGCCTCGCTTGCGCTCGAAAACCACCAAAGTTCGGCGGAAATGCGTTTGGCGAGCGCCTTGGTGACGAGAAGTTTGGTGCGGTAGGGCAAATTGAGGCTGTCAAGATAAGGCATGCGAACGCGGCAGCAACCCGTATCGGCAAGCGTTTCTAGCTCAATGAGCATGCTGATTCCTGAGCCATAAGCATGTAGGTAACTTCGTTGCAGACTTGCCGAGAGTAATCCGAAGAGCTGTCCAGCGGGGAGTTGTATGCCATGCTCGTCACACCAGCCTTTACCGAGCGCTGCACGGTGCACGGTGCCATCAATGCGGCGCACGAGTGTAAATTGCAGGGTTTTTCGCGCATTAATGCTCAACGGTTGGGATTTCGTAAAAAGTAGCAGTCCATCATTGTCAGTTGAGAGCGAGAGTGTCGGTTGCTCTGCGGTGAGCACTTCGATCTGTCGACGTAGGCTACCGCTGAGATATGCACAGGATGGATGTACAGGGAGTTGGTCATGGCTGCCTGTAACGCAGTCAACCCAGCGAAGGTTAATTTTCCTCTGCTTGGTGTTTTTCTCGCAGAGAATGTATCCCGCATCCAGCCCTTCAGCGCCAGGATCCTTGAGCAGGCAGCGTGTGGGGCTGCTACTAGCGTTGAACGTAATTGCATGTAGCAGTAGGCAGAACGGATCGCTACGAAGGCAGAATAAATGTGGTTGTGCGATAAGTTTTTCAAGTTCCTCGATGTAGGACTGGTAATACGAGCTCTCTTGCGAGAGAAACTCAGGCTTAAAATGCGCACGCAACTTGGCGGCAAGATCGGGCTTGCGCCTATCGAGGAAGTCGGCCGCGGCGATAGCTGTGTGTGCATCAATCGCAATGAGTGAAGAGGCTATAGCCATAACAGTTATCCTTGGAACTCGGTGTTTTTCTGCTTAACCTTGCGCTTGCTCATCTCAGCCGCTACGGTTTTGTCCTTCTTCATCTTATTGAGAAGCGCATCGGCCTCTTCGGGATGGACCATGTGCAGGAAGTGGATGCGACCCAAGAGGGCTTCTGCGCTTTGTGGTTTTCCGTTCCAAGTAGCGCACCCAGTACGAGCGAACTCGTGTACGGCGGCACGAATCTTGCGGCGAATGATGCGAGGCACAGAAACTTGCTCGTTGACGACAAGCCCTGTGCAGCACTGCCGGCGACCACGGCGGAAGATGTTCGTCTTGCGTGGATCGAGCACAAGGCCGATGCGCTTGAGAACAGCACCCGTCGGTGCAAGCAACTTCACGGCGTCATCCTCGCCAGAAAATGTGAGATCATCGGCGTAGCGCGTGTAGGCCGTGCCGCGTTGCTCGGCAAGCTTCGCAAGGATGCAATCGGCCGGGTAGAGGACGCGGTTGAGAATCATGGGCGAGGTGGGGGCCCCAGTTGGGAGCGCACCGCCTTGCGTTGTGATGTCGACGATGAGATCGATGGTGTCTTCGCGGAACTTCCCACTGAGATCCCGCAAAAGCGCGGCTTTCACCACGTTCCATTGCGTACTCGGAAAACACTGATGAATGTCGGTGTTGACCACGACGCGACGTCCGACGTGAGGGGCGGCGTTGGTGACGATTGAGCGGTTAGGAACGAATCCTTGCGCAGCAGGATGCACACCGAGCGGCATAAGTACATTGTCAAGAATCGCACGCTGAACCAACTTGAGTGGCAGCTTCGGTTCCATGATGATGCGTTTTCCACCGTGCTTTTTGGGAATATGCCAGCACTTGTAGTAGCGGTCGAAATGGTGTCCTTGCGCGGCAGTGGTGTTGCGCATCTTGGCAACGGCGAGAAGGGCCGTAAGGGAGCTTTTTCCAAGCGCGAACGCAAGTTCTAACCAAGCAGCATCAGCAGCTCGAAGGTTGCTGGTGTTGCGTAGTGCCACGTCGAGTTGATGCCAATCCGCAGCACCTGCCGTCTTGAGTGCGCGCAGCGGTGGAGCCACTCGGGCGAGCGTCTTAAGAAGAATGGCGCCTGCGGCGGCCGTTGCATTCTTTGTGCGAGCGACGGACGGAGGCATGTTGGACCAAAGCACACTTGCCCATTCGGCCGCCTTCAGGGGATCAGTGGGTTTCTCGCTCTCGAGCTCCAACACCGTCCGTAGGATGGCGTAGTTGTGGTAGTGCGAGAGCAGCTTCCGTAGTCCTCTGTTTTCAGCTGTTTTGGAGATACCGACACGAAGGCAGGCACTGAGCGCTGCGTTCAGCAGATCAAACACCTTATAAGGATAGCTTGTGAAGGGACTCCTGACGTACTCCATGACGGAGGTCTCATGCTGCAGGTAGAGAGTCCAAAGCGAGTCGAGCGCAAGAGGAGTTGAAGCGAGGCGGAACGCGTCAAGGAGCGATCGAGGAAAATCCCTAACGAGCGCCATTGCACCAACTTTCTTCCACGCTTCTGAGCCGAGCACAGACGGCATGAGCTTTTGCCACTCAGGTGAGCTGATCAGCGACTTGAAGCTTTTCGTGGTTTGCACCCACTTGAACTCAGGCTGTGTAGCAAGCAGAGCAAAAATTTCTGCAGATTGAGCGGATTCCAGCCCAGCTTTAGGTTCGAAGAAGAACCGCTCGAGCACGTTGAGCGTTGGGTCGCTAGCTGTCTTGCCTAACATCACTTCCTTAACGTTCTGACTCAACTCAAGCACAGTGCTACCGAACCATCCTTCTCGGAAGGCCTTTTGAGTCGTTTCAGGTGACGCGTGGGAGGAGGCGACTTCAGAGAGTGCCGAGAGCGCTGTGTCATTCAGATGTCCCGGCCAGTGTTTGGGCTTGTCGTCCTTGGCATGATGCATGCCGCCAAGACAACTCTTAGTGAACGCACTTTGAAGAGAGGCTCTAGCAATGCAGTTTGGTAAGCTGTCCCAATGTAGATTCTTTGGCAGGTTCTTTACCAGCGCCTCGTATGCCTTTAGCTCGCCCATAAGCGCCACATTTTTGTCAGAGAGCGCCGTAAGGAGTTCCTCAAGCTCACCATCTCTAGCGAGCAGCTGTAGCGTTTCCATGAGGCCGCTCTTTTGGTCCGAGGAAAAGGGCGCTTGGTTGTCATACTGCGCAGTGATGATTGCCCCGTGCGAAAGCGATAAGCTCAGCAGATCGTCGCAGAAGGTGCGCCAAGCGGGGCGCACTTTTTTATCCAGTGTGTGGGCAATGTATCGGATACTCGGAGCGGCATCGGCAAGGTCAACCCCGCTGAAGTTAAGACTCACCGAGGCACAGGTATGAAGCGTTTGGGTAAGGCTGTCGAAAAAATCAGAAGAGTGTGTAGCCGAGTGCTTGGCGATGAAGTCGATGAGTGCAACAGGTGACCGTGCCCCGTGTTTTAGAGTCCCCGCGGCGAGCCACAACGCAGCGGTTTGCGTTGGAACGTCAGGAATCCACATGGGAAAGCGAGAACCTCTCCCATGCGTGACAAAATACTCTAAAAGCGGTTGATCCCGAAGAAGTTCGAGCAACGGTGCCCGTAGCTCCTGAAATGCACCTTGGCGCGCTTTGGGCAACAGCATGAATGCCAGCAGCGGGAAGGTGAGCAATGTGGGATTCTTTTCAATGTATAGCGCCACTAAGGTACGCAACGCATTAAGTGGTTCGAGTGCGCAGGCGCTGCAACAGTCGTTCCAAAGCGTGATGGAGCGTGCCGCGAAGTTTCGCTTTAGTGCTTTCCAGAGTGTTGGCCTTGCATCTTCTGCTAGTGGATTGAGACGAGTGAATATTGCGTACAACTCGGCCGTGGACTCGGTGAGTACGCTCTCCTTCTGACGTATCCATTCCTCAATCGCGGTGACAGAGGCGGCATTTGGGTGTTCAAGTGACGTCATGCTCTTTTTCCCAGGGTCAAGATGAGAGCCTTCATTGCTTCGGATGACCTCATCCTTGCTATAGAGCAAAGGCGTAGGCGTAGCGGCTTGGGAGAAAGAGGAACCGTACTCCCCTGCATCTACTTTTAGTGTGGCGACATGCCTGTAGCGAACGGACGACTGTCGCGCCCGCCGACCGCTGAGTGAGAGCGCCCCGCGGCTCGAAATCGGCGTTCGGCGGGAGCGACATTCGGCCGCGAGATGCGGGTCGGCTGCACGCACCCCGCCCCAGCGGGGATCGCAGCCGTATGCAGTCAGCAAATATCAGTTCTGGCGAAACACCAGATGAACCTAAATGCAGAGGAGTACGGTTACCTAAACTCGACAAAGTAATCAGCTAAACGCAACCGAAAGACTACCAATTAAGGTCGTTTTCCAGTTTGCGAAAGGCTAGCTGATCGAGTAGCCTTTGGGGATCAAATGAGGATCTCTATGTAGTCAGTATAGAGCTCTCTAGCGTAGACTGTCAAGGCGGTTTTGCGTCTACATTGCACGCGCGCCGCCCTCGTCAGTAAAATGTACGAATTGCACAGTTCGGGGGTGAAAGGCGCGTGCCGATTTGCTCCTTTCGGGACAGAAAACATGACAGCCAAAGATGACGATGATGACGAGGTGACCCTCCCAGGGTTACCTCCCAACACGAAGAACTACATGACGCCCGCCTGCTATCGGCGGCTTCTGGATGAGCGCGAGCGTCTTGTCAACGTCGAGCGCCCTGAAATGGTCAACGTGGTAGCCTGGGCCGCGAGCAACGGTGACCGCTCAGAAAATGGCGACTACCTCTACGGCAAGCGTCGCCTGCGCGAGATTGACCGCCGTATCCGCTTTCTTAATAAGCGCATTGAGAGCGCGGAAGTCGTCGACCCAGGTGCCCGTCCGCCCACGGATCAGGTTTTCTTTGGCGCGACCGTCCTTTACGCCAAGGAAAACGGAGAGGAGCACAAGATCCGCATTGTTGGTATCGATGAGGCGGACGCAAGCCACGGTGACGTGAGCTGGATTAGCCCCATTGCCCGTGTCTTTCTCAAGGCGCGCGAGGGCGACGAGGTAAAGCTCCCTACGCCTGCGACGTCTACGCATCCTGCAGGCGTTGAAACGTTGGAAATTCTTGAAGTCACCTATACCAACGAGCAGCCGTACTGAAAAACGAAATTTGCTAGGGGCGTGTTACGCCTCCTGCATACCAATCTCTATCCCCCATTTTTTAAAAACTAGTTTTCTTAAAGGTATTTGATTTTACTTGAGATTGTCGTTTCCCCTAGGACATCTTTCCTCGACTTTTTCACTGGCGTAGAATCCTGTTGAGCTCATTTTGATTGGCCTCTTTTTTCGCTGTGGGCCCGCAGCATCTGTTCAACTGTAGGATTCAACGATGACGTTCAGCAAAACCAATGCGACCGCGCTTCTCGCCGCGGCGCTCCTCATCCTTGCTGGCTGCAGTACCACGGAGCCCGTGAGTCTTGGCGCAGGCCAGTACTCCATTTCTTCCACCAATTACCTCGCTTGGAGCGGCGCTGGCCAGCAGAGCGACGCTGTCCGTGCCGCCAACGACTTCTGCGCGAAGTCAGGGCGCATCGCGCGCATCACTTCAATGAGTGCGACGGATGCTGTCGCCTATCGAAGTGTCGCCTCGGGACAGGTGACCTTCGTCTGTGAGGAGAAGTCCGGCGTAGAGGAGCCCGTGGCGCTTGCGGGCGGCGTCTACATGCTGGCTGGGAGCGCCTCGGGCTACCAAGGTATCAAGGCGCGCTACAAACTCATGAAGGCGGCTGCCGCCTTTTGTGCGCGCCACAACCTCAAGGTTGAGCCCGTGGCGGATACGCGCGAGCGTGGCAACAACTTGACCTCAGGCACTGACGCCGCCTCAACTGGCCATAGCGCGGAGAGTGCACTTCAGAATTCGAGTGCAGATCTTCTCTTCCGATGTGCGCCTTAGTGCCACCTAGGTCGTTGCTTCGAGTAACACGACCTCTGCGTGGTATTCGAGGTAGTCGTGCATCGCGCGGCTCGGCTTGCGCCAGAGTGACATATCGTCCGTGATGCCGAGCACCTCGTGACCAGAGAAGACCGAAGAGATGATGATGCGGCCCGTGCTCGGGTGAAAGCTGATGAGTCCCTGATCGAACGCCCTGTCGAGCGTTGGCGAGAGCGGTAGACCGTTCTCGCCGTCGAGCCGCTCGGTGTCGGTGCTGTGGCGCCAAGGCTTAATGTGCGAGGCAAGCAGCATCTGCGCGTTGTTGTAGCCCGTCACCGCACAGCGCCCGTCCCAGTGTGCGAGCACGTTGCGGCGGTAGCTACCTTGGCCGATGCGGGCGCGCACAAGTTGCTCGCGCTCGGTGGCGTCGGGCACGCGCGCTTCAATTTCTGCCGCGTCCTCAAGCAGCAGGTCGTGCGAATCGATGTACTCAAGATAGCGTCGATAGGCGCTCAACGCAGAACTGTACATGCGGTGTCCGCGGCTGTTGAACGCCTGGAATTCTGGGTGCGCGCGGATGGCCTCGTCAATGCGCTGAAATTCAACGGGATCGAGACAGGTGTACACGGGTGGAAAGTCGAGCGCACGCGCAATGCGGTTGATCGCGGAGCCGTAGATCGTCTTGTCGTAGCGTCTGGTCCCGCTGGTTTTGAAGGTCATCAGCCATTCCTTGAAGTTCATCTTCCGCTCCGTGCCGGCTATGTTGATATGTGGGGCGCGATGCGCGCTGAGCGCATCCATCCCCTCCATGAGCGCAGCATAGCGCAAAGGAAGACAAACGAAAAGGGAGCGCTACGCGTGTAGTGCTCCCTTCAGCTTCATGCCTTCTGCGCCCCGAGAGACCGAGGCGCACAGCGCTACTTGTGCGGCGCGCCCGCCTCAAAGACGCGCTTGGCTTGTAGCACGGCAGGGTTCTTCTTAATCATCTTGATGACATACATCAGATGCCCGCGGTCGCGTACCTGTAGCGTCAAGCGTAGGTACTGTTGAGCTTCACGCTCGTAGAAGACCACCCCAACGATGGAGGAATTGGCTTCTGCGATACTCGTGGTGATGGCAGCGAGCGCAGTGTTTTGGTCACTCACAAGGATGTCAACAGGCACGGCATGGTTAGCATGGTTCTGCTCTTCGGCCCAAGCAACGTCAAGCCAGCGTGAGGGCTCCGCCTTCATGCCGCGGCGGCAGTGCGGGCAGTCTGCGCGGTGAATCACGAGCCCATGCCCCGTGCGGCTGTAGCCACGAATGGCATCACCCGGAATGGGGTGGCAGTCTTTACTGAGTTCTACGGCGACACCTTCGTTGCCGCGAATGGTGATCGCGGGCAGCGGATGAAGCGGATTGGCGCTATCGAGCTCGTGCGTCATCTTAACAAGACGGTGCAGGACCGCCGCAGGCAAATCTTTGCCAAGGCCAATTGAGGTATAGAGACTGTTGTCGTCAGGCACTTCAAGCTCAGCGCGCAGTTTCTGCCAAATCGCCTCAGGAACGGCTTCAAGGCTAAAGCGGTTGGCGTCGGCCTCTTTTCGGAGCGCCTCTTGCCCGAGGTGAATGGACTCTTCGGGCAGTCGCGTGCGCAGATATTGACGAATTTCAGCGCGCGCTTTGCCTGAGCGCACGCTTTCAAGCCATGCCGGTGAGGGATAGGCGCTGGGATTCGTTTGAATCTCCACCATATCGCCATTCGAGAGGCGTGTGCTCAGGGGGCGGGGCTCACCGTTAATCTTGCAGCCCGTGGCATGGTTACCCACATCGGTATGCACCTGATAAGCAAAGTCCACCGGTGTTGAGCCTTTGGGCAACGAGATAATCTTGCCCTGCGGCGTAAAGGCGTAGAGACGATTGGGGAAGAGGTCGACCTTGATGTTTTCCAAAAATTCGCTACTGTCTGCGCTGTTGCGTTGGATTTCCATCAAGTTTGCAAGCCACGCAGAGGTGCGTGACTGCATGTCGCTTGGGTCGACGTCATTTTTAAAGAGCCACTGCGTGAGAATGCCGTATTCAGCCACGCGGTGCATGTCTTCGGTGCGAATCTGATACTCAATGGGCGTGCCATTGGGACCGATCACCGTCGTGTGAATACTTTGGTAGCCATTCATCTTAGGAATGGCAATGAAGTCTTTGAAGCGGCGATGAACGGGTTTAAAGAGCGAGTGCAGCGCGCAGAGTGTCAGGTAGCAGTCCTCGAGAGAGCGCACAATCACGCGAAAGCCATAGATGTCGAGCGCGTCAGAGAAGGACTGGTGCTGCGTGCGCATCTTGTTGTAGATGCCGTAAATGGTCTTATCGCGACCGATGACGCGTGAGCGGATATGGTATTTGGCGAGCTGCGTACGGGTTTCAGCGAGAATCTTTTCGAGCACCGAACGTCGTGCTGTACGTTGCTTGAGCACGTTGTGGTAGAGAATTTCGTAGCGGCGCGGGTAGCGGTTGGCGAACGAGAGTTCCTGCAACTCGCGAAAGACATTGTTGAGGCCGAGCTGGTGCGCAAGCGGCACATAAATGTCAAGTGTTTCTTTGGCAATGCGCGCGCGCTTTTCGGCTCGCATGACCCCGAGCGTGCGAAGGTTATGCAGACGGTCAGCAAGCTTCACAAGAATGACGCGTACGTCTCGCGACATCGCCATGAGCATTTTTCGAAAGCTCTCAGCCTGTGCAGCCTCAGCGGAAGAAAAGCGCAGTTTATCGAGTTTACTCACCCCGTCGACAAGCTCGGCCACGTCAAGGCCAAATTTTTCGGCCATCTCTTGTTTGCTTGTACCCGTATCTTCAAGCACATCGTGCATAAGCCCCGCTTGGATGGTGAGCGCATCCATTTTCCAAGAGGCGAGAATACTGGCCACGGCGATCGGGTGCGTAATATAGGGCTCACCCGATTTTCGGAATTGTCCCAAGTGCGCAGCGTCGGCATAGCGGTAGGCTTCGCGGATCTTCTCAACGTCCGCAGCACTCATGTACTGTCGACATCGATCTACAAGGTGCGAAGCAGAGACGATTGCAGCGGGTTGCGTGGGCGTAAAAAGCGGCAAATCCGCATCGGGGAGCGATGTCGGCGCAGGTACCTCAAAGGTAGGCGTTTCAGGGACAGGCTTGGATGCGGCGGCTTCGCGCTTCGTGACGGAGCCGCTCTGCGGGCGGATGCTAGGCATCTCGTCCTTTGTGGCATACATGTCGTCCGGGTACACGGTTGTGTCTGTCATACTCTGTGAGTCCGATCGAATCGCTCCTCAAATGAGAAGCGCCATAAAACAAAAAAGTCAGGCCAACGGGAGCATTCCCGGAAAATGGGCCTGACTTTTGCGATTCCTCAGTGAAAGAGGTGTCCGTTGCCTTGCTGAGGCATGGGTTACGGAACTTTCTTCAGCATTTCCAAACCGACTTCTCCGGCGGCGATTTCACGCAGCGCGAGAACGGCAGGCTTGTCTTTGGCGTCGACCTTGGGGGCGTAGCCCTGAGCGATCTGACGCGCACGGTAAGCCGCAGCGAGAACCATCTGGAAGCGGTTCGGGACTTTCTTGAGGCAATCTTCAACAGTAATGCGGGCCATGTTCTTTTCAATGTTTAAAAGGTTAGGGAGAAAACGGTGTCCGTCACATGACGGGCTCAGAGCGGAATACCGAGGCTCACGAATTGTTCGCGGTGGCGTACGGCCTGATGTTTGAAGGCGAGGCGGCTCGCGACGACAACAGCTCTGAGCTGCGAGAGCGCGACATCGAAATCTTCATTGATTATAACGTACTCGAATTCAGGTGCGTGCGCAATCTCAGCGCCTGCGCCAAGTAGACGACGGGTAATGGTGGTTTCGCTATCGGTGCCGCGATGGTGCAGACGCCACTCGAGTGCTTCAATCGAGGGCGGCAGGATAAAGATCCCGATAGTGCCCTTGAGACGTTCGCGCACTTGACGTGCACCTTGCCAATCGATTTCGAGCAGCACGTCGTTGCCTTGTGCGATCTGTTTTTCGATCCAAATCAGGCTAGTGCCATAGTAGTTGCCGTGCACGAGTGCGCTTTCGAGAAATTCATCTCGATCCTTCATGGCGAGGAACTCTGCTTCGCTCACAAAGTAGTACTCGCGGCCATTTTCTTCACCTGGACGCGGCTGTCGTGTGGTATGCGAAATTGAGAGCTTGATGGTGGGCTCGAGTTTCAGAAGTGCGTTAACGAGCGACGATTTCCCCGCGCCAGAGGGCGCTGTGACGAGAAAGACGCGGCCAGCGTGCGTCACTTTGGATTCTGCCATTTGCCAAGCTCCTTATTCGAGATTTTGAATTTGTTCGCGCATCTGTTCAATGACGACTTTCAGGGCTAGGGCGGTGTTCGTCATTTCAATAGCGCTTGCTTTCGAGCCAAGGGTATTGGCCTCACGGTTCATTTCCTGAACGATGAAATCAAGACGACGGCCTACGGCGCCGCCCGCTTTGAGAATGCGGCGAACTTCAGCGACGTGCGTGAGTAGCCGGTTCATTTCTTCTTCCACATCCATGCGTACCGCATAGAGGGTGACTTCTTGACGAATACGCTCGGCCACTTCATCTTTGGTGAGCGCGCTCTTTTCGGCAAGCAGTCCGCTCAGAGCCTCTTCGAGACGCTCTTCGAGTTTGTTCTGCAGGTGCGAGAGAATGGTGGGCAACTCAGCCTGAAGCGCGTTCACGTGGGCTTCAATCTGGTCACAGTTCGCTAAGAGGATGTTGGTCAAAGCACGCCCTTCGCGCTCGCGTGAGGCCTTAAATGCGTCGAGTAGCGTGAGAATGAGTGCGTGGATTTCCGCTTCAAGCTTATCTTCGTCGGGCGCAGCAGAGACCACCACGCCAGGCATATGCATCAGATCAGAGACGGAGAGCGCGCTTGCGTTGGGCATGTGCTCAAGCACGGTGTTTTGCAGGCGTGCAATACGCTCAAGAAGTGCTGTGTTAATCGTGGCGGGTGCCGTGTTTTCGTCAGGCACGAGATTGGCGCGAATTTCAACCTTACCGCGAGCAATGTTTTTCTGCAGCGTCTCGCGCAGCATCGGTTCGGTGAAGCGAAGATCTTCCGCGAGGCGTAATGTGAGATCGAGAAAGCGAGAATTAACAGAGCGGCTCTCAAGCGTAACGGTGCCCAACAGCGTGGCAGCACTCGCTACGGCGTAGCCTGTCATGGAATAAACGGCCATGATTCAAGCATCCTTATTAAAAGGTTTGGTGAAGACACCGCGTTGCAGAGCAGAATAAGTAGAGATGGCTGCAACAGGCGGGGCGCTCATTTTAGCGCGCAGTCGATGGCGTTGCATGAGAGACACACAGGCTTTTTTCTTTGTACCACGAGCGGCACCGCTTGACGCTAGGTGTTGGCTCGGCAATACTTGGACAGACTCTAAATCTGAATTCGGCTCCACACGTGGCGGCAGCTCTGATATGCCCACGTGGTTGCGCTAATGAGGCCAATGCACCATGCAATGCAAACATGCTCTCACACGGATGATCCTGCTACTGGTTGCGAGCTGGGCATCGGTCATTGCTGCTCAAGAGCACGCGCCAGAGGACGCAACAGATTTACGCCCGACGGTTACGGTTGGCTTGATCGATACCTTTACACCAGCTTTTTACATCTACACCTATACACCGCTCATCGAGGCACTGAAAGCTGTTCTGCCTCACTATCGCTTTGTTACAAGGGAGTTGCCTGCTTCAGCAGCGACCAATCCAGCGCTACTCAACGCTAACGACTTTCTCATCCTTTCGAGCGGCAACATGTTGATGGTGCCTGAAGCAGGGCTTGAGCAGATTGCAACGCTGCGTCGCAGTCACAACAGTCAGGTCAGCGAGACACTGGGGTCGGTGTTCGTTGTCAAAAGTGACTCTGCGCTAAAAACACTGGCTGATCTGAAAGGCAAAAGTGCCGCCGCGACTGTACCTTGGTCCTTTGAAGGCTGGCAGATTGCGATGGGGGAGATTCAGAGGTCAGGCTACGACTATGAGCACTTCTTTTCTGAGGTCACCTTTACGGAGTGGAATTTTCCTGATGTGGTGTCATTGGTCGCGGCGGGCCAAGTGGCAGTCGGAGTTTTGTCGACTTGCGAACTGGAGCAAGCAGTTCATAGCGGAACGCTGGCGGCTGGGGAGTTGAGAGTCGTGGGTAGGCAGCTTCCTGATTCTCCCGATGGCTGTATGCGCTCGACGGCGCTTTACCCTGATCTTGTCTTTGCCTCGACTGAGCGTGCCCAACCGAATCTTGTGCGCGAAGTAACGGTGGCGCTCTTGACGCTACCACCAAACTCACTCGGCTACGACTGGGTTTCTAACAACCGCATGAAGGCCGTGCAAGAGCTTTTGAAAAATCTCAGAATTGGCCCTTGGCAGTACTTACGAGACAATTCGCTCATGGCCTTGGCTGAGCGTTGGAAGACCGAAATTTCCTTGGCTATTGCGGCACTATTGGCGCTTTTGGTGCATATTGCTCGAGTCAACAGACTACTTACTAGACGTACGCTACAGCTGAAGCGCGAAGAAACTGCACGGCAACAGGCGGCCGAAGCGCTACAAGAAAGCCGAGAGCGGCTCGATTTGGTCGAACGAGCGGGGATGGTGTCACAGCTCTCAAGTATGTTTGCGCACGAAATCAAACAGCCTCTCACGATCATTTCTAATTTCATCTCTGGGCTTCGCATGATGCTCGAGAGCGACAGAGTGGATAAGGAAAAAATGCGCTACGTTTTGCAGCGAGTTGAACGTGAAGCGCATCGCGCAGCTGACATCGTTGAACGCGTTCGTGCGGTTGGCAGAAAGGAGCGAGCAGATCGGGAGATCGTGCCAGTGTCTGAGCTGATTCAACAGTCTGTGCAACACGCAGGGAGCTCTGCCGCGCATCCTGGTGTGACAGTGAGGGCTATCTCGCCAGAGTGGCGCGTGCAAGGGAATATGCTCGAACTGGAGCTCGTGATTGTGAATTTCTTGAAGAATGCCGCTCGTGCGCAAGAGACGATGGAAAACGCCACGCCGCTCGAGGTGTTTGCAGTCCCTAGTGATGACGGTGATATTGCCATTGCCGTGGCTGACCACGCGCCGCCCGTGAGCCAAGAGGTGTTTGAGGCGCTTGGCCGTATCACACGCAGTGCCTCGAAAGATGGGATGGGATTCGGGCTGTCGATTGCAGCGTCGATCGCTGAAGCCCATGGGGGACATTTGAAGTTCGAGCGAAACCAACCTTCGGGAATCATAGCCAAATTGGTGCTGCCGTTGGCCATGCCTCAAGAAAATAACAAGGAGCCGACATGCTAAAGCGACCCCCATTGATTCGTTTAGTTGACGATGATCCCGTGGTGCTCGAGTCTTTGAGGTTCATGCTGGAAATGGCTGGTTTAGAGGTTGTTTGCTACCCAAGCGCTGCCGCGTTTTTAGAGAGCGATGCTCGAGAACGAGAGGGATGTCTCTTGTTGGATGTGCGTATGCCGGAAATGTCAGGGCTTGAGTTGCAACGGCGTTTGAAAAACGTCGGCAATGATCTACCCGTGGTGTTTTTAAGCGCGCACGGTGACATCAAAATGGCCGTACAAGCTGTGCATGACGGGGCTGTAGACTTTTTGGTGAAGCCGCCTGAAGCAGAAGAGCTCGTTCGGGTGTTGCAACGTGCCTCTGCCCTGCACACCACACGTCGGGCGCTTCAGCGTGATCTTGACCGTCTAAACAAAATTTGGATGACGTTGACTGAGGCAGAGAAACGAACAGCGGAGCTCATCGGCAAGGGACTCCCGAACCGCCACATTGCCGAGGTCCTGGCGTTAAGTGAGGACACGGTTCGCAGTCGTCGAGCATCCATTTTTGCCAAATTAGATGTTCAGAACGCAGTGGAAATCTCGGATTTTCTGAGAGAAATAGAGCGCCTCAGGGAGCAGAAAACATGGTAGTTCACTTTGCAAAAAGAGCGGCAAGGTGGCTACTTGCCGCGTTGTTGATGCTAGTGCTGACGGTACACTCAGCTGCCGCTGCGACAACCTACGATGTTATCGTGGTCGGGGCGGGAGGCGCAGGACTCTCGGCCGCAGCCACCGTTGCAGAAGGCGGATTGTCTGTGCTGGTGCTAGAAAAAATGCCCACGATTGGCGGCAATACGCTTCGCGCGAGCGGTCTGTTTAACGCGGCGGATCCTGAGCGCCAAAAGCAGATGGGCATTTCTGACTCGCCCGAGTGGCACTATGAGCAGATGATGGCCTCGGGCGGCGGCTACAACACGCCCGCGGTTGTACGGCGCTTTACAGAGCAGGCATTACCCACGCTACATTGGCTTGAGGGGCTAGGCGTGCGGTTTCTCCCGCAGATGCAGACGACCTGGGGAGCTGAGTGGCAACGCGGTCACAAGCCACTGTTGCCCCGAGGGCAGGCCTATATTCGTACGCTTTCAGCGACGGTCTGGAAACACGGAGGAACAATCCTGACGAACACACCCGTTGTTGCGCTACTGACGGATGCACAGGGGCGTGTCAATGGCGTTGTGGCCCAACGCCAGAAGACGTCTGCTTGGCATTTCGCCAGCCATGGCGAGAGCGAACGGGCAGCCATCTTTGGCTATGTCTCGCTTGATGGAACTTCTTCTGTGACAGTCGCTAAAAACGCCTCCTCAGCGCAGAGTAGTGACTTTGAGCGTGTCCAATTTTTGGCACGCAAGGGCGTGGTGATTGCTTCGGGTGGATTTACGGCAAATCCGACGCTGATTGCGCGTTACGCGCCTCGGCTAAGCGGCATGAGCACGGACAGTGGCCCAGGGAATACGGGAGAGATGCTTTTCGCGGCTGAAAAAGTAGGCGCGGTATTGACGGGCATGTCTTTTATCCAGTTGGTGCCTGGCGCACCTGCTGGGAGAAACTTTGCCGTACGGCTCGATCTTGATGCGGGACGTGCGATCATGGTTAATCGCTATGGACAACGCTTCATTGATGAAGATTCTCCGCGTGATCGATTGAGTCGCGCTGTGCTCAATGAGCCAGCGGGTAGCGTTTGCGTAATCACGGATCAGCGTGCGGTGAGCGCGATGGATATGGTGAGTCAAAAGGATGTCTATCGGGGCCTGCAAACAGGCGATGTGATTAGGGATGAAAGTCTCGAAGGATTGGCGCGCAGAATGGGTTTAGATCCGGCCACGCTTACTGAGACGGTCAAGGCCTTTAACGTTGAGGTTGAAAAAAAGCAGGGAAAATGTGCCCGTACAGCCTGTAGCCCGATCGCGGAGCCTCCCTTTTGGGCGTCGCGTATCCACCTGACAATTCATAGCACGATGGGCGGAATCGTGATTTCCCCAGAGGCTCGGGTGCTAAAAGAGGACGGCACCCCTGTGCCAGGGCTATGGGCGGCAGGTGAGACAACGGGAAATGTACATGGAGAAAACCGTATTGGTGGTAATGGGGTCGCCGATGCGCTTACTTTTGGACGTATTGCGGGGTTAGACATTCTCACCAAGTCTAAGCCCTAAGCGAGGTTGGTCTGCTAGCACAACTGCATTGCGTTGTCAAGATACCAATGCGTGTTGAGCCCTTGTGAGGGGGTGCTTAAAGTGAGTCGCGTAGAGGCTTTTTGAAAGCCAGTAACTTCAAGACCGCTTTTTGTAAGGATGTTGCTATGCAGAATACGTCCCGTCGTAATTTCTTCAAATCAGCCGCACTCGTGGGTGCCGTGGGTGCTGGCGCTGTTTTCGAATCTAGTGTTGCGCAGGCCAAGTCCGCCAAAGAAAATGACAAGGCAACGTACGACCTCGTGATTCTCGGTGCAGGTTGTTCGGGTCTCGTTTGTGCTGTGCATGCAGCGGAATTGGGGCTAAAGACCTTGCTCGTTGAAAAAATGGCCATGCCAGCAGGTAACACGATCTACGCTGCAGGTTTTTTGCTCGGTAGCGAAACCTCTTTCCAAAAAGCTGCTGGCGTTTCGGGAAATACGCCTGAGGCTTTTTTGGAAGACTGGATGAAGGTGACGCAGGGTCAAGCAGATCGCCGTCTTGCAAAGGTTGTTTGCGACAATGCCGATGCGACCCTTGAGTGGCTGCATAACTTCTGTGGTGTGAATTTCAAGACGGGTTTCAATCTCGTTTGGCCGATGGGCACGCGTGCCCACCTTGTTGTTGGTGAACGCAAGCCGGGTGGCGGTCAGTTGGTTGTCACATTGATGGAAAAGGCCAAGCAACTTGGCGTAGAGATGCGTTTCAAGACGAAGGCGGTTGAACTTTTGGCAGACCCCAAGAAGGGCAATGTTTGCGGTGTTCGTCTCAAGACTGCTGAAGGGCTAACGGAAGTCAAGAGTAAGTACGGCGTCGTGCTGGCCACGGGGGGCTTCTCTGCTAATCAGGCTATGGTGACACAGTACATCGGTAGCGCGGGCGCAAAGATGCCGATTCGCGGTTCTCGCATTATTGCGGGCGAGAATATCAATTTGGCCTTGCCTTTTGCGCCGAAGATTGTCAATGTTGACCAGTACCACTGCGGTCCGATCCATGGTCCGACGGGAGCAAATCCGCTCAACATCGTCAATAACGGTATTTGCGTCAATGAAAAAGGTGAACGTTTCACCGATGAAGGACAGACGTACGTGCAGATGTCGCGTGATGTCGCGGCTATGACAAAAACGAATTGGGCATATATGGTGGTGGATCAAACCGCGCACGATATTCCCGTTTTGGCCAATGACTGGGAATCGTATCGCCGCACGAACGCCCCCGTCTATGAAGGGCAGACATTGGAAGAAGCGGCAAAGAAGGCAGGCTTGCCCGCCGATGTGCTAGTCAAAACGGTTGCGACTTATAACGATGCCGTGAAGGCTAACAAGCGCGATACGCTTAGCCCTGTCAATACCCTTACCAAGGCGCCGCTCATTGAAAAGGCACCGTTCTACATCGTGCCGTTCCAGGGCGGTATGACGGCAACGTTTGGTGGCCCGCTGATCAATACCAACGCGCAGGTACTCGATACGGAAAACCGTGTCATTGAGGGGCTCTTCGCTATCGGTAATGCCGCAGGCGGTCTCTTCTACGATAACTATATTGGCGGCGCTCAGCTGACGAGCGGCGCAGTGTATGGCCGTATTGTTGCTGAGTTTGTGAAAGCTCAGGCGAAGGCCTAAACCGCAGAGGTGTGCGTAGTGTAACGGCTACGCATGCACTGAAAATTTTTTGAGCTCAAATGGGGTGCCTCTTTGAGCTCATTTTTTGTCTGCGTAAGCTTGAGCGCGTTTTAGTGCTGAGGCTGATAGAATCGGAGCCACAACTTCTTGTAATGTCAGGGGCGCCCGCGCTAGCTCAAGGGTATGCGTACCCGAGGCTGGTCAATCTCTCTGTGAGTGCTCCCATGAGGAATTCCGAAACTATGTCAGAAAATCGTCGAGCTGACGGGCGTGCTAATGATGAGTTGCGCCCGCTCTCCTTTATCCGTGGTTACACCAAATACGCAGAAGGTAGCGTGCTCGTGAGCGCGGGGGATACCCGTGTGCTCTGCACGGCCTCAGTCACCCGTGGAGTGCCTCGCTTTCTTGAAGGGCGCGGTGAAGGGTGGGTGACCGCCGAGTACGGACTGCTACCCCGTTCAACTGGAACACGTTGTGAGCGTGAAGCTGCTCGCGGCAAGCAGTCGGGTCGTACGCAGGAAATTCAGCGCTTGATTGGACGTAGCCTACGTGCCATCGTTGACCGTAAGCGGATCGATGGCTGGACGATTCAGATCGACTGCGACGTACTTCAGGCCGACGGAGGCACGCGTTGCGCTTCGATTACGGGGGCTTGGGTGGCGCTTCGAGACGCCGTGAACTGGATGCTACGCGAGGGGCATATCGCCGAGGATCCGATCCTCTCGCAAGTGAGCGCGGTCTCTGTTGGCATGAATGAGCATGTCGCACGCTTGGACCTCAATTATTTGGAAGATAGCCAAGGCGACACAGATATGAATGTGGTCATGACGGGCGAGGGTGCTTTTGTCGAAATTCAAGGCACGGCGGAGGGCGCGCCCTTTAGCCGCGCAGAACTCAACGAATTGCTCGCGCTCGCCGAAAAAGGCAATCGTGAGATTATGGCTGCGCAGCGCGCGGCGCTTCTGGAGAAATAACCATGGGTAAGCAACTCGTGCTGGCGTCAAACAATAAAGGCAAGCTACGTGAATTTCAGGCGATGTTTGCCGAGGCTGGTGTTACCGTCATCAATCAGGGGGCTTTAGGGGTTTCAGCTTGTCCAGAGCCCTATGGCACGTTTATTGAAAACTGCCTCGCCAAGGCGCGACATGCGGCCGCTACCACGGGCCTTCCCGCGATGGCCGATGATTCGGGCGTCTGTGTCGATGCGTTGGGCGGCATGCCTGGGGTGCACTCTGCGCGCTTTGCTGGAGAGCCCTCGGACGACGCAGCAAACAACCGTCTGCTCGTTGAGAAACTCGCGGGCATTGCTAACCGTCGTGCCCATTACATGTGCGTGCTCGTTGCTGTGCGTAGCGCTGAAGACCCCGAGCCACTCATTGCCGAAGGCCGCTGGTTTGGCGAAATCCGGGATGTGCCCGCGGGCGAGGGCGGCTTTGGCTATGACCCCTATTTCTACTTGCCCGATTTGGGTAAGACCGCTGCAGAGCTCAGCGCCGAAGAAAAGAATCGTATCAGCCACCGTGGGCAGGCTCTTGTTAAGCTACGTGCACTCATTCGCGAGAGCTGGGGCTGGTAATACCCATGAGTGAAGCTGCGATTGCAAGCGCACAGATCCCCCTGTCGCTTTATGTGCATTGGCCATGGTGCGTGCGCAAGTGTCCTTACTGTGACTTTAATTCGCATGCGCTGCTAACGCGTAGCGCAGAGGAAGGGGAGAGCGCTTATCTCGATGCGCTTATCGCCGAGCTTGTGCGTCGTGCGCCGCTCGCCCAATCGCGCCCCATTGAAACGCTCTTTATTGGGGGCGGCACGCCGAGCCTCATGAGCGCAGAGAGTGTCGAAAGGCTTCTTGAGGCGGTCTCGCGCACGCTGGGCTTTGCGCCCAATGCGGAAATCACCCTTGAGGCCAATCCAGGCACCGTAGAGGCGAGCCGCTTTGCGGCATACCGCGCCGCGGGGGTGAATCGTATTTCGCTCGGGATTCAGAGCTTGAGCGATGAACAGCTTCGTGTGCTCGGACGCATTCATACAGCGCAAGAGGCGCGTGCTGCGATTGATGTGGCAATGCGCCACTTTGATCGCGTCAACCTCGACTTGATGTTTGGGCTACCCAATGAGACGCTCGCTGAGCTCAGCGACACGCTCACTGCGGTGACAGCCTTTGGCGTTGCGCACCTCTCGCTCTATCAGCTCACCATCGAAGAGGGCACCGCCTTTGCAAAACGTCTCCCCGCAGGGCTACCCGACGTGGATACACTTGCCGATATGACTGATTTGGTGCAGGCTCGCCTAGCGGAGGCGGGCTACCAACACTACGAAGTCTCGGGCTACGCTCGCCGCGGCATGCTCTGCCGCCATAACCTCAACTACTGGACTTACGGCGACTACCTCGCAATCGGTGCAGGGGCTCACGCTAAGCTCAGTAATGCTCAAGGGGTGCTGCGCATTCGAAATATCGCCGCGCCAAAGCGCTACCTTGAAGCTGTGCAGCGCTCGGGGAGCGGTGCTGAAGAGGAGCATTGGGTAGGGGAGACTGAGCGGCCCTTTGAATTCATGCTCAATGCGCTCAGATTGGTCGATGGGGTGGAGGCTGCGCTTTTTGAATCGCGAACGGGACTTGCCCTCAGCACGATTAGCCCTGTGCTCGAGCGGCTTCGCGCCGAGGGCCTCCTCGTGAATGATCCAAGCCGCATTGCAACCACCGAGCGCGGCCTGCGGTTTCTCTCCGACGTACAAGAAGCGTTTCTTTGATGCACTTTTCTGGTGCGAAATTGGGGCATCTGCACCAGAAAAGTGCGATAATACGTGACGATTTCGGTCTTTATTAGGGAATGCCCTGTTAGGGGAATCCCTAGGGTCATAACGTATACCTAATATTTGGGATCTTTAGCCCTGTATGAAGGGCGTAGAAAAGTTGGCACGCTGCTTGCTAAGTATTAGGTAACAGCAGTGGTTTTGTACTGCTTCAAATTTCAAATTGGCTCTCTTGACTGCACTGGTGATCCGCAGTAAGAGCAACTTTAACTCTGGGAGAACTCTCATGACTACCGCCTCCGAAGTTATTCAGATGATCAAGGACAACGACGTCAAGTTCGTTGACCTGCGCTTGACCGACACGCTCGGCAAGGAAATGCACGTGAGCGTGCCGGCCTCTGCCGTTGATGAGGACATGTTTGAACTTGGCCACCCCTTTGACGGCTCGTCCTTCAAGGGCTGGCGTGGCATCGAGGCGAGTGACATGCTACTGATGCCGGACCCAGAGACGGCGCGCATGGACCCGTTCCGAGAGCACAACACGCTCGTGCTGCAGTGCGATGTGCAGGAACCGTCCACGGGTAAGGGCTACAACCGTGACCCGCGCTCGATCGCTCGCCGTGCCGAAGCCTATCTGAAGACGACGGGCATTGGTGATACGGCTTATTTTGGTCCGGAACCTGAGTTCTTCATCTTTGATGCGGTCAAGTGGGATCATCGTCCGGGCAAGAGCGGCTTCCAGATCGATAGCGAAGAGGCGCCGTGGTCCTCTGGGCTCGACATCGAAGGCGGCAACCTTGGTCACCGCAACCGTATGAAGGGGGGCTACTTCCCCGTCTCGCCCGTGGATAGCTTTGCGGATATCCGCGCCGAGATGTGTCTGCTGATTGAACAGCAGGGTGTGCCGGTTGAAATTCATCACCACGAAGTGGCGGGTGCGGGTCAGTGCGAAATCGGCACGAAGTTCTCCACGCTGGTTAAGCGCGCCGACTGGACGCAGATCGTCAAATACACGATTCACAATGTGGCCGCAGCCTATGGTAAGACCGCTACCTTCATGCCGAAGCCCGTTGAAGGGGATAATGGCTCGGGTATGCACGTGCATCAGTCCATCTGGAAGGACGGCGTGAATCTCTTCTCGGGTAATGGTTATGCGGGGCTCTCCGATATCGCCCTCTACTACATTGGCGGCATCATTAAGCATGCTCGCGCTCTCAACGCGATCACCAACCCTGGCATCAACTCTTACCGCCGTCTCGTGCCTGGCTTTGAAGCGCCTGTGAAGCTCGCCTACTCGGCTCGCAACCGCTCCGCTTCGATCCGTATTCCGCACGTCACGAGCCCGAAGGCGCGCCGCATTGAAACGCGCTTCCCGGATCCGCTTTGCAATCCGTACTTGGGCTTTGCTGCGCTCTTGATGGCAGGCCTTGACGGTATTCAGAACAAGATCCACCCGGGTGAAGCCGCTGACAAGAACCTCTATGACCTGCCGCCGGAAGAAAACGCCAAGATCCCGACGGTCTGCGCCTCGCTTGACGAAGCGCTCACCTATCTCGATAAGGATCGTGAGTTCTTGACGCGTGGTGATGTGTTTACCGATGACTTTATCGATTCGTACATCGCCCTCAAGATGGAAGAAGTCACGCGTGCTCGTATGGCCGTGACGGCGCTTGATTTCGACCTCTACTACTCGCTCTAAGAGAGAGGTTCTACGCCCGTGCTGCGGGCGGGGCGTTGAGGGCGGCGTGTAAGAGGCACGTCGCGTTCAGCCCCTCGTACGGGCGTCACATAGCAAAGTGAAAGGGTGTTGGATGCCTGCCGCTTCCGCGCCCTTTCTTTTCACTAGCATGACGGAGTCTTGTTACTGTGCCGATTACACCGACTCATCCACCAGAAGCTTTTGCTAGCGTTGCGCCCGCTTGGGATCTGCTCACGGCTGCGCTTTGGGTGACCGATTGCGCAGGGCGCATCGTTTGGGTCAACGCTGCCGCTGAAGTGTTGGTCGGTCGCAGCCGGCGTGCGCTTATTGGTGAGACTGTGCTTGAGTACTTTCCCGATAGCAGCCCTTGGTTTGCCGCAGGCCCCGCGGGGCACGATGCCACGGGCCAGATGGTTGGACTTTTGAGCGTGTTTCGTCCTGGTGGTCGACGCGAAAGCGTGAAAGTACAGGCCTCGTTTTCTCCATATGCCGCGCAGATGGGGGATGCTACTGGCGCGGTACTCATTGAGATGAGCGTGCTCGAGCAGACGATTGCGCAAGAGCGCGAGCGGCTCACGGCTGAGGTGATGGAAGCCAATCGGCAGTTGCTACGTAATTTGGCACATGAAATTAAAAATCCGCTCGGCGGTATTCGTGGCGCAGCACAACTCTTGCAGGCGAGTTTGGCCGACGAGGAGGATGTGGAATGCGCAGCGGTGATTGTCGAGGAGACCGATCGACTGCAGAACCTCGTAGACCGCTTTTTGGCGCCTTACCGTATGAGCGAGAGCATTACTGACGTCAATGTGCACGAGGTGCTCGAGCATGTGCGTCAACTCATCGGCCATGAGTTTGCTGATGGTCTCATGATTGTGCGCGACTACGACATATCGAGTCCACCCGTGCGAGCCGATCGGATTCGTCTTACGCAGGTGTTTCTCAACTTAGTGCGCAACGCAGCACAGGCGCTTGAGGCGCAGCGCCAAGCGCGCACCGCTCGCATCGAGCTCAAGACCCGTATCGTGCGTGATGCGCTGGTGGGCGCAGAGCGTATGAAGCGCGCGCTATGCGTCGAAGTACTGGACAACGGGCCTGGTGTGCCCGTGGACATGCAAGAAAAGATTTTCTACCCGCTCGTCACTGGACGGGCGGAAGGCACGGGGCTTGGGCTCTCGTTAGCCAAAACGTTTATTCATCAAGCAGGGGGGGCCCTGCAGCTTGAGAGCCGCCCAGGGCACACGGTTTTCCGCGTGTTGCTGCCGCTTGCGGAGTCCCGAGCAAATTAGTGCAGAAAAGCAGGGTTGCGGTCGCCTCTCTGTGTGAGTGGGGCTCTTACGTCGCACCGCGCCCTAGTGTGAGAAGGAGACAGAGACGATGAGCAAGCATATCTGGGTGGTCGATGATGACCGGTCAATCCGTTTTGTTCTCACAAAGGCGCTCACCCGTGCGGGCTTTGAAGTATCGGCCTTCGAGCGGGGGGCGGATGTGCTAGAGGCGCTAGAGTCGTTTCGACCCTCGGCGCTTGTGAGCGACATTCGCATGCCAGGGCTCTCGGGCACGGAGCTGCTAGCGCGAGTGAAGGCGCGCTTTCCCGATATCCCTGTCATTATCATGACGGCCTTCTCTGACCTAGATAGCGCGGTGTCGGCTTTTCAAGGGGGGGCTTTTGAGTATTTGCCCAAGCCCTTTGATATTGCCGAGGCCGTTGAACTCATCGCGCGCGCAGCGGCCGAAGGGGACAAACTCGCGATGACCGAACCAGAGCGCACGGACAGCCCGAGCACTTCGGGCTTAATCGGGCGAGCGCCAGCGATGCAGGATGTCTTCCGTGCGATTGGACGCCTCTCGCAGAGCAACGCGACGGTGCTTTTGACAGGTGAGTCTGGTTCTGGCAAAGAGGTGGTAGCGCGTGCGATCAAAGATCACAGTCAGCGAGCACGCGCGCCCTACGTGGCCATCAATATGGCAAGCATCCCGCGGGAGTTGCTCGAAAGTGAGCTCTACGGTCATGAAAAGGGCGCGTTTACGGGTGCTTCGAGCTTGCACCTAGGGCGCTTTGAGCAGGCCAAAGGCGGCACGCTCTTTCTCGATGAAATTGGCGATATGCCGATGGATTTGCAGACAAGTTTGTTGCGTGTGCTCTCGGACGGGTATTTCTATCGCGTTGGTGGGCATGAGCCGATTAAAGCGGATGTGCGTGTCATTGCTGCAACCAATCAAAATTTGGAGGAGCGCGTTCGCGAAGGAAAGTTCCGTGAGGACCTCTACCACCGCCTCAACGTGATTCGCTTGCGCCTGCCTCCCCTGCGCGAACGTAAAGAGGATATTCCTCCTATGGTGGAGCATTTTCTGCGTGTGGGCGCGCAGGAGTTGGGGGTCGAACCGAAGCGCCTCACCAAAGAGGCTCTAGAGACGCTCATGCGGTTTGATTTCCCTGGAAACGTGCGGCAGTTGGAGAACTTCTGTCGCTGGCTCCTTGTCATGGCGCCGTCAAGTGAGGTGCGCCCTGAGGACCTTCCTCAAGAAGTGCAAGAAGCCGTTGGGCGCTCGACGGCCGCGACGCCCACTTCGCGCAGCGCGCGTAGCAGCCGTGCGACAAGCGAGCCTGATGTGCGAGCTACGAGTCAAGGTGAGGATGGCGCTATCGTAGCTGCTGAGGGCGGTTGGGAGGCGATGCTTGGCGCAGAAGTGGTGGCTCGCCTACGTAGTGGTGAAAATAACCTTTGGGACGATGTGGTGGGGCGCGCGGAAAATGCTGTCATCAATGCTGCGCTCTCCGTCACCGAAGGCCGCCGCGTGGTGGCCGCTGAGCGCTTGGGCATTGGGCGTAATACGCTGAGTCGTAAACTCAAAGAGTTTGACGACGGACAGTAAATTCTCTTTCCTGCGTGACCGCTTCGTTTAGTTTTGTTTTGTGCTGAGCGCGGCGGCGCGCATCGTGTGAAGTCCAAATTTTGCGCGGTAACGTTCTTCGCGTCTGCGGCGCTCGATTTGTGCCTAATTCGAGCACTTCACTGCACTTTTGGCGCCAAAAAACCATCGTGATGGTGGTTTCATCATGAAATCGGCTACACTTAAGGTCGCTTTTCCCCAAAAGCCCCTCTGTAAGCGCCCCTTCCGTTGCGCGTTTGCTTGTCAGAGGAGTCCTTTCCAAAAGTGATAAAGCTAACGCAGTACCCCGCTTCCTGACATGGATATGACCGTTTCATCCCCAGCCTCTGCGGTGACGCTTGCTGATATTCAAGCGCGCCTTGAGGCACAGGGCGCTAAGCCCCAGCATTTGCGCAGAATCTTCCGCGCTTGGCTCGGTAGAGCGGCTTGGCCAACGGAGGACGATGCGTCCTTTCCGAAGGCTGTGCGTGAGGGACTGCCCGCGCTGCGAGCACAACTCTCTAGCATAGCGCGCATCCGCTCCCGCCATCCTGGCGCAGATGCGGAAAGTGAACGACTTCTTGTGACGCTCTTTGATGGGCAGACCATCGAGAGTGTGTTACTGCCGCGCGCAGGTGTCTGTGTCTCCACGCAGTTAGGTTGTGCGGTGGGGTGCCGCTTTTGCATGACGGGGCGCTCTGGGCTCATTCGGCAATTGAGTGATGCGGAAATTGTGGCGCAAGTGGCCTTAGCGAGGAGCCTTAGACGCGAGACCAAAAAGGTCGTTTTCATGGGCATGGGGGAGCCATCGCACAACCTTGAGCAGGTGTTTTCTGCGCTCGAGTGGCTAGCTGACTACGGTGAGTTCGCCCATAAAGATATTGTGGTTTCGACCGTAGGCGATGAACGACTCTTTGCACGACTGCACGCCTCTCGCGTCAAACCTGCGTTAGCAGTCTCGCTACATACTATTGATGGGGAAAAACGCGCTCATTTATTGCCGCGCGGCGCTCGAATGTCGGTGGATGCGTTGATTGATGCCGCCGAGCGCTGGGCACGTGCTTCGCACTACCCAACGCAATATCAGTGGACGGTGATCGCGGGGGTTAACGACTCGCCCGAGGAAGCGCGCTCATTTGCGCAGCGCATCAAAGGTCACTATGCGATGGTGAACTTTATCGCCGTCAATGCCATCCCAGAGAGTTCCTATCAGCGCGGTACTCGAGAGAGTTTGGCCGCGATGGTGCGGGCAGCGCGCGCAGAAGGTGTTATCGCGACACTGCGCGATAGCGCTGCGCAAGATGTGGATGGCGGCTGCGGGCAGTTGAGAGCCCGTGTCGTATTGAATAAGGAGGTACGTCGTGCCAACAACGTGGGAAGCACAAATTAAAGCGGCAATGCCTATTGAGCGTTACCGCCGCGGTTGGCTGCTCTGGCTTGTATGGGCAACCTTGGGAACGGCTTTTACCTTGGAGGGCGTTCGAAGTAGTACGCAGGTGGCGACGGCGTTCTGGCTCACGATCCCGTTTTGGATTGCCTTTGTCGCTTGGCCCATCATTGCGGTATGGCGCTATATGAAAGATAAGCCCTTGGTAGTGCGCGACATCATCCCCCTTGCTACCGATGAGATTGCGTTGCATTTTCTCATTGAACGTGCGGGGATCACGTTGCCTGAGCCGATGCTGCGTGACTATGTGGCGAGCACGGATCTCGCTTGGGAGCGTTTTGAGTTGCCAGAGCCTGAAATCGCTCCTCGCCCAGCGTTGGGTATGCCCTTTGCGGCTTGGAGTCTAGGGACCTTGGAAAATTGGGCTAACAATGTGAGCGAGCTAGAAACCCGTCAACCCATCCTGAAGCTTCAGACGTGGGTGCGGCAACTCTCACATGTCGATCGGATGCGTAAGTAGTTCGCGATTGGATCTGCCTCGCTCAACCTTAAATGGGCTTGCTCCGAGCTGTATTCGGCTTGAGGCAAGCCCAAAATGTTTCGAGTTTGAGAGCTTAGGCCGTGAACGTGATCAGCACAGGGGCGTGATCAGAGGGTTGCGCAAGCGCGCGGGGCTCCTTATCAATCTCGGCACTGATGAGTGCGGTGCGAACGGCCTCAGAGACGAGTAGTAAATCGATTCTTAGCCCACGGTCACGTAGAAATGCCGATTGACGATAGTCCCACCAAGAGAATTGCCCCGCCTCAGGATGCAGCACGCGGAAGCTGTCAGAGAGACCGAGAGCGAGTAGACGATTGAGGGCGCGGCGCTCCGCACGGCTCGTCAGCACCCGCTCCGTCCAGAGCTTGACGTCGTAAACGTCGCGATCGTCTGGGGCTATGTTGAAGTCGCCCCCCATCACGACGCGAGGATGGGCGGAGAGCTCATCTTTCAAAAAGCGCGCAGCGGCATCGAGCCAATCCAGTTTATAGAGGTACTTCCAGCTACCGAGCTCATTGCCATTGGGAATGTAGCCGCCAATAAAGCGTACGGGCGCTTCGCCCGTGCGTGGCCGCAGTGTCGCCGCCACCAAGCGCTTTTGATCATCAGGGTAGCCCGGTAGGTTGAGCACCACGTCTGCTGGTGCCTCAAAAGTTTGTGCGCGCGCCAGTAACGCCACGCCGTTGTAGGTTTTTTGCCCCGTGAAGGCGACGTGATAGCCCGCTTCTTTGAGCACTTCGACTGGAAACTGCTCGTCGACCAACTTCGTTTCCTGAATCACAACCGCATCGGGGCTACGCCGCCCGAGCCAGTCGATGAGCTGAGGCAGTCGCACGCGTAGGGAGTTGACATTCCAACTCGCAAAGGTAAAAGTGTTCACAGGATTTCCTTGCAAAATGGGAGGAGGTGTCGCAGGCGCGGCCGTTTCCGAGGGCTTAGCGCCTGCGCTCAAGAGTGGCAGTGCTCGCGCCCCGTTAGAGCGGCTTATCCATACCGCTATGGCGCATCAGCGCGTCGAGCGTAGGCTTGCGGCCACGGAACGCAACGAAGTTTTGCATAGCGTCTCGGCTTGAGCCGCGAGAGAGGATTTCTCGCTCAAAGCGCCGCCCTGTCACCGCATTGAGAATACCTTCTTCTTCAAAAGCGGCAAAGGCGTCAGCGGAAAGCACTTCAGCCCACTTGTAGCTGTAGTAGCCCGCAGCGTAGCCGCCCGCAAAAATGTGCGAGAAGCTCTGCGGGAAGCGATGGTAGCTCGGGGTATCGACCACAGCGACCTCGCGGCGCACTTCGCCAAGAAGCGCCATGAAGTCTTCTTTACTCGCATCAAACTGCATGTGTAGCAGCATGTCAAAGAGCGCAAACTCGACCTGCCGCACGCATTGCATGCCGCTTTGGAAATTCTTCGCTGCAAGCATCTTTTCAAAGAGCTCGCGTGGCAGAGGCTCACCCGTTTCGACATGCGCTGAGAGCGATTCGAGTACTTCCCACTCCCAGGCGAAGTTTTCCATAAATTGGCTCGGCAACTCGACAGCATCCCACTCGACGCCGTTAATGCCGGAGACGGCACTCTCGGTCTGTGTGGTGAGCATGTGGTGTAGGCCATGACCCATTTCATGAAAGAGCGTCGTGACTTCATCATGCGTGAGCGTCGACGGACGACCGTTGACGCCAGGGGCGAAATTACAGACGAGGTAGGCGAGCGGAATCTGAATCTGCCCGTTGACTTGACGACGTGTACGGTCAGCATCCATCCAAGCGCCCGAGCGCTTGCCTGCGCGCGCGTAAAGGTCGACATATAGACCCGCAAGGGGTTTGCCATCACGCTGAAGTTCAAAATACTTCACATCGGGGTGCCAGACGCTCGCAGGCTTTTGCTCAAAACGCACGCCATAGAGGCGCTCGATCAGTTTGAAGAGTCCCTCAAAGACCTTGGGTTCCGTGAAGTACTGCTTGACTTGCTGATTGGAGAAGCTATAGCGTGCTTGCTGCAACTTTTCGCTCACCCAAGCCTGATCCCAGGGCTGCATCTCTGGGATACCGAGCGTTTTGGCAAACTCGCGCAACTCGGCCAT
Organism: uncultured Sutterella sp.; assembly: GCA_902463725.1. GTDB lineage: Bacteria > Pseudomonadota > Gammaproteobacteria > Burkholderiales > Burkholderiaceae_F > Sutterella. The sequence goes on along the minus strand of CABQGK010000002.1, from coordinate 20,928 downwards.
ATCACGTTGCGCGTAGGGCTTGGCGCGTGCGGCAAGGTCGCGCAAAAAGGCCACGACAGCCTCGGGACTTTCGGCCATTTTTGTCGCGAGCGAGCTCTCGGCAAAGTTTGCAAAGCCTAAGAGCTTGGCTTCTTGGGCACGCAATGGGAGAATCTCATTGATGATGGGTGTGTTGTCGAGCGCGGCGTCGTTAAACTCCGAGGCACGTGTCACAAAGGCCTTGTAGACGGTCTCGCGCAGGGCGCGGTTCTCCGCATACATCATCACGGGCAGATAGCTTGGGTACTGTAGGGTCAAACGCCAACCGTCACGACCCGCGTCTTTTGCTTGTTGTGCGAGCAACGCCATCACATCCTCGGGCAAGCCCTTGAGCGTGTCAGTATCGGTGATGACCATCTCCCAAGCGTTGGTGGCATCAAGGAGGTTTTCGCTAAATTTTTGGCTCAGCAGCGAGAGGCGCTCGCCGATTTCTTTGACTTGGGCTCGCTCGGCGGGTGGTAGGTCCGCGCCGCTCAGGCGAAAATCGCGGATTTCGCGCTCAACAATGCGTCGACGCACGGGCTCCATCTGCTCAAAAGCAGCGCTTGCTGCAATCGCTTTGTACTTCGCAAAGAGCGCTTCGTTCTGTGAGAGTTCGATAAATCGTTGCGTGACCACGGGCAGCATCGCATTGTAGGCTTCGCGCAACGCTGGCGTATCCACCACGCTCTGCAGGTGCCCCACGGCTCCCCAAGCACGAGCATACTTTTCACTCACTTGCTCGAGCGGGGTGACAACACGCTCCCAAGTGGCGGGCGTCTCAGGCGCTGTCACCTGTGCGAGGGTCTCATCGAGCGCCTTGCCGAGCGCCTCGATGGCCGGTGCGATGTGCTCGGGTCGAATGTCCTCATAGGGGATACGGTCGGTGATGTTGAGAAGCGGATTGCTCATCTTTATGGGTTCCTTATTGGGGCAGTAAAAGAGGCCGAACGGGTTGCGCTTGATAGGAGCGTTTGGGGGCGTTGGCCTCTCTGAAATTGACTTAGAGACCGAGGCGGCGCTCGACCGCTTCCACCGTATTAGTCATCAGCATGGCGATCGTCATGGGACCGACGCCACCGGGGACCGGCGTGATAGCGCCAGCGACATCGCGCGCGCTTTCAAAGTCGACATCACCACAGAGTTTGCCATGCTCATCACGATTCATACCGACGTCAATGACGACGGCACCAGGCTTGAGCCACTCACCTTTGACCATCTTGGCTCGGCCCACGGCAGCAACCACGATGTCGGCAGTGCGCACGACAGTAGCCAAGTCCTTTGTGCGGCTGTGCGCGATGGTGACGGTGGCGTTCTTCTCAAGGAGCATCAACGCCTGAGGCTTACCAACAATGTTGGAGCGCCCGATTACCACGGCGTGTTTGCCTTCGATCTCGCAGCCCGCGCTTTCGAGCAACTTCATCACGCCGTAGGGGGTGCAGGGGCGAAAACCCGTGCGCCCCGTCAATAGCGATCCCGCGCTGACCACGTGAAAGCCATCGACGTCTTTTTCGGGCGAGATGGTTTGGATGACGAGCTCGGCGGATAGGTGCGCTGGCAGCGGGAGCTGTACCAAAATGCCATCGACCTCAGAATCGGCATTCAGGCGGCGAATCTCGTTGAGCAACGTTTCTTGATCGGTCTCAGCAGGGAGGCGAATCTCCGTGGAGCGAATACCTGTGTTTTCGCAGGCGCGAATTTTGTTGCGCACATAAACCTGACTCGCTGGGTCCTCGCCCACAATGATGACGGCGAGTCCGGGTTGATGACCGCAAGCCACGCACGCTGCGACGCGCGCTTTGAGCTCGGCCTGAATTTCACCGGCAAGCTTCTTGCCGTCGATGATTTGAGTCATTCTTTCTTTGTCTCCGAAAGAGCGTTAATAGCAAAACGGTCTGGCACACGACGGCGTGCAGACCGTTTCGTTTCATTGAAATATAGAGCCATGCCGCTCCCCACTAGTGAGGAGCGTAAACGGACTCGGGTAGCTATCTGTAGTGCGGCGCCGCACGTGCAACTACCCAGCGGTGTTCGTCGGGTCAAAATTGCTCGACGTACTGTTCATGACAATGCGCATCAGATCGGCTACGGTGCCAGAATTGGTCTTATCCATGATCGAGGCGCGATGCGCTTCCACGGTCTTAATCGAAATACCGAGATCGTCAGCGATCTGTTTATTGAGACGGCCGTTGATGATGCAGTCGAGTACCTGACGCTCACGTGGCGTGAGCTTTGAGAGCAGCATATTGTTGACCGTGGCATTGGCCTTTTGTAGGTGCATGGTGCGTGCATCGTGCAGCTTACGTTCCACGAGTTGCTTGAGCGCGGCCTGTTCAAAAGGCTTTTCAATAAAGTCTGCTGCGCCACGCTTGAGCGCTGTGACAGCCATAGACACGTCACCGTGCCCTGTGATGAAGATGATGGGAATATCTGCATTGCGAGCAATCAGATGATCCTGAACTTCAAGGCCGCTCATACCTGGCATACGCACATCGAGCACGAGCACAGCAATCGTATTGGGATCGTACTTGGCAATGAAGCTCTCGCCGCTGTCGTAGAGTTCGACGCGATAGTCGCTCGCTTCAAGTAGCCATTTCAGCGAGTCGCGTACGGCCTCGTCATCGTCGACGACATAAACGGTGCCCAGCGATTCTGGGGTGTCTTCAAAAGGGTACATGCTCAATCGCCTCCTTGATGAGTGAAATTCCATTTTAACAATGTTTGTTTGGGCGGTGCAAAGAGCTTAACGCTGTGCATGGCTTTGCCTAGCGCGCGGCGCCTTAAACCGCGCGCTTAGATGAGTTCGTCAGTGGGTAGAACCACGGGAATCGTCACGCAGAACGTGGCGCCGCCCCCAGGGGTATCGGTGACGAGAATGCGTCCATGGTGCGTTTCAACAATACTGCGACAGATATTGAGCCCCATCCCCATCCCTTCCGCTTTGGTGGAGTAGAACGCGTCAAAGAGTTTGGGTTTATTTTCGTCGGAAATCCCCGGCCCATGGTCTGAGACCTCAAAGAGAATCATCGTGCCATCCTCGGTCAGCGAAACATTGAGTTCGACCGTGGGATTATCTTTGTCTTGGCTTGCTTCCATGGCATTTTTGATGAGATTGAGTAGCAGTTGCTCGAGCATCACCGCGTCGCCCGTCATGGGGGGGAGATCTTCGGCTACATGGACTTGTACGCCGACCTTAAGTTTATTGGCTTGCAGTAGTGCGAGTTCCATCGTTTCGGTGACAATCGTCTCGGGGTGAACGGCCGAGAGTTGCGGGTCGGTTTTCTTTGCAAAACCGCGAATGCGCTTGATGATGGAAGCGGCACGCTGTGCCTGTTTATTGATTTTCCCGAGCGCAGTGAGGGTATCGGCAGTCCCTAGCTTGCCCGCTTCAATCATGGTGCTCGCGCCCGAAGCATAGTTAGATATTGCCGCGAGGGGCTGGTTGAGCTCGTGCGCGAGCGAGCTTGCCATCTCACCCATGGTGACGAGACGTTGGGTGGTCTCGGCTTGGCGAAGCTGATTTTCGAGCGCAATTTCGAGCTCTTTTTGCTGTGTGATGTCGGTGGCAATCAGCATGACTGCAGGGGTGTCGTTGGTCCAAGTGAGGCGCTGCATGCGTGCATCAAACCATTTACCGGTGAGCGCATCAAAGATGCCTTGGCGAGAGATGGCTGCGGGACGCCGCTTGAGCTCTAGGAGTATACGCTGCGCACCCGTGGGACCGCGGCCGAAAATGTTCTCATACGGGGTGTTGCGAAAGAGCAGCTGCGAGTGTTCAGGATCTGCGCTCATCACACAGATCGCGGAATTCATGGATTGCACCACGCGCGTGAAGCGTTCGTGAGCGGCTTTCATGCGCTCGCGTGCGCGCTTCTGCTCGGTAATGTCGTAGAGCTCGCCAATCCAGCCGATCGGCTGGCCGTGCTCGTTAATGAGTGGGGAGATGTTCATCTGTCCGTCAAAGACAGAGCCATCTTTGCGCTTGAGAGTGAATTCTTTGGTACGAGCGCGTCGGTCTGAGGGATTGCTCATGAGCGAGCGTGCCGCGTGCTCCATGTTTTCCGTCCAGTACGGATAGGGGAAGCCCTGACCGACGAGGTCAGCATTGGAAAAGCCAGTGAGTCGATGAAACGTATCGTTGACAAAGAGAATGGTGCCACGCATATCCGAGACGCGCACGCCCGCAACCGACGATTCCGACATGGCGACACGCAGGGCGTATTCTGCTGAGAGGCGTTGATGTGCACGATGCTGCAGACGCTGGTACCGTAAGAGGAGCGTGAGCGAAAGCCCAAGTAGCGATGCGAGCCCCAGAATGGTCCAGAGCTTGATGTTATTCGTGGTAAAGAGCTCATGCTCGTAACTTACGCTCTGCAGCTGTAACTCAGGATCGTTGAAAATCGGGATGCTCGCGGTGTAAGTGACGGCCGCCTCAAGCAAGGAGTTGTCGGATTTCTGACCGTCCTCGACGATGAGCGGCGTGCCTGCGCGTGAGAGCGTGAAGGTGTAGCGGCTGTGGCCAAGGATATCGGCCTCATCGCTAATGAGTCGAGAGAGGTTCACGCGAGCGAGCAACACTTGATCCGGCGTTGCGGTCGGGACAATGATATCCACATAGACCATGGCCTTGTGCGTGCCAGGGTAGGGGGGCGTCACGAGTGGGGAGTCTTTGAAAAAGACCGTGTCGAGTTTTGCTCGCAAACTCATATTGTCAATTTTCTCACCCATTCTCGGGAGAACGTCCTCTGCACGTACGCTCGTTGACCAGCTACCGATGACGTCATAGCGCCGATTAATGAGCGCTAGCCCCATCACTTCGCGCCGGTCTTGAAGAAAGCCCGTTGCCGCCATCTCTGAACTCGCGAGCCGTGTTGCCGAACCTGGCAGCTGCATAAGTCTCAGCGACGTGCGCTGCAGCAGCTCCGTCGTGGCAAGGAGGCGGCTTTCGATTGACTGTGAGAGTAGCTCCGTCGATTGCTGCAGACGGACAATTTCAGCCTTTCTATCGGCGTCAATCAAGTAAAGCGCGACGAAGAGAAAGCACACAGTCATCAGCAGCAGGGCGCTCCAAGAAACGTAGACGCCGGCACGCGAGCTTATGCTACTTTGCGATTGGCTGGCTGAGAGATGTTTGAGCGTTTCCTCTACGGAATTGTTGTAGGGCTCGGACATGGTGGGCTCTGTTTTTAGATATTGCGCGACACAAGTCTGGCAGCGAGTAGCGCGGTGACGTTGGCACAGCGGGTGCCGTTTTGGCGGCTTGCGCAGGCTTTTCCGCTAGTTTAGTACAGAAGCGTGCCGCGGCGCAGTGAGGAGAATTTTTTACCTCCTCCCTCACAAGGCTCCTCTCAAGCATTGTGCGATAATGGGCGCCGCATACGGCACGCTGCCGCTGGGCTGTGCGGCTCTAATACGCCCGCAAGGCTCTTTGGGAAATCGTCATCAGGATTTGAGGAACATAGCATCATGGCTCTTACACAGCAGGAACTCAAGCGCGAGGTTGCCCGTGCAGCGCTCGCTTTTGTCGAAGAAGGCAAGATTTTGGGCGTCGGTACTGGCTCGACCGTCGATATGTTTATCGATGCGCTGCCGAGCATCCGCGAGCGCATTGTGGCTTGCGTTTCCTCGAGCGTTCGCTCAACCGAACGCCTTGAGGCGCTTGGTTTTAAGGTGCTTGACATGAATGAGGTCGATCGTATCGGGGTTTACGTCGACGGAGCTGATGAAATTGCGCCTGACTTTTCCATGATCAAGGGCGGGGGCGGGGCGCTTACACGTGAGAAGATTGTCGCAAGTATTTCCGAGACCTTCGTCTGTATTGCAGATCAGAGTAAAGCTGTCGACGTGCTCGGACGTTTTCCGCTTCCTGTTGAAGTGATTCCGATGGCCGCGCGAGCCATTAGCGCGCGCTTGAGCGCGCTCGGTGCTCAGGTCATGCAGCGCGATTTCATCACGGATAATGACAACGTGATTTTGGACGCGGCAGGCCTTGCGATTACCGATCCTAAGGGGCTTGAGGCACAGATCAATGCTTGGCCTGGGGTGGTCACGGTGGGGCTTTTTGCTGCGCGTGGCGCCGATGTGTTACTGCTTGGCACAGAGGCGGGTGTCCAAGAAAGCCGTCGCAAATAACTAAAGAGACAGGCCGCCGAGCGTAGCGTCGTTGCAAATCGCGAGAAAGCCCACCCCGGGCGCGAGCGGCTCGCTACGTAGTCGTGTGAAGCGCTGAGCGTGGGCAGCTAAAGAAAAGGCTTCCGCCCAGTGACAACTGGCAGAAGCCTTGGAGAGTACGCCGAGCGGCGGCGTAGAGGTGGAGCAGAAATCACGCAGAGACGCTTGCGCCGCTTATTTTTCGATTGGGCGATACATCTCGGGGACTTGCACGCCTTCGGCGTTTTCGAAGAAGTAGCGTTCGCACTGCTTTTGCAACTGCTGGCGCGCAGAGAGATCCGCGAGGTTAAGTCCGTATTCGTTAACCATCATGGTCTGCAGGCGAATCCATTCGTCCCAAGCCTCTTTGCTGACGTGCTGCCAGATGCGCTTGCCAAGTTCGCCAGGAAACGGCGGATACGTGAGGCCTTCGGCCTCTTTATTGAGTTTGATACAGTGAACCATACGGGCCATATTCATATCTCCTGATAGGGCCGCAACGCGTGTCGCGGAGGACTCCCGCAGTGGCGGCCTCGTAACAACGATTGGGTTGTGGATTTTGCCTACATTGTACCCGTTTGCTTGAAGCCACGGTATAGCCCGTTGGGGACGGCGTTTTTGCTCTAAAGGATTAGTAAGAGATGTCGGATAGAGCGCTCTTTGCAGCGTTTCAGAAAGTTAAAGATAGCGTTGAGGAAGCGGTTAATGCCACGCGAGAAAAACAAGCGCGTGAGCGTGCCGAGGAAGAGGAAAAAAAACGCGTAACCCTCAAGAAAAAAGCCGCACAGGCTGCGGCGCAGTCTGTGGCAGTGACGGATGATCGCATTTCTGCAGCCGCTTTTGCGCCCAAAGGGGGTTTTGGTAGTGCATTGGCCGATGCGGCCATGAAAAGTGGTGCCTCTTTCCGCTTAAGTAAATCGAAAAAAGCGCAAACCTCTCATAGCAGTCGCGCTGGGGGCGCTCCAGAGCGCACAACCGCTCCGAGCGACCAAGGTGCTCGCGAGCGGGGCACGAACGCCGCCGCGCAAGTACGCGAGGGTGCGGACGCGGCTGCCGATCGCGCCTCCGCCAAGCGAGGCGAGCAGCATTCTCAGCAGCGGGGCGCCTCTGAAGCGTCAAGACACAAGCATAACCGTCGAGCGCCCCAGCGCTCGCCCGAGGCGCGTGACGCGCAAGAGCGCTCACCTGATCGTCGGGCAAAGGCCGAACGCAGCACCGCACAACAGAAACGTGCGCTGAGTTACGCGCAGCGACGTACCCCTGTGCCCCCGTTTGAACTCACGCCTGGGCTACCAGTCTCTGAGCATGGCGCCGAGCTTGCCGAGGCGATTCGCCGTCACCGTGTGATTATTGTTTGTGGCGAGACGGGCTCAGGGAAGACGACGCAGCTGCCGAAAATCGCCCTCATGGCGGGGCGAGGTGAATTAGGGATGATCGCACATACGCAGCCGCGTCGTATTGCAGCAAGCTCAATTGCCGCACGCATTGCCGAAGAGCTCAATACAGAGTTGGGCACGGTGGTGGGTTACAAAGTGCGCTTTACGGATCATACGGACCCTGGCGCATCCATCAAACTCATGACCGATGGGATTTTGCTTGCTGAAACGCAGAACGATCCGATGCTCAAGGCCTACGACACGATCATCATCGACGAGGCGCATGAACGTTCCATCAATATCGACTTTTTGCTCGGCTACTTAAAGCGCCTTTTGCAAAAGCGCCCAGAGCTCAAGGTGATTGTGACTTCGGCGACGATCGATGCGGAGCGCTTTGCCGAGCACTTTTCGGAGAATGGGCGAGCCGCTCCCATCTTTACCATTTCTGGGCGCACTTATCCCGTTGCGATTCGCTATCGTCCGCTCGACGATGTCGATGAAGAGGATGATAAGACGCTCATGGAGGCGATCGATGACGCGGTCAGTGAATGTGAGAGCGCCGGGTGCGGTGATGTGTTGGTGTTTTTACCTGGCGAGCGAGAAATTCGTGAGGCGGCTGATGTGCTACGCAAGCGACGTCCGCCCTCCACAGAAATCCTCCCGCTCTTTGCTCGGTTAAGCGCTGCGGAACAAGCCAAGATTTTCCGCCCTTCGGGTGCGCGTCGCATCATTTTGGCGACGAATGTGGCCGAGACCTCGATTACGGTGCCGGGCATTCGTTTTGTGGTGGATACTGGCTTAGCGCGTATTAAACGCTACTCCTACCGTAGCAAAGTCGAACAACTGCAAATTGAGCCCATCAGCCAAGCAAGCGCGAACCAGCGCGCTGGGCGTTGCGGTCGCGTAAGCGACGGTATCTGTATTCGGCTCTATAGTGAAGAGGATTTTGCGCGGCGTGCGCCTTTTACCGATCCAGAGATTGTGCGCTCAAACTTGGCCGCTGTGATTTTGCGCGCCATGGCGTTGAAGCTAGGGGACGTGCGCGATTTTCCCTTTGTGCAGGCTCCGCCCAATAAGGCGATTGCAGACGGGTACGCGATTTTAAATGAGCTCGATGCAGTTAATGATGCTGGGGAGCTCACACGTATTGGGCGAGAGCTCTCTCGGCTACCTGTGGATCCGCGACTTGCACGGATGCTGCTTGAAGCGCATAAGTTTGGGTGCTTGGACGAGGTACTGATTATCTGCTCGGGTCTTTCAGTGCAGGATCCTCGGGAGCGCCCGCTAGATGCGCAGCAAGCGGCCGACGAAGCGCATCGAGCGTTTGCTGACGAGCGTAGCGACTTTCTCTCCTACGTGAAGCTTTGGCGCTGGGTGGCTGAGGCGAAGGCTAATAAGGAAAGCAACCGCCGATTTGAGCAGGATCTCAAGCGGCATTTCCTCTCACCAAGACGGCTGCGTGAGTGGCGTGATGTGCAGCAACAGCTCTCTGAGCTGACTGCTGAGCTCGGCTGGCGTCGAAATACGGCGCCAGGCACCTATGAGCAGGTGCATCGTGCGCTACTCTCGGGGCTACTCGGCAACATTGGCTCCAAAGCGGTGGAAAGTGATTTCCGTGCGCCCCCCTATTTGGGAACGCATTCGATTAAGTTTTGGATTTGGCCAGGGAGCGTGCGCGCGAAAAAAGGTGGTCGCTGGGTGCTTTCTGCGGAGCTCGTGGAAACCACGCGCCTTTATGCCCGCTGCGTTGCCGACATTGAGGCGGATTGGATTGAAGCCGCAGCAGGCTCCCTCATTAAGCGCAGTTGGAGTGAACCGCACTGGGAGAAGCACCGTGGTGAGGTCATGGCAGCCGAGCGCGGCACGCTCTATGGGCTTACGATTTATCAGGGACGCTCGGTGAGTTTTGAACCGCATGATTTGGCGCTCTCTCGTGAGCTCTTTATTCGAGAGGCTCTAGTGGCAGGGAACTGGGATGCGCAAGCGCCCTTTTATCAGCACAACCAACGGCTCATTCGTGAGATTGAAGACCTCGAGCATAAGACGCGTCGCCCTGACGTCTTGGTCGATGATGAACTGCAATTTAGCTTCTACGACGGGGTGATTCCAGCCGAGGTGGCAAACACACGCTCGCTCCTTTCATGGCTTAAAAAGGGTGGAAAAGCGGCTGAGCAATCCCTCATGATGACGCGCGAAGCGCTTATGCGACACGATGCGAGTGGCGTCACCAACCGCTACTACCCCAAGACCATGGAAATGGCGGGTGTGAGCATGGCGCTTAACTATCACTTTGAGCCAGGGAGCCCGCGCGATGGTGTTACCCTCACCGTGCCGCTTTACGCACTCAACCAGATCGATCCTGTGCAGGCCGAGTGGCTCGTACCGGGGATGGTCAAGGAAAAGGCTCAAGTGCTGCTCAAGGGGCTTGCGCAGAAAATCCGCCGTCACTGTGTGCCGGTGCAGGACTTTGCTCAGGGCTTTTTCTTGCGCACGGCCGAAGGCACGGCGCAGCCCAAGGGCTTTCTGGAGGCGCTCGCCATGGACGTGCGTGAGCAGACTGGGGTGCCTTGCAGCCCTTCGGACTTTAAGCTTGAGCAGTTGCCCGCGCACCTCATTATGAATTTCAAAATTGTCAACGAGTCGGGCCGACAGATTGCGATGGGGCGTAACCTCGCGCAGCTCAGAGCCGAGTTCGGCGCACAGGCGCAGGAAACTTTCAAAGCGGTGGCGCAGCAGGATGCCACGGTTGCTGCCGACCTAGAGGACATGGTGACAGACTGGACCTTCGGAGAGTTGCCAGAGCTCATGGAAATTAACCGCCGTGGACAGACGCTCATCGGTCACCCAGCGCTAGTGGATAAGGGCGAGGCGTGTGCGCTTGAAGTCTTTGATGATCCAAACGAGGCGCGCCGCGAGCATCGTCGCGGGCTTATTCGACTCTTTCGATTGGTGCTCAAGGAGCAAGTGCGTTTTGTTGAGCGTAGTCTGCGCGACTTGGGGCGCGTGCAAATGCAGGCAGCCACTGTCCCTGGGCTCGATAAGCTCTTTGAGTCGATTGATACGGTCGCCGCAGCGGTGGTGAATTGTGCGCTACTTTCTACGGCGCTCGCGGAGCCATTGCCGACGAATGCTGCTGACTTTGCGGCTCGCCGAGAGGATGTCAAGGGACGGCTGACGCTCGTTGCAGGTGAAGTTGTGCGACTGCTGACGACGATCGTCGCCGAAGCCGCCCCCATTATGGGAAAACTCAAGCGGCTCAACGATATTAAGACCGTGGTCGATGATGTCACCGATCAGCTCAAGTGGCTTCTGCGGCCAGGTTTTTTGGAAAAGGTCCCGCTCAGTCAGCTGCAACACTACCCGCGCTACCTCAAGGCAGTTCAGTGGCGACTAGATCGCTATCGCGATGATCCCATGCGTGACTTCTCGCGTCAGCAGGACATTGAACGACTTCGAGAAAAGTGGCGCCGGGCCGTGGCGGCACGTCGCGGTCAAGAGGATCCGCGCTTGGAGGATTTCGCTTGGATGCTCGAGGAGTTGCGTGTCTCGCTCTTTGCTCAGCAGTTACGTACGCCGATGCCAGTGAGCGTGAAACGTTTAGAAAGGGTTTGGAGCATGATTGAACATCTCTAATGCGGGATTTCCCGTACTGCTTAGGAATGGGAGTGTAACTAAATCGTTCTAAACGGGCGCTCTGCAACGGAAGGACTGAAATAACAGTCCTTCCGTTGAAATAAAAAATGTAAATCTTATTGGGAGAGATACCGTCATTCGTTAAAATAAAATTTCATCCTTGTGCTTTCTTGTGTCCCTCAGCCCATGGTGCATGGTGTTTAGCGCGCGTGGCACATTTCCGATTGGGGAGGTTTGGTCAATCGGACGTCTTGGATGTCAGGTCTTTCTCTTCAATCGCACTTTCTGGCAAAGGGTGTCGATCATGCTTCATTGGCAACGATTTTTTCTCTCGATCGGTGTCGGGGCCGCGTTGAGCGTGCTTCCTGTGGCCGTTTCCACTCCAGTGTGGGCCGCACAAAAAACCGTGACAGCGAAAACCACCAAAAAGTCTGCAGCAAAAAGCGCAGCGACCAAGTCCTCTAAATCCACTGTAAAAAAAGCAGCAAGCGCATCATCGGCTCGTCGGAGCACTTCGAAAGCGAGTGCGTCAACGAAACGCACAGTGGCCAAAGCTAGCAGCTCTCGTAGCGTAGCGAAAAAAGCTCGCGGCGGAAAACGCGTGGCGGCAAAGCGCGCGCGTCGCCCAATCTATCGCGGTCCCTCTCAGGCCATGTTGGCAGGATTGCGTGATACCAATGATCCGCTCGACTTGGGTAGCTCCGTTGCGTACATTGTTGACCAAGACACGGGTGAGGAGCTCTTCAAAAAGAATGCCGATGTTGCGCTACCGATTGCTTCCGTGACAAAGCTGATGACCGCGCTGGTTATTGCAGAGAGTGGCGTCAATATGGCCGAGTCGGTGAAGATCACGCGTGAAGACTATCTCTCGAGCCGTGCAAGTTCTAAGCTCAGAAGTGGCATGGTCATGCGCCGTAGCGAACTACTCAAAGCCGCGCTCATGAGTAGTGACAATCGTGCGGCGCATGCGCTTGCGCGTACAACGCCCGAGGGTTTGAGCTGGTTTATTAACCAGATGAATGTGACGGCGCGCCGCTTGGGTATGGAGGATACGTTCTTTGCGGATCCCACTGGGCTCGATAATCGAAACCATTCGACCGCTCGCGATTTAGCGAAGCTTGTGGCAGCAGCCTACGAGTACAAAGATATCCGTGAGGCCTCTACCATGTCGGCTGCGCAGCTCCGAGCTGGGCGCTACGTGCTTAATATGCACACGACGAATCGCTTAATTGGCGACCCGAACTGGAATATTGGTATTCAGAAGACGGGCTTTACCACGGCGGCTGGCCGATGCATGGTGGTGCAGAGTGAGGTGGGGGACCGTCGTGTGGTGATGGTGGTGCTTGACTCGCCTAACAACACACAGCGTGCAGCGGATATGACGAGTATGAAGCATTTCGTGGAAAACGAAAATCGCATTGACCGTCAGTTCAATACCGCGCTACCCTACGAACTCTTCTAGACGCGCACACTGAAAACAAAATGGCTCCAACATCCTTTTCTGTGAAGTTGGAGCCATGTTTTTTTAGCCTTCTAGGGCTAGGCTGATTCGGCGAGCGGAGGCAATGAGTTCTTCGATGTCTTTGTGTGCAATGTCGCTGCGCATGCTTGCTTCGAGCGCTAGGGCACCGACTAAGCGCTGCCGTAGCACCAAGGGAGCGGCCACGCACACAACGCCTTCTTGCCATTCGCCGCGCTCAATGGCCCAGCCAAATTCACGAATCCGTCCGATGCGCACGAGCAGCCCGTCCATGCTTTTGAGACTATGCTCTGTGCCGCCCGCAAGGGCTGTGCGCTGCACATAGCTTCGTAGTGCTGTGGGATTCATATCCGCGAGAAAAAGCTTACCGGCTGCAGAAAGATGCATCGGCGCACTCAGCCCGAGACGAGATTCGCTGCCCGCTTCCATGGGGGAGCACTCTTCTACAAAAAGGATGCTATCGCCGTAGGGAACCGCGAGGAGGACGCGGCGAGAGCTCACCGCTAGGAGCGCTCGCATCTCGGGCATCGCCACCTTACGCAGCATCGTTCGGGCGGGGACTTGCATCCCGAGTTCAAAGAGCTTAAGCCCGAGCGTCCATCGCCCATCACTGGTCATCTGCACTAGTTGCTCATCAGCCAACCAGTGTAGGTGTCGATGCGCAGTGGTCACCGGTAGCGCTGTACGGCGAGCAATTTCGGAGAGGCTGAGACCATAGGCCTCTCCTGCGAGTACATCGAGTAGGGAGCTGAGGCGCTTATGCATCATGCCTGAGTTACTACTCATGATGAGGCTCCTCGCTTTGTGCGGCGTCAAGGGCATCGGCGACAAGTTCAGCAATATCGCGAATCGAGCTGTTAGCGGCCTCGGGATCCACGGAGCGAGCACTTTCAAGCATCGTAAGGCAATGCGGGCAGGCCACTGCGACACGCTCGGCGCCCGTCGCACGCAGGTCTTTGAGGCGGATGATATTGACGCGCTTGGCGACGTTGCCTTCGCTCCACATCTGCCCACCACCTGCACCGCAACAGAATGTGCGGGTGCCGCTTTCCTGCGGGGTGCGAAGTTCACGGGTTACGTGAGCGAGCGCAGCACGGGGTGCCTCAACAATCCCGTTCATGCGCGCGAGGTAGCAGGGATCATGGTAGACCACAGGTTGGTCATCCTGCTTGGGGCGCGGCAGACGACCAGCCTCAAATTGCTCTTGCAGCCAAACAGTGTGCGAGACAACGGGATAGGGGAAATTGTCAAAAGCGCGGTACTCGTTTGCGAACGTATTAAAGCAGTGCGGGCAGGCCGTGAGAATGCGATCGAAACTGTATTGCGCAAAGTTGCCGATGTTTTCCTCGGCTGCAGTTTGGAAGAGGTATTCCTCGCCCATACGGCGGGCAAACTCTGCGTGGCAGCGTTCCTCCTGCATGATGGCAAAGGAAGTGCCGCTCGCTTTAAGGAGTTTGATCATGGCACGCGCCACTTTTTGTGTGCGTCGATCGTACGACGCCGCGCACCCTACCCAGTACAGAACGTCGATGTGCTTGCCAGGTTCAGCAAGTGGCACATCGAGATCCTTTGCCCAGTCGAGACGTTCATAGGGGTCAAGCCCCCATGGGTTACCAACGCTCGCAGTATTTTCGAGTGCGGTGGCAACCCCTTCGGGGAATGCCCCTTCTTCGAGCGCGAGATGTCGACGCATGGCGACAATCATCTCGGGCAAGGGAATCTCTGCGGGGCACGCCCGAGCGCACGCGCCACAGGTCGTACAGCTCCATAGCTCATCTCGGCTGATGAGTTCACTAACCTCTGCTTCGTCAAGCCCCGCGTTATCTTCGGCGTGCATCCGATCGCGCAACTTCACAAGAAGTTCGCGTGGCTTTAGCGGCGTACCGGCACGCACGGCAGGGCACGCATCGTTGCAACGACCACACTCCGTGCAAGCGTCCATGGCGAGTCGATCCTGCGCACTGAACTGTGAGAACTTGGAAATGCCAAAGCTCTCTTGCTCTTCGATATTGTCGATTTTGGCAATGTTAACGAGGGGGTTACCTGCAACGCGCCATAGGTGCGTGCTTGTGCGGTAGATGTGTGCATAAATCGTGATGGGGATCGCAGCAACAAAGGCAAGCGAGATAAGACCGTGCCCAACCCAAATTGCTGTGTGCCAGCTCTGTAGCGCGTCTGGGGTGAGCCCTGCAGCGAGTAGTCCCTTCGCAATGAGATGCCCTACTGGAGAGAATGCGCTCCAAGCGGGTTGAGAGGCCGCAAGTCGCAGAGCTTCGACGAGAAAGCCACTGGCGACAATCGCGGCAAGCGAGGCGTAGCCGATGCTCCAACGACTGTCTTTTGGAAGGGTGCTACTTTTTGCACGGCGTACCGCCCCGAGTGCAAGCGTGATAAGCACGGCGAGACCCGCGAGGTCTAGTACGAGTTTGTAGCCAAGGTAGAAATTACCCTTGAGAAATTGATTGCCAAACACATAGTGGCCAACGTCCCAGTCAATGGTGCCCAGGGCTGTACCGCAAAACAGTAAAAAGAAACCCCAAGCAAGGTAGAAGTGCGCACGGCCCATTGAGGTTTCTCGAATTTTCTTCTGTCCAAAGGCTGCTGCGAGTACCGAGCGCCAACGCATGCCCGCTTGAGTGCTGGGGGAGAAGGTTCGCTTTTTTCGCCACAGCTGTACATTCAGAACAATGCCCCAAATGAGAACGGCGAGGGCGGCAAGGCCGAGAATATAGACACCAATTTCACCCCATAGCGGGATGTTCCAGAAGGCTGGACGGACAGGTACTTCGTGCATGATGCTCTTGTTGAAGGTGAGGAGGGGGACGCAGTCCTTTTGACGTTTGCATTCCGCGATGACGGGCAAAAAAACCACGCGCAGCTCAGGCTGGCAAATGGGGTCGCCGCAAGCCGCTGATCAGCGCTTGACGGACATTGTACTAAATATGACTTAGTTTTTCCGTCTAGCGGAATGCGCAGTGTCCATCATTTGAACGTTGTTTGTCCTCAAGCGAGGCTCTGCACACGACTTTCCATGGACGTGTGCAGAGCCCGAGGCAGGTGCTGTGCGCACTAACGATCAATAGATTTGGCGATAGCGCACTTGATTGGTACGTTGATCAATATCACTTGCAAGCACAATGGGCGGCGTGAGTCTAAAGGAGCGCGCTGGGAGCGTGACATACGGCAGCGGTCTACGCCAGTTGCGGGCAAGTGTGATGTGCGCCTTAAAGGGCTTACGATCGTAATTGAGTTCCATCTCGTCGAGGATGCGACGCACCTCTTGGGCGAGCGCATCAAGCGACTCAGCGGGTGTCAACCCCGCCCAAAGCACGCGTGTTCGCTCAAAGAGTCCGAGCCGACCGAGGGAAATTTCTCGCGGCAACACACGAGACAGCGGGCGCAGCGCAGCAGATAGTCGTTGCGCTTTCAGCATTGGCACCTCGCCCAGAAAGGCAAGGGTGATGTGCAGGTTCGTACTCGGCGTAAACCGTGCGAGCATGTCATAGCGGGAGAGTGCCTTCGCATCCCGGGCAAGTGCATCGCAAGCATCATGGGGAAGGGGTAGGGCAACAAAAATGCGTGGCATAGTAACTCTCCAAATAGAGGTTCAACAAAACGAACGGTGATAAAAAAGAAAAGCGCCGTGAGCTCTCATGTGACTCTCACGGCGCAGGGTTCAGTGTTTGGGGCTGGTGACGTTATTTGTCTTGAGCCTCGTGGGCGGCCCGATAACGGGCGATAGCCTCTGAACAATCTGCTATGAGAGCAGGACCTTGATAAATGAAGCCGGTGTATAGCTGCACCAGCTTTGCGCCGGCTTCGATTTTTTCCACGGCATCCTCTGCCGTCATCACACCGCCCGAAGCGATGATTGGCAGGGCGCCGCGAACATGTTCTGCGATGAGTCGCACGACTTCCGTGGAGCGTTCGCGCAGTGGCGCACCTGAGAGTCCACCCGTTTCGGTTGCATTCGGCAACCCCTCGACACGGTTACGGGCAATGGTGGTATTGGTAGCAATCACGGCATCAATGCCTTTGTCCATGAGCACGTCGACGCAGCGCAGAATGTCATCGTTGTCGAGATCAGGAGCTAGTTTCACAGCAATGGGCACGTGCTTGCCTGCGCGATCAGCCTTGAGTGCTTCACGGCGTTTGACTATGCCACTCACGAGATGTTCAAAATGCTCTTCGCTCTGCAGTTGACGCAGATTCTTTGTATTGGGCGAGGAGATGTTGATCGCAATATAGTCAGCATGGTCGTACACCGCATCGAGCCCTTTTTCATAGTCGGAGAGGGCATTTTCGATCGGTGTGATGGCGTTCTTGCCAATATTGATACCGAGAATGCCCCCACGCAGACGGAAGGCCGCAGCACTACGCAAATTCCGTAGCACTTGCTCTGCGCCCTGATTGTTAAAGCCCATACGGTTAATGATGCCCTTGGCAGGAATCACTCTAAAGCAACGTGGCTTGGGATTGCCAGGCTGAGCCAGTGGGGTGATGGTGCCGATTTCAACGTGGCCAAACCCTAGTGCTCCAAAGGCACTGACGCGAATGCCGTCTTTGTCCATGCCTGCCGCCAGCCCCACTGCGTTAGGAAAACGCAATCCCATCACATGCACGGGATTTTCGTCGGGCATGTGCGTGAGCAATTTGTGCAATCCCAAATGGACGGCCCAATTGAGATTAGCCATGGTGAGGTTATGAGCTGTTTCAGGCTGCAGTGAAAACAGCACGCGGCGACAGAGGGAGTAGAGCATGATGTCTCAGTAAGTTTATCGATCAGTGCTTGGCGCACCAGTATTGGCGTCGGGATCGGTTTGGAGGTAATCGTCAATATCCATCCAGCGCTGCCCGACAAAAACCGTCAAAGGACGGTAGTGGCGCTTGTAATCCATGCCGGCAAAATCCTTAAGCCAGTGACCTAGATAGAGGTAGGCGAGATTCATGCGTTCGGCAAAGTGGATTTCCGTTAGGATACCAAACGTGCCCAAACTCCGCTTCTCATAGTCGGGGTCATAAAAGTTGTAGACCGCACTGAGCGCGTTGTCGAGCTGGTCAATTATACAAACCATCAAGAGCTGGTTTGGATTCGACGCACTTTTAGAGGTTCGGATTTCAAGCGCATAGCTGATTACCGAGCCACTAAAGAGAATACTGTTGACATCGTCTCGCGTGAAGTCATTCATGTGGCTGTTGGCATGCCGAGCAGCCATGTAGCGCTGGTAGAGATCCCAGTATTCATCGGTGACCTCTGTGGCAGGTCGCAGCTCCGCAATCAGATCGCTATTGCGTTTCAGTATGCGACGCATACTTTCTGTGAGTTGGAAACACTGCACATCCACGCGTGTGGAGACGCAACGCTGGCAATCGCGACAAACGGGGCGCGACATAAAATTCACTTCTCGGCGAAAGCCGAAAATGCTCGCGAGGCTGTAGACCTGCGAATTGACTTCAGGATTGTCCCCAGGGGGGAAATTGAATATCTCAAAGCGAGCGTGTCGGTCGTGAAAATAACTGCACCGTCTACCAATCACGGGCAAGACTAATTCTCGATCGCCAAACTCAACCAAGGAGAGTCCCCCTTCTACGTGTACCTCATCTTCGTCTTTGTCGGCGTTAGGCTGATCTTTTTCGTTTTCTCTCGGGGGAGTCTCCGAATTGGCGTCGTCGCCAGAATCGGAGCCGAACAGAATTTCAAAGGTCGAACCGTTCTCTTTGAGAGGCTGACGAGGCGTACACGAGGCGGGTCGAGGCGTTAACGAGGGGAAGGCTTTAGCAATCACCTCGGTGAGCTCGCGCGGCACGCTCTGCCAATCGATCGACGGGCGATTGACGGCAGCCTGTTGAGCCTTGAGGTAGTCGTCCCAGGTTAAACGTACGGGGCGGAAACTGTTGACAAAAGGTGAGGCCACCTGGCAATCCACCAATGGCATGCTGTACACACGACCGATAGCACAAAGCGCTAGTAGAGCGAGTTTGCTGGTATCAGCGCGCCAGCTAAAGGCGCTCTCTCCATAGAGCATGGCGCCCTTACTACCAAAGAGTAGCCCCCCTGCGAGTCTCCCTCCGATACTGACGGAGATGCCGTGTGTGAGCCCTTGTGAATGGACTTGTTTCCAACACTTTTTCATCTCGTTACTGAGCCACGTCCCATATTGCGAAAAGTGATAGTGGTCGGCGATGGTATCGACGAGGCCTTCATAGTGCGTGTCGAGTTCAATTGTCAGTGTCTGTCCCTCGTAGTGATGGGCTAACGCATCACGGACGCGTTTTTTGAAACTCTGCGTCAAGTGAACCTCGTTAGTGAATAGACAGGTACAGAGTGAGACACGCCCCCAAGGATAGAGATGGTCACGCACTTGCTCAAGTGATGGCCAAGGCATGACACCGTATGTGTAGCCTAGTTCGACGAGCTCTGGGGTCATGCCACGCGTAATGGCTCCCACAACAAATTCTGCATTAGCAGTACCCGTAGTGGCTCCCGAAGTCATGCGGGAGATGTTGGCTTTGACGAGCTCGATGTCCTTAGCTTCAACAATCGGCGGCTCTAATGGACTATAAAAAGGCATAGAGATGGAAAGCTTTGCGGAAATCTGCACGCCACAAAGACTCTGTGCTGTGCTTTTGAGAAAAGCGCACAGACTAAGGCGCGTGCCATGGCTAGACCATATAGCAAGTAAGGAACGCTGTCAAATAGTGGCTAGCGCGAAGCGGAACTTGTGAGTGGCGAGCTATGCTCGGGTGGGCAAAACGCAAGGGCCATTGTTAACTTGAGTAATTTTTCATAAAAATCAATAACTTATAGATCATCTTGGAATTTTTTTTGCTTTTTTTAGGGAAAACCCTTGACAGACTGGAAAAACCTGTGTAACATTCAAAACCTCAACAAACACAGCACTGTGTTTACGACGACAGAATTGCCGCGGGGTGGAGCAGCCTGGTAGCTCGTCGGGCTCATAACCCGAAGGTCGGAGGTTCAAATCCTTCCCCCGCAACCAAAACCGTAAAAGAGGTAGGATCGAAAGGTTCTACCTCTTTTGCTATCAATCGTAAACGCTTGAATTTTAGGGATTTTTTCCTGTATCCTGACTTCAGCGTTTTTTGTGGCAAAACTCCAAAATGGTTCTGCGTTGTAAAAAAGTCAGCCTCATACGGTGTTTTTTACAACGGATGGGTGGCTCACTTTTTTTACAACAGAGTTTCTAAAGCATTGAAAAATATATGGTTATTTTTCAATAACGAAACGACATGGATTCTGTGTTTCTTGAATTTACTGAGATGAACCGTTGAAAGAGTGAGAGATTCTGGCCTTTTTCGCTTTTTCGCGCGAGGCACGCCCAACAAGTCAACTATTCCGATTGAGCGATGCATCGGCGGTTCTCGTGCCGTGGCAGGGCGAGCTGGCGTCCGCGGCTCTAGCCTGCTTTCAATTTGTGTAGAGCCGTTGCTACAGGTGTTTCGACACTGCTTTTGTAGCGAAAACCGACTACACTGACGCTACTTTCATCCTGATCCTTAGGAAAGTATTATGCGCAAACTTCTCATATCTTCTACCTTGGCTTTTGCAATGCTTGCGGCGCCGTTAGGTGCTGCGTATGCTTCGGCAGCAAGCGACAGTCTTGCCGAATGTCTTCACAGCAATGCAACAAGCAGCGACAAAGAGTCTCTTATCCAGTGGGCCTATGTGACGCTTTCACGCACAGATGCGGCGAAGAAGGTGCAGGTGATTAAGGATGCTACGGTCAATGGTGTTGAGACGAAGGCGCAGAAAGCATTGTCGACGCTTGTTGTACAGAAGTGCTCGAAGCCCGCTATGAAGTTGCTACTCTCTGATCCCAGAAACGGCCTACAAGACTCGCTTACCAACCTTGCTAAGCGACTTATTGATGACGAAATTAGCCGTCGTGCCTCGCCCTTACTCAAGATGAACATTACCGATATCTTGAATCGCTAAGTGACGGGATCGGTCTTGGAAGATACCTTATATTTGGTATTTTTTTGAACATCCTTGACAAAGTCTCTTTGGCACGACATAATTCAACCCCTCACCTCGCAGTGAGGGCGTCAAGAAACTGAATTGAAAAAAACAAAACAGTTAACCTTGACAAAACGAAAAAGCTTCTGTAAAATGCTTTTTCTCTTCACTACGAAGAGTTGATCTTAAAAAATTTGAATTCAACGAACCGATAAGTGTGAACATCGGCAGGTTGAGAGTCTCAATAAGAGGGCTCAAAAAACTTACGAAGTTCGCACTTTGAAGGAAAGCCG
>CABQGK010000001.1 GCA_902463725.1 uncultured Sutterella sp. | reverse complement strand
CAAGCACCACGCCAGTCTTGCCAGCGATAGTCGTCGCCTGACCGTTCACAACCTTGAGGCCCGTGGCGGCAATATCCGCAGCGGTGCTCTTGATCGTGGCGGCAGCGCCATCGACGGTGGCACCTGTGGCTGTGAGCGTACCCGCAGCCGTGGCCGTGAGCGTCGCAGCAGTGAGATGCGTGCTAGCACCCGACATATCGAGGCTACCTGCTGCATCAAGCGCAGTGAGCCCAGCCGTCGTGGCAACGAGGTTCGTCGCCGTCAAAGCGCCAGCTGCGCCACGTGCATCCACATCTAGCGAGGCAGCCGCAATGTTGGCACTGTCAAGCGCCACGCTCGTGGCGGCGTCAATGGTCGTGACTTTGCCGTTCACAACCTTAAGACCCGTGGCGGCAATATCCGCAGCGGTGCTCTTGATCGTGGCGGCAGCGCCCTGGATCTCTGCGTTCGTCGCAGTCAACGTGCCGTGCGCCAGCGCTTCAAGTTCGGCGGCCTTCACGAGCGTGCCAGTGCCCGACATGTCCACGGTGCTACCCGTCGACTTCACGGTGCTCTTACCCGTTGTGGTAGTGAGCTTGACGTTTTGAGCGCTCAGCGCACCAGTACCTATGAGTTCGGCGTTCTTCGCGGTAATCGCCGCGCCCGTGGCCGTCACGCTACCCGCACCCGAAAGACTTGCGTCAGCCGTCGTGCTTGCAACGAGGTTCGTCGCCGTCAAAGCGCCAGCTACGCCACGCGCGTCCACATCAAGCGACGTGCCCGCAATGTTGGCATTGTCAAGCGCCACGCTTGTGGCAGCGTCAATGACGGTGGCCTTGCCGCTCACAACCTTAAGACCCGTGGCGGCAATATCCGCAGCAGCGCTCTTAATCGTGGCGGCAGCGCCTTGGATCTCTGCGTTCGTCGCAGTCAGCTTGCCATGCGCCAGAGCGTCAAGTTCGGCAGCCTTCACGAGCGTTCCAGCGCCCGACATATCGACGGTGCTACCCGTCGACTTCAGCGTGCTCTTGCCCGCCGTGGTGGTGAGCTTGACACCCTGAGCCGTCAGCGCGCCCACGCCAGTGAGCTCGGCGTTCGCGGCGGTAATTTCCGCTCCGTTGGCATTGATGGCATCGCTTGAGCTCAACGTCGTATCACCCGTGGTGTTCGAGGAGAGCCCAGCTGCGCTAATGTCAGCACCCGTACCCGTCGTTGTGACAGAGAGCGAGGCTGCGCCCACCTGAGCACGATCAAGCACCACGCCAGTCTTGCCAGCGATAGTCGTCGCCTGACCGTTCACAACCTTAAGACCCGTGGCGGCGATATCCGCAGCGGCGCTCTTGATCGTGGCGGCAGCGCCCTCGATTTGTGCGTTGGTCGCAGTCAACGTGCCGTGCGCCTCGGCTTCAAGCGTTTCAGCCTTAATGAGCGTGCCAGTGCCCGACATGTCCACGGTGCTACCCGTCGACTTCACGGTGCTCTTACCCGTTGTGGTAGTGAGCTTGACGTTTTGAGCGCTCAGCGCACCAGTACCTATGAGTTCGGCGTTCTTCGCGGTAATCGCCGCGCCCGTGGCCGTCACGCTACCCGCACCCGAAAGACTTGCGTCAGCCGTCGTGCTTGCAACGAGGTTCGTCGCCGTCAAAGCGCCAGCTGCGCCACGCGCATCCACATCGAGCGACGTAGCCGCAATATTGGCACTATCAAGCGCCACGCTCGTGGCGGCGTCAAGGGTCGTGGCTTTGCCGTTCACAACCTTGAGGCCCGTGGCGGCAATATCCGCACCCGTGCTCTTGATCGTCGCGGCAGCGCCCTCGATTTGTGCGTTCGTCGCAGTCAACGTGCCATGCGCCAGAGCGTCAAGCTCGGCAGCCTTCACGAGCGTCTCAGCGCCCGACATATCGACGGTGCTACCCGTCGACTTCAGCGTGCTCTTACCCGCCGTGGTGGTGAGCTTGACGTTATGAGCAGTCAGCGTACCCACGCCAGTGAGCTCGGCGTTCTTAGCGGTAATCGCCGCACTGTTGGCCGTCACGCTACCCACACCAGAGAGACTGGTGTCAGCCGTGGTGGTTGCAACGAGGTTTTCCGCCGTCAAGGCACCTTCAGCGCCACGCGCATCCACGTCTAGCGACGTAGCCGCAATATTGGCACTATCAAGCGCCACGCTCGTGGCGGCGTCAAGGGTCGTGGCTTTGCCGTTCACAACCTTGAGGCCCGTGGCGGCAATATCCGCACCAGCGCTCTTGATCGTGGCGGCCGCATTCGTGAGCGTGGCACCCGCCACGTTGAGCGTGCCTGCAGCGGTCGCTGTCACACTAGCTGCGGTGAGCTCTGCGTTTTCAAGCACCGTTTCACCCGTGCTCGAGACTTCCATCTCGCCCGTACCGAGCGAGGCAACAAGGCCCTTAGCAGCGATATCCGCGCCGCTTGTGAGCGAGAGCGACGTTGCACTCACGGCTGCGCCTTCAAGGTTCACCCCAAGGCCTGAGCTGATCGTCGCTGCAGCGCCACTTCTGATCGTCGCGTCTTTGGCGTTAATGCTACCCGTTTCGCTCTCAAGCGTAATGCTCGAGGCTTCAAGGCTAGAGCCCTCCACGTTGACGTTACCCGTCGTATCAAAGACGAGGTTGCCGCTCGTGCTCTTGAACGCGGAGCTCGTAGCAAGCACATCCTTGGCGCTGATGAGCGTCACGTCACCCGCAGCCTCAGCCTTGAGGTTCTCTGCAGAGACCTGACCCGCGCTCGTGTCGGTCGCTTCAAGCGTTACCGCACCCGCGTCGCTCTTAATCCAGCCGCCCGTGGCGAGCACACTCGTACCCTTGAGCGTCACCGCGTCGGTGGCGTGGATATTTTCTTTGGCGAGCGACTCGCCGCCCAACACCGAGAGTTCACCCCCTTCGGCCGCAAGCGTCAGTGTGGTCTTCGCATCGAGCTCAGAGCCCGCAGCCACCGTGACTGCGCCGCCCGTACTCGAGAGCGAGAGTGCGCCTGTGCGCGAGGCGAGGTTCCCTTGAGCGGTGACGTCACCCGCGGCACTCACCGTGACGGTGCTGCCCTTCATGTCGCCAAGCGCCACAGCGCCATCGGCGAGCAGATCCACCGCGCCCGTTGCGTCAAGGCCGCCAATCGTAAGCGTCCCCGCGCCCTTGGCTCGCGCATAGAACTGTGTGATCGTGCCGGTGAAGTTCACCGTCGAGCCCGCACCAAAGCGCAGACGCTGCGTGCTGCTACGACCGAATTCCCCAGCCACGTCGAGGTTGAGCGTCTCGCCCTTGATGTAGCCGAGCTCATCGATGGAGACCTTATCCGCATCGAGAATCCCTTCGGGGTTCGAGGTGTACGCGTAGAGGTTCTTCGCGCGGACATTAACCGTCGTGCCCGCAAGCGCATAGAAGGTCAGGTCGCCTAATGTTCCATCGCTCTTAGCGCCCATCACGTTCGTGGTGCCGCCGCCCGAAAGCGCAGCCCAGCCACCCTCGCTCGTGACGATGCGAATCGCACGGTCACTCGTCACGTTGCCCTCAGCATCGAGCACATTGGCGCTACCCAAATTCCCCGTACCGCCACGCAAGGTGATGTTCTTGGCGCTCACCATCGCGTTGGCCACGCTTTCAATGCCGCTATTGGCAATGACACGCACGCTCTGCGCTGCGCTCACCCGATCGAGCGTGATGCTCTCGGGCGAAGAAAGCCACACGTTATCGCGCGCTGCGGCGTTGAGCGTCCCCGTCATCGTGAGCTGCACGGGCTTTTTGAGCGTCACGGAGAGCGCGCCATCGTCGCCCGCGGTGAAGTCACCCACGTCTGCCTTGGAGAGCTCTTTGAGGAGCAGTACACGTTCGGCCGCGTTATTGAGGTTACCCGTGACGGTTTGCCCCATCTTACCGATGTTCGCCCCGCTCACCTTGAGCGTGACGTTCTTCGCGTAGATGTTGCTCACCTCACGCATGTCATTGGTGGCCCCAGCCTGCTGATTGATGATCGTATCGGACACTGCGTAAAGCAGGTCGTTCGCGGTCCAACCGTAGTGCGAGGCGGTTTCTGGGTTTTCGAGCTTGGCGAGTGCCGAGGTGCTATCCGCGCGCGCGGCAGCAAGCGCAAGCGCTTCACCCGCTGTGGTGGCGCCCGCATAGGTCTTTGCAAAGGCCTGTGCTTCGGTGCCTGCCGCAGCAAGCTCAGTTTCGCTCATGCTGAGCGTGCTCTTCATTTGCTCAAACTTCGCCGCAAACGCTTCGCTCACCTCGAGAGAGCCAAATTTCTCTTCGAGCGCGGCAAGCTTCGTGCGCTGCGCATCGGAGAGCTTCTCGCTCTCTGTAGCCTTGAGCTTAAGGTACCCGTCGTACTCACTACGCACCGCTTGGCGCGCAGCTTCCACGTCGCTTGCGTACTTGGCACGCGTCGCGTCACTGCCATCCTGGTTAATAAGGCCAGCCGTGACCCAACCCTGATAGCGGCGATCCGCTTCGAGCGTGCTTTCCGTCTGCCCGCTCGCGTCATAGAGCGAGCCCGCCACCGTCATGCTCAAGTCGCCGCCGTGGGTATCGATCTTGCCTACACCGAGGTTCGTGCTCGAGATAATCGTCACTGCCCCATGCGCATCAATATCCAAGCGCTGCGAGTCCGTGCGGTTGACCTTCTGCTTAAGAGATGTGACCTTCACGCCACCCTCGGTGGAGTTGAGCTGAATGTTCTGCGCGCTCACGTTGCTGAGGTTCATCGTCCCGCGCATCGTTGCGCTCAGGTCGCCCTTCTCAGCAATGAGGTTGCCCACGACCGTTGTGCCGCTTCCAAGCTTTGAGCCGTCAAGGTAAATGCTCCCGGTGTTACTCGTGGCGTTAAGGGTTAAGGTGCCCGTGCCGCCCGCCAAGGCGAGCGCGCGCGTGCTCGAACCAATGTTGCCCGTGGCCGAGAGCGTCAAGTTCTGTGCGCCCAGAATGCGAGCGCTGCTGTTCGTGGCAGTGATGCTGCCAGTGCCAGCCGTGAGCTTCACCGTAGCGCCCGTGCTAGTGAGGTCACCCGCGAGCGCAATGCTCTTGGCGTTAACCGTCACTTTGTTTTGGCCCGCCGCAAACGAGACCCCCACATCGCGTGAGGCGTTCACACCGTAGGTGTAAAGCGTCATCGTGCCCTTGGTGGTCTTTCTAAAGAGTTCGCGGTGCTTAAACCACCCTAAGAACCCACTCGTCCAGCGGTTTTCCCACTCTTTAACAACAGGCTTATCGGTGCTGACCACCGTAGCGCCGCCCCAGAAGGTCTGCCCATGCAGGTTGTACCCCGTCACAAGCGTAGCGCCCCTCGTGAGCTCACTCGCGCCCGTCTGCGTCACGGTACGCTTATCGGGCGAAGCGTAGTCAACAGTGGTGACCGCGCCCCAGAGACCGCCGCGGCGGTACCAGTACTCGTCAATCACTTCGACATTCTTCGTGCCGTTGGTCCAGACGTAAGCCAGCCCATCACGAATATCCAAGGAACTCGTATTGCCAATGCTCACCGGATTGCGCTTACCCGTCTTATAGACGTCGGTATAGGTAGCCTTGGTGACCAAGTTACCCTGCGCATTGGCTTCTTGCTTGTACTCGTAGACGCGCGCAACTTGACCGCTGCGTTGGTCAGCCCACGAGTAATCGGTCACATTGATCGTGCCCGCCGAGCCTCGCGTATCCACCGCGCCCAATTGCACGTTGTAGCTCGGCGCATCGATATTGAGATCGGCCTTACCCGAGCTCGCAATCAACTGTCCTTGGCCCGTCGAACCAATACGACCCACAAGACTGATGTAGCCACCCTTGGCTTTGATGTCTTCGACAACAATGGTCTGCGTATTGGGGTTGTACCAGGCGTTAACACGCATGCTCGCGAGCCCACTATTCGTGGTTGCGCCCGCGGTGCTGATCTGGTAGAGCCCCGTGCGAGAGAAGCTCCGTGGCTTGCCATATTTAAGCCAATTCGTCGTCACCCGCTCGATGGCTGCCTGCAACTCAGCTGATGTAAGCCCCAGCGTATACGTGGCGTAACCGCTCTGGATCGTACCGTTGATATTGAGCATATCGGCATTGATAAAGACCGCGCCACCCGCGTACCAGCCCTTAAAGGAGCCCGGCCCCACGCCCCAGCTCACAGCATTGTTATTGCTGTTGCTCAAGTCATTGGCAATGAGGTTTCTCAGCTCATTTTCCTTCCAGCCGTACTGCCACTCAACGCCACCACCAATGTTCTGTAGCCCTGCCGTGTGGCTCTGCGTAATCGCGCCACCCGCGTCCATCGTGAGCGACTTCGCCGCGCTCACCCCAGCGCTCGAAAGCGAGGTGATGTTCTTTTGCACGCTAAACGTAATGTCGCCCGCACGGTTCAGAATCCCCCCGTCAAGGAGCACGCTCGTGCTCGGGGTGACCGCTTCGTTGCTGTAAGTCTTGGTAATCCCGTCCTCAGTCACCGAGCCCGTGAGACGAATCGTGCCGACCTTAGAGTTCGAGCTCACTGAAATCGTCGGATCCGCAGAGTTAGCGCTGCTCTTCACCGTCCCCGTAAAACCCTTGGCCGCGAGGTCAGTTTGTGTGGCATCGTTGGTGTTAAGCGTCAGGTTTCCGCCCTTACTTTCAATCGAGAGCCCCTTGAGGTCGAGCCCGACGTTGGACTCGTTCACAATCGAGATACCCGCTGCGGCATTTGCCTTAATGGCACCACTACCCGCCATCTTCCCTGCGGTAATCGAAATATCACCGCCCGAGGTAGCAAGCTTACCGATCGCCAGGTACGTATCGCCCGCGCTAGCAATCGGGCGCAGGGTGCCACTGTCATCGCGCTCCGCGTAGCCGTTAGCGAGCATGATTTGCTCAAGCGCCGCAAGCTCCGCCTTGTAGGCGAGCATCGTAGCGGTGTTTTCGCCGCCAAGCGCATACGCTGCAATCAAGCCCTGTACCGTCTGGTAGCGGCTCATGTAGATGTTCGCATCACTCTTAGCGATCCCCTTGTAGGCAGCCGTTTCGCTTGCGCGTTCGCCCACAGCGAGTTTCGCTTTGTGCTTGGCTTCTTCATCGCCCTCAATATCGTAGGTCACGTTGAAGGCGGAGCCGCCCGGTGCGCGCACGCCGCTCGGCAACAGCACGCCCGTGATCTTGATATTCATCTTCGTGAGCAGCCCCGCTTCCACCGTGCCGTTGACCGTCAAGAGACTCTGGTCCTTAAGCGGCGCAGCGTTGGCCGTATCCACCCCACGCACTGCAAGCTGCGAGGTGGAGTTGTTGTTGACGTTGCCCCAGAAGTTTTCTTCTGCGCTCTGCGCAACAAGGTAGTCACCCGGGTCCGCCACAAGCGTGGCTTTCGTTGCGGCCTGCACGTTCGCCCCCGCGTCGACGGTGACGGTGTCGTTGAGGATCGTATCGCTCGTGATGCTGGCCTTCACGTGACCCGCGCCCGCGGCGGCATAGGTTTCCACGTGGTTGCGCAAATCGAGCGCGCTCTGCACGCCGCCGCGCGACATGCCCGCAGCGAGCATCACTTCACCGGCGCTTCGCGCCTTGGCGCCACCGGCAAACTTCACCGTGTTGTAGCGCGTAAAGTACGCCGTGCCTCGGCTACCTTCGGTGTCGCTCGAGACAATCGCAGCGCCCTCAACGCGCGCAAGCGCCGTCTGCAGCATCGTAGTGCTGTCCCAGGCGTTGGCGTAAATGCCGCCCGATGCGCTCTCAGTGCTGAGCGCAACGTTCTCGCTCACATCCACCACGTTCGTGAGAACCGTGGTCGTATCGAGTGTGCCGCCCACCACAGCGACAGCGCCCGCCGTACGGGCACGCACCGTGTTGTTGAGGTTCGTGTTGCTATGCGCATCGAGCGTGAGGTTCGTGCCCGCAGAGAGCTGACTGCCGCGACCGACATTGACGCGGTTATCGCGCCAGTAGTTGTTCGTAAGCCCAATCGTTGCGCCCACCCCAGCACCATAGACCTCGCTATCGACAATAAAGTCGGTACCGTTGCCACCCATGGTCCAGTTGCTCGTGGCCGCCAAATTGAGCGCCCCGTCAGCATCAATGACCGTGCCGCTTGCGACATTGAGCGCGCTCAGCGCATGGCGCGCCGACGTGCCCATATTGTTTTCGACAGTCACACCCGACCCACCACCAAAGGCACCCATGGTGTTATCGCCGCGAATCTTCAAGTCGTAGCTTGAGGTGACGCCCGCATCAAAGAGCCCCGTGGAGATCGTCGAGCCATCGACGGCGTTGGTGAGTGCCACCGTGCGCCACGTGCCCGCAATGTTCATCGTGTTGGTGGCGGCATCGTTATTCTTAAAGACGATCACATTGGGCGAGATCGGCACAAGTCCGCCGCCCGCGCTCGTCATATAAACGCGCAGGGCTTGCCCCGTGATAAGGTCCGCGTCAACACTGCCGAGCGCGTTCGCAGCGACGTTACTGATGTTCATCACGCCGCTCACCTGGTGGTTCACGGTCGCCGCGTTACTGCCGACCGCGACCAGCCCCAAGTTGAATGCGTCCGCGGTGACGTCGTAGCTCGCGTGCGCCCCACCCATGATATTGACCGCAGGCGCCCAATTGGCATCCACCTGACGCTTGACGGTCGTCTTCACGGGCTGCCCGTTCAAATCTGTCTGCGTCGGATCGGTCACCGTGTCGGTGATGATTTTGCCCTTATCATCGCGCGCGTAAATCACGCCAACGTCGCTTGCCCCTTCATCAACACCCGCGATATTGAGGATGTTCACCACACCGCTCGTTTTGTTCGTTTCCGTGGCGGTATTAAAGGGCAAGCCCACCATAGCGCCACCATAACCCTCAATCGTGGTGCTCATGCGAAGCGCGTCCGAAGCGCGCTCCGAAGAAAGTCCCGAGACACCGGTGAGCGTAACCTTGGGCACATTAAAGCGCGTGCCCGACACCGTGAGCGTGCCGCTCCCCGTGGCAAGCGTGCTACTCTCGACAATGCCCACGGCAGCGCCCAAGGCGCCACCTGCGCTTTCTGCGCTTGCAATGAGCTCAGGATGGTTGTTCGCCACCGCCGCAAAGCTGCTTCCCGCAGCCAAGTGCTTCACCAAGCCATTACTCATGGTGAGCGTTGCGCTACCCGTGTCTTTCACCGCGGCATCAGCACCCGCACCGCCCCCAATCACGCCGCCAAAGCCAGCAAGCGCCAAAGCACGGCTCGTCTGCGCACGTTCAGCGGTGACCGAGTCACCCGTGAGCGTACTACCGGTAATCGTCACCGCCGCGTTAACGGCGTCGTTGGCGCGCGCAATCATCGCGCCGCCCGCAATAAACCCAACGGCCACGCCTTGCCCTTGAGCAAACTGCGTGCCACTCACGCGTGCAGCGACATTGACGCCCGCAAGCGTACTCGCGTCCGCAGCCACCGCAACCGTACCGCTACGATCGGTGCCCGCGTAACCTGCCGTGGCCCCAGCAAGCGAGACCGCACCCTGAACGGCATGCACGGTATCCGTGCCGCCACTCTCGGCGAGCACCAATCCAGAGGTGCCCTGCACCGTGCTCGAAGCAAGCGCCACGCCCACGTCTGCGACGCGCTTATTGATCATGACCTGCGCGCTCGCCGCCGCGGCGCCACTTGCGGCCACCGCACCAAAAGTCGCATCGACCGAAGCGCCATCCATATCCTCGGTAGCGCTCACGTTCGTAGCGCCCCGAGCCACAAGGCTCGAGCCGCGCGTGCTCACGTGCGTACCTTCGGTGTTAAGAGAGCTAAACGCGGCGCTCGTGCTCCAGCCGTTGGCGGCATTAAGTTTCGCGGCAATCTCGCTTGCGGCGGCACTTGCGCCCAAGCCACTCGTATCCGAGCCAAAGCCCTCAGCGTTTTGGATCTTTTCGCTCAGCACGTTCCCATCGTCCGCGCCAATGCTCGAAGCGAGAAGGCTGCCCGCGCTCTCACCCATGTTACCCACACGGTTAACAAGCACGTTGATCGCAAGACCATAGTTAGCGCCAAGGGACGCAACCGTACTCGTCATTCTGAGGTCGCGCTCTTGATTGGCACGAACCGTCATATCGGTGGCAGCGTTGAGCTTAGCGCCATCCAAGAAGACGTTTGCAGCGTCCGACAAATTATTGACGTAGACCCCCGCGCCCATCGCCAAGACCGTGGTCGAGATGTTCGCATCAACGGCTGTCGAGTTGAGGTTATCGTGGTTGAGCGCTTCGATCTTGAGCGCGCCCGTGCGCGCGTCCACCGTCATCTCGTGCTTCAGCGCACGCCCCTCTTCAGCGGTATCTTCAAGCACCACGCCCGTGTAACCGTCAACGGTGTTGACGTTCACACCAATGCCAGCCGAGGCCAAAATCGAGAGGTTCGTGCCGCTCTTGACATAGTTGAAATTCGTGTTGCGATCGGCGAGCACCGAGACGCTGCTGCCGCTGACGGCCGAATCCGAAAGCCGCGTGAGCACGCTCGAATTCGTGCTATTGAGAATCACCGCAGCGCCCGCAGCAATGCCCGAGACGTTCGCGGCAACAGACAAACTGCGCGTGCGCGAGAGCAGCTTATTGTCAAGCGTCAAAGCGCCGCCCGCCGTAAGGCTTGAGCGCGCAACGGAAACCGCAAGGTTGTTATCAAACTTCGTGTCCGCACCAATCGCGGCCGCGGACAAAATCCCCGCGCCCGAGAGCTGAATCAGCAGCGAGCTCTTTCCTTCTTTGGCTTCGTTCGTAAGCGTTAAGTCGCCCGTCGCGCTGGCGCTCGAATCCGTCACCGTCACGCCTACCGTGCGGTTGCTCTTAATCTTGTCAACGAGCGCAGAAAGCGACACGCCCGCAGAGAGCGCTCCCGCCGAGAGCACCGTGTTGTAGTTGGTGTAGTCGCCCGAGTGGATGGTGAGCGCACCCGCGCTCGAAAGCGCGCTCGAGCCGGTGATCGCCACGCTCGTCTCACCCGCGTGGGTGATGGCGTTGGCCGTCCCTTGACCCGTGCCACCGCCAGAGACGGCTATCCCAACGAGCACGCCCTTATAGGTCGCCGTTGAACTGCTACCCACGTAGAGCGCGTTCGCGCCAGAGACATCCGTGAGGTGATCGCGCAACGTCGTCGCTGTCGCAATACCACCCTCTTCGACGATCTCATCGTTAATGTTCGCGTTTTCTACCGCGCTCTTTGCGGTAAAGCTCGTTGAACGCGTATCGTTGGCCGCAACCGACAAGCTACTCGAATCAACCGTGGTCTTCACGCTCGCGCTGTTATCGGTAATGCCAAGCGTGAGGCCGCCAGCGATTCCACCCGAGAGCGAGGCTTGCCCCAAGTACGTCCCCGTGGTGACGTCGCCCAAGGCGTTCACAATCGCGCCATTCCCCGCGACAATCGTGTTCCCA
The DNA here is from genome assembly GCA_902463725.1 of uncultured Sutterella sp. Taxonomy (GTDB): domain Bacteria; phylum Pseudomonadota; class Gammaproteobacteria; order Burkholderiales; family Burkholderiaceae_F; genus Sutterella. The sequence goes on along the minus strand of CABQGK010000001.1, from coordinate 317,888 downwards.
GAGATCGTCGTGAGTGTACTGCCTCTAACTTTGTTCGTTGCCGTGGAGCCCCCGAGCGCCACGCCGCTCAATGTCCCAGAAACACCCACACCCACCGCATCAATGTCCGAGAGGCTCTGCGACTCAACACGCAGGCGGCTCACACCCAAGGTGCTGGACGAAAGTGCGGCACTCGTATTGCTTTCAATCGTATTGACCGAGACGCCAGCACCGATCGCAGCGCCTATCCCAGTGCCCGATACCACTACGCCAAGCGAGCCAATTTGCGCGTCGTTGGTGGCGGTAATCGATAGATCACGCGTCAAGGAGCCGTGCGTGAGCGCCGTCTCGGGCGTCGCACGCTCTTCATTAATCGCCTCGCCCGAGGCGCTCGTCGTATGCGCAATCTTATTCACAGACACCGCGCCGGCGATGCCCGCGCCCACGGGCGCGCCGCCCATCGCAAGCGTCATCGTACGAATATCTGCCGTGGTGCTCGCATCCACCGTGAGGTCGGTCTTGCGCGTGGCACCCGTCTTCACAATGGTGAGGTTCTTGACTTTGGCGCTCGTGCTACCGGTGTCGTTAGTGACCGCAACGCCCGCAGCGAGCCCCGCGCCCCCTTCACCGACGCTTACGGCAATGCTACCCGCAAGGCTATCGGTCTCCGACGTGTCCTCGGCCTTGGCTTCAAGCGCGCCTACCGAGGTGAGGCTCAAAGTATCGACGAGCGTCTCGCTATGGTTTTCAACGTTCGTGACAACGACCGAGCCGCCGATGGCAGCGTTACTACCGATGGCGCCATTGATGCCCGCGTTCACCGAGAACGCGTCGTTGACGCTCTTGACACTCAACTTCGTTGCGTTCGTAAACGCCGAGTTCGCGAGCGTTGCCCGAGCATTGCTTTCAATACTCTCGACAATCACCGCCGCGCCCACCGCAGCGCCCGAGCTGCCGACCTGCGCAGAAATATTGCCCGCAAAGTTCACGCTCTGCGCGGTGTTCTTCGCCAAAAGCGCTGCGCCCTTGGTGCTACTCGTTATGCCGCTCGCGTTCACCGTAGCGTTTTGCTTAATGTCGCCCACGATCACCGTACCCGCGATGGCGCCCTGCCCGCCTGAGGCGGCAATACCCGCGCCAACGCTCACGGTACGCACGTCGTTGGTAGCCAAGAGTTTCAACACGTCGCTCGCGCTCGTGGCGCCGCCCGAGACGTTTACGTTCGCGGCGTTCACCGTGAAGTCGTTATCGACATTATTGATAATCACCGAGCCGCTACCTGCGCCACCCGCCGAGGTGCTCGCAGCCACGCCCACCGCAACACTTGTCTGGCGCATCGCGCCGTTCTCAAGGTACTTCGTGGCACTTACCGTCTCGCCGCCCTTCGGATCGTTCTTTGGGTCGGTCACATCACGGTAGCCTGCAGACGCAATGTATTCCTGATTCTTGAGGCTATTGGGGTCATGGTCGCCCTCGTTGCCAAAGATGCGAATCGCCCAGGTGAGCGCCTTTTGTAGATTTGCTCGGTCTTCTTCCGTCTGCCAGAGCGAGCGTGCTTCTAAGAAGCCCGTATCATGGTCGATCGCATCCGCGCGCACGGTGCTACTGCCCGTGCTCGTGAGCACGAGCGTCGTATTCGACATTCCCGCCGTAAAGTTGTTCGTGAGGTTCGCTTGGCTGAAGCTGCCGTTAAGCGCCACGCCCTTACCGATCGCAGCCTGCACGCCCACTGCGGTGTTGACTTGGGTGAGCGACCCGAGCGCGCCAACGTCGGCAAGGCGCACGCCCGAGAGCGTGCTCGAATCTAAGTTCGCGCTAACGGTATTGGTGTTGTCAGCAATGGCAATCGCCGCGCCAATCGCCGCAGCACCGCTGCTCCCAGCGGCCACGCCAATGCCCGTGCCACCTGTGACTTGTGTCTCGCCATTCCAGGCCTTCTGCACGTACGTATCATGCGTGTGCGTGGCGGCCGCGTTACTTACGGTGATGTGCTTAGCGGTGGCCGAAACCGTGTTGTTGATGCGGTTATAGGAGACGCCTGCCGTGATGCCCACCGCGGCCTTGCCGCTCTTAGCCATCGAGACGCCAAGCCCTTCGGCCACGGAGGTACCATCGTTACTCACGCTGTTCTTATAGCTATCCGCGTCAATCGTGAGTCCATCGATATCGGTGGTATTGACAAAGTCACCTTTGTTGACGGCAGCTGCCCCCGCAACCGACACCGCTGCGCCACTATTGCCATTGATGGCCAAGGCACCCGCGCCGGCCCACGCGCCCATCCACTTATCAAACGTGCCATAGACGTCAACCGAGCGCCCAATGAGCGCAAACTGCTCAGCAGTGCCCTTCTTGCTCGAATTGATCGTCACCGAGTTGGTGCCGTTGAGGTCATTCCAAGCAAAGCTCCCAGCGCCCGCGATAGCAAGTTTGCCACCGCCACCGCCCGAGCCTGACGCAGCGCTCCCGGCGCCCGAGCCACCGAGCGTGGCGCCGCCCGAGAATTTCCCAACACCCTTGAGCGACTCAGCGGGATTCGCACTGTCAAGAAGTCCGCCCGCGCCCTTTTGGTTTTGCCCAAGCAGCGACTTGCTCGACTCTTCGAGCGCCTCGGCTTTGGCCTTCACGGCACGCAGCTTCGCAATGCCCTTGCTGTCAACGGCCTTTGAGAGGCCATCTGCGAAAGCGCTCGCCGTACCCGCCGCGGGCGTGCCCGCTGCCGCGGCAGCCGCGGTCTTAGCGGCGTTACCCACGCGCTCAAGCGTGCTCGCCATGCCGTCGAGCTGATCGATTACCCCAGTGAGCCCCTCCGCGCCGCTTGTCGCTGGTGCACCACCCGAGCCCGAGCCAGTGCCCGTTTCCGAACCCGTACCCGAGCTAGAGCCGCCCTCTTGCGAGCCACCAGAGCTCCCGCTCTTGGCCCCCAAGAGCGCTGCGCCCACGATATTGACCGTGAGATCGTCCTCAGCGGCTAAGCGCAAATCTTCTGTATCGCTCTTAATAAAGCCGCCGCCCACGTTACTCTCATCAAGGCTCTTCACCGTGAGCTTATTGGAGAGGTCACCGAGCGCTACGGCAACGCCTGCGCCGATCGCCGCCGCTGCCCCTTCACTATTCGTGGTGAAGTTCAGATCCGCTGCGGTCGAAACCACATCGTCCTCGCGGCTCGCGCGAACCGACACATCCTTATAACCACGAATTTGCGCACTATCGTCAATCTCCAAGAGATTGGCGCCCGAGAGCACACCCACGGCTGCGAGCCCCGCAAAGGTTGAGCCGCTCTTTGTCATCCCAGCGCTTGCTGCAACGGTATATGCGTCGATGCCATCCTTGGCGTTAATGTCAACCGTCCCGGTCGTTGCGCGCACTTTCGCGTTCTTGGCAATGCTCACGCGATTGTCGGTTGACAGGCTCTGGTAGAGCACCGTTGCCCCGAAGCTATTGCCCTGCGTGAGCTGTCCAATCGGCACACCAAACATCGTGTTGGTAATGCCACCCAGAACAATGTTGCCGTTACTGCTTTCCCCGGTGATCTTCACGCCCGCAGTATCCGTGGCGGTGAGCGTTACGCCCTCACCCACCGTGAGGTGCGACCGGGTAGCCTGCCCCACATAGGCAAAGCCCCCGTCAAAGGCGGTGAGCTTATCCTGCGCCTTCGTGCTCTTGCCGCCCGCCATCACCGTCACGTTTGTGTAGGAGGCGGGGTTCGCCACATCAATCAGCGCCCAGAAAAGCGGCGCCACGAGGCTACCCAAATTCTTCGCAGCATCCGCGGGCAGCGACATCGCTTTCTTGACGGCAACGCCAAATTTCCCCATCGCCTGCATTTGCTTTTGAAGCGAGACGAAGGCGTTGGCATTAGATGCCTGCGCGCGCAAGGCCTTCATTTCGGCCCACGCATCAAACATCTCTTTGAGATGCGTTTCGTAGATCGAGCTCCTCTCCCAAGTTTGGATGTACTTAGCCCAAATCTCCTCAAGCTCTTCAATGATTTCCTTATAGCGCTGCTCATCAATGGTGGCGCTATTGCTGATATCGATCGTGCGCGCGAGCAGCGTGAGCCCTGCGGCAATATTGAGGTTGGCTTCCGAGGACTGCGCCGCGGCCCCTGGTGTATTAATGAGGATCGCAACCGAACCGGTGATGCTTTGCTGCGCCTCATCCTGCTTTTCTTGCTTGGTGGTCGCCACGTAGCGGTGGTCGGCCAAGGTAGAGGTGCTCCCCAAGGTCAAAGCCGAGCTTGCCGTGAGATCGGCGTTAATGTTGAGGTTGGAGCTCTGACTATTTTGCGTGTAGTTAAAGGCGCCACCCGCGGCGATCTTCGAAGTGTTATCTTGCGCCTCATTGGTACTCGCACCAAACATCCCCGCGATATTGGCAATGCGTTCGCCGCCCAACATGCCACGCACGACCTTCGCCTTCATCTTCATTAAGAACGTTTCGTCGCCCACGCTCGTCTTGGCGCGCGTCTGCAGCGTATCGGTGTAGTTATCGCTCTTAATCGTGATGTTCGAGGCGCGTCCTGCGGGCACTGCCGCATTCATCGTGGTAAGGGCCTCAGTGTTGAACTTCGTGATATTGGCCGAGATGCCCGCGTTACCTTTTTTACCCGTCTGCGCGTCGGCCTGCGTAACCACGTCGCTCCACTGGTAACTCTTGATCGTGAGATTGTCGACGTAACCAAGCTCCTCGCTGGTGCGCTTTTTCCAGCCAAAGTCCGCCGTGCTATCGATCACGGTGCTTGCTGCGCCCTTAATGTCCGCAAGCACAAAGGCGCTCTGCGCGGAGGGTGTATTCCCGGTGTTCGCCGTCGCCTCAAGCGCCGCACGCAACGTGTCCGTCGCAGAGATATTGATATCGTTAACGGCGTAAATCTTGCCCGCCACGTGGGTCGTGGCGCTCGAATCGATCGTTGCGGCCATCGAGCTCACGGTGGGCACACTCTCGGCGCTCCCCCAATTAAAGAGCGAGGTGAGCGACGAGGAATTCCCCGCCTTGGCATCGGTGTGCGCCACGGCGCTCACGTCTGCGTCCCCATAGTATGTGGTGAGCGTAGCGGTATCTGCAATATCCGCCGTGCTCGACGTCTTGAGCGTAATGCGCTCGCCCATGATCGATGAGCCCGTAAAGGAGGGCATCACGCTCCCCACGATATCGTGGAAGGTGGCCATGTTAAAGCCCATGCCGTGGTCGAGCTGATTGTCGGCAAAGGAGCGCACGGTGAGGCCCTGCGAGGCGGTCAGCGTACCCGCGACCGACACACGCGCACGCACGTCGCTACTTTGCATGTCTTTCGTGGCCTTAAAGCTCGTACCATCCGTGCTATTGACGCTACCCGTGACGTATTCGCCAGCACCCGCGGCAGCTTCCACGCGAATCTTGCCCTGGGTACCTGCGCGCACGCGAGCCCCATTGGCAATGTCCACGCTCGCGCTGACCACATTGACATGCGTGGTGCCGTTAGCGTCGGCGAGCTGATCTTCACCCACTTCTGCGCCCATCTCCTCGTTGGGCCGCGTGTTGGTAATGTCCGTGGCGCTCATCGAGGCACTACTGGTGTGCTCGCCAGTGAGCGTGCCATCGGCACGCGCGAGAATCACCACGTCACCGCTCTGAGCATCGACGGTAAAACTTGTATCGGTAATGCCGCTATTGGCGGTGACCGCCCCCGTTTGATCGGTGATGTTCACTAGCGAGCCGAAGTCACTCACCCCCGTGGTGACTTTTGCGGTAGCGCCAAGCGAAACACTGCCCGAGGAGAGCATCACGCGGTTACCCGCATTGATCGAGCCCGCCACCGTGATGACGGCCGTGGGATTGAGCGGCACATCCCCTGTGCGATACGCTTCAAGCGTCACATCCGAGATCGTGGGGTTGGAATCGTTATAGACACGGTTAAAGACTTCCGCCGTTGGCGTGCTCAGGGTGAGTGAGCCCGCATTGATCACACCCGTGCTCCCCACCGCAATACCCTGCGGGGAGATGAAAAAGAGGTTGCCGCCAATCTTGCCATCTTTGATCGCGTTGACCGTACCGTCAATCGTGATCTGCGCATTGACAAAGTTCATGAGGTTTTGATAGTCCCCCATGCGCAAATTGGCAATATGCCCCGCATCCAGCGTAAAGGCCGAGAACTTATTGACCGCCGCCTGACCGTTACCGTACTTCGATACCACTTCGGTCACGTTACCCGTGGTGGTCACTTCCGTATTGGTCCAGCCTGGGGTAATGGTTGTCGCAGCAAGCGCGCCACCCGCCGTTGTGAGCATGCTGACAAAGGCCGCAGCCGCGGAGAGCGTGGCAGCGGCGCTGCCGCCTACCGTCACAATGCTCTTGACCTTGCCTTTACCACGGCTACGTTGATGTTCGTTCGTGACAACATTGAGGCAGCGGGCTTTGTTCCAAAGAACTTTGAATGTCTTATTCATGGCGGTTCAACCTTGACGCAATACGCTAGAGGGGTTATGGGGGCGCCAGCCTCAGGCTGCTCGCCACAGAACTCGCTCAGCCCAGTAGCAGAGCTATTGCGTCGTCTTTAGTCTTAAGTGATGAAGAGAGTTTCTTAACGGGTGTTCACAAGAGGGGGCACGATGAAGGGTGCCTTCATGCGTCCAACGAGAGGAGCACGCCCATGGCGCGCACCAAAGGGCAGTCAATCGCGCCTTATGGGACAACTTGGCTTACCCGCGTTGGCAAAGCCAAATTCGTGGCAACGAAAGCTCACCGTGTGTTTGTGAAAACACCAAGCGCCGCTGGTTGGGATTTTCCATGCGGGCATATTTACTAAATGTCCGTAAATCGCAAGGTCTTGCGTCGGACGATGATGCGGGGAAATCATCAGTTTTATGGGATTAAATAAATTATTGACAGAGCACAATAAACGTGCTCGCATTAGTGAGAATTATAGGTAATCCTAGGCGTTTTCAACGTTTTTTTGTTGTGCAAACCCCCACTTTTTAAGCCCTCTAGGTGTTTGTCCCTACCCGCGAACGCAGAGCCGCTTGCGCACGGCAAAGCGCCCGCTTCTCGCACCCTATAGGGAACGGAAAAACCTATCATTTTCCTATCCCAGTGAAGCGCTTGACGAGCTTGCGCCCGTCATGCAATTGCGTGACGGATTAATAGCTCGTAAAGCAATTATTTCTCATGAATAGTATGGAAATTCTGTCGCTACGCTATTCAATTGAATAATGCGCCTCAGGGGGCGGCGATCAATATTTGCGATTTACGGCCCAGGCGTTGCGCAGCGCTCGGGCAACAAAATGGGCTGGAACTTTTTCAAGCATCCAGCCCAGAAAGAGCAAGTTAATGAAGGGGTCTCTTTCGCGCGCCCCGCGCAAAAGGCTTGGGGCGCACTCAGAGGGTTTCTTTAGCGGCGGTCATCCTCATTGCGGCGATCGTTGATCTCGTTAAGAGACACGAGCCACGAGAAGTCTTCCGCTTCAGCTTCCGACTCACGCAGGTCGCGGATCCGCGGAGCGTTCACGCCGGGGAGCCCTTCGAGCAGCAGGTTGACACGTTCGGTGCTCAGGGCGTTGTCGCCCGTTGCAGCGTCGTTCGTCTCAGCGGCTGCGCCGCTACCCGCTTCCGAAGCAGCCACGATACCCGCCACGACATCCTCGTCGCTCGCTACGCTCTCGGCCGCAGGCGCCTTCGTGGGCGCCGCATCCGTGCGAGCACCGAGGAAGAAGTAGTCGGAGACTGGCGTCATGAAGTCCGGCACATCCGGCAGGATCGAGCCCATGTGGTCACGGTCCGCATACGCCAGGCGCAGCTCACTCGCGTTAATGAACGGGAGGTTGCCGATCGGCACCGCACTCGCGTTGAGCTGGCTGATGTAGTCCACATCCACCTCAGGCGTGAAGTTGTAGCCGAGGCGAACCAGACCCACCTTATCCACGCCCGACGTGAAGCTCGAGCGACCGATGACCGTGCCATCCGTACCCACCACGAGGTAGAACGTATCTTCGGTCTTTGCGCTATCGCCCATGATGAGACCATGTGCGTTGTAGACAAAGCCCGTGTCCGCACTTTCAAGGTGCTCGAACTCAACGCGCCCTTCGCTATTGCTCGTCGCGCGACGATAGAGGTTGACCTTCTGAGAGGTCGACTTCACTTCGCCGAGCTTGATGCTGCCTTCGTTCGTGTTGATGTCAACAGCACTACCCTCAACAAGGCCGCTCATGTGAACGCCCTCTGCAGGGTTCTTGTCGTAGGGCGAAGTGGCCAGCACCACCGCGCCGCCCGCCTTAAGGCTGCTACCCTCAATGCTCTTAGCGTTGATCGAAGCACTCTTTTCAACGTTGAGCGGGTTAGCGAGGCGGACACCATTGTCCTGAGCGTGCACCAAGAGTTCACCCTCGACCTCACCGTGCCGTTCGCTGTTAATGTCAAGCGTGGTGTTGCCGCGATTGGCAAGACCCACACGAACGTCCTTCGTCGCATCAACCGTGAGGCGGTTGGCGGCGTTACCCGCACTTTCCTCATCCTTGAACGCGTCGATCTTCACTTCACCGTCAGCTGCCGTGAGCTTCAGCGCACCACCGCGGATACCGGTGTCCCCAGCACCCTCGGTCTGCAAGATGCTCTTGCCAGCCTTCATGGTGATCTCAGCGTCAGCGCTGCGCGCATCGAGCTCGCCCGCGACGACACTGCCCTTCAGGGCGATGTTACCCGTCTTGCCTTCGATGTCAAGCTTCGAGCCAGCGAGCAGCTTCACTGCGCCGTCCGTATCGCCCGCATCCACGTCGACACCCTTGTCGCTTTCGAGCGCCATGGCGTTACCAGCACTCATCTCGACATCGCGCTTGATGGCGATATCCTGCGTATCGACCTTCATGTCGGTCGCAGCCTTCATCGTGACGCGTTCATCGATCGTGAGATCGGTCTTCTCAAAGTCAAGCGTAATGCCACCCGCCTCAGCGTCAAGCGCGGAGTCAGCGGCCATCTTGCCACTCTTGAGCGTTTCCGCCTTAAGAAGAATACCCTCGGTCTTACGAGCCGTCACGCCGATCGCGTTCTCGCCCAGATCGAGCTGCTTGCCGGCCTGCAGGTCCAGCGAATCAACGGTGGGCAGCGCATTCGAGGCTGGCGGCGCCTTATCGAGCATGCCTGCCGCGTTGAGGTTTTCACCTGCAAAGCCCTTCACCTTAGCCACAAGACCCAGCAACTCGAGGTTCTTGAGGTTGAGGTCGCCCGTCGTTGCCTCAAGGTCGAGGTTGCCGTACGTCTCGTCTTCCGCACTACCCAGGGTGACAACCATGTCGTTGGCATTCAAGTTACCCTCGGTCACCACATGCAAGAGGCTCTTAAATTCGACCTCAAGACCCTGCATGCCCGTATCACGGCCCGCGACAAACTTGCCGTACGTGCCAGAGACGCCCGTGGCATACGAGAGGTCGATATCACGCTCTTGAGCGTGCAGTGCCATGCCGCCACCCTTGATCTCAAAGGCCGTATGGTCAGCCTTAACGTCACGATAAGCCTCAGCATGCACACCACCCTCTGTCGTGATATGCGCGCCCGAGAGATCGACGTCAGCAGCCGCCATCGTGTCCTTCTCTTCACGAGCGACGTGCACCTCAGGACCCGCACCCGTTACCTTGAAGGACATACTCGGCGTGGTGACATTCGGGTCACCCGCATCCGTCGTCTCTGCAGCGGCTGTCGTCGTAAGCGTGGCGCTCTTAGCGTTGATGCCGTTGACGCTTTCAGCATTGAGCTTAGCGGAGGAAATCGTCGAGCTTTCCATGTCGATCGCGTCACCCGCCGTGAGCGCCGTCGTGCCGCTCGCGCCAATCGCCGCGTTCTTCATGGCGATCTCAGTTGCGGCGTCGACCGTGACGTCGCGACCACGTTCCACAACGAGGTTTTCCGCGTCGACCTTATCGTTGCGGCTCGTGAGCGTCACATCGCCGTCGGTGAACTTCGAGCCGTGCGCGTTCACTGCGCCGTCCGACGTCGCCGAGAAGTCGCCAGCCTTAATGGCCGTGGCGGCATTCGTGCGAGAGACATCAACGCTTTGCTTACCCAGAAGCTCGCCCACCCCCGTGAGGTCGGTGTTGAGGTTCTGAGCCAGCACCTGGCCTTGACCCGATCCCTCGCCCTGCGAGGAAGCAGAGAGCGACGCCGCTGCAATGTCCGCATCCGTGAGCGTCACGCTCTTGGGTGCCGTGAGTTCAACCGCGTGACCCGCGAGAACCGTTATGCCAGACGCATCGACCTCGGTAGTTTCCGAAGCGAGCTTGACGCCACCATTCTTGAACGTGCTGTCCATGGCCTTCACGTCGGTCTTCGCCAACGCGTTCAACTGGCCTGCGCTAATGCTGCTCGTCTTACCCTCTTCGGTCGAGAGATCGATCGAGGTAGCGCTTTCAAGCTGCGCCGTGCCGGTCACTGCCGTCTTGAGGTTCTTCGCAGAGAGCTGCTCACCTGCGGCCGTGCCAGACGACTGAGCGAGGATCGAGCCTGCCGTGAGGTCCGCGCCATCGAGCGTGAGCGACTTCGCCGCCTTGGCGGTCAGCGCACCCGAGAGTTCGGTCGTCAGGCCACCCGCCTCAACGCTTTCGGTCTCACTTTCAACGGTGAGCGCGCCAGCGTGAGCTTTGGCACCCGTGAGCGTCAGCGCCTTCTTCGCGGTGAGCTTGGCTTCATCGCTCGTGGTGATGTCTGCTTCGGTCGCATCGATCGCGTTCTGCGTGCTCTTGAGATCCACCGTCGCCGCATCAATGGTCGTACCAACCATCGTGAGCTTCTGCTGGACCGTGCCGCCCGCAGCGCCCTCTTTCGCCGTCAACGTGCTATGAGAGACATCCACATTACCGATCTCCGTCTCAAAGCGAATATCACCATGCTTGCTCGTGAGCTCGGAGTCGGTCGCAGCGACGTTCGTAACAGCCTTGAGGCTCAAATCAGCATTGGCCGTTGCGTTGAGGTTTTCAGCCTGAACTTTACCGCTCGCAACATCCGTTGCCTCAAGCGTGATCGCGCCGCCCGTGCTTTCAAGAACACCACCTGTGGCGAGCACATTCTTGCCCTTGAGCGTCATGTCGCCACCCGACTTGAGCTTGCCAGCAGGCGTTTGCGACCCTTCAGGGACGCCAAGGATACTGAGGTCACCGCCCTGCGCGTCCATCGTGAGCGTCGTAGCCGCCGTGATGTTTGCGCCAGGCGTCACCTGCACCTTGCCCGCAGTGCTCGTGAGAGAAACTTCACCTTCGGTCGAGGTGATGTCGTCCTTCGCATCCAAGAGGTGCGCCACGTTGACGATCACTTTCGAGCCGCGCAACGCGCCAAGTTCGACGCTGTCATCGGCCAAGAGGTCGACGACCTCGGAAGCCTCGATACCCGTGATCTTGAGTGTGCCAGGCCCCTTAGCATGCGCAAAGACGTTCCTGACGGTGATGTCTTCGTCAAAGTTCACCTGCGAGCTGCTACCGAAGCGCAGACGGTGGTTCTCGTCACGGCCGAAGTTACCCGTGACATGCATATTGAGAACATCACCCTTGATGTAGCCCATCTCAGAGAAGTCAACCATGTCATCGCCGAGGTTCACATTACTCGAGTACGCGTAGACGTTGTTCGCCCAAAGGTTCACGGTGTTGCCAGCGAGCGCATAGAACGTCAGATCGCCCTGTGCGGTACCCGCAGCGTTCGAACCCTGCACGAACATTTCCGCCCCTGCAGAGAGTGCCACCCAGCCGCCTTCCGGCGTGTAGAGGCGCACAGGCACATCAGCGCTACTACCCAAGTTACCGTCACCACCGCGCAGCGTAATGTTCTTCGCAGCAATGAAGCTATCGGCCGTACTCTCGATGCCCTTCTTGGCCACCATGCGGACAAGACCCTGAGCGTCTTGGGTCGCAATGCGTCCAAGCGAGATCTTCTCGGGCGAGCTCACAAACGCGTTGTTCTTCACGTTGATATTGAGCTTACCCGTATTTTCGATCACCACAGGCTTCTTGAGCGTCACATCGATGGTGTCTCTAGACACCGTCACGTTACCTTGGATGTCCGTCGTCTTGTGCAACTCAAAGTCACCCACGTCTGCACGCGAGAGTTCTTTGAGGATCGCTTCACGTTTGGTACGATCAGCATCCATGATGTTGCCCGTGACCGTCTGGCCAACCTTACCCACGCTGTCCTTCGTAACATTGAGCGTGACGTTCACACCCTTGATGTTGGTCTTGCCGATGTCACCCGTGGACGACGCCCCACCGTTGATGATGGTGTCAGAGACTGCGTAGAGCAACTCCATCGCTGTCCAACCGTAGGAGGCGCGCGAGGCAGGAGACTCTGCCATGTTCAGACGCGTACCCTCTTGCGCACGCTCAAAGGCAATGGCTCGAACTTCATCAACACTCTTCGCGCCCCCGTAGAGCTTCTCGAGCTGAGTAAACTCTGTGCTCACCTCGTTCGACCAGCCGTTTCGGGCTTCTTCCGTTGCCGATGCGAGTTCGAGGTAGCGGTTTGCGTCTGCAGGCGTTTCAGCACTGTCGACGTTAGCAAAGCGCGCCTTCAAGTTGTTGTAGGTCTCAAGAGCCTTCGAGCCCTCTGCAAAGGCACTTTCATTGCGCGCCTCAGCTTCACGCTGCATAGTGTCAAGCGTCTTGTAGGTGCGGTACTTCGCTGCAACCTCTTCGCGAGCAGCAGCAATGTCACGCTCCAAGTTAGCGGTGTTGACATCGTTACCGTTAACGTCAATGAGCCCCGCCTCAACCCAGTGCTGGAAGCGAGCATCACTGTCGCTGGTATCCATCGAGCCACTCGGATTCGCATCATAGAGCGCCCCGTTGGCAAGCGTCAGCGTAACGTCTTCACCAGCCGTGATGTTACCAACGCCCAAGCTACCCGTACTATTGACAAGAATGTTGCCGCGAGCCTTCATGTTGAGGATCTGAGACTGCGCACGGTTTGCGTTCTGCGTGAACTCCTTAAGCGTGATGCTACCTTCCTTGCTGTTGATGTCCGCAGACTGAGCTTCGGCCTTATCAGCGATCAAGTCCTCACGAACATTAACCCGCATATCGGTACCGGCCTTGAGCTCAGAGGCCTTGATGGTACGACCTGAGCCAAGCCCCGTCGTATCCAGATTGAGGCTTCCTTTCGTTGCGACAGCCTTGAGTGTCAAGTCACCAGGATCGCCGCCCGTAACCGTGATCGAACGACCATCAATGCCAATGTTTTGCTGCGCCGAGAGCGAGAGGCTATTCACCCCCACAATACGAGCGGCACCAACACCATTGACAATCGAGCCCTTTCTCGAGGTCAAACTCACACTACCGTTCTTGGCCTGGATAAGACCGCCGAGTGTGATGTCACCATCGGCCGCCACGTTGAGCCGGTTGTTCCCACGGAAGAGCGCCACCGATACGGGTTCACTCGCCTTGACCTTGTAGGTGTAGGCAAGCACCGTACCTTCTTTCTTGTTTGCATCGTCACTCCAATGCTTCCAGAAGCCCCAAAGGCCACTTTCCCACGTATCGATATCGTGCTTCCAAGTGCCTCGGGCAATGCTGTCGACCTTGGCCTCGGCCTCAAAGCGATGCGTCATGGGCTTATTACTAATGACGATGGTCTCACCTTGGGTCAGATCCTGCACACTTTCTGGCGGCAAACGGGTCGTATGCGTTTCCGCCTCATCCGTCACATCAGTAATCACACCCCAGAGAGCGGACTTCTTATACGCATCTCCCTTGTAGTTGGTCACGAAGTTCTTACCCGTACTCCAAACGTACTGCAGATTCTCACGCGGCGTGAACCTATCAAAGCTTTCCGTCCAACTATTACCGACCTTGTCGCCATACTTGTTGACGTCCATCACTTCATGAACGCCATTAGACCACGTGTGGACACGACCAGCCACACCAGTGTTCTTGTCGGCATAGAAGAGGTCGGTGATCTTGACTTTACCCGCAGGGACGCTCGTATTGATGTTGCCAAGCAAGACACCGTAGCTACGCGCATCGATATCCATGTCAATCGCCGTATCTGCGGCGCGGATCTTGCCGTGACCCGTACTACCGATATGACCGACGAGCGAGACGTAACCACCTGTAGGCGTAACATCGTCGACGATCACGCGCTTGTTCACCGGATCGTACCAAGCACGAATCGTGCTCACATAGCGATTATCCTTTAGATAATGGCCACCAGCGCTGATCTGGTAGAGGCCCGTGCGGAAATTCGCTGCACGAGGAGCACCTGCACGAATCCAATTGGCATTAACCTCAGCGATCTTCGCATCAAGCTGGCTCTGGGTCATATTGAGCGTATAGAGGTCAAAGCCACTCTGAACCGTGCCGTTGATATTAATAACGTCACCAGAAATGAAGACCTGACCGCCCGCAAACCAACCTTGACCCTCCAAGGTATAGCTGTCGGAGTAAGCCGTCCCTGCTCGAGGACTCCAAACCTCCTGCCATTGGCCATTCTCGTTTTGGAAGCGCTCCACTATCTGAGTGCGTTCAATCAAATCATTGATTGTTGCCGTATAGGAGCGCGCTACGCCACCAGCGAGATTAGAGAGACCCGAGGTATAGCCCTGCGTGATGCTACCACCAGCCTGCAGATTCAGATCACCCGATGCATAAATGCTACCCGCACCCGTTGAGAGGATGTCCTTCTGCGAAGAAATCGAGACCATACCTGCGCGGTTGGTCACCGCACCGTTGATGATGATGGACGTACGCGGATCGGGCGTTGCATCCACCCAACTGGAATCATTGCGCACCTTAGCGCTAAAGCTACCGCCTTCCCACTTGTTTTCAACGGTGATCGTCGGATCCGCGGTGTTCTTCGAGCTCTGAACTTGGCCCGAGAAGCCCAAGCTCTGCAACTTAGCCAAATCGGCTTCAGCACCGTTGGCCAAAACATCGCCGCCCTTGTTCTCGATTGACAAGCCAGAAAGCAACAAACCAGCTGTGGTGTTATTAACCACGCTCAAGCCTTGAGCCGATCTTGCTGTCACGCGCCCAGTGCCCGTGATACTCGAGGCATTAAGACTCACCGTACCGCCCGAAACAGACAGTTTCTTAATCGGGATAAAGGCGTCTTCCTGTGCCGAGAGTGGACGCCACTCACCGCTACCATCCCTTGCTGCAAACCCATTCATAATCATGAGATCTTGAAGGGCTTCCATCTCAGTGCGATAGTGGAGCAACGCTTCAGCAGACGAGCCGTTGTAATCGGCAATGAGTTTCTTAAGTGCGTTGTAGCGCTCGATATAGATATTGGCCTGATTCTTCATCGTGGCCTTGCCGATCGCAGCCTTGATCTCACGGACAATCGTTTCGTCGCCGTCCGTCTCAATCACGGGCGTGATGCCATTCCAAATGTCACCAACCTCTGTATCGGGAGTGATCGTGTTGCGATCGATCTGCACGTCACCAAGATTAGGCACAATCACACCAGGCTCAAAGCTGATAGCGATCTTCGTGACAGTACCCGCCATAACATCGCCGTTAAGTGCAAGCTCGCTGCTCTCTGAAGCGAGTGAATTCGCGCGCCCGCTCTTCGTGGCAACTTTCAGATTCGAGTCGTTAAAGAGGTTCGTCTTAGAAACCTCCTGCCCAAAGTACTTGGCACGATAGTAGCCCGAGTCTGCGGTCAAATTGACAGCACCCGTCGAGGTCAACAGACTATCCCTGTAAGTCGTAATCTTGTCAACGAAATGAACATTGCCTTTCAAATCGACAATACAGATTCCTAAGCCGTGGCCCACGTAGGCCTCGTAGTACATGTTGTAGTTGGCATTGCTCTCAAAGCCACTGGCACTATGCGCAGTGTCAATATTCAGCGTACCAGTTGCTCGCGCTTGACTGCCCGCATAGAAGTTGATCTTGTTTTCACGATCGATATTGACCCTACCGCCCGAGCTAGAGCCCGAAATCGCCGCCCCGTCAACGCGTGAGAGCGCGGTGATCTTGTAATTCGTGTTGTCCCACGTATTGATTGAGAGCGCACCACCAATGGCATCGTTTCGCAACACAGCGTCGGCGTAGACCGTAACCTTGTTCGAGAAGAGGCTATCCGAATAGCCCGTTGCACCCACGGCCGCAAGACCCGCCCCCGTACGAGCAAGGACCTTCGCATCGATATTGTTATCGTAATGCGCGTCAATCGCGAGGGACTTGGCTGCACGAACTAACGAACCACTGCCAATCTCCACCTCATTAGTACGTCTGAGGTGGTTATCGAGCTTGATACCGCTACCAGCCAAGGCACCGTAGACCTCACTGATAACGAGGAATTTACCCTCGATTTCATCATCGCTTTCAACGCCGCTGACCTGCATGCCCGTCATGGCCATGAGGCCGATGTTGCCGCCCGCGTTGATCTGCGCTCCATCGGTAACCTTAAGTTTGCTGACACCCTCCTGGGTGTTGCCAAAGTAAGCGCCAGAGAGTGAACCCGCACCATACTTGCTGTTGTTAACGGTGCCCTGCATGTCGCTAATCGAAGCAACGGACGCCGTGAAGTCACCGCTTGTGGCGTTGATCAAAACATTCTTGCGAGAGTCCAACACGGCAGCATTAGCAACCGTTGTCAACTTCCCACTCAACGTGAGGGTGGCATTCGAGCGATCAATGTGCTCAATGCGTCCCGCATCAAGCGGAGACTCCACTTCAAGCACACCGCCGCCGGCACTCTCTGTGAGCAACTTCGTCTTCTCAACGTTCTGAGTGGTCACATCCACGCTACCGAAGCGGGTATTTTCCCCACCTTGAAGCGAGACATTGGCCGTAGGCATATGCTTCACAACCGTGTGAGAAGCGCCGCTAGCAATAGCTCCACCACCTTCTGCAGCCGAGTAGGTCGAGTAGTAAGCCGAACCACCCGTGAAGAGCTTAAGGTTCGAGGCGTAATTTCCACTGGCTTGAGCGCCGTTGTAGCCGCTCACATTATTGAGCGTCAACGTGTTTTGGGTAGCGTTAACAAGCGTGGCTTCGTTGTAAGAGCCAGCACCCAAACCACCACCATACCCTTCCACGATGGCTTCAAGTTCAAGTCGACCATTGGAGAGTCCCGAGACGGAGGTCATCGAAACGTTTGGCGCCGTGATGCGACCACCCGAAATCGTGATGTTGCTACCGCCGCGCGCTTCTGCATTGGCAAGTACCACACCCACCGCGATACCACCAGCAAAGCCAGAGGTCGCGTCCGCTTTCAACCACGGACGGTTATTGGCAACCAGTTCAACCGCCGCATCCTTGTTGGTGCCCGTAAGATTGGCACCTGTCATGAGGATTTTCGCGTAGCCAGTATCCTCAACAGCCGAGTCAGCCCCAGCGCCGCCAGCAAAGCCGCCTACGCCTGCCGTCGTCGTCGAGGTAAGCACCTGACGGCGCTCACTCGTGATCGTGCCTGCCGAGTAGGTCGAGTCGCCCAAGAGTTGCACAGTCGTATTCGACTCATCTTTGACGCGCGAAATCATGCCCGTTGCAGCAATACCTGCAACAGAAATACCCGTAGCCACATTCTTGATGTGGCTCGTGTTCTTCGCCGTGAGCGACGCTCCATCGACGCGGGAAGCGTTGTCAAGCGAGACCAAGATGTTACCCTTGAGCGTACTGCGCGAGTAGGCGCCTGCGCCGCCGAAGATGCCACCCACAGAACCCTGCACAGATTCGAGGTAGTCGCTAGCGCCGTACTCCGACAGCACGTTACCACCGCGCGCGGTGATCGTCGAATTATTGAGGCTTACGGCCGTGCCGATCACGCGGCTCGAGAGCAGCACCTGAGCGGTTACCGCGCCGTGCAAGCCACCTGCGGCAGCACCGTACAAAGCATCAATCGACTTACCATCGACGTCATCGAGCGCCTTCACGTTAACCGTCGTACCCGAGAGCGTACTACCCGAGATCTTCACCTGTGTGCCTTCGGTATCCGTGCCCGAGAGATGCGCTGCGCGATAGGAAGCCGCATCGAAGCTGTCAGCCACGCTCGAGTCGTTCATGTAGCTCTTCTTACCAGCGAAGCCTTCCGCATCTGCGATCTGGGCGTTCTGTTCGCCGCTCTTGCTGTCTTCGCCCGTACCCAAGCCTTCATTAATAAGGCTTTCGACCGATTCAGCATTTTCGCCCACGCGGTTCACAAGCACATTCGCAGCAATCGCAACGCTATTGGTTGCGAACGCACCGATAAAGGAGTCGAGATCCACATCGTGCTCTTGATTGGCAGTGATCGTGAGCGTCGGCGCACTCACCTCGGTATTCACAAGCGAGACACCAGCTCCGCCCGTGAGGTTATTGACGTTGACGCCAGCGGAAAGCGCAAGGAGGACGCCACCGCTAACCGCAACGGTCGTGTTATCAATCGTATCGTGGTTAAACGCCTTCACGTCAGCAGAGTTGGTACCCACGATCGACGTGTTGACCAAACTGCCTGATGCACGGTTGGTATGCACACCCGTGTAGCCATCAATCGTGTTGACGGTCACGCCCGCGGCAATACCTGCCGTAATTCCACCACCCGCTGACACGTTGTAGCCCGTAAAGTTCGTATCACGCAACGCATTGATATAGAGGTCACGCCCCTTCACCGTCGCGCTACCGAGCGTGGTAAGCACCGTATTGTCGGCCTTGTTCACCACCACCGTGGCAGCAAGACCCGCGCTACCGCCCACAGCCACTGCAGCACCTGCCGTTGAGAAGCGCGTCAGAAGGCTATTGCGGATCGTGTTGGTTGCCGCGGCCTCAAGCGTGCTCGAGCTCGCATCAAGCGTCAGCGTATTCGTGCTCGTGTTATCCGTACCCACAGCGCCCGCGGCAATACCGCCGGCACCCGCAAACTGAATCATCAGCGCGGAGCCGCCTTCTTTGGCTTCGTTAAGCACCGAGAGGTTCTTCGAGCTCTTCAGAGTGGAGCCCGCAATGTTCGTGGCGATCGTGTAGTTGCTACGAACCTTGTTAACAAGCACACCCACGGCGTTGCTCGCCGAGGCACTTGCCGCGGCGCCTACGGCCGTGTAATTGGCGTAGTTACCCGTCTTCGTGATGAGGTCATCGGCGCTCGTTAACGTGCTACCCGTAATGGCGCTCGCCACCGTGCCCGAGTGCTCAACCACATTGGCCGTGCCTTGCAGGGCAGTACCGAGAGCGCCCGCAACGGAGACCGCGAGCGCCTTGTAAGCGTTACTGCTCGTTGCGCCAATATAAAGCCCATTGACCGTGAGCTTTTCGCGTTTGTCACCAAGGCTCGAAGAGGTCGACAAGGCACCTTCTTCGACAACGCTATCGTTAATGTAGTTATCCGCAACGCCGCCCACGATATTGGCGAGCGTAAGCGACCCACCCTGCTCGGTGAGCGTTGAGCCCGTCACCGTCGTCGAGACGTTCGACTGGTTCTTCGTAATCCCAAGCGACAGCCCAATCGCGGTGCTACCCGAGACTGAAAGACCACCGATGTAAGTGCCAGAGGTCGAATTGTCGGTCGCGTAGATCGCGCCCGCCGAGCCGATCTTCATATTGACGTTGTTGACGTCCACGGCCGTACGGCCCTTGAGCGTATTGTGAATCACGCTGCCGCTCGCGGTAAGTCCCGTGCCGCCTGCCAAACCAATAGCAATCGCATCGATGTCGCGATCCGTATTGGCATTGACGATGAGACGTTCAACGTCAATCGTGCTGTTTTTGAGCGCAGCCGAGGTCGCTCCACCAAGCGTATTGGTGGTTACAGCGCCGCCCGCGGCCATGCCGTTAGCAACCGCAACCGAGATCGCGAGCGCACCAATGCCGCCCTTGCTCTGCCCCTGCACGGTGAGCGTTCCAACGCTCTTATCCGTCTGTTGACTGGGGTTCTCTTCGTCGAGCCCATCAGCCGTTGCTTCAACCTTACGATCGATGATGCTGTTGGTGACCGACGCGTTCCCCGTAAAGCCCTCTGCGGCGATGCCCAAACCAAAGGCCAGGGAGCGAATCTGATCCGTACCCGTGGCAAGCACACTCACGGCACCCGTGCTGGGCTTGGTGAAGTGCAAGCCACTGACCGCGGCCTTCGTGGTCCCTTCGCTCTTGGTCTGCGTTACCGCGGCCTGCGCAGAGAGCCCCGTACTGGTGGAAGCGGAAACGCCGCCGCCAAGCGTCCAGAGCTGACTCTGGTCGTCAGACTGCGCATTGAGCGTATTGAATTTACCGAGTCGAATATTGCTGAGCTCCGTCTCGGTGTCGTTCTGCGCACGCGTAATCGCAATCGAGCCCGACATCGCAAGGTTGCTACCCATAGAGCCCGCAACCGCTGCCGTCCAGCTTTCTGCGTAGTTTTGCGCATGAGCGCTCACGTACTGATTGTCAGCAAGGAACGCAGAGTCCTTCAGCAGGACCGTGGCATCATGGTCGACGTCGTTAACAATGACCGACGCGCCAAGGGAGGCACCCGCGCCGCCAAACTTGAGCGCCACGTTGCCAGCCACATCAACGACCTTACCCCAGTTGCCTGCTTCAAAGCTGTTGCGCAACGTACTGGAGTTGAGTCCAACCACGCTCGTGGTCGCACTCTGGTTAATGTCGCCCACAATCACGCTACCCGAGGCGGCCGCTTGACCGCTCGAGCCCGCAATACCCACGCCCACGTTGACATTGAGAATTTTGTTTTCCGCGTGAACCTTAAGACCGTGGCTATTCCCGTCAGAGGTGCCGCCCGTAAGCGTCAATCCCGAGCTCATCGCCTCGACCTTGTTGTCGATATTGTCAACGATCACCGCAGCACTACCGGCGCCACCATTACCACCCGCTTGCGCTGAGGCGCCGAGTGCAACGGAAATCTGCTTCATCGGGGCAACGGTAAAGAGATCCGAAACTTTCCGCGTATCGTTTTCGTCTTTGCTCAAGCGCAACTTCGCGTCAGCAGCCACACTATCCGAATCGGGAACAAAGATCGTGAAGGTCTGACCAAAGAGACGGAACTCGCCACGATGCTGAGTACCATCGAGCACACCAAAATTATCGATGTCACCCGTGATCGACTTAACTTGCATTTCGCCAGCGCTCGTCAGATTGACGCTACTCGTATCAGCCGCAGCGTAAATCTCGTTGGTCATGTCATTTTGCAAGTACGAGCCCGTGAGCGCAACGCCAAAGGACGAGCCCGAGGCCACACTGCCGCCAATGGCCGTGCCAACCTGCGTCATCGTCGCAGCCGCCGTGCTCACCACGCGACGCATATTCGTGAGCGAGGAGTTCGCAAGCGTGGCTTTCACTTTGTTATTGATATCGGCGATACCTACCGCGGCACCCGCGGCCACACTCTGCTGACCGCCCGCGGCCACAGAAAGCGACGTGCCGCCCGTAACCTGCGACTCCTTCGACCATGCGTACTGCACGAAGTTTGAGCCACCCGACGCACCCGTGAAGGTGAGGCGATTCGTGCTCGCTTCAACCGTGTTGTCAAGACTATTGACGGAGACGCCCGCGTTGACCGCAACCGACACCTTCGAGGCCTTCGTCAACGCCACACCAAGCCCTTCGGCAAGGGTCGTGCCTTCGGTGAGCGCACGGTTAGAGAGCTCAGAGGTCGTTGCCCCAACCGTGATGCCTTCCAGATGCGAGGTGTTGACGTTGGTAGTCTTGTTAACCGCCACGGCGCCCGAGATGGTCGCACCGCTGTCGCTATCACCCGACATAAACGTTGCGCCGATGGCGCCAGACCACGACCCCACCCAACGGTCTGCATGTGCCGTCGAGAGGATCTTCTTTGCGGTCACGTTGTAGCTCTTGCCGGCAACAGTCGGCACCGAGACGTTAATACGGTTGGAGAGATCGGTGTTGTTCCAAGCAAAGCTACCCGCACCCGTAAGCGCAAAGTGCCCGCCAGAGCCGCCCGAGCCGCCGCCCGCAGCACCACTCTTTTGAGCGTTCTTAAGCGACGCGCCGCCCGCTTTCTTTTGCTTGGGCTCGGCTGCCTTCTGAGCATCGGTCTTGGTGTTGGCGCCAGCTTCTGCGCCGCCCTGCGCGCCACTGCCCTGATTCTGCTGATTCTGTTCAGCTTTGAACTTCTCTTGCTCAAGCGCCTTCTTGGTATCAAGCTCTTTGTTGATCGTCGTGATCCCTTGCATCGTGGACTGCACGCCCTGCAAGTAGGAGTCGATCCTTTGGATCTGTGTGAGCGCCTTGTTGTTAACAATACGGCCGAGCCCTTCAGAGATACCATTCAATGCGGGATCCTGACCATCCTGAGCGGCACTATCCAAAAAGCCATGCATCTGCTTGAGCATCGAAATAACGCCAGCGATACTGCCCGTGATGTTCGTGGCGGTCTCAAGCGGATTATCGCCGCCGCCCGAACCACCGGTGCCGCCGCCAGTGCCACCACCCGTGCCACCTCCAGTGCCGCCGGTGCCACCACCAGCGCCACCGCCCGTGCCTTCGTTGCTGTTATCACTCGAGCTCGTCTTCGTCGCCATTAACGCAGCGCCAATCACATTGACGTCTTGATTGACCTTTGCATCGATCTTAAGGTCTTCACCAGCGGTGATGTGACCAAGCGTCGTGGACTCGGTCGCATCGAGGTTCTTGATTTCGAGGCTGTTGTCAAGCGAGCCGAGATTGACGCCCACACCGGCGCCCACGGCGACCGAGGAACTCTCGGACTTCGTGAGACCGAGCGCCGCGCCAATCGTGACCACATCGTCGTCACGTTCGGCCTTCAATTCAACGTTCTTCTCGGCCTCAAGCTGCGCCTCATCGTCAATGAGCAACGCGTTGTTGCCGTCCAAGCTTGACACGGCAGCCATACCCGAGATCTGCAATTGTCCACCCGAGTTGACGCCCGCAGAGAGCGTGAGCCCATAGGCCTTGACCTCATCCTTCGCGGTGAGCTTCACGTTGTCCGTGCCCGACTTAAGCTTCGCGCCACTGGCCACTTCAAGACGGTTATCCGTATTGAGCGTCTGCATGAGCACCGACGCGCCCACCGAGCGGCCGTGCGAAACGTCAGGCATCGGGAACGTCACCTTCGAGGAGAGCTGGCCGCCGCCCACGACGTTACCGTTGTAGTTCGTCGTGCTAAGCGTGAGATCGCCGTTATTCGCCGTAATCGCCGCGTTTTTGCCAACCTTTACCGCGCTCGAAGCGGACTGGTTCACAAACGCAGTCGACCCCGAGAGCGCCAAGGGCTTGCTGTTTTCGTTGTCGCTACTAAGACCCGCGGAGGTGTACACCGTAAAGTAGCTCGTCGGGTTGAGAAGCTTAAAGAGGCTCATCCCGATCTTGTAGATCTGTTTACCCGCGTCGCCCCCCACGTCCTTACCGAGATTCCACGTAGCAACGAGCGCTTCTTTAAAGGGATCGAACTTCTCGATCATCACCTTGATGGCTTCCGAGGGGTCAGTCCCCTCTGCCACCTTCTCGTTCATCGCGTCTTTGAAGGTCTTCCACGCTTTCTTGAATTCCTCAAGCTTGGCTACAGCCGCGGCCTTCTTCAATTTGGTCGGTTCGTCGTCATTAGGCTGAACGTTCTTGAAGTTTTCAAAAATATTGATGAGGTTTTCAATGTGCCCAATGTAATCGTTCCAAAGCTTGATCGCGCGCACTTCATAGATGCGCCCTTCGCTTGTGAGCGTCACGGTGTTGCCCTTGAGCTCAACCCCTTCACCCACCGTCACCGATGAGGAGACGCTGTCGCGATCGCGGCCCGAGACGTTGATCACGACCGCAAGCGCGCCGCCAAACTTCTGATTGCCTTGCTCGTCAATGGCTTGCTTGGTGGTCGCGGAATAACGATGATCCTTCAGATCCGACTTCGAGGTGACAGTCAGCGCACCCGAGCTCTTCAAATTTTTGTTGATCGTCACACCCGCATTCTGCGAGTTGCGCACGTACGTGAAGGCACCACCCATCTGCCAAGAGTGCTGGTTACCCTGCTGGGGTTGTCCTGGAGCCGGTTGCCCCGACTGTTCAGCAAGCTCCTTAGCCTGGTCATTGTTGCTCGAAGCGAGCTTGGAGCCAACCAAACCAAGCCCACCTCCAAAGGAATTGATCCAAGCTTCTGGCTGTTCAAGGCTTCCTGAATGGATACCGTTGATCACCCCAGCAACTGGGGAGATTTTGTCCTTGAGCCCCTGCAGCATGGAATCATCGCCCACGACCACCTTCGTCTCCACAAGGAGTCGATCGGTCGTATTGTTCGCATTGATCGTCGTGGCAGCGGCATTACCCACTTGCGTGCCGTTAAACGTCACGGTGGCATCGGTATCAAACTTCGTGATGTTCGCGCCGAGCGCAGCATTACCGAGCTTCGTGGTTTCCGCGTCGACCGTCGTGCTCACGTCGTTCTTTTCAAGGGCTTCAATATTGAGGCTAGTGAGTGACCCACCCGTCGTGAGTGCTCCCACCTTGGCGGTCTCAGCGATATCCACAGCGCTCTTACCCTTGAAGTCCGCATAGAGGAACCCCAACATGGGCGCGCCGGTTTTACCCGTCATCGCGGTCGCTGTCGTATCTGCCGTAAGCGTGTTCTTGGCGGTGATATCAAGGGCGTTTTTTGCGCGCACGTCACCCGCAATGCTCACGCTCGCATTGCTATCGATCTTGCTGACAACGATCGCCATGCCAGGGAGCCAATCTATGGGGTCTTGGCGCGTCCACGGGGTACTCGTTCCCGTCACCGACGTGGTGAGCGCCTCGGCTTTGACTTTCGCATCGCCCCCGCGAGCCTTGAGCTCAGCACTTTCTTGGATATCTACCTTGGAATCCGTCTTGAGGTTCACCCATTCGGCCTTATTACCAGCAAAGCCAGCCAAATCCGCTGGTGCCATCACATCCGAGATATAAGCCCAGTTAAAGCCCGCGCTGTGGTCAAGCTCATTGGCCGCAATCGACTGCACAGAAAGCGCGCCTTGCGCATCAAGCGTACCGCCCACCGTCACGCTCGCATTGACCGTGGCGCTTTCCATGTCGGTGCTCTTTGCAAATTGCGTATGCGCAGCGATCCCAGCTGCCGCGTTCCCTTTACGCGTTTGCGCAATGTAAGCCCCTGCACCGGCGGCGGCTTCGATATTGATGGCGCCTTGCGACGCAACGGTAGCGCCCTGGGCGACGGTAATCGTAGCGCTGTGCGTATTCCCTTCCTGTTTACCCTCGGCAAACGTCACCTCGATCGTCCCAGGCGTCTCGTTAGGATCTTCACTCGGACGTTCCGTCGCGCCCTGCGCCGTGGTATGCGTACCCGTGAGGCTACCGTCGGCGCGCGCCACAATTTCAATGTCACCCGAGGCGGTGCGCGTGAACATCACGTCCGTATTAGCCATCGTCTCCTGATCATTGGCGGGCCTGGTCTTCAAACCAGAGTCAACGCCCGTAATGTTCACAAGATCGGCAAAGTTCGTCACCGTCGTATCAAGGCGACCCGACACCTCCACGTCTTTGGCCGCCAACAAAATACCGTTCGGTGCGGTGAGCTTGCCCGCCACCGTGATCTGTCCAGCAAGCGGCACCTCCCCTTGACTGAGCAGATCCGCGTAGGTTGCAAACGCTTGCGCATTAGTCCCCGCATCGAGGTCCCAATACTTATTAAAGCCTTGATCGCCACTGCCGTTCACCACCGCAGCATTAATGCGGCCCGCATTGATCACACCGGTGCTACCGACAGCAAAGCCCGTATTGGAAATGAAGAAGAGGTTACCGCCAAGCTTCGTGCCCTGGATAGCATTGACCGTACCGTCAATTTCGATCTTGGCCTTGACGAAGTTAAGCAGGTTCTGCGTGCTAGCGCTCATCTTCAGGTTGAGGATGTTGCCGCTGGCAAGTGAAAGACTCGAGAACTTATTGACGGCCGTGGCTGTCGTAGCAGTGTTTTCCACCGTGTAGACGCCAGCAGTGCCCGTGAGAGCCTGCGCAGCACCCTTGAGCTGAATGTTGGTCGAAGCAGGTGCCGCGGTCGCCGCTACACTACCAAAGAGCAGCGTGAGCGCACTCAACCCAGCGGCAAGCACCGTTGCAGCAGGGCGCGTCGCCCCTACCGTCGTACGAACTTTACCCTTGCCATTGGCATGCTTATGTTCGTTGGTCACCACATTGAGGCAACGTGCTTTGTTCCAGAGAACCTTAAAGGTCTTATTCATATGAGCCCCTTTCTGAGCGGGAGAGGAAACAGCCAGCACAACCTTCAATGAGGGGAAGAAGGTTTTTGCCGCGCTGCCCGACTGGCTTCACAGCCAGACGACGCTCGGAAATTTTTAAATCAATCAATCAATCATTTATCGCGGGCCGCCCCCCTGGCGCAGGGGAAAGCAGCATCGCGTAGGTCAGTCAATCAAAAACTGTCGAGTATTCATCTGGACGCCATGAGCGCGGCAGCTGCCGTATACCCCATGGCTCTCGAACGTGTCCATCACACAAAAGCGTTTCAACAACCAAACCGCAACGCCTCACACACAGAGCGTGGTGCAAGACGCTTGCCGAGCTTTGAATGCACACCAGCCACATTCCCATTGAAGCGGCTCATTCATAAGCCCACCCCGTAGCCCACACCGAGTACGCTGGTATTCCCAAAACCAGTCAAGGCGCGCTACAGAGGCGGTTTGGCACGACATAAAGAACTATTTGAGCGTTGGAGGGCGTTGATTTCCCAGCAATGAGAAAAGCTGAATGACCTTTGAGCGAGAAGCCGCCAAAGGCATAGAGAGGTAAAAATTGAAGATCATTCCGAAGAATGAGTCTGGGAATGACAACGCTCTGTTACTCGAATTATATCTAAAAATTAAAGCCGCGCAAGAGTTTTTTATTCAAATTTCAACTAATAGAGCCAAAGCTGAATGTTTTCTTTAAGCGCTTTTATCTCAGAAACCAATAATCGCACGAGATAATGCCGAGATTTCCCTAGACCTAATCCCAGCGACCTATTCAAAGCGCGTACCCCCTGAACCCAAGCCATGGCACGCTATTGGCGCCCATCCGAAGTCCTTGCCAGAGCTTCTGCCAAGCCCAAAAGCGGCGTACAACACCCACTCCCCCACGTTAGCCCCTAGGGCGTCCCGCGCAAAAAATCATGTCAGAAAAAGCGTATGAAATATTTAGATAAAGAGTACCGCTCTTCCGCGAGCCTCTTGGGATTGCTCATCACGAAACTAGGGGTTTTCCCTCCCCACTAAAGTCGGTGATGCAGCAAAGACTGCCATTTCCCCACAGCCACTCGGCAAATTCCGCTCAAGCGCTTGTGACACAAGTCTTTTCTAGCATTAGTGGCTACGATAGCATCACGAAAAGTCGCCAACTTATGTCAAAACCGCGTCACTTGTTCCCCTAGGGAGTACACCGAAAGGATGATAGATAAATACCTGAAAATTGCTCATAGATATTTATTGATATTTGTTGCGATACGAACAATTAAATTTTAAATAGATATTTAAATATTGCTAATTTACATTTGTAATGAAAAACCGTCAGACATAATCTAAGTCTATTTAGATTGGATTTAAGCGCACGAGACAAAAACGCCCCAAAATGTAGCCACCCAAAAAAGTTGTATCAAGGTTGTACTTTTTGTTCAAACCCTTGTGCGAGTAGGCGTTCAAATATTCAGATCAATAATTGATCCTTGTAGAAGGTGTCACTTGCGCGCTTTCGGTGCTGTGTCTTCTTTGCGCGCGTCAATTGTTGTCAGTATCCACTGGCGGTTTTAATAAGGAGGAGCCGTGCGCACGCCGCTGCGCGTCTTTGAGAAGACATACTTGCGCACGCGCGCCCCCTTTGATTGTGATGTGTGATGGTCGGGAAGGCGCAGGCACGGAGCAAGAGTAGACCTCCTATCGTGATAGCTCAGTACCGTAAAAACGCTGGGTATTTCCCATTTTATGTTGAGAGCTACGGGTTTAACGGGTAAGTTAGCGTAGCAAGATTTTGTTGAGTAAGCGATGACTCCATCCCATTCTTTGTTGGGACGTGCATCCTTAATGTACTTCTGAGTTACCACCACATGTAGGAGATGACGCTTCCTCTCACTATGTAGGAGATGACGGTGTTTCTAGCTCTCTGGATTTTCTGAATGCATGGTGTTTACTCATCCGTGGCCACTTTAACAAGAAGCCGCTTTTAGGCGGCTTCTTGTCTATAGAATTTCACCTGTTTCCATATCTACCCTGATAGTGGCCCCGGTTTCGGTCAGGAACTCTTTGTAGGTACTGTTCAGGAATAGGATAGAAAGGTCCACTATGTGCAAGGGTGTAAGGATGACCTCTCAACAAGATTTGGGAAATACCCAAAACGCTCAAACAGAGCGCCTCGTTGGCCTTCGCCCAATTGATGGTGCATCGGCGATAGGAAATGTGAACGACTGGCGTCGCGGTAAACACTAGATGGGCTGCAAAAGCCTTGCTTACGGTGGGAAGCTGGCGAAGAAGGCACGCCTCGAGCGCAATGCTTCTGCCGCCCAAAACAAAACTGCCCAGCACTCCATTGAGCACCAGGCAGCATGAAAACGTAAGCGCAGGCTCGCTAGGGGCGCACGCTCAGGCGGAAAATCCTTCGCGCCACCCCCACTTGCCTTAGTCGTTACCACGACGCAATAAAGCTCGCATCAAAGCGCACGGTATCCACCGCTAGGCCCCCATCGACATTGCGATTGAGCGGAATGGCCATCTGCCCCATGATCGAGGCGTTCTTCCAGAGCGGCACGCGCAACCCAGCACCCACGCTTGAGAGGCGCTTCGTCTTATAGACCGAGTTCCCCCAAAGTCGCCCTGTATCAAAGAAAGCAAAGACCGCGGGGAATGGACGCCCCAGGTCGCGCTCAACTTCCAAATTGAGCCACACGCCACGATCGGCCGAAATCAAGTCGTTGGCGTAGCCGCGAATACCCGAGCCGTTACCGAGGTAGAACTGCTGCGAGCTCACAAGATCGTCCCCGCCCAAATGCGTCTGCCAATTCGCCGACGCGCTAAACGTATCGACGTTACTGAGACGCCACTTCCCAAAGGCGTTACCCGTCAGCGTATAGGCCTGCCACTTCTCTTGGAAGGTCTCTTCGCTCGCCTTAGCGTGATTGATGGCGCTCGTGAGGTAGTAGACGCTACCCTCACCGTAGAGCAGCCCTTCAAAGCCCGCGCTCGTCGTGCGAATCGTGGTTTCATTCATGTCGACGTCGAACATGCGCGTGAGCGAATACTGATCCATGTACTGCGCAAAAAGCGTCCATTTCTGGTGCTGCGTCACATAGACCGGCTGATCCAAGCGGGTATTAACGTAGTGCGACTTACCGGTGACTTCCATTTCCGCAGACGGCCCGTTTTTCACCGTCACGCGCCCCATCGAGCCCGAGACCGACAGACGCGGCCCATTGGGCCAGAGCGGAATCGAATACGTCGCAAGCGCCGACTGGCTACCCATGCTGCCCATTACAAGGAGCATGAGCGAGTCGCGAATACCAAAGACCGAGCGATCGGTAATCGATGCGCCCGCACGGAAACGCCCCGTGGTCGTGGGGCCATTCGTATCACCGAAAACCGTCACCCCAAAGAGATCTGGCTCGTGCGCGGTAATCTCGTAGCGCGTGGTCTCAGGCGCGTTACCCGCGCGAATATCAATCGAGAGCTCCACGTCGTTGACCATGTTAAAGCGCACGAGGTCTTCGCTCATCTCACGGTAATTTGCGACTTCCCCCTCTTTGAGATTGAAGTGGCTCTTAATCCAGCGCTCGTTGGTGTGCTTTGCCCCCTTGATGTCCACCGCTTCGGTCTTGCCTTCAATGAGCGTGATCGCGAGCTCCCCATTGTGGATGCGCTGCGGCTTGAGACGTGCTTCGCACACCACGTAACCGAGCGCATAGTAGCGAGCGTTAATCGCGCCAAGCATTTCCTTGAGCGCATTGATGTCCATCTTCTTATCAAGATAAGGCGCAACGATCGCATCAATCTCCGCGTCTGAGAGCACGGCGCTCGGGTTGTGCGTCACTTTTTTGAGCACAAAGGAGAAATTTGCACCCTGCGGAACCTGTGCCGACGGTGCCTTCACCTCGCCCTGCTCTTGCTGCCCACGCAGACGCTGAACTTCCTGCTCAGCTTGGAAACGATCCACCCCCTGCTGCAAGCGCTGCAGTTCACGGGCAGGATCGGCCGCATCACGCGGAAGTGCAGGCCGAGGCGGCACATCCGCAGCACTAGCCGCCATGGCAGTGGCGAGCGCGGCACTCATTAACGAAAGTCGCAGCAGCGCAGCGAGCCGAACTCGCCGCGTCTTAGTAAGTGAAGTAAGTTTCTGCATGTTCAAAGACTCGAATCTTTAGAGAGGGTCACGCGCCGCTCAGGGGCGTGGTGCTTATGGCTCGGATTATAGCCGAGCTATACACGCGGCTTCATAACATTTGCTAGAAAAACAGGCTAAACGCTAAAAATTTATTTTCAAATAGGAATTTCTACCTATCTGTAATTTGATACCAGTCGCACTTGAAACTGCACCGCACATGCCAACGGTGCAAGGTTCAGTGCGCGCGTTGAGTGCTGTACGCAAACGGGAAATGGAGGTAAATACGTAGCAAAAAAAGCGTATCGAGTTAATCAGGCAGACGGGCGCTAACGCGCGACAGAATGCCGCGCAAAAGCTAGCCCTTGCGGGCTTAGCTCACCGAGAGCCGAGTGCGTTTTTTGGAGCAGAAGTCGCCCTTAGGTAAAGCCTACGCTTGAGGGAGTTTCAAAGCAATGTGCGCACAGCCCAGCCCCGCGAGAGGTGCATGCCTCTTGGCGGCGCAATGGGAGCTCGGGCTCAGAAAAAACGAAATGATCGAGCAAAAAAATCGTCGCTTAATTGCTCATATATGAACAATTAGAATTACCGCTATTTTTGAAAAACGCCTTTTCGTATTTTCCCAAGAGCATTTAGATTTGGCACCTAAGCGCCACGCGCGTTGCGGGCGCATTTGCCAAAACACCAGCTTGCGGCCACCCCACAAAAAGCGGCGCGAGGCGAGCTCCTCGGCGCCGCTTGATGCTGTGTCGCTAGCGCTTAGAGTTCAGCGAGCTTTTTCGTGAGGTTCTTAGCTTCTTCGTCAGTGAGGCACCAATAGTTGTCCTCATCGCGCAAGAGGTGCGAGCCATCGTTAAAGCGATAGAGCATGGCACGATCAAGGTGCACACCGCACATTTCGGCGAAACCTTCGAGATCGGCGGGGCTAAGGCGCGCGAGCTGCTCCTCGCTCGCAGCGAGCTGCGCCACCGAGAAGATTCTGAGCGGCTCAAGCATCACGCTCGCCTCAAAGGCGGGGGTGACCGTATCGTGTAGCGTCCCGTAGAGGTATTGCGCAGGGCGGCTACTCATCACGCTCGAGTGCATAAATGAGGCGGCGATGCTACCGCGCGGGCTATCGAACGCTTCGAGTAGCGCCGCGTTGGCGAGCTCCTCCTTGCGCCAGTCCCAATAGTCACGCCCCCAACGCACCGGATCGTCGCCCACCACATCAATGCACTCATCACGGCTCCATGGGGCAAAAAGCGGAGACTCGGTCTTGATGTCGCCCATATAGCCACCGGCGGCTTTCCAGCCTTCGGTAAAGAGCTTCTGTTGCTCAACCGTAAAGCTTTGCGCATCAACGCGCACCGTTTCTTGACCGTCCGTGCCTTTGCCTTTGTCTTCGGCTTTCTCTACCTCTTCAACCATCTCCATACTCCTTTGTGACCTCGCGTTTGGCGAGGCCGTTAGTCTTTTGTGTCTCAGGCGCTCTCAAAGCCTGGAGGCCACGCCTCGGCCGCCAGCTTCCCTCATGGGCGCAGAATACTTGCTTTTCATTATATGAAGAGCACAGCGCTTTCGAATCAGTCATTAGAAGGCACACTGCGCGGTTTCTCTCCTACCAAAGAAGGAGCAGACTCGCAGAGCGAAGCTTGAGCGCCAAGCGGCGCAACTCGCCCCACTGCGCAGCGCTCGCTCGTCTGCGCTAGACTCTTTTGGGCTGCGAGCGCCTTGCAAAGGGGGGCTTGGGGCAGCAGACGCAGCTTCCCACACGCATGCGCGACGCGTGCCGCCCACCGTAAATTTTCTTAAGGAGACTGAGGACTCATGCTCGACTGCATACTGACTGGCGAAGATCTAGCGCACGGCGCACTGGATGCGCTCGCGCCCGTTGCATGTGCCAAGCGCGCACAACATCGCCCTGGCGCCATACGCTTGGGCGGCATTGAAGAGGCGGCGCGCGAGGCGATCCTCACACGCGCCGCAGACTTTAGCTCGCTCAATGTGATGCTCGTTCCCGAGCGGCTCTCCGTCGCCGATATTCGCTTTATCGCCTTTGACATGGACGGCACGCTCGTCGTCAACGAATGCATCGATGATATGGCACGCTTGGGCGGCCGTGAGAAAGAAGTTGCTGCCCTTACGGCGCAGGCCATGGCCGGCAAGGCGGACTTCGCCGAGAGCCTACGCTCGCGTGTTGCGGCGCTCAAAGGGCTCGCCTCGGATGCGATAGATGCGGCCGTGCGCGCCATTGAACTGCAGCCAGGCGCCAAATACCTCCTTGACTTCTGTGCTCGCTACGGCATGCGCACAGCGATTCTCTCTGGGGGCTTTCCAGAATTTACCTCACGCGTCGCCGACACCCTTGGCATCGATTACTGCGTCAGTAACGAGCTTGTGCGCGACGCGCTAGGCGCGCTCACCGGGGAGGTCACCGGGCCTGCGGGCGGTAAACTCTTTGATGCCGACGGCAAGCGCCGCGCGCTCGAAGTGCTCGCTCAGACGCAGGGACTCCCGCTCTCAGCGACCATGGCCGTGGGCGACGGCGCAAACGACGTGCAAATGCTCGCTGCGGCGGGGCTCTCGGTGGCGTACCACGCAAAGCCCGTGGCCATCTCGGCTGCAAGTTGCGCCATCCGAACGGGTGGCCTTGACACGATTGCACTGCTTTTCGCCGAAAGCTGGTAGCCGCTCGGGCAACGCTTGAGCGCAACGCAATCGAAAGTATTTACGCCACGGTAAAATACGTCTTGGGGAGGAGATTTTGAATCTCCTCAACCTTGTCAATTTCCCGCAAAAAATCAACTCACTTCAAATCAGACCCGCACCGAAGTCGTTGACACAGAAAACATTTCGCGCAGCGCACATTTTTCGTCCTATTCCTACTGCCACAACCCCCCAAATGGTATAGGGTCAATCCCTGAGGCAAGAAACTTTTCAGTTTGCTACAATGAAAAGCTGTTCTTCGCTAAAAGTTGCGACTGCAACAATTCACTTACTTACTTATTTTCCTCATTTATGGTTTCAGCTAAACCACGTCACCGCCGAACTAAAGCGGAAGTGGAGCAGGCCAAGGCGCTCGCCATCAGACTGCACAATGAGGGCAGGATGACAGCAATGCAGATTGCTGATGCGCTCGATATTGGTCGCTCGCTCCTCTACACCTGGCTCAGAGAAATTCGGCAGGCTGACCCCGATGCGGTGCGCCCTCTCGCACCAAAACGACTGCCGACGCTCTCCGAGTCGCAACGCCAAGAAATCATCGACATCCTCGAAGCTCAACGTCCTGCGGACTTAAACCTCAAAGGGCGTGGCTGGACGCGCGAAAACGTTCGTGCGCTCGTTGAAGAGAAATTTGGCCTACGCATCTCGCTACCCAACGTCAAAAGCCTTCTTGATACACTCAATCGGCATACGGGACTCATGCGTGCGGGGCCCGACTTGGTGCTACGCAGAAAAGGACTGCCGCACGAGGACTTCTCGCGTCGCCCACGGTGCGCGCTCTCCGAAGTGGCGAAGAAAAAGCCGAAGTCAAAGCGTTAACGCCCGTAGAGCTCGTACAACGCCGAGAGGCACAAAGGCAGCGCTACAACGTTTCGTAGCACTGCCTTCTCTTTTTTTGTCAGTAGCCCATGGGCGACTTGCGTTAACGCTCGTCGATCACCGGACGGTTCTGGCGCACGCGCTCGAGCATCTTCTCCACATCGGCGCCCCGATAATTCATCGCGCTCCACTCTTGGTCGGCCATGTTGGTGACCACCACCTCATCGAGCACAAAGCGCTCGTTCTTGGCGCGCCAAATAAACTGCAGCATCCCGCCCGAGGGCGCGCGGCAACTAAAGAA
This sequence comes from uncultured Sutterella sp., assembly GCA_902463725.1. Classification (GTDB taxonomy): domain Bacteria; phylum Pseudomonadota; class Gammaproteobacteria; order Burkholderiales; family Burkholderiaceae_F; genus Sutterella. The sequence continues at coordinate 283,916 of CABQGK010000001.1, read as the reverse complement.
GATCACCCCTGGCTCCATCTCTTCCCATTGCCGCCCTGAGGGCATGCAACCGGTGTAGCCCGCAAAAAGCGCTTCATAGGTCTGCTCTTTTCCGCTCTCTCCGCCCTTATCCACAAGCGCCATCACCTTGTGCACGTCTTCGGTGATCTTGGGTTCAGGGTAGAGCGGGTTTTCAGTTGCACAGCCCGCAAGAAGTAGCAGCGTAGCGGCTACGGTGGAGATTTTTTTCTGCAAGAGGGTCATGGTCCAAACTCCTAGTGCTAAAGGTCATCGTTAGCTCTAGCGCGCGTCGCTCTCTTCTGCGCTCGGGCAAAAGCGCACGCCGCTGTGACTACTAATCATAGCCTAAGAGGCAACAAGCGGATGAAGGGCGCACACGAGCTACGCTCCGCGCCCATTAAGCACGAGCGCTTATGCGCTTACGCGCGGCGGATACGCTCTACTACGGCGTCAACCGCCTCGATCATCGCGCTTCGCAATCCTGCGCGCTCCAAGGCTGCCACCCCCACAATCGTAGTGCCGCCCGGCGATGTAACCGCATCTTTCATCACGCCAGGGTGCTCACGCGTAGCGAGCTGTAGCGCTGCCGTTCCCATCAGCATTTGGCTTGCGAGCTCATAGGCCTGCGCACGCGCAATCCCATGCTTGACGGCAGCATCCCCGAGCGCTTCGATGACCATCGCCGCCCACGCGGGCCCGCAGCCAGAAATGATCCCCGCTGCCGCCATTTTCTCTGGCGGCACGATCACCACGCGCCCAAGCGGCGCCATCAGTGCCTGAAACACGGTCCAGTCCGCTTCGGTAAAGGCGCCACTATCGCCCTGCATCTCCGTGGGCGTCGCTTCTGTGAGGATTACCCCCTCGCCCACTGCCACAGGGGTATTGGGCATTACCGAGACGTGTCGCGCACGCTCAGGCAGCATTGCTTTAAGTTCGGCAAAATGCATCCCAACCGCTACCGACACGACCCGCTTTCCCACCAGCGAGCTTCCTAGCTCGGCAATGACGCGCTCAAAAAGATGGGGCTTAACGGCCAACACAATCCAGTCGCTTGCTGCCACCACTTCACGGCTCGTGCGCCACGGGTGCACGCCAAGCGCTTTCGCGCGCGCCACAAGCGGCTCATAGTGCGCAGCACTCACATGAATCTGCCCGGGAAGCAGCGCCGCCGACGCGAGCCACCCCTTCACCATGGCGCTTGCCATATTGCCAAAGCCCACCACACCGACGCGTAGTTCGCTTAAGTTGACCGTTTCCATCATCCTGCCGTCCTTTGTTGCTAACTATAGGTTGGAGCGCTCGGCTCTAAAATGCGCACTGCGCAAAGAGCGTGGAACTTCTCCGCCCAAGCTTCGAGCGCCACACTTAATTGTGCCTGATCGGCGCACTGCGCTGTCCGTGCACCATGTCATCGCGCGCCAAACTCGCAACCCTACGCCGCGCCACAGCGTTAGCTCGATGCGCAAGTCCCACCCACCTCAGGCAGCGCGGTACGCACACACAAGCTCACCGCCCACAGTTACAGCTCGTTACACAGTTTTTATTCTCTACGGAGTTTGCACCACCTGCGACTCGAAATTGTCCAACTTCCTCACCCCTTGCTATTGCTCGAAAAATTCGCTCAATAGCCGAGATGTGTTTGTACGGGTGTGGGTGAGTGCAAACGACAAAAATTACCTTATTAGTGAGCTATAAAAAACTTATTTGAGAGGCGAATTCAATTTCTGTACACTGCGCTAAATTTTAGGTAGCCCTCGGATAGGTGTTGTCGTAAAACGCATTTTATTCAAGGCGTTAGCGTCAATTTCCTCTCAAACACCCTAGGGGCCTAATAGGCCAGCTGTGCACTCAACAATCATTATTTGATTGGCTCCCAAATTCATCAAAAAATAACTTTTATCTCCATTTTTCTCCTTTGGGGCTGAGCGCCGCCGTGGCGAGATACTTTGGCATTTCCCGCCTTTTTCTAAGGACCATACCTTCCACCTATGAACACGCTCTATCGTCTTGTCTACAACACGATGCGCGACGCTTGGATGTGCGTCGCGGAAACAACCCGCTCTCATCAAAAGAGCACACGCGCGCGCCCACGTCTCGCCGCCCTTGCAGTGAGTGCAGCGCTCAGTGCGCTTGCCGCGGCAAGCTCCCCTGCGCTCGCCGCTCCCGAGCGTTGCGCGTCAAACGCTGTTTTTGAACTCTCGAGCGGCGTCTGCTCGAGCACCCACTTCGAAACCTCGGGCGCAGCAATCTCGGGCATGACGCTTAACTTTACGGACGCGGGCCCCGTGCAAGCCAAGATCGAAGCGACCAATGATCTCAATAACTGGGCTGAGCGTTTCAATCCTTTTAGCGGACAATCCACACTCATTGCCATCACGGGGGATTTGAGCGGCAAAAGCATGGCTAGTCTGGAAGCGCTTGAGGACAGCGCCACGCTACATCTCGAGGGCGGTCGCTTTCGCGTGAGTGCCCCCGTCTCAGCCAACTACACGGCCGCGGGCGATGTACACCGTGCGCTCGTGCTCAGTTCCGGGCTCTTTGATATCTCGGGCAATATTGGTTCAGAGGAGCTTGTTCTCAAGACCGCAACGCATGGCTATAGTGCAACCCGCGCCAGCAGCGTACCCACCGAAGCGTGGACCGTCTATATGAACAGCAACGCCTATGCACGTTTCTCCGGGAACGTCATCGGCACGCGTGCCGAAGGGGCTGGAGTCAATGGCCAGAGCGGCTTGGTGCTCTTTATGGGAAACATCGCGCAGATCGCGGGCTCGGTTTCGGGGGGCGCGAGTGACTCGGGCAGAGGCGGCGCGGCAATCGAGACAACGGGCTCAACTAACCGCATCATTCTTGAGCGCGGCAGCCGCATTCTGGGCGGAGCGGGTAGCACCGCGAGCACGGCCATCGTTTTGGGTAGCGGCAATACGCTTGAACTCTGGGGCACGCTTGGCTCTGAGGTCACCATCACGGGAGCCGTCACCAGCACGGGCGCCAACACCCTTGCGCTCGGCGGCATTGCGCGTGATACGCAGACGCTTGACTTGAGTGTCCTTAGCACGGGTGGCGCGCTCGCCACCGCGGGCTTTAACAAAATCGAGGTCGATAGCGCGGGAACCTGGGCGCTCACGGGGATGCTCAATGACCGCATCCGCGACATTGACTTCACAAACGGAACCTTGGATCTCACAGGCGTGACAGGGCTCAATGGCGCGCTCACGATTGACGCGTTTAAGCCCGCAGCGTTTGTCGCAACAGATCTAAGCGCCTTCCGTCGAATCGATAGTGATACGCTGACGATGGTGGGCTCGGACACATCAGGGCATCGCACGCTTAAGCTCGCGGGCACGCTTGCCGCGAACGATCTTACGATCGCCGCCTCAGATACAACGCTCAATATCGATAAGAACTTTACGGTGAGCGGTACGCTCACGCTCAACGCGGGTAGCAACACCACGCTCGAAACAAACCTCACCGAAGCGGGTAGCTCGGGAGTAGCCACGCCCACTTGGCTCACGCAATTTCTCCGGAGCACTGCGGCCAACCGAACTCTCGTGAGCACCGATCTCATGACGCTCGGGCGCGAGCTGGATCTCTCTGCGCTCGCCGCCTGGCGCATCGAGGGTGGCGCCAAAGTGCTTGATGCGAGTAAGCTCGCAGCCCGTAACACGGTTGCAGCGGGCAAAACGCTCACGCTCGCCAATTTCAATGCCGCAACCTTTAAGGCTAGCGGTAAAGCGCTTGAGGCGACAGACGCCACCCTAGCCTTTGCAGGACGCACCCAGCTTGATGCCTATAGCGCCGAGGAACTCGGGGCGCTTGCCGCCACCCGCGCGCTCGTCGTTGATGAAGCGCTCGTCAATGGCGAAACCGTGCTGGTCACTGGGAAAACAACTGGCGCCGCGCTCGCTGCGCTCACCGCCACACTCACGGGGCTTGATCAAGCGACGCTCGAGACAAGCGATAGTTACGATGATGGCGAGTCGGGTGTGCCGCAAAGCTTCAAGAAGTGGCTCATGCTCGGAGAAAACAACAACGCCGCTGGCTTTGCCGCGGATCGCACGATCATTTCTGAGGGCAGCACACTCACAAGTAGCGCGAACTCGCTCACAACCGATCAAACGCTTGAAGTCAACGGCACCTTCATCTTTGATGCGCTCGCAGTAAGCGGCGCACTCGAAACGGGCGCGGGCGCAAGCAGCACGCTCATTAAGCGTGGTACGGGCGAGGCGAGCCTCTCGGGTGAGCAGGCTGTGCGTGGCACGCTCACCGTTGAGGACGGGACACTCACGCTCCCCAATACGTCGCTTGCAAACCTCGCAGTGACGGTCAACGAAGAGGCAACGCTCGGCGTTGGGATTCGAGAGACAGAAAGCGGCACCTCGAGCGCTCTGAGGCGCGTGCCGCGTAGCACGCCGCTTCTTACCGAGTTCTCCGAACTCAACATCTCGGGCACCTACGCCATGGATGTTGAAAGCGCAACGCGCTACAGCCAAACGCATGCGAGCAACACCATCACCATTAATGATGGCTCAACGCTTTTGATCAACATCTCGGGGCTTACCGAGAGCGCGACGCTCACCTCGATCCTCTCGGCAGACAATGGGATCTCTGGGCGCTTTTCAAGGCTCACAAGCAACTCCGTGCTTTTCGATTTTGAGCAGGAATTTGTCAATGAGAACCACGCGCTGGATCTCAAGCTCACGCTCAAAAATAGCCCAACAACGCCCACAGAGCCAGAGGAGCCCACGCCACCCACGGGACCCACGGAGCCAGAGCAGCCTGAAGAGCCTACTGTGCCAGCGAATCCCAGCACACCCACGCTTGTTGAGATCGTGCGTGAAGCGGGCTTTGAGCGCGCAGAGGATGCAGCACGCGTGCTCGATGCGCTCATTACCGAGGACGCCAATCGCGCAGCCGACCTCGGATTGCTCGCGAACTCCACAAGCCGCGACGCGCTAGCCCGCGCAGTGGTGGGGACACTCCCCTCGCTCTCGGGCACAACCAATGCGGCGATTGCCGAGCAGATCGCGCTCATGAGCGACGCGCCTGCCTTCGCGCGCGAAGCGTGCTCGGCAGAAAGCGGCCCAGAGCTCTGGGCGAGGCTTCTGGGTGAGCGTGCAACGCAGTCCGCAGACCATGGCGCGGCGGGCTACCGTGCGGATACCGAGGGGCTTGCTGCGGGCGGCAACGTCTGTGTGCGTCCTGGGGTGCGTGCTGGGCTCAGCGCAGCATACACGCACGCCACGCTCACCGAGCGTGGCAGTAGCGCTACCTCGCAACGCGTAAAGACCGACAGCTGGCTTCTGGGGAGCTACGCGGAAGCGGATCTCACCGATGCGCTCATGCTCGATGCAAGGCTCTATGCGGGACGCGCCACGCTGAAAGGTGAGCGCACACTTAGCTTTGTCGGACGTGAAGCCGTCGCGCGCAGCACAGCGACGCTCTTTACCGCGGGCACGGGGCTTAACTGGACGATGCCGCTCTCAGCAATGCGCATCACGCCCTTTGTGCGCCTTGACTACACGCTCGTTGATACACGCGGCTACCAAGAAACGGGTGCAGGCGCCCTTAACCTTCGTGTGGAGGATCAGCGCTCCGAGCAGCTCATCTCGCGCGTGGGCGTTAAGCTCGCTACGCCCGTGAGCGACGCCCTCACACTCAACGTGAAGACCGCTCTCGGGTACGATTTGCTTGCGCGCGGCCGTGCCCTCACCGCATCCTTTGCGGCGTTTGAGGGGAGCACGTTCCGCGTGGAAAACACGCGCCAAGGGCGCCTTTTAGGGGAGCTCGGGCTGGGGCTGGCCTGGCAAGTGAGTCCATCGGTGACGCTCGAAGCGACACTTGACGCTCAAGCGCGCTCGGGCTATAGCGCTGGTGCTGCTAGCAGCACCGTACGCTGGCGCTTCTGATCGAGAGGAGTGCGAGACGCGCATGGCGCACAAAGCGCGTCTCGCCTATGGAGGCGCCCCCGAACGTTTATGTCACTCGCTCGGGGGCGCCTATTTTTTGCGACGCATCGGGCTCCCCCGTGCGTCGTTTAGCTTTCGATTTAGAGCTTACCCGCTTTACGGTCTTCTTCCGCGCGAGCAAGGAGCATTTCGATACGCTCCTTGAGTTCCTCTTCGGAGAGCGCGCCGTTATGGTGCCAAATCGGTTCACCGTGAATATCAAAGAAGCGCTGCGAGGGCATTCTGTCGATGAGGTACTTATCTTCAATGCCTTGGTACTTATCGATATCGACATAGACCATCGCTACGCGATCCCCGTAGTAGTCTTTCACCTTGTTGAAGATCGCTTCCATCTCTGGGCAGCCCGCGCACCACTTTGCGCCAAACTCTGCCACCGTCACCTTCCCCTTAATCGGGAACGGATCCTCCCAGTTATAAGCCTTCGCCAAAAGTTGCCCGGAGGCCGTGCTCGTGGCGGCAAGTACCATCGCAGCCTTCACTACATCGCGTCGTTTCATAATGGATCTCCTCGTTATGGTTGCAATTGTTCACCGGCGGGTAGCCCTTCCATAGGGCTTAAGCGACCGTCGGCCATTTGACAAATTCTGTGACTCAGTTCCAGTCCTACCGCGTCGTGCGTCACGCTCAAAACCGCGGCACCGCGATCCGCGGCCTCCCTCAAAAGGGTCACCACAGTGAGCGCACTTTCCTCATCTAAGCTTGCGGTAGGCTCATCGGCGACAATGATGCGTGGCTCTGTCATGAGCGCACGCACGAGCGCCACGCGGCGGCGCTCACCACCCGAGAGCCGTGCTGGGCGCTCATGCGCAAGCGCTGCGAGCCCCACGCGCTCAAGTAACGCCATGGCGCGCCCCTGGGGCTCAGGCTCTCGCTCACTCAAGTACCAGGGAAGGCGCACATTGTCGAGCACGCTTAACGTGGCGAGCATCGCCGCGCTCTGTGGCACATAACCCACGTAGCGATTGCGTAGCGCGGAGAGCGCTTGATCACTCTGCCCAGCGAGCCCCTCACCCATCAGCATCACCCTCCCCTCGTCGGCGTGCCAGAGTCCCAGCAGCGTATTAATGAGCGTGGATTTTCCGCTACCGCTTCGGCCGCGCAACGTCACCATCTCGCCAGCGTAGAGCGTTAAGTTCGCTCCTCGCACGGGCCAAATCGTGCGTCCCTGCGCCTCAAAGCACTTACCAACCGACTCGGCCGAAAGGAGTGCCACACGCTCGCGCTCTGCCGTCATCTCTTTATTGAGCGTCATGTCTCAGTCCTCCTGTAGGGCCGCCGTGATGTCGCGACGAGCATGACGCGCAAGCGTCACGCGCGCAGCCACTAGCGGCGTCAGCAGTGCGGCAAGGAGCACAAGCGCCGCATTTTCCACCCACACGACCGCGCTAGGCGTGAGGCCAGGAAGCCCCACGAGTTTTGCGAGGCTCTCAGTGAGAAGCGAAAAGAGGAGCCCCCCAAGCGCAATGCCGAGCGCGCCCCCTACGCCACCGACCATCAATGCTTCGAGGCTCACCATGCGCTTAATGAGTGAGAGCGGCGCACCGAGCGCACGCAGAAGCGCTCGCTCCTGTGCGCGTTCCTGATAGGCAAAGGAGAAAACCACAAAGAGAATGGCGCCCGCAATCGCCCAAAGGAGCGCCCCCACGGAGAGCATGGCGGTGGTGAGCTGCCGCAGTTTCGATGCGGTATCGCTCATGAGCGCCGAGGCAAACACAAAGTTAATCCCGCCCTTGAGCCCTACTTGGTCAAGCACCCCGTCCGAGATACTCAGGGGGTCAACGCCAGGCTTGACGCGCACCAGCACCGCTGAGATCGAGTGCTGGTAGTCCGCGGCACGACTGGGCTCGGCTTTAGCGCCCAACTTGCGCGCCGCAGCCATCGTCATAAAGACCGAACTGTCAAAGCCCATGCCAGACGCTGAGAGTTGACCGACGATTTTGAATTTCGTATCAAAAAACGTGAGCGTGCTGCCAATATCGCCCACGATGTAGTTACCGACGATCACCTCATCGTCCGCCAGAGGGTGCGCAAGCGGCGCCGTGAGCCACGGCTTTACCACAAAGTCACTCTCGCTCTCAAGCCCAATGAGCTGCACCTTCACCGAGCAGCACTGTGCATCAAGACTCGAAATAAAGAGCTGCGGAGTCACACCAATGGCGTCGGGCACGGCCCGTACAAGGTCTGTGATGTGCGCATCAAGTAAAAAATTGGAGGGCTCGGCGCGCAGGAGCACCTTTTCGATCTTTTTGCCTTCCCCCTGCGGCACCACCAATAGGTCTGCACCGAGCCTTGCTGAGAGTGACGACACCCCCGCCTGCCAATTGGCAGCGAGCATCGCACCCGTAAAAAGTAGTAGCGAAAAGACCGCCACAATCGTCACGAGCAGAAGCGTTCGTGCGCTGCGTCCTGCCAAATTGGCACGCGCAAGTGCCCCTGGCGTGAGCGTAGCGCTCTCTTGCGCCTCTCTATTTCTTTCACTCATAACCAACTCACCTCCCACCGCCGAGCGGCGTCACGGCGCAGTGAAGGCCACAACGCCACACTGCGCGCTTCAATGTGCCGTCAACCGCAGCACACGCCAAAGACGCCACGCCTTGGTAGTATCGCCCGAAATGCGCAAGAAAGCGGCTTGGGAGTTTCCCTAAGCGCATTTGAGGATACCGCCTTGCCAATAAGACGAAGGGAAGCGCAGCACCCCAAGCCTGCACTTCCCCGTCCTCTTTCACCCTGCCAGAAAATCAATCTTGCGAAAGACGCCAAGCGTCTGCAACAGCCACCACCGCTACCACGGCACCCCAAAGTACCAGCACCTTTGCGCTCATGGCATGGCACGCCATCATGGGGCTTGGACAAGGACCAATCACGATAGTCGCAATCGCGATGACCGCAAGCCCCAGTAGCACGTTCATCATTTCGACCCCGGCGGCGCGCGCTTTACCCAAAATCATCAGCAACACGCCAGAGCTCCCAATCACGCCCCCCAGAAGCGCTTCCGCACGCACCATGTAGTAGCACGACATGTGCTCATCGCCGTGGCAGATCGGTAGTGCATAGAGCGAGACCGCCGAGAGCCCCAAACCGAGCGCCATCATGAGCAACCCAGTCAGATAGCTTTTTTTCTCATCTTTCATGACAGTCGTTTCTCACCTTTCTTAACTCTGCCCACTACTTGGTCTGGTTACCGTTTCCAAGCGCTGCAGCCTGCGCTGCCGCATCGATAAGCTTCTGGCGCTCAAGCGCGTTATTGCCTTTGCCGTCATACTTGTGGCCTTTGTGAATCCAGCCCTGAATGCCGTCAGGCATCACGTAGACGTTTTCATAGCCCAGTTTGATCGTCGCTTCCGCAATCTCCCAGCTCACGTTGCAGAGACGGTTGACGCAGTAAAAGATCAGATAGCTGTTCTTTTTGTCTTTCGGCAGTAACTTCTGCCACTCTTTCACGTTGATGTGCACGGCGCCTGGCACGTGCGCAACGTCGTAGAGGTCGCGCGGGTTGCAGTCAAAAACATAGAGCCCTTCAGCGCCCAAATTCTTCATCACGCGCCCCGTTGAGAGCGGTAAGGGCTGACGCACCTCTTCTTGCTCTGCGGCGGGCTTAACCTTCGCCTGAGCGGGATTGACTGCGGCGCTCGGCTCCTGCGCTAGAACCCCCGTCGAGAGCGCGGCAAGCGCGCCCGCTGCCAGCACGGCTGATAAAAAGGAACGACGAATCATCTTAGGGTACCTCCTTCTCGCTCGCCTCCCTAAAGAGGGTGCGCCTTGCGCGCTATGCGGTGCTCCATCGAAACGAGCGACCCGCCGGCGGCGCTACTGCGCCATCTAAACCCTAGGGGGCTTTTAACCCTTGAACGTGAATCTCTTTTTCGCGCTGTGCGCCAACTCAATGGAGCACATGGAGCACATCGGGAAAAGGGGACTCTTGAGGTTTTGGGGGATCTCCCCCTCCCCTTTTGAGGGAGGGGGAGACGTTGTACCGAGAGCTGATACTCAGTCTCAAGCAACTGCTAGTGCTTTGAATTACTTCTTAGCGGGAGCAGGAGCCGGAGCCGGAGCCTTGGCATTCAGCAGAGCCATCGCTTCGTTGACGTAGGCGACGCCTTCATCAATGATCTGCTTGCTGAACTTCGGACCATGGACGCCCCAGGAACCGTCAGCCTTGATCTTGGCAGCAATAGCACGGGCCTGATCCGCATAAGTCTGGATCTGAACCTTGGTGGTATTGTCGAGCTTAGCCGTCTGGAGCTTGTCGGAGATGGTCAACAAGTCAGCGGTGATCTTGGCGTAACCTTCCTTAACGGGCTGCTGCCATGCAACAACCTTGTTGTAGATGGTCTTCTGATCCTTGAATCGCATGGATTCAGGGAACTTCGACTGAACCGGGCTGTGGCAGCCGAACGCATCCTGGACGTGCTTGTCAGGCCAAGACGTACGACCGCACGACCACATCAGGTCGATGTACGGACGGCCGTTGTCCTTACTGACGTGCCAGCCCTTCTTGTTGGAAGCGACGGGGCTACGATCGGTCACACCATCAGGCGGATTGAGGGTCTTCTTTTCAGGATCGACCAAAATACGCCAGATGTGCGAAGCGCGGACGTTGTCGAAACCGCCCATGTCCGGACGCTGGATCGAAGCGAAGTTTTCGCAGCTACCCATCTTCGGCATATGGCAGGAAGCACAATCGTTGCGGCTGTGCGTGCCACCCTGAGCGAAGAACTCAGCAGCGACACTGTGGCAGTCCTGGCAGGTCTTCTTCATGTGAGGCACAGTGTAGTAAGACTTCCAGTCGTTCTTGGTGACTTCATGCGGGTCGTGGCAAGTCGTGCAACGCATACCCTTAGCATAGTGCTTCGTGTAGATCTGCTGCGAACCTTCGGTACCGCAGGCAGGGCAGAAGCTCTTGAAGTAAACGTTGAACGGTTGCGTCGGATCCTTAGCACGGTCGTCCTTGTTGTAGACGAGACGCTGGTGGCAGCGTTCGCAGTCGGACGGCATACCAGCACCGCGAGCACCGTAGAGGTGAGCGCCAGCGCCGTGGCATTCTTCGCAGCTCACGCCCTTGCTAACGACGTGATCGCGAAGTTTCTGCCCGTCACCCAGAGCGGCGAAGAGTTCTTCTTGGCTCTTGAAGTTGAACTTCCAGGTATGGCAGATTTCGCAGTAGGACGTACCCGGCTGGAACATGGCCTGCGTGCGGTTCGAAGCGCCGTAGGAGTTCATGCCCCAGACCTTGGACGTCTGTGCGCCAAAGTCCTCGAGCTTGGTCGGGAAGGTCGGATCCCAGGCGTTAATCTTCTTCGCCATTTCAGGCGTCAGATATTCAGCCCAGCCACGCGAGAACTGGTTCCCGCCAGCGACCATCTTGCCAGTGCCCTTGGAGAGACTGCCGTCTTCGATGTGATACGTACCGCGGACAAGCCACTTGTCGATGAAGCCGTATTTCGTGCGGGGCGTACCCACCACGACGAAGATGTCTTCCTTGTCGATGCCTTCAGGCAGGACGGAGGCCTTGGAGTTGTAGAGCGGCTTCTTCAGATCGCCGCCCACTTCTTCCATTTCTTCCGGGAAGCGGATGATCTTGGCGTGACGGGAGCGTTCCCACTTTTCATACTGCAACGGGTGGCATTCACCGCACTTCTTCGGACCGACGAAGTTATTCGGCAGATCGAGGAAGGATTCGTAGGGCAGACGGTACGTGAGCGCAGCCTTGCGGCCGGTGTCATGATGATACTGTTCGCCACCACCGAACTCGACCCATTCTTCCTGACGGTCGGACATCGTGAACTTACCCACGACACGGCCTTCCTTCGCATAGGTCTTGAAGTACGGATGATTGGCCTTCAGGTAGTCCCAGAAGGCCTTGTCTTGTGCTACATAGCCATCGAGCGTACGCGGCAGATCGATCGTTACCAGGGCGGAAGCCGGGGCAGCGACGAACAGCGTACTAATACAGGCGGCCAGAGACAGAAGCTTCGTTTGCTTGGTCATAATTCGCTCCTTGTTGTCTCTATTAAGACAGGGTTGATTAGAGAATCTCCTTTGCGGTCTGACCCACCGAGGCTATTTTGCCTCTTGGATAGTGTGGCCTGAACGTGAGGGAGTGAGGTCATGTAGAGAATGGGTTTCTTGGGAACCCGCTCACTACAGTGCTCACTCTAGCGCTTAATCTTTACTTAAGGTAGTACGATTTTCGACTAGAACACAGGTCTTTTGATCTAAACCAAAAGAAAGGTAGCCATGATTTTCCAACAGCGATTTCCATTTGTACGAAATTACGTACTAATTTGAAACGCTTGTGGCAGTAGCGTTTTCTCAGAGCCTCTATAGGTATTCAGAATAAAATTAACCGAGGTTCAAAAAAGTTAAAATTCAAACTTTTTTCTCTGGTTTAAAAATATTTTCTGGCGTCTATTAGTGTTAACCCTCATATAGAATTCAGACATAAAGTCATGATACTTGCAAAAATGAAATAACACTCAGCCATTGGAGTGTTTTTGGGGGCAATCGTCAACTTCTGGCGTTGTACAGTTAAACTTTCTAAAACAGCAGCCGCGTTTTGTTTTTCTTAACAATCACGTCGCAACGAAGAAGCGCTATATAGCAATTAACTATTAAAAACCAGCTTTCAATAGAGAAATGCTGGCGCTTTCTGTCAGAAAACCTTAAGGAAAAACGCTCTGCTTTTTCATCCACTCACCTCGCCCCTGAGCGCGCGGTCGAGCTTGTGCGAGAAGCGTTTTGATGAAAAACTTAAGAAAAATTCCTGATCGAATTATATGGTTGTCGAGCTCCTGTTCTTAAGAACTGATTGGCATCCTTAAGTCGGACGCCATGAGATACAGGCGGTAGTCTCTCAACTCGCCTCCGCTTTGAAGTGCAACGAAAAAAAGGGACGCTCTCGGCTCGAGAACGTCCCTCGTTAGTGCAGAAGGAAACCTGCACCCAATCACGGCGCCAAGAGCGCCCATCCTTTAGAACGCGTAGCGCACCGCTGCATTCAAGAGCCAGCCGTCGTAGCCGCCACCAAAGTTTTTAAGCACATCGACGTAGAGGCTCGAGCGCTCGCTGAGGCTCACCTCGCCGCTCACCCCCAGATCAAACCACGTGCCTTTCTTGCCCAAAGTACGGCTGACACGTTCGTCCCCCGCAGTAAAGACCGAGTCTGAGGTGCCGCGGAACTCATGCAGAATGTCGGCCACGGCAATCAGCTGATTGGGGCGATTTTCAGAGTCACGCCACTCGCGCCCAAGGCGAACGCCTGCACGGCCGATAAGGCTATCCCCAGCGCCGTTTTCAACATGAACACCGTTACTGAGCGTCATGCCCGAACGACCGAGGCGCATCCACTGCAGCTGCAATTCGGGCTCAATGAAATAGCGTGCGCGGTCTGTGTCATGATCAAAGCGGTGTCCGCTCTCAATACCAAGCCTCAAGAGATTGGCATGGTAGTCGCCCGTAAAGAACGCACCCGCCCCTTCGCCCGTCAACTCAGAGTGCACGCGCCCAACGCTTGCGGTGAGATCAAGCCACGCACCGTTTTCTTTGATCCACGTGTTATAGGCCATGAGCGAGTAGCCGCTAAAGTCGTTTTTACCCTTGAGCGAGCTATAGTCGGCATCCCCGCTGTGGTAAGCAAGCGCGACGCCCACTCGGTTACGTTCGGTATTACGGAAGTCCGCCCCAATCTGAACCATGCTACGGTCGAGGTTAATCCCGTGCGAGTCCAGTTGCTCATAGCGCGTGCGAGCCCAAAGGCCACGTTCACCCTCTGAGTAACGCACCTCTCCCAGGCGCTGATGCATACGGTCGAGCGAGCGCGCAAAGAGCCACGTCGCATCAAGCGCATTCGCGACGGCGTTTGGCGTATCGTTTTCGTGCTGAATAATGCGACGAATGAACCAGTTTTCTCCGCCCTCGTAATCCTCGCTATTGAAGGTGTAGATCGTGCGAGTCGCGTCACGGGGTACGCGGCGAGCACTGCTCGAAGAACTGCTGCTTCCAAAGTTAGCCTCTTCGTCCTCGTAGACACGATCCTCATAGTCAGCATTACGCGCGTCAGTAGCACTATAGGTTTCTTTGCCGATTTCTAGCTCGTAGTCGTAGAGCTTCTGGCCTTTGAGGTTGACCTTATCGACGAACCTCACACCCCCAGCTACAGCTGCCGCGGAGACGGTTGCAAAGCGCAGCGTATTGGTAGGGCTCACATTGCCAAGGTTCTCAATGTTGTAGGGCTCGAGCTTAAACGTGCCTGCACCCTCGGCGTTCTCAATAAAGATCATGTCGCTCTTTGACTTGTCATCGACATTCAAGTCAAGGCGGAAGATACCGCCGCTGCCCTTGAGTGTCCCTAAGCGCACGTAGTTGTGCTTGACGTTCATTACTTCAGGAAAAGCCGTATCGAGCCCAATTTCAAGCCATTTCGCCTGAATATTTGCATCAAAGAGGTTGACGATACCGCCGTCCTCAAGCGTCAAAGCGCTCAGCCGCTTTGGGATGGAAACAGTCCTATAGCGTAAAGTTGCCAAAGAGCTATGAATCACTACATTTCCACTATGTATATCTGAGATTCCAAAATAGCTCCATTGCGCCCCATTCTTGAGCACCAACTCAAAGGACGCCCCCTTAGTAGGGTCAAAAGACTTTGCTAAGCCACGATCGTAAATGGCATTTACAATTACGCTGGATATAAAGCCATCCCCTTGTATATCCAAATAGAGATTCGATCCATTTTGCTCATCGCCAAACCAGTATGAGTTCTGTCCATCAAGCGTAATAGCCGCCCTAGAGCCAACCCCCATGACGTCACCAAAAGCGGCGCTAGTGGCTGAATACATTTCATTTTCAAACGCAATCTTGTTTGCATCAGTGTCAGATGCCCCATACCAGTTCCAAAATGACCCCCCAAAACCATGGGCAGTCAACATCTGCCGAATTGACGCTTCGGTGGGCATTCTTGAGCTAGTATCAGAAAGAAAGTCAACTGAGCCGACAATTTGATTATTAGTACTATTTAAAATCACGCTTGAGCGATCCTTAGCTGACAAGGCGTCAGGCTTGCGCCCAATCGACCAAATCCTTACTGAAGAACCTGCGCTTCCTAGAGAAATAGAAGATCCACTACCAGCCCAAAAGATATTAGTACCCCCCGTAGTGATGTTAGGAGCTATCAGTTTGGATGTGATATCAATATTTCCAGCAATGCTCGCCTGACTGCCGCCATAGAGTCTCAACAAATTAACGGAGCCGGCGGTTGCTGAACCAGCATCCCTTGAGAGATTGACATTGACCATATCGCCAGTGACATTAAGCGTGCCTCCACTACTGACAGTAATGGCTCCATTATCAAAAAAGCCCAAACTTGTGGCATTGACCACAATGTTGTCATAGTTTTCCTCACCTCCAGCGACCGTCTTATGGTCACCATTATTAATCACAAGATCAGCGCCTAACGCAGCAGTCTGACCGACCGCACAGAGAATGGCGGCGACTAGGAGTCGCTGAGTAAATGGAGCAAGGGTACGGCGGCTTGCGTGTACGGATTGCGTCTGCATGTTGATACCTCAAAGAGAACGGGGAAAGCGCACACGCTGCAAACTGACTAGAGTTGCCCCTCATAGGGGGGAAGGGGACAGTCGCAGTGGGATTAGGCGCGTTCCCAAAAGGATTTTTAAGTTGTGTAGCAGGCAAAAGGGAATTGATACCCCTTATCACAACTGAAATATATATTTACCAACACTAATTGTCAAGTTTTAAAATTTATGTATAAATAGTTAGAATTTAACGCATTACTTCGTTTTTTCTAGCAAAACATTGTTCACCGAAAGCAGAACTAGTCAAAACTTCAGACAAAGAAAACGAATTTAAGCATTTGTTTTTATTGAATTTTTATTAAAAATTCTCAAGATGAAACATCTTTTATAGAAGACTTCAAAAGCAACACCAAAAAATATGTGAGCGCTCACTCTCATAGATAGATATTTATTCATATCTAAACAATTAAACATTCATTATTTCTGTACGATTATTTCAGATACCAAGCACCGCTATCACCGCTTTCACAACGTAGGCACGCCATGCGCAACGCTGAGTGCTAGGTGCTCGATTGAGTGAGAGGCGTCGTGAGCTACGCCCACATAGGCAATGGGGATGCCCCGTTTCCAAGGCACCCCCATCAGTTTTGTGCGCTCTCTTTACGCTTAGAACGAGTAACGCAGGTTAGCGTTCAAAAGCCAAGCGTTATGGAAGCCCGCGCCGAAGTACTTCAAGGCATCAAAATGCAGCGCCGTACGCTGATTGATCGACCACTGTCCAGAAAGCCCCAAGTCAAACCAAGTCGCGGCGCCGCCCCACGTCTTCAAAAGACTTTGATCGCCAGAACTAACATGCCCGCGCTGTCCATGACCAAAGGCATGGAGCACATCTGCCGTCAGATAGAGGTTGTTGTGCCGCATATCGTCTGTACTCCATTCGCGACCCAAACGTAGCCCCGCGCGGCCGACAAAGGACTGCGCCCCCTCAATCTTGAGGGCGAGATCGTTGCTCGTGCGCGTATTCGCGCGACCTACATGGGTGTACTGCAGCTGAAGCTGCGGCTCTAAGAAATACACCACGCCGCTCTGGGTCACACGGTCATAGCGCCGCCCCCCTTCAATACCAAGCTTCAGAACGCGCTGGCGATATTTGCCTTTGAGCGCTGCTCCATCATGCTCGACGGTATCGAGCGTGGTGTTCTGCCGGCCAATGTATGCCGTAAGATCGAGCCAGCTACCATTTTCATGTAGCCACGTGTCATAGAAGAGCACGCCAAAACCCGTCAGATCAGCGTCCCCTTTGAGCGTGTCGTAATCGGCACGACCCCAGTTGTAATCCAAGGCCAAACCCACACGATTGCGCTCAGTGTTGAGGTAGTCAGTCCCCACTTGCACCATCGTGCGCGATACGTCCGTGCTATGCCGCCCGAGGCGCTCATAGCGGGCGCGAGCCCAAAGACCTTTCTTTTCGGGCGCATAACGGATCTCGCCCAGACGCTGGTGCAACCGGTCAAGCGTATGGGCATAGAGCCAGCTCGCCTCCATGCCAGAACCAAAGGCCTTCACACTCGGCTTTTCCACCGCCGAAATACGGCGGATAAACCAGTCGGTACCTTCTCGGAAGTCCTCATCGGAATTGAAGGTGTAGACGTGACTCGTGTACGAGTTCGAGACATCCTCGGTCCATGCGGCATCACCAAACGTCGCCGCTTCTTCGTCATAGACGCGCTTTTCGTAGACCTCGTTACCTTCATCCTTACCTGGCTTGTACTCGGAATGACCAATCTCGAGCTCATAATCATAGAGGCGCTGGTTATAGAGGTTGACCTTATCGACGAATTTCACGCCAGCATCAGTCGCCGCTTTGGAGACGGTTGCAAAACGCAGTACGTTCGTCGGCGTGACGGCCTGAAGGTGATCAATGTTGTAGGGCTCGATCTTAAAGGTGCCCGCACCCTCAGCGTTCTCAATAAAGACCATGTCGCTCGCGGTGCGGTCATCGACATTGAGGTCGAGTCGGAAAATACCGCCGCTACCTTTGAGTTTTCCAATTCGCACATAGTTGTGCTTTACGTCCATGACCTCGGGAAAGACCTCATCAAGACCGATACGCCGCCACTCGGCGAGCACATTATTATCGAAGAGATTCACAATGCCGCCCTCTTCTAGGCGGATTGCCGAGATGCGCTTTGGGATCGAACGAACGGTGACTTGGGTGTCAATCACCGTCGTACCTGACGTTAAACGCTTATTTGTTGTATGACTATCACTGACACCAAAGTAGGCCCACTGCGCACCATTTTTAAGGGTTAAGTCAAGTTCAGCCCCGCGATTTGGGTCAAGCGGCCCTTGAATCACATTTTTATTAATCTCTTTTTTGAAGATGTCCGCTGCAACCATCGCGGCAAAGCCCTCAACGATAGCATCCCAACCCGAGGCAGTAGAACTTCCCGATGCATTAGCCGCAATATAGGCGTTGCTACCATTTTGTTCGTCACCAAACCAATAGGCCTCGGGGCCGTCCAGGGTCAAATGAACCGCTGAGCCCACCCCCACGACGTTACCAAAGCCGGGACGTGCCTCAGCGAATAACGATTGAGCAACTTCAAGCGCGCGCTCATCGTCGCCAATATAAGCCGTCCCAAAGTCGCGCAACCCAGAAAAGCCCGCCGCTTGCACGCGCTGACGCAATTCGTCAGGTGTCATCAAATTTGCTGAGCCGTCGTTAACAAAGTCAATCGAGCCCGCAATCTGCCCGCGCGCGGTGTTAATCGTGATCGTACTGCGATCCTTCGCGGAGAGCGCATCAGGTTTGCTACCCACGGCCCAGACACGGAGTGCGCTCCCCGTTTGCCCTAGCGTGAGCGTACTTTCGTTGGCAATCCAAAAAACATTCGTTCCGCCCGTGCGCAAATTTCCTCGCAACGTGGAAACGACATCAATGTCGCCCGCAATATGCGCTTCTGAGGTATAGAGCCCCATCAGCGTTGTGTTACCTACGGTACTCGAGCCCGCATCACCAGAGACATTGACACCGACCATGTTGCCCGAGATGTTCAAACTTGCATGATTTCCAAGAGAAATCAATGCATTATCCCAAAAGCCCAGTGTATCGGTATTGATGACAACATTGTCGTAAGACTCAGAGACGCCATTCAATATGGCGTGATCGCCTCGATTAATCACGAGATCCGCCGCTATCGCAGACTGACTCAATGCACAAAGCACAGCCACGGACAAAAGGCGCTTGGACAATGGTGCGATGTGTGGGCGCTTCGCACGCTCGAGCGAGTAAAGCATAATTTCCTCCCCTAGATAGAAAATGAGGTGCAAACAGAGAGCGGGGCAAGGCGGCAGCGTTTCGTTAGTCACCCCACGCTCAGCACTTGGTCCCAACCTGAGTTAGCAGCAAGTCGCGGCAGGTGCTCTGCGAAGCTCGAAACGAGCCGAATCGAGCAAAGCAGTCGAAGCCTTGACGTTGCACGTGCTTTTGCTCTCGTGAGGGTCCAAAATGGAAAAGCCAATAAGTGAGTCGTACGCCGAGTTGCGAAACCCCCTGACGCGCGGCCAGCGTCAGCGGTTGCGGCAGAGCGCACCTAAACAGCCCTCTGAAGTAAACCTCAGCGCAGAGGCGATGAGCTGCGACGCGCGCGGCCAGGCTGCTTAGCAACTACTCAAACTGCAAAAAGGAAGGGGAAGCGATGGGCGAGCGGAAAAGTGCCCAACGAAGCCTCGGCGCATATAAGTGGGGAGGGGATTGAAAAACGCAGGCGCTCAACAACTTTTGGTCGAAAGTGTCATGATCATGCGAAAAGCGCCATCGATCACGAGCGCTTGTGCCTGCCACCAGCGGCAACGTTATAGTCCTGTGCAAGTTTGCTAAAAGTCCCAAATGGGTCTTCACACAAAAGCTAGAAAAATATACTGACCTTGTGTCATTCTGTCAAGACTTGTTACACCATTAATGCTTGTTTTTTTTGGATTTTTACGCTGCGCTCCGCTGAAGTGCTGTCAAGTTCGGCATGTAAGACGTTACGAGCGGATTTTGGATGACTATTATTTGACGAAATTTTCTCATTGGCAAGTTTGATCCTAGGCCTTGCACAACTCGTTACAGAGCCAGCCACGCTCGACTGTGTTCGCTATCGGCTCGCTAAAACTCAGGCGCTAAACTTTCAGCCGTAAGTAGGAGAACTCTCGGGGCTGCACAAAGCCTACCCAAGACAGCGCCCGAGGCTTCTGCTACGGCCGCTCGGCACAACGTTTTTATGCTTTAAGGAGAATTCTCCATGAAGAAATCCTTTGTTGCTACGCTTGTTTGCGCAACGCTCGCGCTCTCTCAGGCCGCCTTTGCGCAGGCGAGCACCGCCACCTCTGAGTCGCCCACGCAGTCCCCCATGCCCGCCTCGACGCCAACCCCAGCGCCCATCGCGCCGATGGGCGGACCCATGTTTGGCATGATGAGCCCCAATGTAAAGCCCGATGTGAAACTTGGTAGCGCGATTGCCACCGCGGAAAAAGAGTGTCATGGCCAAGCACGCGGCGCACTGCTGCGCCAGAGCGACAAGTACGGCTTGGTTTGGAACATTATGCTCATGGGCGACGATGGTCACCCCCATGTCGCCATGGTCGATGCAAAAAAAGGACAACTCATCGATGCCATCTCGCTGCCAGATAACTGCATGATGGGACCGCACGGCATGCACCCGCCCTTTCCTGGGCACATGATGCAGGGAGGCCCAATGAGCTACGAGATGCTTGAGCGTCACAAACAGATGATGGGCACTCAAGATGGCGACACAAGCAGCCAGAAGCCCTAGAAATTCGGCATTTTAGAGGTATCTTTCCTTTTTACCTCCATTGCAATAAACTTAATAACTCTACCCAGATGCGTGCTTTTTAGCACGCATCTATGGGGTCAAAATCCAGAGACTGCGCCTCTTTGAGCGCCGTGTTTCCCCTCTTATGGAGCCTCTCATGGCCATCCTCCTACTTGAAGATGATCCTTATATTGCCCGCGCTGTGATCCCTGCCCTAGAAGAAGCTGGATTCCGAGTTGCGCACGAAGTCAATGGCCTTGCGGGGCTAGCACGTCTGGAGCGCCTCAAGTGTGATGCGGTCCTCTTGGATCTTGGATTGCCAGGGCTCGACGGAATGGAAGTTCTCAGGCGCATTCGCGCGATGCAGAGTCCGCTCTCTCGTGTGCCGATTCTGATTATCAGCGCCCGTGACGCAATCACAGCGCGCCTCGAGGGACTCGATCAGGGCGCGGATGACTATATCCTCAAACCTTTCCACGTCTCGGAGCTCTTAGCGCGGCTGCGCGCCGTGATGCGCCGTAAGGAACCCGAAAAGCGTGAGGTGCTCGAAACGCAGGATCTCACCGTCAATATCGCCACGGCCACCGTGACGTTGCGCGGCGAGGTGGTGAGTCTGACACGCCGTGAGTACGAGCTCCTCAAAATTCTGATGCTGCACCCGGGATCAATCTTCTCGCGCACGTCCCTCATTCATAAGCTCTATAGCCCAGGCGACGAGCCCGAAGGTAAGGCGATTGAATTCCTCATCCACGGTCTACGTAAGAAGCTTGGCAACGAGACGATCGAAAATATTCGCGGCTTGGGCTGGCGCGTAAAAGCTTACTGAGAGGCGCTCCTCAGCCATGCCGCAACAGCACTCCATCCTCAAGCGCACACTTATTGCGGTCGGAATCGCCACGGTCACGCTCATGTCGGGCACGGGCTTTTTCGTCTTTAAAAGCGCGCTCGATACGGCGCTCGACTTTCAAGACCAGCGTCTCACGGATATTGCCGCGGCGCTTGCACGCGCGGACGTACTCACGCTCTTTCCGAGTGCGCTAACGATGGATCCCGAGCAGTTTGAGCAACGGCTTGACAGTAACGACCCAATCGTGCTACGGCGCCGTCAACCAATGGCCCCTACCGAGCAGGTCATCGAGCCTATCAAAATCGATGAGATCCCCAAGGGCGACACCGTCGCCGTGCGTCTCATGAATCGACAGGGGCAGCTCATTACTCTGCTTGCGCCCCACGCCATTAAAGAGGGCGTCTCAAACCTCGATATTGATGATGAGCGTTACCGCATTGCCGTGCTCTTTTTACCAACGGGCCACTACACCGCCGTAGCTGAGCCACTCGCGGGGCGCAACGCGGGCGTTTTAATGACGGCGATGCGCGCCGTGGCGCCGCTCTTTATCCTCTTGCCGCTACTGCTTGCTGCGATCGGCTGGGTGCTACGCCGTACACTGAATCCCCTTCTGCACACCGCACAGGGCATTCAAGCGCGCGATGCCACGGATCTCACGCCAATTTCGCTCGTAGGCGTGCCCACCGAAATTCAGCCGCTCGTTTTAGCGATGAACCACCTGCTGAGCACGGTGCAAGCAGCGCGTACGCGCGAGATTCGCTTTACCGCGGATGCCGCACATGAGTTGCGCTCGCCACTAGCGGCACTCACCCTTGAGGCCGACCGCTTGGCTAAGCTCGAGCTCTCTGCTGAAGCGCGCGCTGTGGTAAAAAACCTCGAAGAGGGTCTCGAGCGCGCGAGCCACCAAGTCTCGCAGCTCCTTCTCTTTGCGCGTGCGCAAAGCGATGAGCGACTCGCGGGGCTCGAGCGTGAGCGCTCCCCGTGGAGCATGCGCGGCATGGCCGCTACGCTTTTCGAAGAGCTCATGCCCGCTTTTTCTGCCAAGCACCAGATTCCCGCTTTCGAAGCCGATGAAGACTTGGCCGAAACCGTCATCGCCGATGTCGCTGAGACCGCCGTACATATCATTGCTCGCAATCTCCTCGAAAACGCCACACGTTACACGCCGGAGGGAGGAGAGATCACGCTCGAGATGGCACTCTCCCCCACCACGCTCACACTCGTGGTGCGCGACACGGGCCCAGGGATTCCCGAGAGCGAACGTGCACGTGTTTTTGATCCGTTCTACCGCATCGTAGGCACTGGGGTCTCGGGCACGGGGCTTGGGCTCGCCATTGTCGCAAGCACCGTCAATATGGTGGGCGGGAAGATCGAACTCACGGACGCCGCCCCAGGAAAAACGCCACCAGGATTGGCTGTCAGAGTGACCCTGCCGCGACGAATGAGCATGCGCCAGCAATAAAAAGAGAAATTATCGCAAGGGGTTTGCTTTTTCCCCCTATACGTCTCGTGAAAACGCCTATTTATTAGTCGTTTTCATCAGAAATCTAAATTTTTCGTCAACAACGCTCACTACGCGCCCTAATGCACGAAAAAGACCTCGGTTGATGACCATTTCACTGATTTTTGTCAATACCTAGCAACGCCAATCAGCACAGTCGTTTGCGCTAAAAACCGTCACAAAAACCAACCAGGGAGCTTTGTAGTAATACCCAAATGAGCCATCGCCCGAACGCGACTATTTTTTAGGCGTTTTGAGGCGGTGTGGGTGTTTTTTAGGGGACTTTTTGCCAATTGAAAATGTCACGCGCTGTGGACATTTTTCTCGCCCCCTCTTGGATTATGTTTCGCCGCTGGACGCAGGCGTGTTTCTCTTTTTTTGTGAGCGCTGGCTATGCGTTTCTTGGCACGTCACTCTCGTCGATATCGAGCGAATCTTTCACGAAGCGCTCGACCTCACGATCAATCATGCGACGCTCACTTTCTGCGTCGTTAAGCGCAGCGTTTTGCACGCTTGAAATCGGCGCACCGCGCTCCATGACGCGCGCCACATCGGTGAGCACCCCAGCGTGCACCGTGCGCGGTACCTCATCTTCCTCAAAGGCAAGGTCAATATCTTCGAGATTCATACGGCGCACATCTCGTAAAAGTCTTGGGTTCAAGGTCTTACGGTAGACGGGGCCATTGCCGCCCGCCTGATAGACCACAAGTTCTTCGTCAGCGCTCGGCCAGGGAACCTGGTCCTTGAGCGCGGGATCGTTATAGCGAGGAAAGATAATGGTGAACTTCACCCCACGCTCGCCATTGCGCGCCACGGTAATGTTGCCCGCGTGTCGCTCGGCAATGTTGGCCACAATCGAGAGTCCCAGGCCCATACCCGCTTCGCCCTTACTCGTTTGCAGGGGCTTAAAAAAGCGTGAGAGCTGCTCATCGGTGAGGTACGGCCCGTTATCGCCCACGGTGAGACGCCAGCAGAGATCGTCCGCACGCTCAAGCACCACGTCGATGCGCGGGTTGGAGACCGTGGCAAGCGCATCCGCGGCGTTTTTCAGTAAGTTAAGAATCGCAAGCTCAATTTCCCACGCATCCACCTCGGCCAAACTCTTTGGGCGCATACGCACCACGACGGCCGCCGCCGTATTGCGGCTACGTCGAAAGGTCTCAATAGCGCTCTCGATAATGGCGCTAATATCATCGACCTTACGCGGCGGATAGTCATGCTTGGCGTAACTGCGGACGCGCTCGACGATTTGTGAGGCGCGCGCCGTCTGTTCCACAATCTCCGTGAGCGCCATCTCAAAGCGCTCGCGATTAAAGTCATCGCGCCGCAGCCGTCGCAGAAGCGAGTTAGCATAGTTGGAGACGGCTCCGAGCGGCTGCTTGAGTTCATGCGCAATCACCGTCGACATCTGCCCCACAAGCCCCGTGCGCTCGAGGTTTTCAATGTGCTGGCGACTCGCGGCGCGCTCGGCATCGGCGCGATCACGCTCAATGAGCGCCTGCCGCAGTAGCTTCGTGCGCCGGCGCACAAGCACCGAGAGCGTGCCCGCATAGGTGAGAATCATGAATAGGAGAAGCGAGATAAACGCGAGCACCTGCGCGTTACTCTCAACAAAACGCCGCAGGCTCCACTCCGCGAGATCCTTGTAGGGGCCAATTTTGAGCGTGTAAAAGAGGTCATAAATCGGGCGGTTTGAGACTGGCATGCTCCACTCTGCCCCCATCTTCTTCCCGTCCATCGTAAAGAGCGCCGTGGTGAGCGCTTTTTTCACCGCGGGCGGCGTGTTGGCCGTGGCCGCAAACACCCACCCTGGGTAGAGCGCCGTGGAGTGCACACAGCGTAGTCCGTCGCCCGAGACCTGATTGATAATCCAGTAATCCCGTAGCCGAATATCACCGCGCTCACCCAAGTGTTCGAGCTCGCAGGCGGGCAACACCCCGATGATGGCCGGATCCGCGTTCATCGTCGAGAACACCTTACGCACGTTGCCGTCGGTGAAGATCATGTTCTTCATCGGGTCGTCGTTCATAAAGACGTGGTGCTTTTTGAGTTCCACCGCCGCAGCAAGCCACCCCGAGAGCGAATCAGGGGAGCTCGCGACGATTTTGCGCGTCGCTAGATCGTGCAACCCCGGGGCCTTATCTTCACCGTGCTTACGCGCGACAATCACGCTTGCGGTCGCGTTTTGCGGGCTTTCGGTATCGTTGGGCCAGAGCGAGGCGACCGCCTCCACAAAGCTAAAGCCCTCCTCAAGCGTAAAAAAGTCCGCATCCGCAATAAAGAAATCGAGCTGCCCCGAGCGAATCGCAGTGGTGAGATCAGCATTCTCTAAGTAAAAAACATTGATCCACGCACGGCCATAGATGCGGGCGAGATGCTCGCGCGTTTTCAGGATCAAGTCGCTCTGGCTGCTCTTCAAGAGGCTATGCTGCACCCCAAGGCGCACGGGACGGGTAAAGGGAGGATTTTTGATGAGCGGCTCGGGCTCAGGCTGCAAATTGGGAGCCTCTTTCATGCTTTTTCGCGCTTTCGCGGGCGTCGTATCAGGGTTTTCATCCTGATAGGTAATGAGCGCACGAATCGACTCCGTCGGCGTGAGCCCGTCGCTGTTGTCTAGTCCAAGAAAGGAGACGGGACGTGCCGAAAGCGGCAGCGCAAGAGAGAGTAGCCCAGCGGCTGCACAGAGTGCGGCCAAGGCAAAGCGCACGCGCAATGGGGGGAGAATTCGCAGTAGCATAATGAGGGTGAGTCTTAGCGCGCGCCGAGCGAACTACCCACTGTCCCAAGCTGAGGCAGGCGGTAGCGCTTCGAGCGCCTTAGGCTAGCGTTGTTTTTTGGCAAAATGAGATGTGAACTATTTTGCCACGCCAAGAGGCCCGCATGTCTGCGACTGCTTTGAAAAATCCAACACCCCTGCCAGACGGTTTCGTCAAAAAGCCCCTCGTCTTCAGCACGGTGCTCACGCGCGTATTGCCACCAGCAGTGGCAGAGCCGCTTAAGGCCTTTGGGCTCGAGACCGCCGAGGATCTCTACGAGTGTGTGGCCGCAACAGGGGCGACTTGGTTTCGCCCGATCACGGGAATCGACAGCACCATGGCCACGGCACTCATGGTGTGGCTTCTCACCTATGGTGAGGCCGTGGGCGAGGTGACGGCGCGCTTTTTCCTCCCTGGGCACGTGCCCGAGGCGCTTGCGCGTGCTGCGTTAGCCGAAGAGGCTGAAGAGGTCACGGTGCTCGACGCGGACGAACAACGCTCTCGCCCCCGTGCAGCGCCGCGGCTCGACGGCAGTGCGAGCGAGGATCGGCTCGAAGCGAGCCTGGGGGCTGTGGTTCCGCTTGAGAGTCTCATACTACCCGAAGCGCTCAATGGCGAGCGTGGCATTAACCGCGCCCCCGAAGGAACCTGTTCGCTAAGCGCCAAAAACGACTTAGAGGCCGTTAACGCGTGGCTGGCGATTCGCGCCACCAACCCCAACACCCACGGCAACTACCGTAAAGAGGTGGAGCGTTTTTTGCTTTGGTGCCTCGTGGAGCGACGCACCGCGCTCTCCTCCATCAAAGCGGGTGACGCAGCACTCTACTTACGGTGGCTCGAGCAGCTCGGTCGCACCGATGAAGCCGCTTGGCAGAGCGCGTGGCGCGAGCCACAAAGCCGTTGGATTGGTCCGAAAAACGTCCCCCGGCTCTCGCCCGCGTGGCGCCCTTTCAATGGCCCGCTCATGAGCACCTCACGACGCAACGCAATGACCGTGGTGCGGCTTCTTTTTAACTTTCTCACGAAAACGGGCTACCTCGTTTTCAACCCCTTTGATCAAGTGAGCACCAAAGTGCCACTACTCAAGGGCGAAGGAATTCCACAGGCATTTGCGGATCGCTCGCTTACCGAAGCGCAGTGGGAAGAGATCACCTCACACTTGACACTGCTTCCAGAAGGCTGGCCGCGCAGCCGCATGAAGCTCATTCTCATGATGGGTAAGAGCCTAGGGATGCGCGCAAGCGAAATGCTCGACGCACGAGCTGCGTGGATTGTAGAGCGCCGCATTGGGCTTAAAACCCACGCCGCCATTGAGATTGTGGGTAAGGGCGCAAAAGTGCGCCGCCTGCCGCTCACCGCTGAGCAGCGTCACATTATTGATGAAGCGCTCGCTGCGCGCGATTTACCGCCCTTGGGGGTGGTGGACGCGGAAACGCCCCTTTTGATCAATCTTGGGCGAGGACGTAACCCGCATGGCGCGATGACCCGCAGCGGTCTCTATCGCGTGCTCGAAGCGTTTTTCGAGTTGGTCGCGCGTGAAATTGAAAGCACGCGTCCCATGGATGCCGCGAAATTGCGTGCCTCCTCCACGCACTGGCTACGGCATACCTTTGCGGTGAATGCGCTCGCGCAGATGGATGTGAACGTCGTGCAACACGCCATGGGACACGCCTCAGTCGCAACCACAGGGCGCTACCTCGCGCCAGAAGAGGAAACGCTCACCGCTGCCATGGAAAAGATGAAGGCACTCTAAGAGAAAGAACAGCAACAGATATGACAGAAGAAACTTTGCGCGCTCAAACGCTTGCAGCGTTGCGTGCCAACATACTAGAACGCCTCTCGGCAGAAGGGCGCATTGATGAGTTATTGCCTAGTCTTGCCATCGCACGCTTTGACTCGCCTAAGCCTGCTCGCCACTGCTTTTATCGGCCGCTCTTTGCCATCGTCCTCTCTGGCCAAAAGCTCAGCATGATCGGTGGCGTGACTGCAAACTATGCCTCAGGTGAGGGTATGCTCGTGGGCACTGATCTGCCTGGTGTCTATCAAATCGCGCACGCAAGCGCCACCGAGCCTTTTCTCGGGCTATCGATCGCGCTCGATCGAGCGCTCATTAGCGAACTTCTTACTGAGATGCGTAACGTGCGCCCTAGCGCCGCCGCCCCCGTCGAGACCAGCACACGCGAGCAGAGCGCAAGTACAAGCACTCGAGTCGAGACGCAACGCGCTGACGACAGCACGAAGGGGAACGTTGATGGGTCGAAACACGCTCCTACGGTCTCCGTTGCCAAGGTCGATGCACCCCTGCTCTCTGCGATTGCTCGCTATGTCGAGCTTGCCAACGATCCCTTGCGTGCCGCTGTACTCGGTCCTCTCATTCTCAAGGAAATCCATTTCCGCCTGCTCACGGGGCCCTGGCGTGAGGTACTCGTCGCACTCTGTGGGGATGCCGCACCCAACCGCCGCATTATCGATGCGGTGCATTGGGTGCGAGACCATTACGCAGAGTCGCTCGATATCGAAGTGCTCGCCGCACGCGCTGCGATGGCGCCTTCGACGCTGCATCGGCAGTTTCGTGCGCTCACCTCGCTCTCGCCCTTACAGTTTCAAAAGCGCTTACGCCTTCAAGAGGCCGAACGCCTCATGCTCATTGAGCGAATGACCGTGGAGCGCGCGGCGAGCACAGTGGGTTACGAGAGCGCTTCACAGTTTTCCCGCGAATATAAGCGCCTCTTTGGGCAGGCACCGCGCCGCGATATCGAAAAAAAAACCTTGAACATGACCAAAGCGCAGCGCTTGGCCATACTCGACGCGTAGCGCACACTGCAAGTTGCGCGTTTTGTGCAGGTTTCTGCAAGCCTCGGGCATTCCGCAACCGAGCCGCTCGCGCCTAACATGAACCTCTGTAAGTGGGAGCCAACACATCAATAACTCGCTTCCACGCTTGAGGATCAAGTCACATGAATAAGCGCAAATTTCTCAAACTCGCCGCAGCCGCTGCCGCGGGTCTTAGCACGGAGGGGTTGCTGCCCGCAGGGGTTGCCCGCGCAGCAGACGCCCCCGCCCATCGCATTGCGGTGGTCTACTTTACGAAAACTGGACACACCGAAAGTATCGCGGCGGCAGTCTCCGCGCAAACCAACGCCAAACGCTTTCGCATAGAGCTCGAAGAGCCCTATCCCGAGGTCTACCAAGAAACCACTGAGATTGTCAAAGATGAACTCGCTCGGGGCATTGCCCGCAAA
The DNA here is from genome assembly GCA_902463725.1 of uncultured Sutterella sp. Taxonomy (GTDB): domain Bacteria; phylum Pseudomonadota; class Gammaproteobacteria; order Burkholderiales; family Burkholderiaceae_F; genus Sutterella. The sequence continues at coordinate 255,251 of CABQGK010000001.1, read as the reverse complement.
ATTTTGCCCCTGGTCGTACCTCTCGATGACTGTGACACTATCGTGCTCCTCACACCCACTTGGTGGCACCATGTGGCAATGCCTCTACAGAGCTGGATTAAGAGCGTCTCGCTTGCTGGGAAAACCGTTCTAACGGGAAATTCTCACGGCGGCGGTGGCCTCATGCATACGCGTGAAGATTTTGAGCGCCTGCTCCCAGGCGTGACGCTAGGCACGCACCTCACAATCTTTGGGGGCGTCAGCGCTGACGATACTCGCGTGCGCGACTGGCTCCAAGAAAACCATCTGCTCTAACTCCTAGTGCGAGCGCAAGCGCTGCGGGCTCTCACTGTGCGCGCCACGCGCACCACGGTGTTCGCCCGCATTTCTTGCAGCGCTCCACTCCCGCCCCCTTTTTACCTCGAAAAAACAGCTGAACTCACCCACATCTATGTCCCAATTACCGAAGGAAAAAAAGAGCACAATGCTCGCCAACGGCGTCGAAATGCCGCTACTCAATTTCGGCGTCTATGCGCTCAGCCCAAAAGAAGCCGAGGCCGCGGTCACCTGCGCCCTTGCTGCGGGCTGGCGCGGGATCGATACGGCCGCCAGTTACCTCAACGAGCGAGCCGTTGGTCGTGCTATTGCCGCGAGCGGGCTCGCGCGCGATGAAATTTTCGTCACCACCAAAATGCCCATTCCTTTTGCGAGCGAGGCGGGCGCGGCACGCGCCATCGAGCGCTCGCTCACGCATCTCGGGCTCGATAGAATCGACCTCTACCTCATTCACCAACCGTTTGGCGATGTGTGGGGCGCATGGCGCACGATCACGCGCTTTTACGAAGAAGGCGTGATTCGCGCCATTGGAATTTCCAACTTTGAGCCTGACCGCGTCACGGACTTTGCGCTACAAAATCGCATGACGCCCATGGTCAATCAGATTGAAATCAACCCATTCTGCCAGCAGCGACGAGCGCTTCCCATTAATCAGACACTCGGGATCAAACCCGTGGCGTGGGCACCGTTTGCAGAAGGCAAAAATGGACTCTTTAGCAACGCGGTGCTCACACGCATCGCCAAAGCTCACGGTGCCAGCGTTGCGCAGGTAATTCTTGCTTGGCTGATTGAAGAGGGGATCCCGAGCGTGAGCAAATCCACCAAGCCTGAACGCATCGCTGAGAATCTTCGGGCCGCTGAGCTTGAACTGAGCGCCGAAGATATCATCGCCATTCATGGCCTTGACCTCGGGGAGAGTCAGTTTTTCTCGCACCGTGATCCCGCAAAAGTTGCTTGGCTCGTCAAGCGTCCCTTACCCGATGAGGAGATTTAAGTCATGGCCAAACTTTTGACAACGCGCATCAGCCGCCGTACGTTCGCTCAAGCTGCCACATCAATGCTCGCGCTTGCTGCGCTCCCAACGCAGGCTGCAGAGAGCAGTGCCGAAACGACACGCAGTGCCGTGCACGCGAGACTCACGCGCCGCGATCCGCTTCTCATAGCCGAGCAAGGCAGTTTTGCTGCGGGCGGAGCCGTGATTGAGCCCACCGCTGCGTTCGATCCTTTGCATCCAGAGAGCCGCGCACAGTCGCTTCACGGCGACCATGCCTTCGTCTCTTACCAAATGCCCGCCAAACTGCGCGGTGTGCCGCTTGTCTTTTTGCATGGCGCAGGACAATTCAGCAAAACCTGGGACACCACACCAGACGGACGCGAAGGCTTTCGCAATCTCTTTTTGCGCTTAGGGCACTCCGTTTACTTGGTCGATCAACCGCGCCGCGGGGGCGCGGGCCGCTCAATCGAGAGGGGCGAGATTCCCGCTACGCCCGATGATCAATTCTGGTTTGGGCAATTCCGCATGGGACTCTGGCCCAACTTTTACCCAGGCAGCGCCTTTGCTCAAGATGCAGCGTCGCTCGATCAATTTTTCCGCCAAATGACGCCCAATACCGCGCCCTACAACGCTGAGGTCAATGCACAAGCACTCAGTGCCGTGATGGCTCGCGTGCAAGCCTCGTAGCCGTGTGGGCAAAACGGCGTGCTCGTGACGCACTCGCAAGGCTGTGGCGTCGGTTGGTTGGCATGCAAAGCGATGCGCTAAGCGGCATTGCGGCTTGGGAACCTAGAAGCGGCTTTTCTTTCCCCGATGACGAGATGCCTGAGCCCATTGAAAACAAGAGCTTTTTCGGCCCAGTCAAAGCGCTGCCCATGACTCGTAGTGCGTTCATGCGCCTGACACGCGTACCGATTGTCATCTACTACGGCGACTACATCCCGCGCGAGCCCACCGATAATCCTTATCAAGACTATTGGCGTGCAGCCTCTAGCCTAGCAGAGCGTTGGGTAGCACTCATCAATCGCTTGGGCGGAAAGGCAAGCCTCGTGCAACTGCCAGAGGTTGGTCTGCACGGCAACTCACACTTCCCGTTTGCCGAGAAAAATAATCTCGACGTCGCCGCATTCTTTGAATCGTGGCTTGCGGCAAACACGCCGCTTGCCCATTAACGCGCATACTGAGCGCCTCGACTGCGCCCAAGTCTGCTAGTGCACGCCCGCTCGAAGGCTCAAGCGGGGCGTTCATTTGAAAATGACCGCTCCGTGCACACCGCCTCAAACGCCGAGCCTTGCTAAGGTAGCGCTCTGAAGCCAAGACGACCTCAAGGGCGAGATCACGCACCGAAATGAAAAATCTTCATCAAAATCAATGATTTCCTAAACTGTTGTTTTTTGGACCTATCTCTTTACAAACCTGAGAGAATTTTCCTAGACTGAGGCCATAGCGACAGAAATGAGACTTCTAACCCAAGTCCTCCCCCACTTTCTGCCTCCATTCCATTGATTGACCAATACCCTAAGGCAACACTATGACCACTCGTGCACAAGGGCGAATGTCCTGCAGGCAGCGGGCGCGCCAAGCGCTCGCACAGCCGTGCAAACCTCGCTTTCAGCTCACTCATTTCTCTATCACTTTCCTTGGCCTTCTTGCCGCGCTCGCGAGCACTCCCACCCCCCTCCTTGCTGAGGATCTTTACAAAAACGTCACGCCACTAAACATCCGCGATGGAGCGTGGTACACCTATTTGATCAACTCAGACTATGTAACAGAGGAGGAGAATGTCTATTTCGGCGCACGCGGTGGTTCAAACTACTACGATATCGTCAAAATTGGCACACCAACAACGCATCTCGTGAAAGGCAAGCGCATTCATATTTTTTCCCGACCAGGAACCGTCAGCACACAATACAACAGTCTTTTGGAATTTAGCCTACATACCACCGAGGCCGACACGCATAGAGAGAACACCGTCACATGGGATGCCGAATTGATTGTGGACGGCGAAAGTTCGACTACGCACGCGAACTACTACCCACTAACACAGGGTATTGCCACGGGCAATTACGAGGCGAGTTACTTCCCGGGACACACGGCTCATACCAACGTCACCTTCCTGAAACCCGTTAGCATCCGCGTCAACAATAATTCCGATCTAGACAGTAATCAGCAACCCAACTCCGTGATCGCCTTAGGCATCAAGGACATGAAAAACAAGGCCTCTCACTTGACCTTTGAGGATACGGTCACGGGTAATTCCACGAGTGGGAAAGCGCGTCCCACCACGGGCATTGCCATGGAAAGTGCCTATGCAGATACGGGCTCAGGAATGCCTACGCTGCACTTCAAGAAAAATGCTTCATTCAAAGCCCAAACGACAGGAGGCAACGACGCATTAGGCGCCAAGTTTTACGTCACGGGCTGGAAGGACTCTGAACTTAACCTGGGTAACAGCGCGCTGAGCCATTTTAGCGAGACCGATATCGACGCCATACGGGATCGGGTTTACCAACAAAAACTCATCACCGATGCGGGTAGCACACTCACGCTTGAGGCCATTGTTGATCGTAGCGAGCAGGCTGTTGAAGGATCTGCCACGGGCCTCAATACCTTTGCCTATCCGCACTCTGAGCAGATATTCGAGTTGGGTGGCAAACTCGTGGTCAAAGCAAAAAGTGACCAACAGTCAACTGCCACGGGGATCATACACAACGTCATCGACGGCGCTTTCCACGCCAACTATCGTGGCGGCCTCGAGGTTGAAGCCACTGCACTCAATACCTCAAGTTGGGGCATATTTTCGGACATCAAAAGCGGCACCCTTGTGACAAACGCCACGGGAGAAACAAAGGTCGCTGCGCATGGTAAGTACTCAACCTACGCCTTCAAGATGCAGACGGCAAAAGCAGAGGACGATGCAGACAACAATCGTGCGGTTGAGCTTGATACTCACTATGCTGCTACGACGTTAACGGCGCAGAGTTCTGACGCTTTCGCCCGGGCCATCGATATGAGGCTAAAGAACACAACCGCCAAGCTCGAGTTTGACGAGTTGCATGCGAGCGCAACGGGCGCTGAGGCTAGTCGAAGCGATACGTATGGTATGTACTTTTACGCTCAAGCGAAAACAAAAAGCGAGCAGACCATCAAAAAACTCACGCTCAGCAGTACGGGTAATGGCCTCTATCAAGCCGCAGCAGGCGACTCACAAGCAACCATGACAGTTCAAGACGCGGATTTCTCCGGCGTCTACGGCTTCGCCGTGTCGGCATACTCAGCTGGCGCCGATAACCAAAGCCACATTCGACTCGAAAAGCACCTCACCTTGGTCGAGAATGGTGCTTTTGCAAGTGGCAGTGGTAAAGGCGCATGGATCGAAACTGACCTTAGCCAAGCAACCCTCTCGGGCATGGTCAACATGCGAAATGGCGCGCGCTTCACGCTCGGTCTCAAGAGCGCGCAGGCTCAAGCAACGCTCAATCTCAACAACGCTCTCACGCCTCAGTCTCCAGCAATCATCGATGTCAAACTTGCCGACAACGCCCTTTGGAGAGCCATTGGCGAGCCCTCCAAGATTAACGAAATCACCTTTTCCAATCATGGACGGCTTGATCTGCGTCAGGTTGAAGCAAGCACGCCTGAGCCGGCAGCACGTTTGCGTCGTGCCCTACCCGACGATAGAAACGCTCCCTCTACACCCGCAGCGATTCCCGCCTCGATCACCATGGACAGGTTGCTCGGCAACGACGGTTGGATCTCGCTAACGGTCAATACGTCAACAAACGAAGGACAAGTCCTCGAAATTACTGAGCGTAGCGAAGGTTTACACACGCTCGACATTCATAACCAATCCGGCGAGCACGCCACTGGCATGCCAATTCTCTTGGTGCGCTCAGTCAATGGGCTCACAAATCCCGAGAACTATCAGGCACGCTTCGTTGAGGCGCGCCCCATCGAAGTGGGCGAACTCAAGTACTACGTGGGCAACAGCACCATGGTCAATGAAGAAGCCGACACCTCGTCGCACCCAGAGCGAGCGGTAAACGACACCAATGAGGACAACTGGTATCTCTATCCCGCAAACCGCCCCGATACGTCACTGCCAAACCTCACGGATACTGCAAAAGGCGCTATCGGCGCATCCGCGGCCAATTACCTCTTAGCACTGCAATCCGCGGAAACGCTGCGTGAGCGCTTGGGCGACATTCATACCTTTGCACCGCGAGACAATCAATGGAGTGCTTGGACGAAAGTCTCAGCAACCAATTGGCGGATGGCGCCGCGCCTCGCTGACAGTACTTGGGACATGGACTTACGCCACGTCAAGGTGGGTGCCGATAGAGCGCTTGGTGAAAGAAGTCGATTTGGGGGCTTCTTTGGCTACACCGATTTTTCAAGCCAACACCAAGCGCCCGCCAAGTTCAAAGGGCGCGCTATGGAGGGCGGTCTCTATTGGACCACGCTCACGGCCAATCGTCTCTACACCGACGTCGTCGCTCGTTTAGGCCGCATAGAAAACGAGTTTGACTCGAAGGATACCCAGGGTGAGGCCGTCAAAACCGAAGATTTGCATAACCACTATGTGGCTCTGAGTCTGAACGTTGGGAAACAAATTTCCTTGACCGAGCGCTGGGTTTTGGAGCCCATGGGCTATGTGGGCTACACACGCTTTGGAGAGTTCACTAGCCAGAGCGACAACGGTCTGCACGCAAAAACGGATGGCTACAATAGTCTCATCACCATGCTCGGCAGCACGATGGAATGGCGAAGCGTAACAGCCCAAGGCAATCCTTGGACGCTCTACGCCAAGGCCTTCTGGGAAAAGGAATGGCTGGCCAAGAATGCCGTAACGTTCAACGCAACGAACACCTATGACGTCAATCTCAAGACGAGTCGCTTGGTTTACGGCTTGGGTATCGAAGGCACGTTGGGTAAAGCGAGCACTTGGCACGCCGATCTCGAGCGCTCCACGGGGAGTGTCCTGCGCGAAGACTGGCAAGTCAACGCAGGGCTTCGTATCCCGTTCTAGTGCTCACTAAGGCGTGGCTGCACAGCAGTCACGCCCACATAAGTGCGCGCCCCGTTCGAACACTCAAGCGGGGCACCGTTTTTTAAAAGAGTTCCATGTAGCTAATGAAAATCGCCTCAAAAACCTGCTGCTGCGAGAGCGGATGCTCTTGACTGCGGCACATCTCGGCGACGCGCTCCTGCCAAGCAAAAAGCCGCTCGTCGGGAACACCCGTCACAAGATCCACCATTTCTACACGATCCTTAATGAAGTAGTACGGGGCCACCCCCGCTTTAACGCGAATCAGGTCATAGGCAAAGCGCGAAAGAAACCCCGCCACGGCTGGCGCGGTCATCTCTGCGCTATAGAGTGCAAGCACGTCAGAGACGCCGAGCTTTTTCCCTTTGAAAAGCGCATTGAGTAGCGCGCTCTGTGCTTTTTGACTGAGCACCTCGCCGTCACGCTCTTCAACCACGGCCAAGGGCGAGCCGCCTGCGAGCGCCAACGCCTCCTCTGCGTTTTTGACTTGGCGCGCTTTAAGCCAAGCGAGCGCCTCATCGCGGCTAGGGCGCTTGAGTCTAAGTAGCCGCGAGCGAGAACGAATCGTGGGCAGCACCCCGTCAATATCGTCTGCGACCAAAATAAAATGCAACCCAGGCGTCGGTTCCTCGAGCGTCTTAAGAAGCGAGGCCGCGGCCTCGGCACGAATCATGTCCGCTGGGTAAACCAGCACAATGCGCCGGCCACCTCGATGCGGGCTCGTGACGGTAAACTCCGAGAGCGCACGAAACTGATGAATACGCAGCTCGCGCGAGAGCTTCTTTTTTTCTGTACTTTCGTTTTCGGCCGGCGTATAGGGAAGGTCATAGAGCGCCGCAATATACTCGCTCACGACAATGCGCAAATCGGGGTGCGTGCCTGCTGCAAGCAGTCGACACCCAGGGCACTCGCCACAAGGCGCCCCATCCATGAGCGGCGTTTCACAAAGTAGACTCTGCGCGAAGGCTTTCGCTAAATCAAAGCCCCCTGAGCCCGCTGCACCATGCAACAGAATAGCGTTGGGAAGCTCGTTGGTCATCTGTGAGAGTGCGTCTGCCGCCTCTTGACACCAAGGATAAGGCGCTACCACCATGCTTTGAAGTCTCCCAAAATACGTTCTGTCAACTGCTCGGGCGAAAGCTCTGCGTTAAGCACCAAAAAGCGCGCGGGCTCAGCCGCCGCGCGATCCAAGTACGCGGCGCGCACCCGTGCGAAAAACTGCGCCGTTTCAGCCTCAAATCGATCGACTGCCCCAGCGCGCGCGCTGCGGCGCGCCGCGGCCACGGCCGGTGGCAAATCAAAGAGCAGCGTGCGATCAGGGCGAAAGCCTTGAAGCGTCCACGCTTCAATCGCCTCACAGCGCGAGGCATCAACGCCCTTGCCGCCCACCTGATAAGCGTAGGTCGCATCGGTAAAGCGATCAGAAATAACCCAAGCCCCACGCGCAAGCGCTGGCTTAATTACCTCCGCCACATGCTGCGCGCGCGCGGCAAAAAAGAGTAAGAGCTCGGTATCGACCTGCATCTCATCGTTGAGGATAAGCGCGCGCAACTTTTCCGCCAAGGGCGTGCCGCCCGGCTCACGCGTGAGCACCACTTCGTGCCCTGCGCCTTTGAGCGCCGCAGCTAACGCCGCAATTTGGGTGGATTTTCCCGAGCCATCGATGCCCTCAAACGTAATGAATCGACCCCGCTTCGCAGAGCCCAAGGCTGAAGTGTTCATGGTATTGCGCTGTCCTCCTAAAGCCACCTCTGCCCAAGCTGGCACCGAGCAGAAAAGCTTCTTCATTGTACCCGAGTCGCTACCGCGCGAGCGCCTTGCGCGCTACGCCCTCCCTAAACGGCAATCCATCCTCACAATGGAGGATGAGGGAGCAACCGTACCCACGTGGGTCATTTGCTACAATCCTCGAAAAATGCGGCTGAGGCATGCCGTTCAGCACGCTCGCGTGCGCACAGCAAGGCCGCGCAAGACTCTCTTCTCTCTTGGAGGCGCTATGTCGAGCAGACACAAAAAAGGTGGTTCGAATAAGAAAGGGGCAGCACACGCGCCACAGTCGGCGTCTGCTGAAACGCCTACGCCCAGTGCAGGCGAAAAAGAAGTCGAACGCACAGCAAGCCCTGCTCTGCCCCAGACCGACGAACCACTCTCAAAACTCGACGCTGAGCTCATAGATCCAACGCACTATAGTGCAACGATCGAGCCAGATCCGAGCGCTGCTGCTCGCCCAGACGCCCAGCCTCTCGAACCCAAGCGTACTGAGGAGAGTGCAAGCGCTAGCGCAACGGCAGATCAAGGGGGCGCAGGCAACGGCACCAAGGCGCCAAATCCCGACAGCAACACGCGCCAATGGAATAAACGCTGGATTCTTACCGCAGTCGTTTTCGTCCTCCTCTTAGGAGCCGTTGCTGCATGGCAAACAGCCAAGTGGGCCGTCAACACCCGCCCCATTCCTTATACGCCCGTTGAGATGGATGCCAAGCAAACAGCAGCGCTCACGGGCAGCGAACCCAATGCCGATGGTGAGCAGCTCATCGATCGCGTCCGCCCTGACGTAGTGACCATCACAGTGCGTGATGGGGATACCTCAATGAACGTGGCTGCAGCGCTGCGTGCTCAGGGCTACGATCTCCCCAATTGGCTCATGAAGCTCGCTGCGCGCATGCACCCCAATACGCTCAACCGCCTGCATAAGGGCCGATATCGCTTCCCCACGAAGATGACCCCCGCAGCCATGCTTGATACGCTTGGGCGCGGGGCGCTCGTCGAAGGCGTGATTCGCATTCCCGAAGGGGCTACGCTCTGGGAAGTGCGCGCGCTCTTTGATGCTGCCACAGGGCTCACTCATGACACCCGTGACATGTCGGAAGAAGAGCTCGCGCAGGCGCTCGACGTTGGTGAAAAGAACCCCGAAGGGTTCCTTGCCCCCGATACCTATCACTATGCCGAAGGGGTGAGCGACTTGCAGGTGATGCGCTTAGCCGTGAAGCGCCAGCACACGCTACTGACCACGCTCTGGGAAGGGCGCTCGCCAAGCGTACAACTCAAGAGCCCCTATGATGCACTGATTCTCGCTTCCATCATCGAACGTGAATCTGGGCTTGAAGCAGACCGCGGCAAGATTTCCTCCGTCTTTCATAATCGGCTCGCGAAATCCATGCCGCTACAGACCGATCCAACGGTGATCTATGGGCTAGGCCCCTCCTTTAACGGGAACCTCACGAAGAAGGACTTAGCGTCGGAGACGCCCTACAACACGTACCGCATCGCTGCGTTGCCACCAACGCCGATTGGAGCACCAGGGAAAAGCGCACTGAAAGCGGCGCTAAACCCAGACGACACCCCTTACCTCTATTTTGTCTCGCGCGGCGACGGTTCAAGTGAATTCTCCACAAACCTCAACGCGCATAACCGTGCGGTGAACCGCTACATTTTGCAGCGCCCTAAGGACAACGCAAAGTCAGCCGCTCCCGCATCCAAAGCCAGTAGTTCAAAACCCGCTCGCGCTCAGAACAAAAAGCGTACGCAAAAGAGCGAGCCCTAAGAGGAGCACGGGGCCGAGCGCGGCGGCCCCTTCTCTCTCGCGCAGCGCACGCACTTCTGTCGCTGCGTGCTAGACTCGTTTCAGCTTTGCAATTCAAAGGAAACAACAATGTCCATTGCTTCAGATCTTCAGAGTCAGTCTCCCGCTCTGCTCAACTCGCTTTTGCTCGTGACATTTGATGGCAAGGATGCTCGTGACTTCCTCCATCGCGTGCTCACGCAGGACGTTCTGCACCTCGGGAGGCGTGTCGCAACGGCTGCGTTTTGCGATCCCAAAGGTCGCATGCTTGCGTTGATGCGCCTTTGGCTCTCGGGGGAGCACGCCGTCAAGGCGCTACTGCCCGTCAGTGGCTCCGAGCCCATTCTCAAGCGTCTGCGCATGTTCGTGCTGCGCGATGATGTCAAGATTACGGTCGCGCCCGCCGAAAGCGTCCTCAAAGTTGCTCTCCTCAAAGAGGCGACTGCAACGCTCGCTGCGCACGAGCTTCCTGTGCCTGCTGCGGGCGAAGTGGCTCGCAGCGCTGACGGAAGCGTCGAAGTGCTCGCCATTGAACCCGCTGCGCCTGCCGCTCAACAGATTGGTGGCGAGCGCGCCATCGTCATTGCCGAGGCTGCCGCCGCGGCGCGTTTAGCTGGCTTTTGGGAGCCGCAGAGCGACGCTGCCTTCTGGGCAAGCGAAATCCTTGCGGGCGTGCCCGCCGTCTTTGCAGAAACGAGTGGACTCTTTGTGCCGCAGCAAGCCAACCTCGATCTCGTGGGGGGTGTGCACTTCAATAAGGGCTGCTACCCTGGCCAAGAAGTGATCTCACGCATGAAGCACATTGGGCGTCCCTCGCGCCGCGCCTACCTTGCCACGAGTGCCACAGCTACCCCGCTGCCCGCCCCAGGCACCCCCGTCTTTGCAGAAGGGAACGAAGTCGGTTACGTCATCAACGCAGCCGACTTGGGCGAGACGCGCTTTGTGCTCGCATCGCTCTTGATCGCTGAAACGGCACGGCCGCTCGCGCTCGATAAAGAGGGCGGTGACGCACTCACGCTCGCCACCCTCCCCTATAGCATCGAGTAATTTCCTCTACGTGCCCGAGCCGCGGCTCGGGCACACTCGCCCTCCGCCGCAAGCCACTTGCGGCTCGCGCCCCCTCCCGCTTCTTGTCACCGACTTCACGCAACGCATCTTAAGCGCAAGTTGTGCGCCTAACGCCACGACTCTCCAAAACGTCCTTTTCATTGGTAGACTACATGGGCAGTGCTCGTGGGTGATATACGCGGGCCAGCACAGAAAATCATTCGGAGGAGAGCATGCAGAACACCCTTGAGCTACGCCTGACACTCAACGCCGACACGCTTTCGCGTGCGCTCTCGGTCATTAACGAGGCGGGATTTAGTCCCGAGGCGTTTATGATTCAGGTGCTCGAGCGCTGCGCGCAAGAAGGGGAAATTCCTCTCAAACGCAGCCGCGCAAAGAAACGTTCTGCTGCCTACATGGCTGGCGTTTTTTCACAGGGCTCGCTCTTTTCTGACGATGATGAGAGCGCGCCCGAAGCCGTACAGCACGCTGCCCGTTCCTTGCAACCCGTTGCAACGCTCGAAACACTCACCGCCCTGCAAGAAAGTCAGGCCATGCTACGGTGGCGTGCTCGCGAGCGTAAGACCCTGACCGAAGCGGATGCCAACACCCCGCTTGCAGCTACGCTTGGCGCAAATCAGGCACTCCCATTGACGCTTCTTGAAACGAAGCAATTCCGACTTGATAAACGTAGCCTCATTGAAGATCCTGCGCGCAGAGCGGTGATTCGTGCGCTTGAACAAATCTTTCGCACACTCACCGCACGAGCCGAGCCCGAAGGGGCCTTACCCCTTGCGGGTAGCGAGGAGACGGGAGAATTGGTGGTGCCCGTCATTGCGCCCGGTCTCACGGAGCCACGCGTGCTCATCGTGCAGAAAACCCCGTCCGAGGTCTGCTGTGTGCGCTATGGTGACCCGCGGCAGTTGCTGAAAGTCACGCCCCTCTCGCTTTTAGGCGACGCAGCAATTACCTCGCCCGACGCACTTCGTGCCCCCACAGCGCCTGCAGTGCCTAGCCAGGACAATACGCCGAGCGCGCAAGACACCAACGACGGCCCCATCGTCTTTGATAACCTACCAACGATTCCGCCACTCGAGTCACTCTTTAGCTAAACGCAACAAAGTCTCCCAGCCGCTACTGTCCTAGGAATCACCCAGTTGATCTAGGTCAGTAGCTGTATCTAAAAAAACTATGCTTGAGCACAGTTTTTCATAGAATCGGACTCAGGAAGCCCATACAGCCACTTGCTTCCGCACAACTCGAGGCCACTACGGCCACTGAGGAGACCACTCATGACATTGACCCATCCCATACTTCTCACCCTGGCACTAGCAGTTAGCTCTGCACTCACTGCCGCTCCTGTCACCACAACTGGCACTGGCACAGGTCGCCATGGCGATATCGTGCTGAATGTCACTTTTGACAACGGGCTCATCCGCTCGATCGACGTCATCAAGTCCAACGAAAACAAAGTACTTGCTGAAGAAGTCTTCACCACACTTAAAGATCGAATTATTGAAACGAGTAGCATTGACATCGACGGCATTTCTGGCGCTACCATCTCGTCCAATGGACTCAAAGCAGCTGTAAACCAAGCCGCTAAAAGCGCTGGTGTCACACTCAGGCAAAACGTTGTTCTCAAACAGACCTTTTCGGGATTGCCCGAAAAAGTTGCCTATGACGTCATCGTCATTGGCGCTGGTGGAGCTGGCTTCTCTGCTGCCATTACCGCGAAAGACGCAGGCGCTGACGTCGTTGTTCTTGAAAAGATGCCAGCTGTCGGAGGAAACTCTCTGATTTCTGGTGCAGAAATGGCCGTTGCAAATAACTGGGTTCAGAAGAAACTCGGCATACAAGGCGACTCAACTGACTTGCACTACCGTGACACGCTGAAAGGCGGTGATTTCCGCGGTGACCCAGCAGTAATCCGAACCATGGTCAACAATGCCGCTGCTGCTGCCTTGTGGTGTCGCGACCAAATTGGTGTTGAATTTCAAGAGGACAACCTCTTCTTCTTTGGTGGACACAGCAAAAAACGCTCACTGATCCCGAAGGGCGCTACAGGCGCAGAGTTCATAGAAAAGTTCCGTAGCGCCGCAGCAAACCGTAATATCCCCGTCCTCACGAATGCAAAAGCTGAAGAACTCCTCACTGATTCGTCGGGTCGCATCAATGGCGTGAAAGCCACCCTAGCGGGCAAACCTGTCGTGTTTACCGCACGCAAAGGAGTCGTGCTTGCCACGGGAGGTTTTGGGGCTAACCCCGACATGCGTGCAGCGGCAAACCCGTTTTATGGTGAGCGATTCAAAACCACGAATATGCCAGGTGCTACGGGTGACGGTATCCGTATGGCAGAAGCGGTAGGCGCACAAGTCGTCAACATGGATCTCATTCAAACCTATCCGATGTGTGATCCAAACTCTGGTGCCATTGAGCTCATCGATGATGCGCGCTTTGAGGGCGCCATCCTGGTCAATCAAGAAGGGCGCAGATTTGTCGAAGAATTGGCGCGTCGTGACGTCATGAGCCGCGCCATTCTCGAGCAAACTGGAGGCTACTGCTACGCCATATTCAATGCAGCCATTGAAAAGAAAGCCCATGCCGTAGAGCACCATCAAGACGAAGTAGAGACCTTCACAAAGACAGGCATCCTCTACAAGGGGGACACACTTGAAGACATTGCTGCATTCTTCAAAATTCCACTTTCTGCGCTAAAAGAAACCGTAGCCCGTGTTAACCACTTTGCCGAAACAGGTAAGGACACCGATTTTCATTACCGCGCTCGATTCACGGACCTCTCTACGGGTCCCTATTGGATCTACCGTGGCGTTCCCAGCGTCCACCATACCATGGGCGGTTTGAAGATCAACGCACGCGCCGAAGTTCTTGATGGAAACGGTCGTCCTATACCGGGGCTTTGGGCTGCTGGCGAAGTGACTGGTGTCACGCACGGCACGAACCGTCTGGGCTCGAATGCCTACACCGATATCATCGTCTTTGGTCGCATTGCAGGGACGGAGGCTGCACGCTAGACTTCATGTACCACCGACGGGAGAAGTCATACATTGTGATTTCTCCCTCGGTGGTGCAGTGATTACTCATGGGATCTAGAAGTGCCAAAAGTTAAGGGAGAAGCTAGCCGTGCCGCCATGCTCAATGCGGCACGGACCATCATTCTTGAAAGTGGAATTGAGCACCTATCTCACGCGGCCATTGCTGCGCAGATGTCTCTTAGTAAAAGTGCTGTTCACTGGCACTTTCCTACCAAACGTGATCTTCTCACCGCCCTCGTGGCCGAATATGTCGCGCATCTCGAAACAGAAGAAGCCCGACACGAAGCCAAATACATCGCCGCGGGCCTCACGCCTGTCGAAGCCATTCTCCCTGGGATGCGTGACTGGTATGAGGATTTTTCCCGTAACGCTAAGGGATGGGTCGGTATCGGAGCCTCGCTCATTGGACTCGCACAGCAAGATCCAGCGATCACAGAACCAATTCGCGAATGGTATCGCGGACTCTACTGCCGACTAGCCACCTTGAATATCGAAAAAACTGAAGTACAGCTAGCGATGATGAGTTTCGATGCAATGTTTAACACGCAGAAGATGGGACTCTCGGTGCTACCTGAAAAGGAGGTGTTAGCGATTGCCGACAGAATTCTCGAGCATGTCTTCGCTTCTCGACCAGCACTACTTGCGACGCTAAACGCAATACGACAGCCAACAAAAAGCGCTTAGTGCGCAATCTCCTGCCCTCACGGTCAACTGCCGCCAATTTCCTCAAAAAAAAGAGGGTGGCACTACCAAGCGGATGCCACCCTTCATAAGGACTTGTCGAAAGATGCGGGTGCGGAGATTTGACACCCAGTCGACCCAAGGATGCCGACTTCTAACTCTGCCCCGGCGACCCCTCACCGGTGTTTGTGGCTGAGTTCCTTCAACCTTGAGAGGAAGTTTATTGCAAATGATTCTCATTTGCAATAGGTATAAACCCCAAATACCCTATTCTTGGTATCTCAGTAGGTACCAATTGTTTTCACGTCCGGTGCGATGCACGCCCAAAAATATGGGGCTCTTTGCTGCACGGCCTGCGCCGCACCACAAAGAACCCCCCTTGGCTATACCGTAGAGAGAGCGCGCTCGTTAGGGCTTCACGGTGAAGTCCTTACCCGCCTCTTTGGCCTTTTTCACGTCACCCGCGATTACCACGGAGATTTTCTCCGCATCGGCAAAGCGCTTCATCGCGCGGTTGACGTCGTCGAGCGTGAGGGCACGAATAGCGTCATCGAGCTCCTTAGAGTTCGACCAGTTCTGGTCCTTCTCCATGAGTCGAATCCAACCGCCCACCAGCGTACGGTCCTGCGCGCGGTTAATCGCGCGGTAGTCCAAGAGACCGCGTTTAGCCGCGTCGAGTTCCGCCTGCGTCACGCCGTCCATGCTGGCCTTACGGATCTCATCCATGAGGCTTGCTTCGGCCTGCGCGACATTCTGCGGCGCAGCAATGAGTCCAACCGTCCAGCGGGCACGGTTGCCAAAGCGCGGTAACTGCAGGTTGCTGCCCACACCGTAGGAGAGCCCTTCCTTCTGGCGGATACGATTCACAAGACGGTTCGAGAGGCCCGTGGAGCCACCGAGAATCCAGTCAGCCACATAGAGCGCTGCCGCATCCGCGTCGTCCTTATTGGCAGGGAAATCCACGCGCGTATAGAGCACGGCATTTTCCTTTTCAGGCGTATCAATGACGATGCGCTTTGCCGCAATGGGCTTAAATTCCTGCACCGGGCGCTCAAAGGCGACCGTGGCGCTCTTCTTACCGATGAGCGACTCGGAAAAGAGCTTTTGCACCTCTGCTGGGTCAAAGTCACCCACGACAGCCAAGTAGCCATTGCCCGTCTGGAACACGTCTTTGATGTGGCGACGGACATCGGCAATCGTGAGCTTTTCAAGTTCATCGATGAGCTCAGCGGAGGTTTCCGCGTGGCGCGCGTCGCCTGCCGGATACGTATTGAAGTGCTCATTGAGCGCATCACGCGCCTTCGTACCCGGATCGTCCGTCATGGCACGGGTACGGGTCAGCAGTTGCGACTTCAAGAGCTTGAATTCCTCTTCAGAGAAGGTCGAATCGAGGATTAGGTGCGCGGCAAACTTCACGGCCTCAGCGAGGTGCTCGCGATCCGTCGTAAAGTCAAAGGGGTTGCCCTCCATCTTGAGCTTCGTGAACTGTTGCTCAATCTGCTCGCGGTTCATATCGTTGGTGCCACGCGAGAACATCTCCGCAGCAACGCGGTTAAGCGCCATGTTACCGTTGGTGCTCGGCGTCCCATTGGTAAAGAGCATGCGCACCTCTACCGTGCTCCCAAGGCTCTGCTTCGGTAGCAGTGCCGCCTTCACACCACCAATATCAACGATCGTCGTACGCGCATTGATATTATCGGGATCCGGATCAAAGGCCTCAGCCACTTTACCTTCGGTCTTGAAGTGGTAGCTCTTGAGCAGCTCTTCAGCGCTCGGCGCAGCGGGAATTTCCGCACGCTTCAAATCGGTCGTTGGGATATAAACCCCGACGACACGGTTATCGCGCACAAAGTACTTCTTCGCTGCGGCATCCACAGCGGGCGCGGTAAGCTTTTCGTTTTCCTCACGGTCCACAAAGAAGAGCCGCCAGTCCCCCAACGCAATGTACTCAGAGAGTTCAATCCCGAAGCTCTCGGGGTCAGCGAGCTGACGCTCAAACATGAGCGCCTGATCGTGCTTTTCGTAGTCGAGCTCTTCGCTGGTGGTGGGCGTCTTTTCAAAAGTGCCCTCGATCACGTCGATCATCGCATTCTTGACGGGCTCAACATCCGCATCTTTTTTGAGCATCGCGCCAAAAATCACAAACCCAGGCTGCTTGCCTGCCACGGTCCAACCAAAGACTTGGCTCGCTAAACCCTTTTCCACAAGCGCCTTATAGAGACGCCCCGTGGGCTCGGTTCCAAGAATGGACGTCGCGGTATTGACGGGTTCGTACTCAGGCGAGAGCGCCGAGGGGACACGATAACCAATCATGATCATCTTCGTTTCGCCCGGACGACGCACCACAAAGTTGCGCTCCCCGTCAGCCGTGGGCTCCACGGTCCACTCGTGCGGCAGCTCGCGCTTGGGCTTAGGAATGGGGCCAAAGCTCTTCGCTACCCAACCGAGCACCTTTTCCACGTCAAACTTCCCCGTGATCGTGAGCACCGCGTTGTCGGGCTGATAGTACTTCTCGTAGAAGGCGCGCAAATTGGGAATCTCGACATTTTCAATGTCGCTACGCGCACCAATCGTGCTACGCCCATAGGCATGCCAGTCAAAAAGCACCGACTGCATGCGCTTCATGAGCACGGAGCTCGGACGATTTTCACCCATCTCGTACTCGTTGCGCACCACGGTCATCTCTGTATCGAGATCCTTACGCGCAATAAACGAGTTGATCATCGCATCGGCTTGCCAAGCGATGGCCCACTGCATGTTGTCATCGGTGGCGGTAAACGAGACGTGGTAGTTCGTGCGGTCAAGCCAAGTGCTACCGTTCATACGGAAGCCGCGCTTGGTGAACTCAGCTGTGGGGTTGGGGAAGTTTTTGCTACCCTTAAACATGAGGTGCTCAAGCAAATGTGCCATCCCCGTCTCACCATAATTTTCCTGACGAGAACCGACTAAATACGTCATGTTGACTGTGGCAGTCGGTTTACTTTGATCTGGGTAGAGGACAATTTTGAGCCCATTCGGAAGGGCGTATTCAGTAATCCCTTCAACAGTCACCACGGGCTGAGGCACGGGCAGTTGCGTCACAACTTTCTCCTTCGGCGCTGCACAGACGGCAGAGGCTCCCACTGCGGCCACAGCCGAGGAGAGCACGAGTTTTTTCATGAAATGCATTGAGAGTGGATCCTTTCGATTGTGTTGGTCCCAGGGGGCAGGCAAGACGACTCAAACAAAAACACACTAGGTTTCTGATAGACGCCAACCCAACTCGCTGAAACACTCTGAATCCGAAGTCATGTGGGCGGGCAGTCTCGGGCGCAAGAAAATCTCAAAAGTGAACGTTGCTTGCGCGGGCGGATCGCACCAACCCACACCTTGGCAGAAATGATACCAGTAGCCCGCGAGGCTGGCCGAGCAAAGCGGCGTGCAGCGCGTTTTACCCTGTAAAGAAGTGTGTACCCAAGTAGCGCACGCGCCCGAGCGCCGCACTCTGCGTGTCATTTTGTGCTACGCTCCAGCGATACATGTGAGCCAGCCCAGTTGCGTGCTGGCAGAACCCATTGCTTTTCACACCGCCCAAGCACCATGAAAGCCCTAGCCGATTTACTGAATATTGTCGCGTTTTTCGCGATCTTCAAATACGCCGAATCCCATGCCGAGCAAGTAGCCGCGCTACTGACGCCCGTCATCGGTAGCATTCCTGAGGGAACAGCGCCCATTCTCGCCGCGACCCTCACCGCCATCGTTGTCTCGCTTGTGCAGGTGCTCTTTAATCTGGTGACGCGCCGACCCATCAGCCGCATGTTCCTGATGAGCGTGGTGCTCATCATTGTCTTTGGCGGCATGACGCTCTACTTTCATAACGAAATGTTTATCAAGTGGAAGCCCACGATTCTCTATCTGCTCATGGGGGGCGCACTCGCGGTGCAGATGTTGCGTGGCAAGCTCACACTCAAGTCGGTGTTTTCCACCGTCGAAGACCTTGAGCTTAGTGACGCACGCTGGCGCACCATTGACCGTCTCTCTCTTGTTTTTTGCCTCTTTTTAGCAGCGCTTAACCTGCTCGTTGCCTATACCTGCTCCACGGAGATTTGGGTCAACTTCAAACTCTTTGGTCTGATGGGGTTGACACTACTATTTACAATTGCGCTATCCGTTTTCATCGCGACCAGTAAACCGCATGGGCAAAATTAGGGGCGTGGAGCGGCAAGCGCCCACCGCACATAGGGCGGCGCTCTGCCCCACATGACATCAACCGAAGATATTTTCGATAATATGTGACCCTGGCGGCTGAATAAGACGACGTGGTCTTCTTCAGCCTCATCGTCGGGGACGCTGGCGTCTAGATAGGTTCTGGACGCAACGCCCCAAGCTCCCCCGAGTTGCTGCAACAGGCGAGTAGCGCATTGCAGGGGACTCGGTGGGCTAACGGAGTATTACTAAATGAACAAAAAACTGATTGCCCTCGGTCTCGTTTCACTGATGGGGGCTGCCGCCGCCAACGCTCAACTCGCCGCTTTTAAGGTCAATGGCGAAGCGGTTTCCGTCGCCCAGCAGCAGGCTGTTTATGACCTGCTCGTGCAGCAGGGTCAGCCCGCGGGCGCTGATCTTGAACGTCTCGTCAAGAACATTCTCATCGAACGTACCGTGATGTTGCAGGAAGCCAAGAAGGCCAAGGTCGAAGGACTTCCTCAGGTCAAGCAGGCTATCAAAGAAGCCCAGGATTCCATCCTCATTAACGCCGTGGCTCGTCAGTGGGCTGATGCTAATCCCGTCTCCGACTCGGATCTGCAGAAGGCTTATGAAAATGAAAAGCGCGCCTACGGCGATACCGAATACCACGTCCGCCATATCGTTGTGGCAACCGAAGATCAGGCTAAGAACGTGATCGAACGCCTTGGCAAGGGCGCTGACTTTGCCAAGCTCGCGCAGGAAGTCTCTACCGACGCGAACACCAAGACCAAGGGGGGCGACCTCAACTGGATCGTTCCGAAGCAGGTGCCGAGCACGTTCGGCGCTGCCTTCTCGGTGCTGAAAGCGGGCGACGTTTCCCAGCAGCCGATCCGTCTGCAGGATGGCTTCCATATTCTCAAGCTCGAAGCCACCCGTCCCGCGCAGCTCTTCCCGAAGTTTGATCAGCTCAAGGCTCAGCTGCGTCAGGCGCTCATGAACCAGCGCGTGCAGCAGCACTTCCAAGAAGTGGTGCGTGGCGCTGACGTGAAGTAATAGAGCGCTTCAAACGTTTCGCAGAATGCGTAAGGCCGGCAGCGTATGAACTGTCGGCCTTCTTTTTTGCGCCCGCACACTGCGCCAGAGAACGCTTAGGCGCGATGCTACGCTTACTGCTCATCTTGGCGCGCGGGCGCAGCCGCGTGTGCCACCTCTTCAAAAGGCTCACTGAGCGTGAGGCTCACCGAGAGCGGCGCGCTCAGCGCTGGGCTTTG
Source organism: uncultured Sutterella sp. (assembly GCA_902463725.1). GTDB lineage: Bacteria > Pseudomonadota > Gammaproteobacteria > Burkholderiales > Burkholderiaceae_F > Sutterella. The sequence continues at coordinate 235,114 of CABQGK010000001.1, read as the reverse complement.
CGTGAGCGCCTGATACCATGCGCGCAAAAGTCCCTCTTCATGGTGGTGCTTGGGCTCCCCTACAACCAGCTCATTGCGCCCATCTAAAAGAAGCGCCTCGAGCGCACCCATCAGTGTTGTGCGCTCAGCATCGGCAACGAGCGTCCAGTCGGGCGTTTTGTTATTAGCGCCACTGGCGCTCTCCACGCAGTAGCCCGCAGCAGCGAGCGCCGTGAGAATGTCACGAGCCATTTGCGGGTGTGTGCCGACCCGTGCACAGAGATGCGAGAGCGAAACCACAGGGCGAAGCGCCTCACGCTCTTCGTAGAGCACCTTTAAGAGTGCTACGCCCGTCAGGAATCGATTCCCCGCGCGATACGTATCACGGAAGCGCCCGCTTGTAAAGAGCGGCATCGTTGCGGTGACACTAGCCCCAAAGAAAATCAAATACCAGCCGATGTAAATCCAAAGCATCAGCACGGGCAGCGCCACAAAAGCGCCATAGATATTGCCCATCGTGCCGGCACTCACATAGTGTTCAAAGCCAATTCGAACGAGACTATTGGCTAGCACGACAAAGAGCCCACCCACAAGCGCGTGCGACCAACGCACAAAGCAATTGGGAACTAGACGGAAAAGGAGCGCGTAAGCAATGGTCTGTAGGCCCCCTTGTGCGTAGACCAGCACCTGTGTGAGAAGCCCCGCCTCAATGCCCTGCGCTGCAGCACGCAAGACTTGCGTAGAGACCGTCAGCGAAAACGCCGCCGCCAGTGGCCCAAGTGTCAAGAGCGCCCAATAGAGCAAAAGGCGCTGCACCCAAGCGCGCGGCTCACGCACACCAAAGATAGAGTTAATCGTCGTAAAGAGCTTATTGATCAGCATGAGCGAGGTGATCGTCAAGCCCACCAAACCAAAAAAGCCGAGTCCCGAGGCGTGCAGAGAAAAATCTCGCAAGTACCCCACAATCACCTCGCTGTACTGCGCGGGCAAAAAGCTCTCAAAGAGCATCGACTCAAGCGCGGCGCGGGTGTCAGCAAAACTTGGAAACGCCGAAAAAACCGCCAAACTGACCGCCAATATCGGTACGATCGATAGCAGCGTCGTTAGTGTCATCGAACTCGCTACCTCGGGGACATGCGTCTCGCGCAGGCGCGCACTCAAAAACGCAAACAGCTCGCCCAACGCGGGCCAACGCCCTTTGGCGAGGTTCACGAGCGCCCTCGCACTCACAGCCTTTTTCTCTACGCTCATTGGTGCCTCGTTATGCATGATTTCTGAAATGATTTTAGACAATTTCGACGGCAAAAACAGGGCTCTGCTATTTGTCGACAAATTGGACAAACGTTGAGAAACTGTGTATGATTCACTCAAGCATCGAGTTTCTCTAAGCACTCGGTGTCACGAGATAATCATCTCGGCACCATTGTCTGGTGTGGGAAGATGGGTCGATGTGATGTCACCCAGTCTTTCAGAGGGGGAAAAAGACCGGCATTTCGACGAGTGCCGGTCTTTTTTTGTCGCTACCCGCCACCCGCCCCCTTTCTCCTCGAAGCCACACATCATGCGGCCACCCGCTTTTTTGTCGACCAATTCGTCGACAATTTCGATCATTTTCAGGCAATTAGGGTAAACCCCCGATTCGCCTCGCTCTATCCCAAGGGGTGTGTTCATTTTTCGGCAGCGCCCACGAGCGATCAATATATTTCACTCATGGCCGACGCTCAATGCGCCCTCACCCCCTCGGGGACGCAGAGCGCGGTCCTGAAAAAAATTGACGCGCCGCCCATGCGCACTAAGCTGATCCCCCTCAACCTAGCGCGCCTGTGCGGTCCACCACCAGACAATGAGGCAACACATCATGAAGACATTCGCTTTTACCGCACTCTGCGCCACCCTCGCCATGGGGCTCTCCTTTGGGGCCGCAGCTAAAGATCTTAAAGTCGCGACCAACCCCACCTTTGCGCCCTTTGAATTTGTCAATTCGCAAACCAAAGAGATCACCGGCTTTGAAATGGATCTCATCCGCGCCATGGGTAAAAAAGCGGGCTACAACGTCGTCATTCAAAGCATTGACTTTGACGGCATTATCCCTGCGGTCATGAGCGGCAACGTCGATGTGGGTGCGTCGGGCTTTTCGATGAATGAAAAGCGCAAAGAGAAGGTGAATTTTGTCGATCCTTTCTACAAGAGCGGCCTTGCCATCTTGGTGCACAAGAGCCAAGTTGGCAAGATCACGAAGTTTGAAGATCTGCACGGCAAGAAAATCGCTGTGCAACTCGGTAGCGTCGCCGCTGATAAAGCCAAAGAAATCCCTGGCGCGCAGATCAAGACCTTCAACCACTCGGGCGAAGCCATCCTTGAGCTAGCCAATGGCGGTGTGGATGCCGTGATCAACTCACGCCCCGCCACCGAATACATGCTGCAGGTGCAGCCGAAGATTGCTGAGACGACCTCGCTACTGCCTGGGTGGCTCACCGCAACGCACGTTGGTCAGATTGTCAACAAAAAGAACACGGCGCTACTGAATGAACTCAATCAGGCGCTCGCCGAACTGAAAAAGAATGGCGAATACGCCGCCATCTACAAGAAGTGGTTTGGCACGGAGCCCGACATGGCTGCGCTTGGGATCTAAGCAGCCAACCAACCTTATGAGCGTCGTGTTGCGAGCCCATTCCAGAGCGCGCTCGCAACGCCATCCCCAGACAAATACGCGCCAGTGCTCAGACTCATTGCGCGCAAGGAACCCGAATCATGAAAAAAATTGCCCTTCTCTGCATGACTGCCGCCTCGATGATGATGTTTGCCCAAGGCGGTCTTGCCAAAACACTACGCGTTGCGACCAACGCTGCCTATGCTCCGTTTGAGTTCGTCAAGAGCGACACGGGTGAAATTGTGGGCTTTGAAGTGGACCTCGTTAAAGCCATGGCTAAACACGCAGGCTACGATGTGCAGTTTCAGAACATGGACTTCGACGGTGTGATCCCCTCGGTGATGACCGGTATGGCTGATATGGGCGCTGCGGGCTTTTCGATTAACGAAAAACGCAAACAGAAGGTCGACTTCTTGGATCCTTTCTACCAAAGCGGGCTGGCCATTTTGATTAATAAGTCAAACATCGGCAAGATCAAGAATTTCGAAGACCTCAAGGGCAAGAAGATTGCGGTGCAGATGGGCACGATTGGGCACGACAAAGCCAAAGAAGTGCCCGACGCGAAGATCACCGCCTTCAATCAGATTGGTGAAGCGCTGTTGGAGCTCTCCAATAACGGCGTGGATGCGGTAATCAACTCCAAGCCTGCAACCGCCTACATGCTCACCATGCAGCCGAAGATTGCAGAAAAGACTGAACTGCTCCCGGATGTGCTCTCACACACCTACACGGCCATGATGGTCAAAAAAGGCAATACCGCGCTCGCCAATGAACTCAACGCAGCCTTCACGCAAATGAAGCAAAGCGGTGAGTATGCGGAAATCTATAAGAAGTGGTTCGGCACTGAACCCACTTGGAAGTAATGTGGCCGCGGATCCTCGGTTGCCTCGGGATCCGTAGCACATACCGCGCCAGTCCTCTCTCTGCCATGGGTGCGCACGCAAACGGTAGCAGCCAATGAGCACGTGCCTCAAAGCGGTTCAGCAACTCCCACCGCATCGAGTGCACGCGCTAACTGCATGCTCAATCTCGTGGCAGAGCACACACAGAGGCGACTGGTGCATCCCAAAAGGGACGCTGCGTTTTAGAGTCGCGCAGCGTCCCTTTCTTCCCATAGCGCTACCCGCTTAGCGCGACATGATGCTTTGCGCGCGAAGCACTCTAGCTAAATTGATCGCATCCCACGGAAAGTCCTCTGCCACGGTGAGACCCACCAAGTCTGCATGCTCAGCAATAGCGCTAAACGTAAGCTTCCTATCGTGAGGGAGCACACAATAGGAGGCTTACAGACGGAAATCGCAGCCTCTTTTCATTGCGCCAGGAGAACGGCTCAAAAATCAAGGTATTTCAGGAAATTGCACCCGTACCGTGAGGGGCTCGAGATGGTGACACACTCGGCACACTTTTCTGAATTATTTGGACTCGCTTCATTTCCCCTATAACACGCCGCTCGTGTGTGAAACTCACAAGAGATCGCTATGAAATCAAGGCCTCTAAAATAGTACAAAGAAAATGGACTATTTCTGTCAACAGGCAATAAAAAACGCACTAAAATATCCTCTAGCACCATTTTTTCTGTTGATTGAGAGCCATTGCTAATGTAGCAAATTACCCTCAGCCTTCAGAGCATTATTTAATCACTCGGGCTCTAATCAAACGGCTCAGAAGGAGAACCCTTATGAAATACCCTTTTGTGATCAAAACGGCGGAAGATGGCTCTCTGAGGTGTGAGTTTCCAGACATACCGGAAATGGAAACCATCCGCTTTGATGATCACTTGGATATTGCTGAGCGGGCTCACGAAGCGTTCAGTAAGGTCCTTGAGGTAAGTTATCGCCGGCTAGGGCGTGAGATCCCCGCACCCTCCCGCGTAAAAAAGGGCGAGTACTACCTCTACGTGCACATTGGTCTACAGGCAAAGATTCTGCTTTGGCATCGCCTACTCAAGGTCAATATGTCCGCGAGCGAGCTGGCACGCCGCTATGGCTGTTCTCGCCAAGAGCTACAGCGCGTGCTCGACCTATCGCGCAATTCTGGGCTCGATAAAGTCGAGCAGTTATTACTCAAACTCGATCGCTCCTTCTCCGTTGACGCGGTCACGCTCCCCTAAGAGAGCACGCCGAAGGGCGCGCAGCTTAGCAACCGATTCAAAGAGGCACTCATGAACAACGCATTGAGTGCCTCTTGCTTTAGGAGCAACGTGCTCGCGCTACTCGCCCGTCTCTGCGCGCAGACTCGCAATCACCTTAGCAACCTCGCGGCCATCTGCCGCTGGGAACTCCGTCTGCCAATCATATATATCGTCAAAGAGCGCACGGTGTGCTTCCCAGTCGAGCCCAACCTTGCGCGTGAGCCCTGCTTCACGCCAGAGATTAAGCTGACGCGAGACATTGGAGCGCGTCAGATTCACTACAAGCCCCATAATTTCTGCGGTTAAACGCCATCGCACGGGTAACCACGTCTCAGCTTCGGGCAGCTCAAGCGAGTCAACAATCAAACGCTTAAGCAGAATCTTGAGACGCTGCTCGGGCGGCAACGTAAAATTCGCCACCATCCCCTCCACCGTCGACTCATGCTTATTGACGGCGAGTAGATAGAGTTCCTCAGCACGCTTGGGATCGCTATAGATAAAGTCATGAAAGAACCGCGCTGGGCACGCCCAAGCACGCACACGCGCCGTGACAGCTCGCGTCTCAATATTGCAACGCCGCTGCGTACTCACCGAGAGGTCCGCTACGGTGCGCTGCGGCGGCAGCAGCGAGAGAATGCGTGAATGACCAAACACGGCACCCGCCACAAAGTAACCACACACCCCCTCCTCGACCATGTAGAAGTGATGCAGATCCCCAGGCATTTTGAGGATATCTCCCGCCTTGAGTTCTAGAGCGCGACCATTGGCTCGGATGAGTGCCGCAATATCATCAGGGACAGCGGGTTCAACATAGGGAAGGGCAGTGAAGATCTGTCTCATGGTATTGGTCAAATTGAGATAGGGAAATGTAAAAAGTGTACGGCGTCTAACAAAAATTGTCCATTTTTGCAATGCTGGCAGAATGCTAGATCCCTTAGTTTTATGTCCGTTTTTCAATGTATTTTCTTTATGTCAAGCAATACTGAAGCGCCTTACTGCCACTTCCAAATTGCACGGAAAATACATCGTCACGGCTTTTATTAGAGAGAAAATTTTTCGTCCAAAATTTACTTATTAATCCTTCATGTCAATAAGCTTTATTACATCAGAAAGACTCAATAATTAGCTGTATTTTAGTGACACTTGAGTCTAAATTGTCACGATGTAAATTAGGCACAGTGTGGACACATTTCAACTCGTGATAAGCCCCAGCTAATTGCGCTGAGCGCTGTCAAATGGATGAGAGCGATTACCACGTCTAAAATCATTCTGTTTGACACTACTGTCAAAAACACGCACCGCGAGCGCATCATTTGTGCGGTATGCCTATGTACACAAAGCATTGTGCACGTATGCACAATACGTAAGCAACAGATGACAATACGATTATTATTTATATTTTGGACACAAAAAGTCAGTCTTTCACAAAAATGAGCCCCCTAGCGAGCAAGCTCGAGAGCCTGCGGTAGAAGGTTTTCTGACACAGTGTCTAAGGGCATGACATTGGCCACGTCGAAATATTCGCTCGATCGTGGCCAAAAATTGGCTTTGCCCGCAAAGTAGCGCTAGAGCGCTTAGGCAAGGCTACGCACGCGCGCTGAGCGTGAGACAAGTTCAAGCACGACTTCATACGCCTTCATAAATGAGGGCACCGGCAGGCACTCGTAGATGCCGTGGAAATTGAGGCCGCCCGTAAAAAGATTGGGACACGGCAGCCCCATCTGCGTCAGACGCGCCCCATCGGTGCCACCACGAATAGGATTCTCAACGACGCTCACCCCCACAGCTTCCATGGCCGAGCGCGCGAGTTTAAGCACGACGGGGGTTTCTTTGAGACGATCCCGCATGTTGTAGTACTGATCTTTCATCTTCACGTCGACTCGGCGCACGCCATCTCGGTTGTAGTCCTCTGCGCGCGCGACGAACCGAGACTTGCGCACTTCAAACGCATCGCGATCATGGTCGCGAATGAGAATGATGGCGCTAGCTCGCTCAACGGTGCCCTCGATGCGGATAAGGTGATAGAACCCCTCGTAGCCCTCGGTGCGCTCTGGGGTTTCGTCTCGCGGCAGACTCCGGATAAAGTCGTTGAGAAGCAGCGTGGCGTTCACGAGTTTTCCCTTCGCGTGCCCAGGATGCACCGAAAGCCCATAGAAGGTTACTTTGGCGATTGCTGCGTTGAAATTTTCGCTATCGAGCTCACCGAGTTCGCCCCCGTCGATCGTATAGGCGTACCTAGCACCAAAGGCGTCAATGTCAAAGTGGTCCGTGCCACGGCTAATTTCCTCATCAGGCGTAAAGGCAACGCAGAGCTTAGCGTGCGGCAGAGCAGGGTTACGGGTAAAGGTTTCGATGACACTCATGGCAATAGCCACACCCGCCTTATCGTCAGCGCCCAGCAACGAGTGTCCATCGGTGACGATGATGTCCTGCCCCAAGTAGCGGATGATTTCAGGGAACTGCCGCGGTGAGAGCGTAATCTCTTGCTCGGCGTCCAAAACGATATCGCCCCCCTGATAGCGGGCGATGCGCCAGTTGACGGGACCGCCCGACGCATCGGGCGAGGTGTCTATATGGGCGATGAGCCCAATGGCCGGCGCATTTTCTGCGCCGTGGCTCGCAGGAATGGAGGCCATGACAATGCCTTCGGGCGTGCGCCGTACATCCTCAACACCCATGGCTCGCAGCTCTTGCTCGAGTGCATCAGCAAAAACGACCTGCCCTTCACTAGAAGGGCGGCGCTCAGAATGACTATCTGAGGTGGTTACATACTGGGTGTAGCCAAGAAATCGTTGAACGAGTTTCGGTAGCGATGAAATGTCAGCGTTGCGGTCCACAAAAACACTCCATGATGGTGCGAGCTAAAAGGAAAAGCGAGGCGGCCTGCCTCGCCCTGCGCCCAAGCGTTACGCCCGAGCCCCCTTTCATGACTGCGCACATTGTCCGCTCTCAAGCGCGCGGACGCAATTGGGTGAAATGATTAGAGCGTTGCGCAGGATGTATGGATTTGTTGCACGGCTCGCACCGCGCTCAGTGCAACAAAAAGCAAAGCCGCCTGCGCGTGACGGCCGAGAGGCGTCTTCACGGGTGCGCGCCGTACGCCTTAAAACGCGTTGCGCGCAGCGCGCAGATACACGTACATGGAGTAAATCGTCAGAATCGCCGCCACGTACATGAGCACTTCGCCCATGAGCGCAATGTTGAGTGCGCCAGAAAAGAGCGACGAATTAATAATCACCGGATCCCACCACAAGAGGCTGGGAATGGCCACCATCTGCGCGATTGTTTTGATTTTGCCAAACCAGTTGACCTTAACCTTGCCACTTTCGCCCACTTTGGCCATCCATTCACGCAAGGCAGAAACCGTAATTTCACGCGCAATGATGATCATCGCAAGGAGCATATCGCAACGCCCCAGGCCCACGAGTGCCACCAGCGCCGCGGAGACGATGAGTTTATCGGCCACAGGGTCGAGGAACGCCCCCATGGGCGTAGCCCACGCGGCATAGCGCCGCGCAAGAAACCCATCCAGCGCATCGGTGACGGCTGCAATCACGAAAAGCCCACAAGCCAGCACATTCTTCTCCGACATCGTGAGCCAGTCACCAGGCAGATAGAACACCCCAATAATGAAGGGGATCATGGCAATTCGGGCCCAGGTAAGCACCATCGGCATATTGAGCTTGAAGGGGGGCTTCAGTTTCGGCATCTTCTCGGTTTATGTGCAGAGGGAGACGTTTTTTAAAACGGATTCGACTATTATCACCCAGCCTCGCCACCAATGTCAGTGCTTTGGTGTAGTTGGGCGTAAATTTTCGTTGCGAGCGCAGCGGAAATTCCCTCCACGCGAGCAATCTGTTCGGCAGAGGCGTTTTTTAGCTGCTTCATACCGCCGAAGTGTGTCAAGAGTTTAGCGCGCCGCTTCGGTCCCACGCCTTCTAGATCTTCAAGGCGAGAGCTCTGGCGACTCTTGGCACGCTTAGCACGCATCCCCGTGATGGCGAATCGGTGCGCCTCATCGCGCACCTCGGCAATGAGCATGAGCGCACGACTCATGGTCCCTAGCACCAGGCCCTCACGCCGCACCCCATCAATCTCAGGGAAGATAAGCGTCTCTAGCCCCGTCTTACGACCTTCGCCTTTAGCAACGCCCACAATCACCGAGAGGTCTAGACCGAGCTCTGTGAAGACCTGACGCGCCATTTCGACTTGACCTTTGCCGCCATCGACAAGCACGATCGTGGGTAACACAGCTTCACCACGCGTCACGGGGCGGTAACGACGCTCAAGCACCTGACGCATCGCCGCGTAGTCATCGCCGGGTTCAATGCCGGTGATATTAAAGCGCCGGTAGAGCGAGCTCTGCATACGCCCCTCACGGTACACCACGCAACTTGCCTGCGTCGCCTCACCCTGCGTGTGCGAAATATCAAAGCACTCGATCGAGACTTTCAGGGGATCGCCGTCCTCGGGCTCTAAGCCCAGTACCTCGATCAACTCTTTGAGTCGTGTGAGCTGATTGCCCTCTTCCTGTAAATGTCGTGCAAGGGCCACTTTCGCCCCTTCACGACACATCTCAAGCCAGCGACGTCGCGCATCACGCGGCTCGGTAACGACAGCCACACGCCGCCCTGCCATCGCAGCTAAGAGCTCTTCGGTGCGCTCGACAAAGCTACGGCGTTCGGCTTCATCCCAGCCCTCCGCATCAAGAATGAGCACCGTCGGGATCGCAAGATCCTCGTAGTGCTGCTCGATGTAGGCCTCAAGAAGTTCAGAGGGCGCAGGCATGAGCGCTGCGCTTTTTTGGGTGACGCGTGGGAAGGTCGGTCGATCCCCAAGGTGACGCCCACCGCGCACCATCGCAAGGTTGACACACGCGACAGCACCCACAACCATGCAGCTCAGGATATCCGCATCCACATCGCCGCCCGTGGTCTCAATGGCCTGCTGCTCCTGTAGCGTTGTCAGCGCTGCGATGCGATCACGGTAGATTGCAGCTTCTTCAAACGCCCAGCGCTCGCTTGCTTCTTGCATCTTCGTGCGGTAGCGCTCAATGACCTCTTGGGTGCGACCCTCTAAAAACTCGATGGCGCGCTCAACGTCGCGCGCATAGTCCTCTGCGCTGATGCGCCCCACGCAGGGGGCACTGCAACGCCCAATCTGACCGAGCAAACAAGCACGATCGCGGTTTTGAAAAACCGAATTCTCACAGGTGCGCAATCCAAAGACCTTTTGCATCACCTGAATCGACTCGCGCACTGCGGTGCTATTGGGAAAAGGCCCAAAAAAGCGCGAGCGTCGGTCGACCCCTCCTCGATAGTAAGAGAGTCGTGGAAACTCCTCTGGACCGAGTTTGATGTAGGGGTAACTCTTATCGTCACGAAAAAGGATGTTGTATTTGGGCGAAAGCGTCTTGATGAGATTGTTTTCAAGTAGCAGCGCCTCAGCCTCACTACGCGTGACCGTTGTTTCCAAGCGCGCAATCTGACTCACCATGATCGCGATTCGCGGCGAGAGTCCATGACCGCGGAAGTACGAGGAGACGCGCTTTTTTAAGTCACGAGCCTTGCCCACGTATAGGCACACGTCATGCTTATCAAAGTAGCGATAGCAGCCTGGGAGGTTAGGGAGCGTTTTAAGTTCGCGATCTGGGTCGAACGCACGAACCTCTCCTTCACTAATCTCAATCTGTGCGGCTTCAGCGGCTTCGCTCTCCGCCCTCTCAGCGACTCGCTCCGAAGGCACTTGCTCAAGCGGTGCGCTCGCCACTTGCGACTTTTGGCTCTCGCCCATCCATCCTCCTCTTTGGTGTGTCAACTCGAACCCGCGCGCTACGATGGCGCGCTACTCACTGCGACAACACCTTTGCCTTTTCGGCATCAAACTCACTCTGCGTCAAAATGCCCTTATCAAGAAGCTCTTTGAGCTTGGTGAGATCGTTGAATTTTTCGTCCATCGTACGCGTCGAAACGGGGGCCGTAGCTTTAGGGGTGACCGCCGTCGAGTTCGACGTGCTTGGCTCACCGTTCTTCGACTCCTCTGTGGGCGTCGTACGCTCCGCGGTTGCGGGCGCCGCAGAGGCAGCAGGCGTAGCTGCGCTCTGCGTCGTTTCTTTCGTAGCCGCCGCGGCGCTACTCGCAGCGGGGATCACCGCCGTCGCCGTGCTCGTGCCAGCTTTCACATTAGCCACCGAAAGCGCAGCATCCGCACGTGCCTTCACAGCGGTTTCCGCAAGGAGCTGATTAAAAATCGTCTCCGCGCGGCTCTGCATGAAGCTACACTGCATCTGTTGCCCGAGCGGCTGCGTCACGGGCGCAAGCACCCCGAGGCTCGCGCCATTAATGAGCGTCATGCCAATGCTGCTCGCATTGGTCTGATCGAAAATCGCTTTGCCGAGGCTCGAAATGCTAGTGAGCACCCGCTTACCATCGCGCGCCAAGTAATCGGCGGAGACTTGTGCGTTATAGCCACTCACGCTACCAAACTGAATGGACGCGTCAAATGAAGAAAACAAATCGCAGTCCGGACAGTCACTCGCGCTCTTAATGAGCACAACCTGCTCAAAAACAACACGCATACTGTTTACATAGCCTTCGAGCACAGCATTCGTAACGAGTACGCAGTTTGTTGCGCTTGAACCACTCCCAGCAGCGGCTGTTGCCACCTGAAAGTGACTCGGATCCTTAGCCATCACACCGAGCTTAAGCGGGATCGGTGCCGTGGTGAGTGCGCCAGCGGCGTTGATTTCATCGGCCGTAGGCGTCACACTTGTACAGCCTGCTAGCGCGGCTGAGAGTGCGAGTGCCAAAATAGCACGTTGCATGATTTGCCTCAATGCAAGTCAAGAAATGGGGAAACGTTTTTCGCGCTCAGCGCCAAATATGCTCGGGGAGCTTGCGCGCTAGACCCAAGCGAAAAAAGGCTCAAAGCGGACATGTATTTTAGCGATTTACTTGGGGCTGCGGCGCTCGAAGAAAGTCGGATTTTTGCGCGCGCCGTTGGCTTAACGACTGTGAGAGCGAGCACTCACCCGCGAGCAACCTTCTCGCACAGCGCCTAAGCCGCTCTGCTAGGATATGCGCAGACAGCCGCGCTCTTTTGTGGCGCCCCACGTCAAGCCCATTTACTCCACAGCCTCGCTAGCATGAACGCAACAAACACCCTCACCGAATCGCACCCCCTCGCGCCGCTTAGCCCTTGGGGAGCTTTTATCTTCTGCCGCGTCATTGATAATTTTGGCGATGCAGGAGTGTGTTGGCGTCTCGCGGGGCGTCTCTCTGAGGAGGGCTTACGCGTCTTACTCATCATTGATCACCCCGAGGTGCTAGAGCGCATGGTGCCCGAGCTAACCTGGCGTGAGCCCCTCTCGCTGGTGAGGCTTGCGCAGGGCGACTGTGGCGTCATGCGTTGGGAGACGTTTGAAGCGACTATCGGCTCGCCCGAGCGCGCCACGATTTTGGGTTCGGTGCCTCCGCGGCTTGTGATGGAAACCTTTGGTTGCCGGCTCCCCGAGCGCTTTGAAAGCGAGTTGGATGACGGTCATGTGCGGCTCTGGATGAACCTGGAATACCTCACCGCGGAGCCCTATGCCGATGACTGCCATGGGCTCTGGGGACGACATCCCACGCTCGGCGCGCAAAAGCTTTGGTTTTATCCAGGCTTTACGAAAAAAACAGGCGGGCTTTTTAATAGCCCCGACGATCGAGCGCGTATCCAAACGCTCTCTCGCGAGCGAGTGCTCACTCAGCTCGGTGCAAATCCCGCCCTGCCCACGCTCTTTTTCTTTTCCTACCCAACCTATCCCGTAGAGTGGCTAGCGGACGCGCTCGCCACCCTCCCCTCCCCCATCAATGTGCTCATTGCAGAGGGCGAAGCGGGTGAGCGACTCGCTGCCCGCTTGGTAGAATGCTCGCACAATGTGTGTCGGCTCGGCTACTTGGCGCAGGCAGCCTTTGATGAGGCGATCTGGGTGGCTGATCTTGCACTCATTCGAGGAGAAGAAAGCTTTGTACGGGCACAGCTGGGCGCCGTGCCGCTCATCTGGTCGATCTACCCCACCACCGACATGGCGCACGAAATCAAGCTCTCGGCCTGGCTAGCGCGTTTTAGCTTGGCGGCAATCGACGAACGCACCACGCAAAAAGAGGCTGAAGCGCTCGGTCTCTGGCAGCGCGTCAATGAAGCGTGGACGGCTGGCTGCCGCCTCACGGGAGCCGAGCAGAAGAAAGCAACGCTCTCGCACGCACCAGAAGCGACGGCGCGCTCGCAATTTATCGACGAATTCTGCGCGCTTTGGCGCGTGCGGGACTCGTTGAAAGCCGTAGCGCGCCGCTGGCAAGCCACGCTCTACGACAATGGTGACCTTGCTAGTGCCATCCTCGATCGGGTTCCTGGGCTCAAGCGCACGTCAAGAGTTTGACCCAAGAGAAAGGCGGTTGACTTTTTGGCACAGCGCGAAATTTCTAAAACGCTCTTCGATGCGGTACTAGTTGAAATTTGCTAGAATTTTGGGCTATTGGAATTTTTTTGACTCTTGCGCCCGGTCATGAATGCAGGGGCGCGAGACCAATCTCGCAACTCTGTCCATAAGGATAAGTATCAATGAAAACCGCTCAGGAACTCCGCATCGGCAACGTGTTTATGGTGGGCAAGGACCCCATGGTTGTCGTCAAGGCCGAATACTCGAAGGGTGGCCGCGGCGCCTCCACCGTCAAGATGAAGATGAAGAACCTCCTCACCAACGCCACGACCGAAACGGTCTTCCGCGCTGATGACAAGTTCGAAGACCTCATCCTCGAACGCAAGGAAGTCACCTACTCCTACTTCGCCGATCCGCACTATGTCTGGATGGACGAAGAATACAACCAGTACGAAGTCGATGCTGACGTCATGGTTGAAGCCCTCAAGTACCTTGAGGACGGCATGCCTGCCGAATGCGTTTTCTACGAAGGCCGTGCCATCTCGATCGAACTGCCGACGATGCTCGTGCGTGAAGTGACCTACACCGAACCCGCCGTCAAGGGCGACACTTCTGGCAAGGTCATGAAGCCCGCCAAGATCGCCACCGGTTACGAACTCTCTGTGCCTGCTTTCGTTGAAACGGGCGACAAGATCGAAATCGACACCCGTACGGGCGAATACCGCAACCGCGTGAAGTAATTCACACGCGCTAGCGCACAGAACGAGAAACGGCTCCCAACGTTCAAATGAACGGGGAGCCGTTCTCATTTCTCATGCTGAAGCGGCAAACTCTGCAAAGTTGGCTGGTCAAATGCTTCGTAACCGCTCAGAGTTATCCTAAAATGAACGAGCGTTGTCACCCATCTTGCTCTGTAGACTGACAACGCTACCTCTATCAACCACCATCGTGCAGGCATTAAATGGACATCGCCAAAGACAACCGCATGTACATGCAGATCGCGCTGCTCACTTCGAGGCGCAGTTATGCGCGGCGCCTCAAAGTCGGCTGCGTTATTGTGAAAAACCACTCCATCATTTCCTTTGGCTGGAACGGTATGCCCACGGGCTACGATAACTGCTGCGAGATGGAGGTTGACGGCAAGCTTGTGACCCGCCCTGAAGTTCAGCACGCTGAGCTCAACGCCATCGCAAAGCTCGCGGAAAATGGTTACTCGAGCAAAGGGGCGTCTATCTTTATCACGCACAGCCCCTGTATTCACTGTGCGCTGCTCATTCAAAAATGCGGCATTACCGAGGTCTACTACCATAAGCTCTACCGTAGTGACGAGGGGTTGCGCTTTCTCAAGCAGGCGGGCGTTCGCGTTGAGGCGCTCTCCGACGTCGAGCCTCCGTACATGCCTGGCGTGGATTGGGACGATGACGAAGACGCTGCGAGCGCCTCGCCGCGGCTAGGTTAATGAGGGGGCATGCTCGACCATGATTTGGGAAGCCTTCCTACATTCGCTTAACTGTGTTGCCATTCTGATCATTCTCGGTAGCGCTGGCTACATTACCGCGCACAAAGGGTGGTATGACGAAAAGAGCAGCTCGCTCATCGCCAAACTCGTGACGTTTCTCTCGCTGCCCGCGTACCTCTTTTCAAGCGTCATGGGTAACCTCACGCACGATCAGCTGCTCGGTCTCGTGCCGCAGCTCATTGTGCCCTTTGCGTCGATTTCCGCGGGCTTTGTCGTCTCGCTTCTGGTCGTTAAGTTTGGCCGCATCAATACCGTGCATCGCGGCATATTCAGCTCGGCTTTCACCTGTTCGAACAACATGTTTATCGGGGTACCGGTCGCCCTTTCGCTTTTCGGTGAAGCCGCCCTCATCCCAACGCTCTTTTACTTTTTCGCCAACACGACGTTCTTTTGGACGATCGGCAACTTCTTAGAGGCGCGGGACGGCGCACTTGCCACACACGAGCCGCTTAAGCCGCTCTTTTCTTTGGAAAGTTTGCGCCGCGTCTTTTCGCCGCCCTTCTGCGGGTTTCTAACCGCCATGTTCTTCATTTTGATCAACTGGCGACCGCCCGAATTCATCATGACAAGCGCCAAGTACATGGGGGGCATTACCTCACCGCTCGCGCTCATCTTCATTGGACTCATGCTCTATCGAATCGGCATCCGCAATATTCGCTTCACCAACGACCTGCTCTGGGTGTTTGCGGGGCGCTTTGTGATCATGCCGCTCATCTGTCTTGGGTTTTCGCTACTCTTTCCGATCACCACCTTCTTTGCCAAGGTGTATGTGATTCAGGCGGCACTGCCATGCATTACGCAGATTGCCGTGCTCGCCAAATTCCACCACGCCGATGCGCAGTTCGCTACCACCTGCGTGGCCGCAACCACCCTTGGCTGCTTGGTGGCCCTGCCCATTTGGATGATTATCCTCACAAGCATCTAACGCGAAAAGAGCCCGCAGCGCATGGCACTGTGGGCTCTGCTCTAAGTCACTCGCGGGCATCTAGAGGTGTTCAGTCCTCGCGCGGCTTGGCTGCCGCTTCAAACGCCTCCTTGCGGGCTACCACCGCGGCAAAGCGCTCATCGAGCGCGGTGAGTTCCTCGGCCAACTCATCAATATCGTGCTGATCGGCCTCAATCTCTTCGAGATACTCCATCTCCCCTTCGATGTTATTGCGCTTAAGCGCCATGGACTCTAGCGCCTGCTCAAAGTCATCCATGGTGAGCGCTTCAAGCGGCGCATCGAGCACGGGGATATAGCCTCGGCCCTCCTGCGAGCGCAGGCGCTCACCAGCATCGGCCGCAAGCGACATTTCTCGCACGGCACGCGGATCCCACTCGGCATAATCCTCGGTTGAGAAAGCGGCTTGCGTGCGCGCATTCACCGCTTTAGCTTCCGCTTCGAGCTCCGCATCATGCTCAAGCAAACTCTTGAGCGCATTGATCTTCTCGGTAAGGGACTTAACGTCAAGCTGCCGCACTTCGGCATCAGTATCTTTGGGGAGCACCGGTGGTGGCGTCCAGGTGGCATCCGTCTGCTGTCTATCGATCGACTCCTCAAGTCCAGGCTCATGCACCGGGACGCTACTTGGTGCGCGCGCGTGTGAGAACTGAGTAACGCTCTTCGTGCTGCTCTCGAGGGCTTCATCGCTCTGTAGGGGCTCGATGCCCGCGCTCGCTTGCGATGGCGTTGGGGCTTGCGCTTCGATCTGAGCCGCTGTGGAGTCGGGAGCGCTTGAGGCAACGCTCTGCAAGGGCGCGGCGCACCTTTGCGGCTCGCGCGCCCACGCGTTTGAGAGGGGCTCGAGCAAGTCATGCTCAACGCGCTGCTGCGGCGCCTCTGCAGCGGATTGCGCTGCCGCTGCGGGCAGCACCTCAGCGCGAGGCGAAACGATAGAAGAGTGGGAGAGGCGCGAGGTAGCATTCGCTGTGGACACACGTTGCGTGACGTCGTGCGTCTGCGGCGCACCAAAAGCCGCGCTCGAAGCACCTGCGGCAAGCGTCATGCGAGCAGCGCCCTCAGGCACAGCACTACGAGTTCCGCCGCTCAGTACTGGCACCGCTCTGAGTGGTGCTTGTGGGGCAGGACGCGGTCTCGCAGATGGGTCTGCGCTCTGCACACGAACGCTCACCCCAGCAGGGGTGTGCGCCACCCAATCTTTGAGGCTTGGGTAAGCGCGATCATGCGCAGGGGCACGATGAGCCTCAGGTTCGCTACCCGTGCGAGCAACCTGCCTGCGCGCTTCGAATTCATCTTCTGCTTTTACTTCGGTGAGGCGGTGGGCATGCTCATGAAGCGGTGCTGGATTGAGTGTCATACTCATCTCCACCACCCCTAAGCAGAGTGGACCGTCTTCCGCGCTCAAGCGCAGTAATTGACCTGTCTCTTCATTTTTGAGCAGCACGCTGCCCGAAGGCAGGATGATGGAAAAGCGCGGCATGAGCGGTCCTTTATCTGTGAGACGCTCTGCTCTGAGCGGCAGAGCGCATAACCTAACTCTCTATAGTATGCCTCAAAGACTTACTTGGCGCGGCCGAGAGCAAGGTCAAACTGTTTCCGAACTCAGGTCTTCCTCAAAGCACACGATAAGCCACACGTAACACTTTTGACTTAGACTAAGATGAGAATATTTAGGAAACAACGCACTTTACACCATGCGTTGCCACCAAGTTGACCCTCTTTCGGAGAACGCCACGATGTTTACGTTTTTTACGATTGTTTTCGGCCTCATTTGGGCCGGCGTTTCATTTCTACTGCTCTTTCAGGTCTGGGACAAGATTGGCCCGCTCGTGCTCAATGTGAGCAAAAATCACCTCGTTCAAGGCGCCGCCATGGTCATCACCTACCTCATCATTTGGGGTGTTCCGATGAAGCTCTGGTTTAAGGTCTTCGGGTAAACGAGGAACCTAACAAAACGTTGGCTGCTCGGGCAACGCGATTCTTGACTCAGACTAGTCCGCTACGGTTCGCGCAATGTGCACACATTGCGCGATGTCGATCCACCTTTTCGTCACCCAATCCTCTCATCTCCCACCCAACGCCATCCACCTCACTCACCGCTTGTCCACTACCTATCCATCATTATTTCTGATCTCGATTAACTATCCATTCAATATTTATCAGGATACTAACTTTTAGATTATTTTAACCATACTAAAATAATTGCAAATACAGCCAGCAATGACACCCATTACTTAGCCATACTATTGAAGATCCTTACACAATGGAATTCAACAATGTATTTATAGTGATCAGAGCTTAAACACCGTAGTTTACCCATGATGCCCCACATTTTGTCGTCTTATTGCATTTGCGGCTGCATTATGAGTCTCTCCTCGTTATGTACGACTAGTGAATATGATGACAGATATCCAAAATAAAACCAATGTGAGCGTCTCTGCACGTCGCCTAAAAATCGCTTCCCTCGTTGCAGTACTCCCGTTTGCCGTTCTCCTTAGTGCGCACGCTTATGGTGCGACTGGCGTTCTCAATATTTCTAGCACACCAACAAGCGACTTACATATGGGGGATGCCTCTAACGTTAACAACCTGCACAACTTCAACTCAGGGAGCACCGTCACCATGATGGGCAAAGAGGTCTACCAACAGGGACGTTTTGCCAATACGTATGGCGGCTGGAGTATACAAACCTCAAGTTACACCACTTCCGACTCAGTTGATGCCTATCGAAATCTCCTTGGGAATCTTTTCGGGGACTTTAACTCAAATGAATCGTATGCCAGTGACACAGGCGTATCAAGCGGCATTGCTAACGGCGTCTATGGCGTAGCGAATAAAGTTCACGGCAGCAATGGGAGTTTTGTTTTTGGCGCGGGCAACTCTGTCAATCATGTCTATCAAGATAACTCTGCCCTCTCCCGCATCATTTCTGAATTCGGTCAAAGCTCCATGTCCAATGTCAGTGAAGTACAAAACCAGCTGATTAACGCATTTCGAAGCGGTGACCTTGGTTCAAGCAGTGTGTCGGGCAACGGTAATCAGGTCGACTATGCTGGCTACACAATTATCAATGGTTTTTCAAACACAGTACGTGGTACTGAGTCCAATCCCGCACTCTATGACACCGTGATTGGTAGCAACAATACTGTTGAAAATGCCAATAACGCCATGGTGATTGGCGATGGACGTACGATCAGCTCAGGTCATCGCACCATTGTCATTGGCTCCTCTAGCAAAGAAGCGACACGAACGGTCACCGCCACCGATGCGGTTGTTCTTGGCACGGACGCAATGAGCACCACATCTGGCGGTGTAGCGATCGGCTCGAACAGTCGAGCCACCGTCGATAAAGGAGTCACGGGATGGAGTCCAAGTTCAAATGTCGTTGATCTTTCTTCGCCCACTTGGAAAAGCACGGCTGCAGCCGTTTCGATTGGCGATGCCTCTGCCGATCAACCCATCACCCGCCAAATTACAGGCGTGGCCGCTGGTGCAGAAGACACCGACGCCGTTAATGTCGCGCAATTAAAGCAAGTGGTAGGCGCTCAGAACGTCGAAAACAACCGCCAAATGGATGCGAAATTTAGAGCGCTCCAAAATGACATTGCAGACCTTGACCATGATATTCGCGACGCAGGCGCCTCTGCAGCAGCGTTATCTGGTTTAAAGCCCATACAGTATGATCCACTACAACCCACACAAGTCATGGCAGCGGTGGGCGCGTACCGCGGCAGCACCGCATTTGCGCTAGGACTTGCGCATTACACAAGCGAGCGGTTTCTTGTTCATGCGGGTGTCACGCTCGATTCACATCCAATGATGAATGTCGGCATCACGTATAAATTTGGTGGAGACAAGTTCACACTTGACAAAACACGCTACGAACCTGCAGCGGATCGCTATAAAGCAGGCCCCATTACGGCGAGCTATGTCATGCAGCAAGAAATCGAAGGCAGCTCAGAACGCAGCGGTCTTCTCCAAAAGGTCAAAGAACTTGAGCAAACCAACCGCGCCCTTGTAGCGCAAAACGCCGCCATCGAAGCACGTCTCGCAAAGTTGAGCGAAGTCGTGACTATGCTTGAAGGCGAACTCATCCATCGCACTCATAAGAAATAATTTTTGGCAAGTCCGCAAAGCTATTAGCGATACCAGCATCCAAACAGACGAAGGGCGTTGCTCAACAAGGAAAATTTCACATCTCCCTGATCTTTGCAACGCCCTAGATGCCTCGCTTTTAAGCGTTTTTTGTGTACTAGCGCTTCACCGTATCAAGCACGATACGTACACCTTCAGCACCCACGTCCACTGGGGTAGAGAGTTCGCCTTCGATATCGCCAGGCTGACTCATGAAGTTACCCGAAGGCGAGAGGCGTGCACCCACGATGACACTCTTTTCCTCGGAGAGGTGGCGCTTGCCTGTGGCCATCATCATGTTGTCACGCAGATCAAAGTTGTAGGGCAAATCCGCGACGCTGATCTTGAGGAACGCCACGGGCATCTTGCTACCTTCAACAGGACGCGCGTAGATGAAGATCGTATCGGTGGGCTTGACCCGATCCTTAAACGCTTCACCGAGGACCACCGTTCCCTTCACAGAGGCCGCAGGCGCAGGCTGCACGGTGGGCACAGGATCACTTGCGCTAGAAGCGCTCGGCGCGGCAGCGGCGTCCGCTGCGCCGCTTGCGGGCTTACCCGCTGGCGGGAAAGCTGAATCGGCCTTACCTGAGACAGACGCCTTGCTGTCCGCTGCACCAGAGAGGCGCTTGGCTTCATTGATATTGCTCTGAATCTGTTCGCGATCTGGGAAGTCTGGCGGCACCACGGAGAGCAACCGCTCCCAGTAACGCGCAGCATCCGCATAGCGCTCCTTGTCCCAGGAGTGAATCGCTAAGAGCGCGAGCGCTTTCCACTGGTTCGGATCGAGCTTGAGCGCATCGTGCAAGAGCTTCTCCGCCTCAGGAGTAATCACCTTGCCGTTGGCCGCAGAAAGCATATCGGCCATATCGGCAATGATGTCCGCATTGTCGGGCATGCGCTTACTGAGCTCTTTGAGCGCCTGATACGCATCGTCAAAACGATTGACGGAAGCGCAAGTGCGCGCAAGCAAGTACCACGTGTTGAGGTCTTCAGGATTTTCCTTTAGCCGTGCCTGCAACTTATTAATTGCCTGCTCCATTTCCGCTTGGCTATGGCCACCCTCGCGGGTGCGATCCTGCTGAACCATTTTGAGGAACTCGGGATCCATGGCGGTATAGCGCCCGAGCGCCAAGTAGCCCGAGACGGCCACCACGGGAATGAGCACCGCACAGACCATGGCCATGATGCGTCCGAGGCTGCTCGCCTTCTGTTGCGCCGCATCGTCTGCCGCCGCACGCGTTTCCTCAAGCACACGGTGCTCGAGCTCTTGACGGGTCTCTTCGTACTCGTCCATGTCGATCGCGCCCGAGGCGCGCTCACGTTCAAGCTCCGCAGCCTGTTGACGCAGAATCGCCAGCACCGTCTCTCGACGATCTGCGCTCGAGGCACCATCAAGCGAGCGACCACGCCAGAGCGGCACCGCCACTGCGGCAATGGCAATGAGCACAAAGAGCACGCAAATGATAATGAAGGTCGTTAACACGGCTAGTTACTCCTTGTCCCCGTTGAGCATGCGCTGAGCAAGCGCCTTTTCTTCACTTGTGAGCGGCTGCTGACTCTGCGCGAGCGTCGACTTGCGGCGGCGCAGATTCACATAAAACGCCCCTAAGCCAATCACAAAAAGCACAATTGGTCCAAGCCAAAGTACCATCGTGCTCGCCTTAAACGGGGGCTTATAGAGCACGAAGTCCCCGTAGCGCTCGACCATGTAGTCCACAATTTCTTTGTTGGTTTTACCCGCTTTGACCTGCTCGATCACCTGATTTCGCAGGTCCACGGCTAGCTCCGCGTTACTTTCGGCAATCGACTGATTCTGACAGACCAAGCAGCGCAACTGCTCGGAGACCTCGACCACGCGCTGGTGTGCGATCGGGTCAAACGCCGTGGGCGCGGCTTCCTTGGCAGCGTGCGCTACAGGGGTGACAAGCGCTACCGCACAAGCAGCAAGCGCGAAACAAATGTGCTTGAACATACTATTCGGCCTCCAGTTTCGCGAGCAACGGCGCAAGCTGCTGCTGCCAGATTTCATCATTAAGCGGGTAGCTAACCTTGGCACGGATCACGCCCTTTTTGTCAATGACAAAGGTTTCAGGCACACCCGTCACCCCCAGGTCAATCCCGACCTTATTCTTGACTTCGTAGACTGCGATGTCATAGGGGTTGCCCATGCTACGCAACCACTGCTCGGCCGAGCTCGTTTGATCCTTGTAGAGGAAGCCCACGATCGGCGTCTTGAGCCCGTTGCGCTTGAGGTTGACCATGTAAGGATGCTCCTGCTTGCAAGGCACGCACCACGTCGCCCAGACGTTGAGCAGCCATACGCGACCCAGCATTTCCTTCGTATCAAAGGTCTTTTCTTTGTCAAAGACAAGCGGCAGCTGCCAAGCAGGCATAGGCTTATCGATGAGCACCGACGGCAGCATTCTCGGATCAAGGTAGAGCCCCTTGAAGAGAAACCCTGCTAGGACGATGAAAATGGCAAACGGTATCAAAAACTTAGCTTTCATTCTTTATTCTCCATCCCCGCTCTGTGAGCCGCGCTAGCGCCTTTTACGCAGAGAGAGGTCTTCTGCAAGACGCTGCGCGCAACGGGTGGCGGTGTGTTCTCTGATTTTTGGGGGAGCGGCGCGTCACGCACCATGCGCGTTGCGCACAGCCCTCTCCCCCTTGGGCATCAGCCGCCCGTCTTTACGCGGCCCCCTCGAGCTCAGCGCTCTTTTCCGCACCGCTCGCACGGCGCTTGGGCTTAGCACGATAGCGGCGATCGGTTGCGGCCCAGAAGCCACCAAAGGCCATAATGAGCGCACCAAACCAAATCCACGTCACAAAGGGCTTGGAGTAAGCACGTACCACCCAGCCGCCTTCCGAGGTCGGCGCGCCCAAGCTCACGTACACGTCGCCCGTAATCGAGTGACGAATTGCAGCTTCGGTCATCGGCATCGAATTCTGCGAGCTAAAGTACTTTCGCTTTTCTGGATAGAGGTGCTGGATTTCTTTTCCGTCACGCGAGAGCGTAAAGTCGCCCTGATCGGCGGTGTAGTTGGCGCCACGCACGCTCGAAATACCATTGAGCGTAAAGGTGTACCCATCCACCGTCACTTGCTCGCCTGGGAACATATGCACATCGCGTTCACTCGAGTAGCCCTTCACGAGCGCCACACCGATGATGAAGACCGCCACGCCCACGTGCGCAAGCTGCATCCCCCAATAGGCACGCGGCTGCTTGAGCAACTTCGCGAAGAAGTTACCCTTGGCATGACGAATCTGCTGACGGAACCCTTCGATCACGCAGGCCATCACGAAGACAGCGGACGTGCAACCGACGAACACCCAGCTACCAAACTCACCCATGGCAAAGGGAATCGCGACACCAGCGACGACCGCAAGCGCCAAGCACCACCAAAGCATGCGCGTGAGCTCTTTGGGATCGGCCGCCTTCCAACGCGCCAAGGGGCCGATACCAATCAAGAAAACGAGCGGAATCATGAGCGGGCCAAAGACCGCATCAAAATACGGAGGTCCAACGGAGATCTTCCCGGCGTTAAGCGCATCCAAAAAGAGCGGATAGAGCGTACCGAGCAGCACCGCCCCCATGGCCACCACGAGCAGCACGTTATTGACGAGCAACATCGATTCGCGCGAGATAAGACCAAAGTTCCCGCCGAGCCCCACAGTGGGCGCACGCCAAGCAAAGAGCAGAAACGAGAGCCCAATCACAATGATGAGGAAGGCGAGAATGAAAATACCGCGCTCTGGGTCAGAGGCGAAGGCGTGCACACTCGTGAGAACGCCCGAGCGCACGAGGAACGTGCCGAGCAGCGAGAGCGAGAACGTCAAAATCGCGAGCAGCACCGTCCAAATACGGAAGCACCCACGCTTTTCCGTCACAGCCAAACTGTGCATGAGCGCCGTACCCGTTAGCCACGGCATAAAGGAGCTGTTTTCCACGGGATCCCAGAACCACCAGCCACCCCAACCAAGCTCGTAGTACGCCCAGTAGGAGCCCAGCGCAATCCCAAGCGTCAGCAGCACCCACGCAGCCGTCGTCCAAGGACGCATCCAGCGGGCCCATGCCGCATCAAGACGCCCAGAAATGAGCGCAGCAATGGAGAAGGCAAAGGGCACCGAAAAGCCCACGTACCCCAAGTAGAGTAGCGGCGGATGGAACACCATCCCAGGGTCCTGCAGAAGCGGATTCAGGTCACCGCCCTCAGCGGGCGCAGGGAAAAGACGCACAAACGGGTCGCTCGTGAGCAGCATAAAGAGGATGAAGCCCGTGGCAACGAGCCCCATCGTTCCCACGACACGCGCGATCATCTCGGAGGGAAGGCGGCGCGCCGTGAACGCAAGCGCTGCGCCCCACCAGCCGAGCGTCACCGTCCAAAAGAGGATCGAGCCCTCGTGACTACCCCAGGTCGCCGCGACCTTGTAGTACCAAGGCAGGAGCGAATTGGAGTTGTTTGCGACGTTGAGCACCGTAAAGTCCGATGCATAAAACGAATAGGCAAGACAACCGATTGCAATCGTCCCAAAGAGCGCGTTCGCCGCCGCAGCCGGTCGGCTCACTGCCATCAGGGCCTGATTGCCTTTGACTGCGCCCACCAGCGGCAGCACGCCTTGGATGAGGCTCAGCGCAAGGCAGAGTATCAAAGCAAAGTGACCAATTTCAGGAATCACTTCAGTTCTCCGTTAGTTGAGGTGTGGGTTGCGCTGAGTACGCAGAGCACAAAAGTTTGCGCCGTGCTGACTCGCACGCTCCCTCGCTTGGGGCTCGCCTTGCAGCAGCGCCGCGCACTTCCTCGCTGAAGTGCCCCAGCAGTGGTGCTCATCGAGCTCAGGTTCATGTGCACGGCTCGTGCACACGGACAGATTTTTTTGTGAAGACTTCGTGTCTTTCTTATGTTTTTTCGCGCAGACAGGCCGAGCGCCCATACGCAGAAGCCTGCCCGCTATTTGTTACGGGTGATTGGCGGGCATCTTCGCGCCTGGGGGCATATCACCATGGACCTGATGGGCCTTGGCTTCTACGCCCTTTTTGTGCGCGTCTTCAAGCGCCTTGGCGGCCTCGGGCGGCATGTAGTTTTCGTCATGCTTAGCGAGGACTTCACTCGCGGTAAAGAGCCCCTTATCGTCGAGCTTACCGAGCGCTACGACACCCTGCCCTTCAGCAAAGAGGTCTGGGAGGATGCCCTTAAACTGCACGGGCACAAGCTTCGCGGTATCCGAAATCTGGAACTGCACGGTCACGCCGTCAGCGAGGCGCTTCACGCTACCGGGCTCCACCACCCCACCCAAGCGGAACGTGCGACCCTGAGGCGCTTCGTTTGCGGCAACCTGCGAGGGGGAGAAGAAAAACACGAGATTATCGTTGAAGGCCTGTAGCGCGAGCGTGGCACCCACCCCAACGACAGCAACGGCAACGCCGATGAGTGCAATCTTTTTGGTTTTGGCATTCATGGTTTTAGATCTCCATGGTCGATTTCATAGCGCGAGCTTCGCGCAGAAGGCGCTGGCAGATGCGGCGACGGCGCGCACGCAGCGCAAAGATCTCATAGATAACAGCGCAGGTAAGCGCGCCATAGGCGCACCAAACGTAGTAGCCATGGCCGCCCATATGAATGAAGTCAGAAAACGAGTTCCACATTACAGTTTGCCCTCCAGTGCGGCTTCTTTGGTCCAGTCCTCACGGCGTTCACGCTCCAGAATGATCGAGCGGCTACGCGCAAGCACAATGCCAATGCCGTAGAACGTCCCCGCGAGCAGCATCGTAAAGAGCGCAGCGAGCATCGACGGCGCCATGCTCGCGCCCTTAGAGGTGATCGAAGCGCCCTGATGCAAGGTGTTCCACCACTGCACCGAGAAGTAGATGATCGGCACGTTCACCACGCCCACAAGACTGATGACGCTCGCGGCACGATCGGCTCGACGCGTATCTTCAATGGCGCTATGTAGCGCGATAAAGCCAAGATAGAGGAAAAAGAGAATCAGTTCACTGGTGAGGCGCGCGTCCCACACCCAGTACGTCCCCCACGTGGGACGACCCCAGAACGCGCCGCAGAACAAGCAGACAAAGGCAAAAAGCGCACCCGTCGGAGCCATGGACTGCGCCAGGATGAAACTCATCTTGGCGTTACGCAAGAGTCCAATCGCGCTCGCCACAGCCATAAGCACATAAAGAAACATCGATAGCCAAGCAGCGGCCACATGGATAAACATGATGCGGTAGGAGTTGCCTTGGCGCGCATCAATCGGGGCTTCGAAAAACCCAATGTAAAAACCTAATATAAAGAGTAAGCCCGCTATCACAAGCGCAATCGGGGCGAGCTTGCCCGCGGTGCGGTAAAACGATTGGGGGTCAAAGAAACTCATGTCAGGTTAAGCTCCAAATAGTGAGGGGGTATTGTCGAGGTCTTCGTGCCTCTTTAGTCATTAGTTTTCTGCAATTCTAAGTGCCGCAGCAATCGCCATCGGACTGAGCGCCGCCGATGCGAGCGTCAGCCCTGCCACGATCATGAAGTGCGGTGCAGGACTCATCGCAACCGCGACAGCCTGTGAGGCGCCCGAGCCAAAAATAAGCACAGGAATGTAAAGCGGCAACACCAAAAGACTCGTGAGCACGCCGCCACTGCGCAACCCAAGCGTGAGCGCCGCCCCCACCCCCCCGATAAAGGAGAGCACGGGCGTGCCGATCAGCAGGCTCGCCACCATGACGAACGTCTCTTCGAGCGTGAGGTTAAACATCACCCCAAAGACCGTCGCAAACACGGTCATCGGAATGCCAGTCACAATCCAGTGCGCAAGCACCTTCGCCACCACAATCACGGGCAAGGGCTCAGCGGCCAGCAGCATCTGCTCAAGCGTGCCGTCTGCGTAGTCAGCAGCAAACATGCGCGGCAACGACAGTAGCGCCGCAAGTAGCGCTGCCACCCATACCACGCCAGGTGCAATCGCGCGCAGCGTATTGGTTTCCGCGCCGACACCAAGAGGCACCAGCGTGACCACCACTGCAAAAAAGAAAATCACCTGCGCGAGGTCGCTCTTGCGACGCAGTGCGAGCATCAGATCACGACGAAGGATGGTTTTAAATAGCGTCCACATGCCTGCCAGTCCTCCTCAGTGCGCCCCGGAGGCGTTTTCCGCCTCTTGGGCCTGCTCGTTATCGAGTGCACGCTCCACGGCACTGCGTTTTTTCGGTGCAAAGCGCTCTGGCTCAATCACCATACGCTCGCCCACCGAGAGCGGCACCTCTTGGTGCGTTACCAGCATGACGATGCCGCCTGCGGCAACATGCTCAGCCATCAAATCCGCAAGCCGCGCCACCCCTTTGACGTCAAGCGCAGTAAACGGCTCATCGAGCACCCAAAGCGGCGTGGCACGCGAGAGCCAAAGTCGCGCGAGCGCAACGCGGCGGCGCTGCCCCTGAGAGAGTTGTCCTGCGGGAGAATCCACGAATTCCCTCAGTCCCACCGCGTCAAGCGCATCGAGCGCGGCCGCTTCGGTTGTGGGAACCGAGGCAACATCCGCGTTGATTAGCACATTCTCAAGCACAGAGAGATCGTCCTTGACGCCGTTTCGGTGTCCGATGTAGCAGAGCTCCTTCCAGAAGTCCTGCGCAGCTTTGGCAATCGGCGTACCGCGCCAGAGGATTTCCCCTTCAAGCGGTCGCATCAAGCCCGTCATCAGCCGCAGAAGCGTCGTCTTACCGGCGCCGTTGCTACCAGCAATGCGCACAAGCGTGCCCGCACGCACCTCAAAGGAGAGGTCCTTGAAGAGCACGCGTTCGCCTCGCTCACAGGTGAGCCGGCGGACTTCGAGGATGGGGTCAGTCATTGTGTGAATTGTCCCTTGTCTTGGAATAAGGGTTATCTTATGGTCTAAGTCCGACAGGTTAGAGGACCTAGACAATTTACGTGAGTTTAGGTTTAAAGCATTAAGGGATGCTTATCGGTTGCTCAAAGTCCCGATTGCCTCGGGTTAACCCTAGTTTCGCGTAAAAGCCTACTGCGAGAGGCTGTTAGCGGCAATTGGTCCTTTTCCATCGAACGTTTTAGCGGGGCTAAGCGCGCCAGAAGCGCGCGCTCTATTAAGAATGGGCTAAGAGAGTGGCGCTCGCCATCGCCTGCCGAGCGCGAAGGCTTTGCGCTACAATCAAGGCACTTGTTCATTGCCTATTGAGAGTTAACGCATGCGTTATTTGACCGCTTCCACCCTCGCCCTTGTGGCGCTGACGCTGGCTGGTTGCAGCACCCTTGACAAACTCGGCGCTGCTGCGCCAAACGACGGGGAAATCACCAATGTGGTGGGCGAAGTTTGGAAAGTGCACACGACGCGCCCCGTGGACGTGCGCCCCGAGACGATCACTGACCATCTGATGGACCGTGCCCGTGAGCACTGCGAGCGCCGTCACCTCACGATGTTGCCCGTGCGCGGTAACGTGACGGTTAACGGCCGTGATGGCTGGCTTGAGTTCCGCTGTCAGCAACCCCTCAACTATCAGCCCGAGTACAAGGGCCTGACGGGATTCTTTAAAATCGATGACGACGATAAGCCCGTGGATCCCGACGCGCGCAAAAAATAACCCGCGCCCGCTTTAATCACAAAAAGGCCGCTACGAACGTGTGGCGGCCTTTCTCTTTGAGAGGCTCGCTCGGCGCAGTCGTGCCGAGCGTTTTCCCGAGGGCGTTAGAAAGGAATGCGTAGCCCCGCATTCACTTGCCAGTTTTCGGCAAAAGCACTTCCCGTTGAGCGCTCAACATCGACGTGCCAAGTGCTCGCGCGCCCTAACATGCCTTCGACGCCAAAGCCGTAGACCCAACGACTATCCTTAAAGTCTGTCTGATAGGTGTTGAAGTCGTTAAAGCGTAGCGCCGTATGGGCAAGCCACTCTTTTTCCCAAAAGAGCTTGCCGTAGAGCGTGAAAGGCTTTCCAGCGCTCGTCTTAAAGCGCCCCTCAAACGTACTGCCCAGCATGCTCAGCAGGCTATTAAAGCCAGAGCGCGCGCCACGCAACCCCGTTGAGCTCATCGAGTCGCTAGAAGTAAAGTGCGTGTAGCCAAGTAACGCTGAGGGCTCGAGCACAAAACGTTTGGTCACTGGCACTTGCCGTCCCACATTCCAACTCAATCCCCAATAGGTGCTACCAATGCCGCTCGCCTTGACACTATGGCCTTGCGTATCCGTTGTCTCATAGCGGCTCTTGAGGTGCCCTAATCGGAACACAAGGTCGCTGAAAGTCCGGTTTTCGGTGAGTGCGCTCCAATAAAGCGCGCCTTCTACACCCGTGCCGCGGATGTTTGCGGGCGCTGGCCGCTGTGAGTCGTAGTCCATGTAGGAGAAGTAAGCGCCAAGTAGACTCTTTTCGCCCACTCGTGTGTCTAGACCCACTTTAGCCTGTGAGAAATTGATGTCCCAGTCCTCAGCCGTGAGCGTCGGCGAAACACGCCACTCGGTGGCACTCACCTTGACCCAAGGCGTCGCCTTCTCATCAAGCGGCTTAAAGGTGTGAATATCACCCAAACGTTCACGTAGCGTTTCCTGTCCGAGTAGTCCAGCTAAGTACTGAACAGAAACCGTACTCACAAAGCCTTTGCCCGTATCCGTAAAGTCAGATGGCGGGTGCCCTGTACCATCCTCCACATTGGGGGGTGGTGGTGGTGGGGTGGTGGTGGGGGGAGAACCACCATCTTCTGGGTCCTCATCGAAATAATCTCTTGATCCTCCCTCTCGTCTCACACGTATCCGCACTGGTGCCGCCTCACGGGATGTCGCGTGAAACTGCTCGCTCTGCTCACCGCCCACCGATTCAATAGGCTCAATGGGCACTGCCGTAGCAGTTGCAGAGGCTGGATGACTGAGCGCTAGAAGTAGCGCGGAGGATAATGTTCGAAGGGCAAAAATTGTTACGCTTGAAGACACACCTCGAGCGACACTCGCCGATGGTGTGTTCCCCAAATCCATGCCTAGTGAGGGCATTAAGCCAAAGAAAATCATTTTTCATAGTCCTGATAAATCAAATAGTGGTCAGCTTTTGATTTACAAATAGTTAGGTCTTATACTGTAAATATCCCCATAGTTTTCAACACGATCCATTAGTTATGGATCGCACGAATTTTTTGATACTAGCAGATATTTGTTTACATATCAACTAATAACTACAACCGCGCTTGTTGACACAGCGAGCACCAGGCGAGAGGATCGCTCTGACACACCTTGAGCCACTCGGCTTAGCAATAGCGAGAGCGATGCGGACTCACACCAAAATGATCACCAAGACAAAGCCTCCAGTAGCGTGATGCACGGAGGCTTTGCGTTGCTGAGTAGGTGACGCTGCCCATTTACTTAGCCAATTTTCAGTTCCCCTTTGGCTGCGGCAACAAAACTCTTAAAAAGCTGCGCATGCTCGGCATAGAGATGCGCCATCATCTCGGGGTGCCACTGCACAGCAAATGCGTAGGGGTGTCCTGCAATGACCATCGATTCAATCACGCCATCATCAGGGCATTTAGCAAGGTAGTGCACATCGCGCCCAGGGCGTGCGAGCGACTGATGGTGACGCGAGTTGACCATCAATTCCGTCACGCCCGCCACGCGCTCAAAGATCGGATCCCCTAAACTCACCACACGGTGCGTGGGCACGTGGTACTCCTCTGTTTGCACATGCTCAAGCGCGTCAGGCACACTGGAGCAAATATCCTGAATAAGCGTGCCACCCGTGAAGGCATTCATCGCTTGCATGCCGCGGCAAATACCAAAGAGCGGGAGCTTGCGCTCCAAGCACTGCGCCACAATCATCGCTTCCATCGTGTCACGTGCCTCACAGGCTGCGCCACACTTGTCGCTGCGCACTTGCCCGTATCGCGCGGGCTCCACATCTTCGCCGCCCGAAAGCAGCACCCCATCTAAACGAGCCAAAAGCTCGGAGACGGCACCAGCCTCGATACCGAGCGGCAGTAGCACAGGCACAGCCCCTGCTTCAATCAGGCTCGCAAAATAGCGACGCCGCACTCCATAGCGATCCTCGTTTTTATCCCAATGGGCAGAAATCCCAATCACGGGAAGTTCTTTACTCATGTTGTCCTTCGTCTAGTATTGAATTTGAGTTTGAGTCGTTGTTTTGACACGCAACACTGTCGGCGCAGCGCAGAGCGCTTCACGTATCGGCGAGCGGCCCAAAGCGCGCCTCCCACGCCTCAAGAAGATTCTCAACGCGCCGCCCTCGAAACCCTGTCACTGTCTCCGCACTCCAGAGCGCCTTGAGCACCGACTGCTCTGTTGCGTCGGCGACCGCTTCAAAAAACGTGGGATCGAGATACTCATCGTAGAGAAACGCTTGAGGAGGTTGCCGCGGTGTGCGGTACTGCCAATCGTAGGTATAGGCCGTGGTGAAGGCAATCACCTCGTCGCCACTACCGTGCCCATAGATACTTCCCGTGCGGGCAAGACCCGCACTCACGCGGCGCGCGAGGCGGTGCAACTGGCGATTATCGACTGGCGCATCGGTCGCAAGCACAAAGATGCAGGAGCCGCTCTCGGGCGTTTTCTCCGCTTCGGCAATCTCAGCCGCCTCAAACCGTAGCCCAATGCGCTCGCCCGCCACCGTGAGCTGATGCATGCGACCAAAGTTGGTGAGCGCAAGCACCCCTATCGTAAAGGTCTCCTCACCCACCGTCACCACGCGCGAAGCGCTTCCAATGCCGCCCTTAAAGCCAAAATTCACCATCCCGCGCCCAGCGCCCACAGCGCCCAAAGCAAAATCCTCGCGCGCATCCGCAAGCGCTGCTCGATAGTGCTCTTCAGAGATGCTAAGCGCCTGAATGTCATTGAGTTTTGCGTCCGAGCACTCACCCACCACGGGGTTGACCGAGCTCGTTTCTCGGCAAATCTCGGGATTGGCGCGTATGGCTTCACGCACCTCAGCCATCATCACCGTGCCCACCGAGAGCGTATTCGTAAGCGCAATGGGCGTTTCCAGCAGCCCCAACTCTTCGAGCTGAATATAGCCGCTCGACTTTGTATGGCCGTTGATGACGTGAGCGCAGGCGGGCACTTTCTGCCGATAGGGATCTCCCGCGTGAGGGCGAATCACTGTCACCCCCGTTTGTATGTCTGCGGAGGAAAGGGTGCAGTGTCCGACCGTCACCCCCGCCACATCACTAATGAGATCCCTTGGGCCGCTCGGCAACTTACCGATGCGCGGCACTGTCCTTGTGAGCATGATGCACACCCTACTTTAAGACTTATCCATATCGAGCTTCGGATCGAGTGCATCACGCAAACCGTCGCCCAAAAGGTTAAAGGCGAGCACCGTCAAAAAGATCGCGAGCACGGGGAAGAACACCGCATGCGGCGCAGTCACCATATCCGCTCTCGCCTCGTTGAGCATAGCGCCCCACTCTGGCATCGGCGGCTGGGCGCCAAGTCCCAAAAAGGAGAGCGAGGCTGCCGTGATAATGCTCGTGCCGATACGCATCGAGAGGTAAATGACGATCACGGAAATGGTGCCAGGCAGAATATGCCGAAAGAGAATCGTCATATCGCTTGCGCCCAAGCTTTTCGTTGCTTCAATGTACGTGGCCTGCTTGAGCACCAGCACATTGCCGCGCACAAGTCGCGCAAAGGCTGGCACCGAAAAGACCGCCACGGCTGCAACCACATTGACCATCCCGCCACCGAGAATCGCCACGATACCAATAGCGAGCAAAATCCCTGGGAACGCAAAGAGCACGTCAGCCACACGCATCGTAATGCGATCGATCCACCCACCATAGTAGCCCGCGAGCAACCCAAAGGTTGTCCCAAAAAGGGCACCGATCCCCACGGCGACAAAGCCCGAAAGGAGCGAAATCCGCGTACCCACCACAATGCGGCTAAAGATATCGCGCCCGAGCGCATCCACCCCGAACCAATGCACCAACGAGGGCCCATCATTGAGCAGATCGTAGTCAAAGTAGTTTTCTGGGTCGTAGGGCACGAACATCGGGCCGAAAATAGCGACCAAGATAAGAAAAATCACAAAGCCACCCGCAATCATCGAGAGAGGTTGCTTTTTAAACTTACGCCAGAATTCGGAGAGCGGCGTACGAATGCGCTCTTCGCTGCCAGCGAGTCGCGGATCTAGCGGCGCGGCAGAATGATTTGCTTGCGTCATCAGTTAGGCCTCCCTCATTACTTGTAGCGGATCGCCGGATTGACCCAGCCGTAGATCACGTCAACGATCAGATTAATCACGATGAACTCCACGGAAAAGAGCAGCACACAGGCTTGGATCACTGGATAGTCACGCATATCAACCGCATCGACCAAGAGTCGCCCCATCCCCGGCCAATTAAAGACCTTTTCCACCACAATGGAGCCGCCGAGCAAAAACCCGAACTGCAACCCCATCATCGTCACCACGGGGATCATGGCATTGCGAAAACTGTGCTTGAGAACGACGGAGACTTCGTGCACGCCCTTGGCACGTGCCGTGCGAATGTAGTCTTCACCGAGCACCTCGACAAAAGAGCTTCGAGTAAAACGCGCCATCACGGCAGCTACCGCCGCCCCAAGCGTTATCGAGGGGAGAATGTAGTGCGCCCAACTCGAAGCCCCGACCGTGGGCAACCAACCGAGTCGCACCGAGAAGAATTCCATGAGAATCATCCCCAGCGCAAACGCTGGGAAAGAAATGCCTGAGACGGCCACCGTCATACAGAGTCGATCAGGCCAGCGATTTCGCCATACCGCTGCGATAATCCCCGCGAGCAGCCCAAAAATCACCGACCAGGTCATCGAGGTGATCGTAAGCCAGAGCGTGGGGAAAAAACGTTCGGAAATTTCCACGCTCACCGGACGCTTGCTCGAGAGAGATTTGCCTAAATCGCCCGTTAATGCGCCCTTGACAAAGTGTACGAACTGTTCGGTCAGCGGCTTATCAAGGCCGAGTTCCTTGCGCACAAGCTCGACGGTTTTTTCATCGGCCTCAGGCCCCGCCGTCAGGCGCGCGGGATCCCCTGGAAGCATGTGCACAAAGAAAAAGACGCAGACCGCGACGAAAAACATCGTGGGCAGCATCCCGAAAACACGTTTGATGAAGTAGCGCAGCATAGTGTTTGTTTCGTCTAGTGGTTAAGAGAAGGAAGGAGAGGGCGTGTGCGCCGCGGGGCGGGGAGACTCTCAAGCCTGAGCCCCTCGCACGCGCACACACCTCACGCCTTTTACTTCAGCTCGATTTCGTCGAAGTCATAGCCCGCATCAGGCATGATGTAGAAACCCGAGAGATTGCTACGGGAAGCAGAAACGTTGACTTCCGTCACAAGGAACGCCCAGGGCGCATCCTTCCAAATCTCTTCCTGTGCAACCTTGTAGTACTCAGCTTTCTTCGCGTCATCCGTGGTCGAGAGCGCGTCCTTCAGTGCCTTATCCACAACGGGGTTCGAATAGTAAGCCGTATTGGCAAGGCGCGGCGGCTGCGATTCCGTAGCAAGCAGCGGACGCAGTGCCCAGTCGGCTTCACCCGTGGAGCTCGACCAGCCGATGTAGTAGAGACGTACACCGGCCTTCTCGGGATCCTGCACGCTTTCAACGAGCGAGACGCGCTGACCGGCTTCAAGCGCCTGCACGCTCGCTTTGATGCCGACCTGGGCGAGCTGCTGCTGCAGGAACTGAATCACCTTCTGCGCCGTCGTGTGGTTATAGGCCGACCAAAGCGTCGTGCTAAAGCCGT
Organism: uncultured Sutterella sp.; assembly: GCA_902463725.1. Classification (GTDB taxonomy): domain Bacteria; phylum Pseudomonadota; class Gammaproteobacteria; order Burkholderiales; family Burkholderiaceae_F; genus Sutterella. Next base: position 200,632 of record CABQGK010000001.1, on the reverse strand, counting down.
TCGGGTAGCCCGCTTCCTTCAGAAGTTCACGAGCTTTGGCGGGGTTATAGGGCCAGGGACCGAGCTTAACGGAGTAAGCAACACCCTTGGGCAGCGGCCCCTCCGCGGGAATGGCATAGCCATTGAAGGCCACCTTCGCGAGCGCCTCTTTGTTAATGGCGTAGTTAATGGCCTGACGAACCTTGAGATTATCAAAGGGCTTAAAGTTCATGTTCATCGACATGTAGCGATGCACGATCGAGGGAGACTTGTTAATCACAATGCCTTCCTTGCCTTCGAGCGCCTTGATCTGTTCAAAGGGCAGAGAGCTAGCAAACTGCACTTCGCCCGTCTGAATCATCGCAGCACGCGTGGCGTTTTCCACCACAGGCACCCACGTGATGGAGTCGACCTTCGGGTAGCCCGCCTTCCAGTAATTCGGGTTCTTTTTGACCTTCATGTAGTCGGTCTGGCGCCACTCTTCAAAGACAAACGGCCCCGTGCCCACAGGGTGGAAGGCCACTTCCTGCTTGCCCTTGGCGAGCGTCTTCGGGGAGATCATCGCGGCAGCCGGGTGCGCAAGCTGGTTAATAAAGGCCGAGAACGGTTCATGCAGCGTAAAGCGCACCGTGTACTCGTCGAGCACTTCGGTCTTGGCGATGTTCTTATAAAGCCCATAGCGCTTCAAGTGATTATCGGGGTTCGTCACACGGTCAAAGTTGGCCTTCACGGCGGCGGCGTTAAACGGTTCACCGTCATGGAACTTGACACCCTGACGCAGCTTCACGGTATAGACCAGACCGTCCGGGCTCGCCTCATAGGAGAGCGCCAACACGTTCTTGAGCTTCATGTCCTTATCTAGACGGAAGAGCCCCTCGTAGAAGGAGCGCACTGCGTTCTGAGACAGCGTATCGTTAGCATCCCACGGATCCATCGTGGTAAAGGTCGATGCAATGGCAACCTTAACGTCGCCGCCCGCCCAGGCACTAAACGATGCCCCGGCCATGGTCGCCATCATGGCAACCACGAATGCGCTCTTGACAAACGATTTTTTCATATCAAACTCCCGTCGGTAGTTCATGAGTCAACAGAGGCCTAATTAGTCAGGCACTCCGAAGGGGGAACGGCCGCTGCGGAGGTTGTCGACCCCGCGGCGCGCCGCGTATCTGAGAGCACGGTCTTGCTCTCAAAATTCAGCAACAAAGTGTCCGGGCGAGACCTCTTGAGCGGGCTTGTGCACGATCGGATCACGGACACTGCGCACGGGGCTTGGCAAATCCACGGCATTGAGGTTGCCAAGCGGACGACGTTTCGTCGGATCGGCAATCGGCACCGCCCCGAGTAGCCGCTTCGTATAGGGATGCACAGGATGCTCGAAGATGTCTTGGCGGCTCCCCATCTCCACGATCTGCCCTAGGTACATGACAGCAACGCGGTGCGAAATTCGCTCCACAACGCCCATATCGTGGGAGATGAAAATGTAGGAGAGGCCGAGTTCGTGCTGCAGATCCAGCATGAGGTTGATGACCTGAGCGCGAATACTCACATCAAGCGCCGCCACACTCTCGTCGGCCACAATCACTTTGGGGTTGAGCGCGAGCGCACGTGCAATGCAGATACGCTGGCGCTGCCCGCCCGAGAATTCATGCGGATAGCGAGAGGCCATCGAAGGATGCAGCCCAACGCGACCAAGCAACCACGAAACACGCTCTTCGATCTGTGCACGATCCTTAACCCCATGCACGAGCAAGGGTTCCGCAATCGAAAAGCCCACCGTCATACGCGGGTCGAGCGAGGCGTAAGGATCCTGGAAAATCATCTGCAAATTGCGCCGCGCTGCCTTCATATCACTTGCGGAGAGCTTCGTGAGATCGTGCCCGTCATAAACAATCGAGCCACTATCGACATCAAGCAGACGCAAAATGGCGCGCCCCGTCGTGGACTTGCCGCACCCCGACTCACCCACAATCGCGAGCGTCTCACCGCGACGCAAATCAAAGGAGACGTTCTCGCAGGCATGCACCTGATGCGAGACACGCCCAAACCAGTCCGTCTTCACGGGGAAGCGCTTGGTGATGTTTTTGACAGAGAGCACCACTTCGCCCGGTTCACTTACCGCATCGGTCTCCGGCACCACTGCGCGCCCGTTCTCAGGGTCCAGCAGGCTAAAGCGCTCAGGCTGTGCCTTGCCTTTCATGCCGCCCAAATGCGGCACCGCAGCAAGCAGCGACTTCGTATAGGGATGCTGGGGATTTTTGAAAATCTGCTCCACCGGCCCCTCTTCGACAATTTTGCCGTGGCGCATCACGCAGACGCGATCGGCCACTTCAGCCACCACGCCCATATCGTGCGTAATGAAGAGCACGCCGGTGTTGACTTTTTTCTGTAGTGAGCGAATCAAAAGCAGAATCTGCGCCTGAACCGTCACATCAAGTGCGGTGGTGGGCTCATCGGCAATAAGTAGCGCAGGCTTACAGGCCAAGGCCATCGCAATCATGGCACGCTGACGCATACCGCCCGAGAGCTGATGCGGGTAGCTCGCCGCAATACGCGGCGCATCGGGAATGCGCACAAGTTTTAGCAGGCGCACCGCTTCCTTCATCGCGCTGTGCTCATTGAGCTTGCGGTGCAGGCGAAGGCTTTCCGCAATCTGCTCGCCCACGGTAAAGACGGGGTTGAGCGAAGTCATGGGCTCCTGAAAGATCATGGCCATGTCTGCGCCACGCATGCGACGCAGTTCGTAGTCGCTCTCGTTTACGAGATCGCGCACTCTCCCAGCTCGGTCGGTGAGCAGAATGCTCCCCTTGGTAATACGGCCGCCGCCGTGTTCAACTAAGCGCATCACCGAGAGCGAAGTGACCGATTTCCCAGAGCCTGATTCGCCCACGAGCGCCACCGTTTCACCGCGATGCACCTTGAGAGAGATTCCATCGACAGCGGTGACGTCACCGTTTTCCGTATGGAACTGCACGACCAAATCGCGGATGTCCACCACGCAGGGCTCAGCACTTTTATCGCTGCTCGGTTGGGCTAGCTCAGCGGCCTGCGGCTGCGAATCATCCTGCTCCATCTCACGCTCTGCATCTAGCATAAAAACTCCACCTGCGCGACTGGCGCACTGTCACTGACCTCATCGCCTCAAAAAGCGTCTGCGCACTTCGCTGTAACCCAGTGTGGCCACGGCCAAGACACGCAATCAACTGCCTCATGGGGCCGTCAGTGGAGAAAATCCCCTCCGCCCGTCCGAGCGTTCGGTGGGCGGCCTTTCTTTTCGATTGTAGACAGGCACTCACGCAGCGCAACGCCGAAAAAGCCTTGACAGAAAAGCGAATAAAACGCTTTTCTTCACTTTCTTGACGCAAGCGCACTCCCCTAACCAAAAACTCCTAAGCGATAACGATAGGCTCAAAAGACGGCTCGATATTTACAACGCACGACACATGGGCGTTAGCAAAAAAAATCGGGAATTCATCCGGCGATTTGGACGAACTCCCGAGCGCGTGCGCACAGCTACTCGCAGTTAACGTGACGCAGTGCGTGATTTCTTACTGGTGCGCGGCCGCGGAATGCGCGTGCGCGTGCCGCGCTTTGAGCGCGGCGTGCTCTCCTCGCAAGCGAGCACCCGTAGCGGGAGCATCGCCACAAAGCGCTTATGCGAGCAGAGCCCTCTTATGTAGGTGTCATAGAGCACCCCGTCGACCATGTGCTCAAAGAGCGCTGCACTCTGAAAACTGAGTACAAGATCATCGCACCCGTCACCATCGACATCCTCAAAGCGCACCGCCATGGGCTGCGCGGGGTTGAGGGCGGAGGGTTTTGCTCCCGTAAAGCCCAAGCTCCAGCGCACACTCGAGCGGTCTAACTCTCGAACGTCAAAACCAGCTCCCCCGTAAATCACCACCTCGAGCGTAGCGGCGCTACGCTCAACGGTTTCGCTTTGGAGAACCTCGGCTCGCACATCGCTAAAGTCCGCGAGCATCTGCGCGTACTGGCGGTGCGCCACGCTCGTCATATTTTCCGTTGCGAACGCTAAGAGCTTACGGGCTGCGCTCGCCCCCACAGCAGACGCCTCTGCACGCACATCGTCGATACGCTCAGCAAAAGAGGCCTCAAGCGCATCACGTACAGGATGCACCCCAGCAAAGAGCCCACGATGAAAGTTCACGAGCTCGGCAAGCACGGCGTACGTCCAGTAGTGTCGAGAAAAGTCTAGCGAGAGCCACTCGGCAGGCACATCAAACTGTCGCTCACGCGCCTCACGGTAGGTGCTCCATTGGTAGCCCAGAGGGATGGCTTGCGCCATGGGGAACCACGGAATATAGACACCCGTGTCCTGCGGACCTGTACAGCGCCAAAGCGTATCGGTGAGGTGCCGTGCGGTGAACTCAATGACCCAAGACTCACGGGTTTGCGAGCGCGAAATATCACGCGCGCTCACATGGAACGCATCGGCTCGCCCGTCACCGCGCTCGGCGTACGTCGCGGGGTTCGTCAAGCGAAGCACGCTTTTGACGTCTTCAACACCCATGGGCGCAGTGGGCGCGAGCAGCTCGGGGTAGTGCAACTCATCCGTGCAGAGCACGCCCGCGATTTTCTCCCAGCCGATGCGCATCCGATCGCTCTTCATCGGGTCATGACGGTTTTCGTCACTCTGATAGGCGCAAGCAAAGTCAAAGTCGGAATAGTCGCCCTCAACGGCTGGGCGATAGCGCCCCTTGGCAATGGCGTACTCAATGAGATCGGCACTCGCCATGACGTTTTCCTTGTCGGAAAGATCCACCGAGCGGATGGCGAGCATATTGGAAATGAGCATCACACGGTCGTCAGGCACACGCTTAGCAACGTAATGGTGCCCCTTGACAACGTTGAGCACCCACGCCTCACGCTTATCGGCAAAGGTATAGTTGCGCGCATCGCCAAGGTACCCGTAGAGTTCAATAAGACGCGCGGCGAGCTTCACCGCTTCACGCGCGCTCGTCGCACGCTCAGCCGTAATGCGACGCAATAGGAAGCCCACACCCCCTTCTATGCCGAGCGCCTCGTTACTCAACTCATCGGCATCAAAGGAGCTACCGCCGCCGTTGGAGCAAATCATCACGCCGCCCGCGCCATAAAAGCCCTGATCAAATGAGCTACCGGGCTTAGGGGCTAGCATGTTGGACCAGTAATAACCCTTGGGACGCGCGATATCGGGAACTTGGGCAGCGCCCGGCTCCGCTGTAATCACCGCACCCGGCATCGTACTCTGCGCAGGAACCCAGAACTGCTGGCTGAGACTTCGCCCACCAGAATCCTCGTTGTGCCCGACGATCACAAGTCCCGTCTTCGAAACCTTTCTTCCCACAATGACAGTCGTGCACATGCTTTTGCCCTCCATTGGCCGTCACGCTCGAGTTCGCCACGCTCTGCGTGCCCATGGCACCGAGCAGAGGCATATTGACTCCATCATACAAAGTTTTCAGCTTGGCAAGCGCGCGGTTGCTATTTTGGAAAAAGCCGCTCAGTGAGGTTGCTCATCCGATTTACGGCGAGCGCTTGGGTTGAGTCCTTTAAAGAATACGTGCCCTGGGCGCGCTGGGCGCCCCACGCTAAGGCGCGTCGAAAGAAAGCAGATGATTGAGCCTGCCACCAAAATCATGACCCCGTTCCAAAAGCCAAAGCTCAACTTTGCCCCAATCCAGACCGTACCAAAAAGGCAAGAGAGCACCGGCGTGAAGTAGCTCGTAATCGCCAAAAGCGTCATGTTGCCCTTCATCATCCCATAGGTCCAGCAGCTGTAGCCTGCGCCCGTCGCGCAGGCGCCCATCACGACCCCAACCCAGCCATAGCCATGCGGGTGCTCCACGGGGGGTAGCCCAAGACCGAGCGCCCAAATGCCATAGAAAATGAGGCAGTCTCCAAAGAAAATGAGCGCCACAGGATTTTGTCCGTTCGAGAGCGCCCGCGTGATCGAGCTGTAACCTGCCCAGGTGAGCGCTCCGAGTAGCGCCAGCGCGTAGCTCCATGGGTTCTCTTTGATGTGTGCAAAAAGCACATCCACGTCAAAGCCGCTATCGCCCCCCAAGACCATGATCACACCGATTAAGCAGAGCACAATCCCAAAGACAATCCACCAGCGTGCGCGCTGCCCGTTAAAGAGAATGCCAAAGACGATCGTCAGACAGGGCCAGAGATAGTTCACCATCCCGACCTCCATCGTCTGATGACCGCCACTGGAGAGCGCAAGGGAAAAGACAAAGCACATCGCCGAGACATTGGCCATGCCCACGCCAAAAACGAGGTACTTCCAATTGAAAAGCTTCAGGTGCGGCCGTCCAAAGACAGCCAATATGCCGATAAGAGATATGGTATAGAGCACGGCAAAGCCACCAGCCGTGCCGAAATTTTCAGCAATGCCACGGGTAATTCCCACACTCATGCCCCACAAAATAGGGGCCATCATGCCGATCGCAGTTGCGCGGGCGGTTGCGTCCATGTCAAAAAAACCGTGCATCGAGCGAAAGACGCGCCTTCGATTGCACGGTTCACCTCCTCAAAAAGGATGGGTTAGGTTGGCGGGCGGGGGGCCTTATGGCGCCTCGCGCTATTTTTCCCTGATCATAGACCTTTTGATAGCGCAAAGGGGCACGCTCAAAGCGCTAAATCCGCGCGCTCTTCGATCAAGATCAAGCAAGTCGCGCGAGCCGAGCGCTCCGTGTGGGCGCAGAGCGCTCAGACAACACCAGCGCTTAACCGCGCTCAGGCAGTTGATAGGCTGCGGGCAGAGCGTAGGTGAGCTGCGAGCGAGCAGAAAATAACAGATAGAGGCTCGCTACGAACATCGCGACGACCAGGGCACTGGGTTCGCCAGTGATCGTGAGCGAAATATTGAGAAAGTACGAACGCAAAAAGGCGCCGCACGGCCCACCCAACCAGCCAAGTAGCACCGCACCATAGAGCGCACGGGGACTACGTCCAGCCGTGAGCATAAAAGCAGCAATCGTCAAAAGGAGTGCACTCACCAAATCAGGAATGAGCGTCGAGAGCGCCGCCCAGGTATAGGCCGAGTCCATGAACGCCACGCGCACAGCTTCGGCACCCTCACGCCCAAGACGAAAGAGGGGTGAGACCGCCATCAACCACATGAACACCACCACAAGTAAGAGAAGGCCCCCCACCCCACTCGGGTAGCCGCGCTTCTCTAGCGCACTGGGCACCACAGCCGCCACGCGGCTTACGGCCCACACAATCAATAAAAGTGCCAGAATGCCCACCGCCAAAAAGGCGCCGAGCTGAAACCAAGAAAAATGAACCATCGGGGGACAATCCTTTTTGTTAAGCGTCTTCGTGCGGGTGCCCATCGCCTGAGAGCGCATCGATGAGCTGGCAGTGCTCACCATCGTGATGCGCGCCGTGACAGAGGGCAGCAAGATCCATGAGGTTTTTGCGCAGTATCGTGAGCTCACGAATCTGCTCGCGCACGCGCTCAAGATGACTCGAAATCAAACGATGGGCTTCATTGGCCGTGGCCGCCGAGGGCTCCGTGACGCTCACAAGCAAAAGACGAATCTCCTCAAGCCCAATACCGAGCGTACGGCAGCGCCGAATGAAGTCAAGCTCCTTGACATGCGCACCCGTGTACTCTCGGTAGTTGTTGCTCAAGCGCGAGGCCGCGGAAATAAGACCAATGCGCTCATAGTAGCGGATGGTCTCCGCGGTCTGCCCCGTCAGTCGCGCGAGCTCACCAATCTTCATGCCGTTCGTCTCCCTAGCCATGCTGATCGAAAAACCTCCCACAAAGCCCCTCGGTTGAGCGCAAGTGCGCTAAGGGACTTTGCATGCGCTCACATTTTACCGATTTTCCACTTGACCTTGTAGCCACTACAAGGTGTGTAATACGTTCAGAAACCCAGTTGGGTATGTAATACTGATGGTCAGCGACGATCTTACGTCGTCACTCCACGCTTAAAAGCCAACACAATTCATGTCTGACATAAGAGCCTATCGACTTCCGAGCGATGTCATTGCTGAGCTTAGTAGCGCACAGCACCCTGAGAACGCCACATTCAACCCTGGGGGAGAACTCGTTTTCGTGCCCGCACAAGGGGCAGAGACGTTTGAAGCGCTCCTCAAAGAGCGAGGTCTGCCCGTTGTCCCCGTGGCAGTCACCGAGCACACGCTACGCATTGAACAAATGGATTGCTCCGTCGAAGAGCACGATATCCGTGAAGCGCTCGCCGCGCGCGGCATCTCGGGCGTTACGCTCAATGTACTGACGCGTAGCGCACGATTTTTGGGCGACGCAACGCTCGAAGCGCTCATCATTGAAACCATTGCCACCGCGGGCTATACAGCAAAGGCCGAAGCCCTCCAAGCAAGCACGCGACACACAATCGCCATTCCAGAAATGGACTGCCCCGTCGAAGAGCAAGACATTGCCCGCGAGCTACAAAAGCGCGGCATCAGCGGGGTGCAACTCAATGTGATGAGCCGTACAGCCCACTTTGAAGGGGATGCTGCGCGACGTGATGCGGTCATTGAAGCGATTAAAGCCGCGGGCTACAGTGCTCGCGTGCTGACGCGCCGCACAAACGCTATTGAGCGCGTGAAAGTGCCCTATTGGCGCTTTGGCGCGGCGTTTATCTTTGCCGCGCTCTCTGAGGTGCTTGAACTCGTGCATTTGGCTGGCCTTAGCCCCTTTGGTATTGCACATGCGCTCATCGACTGGCTATCGCTGCTTTTTGCTGTCATCGCTATTCTCACCGCGGGGCTCACAACGCTCAAAGCGGGGCTCGCTGCGCTCAAGCGCTTCGAATTCAATATGACCACGCTCATGGCCGTGGCCGTCATCGGGGCTGTGCTCATTGGCGCATGGCCCGAAGCCGCGATGGTGATGGTGCTCTTTGAGATTTCCGAGACAATTGAAGACCTCTGCATGACCAAAGCGCGGCGCTCCATCCGAGAGCTCATGGCCGCTACCCCCGCGCACGTCGCGCTGGTGACACGCACGGGCACCGAGCGCGTACCCGTGGCAGAGGTGGCCCCTGGCGCAGTCATTCGTGTAGCGCCGGGCGAGCGCTTCCCGCTCGACGGGCGAGTGCTCGTAGGGAGCACCTCTGTTGATCAATCGAACGTCACTGGCGAAAGCCTGCCTGTTGATCGCACCGTGGGGGATGCCGTTTGGGGCGGGACGGTCAATCTCACGAGCACGGTCGACGTTCGTGTAACCGCTGCAGAGGCCGACTCTCTCACCGCACGCATTATCGATGCCGTCGAAAATGCCCAAGCCGCCAAGTCCCCTGTGCAGCGCTTTGTCGATCGGTTTGCAGCGATCTATACGCCGCTGGTCTTCATCATCGCGCTTGGCGTAGCCATCATCCCCCCGCTCTACTGGGGAAGCCCCATGAGCTGGCTCTATAAAGCGCTCTGCTTACTGGTGATTGCCTGCCCCTGCGCGCTCGTCATCTCGACACCGGTGACGATTGTCTCGGCGCTTGGAACCGCCACGCGCTGTGGGCTACTGATTAAGGGGGGGCTTTACCTAGAGCAAGCGCGACACCTCAAGTGCGTCGCGCTCGATAAAACGGGCACGCTCACGCGGGGTGAGCCGCGCCTAGAGCATGCAGAAGCGCTTGAAAATGCCGATGTTGATCGCGCGCTCGCCATGGCCGCTTCGCTTGCGGCAATGAATAAACACCCGCTCTCGGAAGCCATTGTGCGGCATGCAAACGCGCGCGGCATTACGCGCAGTGCGGTGAGCAACTTTACCGCGCTCCCAGGCCGAGGGGTGCGCGGCGTCATCCGCGCAGCAACGTATTCGCTGCTCAAACCCGAGGCAACGGGCGACGAATCCGTGATCGCGGCAGCAAAGCGCTTTAGTTCACAAGGCATGTCGAGCGTGGTGCTCACCGATATTTTTGGCGCGCAACTGATCATGGCCTTTGCTGATGCAATGAAAGCGGGCGTTGCCGAACATATCCGTCAACTTAAAAGCGTGGGCATTCGCCCCGTGCTCCTCACGGGCGACAACCGTGAGGCTGCCGAGCGGCTTGCTGCTCAGGCCGGTATTAGCGACGTGCGAGCTAATCTGCTCCCAGAAGACAAGCTCAAAGCCATCGAAGCACTTGAAACGGAAGGCGTCACCGCCATGGTGGGCGATGGCATTAACGACGCGCCTGCGCTTGCGCGCGCCGATATCGGTATTGCGATGGGGATTCGAGGCACGGATAGCGCCATTGAGGCTGCACACGTCGCCGTCATGGACGACAACATTGGCTCCATTGCCACGCTAGTGCGCCTCTCTGAGCTCGCGCACAAAGTGCTACTACAGAATATCGTGTTTGCGATCAGCATCAAACTCATCTTTATGCTGCTCACGTTTGCTGGGCTTGCCACCATGTGGATGGCGGTCTTTGCGGATACGGGAACTTGCTTGATTGTGGTGGCAAACGGAATGCGGCTCTTACGAGCCAAACCGCAGCTCGATGCCATGGCGGCAGAAGCGAGCAAACTCGCGGCAAGCGAGCCCGAAGCGCCCTTGAACGCCACGCCAGTAGCGCTACGCGCCGAGCACTGAATCGGCGCTTAGCCAGAACCTAAGCACCGGGCTTGATCCTGGGCTTGGCGCGAGCAGTGCGCTCAGCATTGACACTAAGGCGCATCCACGCTTTGGCCTAAGCGTTCTTTGCGGCTAAAATGAAAAAGAACCACGCGCGCCGGGCGTAGCAACTAGCGCTCGGTGCGATCACGATCAACCCAGCATAGAGGCGGAGAGCGTCATGTACTTGGAGCCGAAAAACGGTGATTTCGAGCGATATCTCAACAGCATCGAGGCAGAAACGCTAGCGCGCCTACAGGCTCGCGGTCTCGGAACGGTTGAGGAGACGCTAGAGGCGAGCACTGGGGGCTGGTTGCGCCGCCCTCAACGCCGCGCCACCGCGCCCTTTGAAGAAGCAAGCGTACCGCAGAGCTTTGAGACGAGTGTCGCCCGCGCGCCACAGGCTAAATCGAGCGTTGAGAGCGTACTCAGTCAGTTTGGCTGGGGGAAAAAATCCGACACAAAGCCCTCTGCACACACGAGTAACGGCGGGTGGCAACGGCTCCCTAGTGATCCAGCTTCCGCGAGCACGCCTAGCGAGGCAACAGCCACCCCCACAGGCAACGCCGCACGGCGTGCTGCAGCCCGAGCCCGCGCTGAGCGCAGCGATGCTGCCCAAGGCCCTGCCTCGCTCTTTTTCGGCATCGGCGCTTTGCTCGCTGGACTCATCCTCTCGATCGATCTGCTGAAATCAGGCTTTAGCCTGCGAGAACTCCTGCCGATGCCAGGATTACTGGTGCCGATCGGCATTTTTGTGCTCGCCAAGTGGGTAATGAGAAAGTAGTGCGCGCTCAAGGCTCGGTGGCAAGTAGCGCGCTGAGCCAGCGCTCGAGCACCCCTCGGCTCTGCGCTTCTAAAAAGAGTCCATCGCGCATACGTTCAAGCCGCAGCAGTCGAGCTAGGCGCTGTTCAAGCGTAGCAATATCAAGCGCCTCAATCAGCTCAGAAAAGAGCACATTGACGCGCTCGGGCGTTTCATCGGCTGCACAATCAATTCCTTCAAGCGCGCGCCAGAAGGCCAGTGTCTCAGCGCTGTAGCGCACATACGTAACGCGCCCCTCGGCATCGGCGCTCCAGACGCCAATCGGCTGCGCGCGAACGTGTGAGAGATAAACGGCGAGTAACGAGCGCGGGATGCGTCGCACTGGGCGTTGCGCAACAGTCGCGACCGCGCTTGCGTCGCTCGCCTGAGTAGTGTGCGGCGCCGCCTCTCGCGCGTTCCCGAGCGAAGCTGGACGCGGATATTTGCGCAAATTTTTCTTGAGCTTATCGCGCACAATCTCGTTCAAATTGAAGCCCGCACGATCGGCAAAAAGCACCGCGTAGATCAGCACATCGGCGAGCTCTTCAGCCATATGCTCACGCTCGCTCGGACGGTCCGTCTGCTCCGCCGTCCACTGAAAGCACTCCAAGAGCTCAGCGCTCTCGAGCGTGAGCGAGAGTGCTAAATCCTTGAGGTTATGAAACGCACGCCAAGCGCGATCATCGCGAAAAGCAAGAATCTCGCGAACGGTGTCCGCCTCGAGCGCATTGTCGTCATGCGCATCGCTGTAAAAATCTTCACTCATGCGCTTAGTGCTCAAGAATCATAAGCGCCGCAATGCTGTTGTCGGCATTGAGTCGCACCGCAAATCGGCGGGGACGACCTTGCAAAATCAAGAACTGGTCAACGCTTGCCTGCACACGCGCCATATCGGCTTTCAACACCGCTACAGCCTTATCATGCTCAGCTTCAAGCGTCTCCGCATCGCGCTTAAGCTGCCCCACCATTGCCATGACCTCTTCACTCAAGCCGCGGCCATGGTTTTCAGCGGCATCAAAAGCGATCTCACGAGCGCGCGCCAAGAGCGCTTTAAAGTCAGGAAAGAGCGCCACGTTACGAGCGATATTGCTCGAGCAATGAATCCCATGCAAATACGTATCACCACTCATAACGCGAATGAGTGCGAGCACTCGCAAAAAGAGCACCGAAAGTTCACGCTCAACGTTATAGGCCACGGCATTGGTCAGCGCCATATCCGCTTCGCTCGGCGTACGAATGTTCTTGACCATCGTGGCCACTGTGGCATCAATGCGCGCATTGATGGCGTAGAGCTTGGCCGCAAGCTTATCAATGCGCTCACAGCGCTCTTGAGCTTTACCGGGCTGCGCCCCCACACGGCGCACATCGCGCACCAAGTCAAAGAGCTCATCCCAGTGCGACGTCCAGGCAACGCCTTGTACCGCGGCAACCAGTAATTTGGCGCGTGGCATCAGATCGCGCACAAGCGAGAGTTCTTCTTCAAGCAACTCATCGAGCTCGTGCTTTTTATCCACGGGGTTACACATGAGCCAGAGCTGCTGCACGTGCGACTCACTCCCAAAGCCATAGTCCTCCACGGGCATCGGCTCGCCCAAGGGCTGTACACGTTCATCAAGCGCGATGATGGAGAGATCTGCCGCTGTGGCGTTCGGATGCGCCATAAAGCCTTCGAAATACGCCTCTTGAATCATGCGCGAGAAATTGATCGCGTATACGTAGCGCGAAAGCCCGTCGCCCGGGACGCGGGCAAGCGCAACATTGCGTGCAAAAAGCGGCGCCAGCGGCTCGAGCTCTTTGGCAGAAATGGGGATATCCCGATAAAAGGGCTCATCAACTTCTAGGGCACGTTGAATGTAGAGATCGGCCACTTCAGGGTGTTGCGAGAGTTGCGTAACGGCAAGCATCACGGGCCGAGATACGCCCTGACGCACGGGCGGCTCTTCAGGCGCACTTTCTGCCTGAGACGTTACGCGAGCCGCGCCGAGCGACTCTGCTCTGCGAGCAACGCGATCAACCCGGCGCCGCACCTTGGGTCGCTGATTCGCAGCATAGCGGCGGTATACCTGCCAGCCGATACCAGCGCTCAGGCAAAGCAAACACGCGAAAATCAAGACCCAAGTGAAGAGCTCTTCTTGCATGATCGGACTTGTCGAAGATTAGTAATGGGCGCGCGGCGCCCTGAGAATAACGGCGGATGTGTTGATGGCGCGAACGCAGGCTACGCAACTTGCACTTCGGGAAAAGAAAAGGGCCTCACAGAAGAAGCCCCCCGACGCGCAGCGTACAGCGCACGAGCGCCATCCGTACGCCCCATAGTGTATCAGCTCGATTGCATTCTTTCCACGCGGGCAAACACGCGCAAACATGCGATAGTAATGGAGGATGAGCCTTTTTTGCAATTTCCGCAAACGCCTCTGCCAAGCGGCGTCGCGCTCACTGAGCGTGCTCCTGCTGAGCTGAATTTCTTAGGTTAACACAGCGTGCATTGCCTAGGGAAAACGCCTACTGTAAAGACTGTCTAAGAATGGATGCAAGTCAACACTTGAGCAGCTTCTTTTCGTTATCATATGTCAAGCCTCAGGCTCGACAAGGCTCGAGCCCCGTCGATAACAGTCCCTAGCCCCAGAACAAGCAAAGGAGTTCGATACCGTGTTTCAATCATTCCACGACAAACTGGAGCTCGCCAACGGCGTACAAATGTGCCCCATGACCTTCGGTACGTGGCAAGTGCCAAACGACACTCCTCTGATGAGCGCGGTCTCCCAAGCTATTCAACTTGGCTATCGTTCCTTTGATACGGCACAGATCTACGGCAACGCTGCCGCCATCGGTCGCGCGATCCGTGAATCGATGATCCCCCGTGAAGAGTTCTTCCTCTCGAGTAAGCTCTGGGTGACGCACCGTCATCCACTTGGCGTGCGTGCCGCGGTGCTAGAAATGCTCGAACTCTTAAAGACGCCCTACCTCGATTTGCTCGTCATTCATTGGCCTGCTGCGCAGGGTGAACCCATGATTTGGCAGAGTCAAAACGTTGGGACGTGGCGCGCCATGGAAGAGCTCTACCGTGAAGGCCGTATACGAGCCATTGGTGTTGCGAACTTCTTGCCACACCATCTCGTGCCGCTCATGGCGCGCGCCAGTATCGCCCCCATGGTCAATCAGCTCGAATTGCACCCTGGCTACCCCCAGAACGCAGCGGTCAATTTCTGCTTCTCGCACAATATCGCCGTCCAAGCGTGGAGCCCGCTCGGCCGCGGAATGTTGCTTAGAAACCCAACGGTGACCGCCATTGCACAGCGCTTAGGGATGACTCCAGCTCAAGTCGTTTTGCGCTGGAGCCTTGAGCACGGCTTTATGCCGATTGTCAAGGCGCTCGACATGTCGCATCAGCGCCAGAACATGGAGGCCTTTACCCTGAAGCTTGACGCTGCAGCCATGGCTGAACTTGACAGCATGCCGCAGACGGCCTATTCGGGACTGCACCCCGATACCGTCACGTTCTAAGCGGCATAATTGCTGAAGCTTTAGATTGCGCCCGCACCAAGCCCTGGTCGCGGGCGTTTTCTTTTTCGCGCCCCAGCTCGAGTCAACTTGCATCTACCCAACGTTGACAAAATACGCAGGCACATTTTTGATACATAGGCTTACCCTAGGGTGACTCCTCTCTATCCCAGAGAGGGGTGTTGAGCGCTCTCTTCGCCATTCATTTTACGAATATCGAAACGTGCGGCGGCACGTGCGTTTGCATCCTCCTCGATAGCACGCACAGCAACTGAGGGCACGCCGTTATCGGGTAAATACCCATACCGTTTGGGAGAGCCCTCCTCTCCCAAAGCGCGTGTTTTCACACTCCTCCCTCCCACCTAGAATGAAAACACTTTCAGAGGGGATCCCCTACCTTAGAAAGACGGAGTAGCGCACTTGCACACCGTCTTTTTCTCAGCGAGCAAAGCACCCCACGCGACTGCGCGAAGAAGCGCCTTGCAGGGGTAAGCCGCACGAGATCCCCCTCACCTACCCCGTCGAGGGGCAGCGGAAATCCATCTACTAAGTCGAGGAGCACGCTTGACATGAACTACTCCAGCATTCTCATTAGTTTTGACGCCAACCGTATGAGTGAAGCGCTAGCCAGCGTACGCGCACTCTCTGGCGTTGAAGTCTTTCAAGTCGACGAAGCACATCACCGTGCCATTGCGGTGATTGAAGCCGAAACCACAGGCGATGAAGTCAAGATCTTCGAGACGGTGCAACGCCTCGACGGCATTGTCGATGTGAGCCTCGTGAACCACTACTTCGCAGAGGAGGCTCAAAAGGCGCCCGCATAACGCGCCCTCAATTTAGCCGCTCTCTCTGATAAGCCATAGACGGCTGACCCCAAAAACGCCGTCAACCAACTGGTTGTCCTAGCGCCTGTCACGCCCTGGGCTCCGCCCCAAAGTGCCTCGGTGCGAATTGCTAGCAACCATCAACCTCTCGCAACAAGGAGAAAACCATGACAGTTGAAGTCCCCAACACCACGCGCCGCAAGCTTTTAAAGTCGGGCCTTGCCGCAAGCGCCGCCATGAGCGTTGGCATTCCCATCGTGCCGCTCGCTCGGGAAGCGGCGAAAGCTGCAGAGGACGGCATCACTTGGCACAAAGGCGTCTGCCGCTTCTGTGGCACGGGATGCGGTCTTACCGTTGGCGTTAAAGACGGGCGCATTGTCGCCACGGGGGGCGACCCCGAGAGCCCCGTCAATCGTGGTCTCAACTGCGTCAAAGGTTACTTCAACGCGAAGATTCTCTACGGTGAAGATCGCCTTACCCAGCCGCTCATGCGTAAGAAAAACGGCAAGTTTGCCAAGGATGGCGAATTTGAGCCGGTCTCTTGGGATGAAGCGTTTGACGAAATGCACCGTCAGTTCATGCGAGTCTACAAGGCCAAAGGTCCCGCTGGCGTGGGCCTCATTGGTAGCGGCCAGTACACCATTCCCGAAGCCTATGCCGCGGTCAAACTCTGGAAAGGGGGCTTCCGCAGTAACAATATCGACCCGAACGCCCGCCTCTGCATGGCGAGCGCCGTGGTGGGCTTTTACCAAGTCTTCGGTATCGATGAACCCGCCAACAACTACGCGGACATTGAAAAGAGCGATTTGATGCTGCTCTGGGGCAACAATATGGCCGAAGCGCACCCAGTGCTTTGGAGCCGCGTGGTCGATCGCAAACTCACGCATAAGCCCACGAAGATTGTCAACCTCACAACCTTCCGTAATCTCTCAAGTGACTTCGCTGATCTCACGATCATCTTTAAGCCCAACACCGATTTGGCCATTGCCAACTTCCTCTTGCGTGAGATCCTGCGCCGCAACGTGCAAGACCAAGCGTTTGTCGAAAAACACTGCATCTTCGCCGCGGGTGTTACCGACATCGGCTACGGGCTACGCAATACCGACCGCTTTGCCTATCCCGCTGAAAAAGACGTGATGGCGCGACAGCTCAAAGTCAAACTCGATGCCGCTGAAGCGCGCGGTATGGGACTGAGCGCGGGGCTCGAAGTGGAGCAGAAGAATACGGGCGCAACCGCTGGCAAGCACTGGCAAATTTCCTTTGAGGAATTCCGCAAAGGCGTTGAGCCCTATGACATCGACTTTGTGGCGGAACTCGCAAAGGGCGATGCGGATGAGTCGCTCGATAGCTTCAAAGCGAAATTGATGACGCTCGCGGATTTGGTCTGCGATCGCCGCCGCAACATGATGAGCTACTGGTGCATGGGCTTTAATCAGCATCAGCGTGGCGTTTGGGTCAATGAACTTGTCTACTCGATCCACCTGCTTCTCGGTAAGCATGCGCAGCCAGGAAACGGCGCGTTCTCGCTCACGGGGCAGCCCTCGGCCTGTGGCTCGGCCCGTGAGGTAGGCGCTTTCTCGCACCGACTCCCTGCCGATATGCTTGTCGCCAATCCCAAGCACCGTGCCATGACCGAGGGTATTTGGTCGCTGCCCGCAGGCACGCTCAACCCCAAGGTGGGCGCGTCGCTTATGGACATGCTCAAGGGGTTAGAAGATAAGTCCATCAACTTCCTCTGGACGCAGGTGGTCAACATTTTCCAGTCAACACCCAACAATACGCACTGGATTCGCGCTGCACGCGACGCCGACAACTTTGTCGTGGTCTCGGACATCTACCCAACCTTTAGCGCGTCTTGCGCCGACCTGATTCTGCCTGCAGCAGGGCATTTCGAGAAGTGGGGTCTCTACGGCAATGCCGAACGCCGCACCCAAGGCTGGCACCAGCTCATTGATGCGCCGGGCGCTGCGCGCACCGACCTCTGGATGATGATGGAGTTTGCACGCCGCTTCACGATTGCTGATACCTGGGGCGAGCAGCCGCTTAAGGGCGCGCCCGACGATAAGCTCCCTGACGTGCTCGCTGCCTCGCAACTGCCTGCGAACACAACGCTTGACAAAGTGCTCTTTCTGCCGAGCGAAAAGCGCCAAGCCGCCTGGCCTGATCCGCTCTACAAGGGCGAGAAAAACGCCACGGGCGAAGCGCTCGGCCTTGGCTATTTCCCGGAAAAGGCGCTCTTTAATGAGTACCGCGAATTTACGCTCGGGCACGCACACGACTTGGCAGACTTCGATACGTATCAGAGTCCCAAGATCCGCGGCTTGCTCTGGCCAGTGGTTGACGGCAAGGAAACGCTCTATCGCTTTAATCCCGCGTTCGATAAGTACGCAAGCGACGACAACCTCTTCTACGGCCCGCTCATGAAGGAGATTCCTTCAGGGGACTTGAAGGGCGTCACCAATACTGAAGCTGTCAAGCACGCTGGCAAAGCCAAGATCTTCTTCCGCCCGTACGCTGCACCTGTCGAGCAGCCCGATGCGCAGTACGACCTTTGGCTCTCCACGGGTCGCATCCTTGAGCACTGGCACACGGGCTCGATGACGATGCGCGTGCCTGAGCTCGCTAAGGCCGCCGCGCAAGCCGTGCTCTACATGAACCCGCATGACGCCGAAGCCCGTGGCATTGCGCAGGCGCAAAAAGTTCGCGTCACCTCGCGCCATGGTAGCTGTGAGGCGATTGTCGAAACCAAGCAACGCAACCAAATGCCGCGCGGCATGACTTGGCTCGCTTTCTTTGACCCGAAGGTGAGAACCAACAGCGTAGTGATCGACGCCGCTGACCCGATCTCGCTTGAACCCGACTTCAAGAAGACGGCTGTCAAGGTCGAAAAGCTCTAAGAAAAGAAGCGCGAACTGAGCTCTATGATCAAAGTAGCTAAGCCAGATTCAGCGCTCTCTCGACGGAAGTTACTCACGACCGCGGTGGAGGTTTCCGCCGCGGGCGTGGTACTTGCGTGGGGCTTTGGGTTTGTGGCAAACCGCGACGCAAACGCGCAATGGCGTCCGCTCCCGCCAGGAGCGCTGACACCAATGAAGCGGTTCCTTGCCGCTTGCTCTCGCTGCGGGCAGTGCGTCAATGCTTGCCCATACGAGACACTGAGGCTCGCGAGTCCCGCAGATCCCGCGCCAAACGGCACACCATTTTTCACGCCGCGACAGATCCCCTGCTACATGTGCGAGGATTTACCTTGCGTGAAAGCGTGTCCGACGGGGGCACTCGACCCAGCGCTCACGAGCGTCGAAGCGGCGCGCATGGGGGTCGCTCTGGTCGACCCAGCGAGCTGCCTCTCGTTTCAGGGGCTGCGCTGCGAGGTCTGCTACCGCGCCTGTCCAGAAAGCAATAAGGCTCTTGTGATCGACACCACCCCGCGAGAGCAAAGCAAACACGCAATGTTTCTTCCGGTGGTCAAGCCCGATCATTGCACGGGCTGCGGCATGTGTGAGCAGGCCTGCCCCACGGATGAAGCAGCAATCCGCGTTCAAGCGCGAGAGGCCGTGCTCGGGCAAATTGGCCGTCATTACCGTCTCGGCTGGCTCGATGTGGAAGATCCTCGTAACAGCGGCCGTCACCTCGGCGAGCGCACGCCCAGCACCGACGCGGATGCGAGCACCCGCAAGGCGCTTCAAACGCTCAAGGAGTACTAATGTCTCAAGAGAATCCTCGGAAAAGTGCCCCTAGCGAGCGTACTTCGGAGCCCCAACGCGTGGTCCGCCACTTGCCGCCCGCTAAAAACGCGCGCGAGTGGCTCTGGCGTCGTCGCTATAGTGCGTTGCGTCACCTCGTTCAATGTCTGATTCTGCTTGCGTTTGCGGGTACGGCACGTTGGGGCTGGACGCTCTGGGGCGCCCCCCTCTTAGATGGCACGCTGAGCGAAAGTCGACTGCTCGCTCTTCTCCCCTTGAGCGACCCATTTGCGCTACTAGAGCGCGCAGCGGCTGGACACTGGCCCACTCTGACCGCCGCGCTCGGCGCACTGATCGTCATCACTTTTTATGTGCTGCTCGGCTCACGGCTATTTTGTGGCTGGGTCTGCCCGGTCAATCTCGTAAGCGAAGCCGCTGCCGCCGTCAGACAACGCTTGGGACTCTCCGCCGATCTCATTCGACTCGACAAAAAACTTCGTTACATTTTTGTGCTCGCCACGCTCCTCATCAGTGCTGCCACAGGAACCGCAGCTTTTGAGCTCGTTTCTCCTCAGGCTCTCCTTTGGCGAGACGTGATTTTCGGCACCGGGCTCTGGGCGCTGGCCGTCGCCCTTACGATCTTCGCCTTAGATGTGGCCATTGCAAAAAATGGTTGGTGTTCGCACCTTTGTCCACTCGGCGCTTTTTGGAGCCTAATTTCACGCCTAAATCACAAGCCCTGTATTAGAATCAGCTTTAACGACAAAACCTGTACCCATTGCGGGGATTGTCTCAGAGTATGCCCAGAACCGCAGATTATTAAATTCAACGAGCTCAAACGCTCAGGGCATATCCCAGTCGGCGACTGCCTACAGTGCGGACGCTGCATAGAAATCTGCCCCGAAGATTCACTGGGATGGCTGCGGAAAAACAAAACCTCGACGTTTAACAAGAATCAAGGAGATTAACATGAACGTCTATACCAAGGCTCTCGCTGCTGTCGCGATGTTCGCCACCATGGCTGTTGCCCACGCTGCGCCCCCGCAGATTCCGCACCCGATCGACAGCTACAAGATCACCGAAGGCAACAACCCCTGCCAGATGTGCCACCAGCTCGCGACGACGAATCCTGGCCAGAAGACCCAAATTCCGCTCTCGCACCAGAAGGATGGCAAGCTTGCTGCGGAACGCTTCACCTGCACGATGTGCCACGTTCAGAAGCAGTAATGCCTGAAAAAAGTCGCCTCGTGCTGTGGGTGCTTTAACACCACAGGTATGTAGCGCAAAATAAAAAAGGCTGGAGTCCCCAAAACTCCGGCCTTCTTTTTGGATTGTCGCGAGCGACCAAGCTAGCTACGCAATCTCTTGTGCTGAATCAACGAAATCCCAAAACTTTCCTGCTCAGCCCATCAGACCCAGCTCTGCCGCCCAAAGCGCGTTCAAGGAGAAAGAGGAAAACACGCTTGAGAGCCTGCTGAATCCGGTGAATGAATTATGTTCATCCAACCTATGCGCATACTGTAGCGCAGGATTCTGATGAGGCGCTTAACAGCGTGATCAGCAATCTCTACACCTTTGCGATTAAGAGGCCGCTGGCTCCTCAGCGTCGCTACGGCGCAAACCGTTTTGCGTTGCCCAGACAGCCGCTTCCACACGACTCTTAAAGCCCAACTTATTGAGCAAATGCTTGACGTGGCCCTTGACGGTACCGTCCGAGATATTCAGCTCGCGCGCAATCATCTTATTGGTCTGTCCCTCGGCAATAAGCACCAGCACATCGTACTCACGGCCAGTAAGCTGAGGACGTGCTTCGGCAGGCTGCGTTTTGTGACGCAACGTCTCGGTCAGATACACGAGCATGGAGGGCTCCACAATGAGACGCCCTTCGAGCGTCTGCCGAATGTTGGCAAGGAACTGCTCGGGTTCGCTATCTTTGAGAAAGTACCCATCCGCCCCTGCCTGAATGCAAGCCGTCAGGTCCTTACCCGAATCGCTCACCGTCAAAATCACGATGCGTCGCGAAGGATCCTCGTCCTTAAGCGCGGAAAGAATCTCTAAGCCAGAGCTTCCTTTGATATTGAGGTCAAGAATGGTCAAGTCCGGCTCAAAACGTCGCACAACCTCCAAGGCCTGTTCGCGAGTCCCTGCCTCACCCACCACCTCAATATCGGTATCCATATCAAGGAGCTCCTTGAGGCCGCGCCGATAGATGGGATGATCGTCGATGACAACAACGGTGTACTTCTCTTTCTGGGTCATGATGATGGGTTCTCTTTGCAATGGAGCACAAACATGGGGTAATTCTACGGCGCGAGTCTTAAGAGACGCTTCAGAGTTCTTGATTTTCTGGAATTCTCAGCATGAGACGCGTGCCATGCATGTCCGTGCGCCGCGCAATGGAGAGCTCACCGCCAATGGCCGTCGCACGCTCATTCATGATGGTGAGCCCATAGTGGTTTTCCTTGTGCGGGGCATCGGCAATCCCAACCCCATCGTCTTCAATGACGAGCACCATGGCACTCCCAGCGGGCGTTGACTCACGATCAAAACGCACAGAGACGCTTGTGGCGCGCGCATGCTTTTCGATATTAGAGAGCCCCTCGCGTACGATGCTCACCAAGTGGACCTGATCATTGGGGGAGATCTCAAAACCGAGCATCTTGCAAGTAAAGGCCACGGGGAGCCCCGTGCGGTTGCGAAACTCGTCTATCGTCTCTTCGAGCGCACCCGCTAGACCGCTGCCGCCAATCTGTAGGCGGAAGGCAGTCAGCACTTCTCTGAGCTGCTTATACGCGCCGGTGAGCCCCTCATTGAGCTCGGCCACAGTCTCTAGCACCGTCTCGCGTGCCGCATCGCGTTCAATAAAGAGCTTCAGTCGATGCAACTGAATGCGCGCAAAGCTGAGACTCTGCGCAATCGAGTCATGTAGCTCTCGGGCAATGGTCGAGCGCTCTTCGAGCACCGCTAGCCGTCGGTCATCAATCTGACGCGTGGCACGATCCATCGCGCGTCCTAGCGTCTGGGCAAAGGCCTTCAGTAAATCCGCCTGCCAACTCTCCATGCCGATTCCATCAATGCAAGCGAGGAGCTCACCAATTTT
The DNA here is from genome assembly GCA_902463725.1 of uncultured Sutterella sp. Lineage (GTDB taxonomy): Bacteria > Pseudomonadota > Gammaproteobacteria > Burkholderiales > Burkholderiaceae_F > Sutterella. Next base: position 178,167 of record CABQGK010000001.1, on the reverse strand, counting down.
CGCTTCACCCGTGCCCACTGCAAAGCGCTGTGCGCCCACTTCATTGCCTGCGTGCCAATTGGCTGACTGCGCGAGCACAATCGTGTTGCCAGGCTCACCCGCGATCAGCGCACAGCTCACGGTGCCCGTGAGTCTCGCAATCTCATTCATGATCGGCGTGAGAATCCGCCTATTCTTGCCTTCTTCAAAGCTCACGCTCTCGGCGATCTGCCCAATGAGCTCAAGACCTGCGTTACGGCGGTTGAGATCCACAGTTTTGCGTGCCACCTCAGCTTCGAGGTTACCGTAGAGCCGCGAGAGCTCATCGAGCATGTAGTTAAAGCCCGCAGCAAGGCGACCGATTTCATCTTCACCCGGCACCTGCGCTCGCACCTGAAGGTTACCCTGTCGCACAGCGCTCGCCACGGCACCAATTTCAAGGAGCGGCTGAAAAATACGGCGCCGCATCACCAAGAGCATCCCATAGGTGAGAATCAGTGCACCGATCAAAATCACAATCAGCAACCACTTGAGCACCAAGAGACGTTGATTGAGCGACTCTTCGAGAACCTTGACATACTGATTGACGTCCTCGACAAAACTCGGGATCACCTGCACAAAGTGCTCGCGCTCAGAGCCGCTTTGAAGCGAGGCCAAGGCGAGCGGCTTGATCTCACCGTTAAAGCGCGACACGAGTTTCGTGTAGCTCGCGCGGATCGGATCCTTGTCGGACTCGGACATGGCGTCAATGAGGGAAGGATCTTCGAGCTTGCCCGCAAACACCTCAAGTGCCCCAAGGGTATTCTTGCGCCGTGCTTCATCGCTCTGGTAGGGGTTTAGCACCGCCATGGCCAACTTATAGCTCTGCATGCGCATGCTACCTGAGACGTTAATTGCGCCGCCTGAGCTCGACATCGAACTCGTGAGCGTAATCGCGGGAATGGCAACTAGCGCCACCGAGACCACGATGCCAAAAAACACAATGAAAAAGCGCCGGATAATGGAGCTACGAAACCAATGCAGAAAGCGAGCCACGTGAGCCTCTCCCATAAGTAAACGCCTCCCGCCGGCCAAGGGCGGTCGGAGGAGGCGTATCAAAGGACGGTTTTGGGCGTGCGCGTTGTGCGCCCAATCGAGGTTTACTGAGCTTCGATCTTCGTGACCGTAAAGCCCACCCCTTCGATGACCGCCTTGAGCATCTCATCGGCGACAGAAGCATCGACCGATACCGCCGCCATCTTCTTCTCAAGGCTCACCATAACCATGCTGACACCGGGCAACGCATTGAGTGCGTCGGTCACCGATTTTGTGCAGTGTCCACAGTGCATACCTTCGATATGAATGATTTTTTCCATTTTATCTTCCTTTCGAGTTTGCTCATCCGCTGCGGCTTGGCGCTCAGGCGCAGCAACATGAGGATGATTAAAGAATCGGAGTCTCAGCGCATTACTGACCACACTCACCGAGCTTAGGCTCATGGCCGCAGCCGCTAGCATGGGGTTGAGCGTCAGCCCAAACGGGATGAAAAAGGCACCAGCAGCGATTGGAATACCAATCGTATTGTAAATAAAGGCCCAAAAGAGGTTCTGCCGAATGTTGCGCATCACCGCGCGAGAGAGCGCTACGGCATCGGTAACGGAGAGAATCGAATTGCGCATGAGAACCACATCCGCACTCGCGCGAGCGACTTCGGTGCCCGCCCCAATCGCAAGCCCCACATCCGCTGCCGCAAGCGCCGGTGCATCGTTGACCCCGTCGCCCACCATGGCCACAGGCCCCTGCGCGCGTAGCCGCTCAATGTGCTCAGCCTTCTCTGAGGGCTTCACGCCTGCAATAACATCCTCTGGCGCGATGCCCGCTTCTTTCGCGATAGCCGCTGCGGTAAGCGGATTGTCCCCCGTGAGCATCACGGGGCGAAGGCCCATTTTTTTGAGTTCCGCTACCGCGCTCGCGCTATCGGGTTTCAGTTCATCACGCACTGCAATGAAGCCGCTCACGCGGTTATTGGAGGCAATAAAAAGCGCTGTCGCACCCGCTTTGTGTGCAGCCTCGGCCTGTGCTCGTAGCGCCTCGGGCACCTCAAGCGAGAGCCGCTCCATGAGCGCCAAATTCCCTGCCACGCAGAGGCTCCCAGCCACTTTCGCGCTGATCCCCTCGCCAGGGTACTGCTCAAACGCTTCAGCCTTCTGCACAGGCAAGTTGCGCGCTTGCACCTCTCGCATCACGGCGCGCGCAAGAGGATGCTCAGAGAGGTTTTCCAGTGCCGCAGCCACCATGAGCACCACATTCTCTAGCTTCGGAATAGCTGAGACAACGCGCACCACTGAGGGTTCACCCGCGGTAAGGGTGCCCGTTTTATCCATCACAACGGTCTTTACATGCGAGAGTGTCTCCAGAGCCGTCGCGTCTTTAAAGAGCAACCCTTGGCGAGCCCCCACCCCAGTGCCCACCATCACCGCCGTTGGCGTTGCAAGTCCCAAAGCACAGGGGCAAGAAATCACCAACACGGCAATCGCACAGGAGAGCGCAAACTCTGTATCTCGACCCGCCGCGAGCCAGACGAGCGCTGTCACGAACGCAATCGCAATCACCACGGGTACGAAAACGCCGCTGACCCGATCCGCAAGCCGCGCCACAGGCGCTTTAGAACTCGTGGCCTCATCGACCATACGAATGATTTGCGAGAGCACCGTATCGTCACCGACACGTGTGGCACGCATAACGATGTGCCCAGCCTCAAGATGCGTGGCGCCTGTCACGGTGGCTTCTGGCCCTTTTTGCACAGGGACGCTCTCGCCAGTGATCGTGGCTTCATTGACGCTTGCGTAGCCTTCGAGCACAACGCCGTCCACAGGAATCGTCTCGCCCGTCTTCACAACAAGCGTATCGCCGCTACTGACCTCTTCCAAGGGCACTGAGATCTCAGCGCCATCGCGCAATACTGTCGCGCGCTTGGGCGCGAGCGCCATCAGCGCGGTCATCGCATCGGTGGTGCGCTTTTTCGCACGGGCCTCAAAATATTTCCCTAGCGCCACCAGCGTCACAATCATGCCGGCGCCTTCAAAATAGAGCCCATGCGCGTAGCGATGTACCTCAGAGAGCGCGCCGTCCGCGCTCGCCAAGTTCATCATAAAGAGCGACCAGACGCCATAGAGAAGCGATGCGCCCGCGCCAATCGCAACGAGCGCGTCCATGCTCGGCGCACGATGCCAAAGGCTACGAAAGCCTCGAATGAACGTGATACGGCGCAAAAAAAGAATTGGAATAAGGAGCAAGAGTTGCGCAAGCGCATTGGACGTAGCGCCCCGCGTGCCAGACAAAAAAGCGGGAATGGGTAGCCCCAACATGCCGCCCATCGAGAGCCAGCAAAGGAGCGCCAAAAAACCAAAAGCCCAAAAGAGGTTCTTGCGTTCTCGGGCAAGAACCGCCAAGCTTTCATCCTCCGCCGCCGCGTCTGCCACGGCCCGCTTGCCTGAGGCGCCTTTTTGCGTCTCTGCTTCAGGAATAATCAGTCCGTACCCTGCCTCTTCAACCGCTCGTTTAACCTCGGGAAGGCTCAAAACGCTCTCATCCCAACTCATCGAAAGCGTGTTCTTGAGAAGGTTGACATTGGCATCATTAACACCAGAAAGTCCCCGAACAACCTTTTCCACGCGCGCAGAGCAGGCCGAGCAGCTCATCCCTGTCACGCTGAGTTCGCATTTCTGCATGGTGTGCCTCAAATAGTTAGTGTACGAACATTCTAGCACTTACCCGACTAAGTTAGTAAGATTTAAAAAATGTTCATAACTCCTAGCAAACCCTTCTGCTGACTGGGAGAAAAATAGACGCTATTGCCTGATACCACCAATTTACGGGATGGACGAGAGAATTTTGGTCTCGCTGAAAACAATTCCGCCCCCGTCGATCTCAGGGAGATCGGCGAGGGCGACAGTTCGATTCGTTAGTGACCGCGCACGTTCATGATTAGAACGCAGGCAACACAGCGCCCTTGTACTGTTCTTCGATGAACTTCTTCACTTCCGGCGTGGTGAGCGCAGCCTTCAGCTTCTGAAGAGCTTCTCGGTGATCGCCTTCGCGCACCACAACGATGTTGGCGTACGGGCTATCCTTGCTTTCAACGGCGATCGCGTCCTTGGTGGGGTTGAGCCCAGCGCCAAGCGCGAAGTTGGAGTTAATCACCGCAGCGTCGACATCCTGCAGGCTACGCGGCGCCTGAGCAGCTTCGACTTCGACAAACTTCACCCTCTTGGGGTTATCCGTGACGTCCGCAACGGTCGCCAGCACTCCTGCTTCGGGCTTGACCTTGATCAGGCCAGCGGATTCCAGCACCTTGAGCGCGCGGCCACCGTTAGTCGGATCGTTCGGGATAGCAATCTGCGCGCCGTTAGGCAAGTCCGCAACGTTCTTGACCTTCTTCGAGTAAACGCCCATCGGTTCCAGGTGCGTCGCCACGAGCACTTCAAGCTTCAAGCCTCGGCTCTTGCTGAACTCATCGAGGTAGGGCTTGTGCTGGAAGAAGTTGGCATCGATTTCCTTATCGGCAAGCGCAAGGTTCGGTTTGACATAATCGGAGAATTCAATCACCTTGAGTTTGACGCCCTGCTTTTCAAGCGCGGGGGCGACGAACTTCAGAATGTCAGCGTGCGGAACGGGGCTTGCACCAATGGAGAGTTCCGTCACTTCAGCGGGCTTGGCAGCGGGCGCTGCTGCGGCAGCCGTTTCTTTCTTATCTTCACCGCAACCAGTAAGCGCAACCGCGAGGCCAGCGGCAACCAATAGAGAGGCAAATTTCTTGAATTGCATTTTGTGTCTTTCCTAAGTCTTATTCTTGATGTTGGGAAAAAAAGAATCGTCAGTGAAACGCAACACTCAGTACGAGCTCGAGCCATTGATGCTGTGCGACAAGTGGCACAACTTTCTGCCGAAGAGGATTCGGTGGATCAGAGTGACCTTGAGAGTGCTGCGGACGTCACCCCACGGGTGTCGTGCAACGTAAGGCAAACTATAGCGCAAATTGCCCCTGCTCTACAAAATCCTTGCGCAGAAAAGGCGGCACTTCTTGAGGTATTACCAACGCAGAGGCGCTACGCGGCAACAGTGGTGTGTCGCTTAACGAGATTCGCGCTTTTCCGCGATGGGCACTACACTCAGCTCATTGGGCGCCTCTGCGCCGCTCGTTGCCTCGTCTGAGACAGGCGAGGCGTCGCTTGCTGCGTTTGGCGTCTCTGGGCGCTGCGTCGCGGTCTGCGCTGGGTTCGCATCCGCAGAGGGCGAACTCGTAAAATGCTCGACCACGCTCTTAATTTCCGCCCAAAGCGTCTCAAAGCGCAAGATCCAGTCGTCTAAGCGCTCTGCAAGCAAACGCCAAAACGTTTTTGCCTTCTCGGGCGCAAGGCAGTATGCGGTAATCACCGCCACAATGAGCAACACAAGCGAGAGTGCAACCATTGCCGCCAACGCGCAAAGCACAGAGAGTGCAATCACGGTCATGAGCACAATGAGCAATAAGCGGGCAGTTTTCTCCAGCACAAGCGCACTCCAAGAAGGGAAAAAAATCGAGGGGCTTCACCCCTCGATTCTACTAGAGAAGACGTCGATTGCCGATCAAGTGCAGGCTCAATAGCGCTAAAAATGCAACCCCACCGCCTACATGCATGGGCATGTTCTTCATCACAGCGCCTGTCATAGACACTGCAAGCGAAGCAAGCATCGTGCGGTTCAGCGCCATGCGTTGTACGCGCTGAATGCTATGGCTTGTGCCACGCTCGCCTGCGATCATCACCGCCGCGGCGCCGAGCCCTTTGGCTGCGCACTGCTGTGTGCGGCTTGCCACATGGCAGATGTTTCTCGCAAACGAGGCATCTGCTGAAGCATCGTCTCCTTCTTGCTCGGCCTGAGCGGCGGTTTCTCCGCCCATCATGCCTGCGGCCATGGTGAGGAGGTTTTCGAGTTGCTCTAGAAACGCCTCTTCAGAGAGTTTTTCTGCGTCCCAAAGCACCAATGCTGAGCCCACGAGCGGATTAAATTCCACGCCAAACACGCCATCGATACTTTCAATCCACCCTCGAGCACTCTCGAGATCCTCTGGGCTTAAGCGCTTGATCATCGGATGACGTAAACGCGCACGGCCAGGAATCACGCTACGCACACAATGCTTGAATTCACTCATTTATCGTCCTTTTTTCTCTTTAATGTCTTGAGGGCGGCAGAGACGCTCGCGCGCCCTCAAGACAGGGGTCTTACACGTTTTTTGTTTAGGCGTTTGCACGCTGTACGCCGGTGGCCTGCATCGCGGTGAGCGCAATTCTTGGCGGCACATGCGCCTGTCCATGATCACCATCCATGAGCGCCTTGAGCTTTTGGACCATGTCGAGGATATCTTCACGCGCCTCAGAGAGGTAGTGCGCTTCGCCCTCGTAGTGCCCGAGCTCGGGACGCATGGCGTTCAGGCAGACACCCACCGTCGTGGCGTTATGCAGTAGCGCGGAGAGCATCGGCGTCAAGAGCCCGGTGAGCCCACCCGCGAGGAACACGCTATTGAGCCCCACAGCATAGCCCACGTTCTGCTTGATACGACGCATGGTCGCTTCTCCAAGATCAAGCGCCACCAAGAGGTTCGTGAGCGACTCGGTGAGTACCACGTCAGCGACCTCTTGCGCAATATCGGTCGAGTCACGCAACGTCACCCCGACATCCGCCGCGCTCAGCGCGGGGCTATCGTTGATGCCGTCACCCACCATCAGCACCTTTGCGCCCTGGGCCTTGAGTTTTTGCACTTCATTGGCCTTGTCTTCAGGGAGCACCTGCGCACGGTACTCGGTAATGCCCAAGCGTGCAGCGACGGCCGCAGCGGTTCTAGCGTCATCCCCCGTGAGCATCACCACACGCTTACCACGCGCGCGCAGTGCCCCAATGACCTCGCGAGACTCGGCACGCAAGGGGTCTTCGATACCGAGTAGCCCAATGAGTTTGCCACCGCAGGCCAAAAAGAGAACGGTCTTGCCTTGATCAAGGAGCGTGGCAATCGCCTCGCGTGCACCGCTGCAATCCACGCCCTCGTCTTCCTCGACAAAGTGGCGCGAGCCAAGCACCACTTTCTCGCCATCGACGCGCGAGCAGATGCCGTGTGCGACCACGTACTGCACTTCCGTATCGTGGCGCTCATCGTAGTGCTCAAGACCACGGCTCTCGGCAGCACGAACCACAGCGCGGGAAACGGGATGCGGGAAGTGCTCTTCCAAACAGGCCGAAAGGCGCAACACCTCATCCTCACTCCAATCGTCCGAGAGCGAGACCACGTCAGAGAGCTCAGGCGTAGCGTTAGTGAGCGTGCCCGTCTTATCAAACACGACTGTGTCGATCTCGGCGAGCGCTTCAAGATAGCGCCCACCCTTGACCACGACCCCGCGAGCCGTGCCCTCTTTCATCGCAGAGAGAATCGCAAGCGGCGTGGCCAAACGCAGTGCGCAGCTATAGTCAACAAGTAGCACACTCGCCGTGCGGGTCAAATCACGCGTAAAGAACCAAACGAGCGCAGCGAGCGCAAAGTTAAAGGGCACAATCGCATCGGCCACTTTGAGCGCCTTGCTCTCGATATTGGCCTTGCTCTGTTCGCTGTCTTCGACAAACTGGATGATCTTCGCCAAGCGCGTTGCGTCCCCAATATGCGTGGGACGAATACCGATTTCGCCATCTTCAACCACCGTCCCCGCGAAAACGGAACCGCCCTCAGCACGGTGAACCGCAACGGCCTCACCAGTCATCGTCGCTTGGTTGACTTCGGCTTGCCCGTCGACCACCACCCCGTCAACAGGGATGACGCTGCCAGTACGGACCACAACAACATCGTCCTTGGTGACATCGTCAAGACGGATCTTCACAAGTTCTTCACCGCGACGCACCCACACTTCGTCGCACTTAATGGAGAGCTGCTCAGCAAGCGAGGCCATGGACTTTTTGCGAGCATAGTTTTCGAGCATCTCACCCATGCCAAGCAAAAGAATCAGTAAGCCTGCGCTCTTAAAGTCACGGCGCAAAAGACACACAGCAACCGCCGCCGCATCAAGCACTGCAACATTGAGCTTACCCTTGAAGAGCTGTTTGACGCCGTCGATGATAATAGGGATGCCTGCCAGGATCGTATTGGCTGTCGTTGCCAGCATCGGCAAGAACGGGTTCACAAGTACGTAGCGAGCTAGCGGACCAAAATCGAGCTTTGCTTCGGGAAGCTCAAAGTGCTTTTCCACGAGCGCATTGCGACGATCACCCGCGGCAGCCGCGAGCGCGGGCGCAGGTAAAGCCGCCTGACGCTCTTCGATACGGAAACCGAAAAAGCGCAGGATAGGATAGAAAATGTCCGTGAGGATCGGCATGTTGCGCACGCCCGAATCAATGGCGTCGCGCACCCCGCCCACGAGGCGGTTATTGTTAAGCGCTTCAATCGTGGCACGCTGTCTGGCTGGCGCACGGAACGCGGCAAGCGAGCGCTTCTCGGCCGCCCCACCCAAGTAGTGAGCACGAGCAGCGCGAGCTATCGGGGGATTGTCCTCAAGACCAGCGAGGTAGCGCGCCACACGCAAGCGCCCCTCGAGCGTATCGTAGGTGACAATCACAGAACCTGTACGAGGATTGACGACCACACCCGTGACGTCCTCAAGCCTTTCAATCTCGTCAGCAATCAACGCAGCAGAAGCGCTCGAAAGCGGTGTGCGGGTACGCCAGCGTTGACGGTTGCCCACTTCGTGGATCAGTTGAAATTTCATGATGCAATGGCTCGAAAAATAATGACAAGAAATAGCGACATGCCATTGGTGAGACATAAGTCCCCCCATCCATCAGAGCAAGGCTGATGGATTCCTCCTAGGAAGGCATTCGCCATTTCCCATTGCCGTTGAAGCCACCGCTTGGATTGGGACTCTACCGGCAGAGATTTTTGGGTGGGGTCGATGAACAAAGGGCGGCGGCCACTGAGGCGGCTCGCCGCACCTTCAAACATGTATTAAGCGGGCTTAGCTTCCGTTTCGCAACTCTCACAAGCTTCAGCACGTGCTTCAGCCTGAGCCTTCTTCTGCTGGCTCTTGACCTGCGCTTCCGCTACAGCATCCGCAATGTCTTCCTTGCAGCTTTCCACAACACCCATGGCCTTTTCTTTGAGGTCAATGCCGCCCGCGAGCAGATCGGTAGCAAGGGGCTTGAGTTCGAGTTTGCCGCGCGTAATGGCCACAGCACCGAGAGCGCCCACGACGAGCCCCCCCAAGAAGAAGAGGCCGTATTTGGTGGTCTGATTCAACATGTTTTATCTCCAAAATAAGGTAATGATTGGTGCGCTCAACACTGCCCCGCCCCTGCCCGCTTAGGGTACACACAAGGTACGGTTTGTAGACATCCTACGCACTTAGGGATGAATTCAGGCGCAACAAAGGCTTGTGCAGGTTTTTGTCTGCGCAAATTCCCATATGCTTATTGGAAAATTTTAAACGCGCCAGAGTGAGTGCGCAACAGACTAAAAGGTCTAATAACGACTGAGGATCGGGCGTCGTGGATCTACTGCTTAGTGATGAGAATGATTCTTATTATACTATTCAGTCGGTTTGTCGTCAACCGCCTGAGCAGATTCAGAATTCACTCGAGGCGCGCCGCTCGCTCCCTGATTAGAGATCGGTGCAGAGAGTACACGAGAGCGTCCCGCACGGCTACGTTCAATAACGAGTTCCACATATTCACTCACCATATCGAAGGTAATGCCGCCAGAGCCGCGCGGTGTGCCACGGGCACTGTAAATGGGCACACCATTTTCAAAGGTATAAAAGGTGATGGAGCGGATCATGCGCCCTTCATAGGCAACATCGTACGTGAGGGTATAAGAGCAGACGGTGGGACCCGCCCCCGCGGGTAGTGGTACATACGTGGCGCCCGCCGCAGCGATACCATCTTGAATCGCCTCGTTGAGCACGTCGAGTTTGACGGCTGGGTTTTCGAGCACACACACACGAGAAAAGTCGACTCTGCGGCTTAGCGCATCGGCAGGAATGTGGTAGGGACCAGGAGCCACCACCGGCGCAGCACAGCCCGCGAGTAGCGCCGCTATGGGAAAAAGCGCTCCCAGGGTTTGGGCGAAAGATCTTGGCTTGCGCATATCTCAATATCCTGCGAGGTGAGTGGAGGAAAGACACGGTGTCCGCCTAAGCGCCAACCGTAAGAGGCTCGCGAGTGGACGTGCATCACTTTAGCCGCACAAGTGCATGCAGCGTGTCTAATTGTTGTCACTGCACCACAAAACCATCCACGCATGGCCGTTTGCAAAGCTAGAGAGACTATATGTCGACGTGAAAAAGTGTACACTAAGCCCGTTGAATCCCAAGGTAAGAAGCTTGCGTGACGTCAGCGTGCGCCACCCAGCCAACCTTTCCCAACCGGAGCTCTCCTTATCATGCTTAGAAAATTTGAAAACACCGATCCCACGCGAATGACCCCTGTGATCCGCATCATCGATGACGACGATGCGATGCGCAAGTCGTGGGCGTTTCTCATCGAAGATGAAGGCTGGGAGGTTGCCACATATCCAGACGCCCTCACCTTTCTCTCCTCGAATGACTTCATCCGCCCTGGCTGCCTCTTGCTTGACGTGCGTATGCCGCACATGTCTGGGCTAGAGCTACAGACGAAGTTGCGTGAAGTCGGCTGTGATCTACCAATCATCTTTGTCTCTGGCCATGGCGACATAGATATGGCCGTCAACACGCTCAAAGCAGGTGCTGCAGACTTCCTGCAGAAGCCCGTCGATGATCAGCGCTTGCTTGACACGATCGACAACGCCGTTACCAAGAACCTCTCGGATCGCCGTAACTCGGCTGAAGTCTCCGATTTCAAGGCTCGCTTTGAGCAGCTCACGCAGCGCGAACGTGAAGTCATTCGTATGGTCGCGCGCGGCTTTGCCAACAAAGAAGTGGCTCGCGAATTTGGCATCTCAGAAAAGACCGTTCAGGTCCACCGTGGTGCTGCCTACCGCAAGCTCGATCTGCATAACGCAGCAGAAATTGCTCGCCTCCTGATGAAGGCTGGTGATTTCGTCTAAGAGCGCTCTTCTTAGTAAGGGAGGGTTGCACCGCACCGTGCACCCTCCCTTTTTTGTGAGCGCATTGTGAGAAAGAGCGCTCCGTTGCGGTAAAACCCAACGAAAGCGATGACACAGGTCAATACCTCTTCACAAGCCACGCTCCGCCCATAGACTCCATTTCCTCGTCACAAGGCCGCCTAGCCTCAGTGACAATCCCAAATTTTGGGTATAAATCCACCACAAGACTTTGTACGCCGCGCATCTCTCATCCCCTCACGATCCAGTGCAAACACTGCAATGCCAATACTTAGCGATCCTATCTCAGCGCGCCCGCCAAAATGAGAATGACTTGCAATTTACAAATTCCCCCTTGTCCTCATGTCAACTGTCCAGTAGAGGGATTGACTTAACGTGACAATGCAATTAGTATTTTCCCCTATACACAATCTCATATGTGAGATATAAAATAGCTGAGCATAAAGGAACGGAAAAATAAAATAAGTTCCAAAAAGAAAAGGCATTTCCTGCAAACTTTGCAGGGGAGGTTTTTATCATGGCAGTCAACAACATAGGTCTCAGACGTACCCGTCATCTCATGTGCTTTGCAAAACGCACATGCTTCAACTACAACCTCTTCGCCTCCGCATCGATTTCTTAAGCTGCGGCAATGGGTCACTGTCACTGGTGATTCGCCTGCAGCATCCCAGATGAGCCTTACGGCGGCTTCTGCTCGCCCGTATTACTCACCTCTCATTGCTCCCGCTACAGTTTTTCGTCGACAAGCTTTGGCAACGGTTCCGCCAACGCATGCATCATCCTGCTCCTAGTGGATTTTGCTTTGCTTGGTTCTCACCGTTATCCATGGCTATGGCATGACGCACACCTTTAAATTACTGTAGCCAAGCAAATTTAATTCTTTTAATTTAATGGTCATTATTTAAATAATTTGGACCAGGGGCTTATTTTGCCAAATTTCTTGACAAAAAGCCTATTTTGATGAGGTAAAACTAATGAGAAAACTCAATATCGCCGCAACGCCCGCTGCGCGTGACGCCTTCTGCTCTGAACGCAATGTCGTCGAACTCTCGTGCTGCACCGATCTCACGGACGTTTCTGCCGTCGTGATGACCGCCTCTGAAGCCGTTGCTGGCAAGCTTGAGCAGGTCAAGAAGACCGCCTTCGGCATCCCGGTCATCGTTAAGAACGACATGGAAACGCTTCCTACCGAACTCTTCACGCAGGTGGTCTCCGTCATCGACGACAAGTGCGCTGACCGTGGTCTCTATGGCCGCCAGATCGACGCTGCTGCGCAGAAGTATGAAGACAGCATTCTGCCGCCGTTCTTCGGTTCCCTCGTTGAATATGTCAAGCAGGGCAATGCCCAGTTCGACTGCCCGGGGCATCAGGGTGGTGCTTTCTACCGCCGTCACCCCGCTGGTCGTGAATTCACCGAATTCTTCGGCGAAAACGTCTTCCGTGCTGACCTCTGCAACGCTGACGTCTCCATGGGCGACCTCCTGATTCACGAAGGTGCGCCTTGCGCAGCTCAGCAGGAAGCGGCTCGTATCTACAACGCCGACAAGACCTACTTCGTTCTGAACGGCACGTCTTCTGCTAACAAGGTTGTGCTCAACGCGCTGCTCGCCCCGGGCGACTTGGTGCTCTTTGACCGTAACAACCATAAGTCCAACCACCACGGCGCGCTCCTGCAGGCTGGCGCCACCCCGGTCTACCTCGAAACCGCCCGTAATGGCTACGGCTTCATCGGCGGTATTGATGACCACTGCTTCGAAGAAAACTACCTGCGCGATCTGATCCGCGAAGTCGCCCCTGAAAAGGCTGACGAAAAGCGTCCGTTCCGCCTCTGCATTATTCAGCTCGGCACCTATGACGGCACGATCTACAACGCCCGTCAGGTTGTTGACCGCATTGGCCACCTCTGCGACTACATCCTCTTTGACTCCGCTTGGGTGGGCTATGAACAGTTCATCCCGATGATGAAGGACTGCTCGCCGCTGCTTCTCGAGCTCGGGCCTGAAGATCCTGGCATCATCGTTACGCAGTCCGTGCACAAGCAGCAGGCTGGCTTCTCGCAGACCTCGCAGATCCACAAGAAGGACTCGCACATCAAGGGTCAGAAGCGCTACTGCCCGCATAAGCGCATGAACAACGCGTTCATGATGCACGCGTCCACCTCGCCCTTCTATCCGCTCTTTGCCGCGCTTGACGTCAACGCCAAGATGCACGAAGGCGAAGCTGGCCGCCGCCTCTGGGATGACTGCGTGCGCGTCACGATTGATGCTCGCAAGAAGCTCCTTGCCTCCTGCAAGTACATCAAGCCGTTCATCCCCTCCGAAGTCGATGGCAAGCCCTGGCAGAGCTACAGCACCGATGTGATCGCCAACGATCTGCGCTTCTTCGCCTTTGAACCGGGTCAGAAGTGGCACAACTTCGAAGGCTATGGCGTGCACCAGTACTTCGTTGACCCCTGCAAGTTCCTCCTGACGACACCGGGCATCAACGTCGATACGGGCAAGTATGACGACTTTGGCGTGCCTGCCACGATTCTCGCGAACTTCCTCCGTGAAAACGGCGTGGTTCCTGAGAAGTGCGACTTGAACTCGATTCTCTTCCTGATGACGCCGGCCGAAGACGCCGCCAAGATGGATCACCTCGTTGCGCAGATCGCTCGCTTCGAAGCCTACCTCGATGCGGATGCCCCGCTCGCGGAAGTGCTACCCTCGATCTACCACGCCAACGAAGAACGCTACAAGGGCTACACCATCCGTCAGCTCTGCCAGGAAATGCACGACTTCTACAAGTCGCTCAACGTCAAGCAGCTGCAGAAGGAAATGTTCCGCAAGGCGCACTTCCCGACCCGCGTGCTCGAACCGCAGGCTGCTCACTATGAGTTCATCCGCGGCAACGTTGAACTTGTGGCGCTCGAAAATGCTGACGGCCGCATCGCGACCGAAGGTGCTCTTCCCTACCCGCCGGGCGTGCTCTGCGTGGTGCCGGGCGAAGTCTGGGGTAAGAGCGTTCTGAAGTACTTCCTCGCCCTCGAGGAAGGTATCAACCGCTTCCCTGGCTTCTCGCCTGAGTTGCAGGGTGTTTACATCAACAAGGACGAAGATGGTCGCAAGCGCGCCTACGGCTACGTTCTCACCAAGGAACGTGCTGCTGAGCTCGGTTGCTAACCCTTAGTTCCTAAAAAAAACGCTTCCCACGGACGATACAAGCACATTCTCTCCCTATTCGTCCGTGGGGAGTGCCTCCCATTCAACCGATGGAAACCTAGTTATGTCCAACAACAACAGCAAAATGAGCGTTGCCCAGCTAACGCTGCTCACGGCTCTCAACATGATGGGCTCCGGCATTATCATGTTGCCTACGAAGCTTGCTCAGGTCGGCACGTTCTCCGTGATTTCCTGGCTTGTGACCGCCACGGGCTCGACCGCTCTGGCTTATGCATTCGCCAAGTGCGGCATGCTTTCTCGCAATAAGGGCGGTATGGGTGGCTACTCCCAGTACGCCTTTGGTAAGGCGGGCTACTTCCTTGCCAACTACACCTACTCGGTCTCACTCGTCATTGCGAACATCGCTATCGCAATTTCTGCCGTGGGTTACGGTATCGCCTTCTTGGGCATTGAACTGAGCCCGGTGGCTACCTGTATCGCCACGATCGGCGTGCTCTGGCTCACCACGGTGCTGAACTTCAAGGGTGCGAGCATCACGGGTATGATCTCCTCCTTCACCGCTTGGGGTGTGATTCTGCCTGTGGGCTTCCTCTCCATCTTCGGCTGGTTCTGGTTCTCGCCGGACCTCTACATCGCCAGCTGGAATCCGAACAATATCCCGACCTTCGACGCCGTTTCCGCTTCGATTTCGATGACGTTGTGGGCCTTCTTGGGTCTGGAATCCGCTTGCGCTAACTCCGACGCCGTTGACAATCCTGAAAAGAACGTGCCTAAGGCCGTGCTTGGCGCCACGATCGGTGTTGCCATCATCTACATCCTTTCGACGAACATTATCGCTGGTATCGTTTCCAACGCTGACCTCGTGAAGTCGACCGCCCCGTTCGGCCTCGTCTTCTCGCAGATGTTCACCCCGACCGTCGGTAAGATCGTCATGGGTCTGATGGTTCTCTCCTGCACGGGCTCGCTGCTCTCTTGGCAGTTCACAATCGCCAACGTGTTCAAGGCCTCCTCTGACGAAGGTTACTTCCCGAGCCTGTTCTCCAAGCTCACGAAGGACAATGCGCCTGTGGCCGGCATGATCGCCATCACCATCATGCAGTCGCTGCTCGCTTTGATGACGATCAGCCCCTCGCTCTACAGCCAGTTCAACCGCTTGGTCGACCTCGCCGTTGTGACGAACGTGATGCCGTACATCCTTTCGATGGCCGCCGTCTACGTCATGCTCAAGGTTGAAAACACGGATGAAAACCAGGCTCGCATGGTTCGCATCATGGCCTTCATCGGTTCGCTCTACAGCTTCTACGCGCTCTACGCCGCTGGCTTCGATCCGATGATGTGGGGTTCCCTCGTGACGTTCATCGGCTGGACGTTCTTCGGTATCGCCCATGCGCGTCTTATCAAGAAGGGTGGCGACGCTGCGATCAGCTAATCGCTTTCACCTCTTCGGGTAAAGTCTATTGAGGACGGGTGCCCGGGTCTGTCTCTTCCATCGGGGGGAGCAGGCTCGGGCACTTTTTTCCCACGTCTACGGTACCACCGCGAGCGCCCCCGCCGTCGCGCGCCTTTGCCACGCGCCTACGGGTTTTCCCGTCTTACGCTTGCGCCAGCCCAAAAAAGCAATAACCTAGCTCAGCAGAGTGCGCCGCTTTTCTGTAGGATAAGGCGCAATAGTGCGCGCTGCCCGCCGTCGAAGCGCCTAGAGCTCTCTCGCAACGTTCCACTTCGCTTGCTGAGCCAAGAGTTCTGGTTGAAGCTCCGGCGTCGCACCTCTAGACATGGCGCCAACAAGGATCCGAATTCCGCATTTTTGTTATTTTGTTTTTTCGAGGAGTCAACATGCTCAGCGACATTGAAATTGCTCAGGCCACCAAACTCATTCCCATCGATAAACTCGCGCACGATGCGGGGCTCGAAGACTGTGAGTTTGAACCCTATGGCCGTGACAAAGCCAAGGTCGAACTCAAACCGAACCGCGAAATCCGCGCTCGTCTTATTCTCGTGACGGCCACATCGGGTATGCCTGCCGGCAGCGGCAAAACCACCACCAGCATCGCCCTTGCACAGGGGCTGAAGCGTATCGGTCACGAAACCACTATTGCCCTGCGTGAACCCTCTCTTGGCCCCGTCTTCGGTATGAAGGGTGGCGCCGCTGGGGGCGGCTACTCGCAAGTGTTGCCGATGGAAGCGATCAACCTGCATTTCACGGGGGACTTCCATGCCATCACTGCCGCCAACAACTTGCTCGCGGCGCTTATCGACAACGCGCGTCACCAAGGACAGATTATCCTCAAGGAAGTCTTCTGGCGCCGCGTCATGGACGTCAATGACCGTATGTTGCGCAACATTGTCACCGGTCTTGGTGGCACGGCCAATGGGATTCCGACAGAAACGGGCTTTGATATCACGGTTGCCAGTGAGCTCATGGCGGTGCTTTGCTTGGCTACCGATATGGAAGATCTACGTGCACGCATTGATCGCATTGTCGTTGGGACCCGCCCCGACGGTAGCGCCTTCACCGTGAAGGAGCTCGGTGCAACGGGGGCGCTACTTGCGCTACTCAAAGACGCGATGAAGCCGAACCTCGTTCAGACGATTGAAGGCAACCTCGCCTTTGTGCATGGCGGCCCATTTGCCAATATCGCTCACGGTTGCAACTCTGTCGTCGCAACCAAGACCGCCATGAAGCTCGGTGAATACACCGTCACGGAAGCGGGCTTCGGTAGTGACCTCGGCGCCGAGAAGTTCTACAACATTAAGTGCCGCGCGGCGGGTCTCAATCCCGCAGCCGTCGTGCTCGTCACCTCCACCAAGGCGCTCAAGTGGCACGGTGGCGTGCCGCTCGCTGATATTGGTAAGCCCAATCTCGACGCAATGGTCAAGGGCTTTTCCAACCTCGATCGGCATATCGACAATTTGAAGGCGTTCGGCCCAAACATTGTGGTCTCGATCAATCACTTCCACACGGATACCGACGAAGAAATCGCTGCGCTCGTTGCGCACTGCAAGGAGTGCGGTGTGCGCGTCGCCGTGAGCGACGGCTTTGCCAAGGGTGGCGAAGGCGCTGAAGCCCTCGCCCGTGAAGTGGTCGCCGCCGCAGCCGAGATCAAGCCCGTTCAGTACTCGTATGAGCCCGACATGACGGTGCTCGAAAAAGTCGAAGCGCTTGCCAAGAAGATTTATCGCGCCGCAAAGGTGGAGTTCTCGCCCGCTGCCATGAAGGACTTTAAGCGCCTCGTGGAAATGGGCTTTGACAAACTGCCCGTCTGTGTGGCGAAGACGCCTTTCTCGCTCTCACATGATCCTGCGCTACTTGGTGCGCCAGAAGGATTCACCTTACCCGTGCAGCGCCTCATCCTCAATGCGGGTGCTGGCTTTGTTGTGGTGACAACCGGCGCCATTATGCGTATGCCTGGGCTGCCGAAGGATCCCGCCGCCATGCATATCGACGTGGTCGACGGTAAGATCACTGGCCTTGCCTAATCACAAACGCGCTTAGCGCATCACGCCTCGTAGATCAAGCTGCGAGGCGTTTTTTATTGATATTTTTTTTCTCGTCAATAAAATATAACCATTACATCACTCAACGGACCAGCGTCGCCCCTTTCTGCGGCGCTCATCACTAGGAGACCTTTACCATGGGCTTTTTCAAGTCTCTACTCAAAACCTTTTCCACGGCAAAGTACCGGCGTAATCCAGATGGCTCAACGCTATCCATTCAAGAGCGCACAGCGCTTAACGTCGGCGCCATCAACGCCGAACAAACCATGTCCTTCTGTGACACGCTCACCACCGGGAACGAGCGCGACTCGCTTCGTGAAAAGCTCAACGACTACTACGGCATCAGCGATCGAAATAGCGCCATTGAGCTCCTGCACTGGCTCATCGAAACGGGACACAGTCTGGCGTTTTTTCTGATCAAAGACCATGTCGCCAGTGCTGGTGCTAAACCGATTGATACCGAAGAGCTTGATGAAGACGCACTTGAGTCGCTCAAGTCGTTTGTTGAAAACCTCCAAGCGTGCATGGATTCACTCAAAAAGACCGGCTGGATTACGGACGCGCAATCCATTGCGCAGATGGATATTCGAGCGTGGGACTTGGGCCGTGCAGTGCTCGTCACCCGCGCAGCCTACGATTGTGGTTACCTGAGCGAAGAAGAAGCCTGGAACATCATCATGCCCATCTATGAAAATGTGCGTGAGCACTATGAGAGCTGGCATCAGCTCGCCGCAAGCTACATGGTTGGTCGTGCCATGTGGGGCGGCGATGATTTTATGTTTACTGGCTTGAGCAACATCGCCGAAGGACTCCTAACTGACGAGCAAAGTCCTTGGGTGGAGCTTGCGCTGAAATAGCGTTCGTTTAAGAGGCGCAGTTCGCTAGTTGAACGCAGCGGCTGCGCCCGCCCCTGAGCCAAAACGCGAGCAGCATTGCAGCAAAGCTCATCACCGCGCCCACCCAAGGCGCCCCCGCAAACCCGAGCCCCGTTTCTAGCGCATAACCACCTGCCCACGCGGCTAACGCATTGCCAAGGTTGAAAGCGCCGATATTGAGCACAGAGGCTAGCGTGGGCGCCTCAGCAGCCTCTTGCATCGTCACCATCTGAAGCGGTGCGACCGTCGCAAAGCCGAGTGCACCGATTGCAAAAAGCAATATCGCCGCGCTCCACGCATTACTCATCGTAAAGCCAAAGAGCGCAAGCACCACTGTGAGCAAAAAGAGCGCGCTCAAAAGCGACACCATGAGGTTGCGGTCGGCAAAGCGCCCGCCAAAGTGGTTGCCCACCATCATGCCAAAACCAAGAATCACCATGTACCAGCTCACCGTGCGCGGCGCGATACCCGTGACCGTTGTGAGAATGGGCGCGAGATAAGTGATGGCAGCAAATACGCCACCAAAGCCAAGCAGTGTCATCAAGAGCGCAACCACAATCTTCGGGTTCGCAAGCGCTGCAAGTTCATGGCGTATGTGCGTGCTGCGTGCCGCCTCAAGATGAGGAACCCAGAACCACAAAGCCGCCGCCACAAAAGCGCCGATAAGCGCCACCGCACCGTAGGTGATGCGCCAACCAAGCACCTCTCCCACCCATGCGCCTAAGGGCACGCCGGCCAAATTCGCGAGCGTCAGTCCAGAGAACATGAAGGCCACCGCCGCAGCGCGACGGCCTGGACCCGCGATTTCAGCGCCAACGACGCTCCCAAGGCCAAAAAAGACACCATGTGAAAAGCTAGTGAGCATTCGCCCAACGAGCAAAATCCAAAACAGAGGCGCCGTCGCGGTCACCGTATTGCCCACGGCAAAAAGCACCATAAGCAAACAAAGCATGGTCTTACGCGGGATCCGTAATCCAATCCAGGTGAGTATCGGTGAACCAATCATCACACCGAGCGCGTAAGCCGTCACAATCCACCCAGTGACCGCGACGCTGGTGTGAAATTCAGCGGCCACTTGATTGAGCAAGCCGATGGCGACAAACTCGGTCATGCCAATCGCAAAGGCTCCAAAGGCGAGTGCCCATAAAGCTCGAGGTTGTTTCATGTTTTCCTACTATCAAGAAATTTGGACAGCATTTGCTGTAAAAACATATGGGCGGCGGATAGTACTTGGGCTGGTCTACCTTGTCAAATCCAGTCATATTTTGTTGCGTAATTTTCTCTGAGCCTTCTAGGCTTATTTTGTCGTCGCACTCGCGCTCAGCGCATCCCGATTTAGGCCTGCCCACTACACAGTTCCTCCCTTGCGAGTGCTGGCGCTTTGCGCTATCGTTGATTGAGCAAGGTCGGCCTCGCGTGGGCTAGCCACTAACGCTAAACGTGCGTCTTTCCCAATAGCGCTTGGTCCTAGAGAGAGGCAACGCACGCGCGTGATCCAACACTAATAGGGAGATTTTCAAATGGCCAACCAACTGACCATCGGCCTCGTGACCGGCATTCACGGCATTGTGGCGACTTATGTCAAAAGCGCAATTCTTGCCGCTTCGCGTGCGCTAAAGCGCGATGTGCGCATTGTCGAGTGTGACTGGCCCATGCCGCTGTCCGCCCCCTCTAGCCGGCACGCTTGGGCAGACCGAAAGCTCACCGTGCTGGAAAGCATCATGCGACTCGAGCAACAAAATGTGGACGTGATTGTGCTCGGAGACTATCGCAGTGAGCCCTTCATTAGCGAGCTACGTAAAGAGACGCAAACACCCGTCATCTCGTTTTTTGAAGAAGCCAAAAAGTACATTGCCCATCACTCATTTAAGCGCATTGGGCTCGTTGGTAATGTGCTACCCATTGAATACTTCCGCGCCAATATTGCCCAAGTGGAATTCGTCGAAGCCGAAGGAGAAGACCCCCGTGTCAATACGGACGACATCACCATCATTCGCGAATATACCGCTCGCTTAGCCGATAAGGGGTGCGATGCGTACTTCCCCAACTGTGGTCGTATGGCGGGGGTTGTGCCAAAGTTGCTCGAATATGGTTATCCCTTCATTGACCTTTTCCATCTCACGGCGGAGAGCCTACTGAAAAATCCGCCTGCCCACTATCCCAAGCCCTTTAAAGTGGGGCTCGTTGGGGGACTCGGACCCGCGGCAACGGTCGATCTGTACGATAAGATCGTGCGAGCCACGCCCGCTCATAACGATCAAGAACACATCCGCCTTGTGGTTGAACAGAATCCTCAGACACCCGATCGCACGAAATGTCTCTTGGAAAACGGGGAAGACCCGAGCTGTGCACTCTTCGCTAGTGCGCGCCGCCTTGAGCGTGATGGCTGTGATGCCATCATCATTCCGTGCAACACCGCGCACGCGTTCCTGCCGTTCCTCACTCGACACATTGACGTGCCGTTCATCGACATGCAAGAGGCTACGATGGAAGAGATCCGTGCCAAGATGGGTGAAAGCGCTGTGATCGGTCTACTTGCCACCACTGGCACCGTCAAGACGGGGCTATACGGTGACAAGGCCAAGGCGCACGGGATGCCGTGCTTTAGCCCTGACGACGCGCATCAAGCGCTCGTCATGCGTGCCATTTACGGGCCGCTTGGCGTCAAAGCGGGCTTTACTGAAGGGCAGTGTCGCGAGGATTTGCTAGCAGCTGCCGCTCACCTGGTCCGAGACTTTGGTTGCAATTGCCTCATTTTGGGCTGCACCGAACTACCGCTCATCCTCTCAGAGGCCGATGCTTTTGAGGTCGCAGGCAAATCGGTTCGTATCACCGATCCAACGGCAGCGCTCGCCCGTAAAGTGGTCGCGATCGCGCAAGAAACCAATAAGAGCCGCGGTTTTGCGAACTGATACCGAGCGCCTCTGCCAAGGAGCACCCTAGCGCGTTCTCAGTCTTGGTACTCGTGCCAACCTCAAGCCCCACAATGCCTAGAAAATGCTGGCGTTGCGGGGCTTTGTCATAAGTAAAACCGCCTACTTTTCAAGCTTGGCGCTGACCGCGCTCTATAACTTTTCGCGCTTATTTGCTTCTACTCACAGTGGGTACGACAAAACCCTCAAGGGAATGGTGAATGCCAAGACAGTCCACAAAGCGCAACGGGCATAATGCACCTAATGGGTGCGTATTTGCTCTCGGACAAAGGGCAAGCTCAGGCACCCGCTTTCTTTAAGACGTTCTCACCCAATGGAGAAGTACACATGACAAAACCGATTATGAAAATGCTGGCTACCGCAATGGCTGGTGCATTGGCTATCGGCCTAGCTGGCTGTGGCGATAAAGAAGCTCCAAAAAGCGCAGCAAAGCAAGAACTGACGCCGATTGGCATTGTGCAACTCGTTGAACACGACGCACTCGATGCCGCCAATCGTGGCATTGTGGATGGGCTCGCGGAACGCGGCTTCAAGGATGGCGTCAACATCAAACTCGATAAGCAAAATGCGCAAGCTGATCAGTCGAATCTGCACAACATTGCACAGCGCTTTGTCTCCAATAAAGACAAGCTGATTTTCGCCATTGCCACCCCAGCCGCGCAATCTGTGGCTGGCGCCACTAAGGATATTCCGATTGTTGCCACGGCCGTGACGAACTTTGAAGTTGCTAAGCTCGTTGCGAGCAATGAAAAGCCGGGCGGCAACGTCACGGGCGTCTCTGACATCAATCCCGTGGCAGAGCAGGTTGAACTGCTCGTCAAACTCGTCCCGAGCACCAAGACGATTGGCACGATCTACAACTCGTCCGAGGTGAACTCTGAGTACCAAATTAAGCTGCTGCGTGATGTCGCTGCCAAGATGAACCTCAAAGTGGTTGCAGCAACGGTGACGACCGTCAACGATCTGCAACAGGCCATCAACAGCATCAAGGACAAGGTGGATGCTGTCTATCTTCCGACGGATAACGTCGTCGCAAGCGCTCTGCCAGCGCTCATGAAAGCGGCGCTACCCGCCAAACTCCCCGTCATTGCGGCGGAAGGTGGCATGGTGCGCTCGGGCGCACTCGCCTCCATCGCGATTGACTACTACACCCTCGGCAAGATGACCGGTCAGATGGGCGCGGACATCCTAGAGGGTAAAGCAAAACCCGCCGACATGCCGATTCAGACGCAGCATGCCGACAACATCATCGTCAATATGAAGACTGCCAAGGAGATTGGCCTCACGATCCCCGAAGACGTGCTTGCCAAAGCGACCAAGGTAGAGTAATCCTAGGTTAATGCACCGACTGCGCGCTCAATTGGGTGAGACGCATGGCTCGGGAGGTGTGATTGCTACGCCTCCCGAGTCCCTAAAGCGAAAATAACCCAACATCGTGAGCGTCGTAGCTCAACAACAAAACCAGCGGAGCCTTTTGAGACTGTTGTGTGCTCCGTCGGGTACCGAAAACAAAGAGGCATGAAACCATGGTGGAACTACTAATTTCAACCATTGCGCAAGGACTTCAATGGTCCGTTCTAGCGCTAGGCGTATTTCTCACCTTCCGCGTCCTCGATATCGCGGACTTGTCTGTGGAAGGGAGCTTTCCATTGGGTGCGGCGGTCGCAGCGAGTGCGATCGCCTCAGGCTTAGGGATCACGGTTGCCGTGATCCTAGCCATTATTGCCGGGGCGCTTGCGGGCGCCGTCACCGGCTTTCTAACAACAAAACTCAAGATTCCTGCCCTGCTTGCAGGGATCTTGACCATGATTGGTCTCTACTCGATCAATCTTCACGTCATGGGCAAGGCGAATATCTCGCTTTTGCAGGACGAAACGCTCTTTACGTGGCTCGAACACTTGACGGGGCTCTCGGGTGTATGGACTGCCTGCTTAATTGGCGCAATCGTCACCGCTGTTGTCGTCAACATCATTTACTGGTTCTTTGGCACTGAGCTTGGGACGGCCATTCGTGCTACGGGTTTCAATGCGCAAATGGCACGCGCTCAAGGCATCAACACCAATGTCATGGTAGTGCTCGGCTTAGTGATTTCCAATGCGCTCGTTGCCCTGTCGGGCGCCGTCGTCGCGCAAAATAACGGCTTCGCCGATGTCGGCATGGGCGTCGGCACCATTGTGATTGGCCTAGCGAGTGTAATTATTGGCGAAGTTATCATCGGTAACTCAAGCTTTAAGCACTATTTGGTTGCCGTCGTCATGGGCTCTATCATCTACCGTCTCGTGATCGCACTGGTGCTGGAACTGGGCATGCCTCCCAACGATCTCAAGCTCTTTACAGCCGTTCTCGTGGCGATTGCCTTGGCGCTACCGCTCTTTCGTAGCAAGCTTAACCGTGTGCTTAAAAATAGCCTGAAGGCACAGTAAGGAGGAGGGAGAAAATGCTCGTTATCGAAAACGTTCACAAGACCTTCTTCGCTGGCACGGCAAACGAAAAGATTGCACTCAAAGGCGTCAACCTCACGCTCAATGATGGTGACTTTGTCACCGTTATCGGTAGTAATGGTGCAGGCAAGTCCACACTTCTCAACAGCATTGCGGGTGTCTTTCCCGTCGATGAAGGTCGCATTACGATTGACGGCGTTGACGTCACCGCCATGCCAGAACACCGTCGTGCGCAATTCATTGGTCGCGTCTTTCAGGACCCGATGAAGGGGACGGCTGGCGGCATGATGATTATTGAGAACCTCGCAATGGCCTTGCGCCGCGGCAAAATGCCAGGGCTACGTTGGAGCGAGAAAAAAGAAGAAACGGAGCGATTCCGTGAGTTGGTCGCACAGCTCGGCTTGGGGCTTGAAAACCGCCTCACTGCGCACGTGGGCCTGCTCTCAGGCGGTCAACGTCAGGCAATTACACTATTGATGGCGACGCTGGTTCGCCCACAGCTGTTGCTGCTTGACGAACACACCGCTGCGCTCGACCCAAAGACCGCAGAAAAGGTGCTCGAAATCACAGACCGCATTGTGACCGAGCAGCACCTCACCACCTTAATGATCACGCACAACATGCGCGATGCGTTGCGCTTTGGAAATCGCCTCATCATGATGCATGATGGCCGTCCAATCGTCGACGTCTCGGGTGATGAAAAAGCACGGCTAACGCCAGCAGATCTGTTGCGCTACTTTGAGCAAGCAGGCGACGGCGTCTCCGATAAGCTCATGCTAGGCTAAACGTGGCTGCACTCGTGCACCCGCGCTAGCCCTCTCTCACACCACTCTGCACAGATGCGCGCCGTACCCAACCCAAGGGCTGCGGCGCGCGTCGTTTTCATGGGCGTTAGAGCCTCGCACGATTTTTTGCTTAGCGTGCGAGGCCTTTCCCATAGCCGCGCCCGCCTCGCTGCAGAAATCCCAAGTCCGCGCAATTGCTAGCACGCTTAACGGGCAAAAATACTTGGCAAGGAGCCATTTCCAGTTGTACCGTTACGCGCGGGTACAGATCCATCTCGCCTATTTCCTTCTGCCAGTGTGCTTTTGGGATATGTACAAAAATTGTGCACTTTTTGCGTCAACTAAATTATTTACACGAAACAAGAGCGTCCAGTCTCATGATAAGGGCAAATAATTCTTATTAAAACATCAATTCATCTCGCCTCTTCTGTCGCGGTAATACCCTTATGATTAGTATGGTATGTCGAAATTTTCTATCTTTGCTGAACATTATTTGAGTTATTTTTTTGCTTTGCTACCTGAATTAATAACACTAATAGAACATTTTAAACAACACTTAGCACCATCAGTTCAAATTACATAGAAGAGCATATCAAATAAGTATTTTCTTTATATTTCAACTACTTGTAATTATTTTTTACTGAAGAAATCCACCTACTATTAGCACATAGTTTGCACTACCTGCGTTCCATTTTTTGCATTGAGTTTCTATAAAAAATCGATTTCTTTCCAAATTTGAACGTCAATATCAGAGTGTGAAAATAATTTGACAGTCAGTACCTTCAATCCTAG
Source organism: uncultured Sutterella sp. (assembly GCA_902463725.1). Lineage (GTDB taxonomy): Bacteria > Pseudomonadota > Gammaproteobacteria > Burkholderiales > Burkholderiaceae_F > Sutterella. The sequence goes on along the minus strand of CABQGK010000001.1, from coordinate 152,608 downwards.
AACAATTGTTTATACTTACCCCATTCTCATGATTACGAATATTATTTGTCGCCCTTACCTTAAAAAGATTTAATATTGCCTACTTTTTCAGGTGAGCGCGCGGCAGAGAACCCACAACAAACCACAAAAGGAGCACTGACCAGCATGGCCAGCAAGCTGATCAATCACAGTCGGGCATATCAACCCTTAGGCGTTCCTCTTCGGCAGTCTCGTGTCGACGGCAGAGAAACGCGTGAGCGGATTTTGACTGTTGCGCGGCACATTATCGTGCGCGAGGGAACGGAAAAACTCACCCTTCGCAATCTCTGTGAACAGGCACACATCAGCCGTAGCACTTTTTTCTACCACTTCAAAGAGCGCAGTGATCTCATTCGTGCGCTTGCGCAGGATTACGCCGCGCACCTAGAGCGCGTCTACAACGATGAACTTGCTCATGCCAAAGCGCAAGACGCCTATGATCCTTATCTTGCCGCGTATGGCGCTTGGTACGAAAAATTCTCTGCGGGCTCTATCGATAATGGGGAGTCACCGCTGCTGCCGCTCGTGATGGCTAGCCGAGAAAACGCTCGCTTCCTCTCGCCTGTGCTGAGTTGGTACCGACGGCATTTTGATCAGCTCAAAAACACCCCTAACGGTGAAGAAGTGGGGTTGCTGCTCTCCTTTGCTTACGATGGGCTCTTTTTCCACCACCTCTTTGGAATCAAGGAGCTTAGCCCCATTGAAGAGGAAAAACTCCTCACCTTCATGCAGAAGCTAGCACAGCAGCCGCTGGAGTTTATCGATAAGGAGTAATGAGCGTATCGCGACCTGCATAGGTCTGCCCGCCGTGTGAACTTAGGTAACGCGGCGTTTTTTTTGCTTGGGTTGCGTAAAGGAAAGTGAAAGCAGAAGAGGCTGGTTGCGAGCCAAAAAATTTAGAGTGAGTGCTCATTCTATGTTGCGCTGATAGCGTCGAAAAAGCGGTTCGTCCTTTTCGCAACAATCCTTGAGCTCGGATCATTTCTGGCAAAAACCTCAGACTGGCACAAAAAAAGCGACTCACACCCAGATGTTATCTGACTGCGAGCCGCTTCCCAACCATGCGGATTCCAGAGGACCAGTCCGGAATCCAGAAAGGATATCTGCAGACTCAAAGACCAAAAAGTCTACAGAACCGAACAGCTCAGGCGACCAAACCTGACGCAGTGACCAGCTGCATTACTATCCGGTTAAAATCAGGGGTTCACTACGTCCCTGGTTTTATTTCCGCACACTGTGAGGAGAGATTTGACAGTGTGCTTCACCGTCAAAGGGAGTAAGGAGAGTAACTCTTCTTTGACAGGTGCTTTGGTTCAACTAGCGTTGTTCCTAAGCACGGATTGAAGTATATCTAAAGTTGCCGTCTAAGGGTATACCCCATGTTTTGCCAGTTGTATCTGAATGTACACTTAGTAATAGTTTGTAAATTATCCACGACTGAACACCCGTTCTGACAAACCTAGGGAAAACCCTAATATTGCTTTCTACCCTGTGAGAGTAGGTCGTAGCGACAGAAGAGGGATAAATTTGTGCCGTTACAAACTTTTACTCTTGGCACAGATTCGTGGATTTTAGAGCGTCGCTAACAACCGCCTCGTATTTTTTGTGCGTTGCAAACCCTACTGCGACTAGTCATTTTCGTTGATGTCACCATTATTTCAAAAAAAATTAATTTTTTTATGCACATTTTCCCATGTGACAACCCTGAGAATGAAAGCGAAATATCATTTGTACCCAGCCGATGGATAGGCTACACTAGGTGTGGGATAGATCTTTTGAAGCCATTGTGCCTGTGAGCCGACAACCTCAATTTAAAAAAAGAGCACAACCCTTTTAATCTTCGACCCGCGGATAAATTGCACTTTTATAGTGCAATTTAAAAAGATTGTCGCTCCGAAGACCTGCTCTTAGGTTGACCGACTACCTTCTGTTACAGGACTACCATATGCATCTGACACGTTTCACAGATTTGAGCCTTCGCGTGCTGATGTACCTCACGTATCGAAACCGGTCTTCCCTGGTGACCGTTAACGAACTTGCCACGAAGTTCCAGTGGTCGCGCAATCACATCGTTAAGGTTGCTCACTTCATGCACACACAGGGCTGGGTTGTTTCTTTCCGAGGTCGCACTGGTGGATTGAAGCTTGCCAAAGATCCTATTGAATATCGTTTGGGCGATATCGTTCGGATTCTCGAGGGTGGGGATACGCCGCTCATCAACTGTGAGAATCCCGAATGCACGCTCATTAACGGTTGCGAATTCCGCCACATTAAAGAGGAGGCCTACAACGCCTTCTACGCCAAGCTCAATGAGTACACGCTAGCGTCTGTGACGGCATCACCCCGTGCACAAACGCTCATTCGAGTACTGAATGAAGAAGCCGAGCAGAAACGCTCGGGAACAAAAGTCGCTCGAGGCACTTTTACGGGCAGTCTTTTAATTCGCCCACGTGTCGCTCGCAAACACGAAGACATGTAACCTCTTGAGGCATGAAGAAACGCTAGCGGGTTGTCGCCGCTGAGCATTCTTCCTTTTCCAAATAGGCAAGCTCCCTGCCCTCACCTCCAGCGCTTCATCGCTTAACCGCCCTGAAGCACTGGAGGTCTTTTGTTGGCAAAAAATCACCGCACAAACGTTCCCACCCCCACGCCAAAGAAGTCCGCGAGGACGCGTGCACTCTCGTAGGGAATTTTCTTAACCCCTTGCTCAAAGTCCGAAACTCGTGCCTGTGTTACCCCCAACTGTTGCGCAATGCTCTTTTGAGTGAGGCCTCGCTCCATGCGAAGACGTTTAAGCGCTTGTGCGGGAGACTCGACTTGCGACATGTCCCCGTAGCTCGGTGCATCCTCAAGCGCCAAGAGCGCAAGCAGGCTTTCAAGATGTCGGCGTAGGAGCGGTGCGCGTGCCTTGCTCACGATGAGCGAAAAGGCAACGCTCTTCTCATCATGTGGACTTTCTCTCAATTCAATGGGGGCTTTCATTGTGATCATTTCTCCGTAAACACAAAAGCGCGAGAGCCACTAAACCGCCTCACGCCATCATCATTTGCGCCGCCCAAAACGGGCACCCAAACGCCTAGCGGTTAGAATAGCCGAAAAGCTTGCGGTTAAGCTACGCACTGCGCACCTCGCCGCTCTAGCACTAAGGAGGTTTTCATTGAAAAAACAAGCCAAAAAACTCGGCGATAGCCTGAAAGCAGCGATCTCAGAGCGCTGGTTTCATAACCTCACCGACCGGCTCGAGGGACTCGTCGCTGAGATCAAGACGCGCTTTCGCGATGAGGACAACCATGTGGTATTCCGCCAGCTCCCAGCGCCCTTACCCATGCAAATGTCGCTCACGGACGCGCTGCGCCAGCGTCGCTCATCGCGCTCTTTTAGTGATGAGCCGCTCTCTGATCGTGACCTTGCCACCCTACTCTGGGCCGCTGACGGCATCACGCATGACTCGGGTAAACGCACCACCCCTTCGGCGCTTGACTGGCAAGAAATCGATATCTACGTGCTAAAAGCCAACGGCATCTGGCACTGGGTGCCAGAGAAAAATGGCCTCATCTTCTGCGAGCTCACGGATATACGTTCGAGCACTATCTTCGCGCAGCCCACGCTACGCATTGCCCCTGTGCATATTGTCTACGTCGCTAACCGCGCTCGCACCGAGAGCTTTGTGTCACGCTTAGGGGAGAAAGTGATCGATAAAGTCAAACCCAAGGGCATTGATGCCGATAAGCTCGAAGAGATGCGCGAGCGCGCCATGACGCTCGATGTGGGCGCAAAAATCCAAGCGCTCTACCTCGCCGCAACGGCACTTAATATTGCTTGCGTTGCGCGCACAGGCTTTGACCGAGAAAAGGTCGAAGCGCTCCTTAACCTCCGCGCTCAAGAGCGTGTCATTGCGGTTCAAACGCTCGGCTACCATCCGAAGCACTTCTCTGACCGCTTCCTCTAAAGCGAATGGCGTCCAACCGAGCATTGCCCGTTGTGGACGCCATGATCTTTCCTAGAGCTCCGCAGCACTCAGCGCTACATTGCAAAAATCGAATTCGTATCGATCGACTGCGCTTCCGTGCGGCACGTGTCAATAATGACGCTTCTTGCCCACTGCAAGAACGGGTCACTATGGCTGCGATGATGCCAAATGAGCTTCGGCACAAAGTAGCCATAATCCTCGGCGAGCCGCAAAATCCGGAATCGTGTGGGATCCTTACTCATATTGATAAAGCGGTTGAGCGTGATGATAGGACCAATAAACGTAAAGTTCGTCTCTTCGATCACCACGGGAATCGAGGTGTTGTAGGGGGTAATCACCCCAACAGGTTGTCCAACCGCAAGACGCATGCGCTCCTCTTCTTCGCTTGCCGCCCCATCGATATAGTTGTAGCGAATGCTTCTAAAGGGCGCAATCATGTCACGCGTCACCGTCTTACTTGCCCCAGACATGGCAACGAGCGGGTGATCGCTTCTCACCATCATCCCGTAGCGCCCCCGATATAGGTCCACCGTATGAAACTCTTCCTTGTGCGAATCGTTGCCCAAGTAAAACGCCACGTCAATCTGGTTTTCACGTAGCCGATCGAAGAGCCGATTGTCCGCAGGCGACATGCTGAAAACGGCATTGGGCGCCATGGTGAAGAACTTTCGCAGAATGCTTCGCGTAAAGGGACTGTGAAAAAGATGGTCACTCACCGCAAGTCTAAGCGCTCGCTCACTCTTACTAATGTCGACCGTGGCACGCTCAAAAAGCACCGAAGCCTGATCAAGGAGCGTTTCAATATGCCCGACCATCTCCAGCATACGCTGAGTGGGGACAAGGGACATACCGCTACGAACAAACAACTCGTCGTGAAAGATCCCACGCAACGTCGCTAAACGTCGTGACGCACTCGATGCGCTGAACTGCAACGCCGCTGCACTTTGCGCAAGATTGCAGGTTTTTGTGAGAGAGAGGAGAAACATTAAATCGTGATATCTCAACTCTTGTAGTGCGGCAAGGTATCTACTTGTTGTCATCATATGTTGAAGCAGGAGGGGCTCGAGCAGGCCTGCCTTGATGGGATGTGCTCAAGACAGGATCAAAATGTCTAGCGACATTATAGAAGCCATGAGTTGGTGCTAACCATACTCAAAATCATCTACTCCGTATGGATATTTTCTACATTTTTTCGTCTTTCTGTCAAACCCTATAGTTTGTGAGAAAGGATCATCCAAAACCCAATATCTTGTAATTAAACTCAGCAGAAACTGCCAAATCTATTACTTTCAACCAACCCATAGAAAAAAATGACTGCCTAAAAAATGGAAGTTGCTCCCAGAATCTGATGTCAAAGGCGCGCCGCTCACTTGATCAGATTTTGACAATAGGTGCTCTCTGGTGCAGTGTTCATGCCCCTTAAATTTGGGCGATTCCCGCCTGAAGCTCGCATGATCAAAAAGCGGTTCATTTCCGATTGACGACCTCTGCAAAGCACACGCTCACTTATCCCCTAAAAAGGGGAGTAAGCCCCCCATCTTGGTCTTGTTTGTCCCACAGCGGGGGGGCTAAACTTCCAGCCCGTAGAAACAAATTTCACAAATTACCGCTGCGCGAGAATCATGATCCTCGCGTGAGAAGAACAAAGAAGACTCACCATGCAAGCTCCAGAAGTACAGAACTCAAACGCCTCCCTGATCGTTGTGACCAAGAAGGATCTGACGACCGAACCCTTCATGCCGCAGAAGATTATCGACGCCGTACGCAAAGCAGCGTTCCGCTGTGATGCAGAGATCTCCCGTGGCGCCGAATCCGACGTCGCAGCACTTGTGCTCGAGCGTCTTGAAGGTCGCACAGAGGTTCGCGTACTCGAGCTTCATGAAATCGTCATCAATGCCCTCTCCACCCTCGGCTACAAACAAGTGGCCGACGCGTATGCCGAGTATCGCTACTACAAAAATACGTATGCGAAAAACTTCGAGCAACTCCGTCAAGATGCCGACGGCGTGCTGCGTTTAGGGGATCGAGAAAACGCTAATTTCGATAGCTCCTTGGTCTCAACGAAGGGCTCACTCATCAAGGGCTACCTCACCAAAAGTCTCTACAAGCAGTTTTACCTCTCGGGCAAAGAGAAGAACCTCATCGAGCGCGGGGATATCTATATTCACGACATGCGCGACATGATTCTTGGCTGCATCAATTGCTGTCTCTTTGACATCGGAAACGTACTCAAGGGCGGCTTTGAGATGAGCAACGTGCAATATTCCGAACCCAAGACCGTGCTCTCGGCGCTACAAGTCATTGGCGACATTACGCTTGTGGCAACCGCTCAACAGTTTGGGGGTTTTACCCTCCCTGAGCTCGACAAAGTGCTACTGCCCTACGTCATGAAGAGCCTCAAGAGTGCTCACGACAAGTACGCCGAGATGGGCTTAAGCCCTGAGAAGGCATCAGAGTGGGCAGACAAAGATGTCACGCGTGAACTTGAGCAAGGTTTTCAGTCGCTTGAGCTCAAGCTCAACACGGTACCATGCTCGCGCGGTGACTTTGCCTTTACGACGATCACCTTTGGTCAGTGGGATGGCGAAGCGCTCTCTGAACTCGAACGCTTCTGGATGGAGCGCATCAACAGCATCATGCTCAAAGTGCGCCGCAATGGCCACGGCCAGGATCATAAGCCAGTCGTCTTCCCCAAACTCGTCTACCTCTATGATGAGCACCAGATTGAGGTTGACCCCTATAGCGCCAAGCTCCTTTCAGAAGCGATCCGTACAAGCGCCGAGTGCATGTACCCTGACTACTTGAGTCTGTCGTCGGAAAACGGCAGTGTTTCGCGCATTTTCCGTGAGTACGGTGCCATTACCTCTCCCATGGGTTGTCGCGCGTTCCTCTCTTTTTGGCAGAATGAGCGCGGCGAGGCCATCACCGTGGGTCGTTGCAACATCGGTGCCGTCAGCCTCAATATCCCGATTATTCTGCGTCTTGCACAAATCGAGTTCCCGCATACCTGGCGGGAGAACTTCTGGGGGCTGCTCGATGAACGACTTGAGGTCATCCGTCAGTTCTTCATCAAGCGCTACGACATCATTCGTCACCAGAAAGCCTCGAGTAACCCGCTCGCCTTTACACAAGGGGGCTTCTACGAAGGACATCTCGCCCCGGATCAGAAAGTGGGTGAACTTGTGCGCTACATGACCGCGAGCTTTGGCGTCACCGCACTTGACGAAGCCACTTATCTCTGGAGCGGGAAGCGCCTCGTTGAAGAAGGGGGCGAATTCTCCGCCATGCTGTTGAAGCACTTGGGACAAGTGCTTGCACGCTACAAGAAAGAGGATGGTTACCTCTACGCGATCTATGGCACCCCTGCCGAGTCGCTCTGCGCCACGCAAGCCAAGCAATACGCGCGCTTCTGTAAGGATCGAAACATTGAGAACGTGTTTGAGCACTCGGCTCATTACAGCCCAGAGTACTTCACCAACTCCTTCCACGTGAACGTCACGGAAGCCATCACGCCCTTTGAAAAGCAGGATCGTGAATTCGTCGACTTCCACCTCTGTGAGGGCGGTCATATCCAGTACGTACGTCTAGATAACCCCGAAAATCTCACAGCCGTTCGCGCGGTCATTGAGCGCGGTATGCGCAAAGGCTTTTATCAGGGCGTCAACTTTGATAGCGCCTACTGCGGTGACTGCGGCAAACACAGCACCAATGTGCTCTTTACGTGCCCGCACTGCGGCAGCAGTAATCTCTCAGTCATCAGCCGCGTCTGTGGCTACTTGGGCTACTCCAACGTCAACGGTAGCTCCCGCATGAATGACGGAAAGATGGCAGAGATCAAAAACCGCGTCAGCATGTAACCTCCGAACGTGCGCAGGGGCGAGGCGAGTGTTACTTATGCTCGCCGCTGCGCCCTGCCGCCCTAGCGCAGAGCCGCTTTTCTCTTGAGCGAGGCGGCACTTTCTTTTTTCCAACACTCGCGTTGCCGCACGTGCTGTGCGTGCCAACGCCCTCACCATACATTGATCCCGCTATGAACTACATCGGCCTTAATACTTGCGATACTGCCAATGGCCCTGGTGTGCGTGTCTCGCTTTTCTGCTCGGGATGCCGCCTGCATTGCAAGGGCTGTTTCAATGAGGAGAGTTGGGACTTTTGCGCAGGACGCCCCTTTACCGAGGAGACCGTAAAAACGATTCTTACCGCGCTCGAAGAGCCCTTTGTGCAAGGGCTATCTCTGCTCGGCGGCGATCCACTAGAGCCCGAAAATGAACCCGTCCTGCTCGAGCTCGTGCGCGCTGTGCGTGCTCGCTTTGGGCAGAAGAAAGATATTTGGATGTGGACGGGCCGAGTCTACGAAAAGGTGCAGCAGAGCGCCTTAGTGAGCGAAGTTGATGTGCTCGTTGACGGCCCCTTCGTGCAAAAACATCTCATCCAAGAGAAAGGACGCTACTGCGGCAGTAGCAACCAGCGCGTCATTGCCATTAACCCAAACGCCGATACAGGCACAGCGGTGCGCACCACGCTACCTCTACAAAAAGAGTAGACTTCTCACTAAACAAGCGGCGCCACCGCAGTGACTGTTTAGCGTGGCACCGCTCCGTGCTCCTGCGTTGACTTTTTGGAGTTCAACATGATCCGCATCCAACGCCTCCGCCCCTTTGTCTGCGCGCTGCTGATCGGCGTACTGGCTGGTTGCTCGACGACCATTACCGTGACTTCCGAGCCTGAAGGCGCCATGATCACCAACCGCTCAGGCACCATCAAATATGGCTATGCCCCCGTGGAAATCAAGTTCGACAAGAAGACGCTTGAAGCGAGCATTGATCCCACGGATCCGCTGCGTTGCGCGAAGTTGCAGGGTTTTACGGCAGAATGGAAGAGCGGCGCCAAAGCGCAGACGGCTACGCCATTGCCGATCTGCGATCTGCGCTACGGCGAAACCGTCGAACTCAAGCGACCTGAGAATGTACCAGGGCTTGAAGAGGATCTGCGCTTTGCGCTCGATCGTGCACAAAAGCGTGCACTAGAGGCCGAGCGCGAAAAAGAACGCCTCGAGACGTACCTCAACACCCCAATGCTCTTTTTTTGGGGTCCCCGCTAATCAAGGCGGGTTTTGGCTTCTTCCAGGCACGCCCTATGGCGTGATACGTATCCCGCCGCCCGGCTACCCACCAGCGCGGCCACTACGCGCTCGCCCCTACCCACCGCTCTGGTGGTAACGCGCTCTTTTGTGCCAAACCTCTCAAGCGTGCCCGCAGCCACATGGCGGGCACTTCTTTTTCCGCGCGCTCTTTGCTGACGCTTCTTGCCAAACTTCTATCAAATACTCGGGAAAACCCTAATCCCATACTTAACGCTCTTTTTTTCTAGCATCCCGATAGCTTTCGCTGCTCACTACAGCGAACTAACCTCATTGACTGGAGTCAAGTTATGGAATTCATGGAGTTTTTGATGCTCACCCTCGCGGTGATCATCATCATTTTCAAGCCAGAAAAGGAGCGCTGGGCATGGTTGCTGACGCTCTCTGGCTGGGCCATTGTCGTGCTCATGTATGTCGGTCATGTCTCGACCGGGATCCTCGGCATCCTGAACCTTTGATTGGAGTGCACAGTAAATGACCGATTACGCAAAGCCTATTGACGAGCGCGACCTGAGCCGCGCCAAAACTTTCTACGATATCGTCTGCTGGGGCGGTCTGTTGATCGTTCTGCTCCCAGTGGGTATCGCCAACCTCATCCTCGGCTATATTCTTGGGGACTCGCCCTGCACGCTCTGCTGGGGGCAGCGTCAAGAGATGGCCTACATCGGGGTGGTGGCGCTCATGATGGTGCGCTACGGCTTTAAGCCCAAATACCTCGGCACCATGCTCGTGATGGCCGCTGTGGGCCTGTACATGTCTTTCCGCCACGTGAGCTCTCACGGTATGCGTGATGTGGGCCAAGGTTTTGGGTTGGATGTCTTTGGCATTCACACCCAGATGTGGGCGGAAATTGTTTTCTGGTGCGTGGTGATGCTTTTTGGCCTCGCCGTCCTCCTCGCGCCACGGTTCGATGCGCTGATTGCGGAAATGAAGGGGCGTCCTTTCCGTCCGCTTACAACCCTGTACCGCGTTGCTTTCGGCGTGGTGGCCTTCATTCTTGCTTCGAACACCTTCCAAGCGCTTTGGTCCACGGGGCTGCCGCCTAACTACGGTCAAGGCGACCCAGTGCGTTTCTCCTTCAACCCGAAGTACGTGGTTTGGTCGACGGAAGGCTGGGAAGGCATGTGGGACAATCCTGACTTTTTGGGTCGCCGCAATGTCAAGGACCCCGACTTTGCCTATCACGACAACACGGCTAAGCTTGGTCTCAACTTTGCTCACGACGCTAACAACGCCCCGCTCGCCATCAATGGCATGCTGCGCGTCACCAACACGCGCACCATCGAAGGCATCAACTCAGCACTCAACACTCTTGCGCTGATCCGTGGCGAATACATGGTCGCTAGCAAGTACGACTTCTGGCAGCTCGATGCAAACCTCAAGCCTCAGGCGCACGCCGCCATGGATCCGTGGTACAGCGCCAATGTGCTTGACATCGTGGGCATCACCCCCTACAAAGACGATGCCTTTGTGTTGATGGGTACCAACAAGTCCGTGTTACGTGCTCGCTGGAATCCCAATGCCGATGAGGTCAAAGGTTGGGCTAACTTCACCGCTGGCGGCAACCGTGTAGAACATGTCGGCGGCTTGGGACGCGCACGCATCGACACCGAACGCGCCAAGTTCAGCTACATCCACGCTTCGGCCACTGACGGTAAGTACATCTTCACGAGTACGGTGCCCGATAACAAGAACAAGACGAAGTTCGTGATTTCCAAAGCACTCATGTCTGACTGGACGCTTTCGGCAGAATTCATGCCTAGCGCAACGCTCAAAGATAAGCGTACGCTCGGTGAGCTCTACGTCACGGGTATGGTCTACGAAGACGGTCTGCTCTACGCGGTCAGCAAGAACCACAACGTGCTGATCGTCATCGACCCAGTGAAGGAAGCCGTTGTTGAAGCCTGGGGACTTCCTGCGGAATACACCGATCTGCGCGGTCTGGTGAAAAAGGGCAACACCTTCGAGGTGCTTGATCATAACCGTGTGATTACGCTCGCACTGCCCTAAACGGCTTCTGTGCGGCAGGGCTCAGAAAAAGCTGCTAACGCACTTCTTCTGAGCAACTTACTGACTGGCGTCTGTCCTCAATGAGGACAGGCGCCATGTGCCTAACTGGACACATTTTCCGCTAAACTCAAGCTCACTCCTTCACCGCACTTGCAAGCCCGACCGTCCATGGAAGCTTTTCTTACGCTCTCAGCGCTTGTCGCCCTCATTCTGCTCTGGCTCAACCGCCGAACACAAGCCACGCTTGTGCTGACACTCGCTACGGCAGCGCTCATCGCATTTGCCGTGTTTTCCACGCTGCCAACCTTATTGCCCGCGACGCATTACTAATGACGAGATTCAACCTTCCCATCGCTACGGCTCGGGCTAGCGCGGCGCTACTCGCCGCCGTGCTCGCACTCTCTATGCTCGCAAGTACGCTCTACTTTGAATGGTTTCTCGGAGAAGTGCCTTGCGAAATGGGCGGGCTTGAGCAGCTCTGTGCGGTTTTTGCGACCTGTGTGCTCGTTGCAATTGCCATTTTGGGCAACACCCAACGTCTCCTGGGACTACTGCTACTCATTTCACTCACAGGCTTTTGGCTTAGTGCTCGCCACTGGGCGCTACATGCCGCGGGCGATATCGGGCAAGGCTTTGGCAATCCCATCTTGGGTATTCATGGCTACGCTTGGCATGCGCTCCTCTTTGTTGCGCTACTCCTCTGGGTTGCGCTTACTCTCACTTTCTCCCCAAAGTGCCGTCCGTCTAAAGACGTCCCAAATGACACCGTAAGCGCAGCGAAGCGCTTCACTAGGAAAGCGCTCCTTACGATCGCAAGCGCTGCCCTCGCACTCAAAGCTCTTTCCTTTTTCCTTGCCAACGGTCCTCTTCCGTACGCAGGACAGTCTGTTGGCGAGCACTTCACCCGAGCGCTCGGCACAGAACGCTGGTCACTCACCTTTTGGCAGCACCATTGGCAAGCGCCGAGGCTCTTTTCGCCCAGCTCGCGCCTCAAAGAGCCAGACCTCGCAAGACCAACCGAAGCGGCAACGCATGAGGCGCTCGTAACAAAGGCAACGCCCCTTCGCCCCGAGCGCTTACGCGCGGCGCCCTCACCTTTTGAAGCACAAAACGACCCAATACGATGTATTGCTTGGGATGAACAAAAGCGCCGCTTTGCCCTCGTAAGCAGCGCAGCACACATTGCTTTAACGGACGCCACGCTACACCGCATCACTGCCCGCGCTAGCATCGATCGTGGTAACGGTCTCACCTTGAGCGAGACCGCGGGTTGCACCTGGCTCACGGATCGCGTTATCACTGCGACAAGCAACAAAACGCTTTGGGCGGTCACGCCCGACTTTCGGCCGCTCGAACTCACAGCGCGCAATCCTGGGTTTTCAGAAACCACGGGAAACCTGAGGCTTGTGTGGGGGAAAAATCGCGCAGCCGTGCGCACCGCACGAGCAAGGGAGGCCGCGATTAGCGCCTTTAGCGCCGATACGCAAGGTGCAGAGCTCTTCATGATCAGTGCGCCAAACGAAGCCGTGCCACACAATATTCTCATCAGCATCGACGCTCGGGACTTGATGCCCACTCAAGAGCGCCCTTTGAGCACCGATACGCTTGAGCGCCTCGCCCTCACGGTTAAGAGCGCTACCTACTGGCAACAACGCCTATGGTTACTGAGTAACGAGCACTTGCTCTTGGAAGTCAACACCGAGCGCGCCAAAGTTGAACGCGCCTTTAAGATCGAAGGACTTGAAAACATCCTTGGCCTCACGGCGCAGAGCGACGCGCTACTCGTTTTGACTGCAGCCGAAGGCATCATGACACTTTGGCGCATTGCGCCCCCGGCGCCCGCACCGCTCACTGCTTCCTCATTAGGAGGAGTTCACCCATGAAAAACGCTACCCAACGTTTCTTCTCGCACGCCTCTGCTCGCTTGCTCATGGTATTGAGCATCCTACTATTGAGCCGTGCGGCACTGGCCACAAGCCAAGAAGCACCCACCTATTGTGCGCCGCCTGCCGTTGTCAACACCGCTGCCGAGAGCCTGATACGCGTGGGTTACACGCCATTTGGACTGATGGCCGATGAGCGCCTCATGCTCGCCTCACTCAAAGCAACGCTCACGCCCGCTAAGCTCGGGCATCCCGTACAGTTTCGAGAATATACGCCCGAAGCGCTCGAGCAAGCCGTTCGTGAGGGCGAGGTTGATATTGTGCTTACCGAGTCGCCCCTTTATCAGTCGCTGATTTCCGCGGGACTGCGCAGTGTGAGCACCATCGTCTGCGACGTGCAACCTGACCCGAACCGTAACGATGGTACCGCCATCATCGTGGATGCGAAGTCGCCCTTTCGAAGCCTTGCAGACTTAAAAGGGCAACGTCTCGTGGCGGCCTCCGCAACGAGTTTTTCTGGGTACCTCTATGCAGTGCGCGAACTCTCTAAGAAGTCGCTTGGAAGCCCAGAGCAATTCTTCTCCGAGCAAACCTTTGTCGAGCACCGAGACGCCGACCACGCTAATGAGGCGATTTTCAACGCGGTTACGTCGGGCAGAGCCGAGGTGGGATTTCTTCCGCTCTGCGCGCTCGAGCATCTCGCGCGGCGCGACCCTTCAGTGCACTCTCGCGTGCGTGTCGTTGATGAGCGCTTCTCCGATGCCGTCTCCGACTGTCGCCACTCCACGCCGCTCTACCCAGCGCTTACGCTTGCCGTCACACCGCGAATTAGCGCCTCGATGAGTAAGGCGATCACCATGGACCTGCTGATGCTCCCTAAGGGCGAGAGTGGCTTCATGTGGTCCGTGGCGAGCGACTTTCAAACGAGTGACGCGTTACTGAAAGACTTGCAGATGGGACCTTACGAGTATCTCAAACTCACGGGCTGGCAGCGCATTTGGACTGAATATCGCACGCTCATCCTCTCGGGGCTGGTGCTGGTGCTTGCGCTAGCGGTTCATAGCATTCGCGCACAGTGGCTCGTTCAGAAAAAAGAAGCTGAGCTCAAAACCTCGCTTGGTGAGCAGCTTGCTGCACGCGAAAAAATGGAACGTCTACAAAAAGCCGGTGCCGTCGGTCAGATTTCTGGGCTCGTTGCGCATGAACTGCGTCAACCACTCTCAGCGATTACGCTTTGCGCGGAGGGGCTCGAAGCCATGGTAAAAAATGACGCCATCTCGCGAGAGGAGATCCTTGAAATTCTTGCGAGTATGACGGCAGATGCCACTCGCGCGAGCAACATCGTCGAGCGCGTGCGTCAGTACGCCAAAAAGCATACCGACCTCAAAACGGTCGATGTGCGAGACGCGTTTGACAAAGGAAACGCGATGGTCTCTCACTTTGCCTTGGATGCAGTGTCCACACAAATTGAGCGCTTTGATAGGGCTGCGGTTCTCATTCATCCGCTCGACCTAGAGCTCGTCTTTGCCAACCTCATCAAAAACGCCAAAGAAGCCGCTCGATCACAAAAAGTAGAACCACCTCAGCTCACTGTTCGTGCGACAGCAAACCTTGGTACGGTGCAAGTTGAAATCGAAGACAATGGCGCCCCACTCACCGATGAGGAGCTTACCGCGCTCAATGAACTTGTCAGCAGTGAAAAGCCCGATGGCCTTGGTCTAGGGCTTGCGATTTCCCGCAGCATTGTCGAGACGGTGGGTGGCTCGATTACTTTTCGGCGGCGCACAGCCGCTCAAGGTCTAGTGACCATTGTGCGACTACCGCTCGCTAGTAGCACCAAAGAGGAGTGTAGATCATGAGTCTAAAGGCAACCGCTCTCGAACCCGCGCTCGCTCACGAGCGCGTCTACATCATCGATGATGACGAAAGTCTAAGAAAGGCGCTCTCCTTTGTCCTCAAGGGTTTGGGTTGCCTGCCCATCCCTTATGCGGGTGCCGAGCATTTCTTAGCGCATGCCAACCCCAATGAGCCGGGCATTTTGCTACTTGACGTGAAGATGGGCGAGATGTCGGGCTTAGCGCTACAAGAGCGTCTCATCGATACTGGCGTTGATTGGCCGATCATTTTCCTCTCTGGCCATGGAGAACTAGAAATGGCCGTCGAAACGATGATGAAAGGCGCCGTCTGCTTTTTGCAAAAGCCCGTACGCCGCGAAAAACTCATTGAGGCGCTCAAACTTGCTGCCGCGCGTTTTACCAAAAAGGAAGCGAGCCGGCAGGCCGCCTACGACGCGCTCTCCTCACGAGAAAAACAACTTGTTCGGCTCGCCGCGCAAGGACTTTCGGCGCGGCTTGCCGCTGAGCGCTTGGGCATAGCGCAGCGCACCGCCGAGTTTCACAAAGCGAGCGCGATGCGTAAACTCGGCGTGCATACGGTGCAAGAGCTCACCGAAGCGCTTGAGGGCGTGGTGCTCTAGAACGGGTGCCCCCAGAAGAAGTACACGGCGCTACCAACGCCAAGCGTATAGCCCCCCATCAGGTAGAGCGGCCCAATCACGCTGTCGACGCCCACATAAGCCCCCAACGCCTGATGGAACGAGCGATCGTTGGTGCTATTCCATTGCTCGCTCGACTCGTTCCAAGCGCGCCCCAATTCAAAGGAGGCACCGAGCCAGACGGGGTTACCACGTAGATTGAGCACATCGGTCATGTTGCGCGAGAGCGTGAGCGAGCTCCACTGCAAGTTCGAGCCCGTCCAGCGGTTGTAGGGCGAACCCGTCATCTGCATCGCACCACCTAGCGAGAAGATATTGTCGATCGCGGCTGTGCCCAAATCCGCACTAGCGAGCAACGTCCACGGTCCTTTGGAGAACGGCCACCGCCCAGAGAGCCGGAATACCGTTTGGTTTGCCAGACCCAGCTGCCGTTCAAAGTACTGCTCAACTTTGGCCTGCATGAGACTGCCGCGCGTGGGGAAATTCACATTATCAAGCGTATCGCGGTACAGCTCTAAACTTAAAAATGGCGAATGAATATGCTGTCGATCAGCCTCGAGCTCTCCGATTTCGCGCTTAGCACGTGCCCCCATGTAACCCATGCTCGCGCGCACAAACCCATCTCGACCGAGGGCATGCCCTATATCTAGCGCTGCCGTGAGGCGCTCGTTACGGAAACGGGCAACGGCTTGGTTGCCACGGTAGACGTCATAGGGCTGCCAAATATACTCAAGGCGAGGTTGCACAAACCAGGGCGACGTTGCGCCGAGCGGCTGGAAAAATTCGCTACTAAAGCGCTTCACCTCACCCGCCTGCAACTCGGTGTGCCACTCGCCACCCCATTCGTTCAGCCATCCCCACGTATGCCCGAAGATGACATTAAAGCTCTGAGAGCTCTGAAAGTCCGTCTGCACCGAGCCGCCTACGCGAATCGACGAGAACCCTGGTTTTTTCTCTTTGGGCTCAAAGACGAGCACGTTACTGCCATCCTTTTGCGGCTCAAACCGGTAGCTCACGTTGGTAAAGGCTCCATCGGCCCAGATACGTCGCGTGGAAGCCTCGATTTCTTCGTTGGTAATCGGGCGAGATGTGTCAAGCGCAAGCTCATTTTTAACCGTCTCCTCGTTGATATAGGTGAGCCCATCGACACGCACCGCACTAACGATGTGCTCATCGACGCGACTGCCAGGAAGTAGCGCCGTCTCACGCACGCTCTCCCAGCGATTCCAGTCTGCGCTCTTTGAAGCGAGTCGCTCAAGCGCCGCGCGATGAGCGCGCGCTGCGTCGCGCCCAGCTTCAATAATGGCAGCCGATAAATCCATATCCGCGCTCGTAAAACGGTCAAGATCGGGGGTAATCAACACGTCCCCCGCTTTGAGTGAGGCGATCGAGCGCTTGACGTTTTGCTCGGTGAGCAAATTCACCATCTGCCCCATCACGGTGACCACACTTGTGAGTTCTTCACGTTTGAGTAGTGGCGTGCCCACATTGACGGCAATGATCACCTCTGCGCCCATTTCACGCGCGAGATCCACGGGCAAATTATCCACGAGACCGCCATCAACAAGAATCCTATCGCCCATCGTAATGGGCGCAAACACCCCTGGCACCGACATCGAAGCGCGCATCGCCGCCGCTAAATTCACCCCCTTCTGTAGAACGACGCGCTCACCATCCACCAAGTTGGTAGCCACCGCTGCAAAAGGAATCGCAAGCGCCGAGAGGTCATTGACGTGATTGACCACCCCCGTTTCTTTTTCCAAAAAGAGATTGAGCTCCTGCGAAGGCACCAAACTATCGGGAAACTGCACTTCACCCGACTTGGTAATCACGACCGAATTGGTGGAGAGGTTATTGAAGTCCTGTCGCTTCTGACGCCACGGAAGGTTTTCACGCTCTGGGCGCGAGGCAAACATGCGCGTCCAATCCACACTCTTGATAATGTCTTCGAGCTGATTGGCGGTGTAGCCCGCCGCATACGCCCCGCCAACCATACTTCCCATGGAGGTGCCCGTGACCACGTCGACTTTGATATGGAGCTCTTCGAGCACCTTGAGCACGCCAACGTGTGCAAAGCCACGCGCGCCACCCCCAGAGAGCACTAGCCCTACACAAGGACGTCCCTCACGATGGCAAGCAGCTTGTAGCTCAGCTGCACTTCGGGCAGCCGAAAGCTGAGGGAAAGAGAGGATGGCGCAAAGTCCTAACAGCGCCATGGCGCGTGCAAAGATTGTCATTTCGTCACGGAGGATGGATTTGGGAAATTAGCTGGGGAAAAGGAGGCGTCCCAGAGCTATGGTGCTAAGCATACCGAGCAGCGGCAAAAAACGCACGACAGAGCAAAGATTTTCCTCGTTTTTGCGAACTGAAAATAGAAAAAGCCGCGCCAGGCCAGCGTTGCGTGACGCGTGGTGCGCGTGCATTGCTTGGCGGTCGCGGCAGAAAAAAAGTGGATGCCTTACTGTGGGTTGCGGTTCAAGAGCCCCGCTTCAATCATCGCCGCATTCGGCGCCACTGCTGCAACGAGATGCAAGCGGTTGTGGTCGGTATGCGCAAAGGGTTGCGGCACATTGGGGATGGTGAGCGTGGTGCGCTGATCATACTCAAACCTCCCATCCTCAAGAAAGCGGAAAGTGATCTCCCAGGCATCGGTACGGAACGCCTCTTCAAGGAAGGGGTTGGAGACAATGCCGCACTCGGTGCTGCCACGCACAGCGCGTAACGTAAACTGTTTGTCACCAGGCTTTGCTTGACCCACCGCCATGGCCACTTGGCCACGCGGAATCGAGAGCGTCATGAATATTTTCCCCGTCTCTGGTTCCCAAAGAATGTGTCCGACCTGTTCGTGGAAGGCATTTAATTCATCGGGCTTTGTGATCGCCACGTGGTAGCGCAGGCCGTAGAGCACCTGCGGGCCATTGTTCTGAGGATCCAAAAGCTCAAAGCGCCAAGTTTCGTGATAGGGCTCGGTCTCAGGGCCATCAACCTGCGGGTGCGTATCCACCCCTTCGTTGCCCTGCCACACCCCTGGCAAAGGTGCCAAGGGGCCGAGGTTAGCCGCCGTATTGGGATCCGCCGGCGCCTCCGTATAAATATCGCTGTAGCGCATGTTTCCTCCAAAAATGATGTTCGCTCTGCTTCTATGAGAGCAACGCAGAGCTCAGCGCAATGCGAGCCAAGCTCTCGAGTGACCAAAACATTCTACTACCGCTCAGCAGGGCGTTTTGAGCGTTTATCTCTAGCATCTGAGGCGATTGACAACGCAAGCTGCCTTGCAATCAAGAGCGCCCTCTCGCAAAGCCAGCCAACTACTGCTAACATAAAGGCCTTTAGGAACTTGCCTTCGCCTCTGTCCGGCGCACTGGCGTGTATATTCTCTGTGCGGGACGGGACGACATCAGAGAAAATGCTCAGACTCTCCCTATTGCTCCTCGCGCTCGGCGCGGTTGCGCCGCTCTGTGCTGCAGAGAAGCCTACCTTGCTCGAAGCGCCACTTAGCTACGAGGAGGCGCGCACCCTCTTTCACGACAAAGCCGATATTCTTCGCTCGGACAACGCGCGCATAGCCCGTGCGCAACACGAGCAAGAGTCGGCACGCTCGCTCGGTGGGCCGCGCGTTGAGCTCGCATTTAAGCAGATCTATGGCACGAAAAACATCTCGCTCGACATGGGCGATGCGATGGGCAATGTGGGCGCTGCCATCGGGCAAGGTTTCGCGCAGCTCCCCGCTGCCATGCGGCAGGCTTTGGGTCCAGCCCTAGCGGGCGCGCAGTCACGACTCTCAAACCTCACTGTCGACATCAAAACCAAACTCGACGGTCCGCGACTCTCACTCGATGCGCTTTGGCCCATCTACACTGGTGGTCTCATTGATGCGCAAAAGGCGGTGCTCGCAGAAAAAGTGACCGAAACGCTTGCTGAGCGCGACGCTCGCCTCAGCACCCTTGACGCGGAGCTGGTAGCCAAGTACTGGGGGGTGCAGCTAGCGCAAAGCATTGAGGCACTACGCGCAAGTGCGCTCGCCGATCAGGAAGACGAGCTGAAACGCGCTAAACGATTTGAACAGAAGGGACTCATCAGCAAACTCGAGCGCCTCGCGGTTGAGGTCGCACGCGACACCGCAGAGCGTGAACTGAAAAAAGCTCGCACCAATCTCGACATTGCCGAGCGCGAGCTCGCCAACACGTTACGCGCCGATACAGTCCCCGCACTCAGCAGTCCCCTCTTCATTCTCAAGGGCGATCTTGGCACCCTCTCCGCATGGCAGGATCGTGCCATGGCCAACTCACCCGTGCTACGGCGCATCACCAGCCTACGCGCACAGGCCGATCAAGGCGTGCGCGCAGCCACGGCAGACTTCAAACCTAAGGTGTTCGCCTTTGGCTCGCGCAACCTCATTAAGCATTATCTCTCGGTGGTCGAACCCGATTGGATTGCTGGCGTGGGGGTGACGTTTACGCTATGGAGTGACCGTGATCGCTTTGCCAAAGTGGCCGCTGCCCAAGATTTGGTTGATAGCGCGGACGCTGCGCGCAGTGAAGCTGTCAATCAAATTCGTACCGCCATCGAAACGGCTTTTCTGAGAGCCAACCAATATCGAGATGAGTATCTTCTGAGCGCAAGCAACGTGGCACTTGCTAGCGAAAATCTCCGTCTACGCGAAAAGGCCTTCAGTGAGGGGCTCAGCACCGCCAACGACGTTGATATTGCTCGCACGCAGATGATTGCCGCAGAACTCAGCCGCCGCGTGGCTGCCTATCAATTCATTGTCAGTTGGGCGATGCTTCATGCCGCCGCGGGCGTCATGGATGACTTCCCGAACACTTTGAGCCGCCCCGATACGGTTGCTGTTTACTAAAAAATTCGATCTACTGCTATGACTACCTCTGAGACGCAAAATAGCCTTTCCTCCCCTTCCAAGACGCCGCTTGTCATCGGTAGCGTCGTCACACTCGGCATCCTCGGTTTTATTGGCTGGGGCATTTGGCAGAGCTTGCACCCAGCCCCCGTGCCGCTACAAGGGATGGTCGATGCAACCACGGTATCCGTATCAGCGAAAATCCCTGGGCGCCTCGTGCGACTGAACGTGCACGAGGGCGATGTTGTGAAACCTGGCGACTTGGTGGCTGAAATTGCCATCCCCGAAATTAGTGCCAAACTCGCGCAAGTCCGTGCACAAGAGCAAGCCGCCCAAGCCAAAGAGGATATGGCCAATACGGGCGCGCGCATTCAGGAAAAAGAAGCTGCTGAGGCGGACTATGAACGTGCGCGTGCCGCCCTCACCCTTGCGCAGAAATCCTTTAACCGCGTGGACGCCCTCTATCGCGAAGGGCTCATTTCCGCACAACGCCATGACGAAGTGAGCGCACAGCTCGCTGCCGCGCGTGAGATCACTACGGCGGCCGCTGCCAAACTCTCCGCCGTTCGCGAAGGGGCTCGCAAAGAAGAAAAAGCCGCTGCCAAAGCGCTCGTTGCACAAGCTGCGGGCGGCGTCTCCGAGGTGGAAAGTCTCGCGGGCGAGGGACTCGTGAAGAGCCCCGTGGCAGGCGAAGTCACCCGCCTTGTGATGCAGACGGGCGAAGTGATCCCTGCGGGCTTCCCCATCATCATGCTCACGGACCTCAACGATCAATGGGTCACCTTTAATGTGCGTGAAGAAGAACTCGCTTCGCTCAGCAAAGGCACCAAGCTCAACGCATGGCTACCGGCGCTCAAGCGCAACGTCACGCTCGAGGTTTACTGGCTCAATCCGCGCGGCAGCTACGCCACGTGGCGTGCGACGCGACAGAATTCTGGCTACGACCTACGGAGCTTTGAAGTGCGCGCTCGCCCCACTGCGCCCGTTGAGGGGATGCGCCCCGGGATGAGTGCCATTGTCGATACAGCGAACCTGCACTAAGGCTCACGGGGCGCACTATGCTTCTTTGGTGGCTCTCACTGTGGGAAATCGCAAAGCGTGAAGTTCAGGGCTGGGCCGAGCGACCGCTCGAATGGATCACGGGCATCGTATTGCCGCTATTTTGGGTCACACTCGTAGCGTTGATGTTTGGCACGGGCCTCATGCAGCGGCTACCCGTCGCGCTCGTTAACCTCGATGCAGGACCTAGTGCACGGGAGACGGTCGCAGCCTTTGATGCGATTCCCTCTATCTCACTGGTTTCTTACCCGAGTAGCGGGGCCGCAGACGGAGCGCTCAAGGCCGGTAGCGTCTACGCGAGCATTGTGATTCCGACGAATTTCTCTCGCGAAGCGGCTGCCGCGCGCGGCGAGCCCGTACGGATTTCTATCAATAAGAGCTACTACGCCATCGGCACCATTCTCGAAGTGGATCTTAAGCTCGCGGTGGCGGAGCTCAAGCGCGCTCACGCGGCTCGCGCCATCACAAAGTTACGCCAAGGCACGCTCGACGCGAATGCTCGAAACCTGCGCATCGAAGAGCCCGATGTGTACTTTGAAGGAAACACCGCCTTTAATTTCAACCGCTATCTGCTTGCCACACTCGTGCCTGGACTGCTGGTTCTTGGACTCGCCATTACTCTCGCCGGTGTACTGGTTCGAGAGTGGCGCGATGGTGGTGTGCGCGAGTTGCTCGCCCAGGCGCGCTACGCCCCGAGCGCTGCGATTTTAGGTAAAGCGCTACCCTGGGTGGCGCTTTACTCGCTACTCATTTCGGCATGGGTGGCTTGGTTTGCCGGTCTAGAGGGGTGGCTCTCTGCGGGCTCCATCGCGCTTTGGCTCGTTGCAGGGGTCACCCTCATGGGCGCCACGGCTGCCGTCGTGATGCTCGTTGCCTCGCTCTCGCTAACGTGGGTGCTTGCGCTCACGGGCGTGGTGGCGATTTTCGCGCCGACCTTCCCCTTTACCGCTTTTTCCTACCCCTTTGAGTCGATGACGCCAGGGGCTGCGTTCTTTGGGAAACTGCTGCCGCTTACGCACTACCTTGCGATCCAAGGCGAATGCATGGCGCTCGGATCTCCCGTGGATCACGTGCTAACGAACATTGGCAAACTCGCGCTCTTTATTCTCATTGCAGGCACAGCGGGCTTGTCCATTTTAAGTTGGCGCATGCATCGTTGGGCAGCACAAGAGTCTGCTGTAGCCGCTGGGGCGCCCTTAGCTGAAGCCCAGATACGCCATAAAACGGCAGGATGGGGCTGGTGGCAGGTTTTTGCTGCAGCAAGCAAAAAATACGCCTTCTCACGCGATACGCTCGTCGTGGCACTCGTTGCCGTCGCTTTCTATCTTGTTTTTTACGCTTGGCCCTACAGCAATCAGCAAATTGAGCATATCCCCACAGCCGTGCTCGACCTCGATCACAGTAGCGCCTCGCGTAACTTTATCAACGCGCTTGACGCCTCTCCCACGGTCGATATCACCGCCATTGTGCAGAACTCCGCCGAAGCGTGGGATCTCTACCAGCGTGAGCGTGCAAGCGTCGTCGTAACGATCCCCCATGACTTTGAGCGCTCGCTCGCGCGAGGGGAAAATAGCTCCATTCATGTTCGCGCCAGCGGCGCTTTCCCCGTTAAGGGGCGTGCCGTGCAGAGCGCCATCAGCGGGGTGATCACTGACGCAGAGCGCAAGCTCGATGCTGCCGAGGTCTACCTCGCCAATACGCCGCCGGCGCTGCTCGCGCAACAGTCACGCCTTGCCATGCCTGATCTGGAGATCTTCTACCGCTTTAACGAAATCGGCGGCTACGGTAACTACACCGTACCCGTGGTGGCCCCAGTGATTCTGCAAGCCATCATGCTCATGCTGATAACGTTCAGTGTGGGAGCTTGGCTCGAAACACCCGCCACGGCACCCTTTATCAAAGAGGTTCTACGCTGGCCCGTGCGGCGTGGCTCCGCGCTCCTCACGTCCTTCTGGGCGCTCGCCCTGCTCTGGTTTGGCTATATGCAGGGGTTTGACTTCTGGTTCAATGAGTACGGCTCCATGGGTAACGCGTTTGGGGTGCTGGCTGCTGGCGCGCTTTATGCGCTTGATGTCTGTGCTTTCTCACTCTTTGTGGCACTTCTGATCGGTACAAACCGCTATAGCACGCAAGGCATTGTGATGGTCTCTGCCCCCGCTGTCTTTATCTCAGGAGCGATTTGGCCAGCGAGCAATATTGAGCACCCCTTTGTCGCGGGGTTCGCGCATCTGCTACCCTCCACGCCCGGGATTCGCGCCATCGTGGCGCTCTCTCAGGACGGGGCGGCACTTGGCACAGTGGCTCCCATGCTCCTTGAGCTCGCGCTACAGGCACTGATCTACCTGCTGCTTGCTGGACTTTGGGCGCGCTACCGTGCAAAATGCACGCAAACTCCTGATTAACCAACAATTTTTATGACGCAAGAAACACTAGCGCTCACAAAAACACCGCTCATCGACTCGCACTCTCACATCGAAGCGAGCGACTTCGACGAGGATCGTGATGCCGTCGTCGCCAGAATGCAAGCTGCCAATGTCTGCGCGAGCGTGGTCATTGGCTGTGATGAAGACGACTACCCCAAAGTGCTCGAGCTTGCTGCCGCACACCCTGATGTGATCTTTGGTGCTTGGGGGCTACACCCCGAGTTTGAAGACGCCCCCGAAACCACGCTCGAAACGATTGTTCACCACTGCTCTCACCCTTCTATCGTAGCCGTAGGCGAGACTGGGCTAGACTTTTACTGGTGCAAAGAGCCGCTCGAGTGGCAACGACGCCGCTTCCGCATGCACATTGAAGCCGCGCGCATTCTCGGTAAGCCCTTGGTCATTCATGCTCGCGATAGCGAACCCGAGGCACTCGATATTCTCGAAGAGATGCACGCAGGCGACATGGGCTTTGTGATGCACTGCTACTCGCATACGCTAGCGTGCGCGTTGCGCGCTATCGATGCAGGTGGCCTCGTTAGCTTTACGGGCTCGCTCACCTTTAAGCGCAA
Organism: uncultured Sutterella sp.; assembly: GCA_902463725.1. Taxonomy (GTDB): domain Bacteria; phylum Pseudomonadota; class Gammaproteobacteria; order Burkholderiales; family Burkholderiaceae_F; genus Sutterella. Next base: position 128,181 of record CABQGK010000001.1, on the reverse strand, counting down.
CGATGCACTGCGTGCAGTCTGCGCGGGACTCCCACTAGGGAAATTTATGCTCGAGACAGATTCGCCCTATATGGCACCGGTGCCGCTACGCGGCCGACGCTGTGAGCCCGCCTTCGTACCGCACATTGCACGAACTGCTGCTGAAGTGCACGGCATCGACATTGAAGAAGTGGCGCGCGTGACGACACAAACCGCCATCGACTTCTTCCGTCTGCCGATTGCGCTTACCTAACCGTACTCATACGGGCAGTCCACTTGTACGCTACACACGCTGCTCACGGGCAGCACAGCGCAAGCACTACTGCCCAAGCTTTTGGAGCCGATTCATGAAACACGCGTTTGCGCTCGCCCTCTTGGCGGGCTCACTTCTTTCTGCCACCGCGATCGCGGCCCTGCCCGAAGACGCTAGCGCCGAGCAGCGCACTCAACTGACAGGGCCCGATGGTACCGTGATCAGCCAAGAAGAGCTTAACGAGATGGGGAAAAACGTCTCCCGCATCCAACAAGCCGTGATGATTGGTGATGTCAACACGGTGCGCAGCATTATTGCCAAGGGGATGAACCCCAATCTCACGCTCCCAAACAAAGATACGTTGCTCACCTTTGCGTACCGCTCGGATAGCTGGCACGTGGTCGAGGAGCTTCTCAAAAATGAACTCATCGACGTGAATATGCCCAACGCCTATGGTGAAACGCCACTCATGATGGCGGTGATCAAAAATCGCGCTGACGACGTTGAGGAGCTCCTCAAGCGCGGCGCGCACGTCAACCTTGATAAGGGCTGGACCCCTTTGCACTACGCCGCCACCGAAGCCAATGTGCCGCTCATTGAGCGGTTGCTCAAAGCAGGCGCGGATGTCAATGCGCAAACGAGCGCTGGCGTGACCCCGCTCATGATGGCGGCACGCCGTCCGAATCGCGAAGCGGTGAAAGTGCTACTGCGTGCGGGGGCCTATCGCGACTACTGCACCGACAATCAGTCGAGTGCCGCGAGCTTTGCCCGTGCCGCTGGCGACGATACGCTTGCCGACTTCCTCAAGATCGAGCGTTGCGCGCAGATTGGGCCCAAGAACCCAGAGCGTTACGGCATTACGCAGAGCTTTTCTGACTTCATCAAACAAAACCGTCAAACGCCATGATCGGGCATCACGACCTTGAACTGCTCGCCCCAGCGCGCGACGCAACCATCGGCATCGCCGCGATCGACCATGGAGCGGATGCTGTCTATATTGGGGGGCCAGCCTTTGGCGCGCGTCATGCGGCAGGTAACTCGCTCGATGATATTGCTAAACTCACTGAGTACGCGCACCGCTATGGCGCGCGCGCCTTCATGGCGCTCAACACGCTCTTTACCGATGCTGAGCTCGAAGAGGCGCGTCGCATCGCCTTTGCCGCGGCCGACGCAGGGGTCGATGCGTTAATCCTGCAAGATATGGGGCTACTGATGGGCCCCATGCCCGACGTGGAATTGCACGCATCGACGCAGTGCGATATTCGCACGCCTGAGAAGGCAGCTTTTTTGGAAGCCGTGGGATTTTCTCAGGTGGTGCTCGCCCGTGAAATGTCGCTCGAGGACATTGCGACCACGCGCGCTGCGCTCAAAACCGCTCGCATTGAAGCGTTCATTCACGGTGCGCTCTGCGTCAGCTACTCGGGGCAATGCTACATCTCTCAAGCCATGACGGGGCGTAGCGCCAACCGGGGTGAATGCGCGCAGTTCTGTCGTCTCCCCTATGATGTGGAAACGCTTGATGGGCAAGTCTTGGCGAAAAATTCGCATGTCCTCTCACTCAAAGACAACAACCAAAGCGACAATCTTGAGGCGATGATTGCCGCGGGGGTGAGTACGTTCAAAATTGAAGGGCGTCTGAAGGACGTGCTCTACGTCAAAAACATCACCGCCTACTACCGTCAAAAGCTTGATGCGATACTCGCCGCGCACCCTGAACTCACACGTGCCTCGCTTGGTAAGAGTGAACTGCGCTTTACACCCGAGCCTGAAAAGAGCTTTAACCGCGGCGCGACCGACTACTTCATTCACGGACGTCAATACGATAAGCCCTATGAGCTCGTTGAACTCAGCACGCCTAAAAACGCTGGGCAGCCCGTGGGGGTGGTGCAAGAGATTCAGCCTGGCGTCATCACGCTAAAGCCCGCAGCGGGCATTGTGCTCAAAAATGGCGACGGCTTCACCTATTTCGATGACCATGGCGAGCTCAGTGGGCTCGCAGTTAACCGTATTGATGCGGCGGCACATGGACGGCTCAAGCTCATCCTGAGGCGGCGTGAAATCCCCACGGGTCTCACGCGCGGCTCGCTACTGCTACGTAACCGCGATCAGGCCTTTATGAAGGTATTAAGCGGCGAGACTGCTACGCGGCGCATTCCGATCGCCGCGCGCTTTGCGCTTTCTCAAGAGGGTTTCACTCTTCATCTTGCGGCGCTTGACAACAGAGGTGCGCGCGTCGCCGAAGCGAGCGCGAGCATAGCCTTTGCGCACGAGCCCCCAAAAGATGCCACGCGCAACCGTGATACCCTCATCAATAATCTGCTCAAAATGGGCGAGACACGCTATGCGCTCGCACCAGCGGATCTCGAGCTCGATGAGGCGCTCAACGCCTTTGTGCCCGCCTCGCTCGCAAACGAATTGCGTCGCCAAGCGTGCTTAGCGCTCGATGCGGCGCTCGCGGCGGCGCTTCCTCCAACGAAGCGTGCTCCCGTCAATGCCACCGCCCCCTTTCCATCACGCTTTGTGGACTACCGAGCCAACGTGGCTAACGCGCGAGCACAAGCCTTTTACGAGCAGCATGGTGCTCGGGTGCTAGCACCCGCGTTTGAGCTAGTACCCGTCAAGGATGCGGCGCTCATGACCTGTCGCCACTGTATCCGTGCTACGCTCAAACTGTGCCCGAAAATGCTCAAAGCGTTTCCTGAGTTGCTACAAGCGCATGACCGTGCACTCTTTCGCCCCGATGACCTGATCCTCACCGACAGCGCTGGTGACCGATTCCGTGCGGTCTTTCACTGCAAGGCCACGCCGTGCGAAATGACACTACATAGCGCTCAACACTAAGTCCCAACCTGCTGAGAAGAGACACCTATGTTTGACGAAGAAAGCCCTCTCGAGCTGCTAATGCCCTCGGCCGATTTAGCCGACGCCATAGAGCGTTGCCTCGCGCTTGAAGCAGAACTAGGCAAACTAGGCCGCACGCCTGTGAATGCACCTTGGGCACAGTTTCCTTGGCATGCGTGTGCGAAGGCGCTCGCGCGCTTTTCGCTCTACACAAAGGGCTTTAACCCCGACGCACCGCTCCCTGAGTACGAAGTCCTGCATACGCTCTCAACAGAGCTTGGGATTATGTCACCCACGGACTTTCGTGAACAGTTTCTGCACATTACCGAGGGTAACCCCATCACACGGCTTTACCGTAAGCTCACCAACGCGGCCAACGTGCGTAAGCTACTCACTGACGAAAATACCTTTGGTTGGAGTGGCTTTCAACCAAGCGCCTCGGATCGAGAAGCCGCTCGCGCCATGACGCGGCGCCGTATGGTGGTCGACGCGTTTCGAGAGAGCGATGACTGGAGCCGCCTACGCGCGCTCGAGCTCTCTGATGCGGCCGCGCTCTTGATGCTCGCTATCGAGGCGGGCGTGCTTACCGTCGCTGCGGCCGAGCGCTACGAAGCACGCTGTGTGACCGAGGCCGCAGTTCGCTTTGAGAATTGGGGTAGCTTTGCCGCAGCGCTACTGCGCGCGCGGCTTTTTGTACTCGCACAAGAGGAGGGCGCCGAACTCACGCTCACACTAGAGCGTGACGCCGCGTTTCTGAGAGCTTCGCTCACCGAGCAGTGGCAAACGTTGAGCTGGCCTGAATTCACCGACGGTGAGCCGCCACTCTCAGTCCCAACGCGCCTCTAATGCGCGAGGTGGGCGCCTGCTAGCACGTAAAGAGCGCCAGCGCCCACCACCCCTCGTTAGACTACTCAGAAGCCTTCTCTTTTTCGCGCTTGACTTTTGCTTGGGCGGCGCGCTGCTCAATGCTACGCAGTCGATCGAGCATCTCACGCGCCTCCATGTAGGAGGGGCTCTCGGGGTTCATGCTCCCCAAAAGCGTTTCAACGGCGTTGGCAGCCATCTGCCACTCTTCAAGGTCAGTGGCGGCCATCACCAAGAGCTGCGTGACGCGCTCATCAGCGGGGTTGAGATTATGCACGGCCTCTAGTAGCGGAAGCGCTTCACGCGTGTTGCGCTCGTTGCGCGTCGTCAGCAACGCAGCGGCCATTTCCAGTGAGACTGAGGGGTCGTTACGCACCTTCGTCATCACCTCGCGCGCCGTGCGGTAGGCCTCAACCGCCCCCGCAAAGTCATCCTTCGCGGCACGCTGTCGAGCTAATAACACCCAAGCGCGCCCATCTTTGTGATTGTCTTTGAGGTAGGTCTCGAGTTGCTCGATATTGGCTTTACCTTCGAGCACTTTCTGGTCGTCCGCAAGTCGCATCAGCTCGGGCGAGCCTTTGAGACCGTAGCCCATAATCGTCACCACGGCAAAGAGCGCTGCCACGGCAGCAATGACGGGTGCAGGCCGATACGTGCGCGCTTCGTGGTTTCCGTTGAGCTCACGAGTTTCCTCAAGTACGCGCCGCTCGATATCCTCTAGCGCCGCGCTGTAGTCCCCCTCAGCTAACAGCCCGCGATCTCGATCTTCTTTGAGCCGCGCCATTTCATCACGCAGAGCGCTCGATAGCGCACGCCGATGCTCGAGCGTCTCAGCCTCTGCCGAATGCGTCTGCCCCACACGCGTAAGCGTCGGTATCACAAACGCCATAGCCAGAAGGGTCATCACGACAAAAAGCGCGTAGAGCGTGATCTCATCGATAGTCATTGGGGGAGTCTCAACAAATCAGAGAGGAAGATGGAAAAAAGGACTGGGGCATCATTCTAACGAATCAACCGTTAAGAAAAGCTGAATTTGAAAAAGCGGACGGGGTCCTTGAGAGCAACCCCGCCCGCTTTGAGCGTTAGTCAGATGGCAGGAGTTTTACTTCTTCTGCGCGTTCTGAGCATTCTTCTCATCGATGGCCTTGCGAAGCAGCGCACTAGCGTCGCTTGCCGCCTTGGCAGCCTTGGCAAGACTGCGAACAGCCATTTCATGATTGTGGAAGTACGCACCGTTCACAGCCGTCCAGTATTCCCAGTTGAGGTGGGCGGTGGAGTGCAGCTTACGGGCTTCATCCAGAACCTTTTCGTCAACACCCGCGACCTTTGCCATATCGAACGCATCAAACATGTCGTCCATACGGGCTTCGGTTTCGCGCAGTTTGCCGCGGAAGTGATTCTTCATCGTGTCGATGGCGGTAACCATCTGCTTTTCCGTCTTGTCCTTATGGCAGGTCAAGCAGGTTTCCTTGATGTAGTGCTTCGGCGACGTAGCCCAGTGCAGGGTGTAGGTCTTGCCGTTCTTATCCTTGACCTTCGGCATATGGCAGGTCGCGCATTCCGCACCAGCCTTGTCGTGGGTCGAACCAAAGAACGTTTCGCTGTCAGGGTGCTGCATCTTCACGAGCAACGCACCAGTGCGATTGTGCTTAAAGTCACGGAAGCCGATCTTATCGTAGTAAGCGTCGATCTGGTCGGCATTCTTCCACGGGAAGTGGTTCGTGAGGCGATTATCAAAGCCAATCTTCTCACCCGTCTTGGCATCGATACCAGGGTTGCAAACGTATTCGACGTGGCACTGTGCGCACATCAAACGAGAGTCAGAGCGGCCGAGGTAGCCAAGCTTACGCGTAAAGCCACGCACGCCAGCGTCACGGACTTCAACCGTCGTCTGATTCGCCGCATTGGTCTTATAGACGTTGGCATCATCGTCACGGGTCATCGCATCAATCAACGCATCGCGCTGAATACGCGGCTTGGCCGAGTGCGGATCGTGGCAGATATTGCAGTTGATGGCGTGCTGGACGGTACGAACGAGCGCCACAGGGTCAGAGCCACGGTTCCACTTGGCACCGTCAACCTTATCGCCCATGTAAGCCCAATCGAGCATCGCATCGGAGCTCTTGCAGGACCAGCAAACCGCGTTCGCAGCCGTGGCCGTCCCCGGCTTGAAGCTCTTCTGACCCGTGGAGTCCGGTTCCAGATCCTTCAGCACATCCCAAGCCTTGTAGCTCTTGCCGTCAGGCAACGTCGAGTAGAGCCAGCCATCCTTGGGCTGGAAGCGACCGCCGAACGCGCGATCAACCGCAAACTGGTCGATCACCATCATGCCGTGGCCACGCGGCTCATCGTGCTCCTTCGTGAAGCCATGCGCACCGAGCGCACGGTCAAAGAAGGGGTCAGGCGCGGGACCCGTCATTTCCTTCTTGGAAAGACGAGCACCCTTGTCGGACATGGTAAAGAGGCTCTTGTACTGTTCCTGATGGCAGCCGCCGCAATTGGCAGGATCCATATTGGTCTGCGGACGCGACTTAACATTCTTCAGGTGATCTTGCGTACCAGGGTGGCAGGATGCGCAGTCAATCTTGGCGTGCACCGCACCCGCATGATCCTTTGCGATGGTGGCATGGCAGCCAGCACAAACTGCATTGTTATTGGCAGCCTCAGCCGGTGCACTCATCCAAAGCCCGAAAAGGGCTACGGCAAGCGCAAGCGGCTTCATGTTGAGTTTAGACATAGTTTCTCCTTGGGGTGGTATTTGCATTCCCTACTCACATGACAAACCCGCTCTTGGGTAACGGGTTAGGCGATGGGATTCCAACCGCCATTCATGGACACCGGCTTGGATCGGCGGCGTGTCATGAACGCTTTGGGGTGTTGGCCTTAATTTCCGTGTGTCGCACGGTATTAAGTAAAAGAGCGCTAAAACGCCCTCTCACCTATGCCCTTAAGTTTAAGGGAGCGTTAAGAATAGGGGAATAGTCCGTTGGTAATGGCTAGGGAAAACCCTATATATCTAATAATTTCTTAGCAATATCAACGCTTTACATAAGTATTAGTTCTTTTGCACTAATTCCTGAGGGAGGTAACTACACCCCTCCCGAATGGGAGGGAGGGAGTTAGGTCATTGCTCAGGGGCAATAAAAAGGGCGGACGTTCCAAATAAAAGGAGCATCCGCCCGAAGCGTAAAACCTCTCAGAGATCAGATTAACTTAGTCCTGAACAAGTTCTTCATCCTTATGGCGCGGCCAGCAGAGGATACCCGTCTGATCGGGCATCACCTTCGGATCGAATTCAGGGTTACGCACACCCGCATTCTTCTGCTTAAGGTAGTCGTTCATGGCCACAAACGCATACTTACCAAGCAGCGCAATCGCCACGAGGTTGAGCATAGCCATGAGCGCCATAAAGAGGTCAGCGAGGTCCCACACAAAGGAGAGCTTAGCCACCGAGCCCACATACACCATGATCACGACAAACAGACGGAAGATCTGCAGAGCCCAAGGGCTCTTGCTGATGAAGTCCATGTTGATTTCGCCGTAGAAGTAGTTACCGATGATGGAGCTAAACGCAAAGAAGAGCACCACGATCGAAATGAAGTAGCTCGTCCAGCCGCCAAGCTGACCCTTCAGCACGAGCTGCACGAGTTCAATACCCGTCTTGCCAGAGCTCGCCCAATCAGGCGAAAGGAGCACCAACATGGCCGAGGCCGTGCACACAAGGAGCGTGTCGAAATACACACCAAGCGCCTGCACAAGCCCCTGCTTCACAGGGTGCGTCGCATCAGCTGCGGCTGCCGCATTCGGCACAGCACCCATACCTGCTTCGTTGGAGAAGAGCCCGCGCTTAATACCGGTCATCATCGCCACACCAATGCCAGCACCGATCGCGGCATCAAGACCGAAAGCGGCCTTAAAGATCTGCGCAAACACCGCAGGCACCATGGTGATGTTCATCACGGTAACGATGATCGCCACAAGCAGATAGGCACATGCCATAAAAGGCACCATAAGTCCCACCACCTTAGCAATACGCGTCATGCCGCCAAAAATCACCAACGCGGTAAAGGCCGCAATCGCAATACCCGTGGTCTGAGGATCCACGGAGAAGGTGGTATGAATCGAAGCGGCAATCGTATTGGCCTGTACGGAATTAAAGATCAGGCCGTAGGTCACCGAGATCAGTACCGCAAAGAGCCAAGCAAAGAACGGACTACGCAACACGTTGCCGATGTAGTACGCTGGGCCACCCAAAAAGCCGCCACCCTGACGCGGCACCTTATAGATCTGTGCGAGCGTCGACTCGACAAACCCCGTGGCCGCACCGATGGTCGCAATGACCCACATCCAGAAAATGGCGCCAGGGCCACCCGCCACCACCGCAATCGCAATACCTGCAATGTTGCCAACGCCTACACGAGAGGCCGTCGACACACAGAAGGCTTGAAACGTCGAGATGTGCCCCGCACGCGGCTTAGCGGTCGCGCCTTCGGTCACAAGGCGGAACATTTCACGCAACTGCGTGATCTGGACAAACTTTGTGCGAACCGTAAACCACAGGCCCAAGCCAATGAGCATGGCAATCAAAATGTAGGACCACAAGTATCCGTTTAGTACGGAGACAATTTCACTCAACCAATCCACTTTAAGAGTTCCTTGTGCAAATTTTTTCAAGGGAAAATCCAAGGCGATCCAACAGGGGCATGTGAAACCCAATGTGGCTCAAAAACGCCTCTGACAGTTGTTTGTGTGAGTTTTTCACCGCACACCGAAAAGCGCGCACTGAACTGCCGCGCTTGGGGAAATTAGCGTGGGTAGAGGTTTTTCTGTCAAAGGGTGCGCATCGTGGCGCAGAGCTCTTATTGCTGTTGTTTGGATGATCGGCCTGGACCAATCTGTTCGACTAGCTAGCCGCCATTGTAACAACTTGTGGCGAAGTTCGCGCGACCAAGTGCACGCTGCGCTTAGCGTGCTTAACGCTTACACTGAGCGCCATAAACTCAAAGAGGCGGTAACGCTTGCGAGGGGCGGCACGCGCTGGCGGCGTTAATCGTTCGGCGTCTCTTCGCGCCTGCGCCCGCCGTGGCGCCCTTTGCCGCGCGTCACAATACGGATGTCACCTTGTGCTGCAGCGTGCTCGCGCCGCACCCGCTTAGGATCACAGCGCAGGGCGCGCGCAAGTTCGACGCGTGCACCCTCCATCAGCGGCGTATCCCAATGCGCGCGACGCCCCCAAAGGCTTACCGCATCGCTTTCATTGTAAGAAAGACCTGCCGCACTAATCGCCGCCGCAATATCTGCGCCCTCGGGCAGCGTCAATTGAAGTTCCTCGGGGGAGCTCTCCCCCACTTCGACAATCGTGATTTTCACCGCACCCTCACCAATCAAAAGTCACCCGAGTTGCTGACCGAGCAACAAAAACCGCTACAATTCACTCTATCTCACAGCCTGGAAGTAAACGCAATCAGCGCACTTCCAACAAGTTTGGGCGCCAGCCTTCAGCAGCGGGAGCTCTGCTCACCACTGTCGCGCCCATTACGTCAACTCATACTGAAGATCACACATTATGTCAGCAATTCAAAATCGTCGTGCCCGTCACGACTACGTCATCGAAGAGCGCTTCGAGGCGGGGATCGTGCTGCGGGGCTGGGAAGTCAAAAGCGTGCGTGCCTCACGCGCGCAAATCAACTTGGCACACATCTACGTGCGTGAAGGGGAGCTTTTCCTCTGCAACGCCCACCTCACCCCTGCCGATCAAGTCTGCACGCATGAAACGCTTGAGAGTAACCGCACGCGTAAGTTGCTCATGCACCGACGCGAAATCATGAAACTCATCGGCAAAGTTGAACGTGCCGGCTATACGCTCGTACCGCTTGACTTGCACTTCTCCGCCAACAACCGCGTCAAAGTAACGATCGCCTTAGCGCGTGGTAAACGCGAGTTTGAAAAGCGCGACGAAGCGAGCAAACAGGAGTGGAAGCGTGAACAGGAGCGCCTCATGAAGCGCGACAGTAAAGGACGCCGCGCCTTTGAGCGCTAAGCGCAAATACTGCTCTATTAGGAAAACAACCCGCTGTGCGTTAACACAGCGGGTTGTTTTGTGTGTGCCCCCTACTCTCCAGAGGACACACTGGCCTTTGAACCGTTATTCTACCGCTCCGAGGGACGAATGGGTTCAACAAGTTCAGCTTCTTGACGCTGACGCATATTGGGGTTGATCCCGTTTTCGAGCTCACGCTGCAGAAGCTTAACCATCTGGTAGCGGTTAATTACCTCACGGGTAAAGAGAATGTAGCCAAGGTAGAGTTCACTCTTTCTGAGCGAAACCTGCTCCTCAGCAATACGCGTCATAAACTGTCGTTGTCCATCCTCAAGGAATCGCAACACACGGCGGCATTCTCCGCTAGAGAAATTCTTCCTGAGTCCGTCGATCTCGGCAGCTAGACGCGCAGTGTAATCATGCATTGCGCCGCGGAAGGGCGAGTGGCAGTTCGCGATGTAGTTTTCACTCACGCCCATTTGATCGCGCAGTGAGTGGCTCACTTCCTTCATGCTCGTGAAAGCGCGGTAGTAAAAATTACGCGCGTCACGGTCCGCCTTGGTGCCATGCTCCCCTTCGACGGCCATTTGGTAGTAGTCACCACGCGCCGTGGCCGTGTCATCGTAGAGCGCTCCAGCACGACTCTTGAGCACTTTGAGCTTCGCCTCATCTTCGGCCAAAAACGCACGAAGGCCATCGGCCAAAATGCTCAATGTGCGCTGCAGATTGTCATCGATCGAACGGTTGAGCAATTCACGCACGCTCTGCTTGTCACCCTTGGCGAGCATCTTCCCCGCCCCCTCTTCCGTGGGCATTTTCGTCAAGAAGTTCGTTTTCACCACAAATGAGAGCGCCACAATCATCATGATGAGAATGAACCACTTGCCAAGCCAAATAAAGAGGCTACAGAAGACGGCGCAAACTGTGAAAGCCGTAAAGGCCGTAATGAACCAGCCCGAAATCACTGTGAGCACACCAGAAATACGATAGACCGCGCTCTCTCGGTCCCAGGCCCCATCAGCAAGCGAGCTTCCCATGGCAACCATAAAGGTGACATACGTCGTCGAGAGCGGCAGCTTCAGGCTCGTCGCCGATGCAATCAACCCAGCGGCGAGCACCAAGTTAACACTCGCACGGATAGCATCAAATGGCAGCGGCTGTTCATCAGGCTTGAGACGCTTGGCCTCAAAGCGTTTACCGAGCTGCGCAAAAATGCCCGCGGGAATCAGTTGATGCAGAATCTCGTTGATACGGATAGCACCGCGCACCACGATACGCGCGGGCAACGAGGAGCCAAACTGCTCTTTACCGCCTCGCGTCGCGCTCGCTAAGCTAATCGACGTGCGAATGACACGGTGCGCTTTCTTAGAAAACCACAGTGTCAGCACCATCACCACGCCACTGGCGGCAAGATAGATCGTGGGGGTTGTGGTCTGTGCGCGCAATCCCTCCATCGTAAACGTGGCCGCATCAGCACCTGGCGCCGCGGTAAAGAGATGGAAACTCTCAAGCGCTGCGAGCGGCACGCCCACGAAGTTCACCAAGTCGTTGCCAGCAAAGGCGAACGCGAGCGCAAAGGTTCCCGCCAAAATAATGAAGGGGAAGATATTGAGACGGCAGAGCAGAATCGCCCCCTGCGCGAGCACAGTCACAGCGATAAAGCAATAGAGTAGCAAAAGCTCAGAATTCTGATCGACCCAAGCAACTGCCTCGGGCGTCATAAACGAAGCACCTCGAAGCCCTTTGAGCACCAAGAAGTAAAAAACCGCGGAAAGAGAAACGCCAGCGAACAGTCCGCCAAAGATTTTGTAATAGCGTTCGTAGTGGAAGGTAAAGAGGATACGGAGGAGGTATTGGACGATGAGACCGGCAATGAAGGCAACGATGACGGAGATCAGAATGGCCATGATCATGGCGAGTGCCTTGCCAGAGTTGATGTAAAGCCCCAAATCGGTAAAGGGTGCCCCACTGGACCAAACTTTGTAGCAGGCCATGGCCGTTGCGCCGCCCAGTAGCTCAAAGACGATCGAGACCGTGGTCGATGTTGGTAACCCTAACGAATTGAAAGTATTGAGTAGCAATACATCGGTTACCATCACGGCCGTAAAGACCACGATCACTTCAGCAAACGTAAAGTGCTCGGGTTGTAGTACCCCAGTCTTGGCGACCTCCATCATCCCAGAGGAGAAGGTTGCGCCCGTGAGCACCGCAACGCTCGCGACCGTCATCACCACCCAAAAAGGGGCAGCACGGCTGCCGACGGCTGAATTTAAAAAGTTGACGGCATCGTTACTGACGCCCACAAACAGGTCGATGATAGCCAGTGCCCCTAAAAGGCAAAGTACGGCAAGTATGAAAGTATCCATTGTTCTGCTTGCATGCCGCGCACAACGCAGGGAAACAGCATGCATTCCATTGTGTCGTAACGGCGCCCATTTTATCAGGCTGACACCTATTTTCCATACCGTCTACAGGCGGTTTCTTAGAAACTTAATAGGCTCGAGAGTTTTCGCTTCAAAGTGGCATCTCTTCGCCGCGCGACGAGGCCTCGACGACGGGACGCTTCATCCACAAATAAATCGCAATCGGCAGTAGCACCAGCCCCGAAAGGAAAACCACCCATTTGAGCGGCAGATAGATACCAATGGCGCCCCCCAAAATCGGCCCGATAACGTTACCGACCTGCTGCGCCGTATAGGAGAGCCCGAAAATACGACCACGACTCTCTGGGGGCGTACTCATCGTGAGAATCGAATTAATCATGGGGAAAACGCCCGCAAAGGCTAAGCCCCCCAAGAAGCGCCACGAAGAAAACCCAAGCAACGACTCTGGAATCGCCTGCCCCATATTGAGGACCGCTGCGCCAAAAAGCGCCGAGTAAAGCGCCGGTCGGAAACCGATCTTCTCAGAGACAATCCCCCAAATAGGTGCGGCAATCACCCCTGAGAGCCCCACCGCAGAGAACACAATCCCTGTCACAAGCACAATGTCACCCTGATGTCCCGAGAGCTCTCCGATGTACATCGGCATGATGGGTTGCACGAGCAATAGGCTGAGCTGCGCGACGGCTGCCGCTAGCAACATGCGACGAACCACAGGAATCTTGGTGAGCGCCACCTTCTTGGGAGTCTCCTCGCGACTTTCAGCCGTTTTGCTTTCCGACTTCGCCGACGCCTTCTTAGGCGGCTCCTTGATGTAGAGCATGAGGATAATGGTGATGGCAAAGAGGAAGGCTGCGCCCAAGAAGAACGTCATGCGCATACCAAACCAGTGTGCGAGACTGCCGCCAGCCAGCGGCCCAAGCACACCACCCGCCGTCATTGCCCCCTGCATGATGGACATGCAGAACCCGAGCTTCTGTTGCGGCGCGTAGCTCGCCATCAACGCCAAGCACGCGGGCCAAAGGCCAGCAGCAAACCCCTGAAAGGCTCTCATAAAGAGCAATTGCCACTCGTTTTGCACGATACCGCCGAGCCCATAGGACACGGAAAGCAGAATCGCAGCACGAACCGCCATGAGTTTGCGGGATTTTTTGTCAGCAATCGCGCCCCAAATCGGCGCCATGATCCCAGAAATGAGAAAGCTAATTGAAAAGATCACGCCACTCCAGAGATTGGCCTTGTCAGCTGCGACATGCAACTCCTCAATAAGGTACACAGGCAGAAAGGGAATCAGCATGGTATAGCTGACACTCATGAGAACCGCGCTTGTTGTCAAGATCGCGAGCACAGCCTGCCAAGGCTGGTGCGGCTTCTGTTGATCTTCTTTCATAAACTTTTCCACAACGCACAAAAGCGCTGGCACTCAGAAAACGAGCGGCAGCGCCTGAATCTTCACTTTATCAATTAGGGATAACCCTGATTCTATACAAAACTTATGCTTTTGTATACAGGAGTTGAGGCTTTTTCGGCGAACTACGCGCCGCGTCGATCAAGACGTGCTAGAAGCGATCGGAGAAAAAAGGGGGGACGACCTGAGTTCGCTGTCGTTCCCCCTTTTCCGTGGTTGGTCAACGGCTCACAGAGGCGAGCCGTTATGTTTGAGCTGCTGCAGATAGTCCCCCGACACACCAACAAACCGCTCAAACACTGCAGTAATACAGGCTTTTTGGCTTACCCCATTCCCCAATGAAGTGGCCTAGTGTATTACCACTTTGCATGACAGTCTCTGCCTAGGACCATCAAGCAAGTGTGTTGTACAACACACTCTGTTTAGAATTCTATAAGAAACCTACCTGCTCGAACTAAACGGATTAGTTCTTTAGGCTTAAGATAGGGCGCTTATTTTCTTACATTTTGCTTAAGGTCAAATTCGTGTGAATATTTACCTCATTCGCTTATCAAACGCTCTGGGAAGAGCCGCTCCACAAGCTGTCGAATAATCACCTGAGGGTCGCGCGCTTCGGCAGCAGCGCTAGAGAGTTCAGGCATATTGAAACGGTTGCGCTTGCCTATGCCGACCCAATAGGTCTCTCCCGTCTTATGGTCTCGGTAAAAGAGTGACATCCCTTCAACGCCTTGCGTAAAGCTATCACCACCCTCCACGCTAAAACGGACGGTAATGCGGCAACTCTTCAGGCGTTCTGTGTCCTTTTCATCAATGAGCTGTGGCTTTAGCCCCCGGTCTTTCATCGCGTTAAGGAGCATCACATCAAGCGTGGGCGAATGATCATCACTGCCAATCACGCAAGGGGACTCATAGTCACGATACGCATCCGCATAGGGATTTTTGATCTCAGGCTCGCCCCAAAAGAAATTTTTCAGGCTTTGGCAACCAGAGAGCAGCGAGACAGCGGCAAGGGCTAGAGCAGCTGTACGCAGAGAAGTGAATTTCTTAGACATAGGGCTGATTTTTGTGTCATTGTGCACCGCGGCCAGTTGATTCGCTCAAGAAGACGCACCGAGCGCTCGGAGGAACTCTTCTAGCCAACGTCAATAGTAGAGAGTCTACCGCGCACAACACAATAAGAAAAGCCACACGGGCGCAATCCAAGGCGCTCGGCTACAATAAGGCGCAAATTCACATCTCGAGTTTCCCATCAACAAAACCGAAGAATCATGGTCAAACAGTCCCCCATCCCGATGCTTTACCCACCGCTTAAAGTGGTATTTCTCAGTTTCCTCTTTACACCGATTTTCGGCGGCCATCTGCAGGCTCAGAACTGGGAAATGATGGGGTATGCCAATGAAGCGCGTCTAAGCCGGCTCTGGGCTCGCATGAGCGTTTGGCTCGTGGGGCTTTATCTAGTGATGCAAATGATCTTTGTTGATGAGCCCCTCATGAAGTACTCAGGTCCCTATTTTCTCTTCGTGTGCTGGCTCGTCTGGTTTCTCAGTTCCGCTCGCCGTCAAGTGTCAGCCATTCGTGCGCTCGGCGCCGTTGGAGAGGGCTGGACACCAAGACCGATCGGGCGTCCGATTGTCTTTGCTGCGCTCTGTTGGGTGCTTTACATGATGACGGGAGTCTCCTTGGGCCTTGCTCTCTCGATGCTCGAAGAGCCCGCCTCGCATAATGCCGCAGCCTCAAGTGCCACAACCCCAACAACGGCAGACAATGGGGTAATCATTCGACGTGATAGCGAAACGGGTCGAATAAGCGTGGAAGAAAAAACCACTGCTGCGCCAGAGGCCGCTGAGCCAGCGCCTTCGACGCCGAGCACAAACACGACAAAATAAGCACCACGGCCAAACACATGCCTAAAGTTGCCGACGAACGCTTTCCTCTGCCACATCACACGCTCAATCAGGGCGGCGTCGTTGATTTGCTCTCGGGTGTGGTTCGTGAACGCGCGCTCTCAGGCGAGGAGGCGCTCGCTGCGCTTGAGCGAATCACAAAACTCGCCCACGAAGGCAACCTCGATGCACGCTGTGAACTCGCCTACCATCTGCTTGCGAACCCCCTTAACAGCCAGATCAACCGTAAGCTCTGGGCACTGCTCAAACCTGCTGCCGCCGCTGGGCACCGCGAAGCGCTCTATCTAACAGGGTTACTCACCTTGCGTGGACAAGGCTGTCAGCAAGACCTCCCGCAAGGGGCAGCTCTACTTGAGCGAGCCGCCCAACTGGGGCAGGCCGAAGCCCAGCGCCTGCTTGCTCAGCTCTATCAGCAGGGCTGGGGCGTCAGCGCAAACAAAGAAACGGCACTTTTCTGGTGGCGGCTAGCCGCTGGACATGATGATGCGGAAAGTGCTCGTCAAGCAGGGCTTCTCTGCTTGGCACTCTCGCGCAAAGAAGAAGCACTCTACTGGCTAAAAAAAGGCGCAGAGCTTGGTGACTCACGCGCGCAATACGAACTCTCGCGTCAACTCTTTGCGCTCGAGCGCGAGGGGAATTTACTGGAGAGCCTAGCCCATAGTAGCTCGAATGCGCAACGTGCACCGCAGTCGGTCGATTCTCAGCGGCAGCGAGACGCCGCTTACTGGCTTAAAGAGGCCGCACTCACGGGGACAGTTGACGCCCAATTTCGTTTGGGGTTGAAATTCTGGTCCGGTCAGGGGGGACGCGTCAACCTACGAGAAGCGCTACGCTGGACCGCACGCGCAGCCGAAGGCGGCAGTGCAGCGGCGCTCGCCACGCTGAGTGGCTTTTTCCTCACGGGCAATATCTTACCGATCAGCCGCTTCAACGCTTATGTACTATCGCTAGCCGCGGAGCGCATGGGGCTCAGCACAGCCACCTTAACCCGACAAAGCCTTGAAATGCTCTTGACATACCGAGAAAAGCGCAAGGCCGTGAGTCTACTCAAAAAGCATCCCGACCCCAAAGCACTGGTGGAGGCAGTGCTGCCGCGCGCCAACCGCTAAGGCTAGTGCTCGTTGCGCGCACCGAGCCGCGCTCAGAGCCAGAAAACTATCCCACGCTTCGTCCTAGCGCAAACTTTAGGTAAAAAAAAGGAGTTAGAGACTTGCCCTAACTCCTATATACCACTTAAGGGTAGTAACAGTGATTTGGCATTTCACTACCCTTTCTATGTCTGCAAGGGTATTTTGCACCATAAGCTATTGATTAGCAATAGATTACCACCAATGATTTGTAAAAAAATCCTTTTGGGATTCACATCTCGGCTAGGTAATTATTCAATAAAATACCTATTAATGGGTATAGTGATTACCCTAATATGTCCACAAATTTTCTCCTTTCCCCTGTAGGCTTCTAGCCCAAGCAACATTCATTTCTGAATGGCGTAGCGGATAAGTTTTGCCATCGTGTTCAGGGATTTTCCTTAAAGCGAGCCCATTGATGGCATATGTACAATACGTAACACGTAGTAGGAATGTCTTTTCATTTCCAGACATCACCGACGCTCTACGAGCTGACAGCCTGTGCTGCCAAGCGCCAAAGGAGCGGAATCTGGCGCAAGGCAGTCGTATTGAAGCGGCCGACCTATGCACCGAGCAAGCAAGCTTTCTCTCTGGATACGTGCATCCCAAGCTTTTCATCTGCGGCATTTAGAACCGACTAAGGACAGAACTCGGAGCAAGACTTATGAATAGACAAAAACTCGTTGAAATCCTTGCCTACAGGCATAACATCTCCAAAGCCATGGCTGATCGCCTTCTTGTCAGTGTGTTTGCAGAAATCATGCAAGCTGTGGCGCGTGGAGATGACGTCACCCTCATTGGATTCGGCACCTTTAAGCGCGTGGAGTCTGCCCCACGATCGGGTCGTAACCCCAACACGGGTGAACATATCGTGATTCCAGCAACGCGCAAACCGCGATTTGTTGTGGGCTCTTTCTTCAGAGAAATTGTCAATAGCGGAGATGTGCCGCCTGAAACCAAGATCCCCGACGACTATCAGTGGCCCCGTCCCGGCCGCGGCCGACAAGGGACTGATGAATAAGGCGTGAGCAACGGTGCTGATCACGCCTCTTCATAAGCCTAGCGCTACCCGCCGTTAGGTTCGGCGGATATGGAACTGCTTAAAGCGCTCCTGCTGCCGCGCAATGAAGGCGTGCGATGGCCACGTTTCTAGCACGCTCGGAAAGAGATTCACCACGCCGCCACTAGGGCGGCGGTAGATCTGCACCACCCAAGAGTCCACACCCTGCTCTTCTAAGAAGGAAGCAATATCCTCGAGAGAATCTTCATCGAGGTAGGCGGGATGAGCGGTCGTACGGTACTCAACCTCGACGCTCGAGGCGCGCAATAAATCAAAGCTCTGCTTAAAGAGTGTGGCACTCTTTTTGAGATTGGTCACACTCTCATAGTGGATCGCATCCTGCGGCGGCGCCTTCACATCGAGCCCCACCCAGTCCAGTAGCGGCAACAATTTAGCCAGCCGGCGCGGATACACCCCAGAGGTGTGCAATCCCACAGCATAGCCCTCGGCCTTGACCCATTCAATTGCACTTTGCAGGGCAGGATCCACCGTGGGCTCTCCGCCGGAGAACACCACAGCATCCAACAATCCCTTTCGCTTCTCTAGCAATGTCTGAACATCCGCCCAAGTGTTATGGGCGAGGCGGACATCAAAACTGCGGGGTTGCATCCAGGCATTCTGGCAATAACTACAGCGGCAAGGGCAACCCTGCACAAAAATAACGGCTGAGAGGCGTCCGGGAAAATCTATCGAGGTAAACGGTGTGATGCCTGCAACCTTGAGTTCGCTCGCAGGCACGGGGGCGATGCCCCCATTCTCATCGACGCTGGGGTTAAGCACAGCGTCGAGAGCCGTATTATCAACAACCATTACTTCTCACTGTCCTTATGTGCGCGAGCGCTCGCTTCGGTAAAACACACGCGCTCTTCAAATTCGCCCTTCTTTCCGGTGTTGAAAGACTGCACAGGGCGATGATATCCCATCACACGCGTCCAAACCTCGCAAGGCTGACGTTCAGAATCCTTGAGTTCAATCTTGTCGTTTTCAGTGGCCATTTTCTACTCCTCTCTTCAAAAAAACACACAAACAGCGCGGCACCAACAATGCTACTGCACCGCAGGGGCGGCCTTCTCTTGCTCACGAAGCACGCTACGCTTTTGAGCGATCAGCTCCGCATCACACTTCGGGCAAAAATCATGACGTCCAGGCAAATACCCGTGCTTGGGGCAAATGGAAAACGTCGGGGTAATCGTGATGTACGGGAGCCGGAAGTTCGTCAGCGCTCGACGCACTAAATCGCGACAAGCCTCAGCCGAACTCACGGTTTCATTCATGTAGAGATGCAACACCGTACCCCCCGTGTATTTGCGCTGTAGGTCATCCTGACGCTCAAGCGCTTCAAAGGGGTCATCCGTGAAATTCACTGGCAGCTGCGAGGAATTTGTATAGTACGGATGATCCGGCGTACCTGCCTGCAAAATGTCTGGGAAGCGCTTCTTGTCTTCTTTGGCAAAACGATACGTCGTCCCCTCTGCCGGTGTGGCCTCGAGGTTGTACATATGGTCCGTCTCTTCTTGGAAGCGCACAAGACGCTCGCGCACATGGTCAAGCAGTCTCAGCGCCATGGCATGACCGAACGCTGTCGTAATGTCTTCGGCATCATTGGTGAAGTTGCGGATCATCTCATTGATACCGTTAACGCCAATGGTCGAGAAATGGTTACGCAATGTCCCTAAATAGCGCTTCGTATACGGGAAAAGCCCCTGATCAATATGGCGCTGAATGACCTTTCGCTTGATCTCTAGGCTTGTTTTCGCAAGCTCAAGTAGCTCATCGAGTCGCGCAAGCAGCGCCTTCTCATTACCTTTGTAGAGGTACCCCAAACGGGCACAATTGATAGTCACCACACCCAACGAGCCCGTCTGCTCCGCGCTTCCAAAGAGGCCATTGCCACGTTTGAGCAATTCGCGCAAATCAAGCTGCAGTCGGCAACACATCGAGCGGATCATATTGGGCTTGAGTTCAGAATTGATGAAGTTTTGAAAATACGGCAACCCGTAGCGAGCTGTCATATCAAAGAGCCTCAACGCATTGGGACTGTCCCAATCAAAATCCGCCGTGATGTTATAGGTCGGAATGGGGAACGTAAAGACGCGTCCTTTCGCGTCACCCTGAAGCATCACCTCGATGTAGGCACGGTTGATCATGTCCATCTCGGCTTGCAACTCCCCGTAGGTAAAGGGCATCACCTCGCCGCCAATCAGCGGATGCTGTGTGCGCAAGTCCTCTGGGCAAACCCAGTCAAACGTGAGATTCGTAAAGGGCGTTTGCGTCCCCCAACGAGACGGCACATTCAGGTTATAGATCAGCTCCTGAATCGACTGCTTCACCTCTTCATAGGGAAGGTTGTCCTTACGAATGAAGGGCGCTAAATAGGTATCGAAGGAGCTGAAAGCCTGCGCACCCGCCCATTCGTTTTGCATCGTTCCCAAGAAGTTGACGATTTGCCCTGTGGCCGACGTCAGGTGCTTCGGGGCGCCTGCTTCGACCTTACCCGCCACACCGTTAAGTCCTTCATTGAGTAGCGTGCGCAGACTCCAACCCGCGCAGTAGCCCGAAAGCATATCAAGGTCATGAATGTGAATATCGGCTTGACGGTGCGCCATACCGATCTCGGGTGGGTAGATGTAGTTGAGCCAATAGTTGGCCACCACCTTTCCGGAGACGTTCAAAATCAGCCCGCCCAAGGAGTAGCCTTGATTGGCATTAGCATTGACGCGCCAGTCGAGCTGATCCAAATATTCGTTGATGGACTGCTCAACGTTGATCCAGCTTTTTTTCGCATCACGGGCCTTTGCGCGACTTTCGCGGTAGACGATATACGCGCGTAGCGTCGTAAAGTACCCCGCCTCAAAGAGCGCATGCTCGACGGCGTCTTGTACGGTTTCAATATGAAGCGTGGGCTCATTGCGCTCCAGAAGTTTAGGGAGCACCAAAAAGTCAACAATCTCTTGGGCGCGCGCCTCTCCAAACTCCCCTGTGGCCTTCCCAGCCTTGGTCATGGCCAGCACAATCTTCTGCGGATCAAAAGGCTTGAGCGTACCATCACGCTTTAAAATCTGCCGAATCCCTTGTGCTACCGTGCCCATGAATAACTCCCCATCAAAACTAAAAACAATATCTTGTGCCAATAAACCTGATGGAACACAATTTCTTGAATTCCTTCATTCACTATAACAAACACCTCGCCCCTATGGTACTCGCCTTGCGAACTAATCGGCAGTGTTGCTTACTGCTAAATTCCTTATTAATCATATGCATTATCCACAGAGTACCTTTGCAATTCGCCCAAATCTCGGGGTTTTAGACAAAGTGCTCACTCGCTCAAGGTAGTATCTAGACACGGCCACCCCTTTGTAGGTAAGTCTAAAATACGTATTCATACGTACATCGCACCCAGCTGGGCAGATTTCGTTTACGAGCGACACAGCGACTCGTAAATGAGAATTTCTATCAATATCACGGTGATAGTTTTTTGACATTTATCAA
Organism: uncultured Sutterella sp.; assembly: GCA_902463725.1. Classification (GTDB taxonomy): domain Bacteria; phylum Pseudomonadota; class Gammaproteobacteria; order Burkholderiales; family Burkholderiaceae_F; genus Sutterella. Next base: position 106,835 of record CABQGK010000001.1, on the reverse strand, counting down.
GAAACTCATTTTTTCTGTCCACGCCTCACCGCGTGTCACCACCCGCTCTAAGTTTGGTGAGCCTTCACGCTTGCAGCTACCCGCCCCCTTTCTTGTGCGCGTATCTGGCTCTAGCCAACGCCCCCCTGCTGATTGCTTGGGCAAGCACACCGTGCGTACATGCGTATGCGCACGGGCCGCGGCGAACGTCAGATGGCCCGAGCTCGAGTCTGCGTGCTCGCTTAAGAGCGCTAGCCCATTGCCCGAATACCTCTGGTGCCATCGCTCTCACAAAGGTTGATTTCCTCAAAGCACCTCTTGAAAAGAGAGCGCGTGCACGATTGGATTCGATTTGATGGTTAGCAGAGGCAGTTGGAGCAAAGCGTAGAAGGAAAGAAGGCAGACAAAGCTTCGCCAGCACGAGGGCGAGCTGTAGCACCCGCCTTTGCCGCCGAACTCAGTAATCGCGACACGCTCAACGAGCATCGCAATACCTGCACGTCAAATCGGGGCGCTCACACAAAGCCTCCTATTGAGACAAGCTCCTAGCAGGATTCCAACTAGGCGCCAGAGCGGCGAGGCAAAAATGAACGAAGGTCAATCGGATGCCCTTTTTCAACCGATTGACCTTCTTAGAAGCAGCTAGAGATAACGCAGGACCAACCACCATCTCTTAAGCGTTTGAGGAGCAACGCCGTTTTGTTTGCTGCACTTTCATGTTACACAAATTTAAAAAAAATGCAAAACTCAAAAACCGCGGCAAAGAGAGGAGTTTACGGTCGGATTTGCACTAAATTAGGGCAAAAATAGCCTCACAAAAACATCCTTTCTTATAAAAAAATCTATGAAAAACTACGTATTAACACGTATTTGAATGAGATATAAATAGCGTGCCGTGGTGCTTGTTGACTCGATACGGCTTGGCGGTTAATGCCAAAAGAAGTAGGCTCACACTAACACGCGATGCCGCAATAAGCCTTGCACTCGCCTGCAGAGCAAGACGTGCGCCGCAACCCCAAGACATGCCACCGAACATCCTTGGATCATCTCTACGGATGATGTCCTATCCCAAAGATGAGCCCACAGGTCGCGCGTTTGGATCGAAAACATGGGCAGAACAGGTAGTTTTGCCTAAAATGATGGAATTAGCGCCCATAAGAGGCGAGTCACTGCATTTGTGAACAAGATCAACCTCACAGGAATCGAGACAAGTGAGTTCTACAACCCCGACAACTGCTAAAGAACAAGTCAAGGCTCTCGAGCTTCTGAGCACGCTGCCCGAACTTCTGACGCAGCATCTCACCAAGCGTCCCGACGCCATCGCGTACAAGTACTTCGATCAAGCCGCCCAGACCTGGAAGGATCTGACTTTTAAAGACGTCTATGACATTGTGCACGAATGGCGTCATGCTTTCGCTGCGCTGCCGTTTTTGAGCGCGGGCGATCGCGTGGCGATGTTACTTCCCAACAGCCCTGAAGCGGTCTTTTTCGACCAATCCGTGCTCGCCAACGTCCTTGTGCCAGTGCCTCTGCATGCGGTGGATACGCCGAAATCCTCAGCTTTCATTCTCAATGACAGTGGGGCGAAAGTGCTTGTCACCAACAAGCTGCTGAAATGGAAGCAGTTGCGTGAACTTAACAACACACCCGCGCTGGAGCTTGTCGTCATCACCGATGACGGGGACTGTGACGACACCTCTGGTAAGGTTCCTGTGCTCTCGCTGAAAACCTTTTTGGCCAACGGTCGCGGCTCTACCTTACCCACCGTCTCGCCAAAACCCACGGACCTCGCCGCCCTGGTCTACACCTCAGGGACCACTGGTAACCCCAAAGGCGTCATGCTCACGCACCGCAACATCCTCTCGAACATTCGTGGGGTGCTCTGCAACCTCATGCCCAATGAGCATGAGACGCTGCTATCGTTTTTGCCGTTCTCGCATACGTTTGAGCGAACGACGTCCTACTACTTGAGCTTAGGACTCGGGTTCACACTCGCTTTTAATCGCTCGATTGCCCGTCTGCAGGATGACCTCAAGACGATTCGCCCCACCGTACTCATGTCGGTGCCGCGCGTCTACGAAATGATTTACAGCAAGATTCGCGATGGCCTTGCGAAAAAACCTGCCTACATCCGCTACCTCTTTGACTGGGCGGTTGAAGTAGGTTGGCGTCGCTTCTGCCGTGAAAACGCTCTACCCATCGAGCCCTCGGCTCGCGCTTGGCTGGACCCGATCGTGGCGGGGTTCCTCGACAAAAAGGTCGGCAAGCCCCTACGTAATGTATTTGGCGACCGAATCCACCTCTATATCTCTGGTGGCGCGGCCCTCAATCCAACTGTGGCACGCATTTTCCTTGCGCTCGGCATCCGTATCTTCCAGGGCTACGGCATGACCGAAACCTCACCGATCATCTCCGTGAACAAGGAAGGCAATAACCACCCGAACACGGTGGGGCCTGCGCTCCCGAACCTTGAAGTGCGGCTCGGCGACGGGGATGAATTGCAGGTTCGTGGCCCCTCTGTGATGCAGGGCTACTGGAACCGTCCCGATGCTACCGCGGAAATCTTCACCCACGACGGGTGGCTACGCACCGGAGACGTGGTCTCGCTCTATCCTGATGGCCATATCCGCATTACGGGTCGCATCAAAGAGATTATCGTCACGAGCACTGGAGAAAAGGTGCCGCCCGCAGATCTTGAAGCCGCTATCGAAAGCGAAGGACTCTTCTCACAAGCGCTTGTGCTCGGTGATAACCGCCCCTATATTGTGGCGCTCACCGTCATCAATCCTGACGCGTGGGCGGAGCTTTGTGCCACCTTGGGGCTTGACCCCAACGATGACGCTTCGCTTGAGAACCCAGAAGCCAAGCGAGCCGCCTTGCGCCGCTTAAAGACCGCCACGAACCGCTTCCCCAACTACGGGATCCCTCGTCAGGTCTGCCTGCTTCGTGAGCCGTGGACCATTGACAATGGGCTCCTCACACCGACGCTCAAAATCAAGCGCAATGTCATTCGCCAGCGCTTTGCTGACCAAATCGAAGCGCTCTACGACATGGTCGCTAAAGTCGACTAACGACTTCTCAGAGCTACTTTTGGAGAAAACCCCGCCGCCAATAAGCGACGGGGTTTTCTTCGATTTGCTCTTCACATTAGGGTTTTCCCTAGTGCCTCTGTATGTATTTCACGCGCGTTTTGCTTGAAAATATCGATACCTTTCCAAATTAACGAGGAAAATTTCTGTGACCTACTCTGCTCAAAACAGCTTTGTTGACACCTTCCGCACGATTCCCGAGATGCTTGCGCACACAGTGGCTACGTGGCCTGAGCGCGAAGCGTTCCGTCAGTTTGACTATGACGAAAACGCATGGCTATCGATTACGTGGCGTGAATTTGCAGACAAGGTACTGCGCTGGCGCCGTGCTTTCCATGCCATGGGGTATCAAAGGGGTGACCGTGTGGCGATGTTGCTCACCAACTCGATTGAAGCAGTCACCTTCGATGAAGCAGCCATTGGCAACGCGATGATTCCCGTGCCGCTTCATGCCATCGATACGGCTGGCTCCTCGGCATACATTTTGCACGACTCGGGTGCGCGCTTTTTGATCACGACTTCGATTGCTCGTTGGAATGCGATCGCAGCAGCCGCCATCGATGCCAATCTCACGTTGGATGCGCTTGATACTGTCGTACTCATCAACGAAGTGATCCCTGAAGGAACCGAGCACGAAGTGCTTGGGCACAAAGTGCGTTTGATGGGCCTTGAAGCTTGGTTGACTGCTGCAAACGGCGTTGCCGAATCGGCGCTACCCGAGGGACCCGCACCTGATGATCTCTGTGAACTCATCTATACCTCAGGAACCACGGGGCGTCCCAAAGGTGTCATGATCACGCACCGTAACATTGTGGCCAACGTTCAGCAGGTCAATGAGATTTTTGACTTCTCGCACGAAGATGTGTTCCTCAGCTTTCTGCCGTTCTCACACACCTTTGAGAGAACCGTGACACACTACAATAGCCTTGCCAATGGGAGCGCTATGGCGTTTTCTCGTGGCGTCGCCCAAGTGGTCAATGACTTCCGTGAAGTGCATCCAACCGTGGTCTGCCTCGTGCCGCGCGTCTTTGAGATGATTTATCAGAACATCCAAAACGAGCTACGTAAAGCGCCCGAAGCCAAACGTGTCTCCACGGCGCTTGCCGCAGAAATTGGCTGGCGCCGCTTCTGCCGTCAGAACGATCTGCCCGCACCCGAAGAGACCGCTGAAAATGATGAGGCCACTTGGAAGCTACTTGAACCCACGGCGAAAGAAATTCTAGATATCTTCGGAGGACGCTTGCGCCTCACCGTGGCGGGCGGAGCCTCGCTCAACATGGATGTCGCGAAGTTCTTCTGTGCCATGGGAGTCCCCATGCATCAGGGCTATGGCCTCACGGAAACCTCACCCGTGGTGTGCTTTACGCGCAAAGAAAACAATCACCCGCAATGTGTGGGGCATCCGCTCCCACAGACCCAAGTCAAACTTGGTGAACGTGACGAACTCCTCGTCAAAGGACCGCAGGTAATGAAGGGTTACTGGAATCGCCCCGAAGCCACCGAAGCGGCGTTTATTGACGGGTGGTTCCGCACGGGCGACCAGGCGGACCTCTCCGATGGCGGGCGCGTGCGTATCAAGGGTCGCATCAAGGAAATCATTGTCACCAGCACGGGCGAAAAGATCTCTCCCGTTGATATGGAGTTTGCGATTCAGGCAGACCACCTCTTCCAGCAGGTGATGGTGCTCGGCGATAACCGTCCTTATATTGCAGCGATCGTGGTCGTCAACGACGCGCTTTGGAAAGAGTTCTGCCATGCTATGGAGCTCGATCCTGATGCGCCAGAGACGCTCGTCAACCACGATGTGCAGCGTGCGCTTATTAAACGCATCCGTCACGCCGCACGCAACTTCCCGCAGTACGGTATTCCCCGCACAGTGGCCGTCACGCGCGAACCATGGACGATTGACAATGCGCTCCTGACGCCTACCATGAAATTGCGCCGCCCGCAGATCATGGAGCACTACAGCGCGCTCATCGAGTCACTCTATAAATAATTTCGCGGCACGCATCTAAAAACGTACAGCTAGAGGAGTCTTTCGCAGGAGAGGCTCCTCTTTTTACTTGGCAGAGCGGCACGCAGAACGGGCGTTGCGGAAATTTTTTCTCAACTTCACCCCATGAGTGCTCAAAAAAGCGTTACACTTCGTTCGCAAATCAATCTCCCAACTGTGGAAAGCAATTTCCCTAAAGTGTGACAAACGGGTGCACAACACGACTGCCCCCGTGCATCACGGGCTACCGTTTTTAGACTTTCGGCACTCCGCGCTGGAGCAGCCGATCGATTTTTTTTTGTGCTTAGAGGTTGTTATGCGACTCCTTCAGAAGGCTCTCACCTTCGACGACGTGCTTCTCGTCCCTGCTTACTCAGAAGTTCTCCCCCGTGATACTCAGCTCACCACTCAACTAACGCGCAACCTTCGGATCAACATCCCGATGGTTTCTGCCGTGATGGATACCGTTACCGAGGCGCGCTTGGCCATTGCCATCGCGCAAGAAGGCGGCATCGGCTTTATTCATAAAAACATGACCGCTGATCTGCAAGCGGCGGAAGTTGCGAAAGTCAAGCGCCATGAAGCTGGCGTGGTCTCGGAGCCGATCACCATTGGCCCAGATATGCTCGTCGGTGACGTGGTGCAACTCGCCCGTGAAAAGCACATCTCTGGTTTGCCGGTCGTCGACGGCGAACGCGTGCTCGGCATGGTCACCAACCGCGACCTTCGTTTCGAAACCCGCATGGACGTGCCGGTCTCGGAAGTGATGACGCCGCGTGAACGCCTCGTGACAGTACACGAAGGGGCTTCCCTTGAAGAGGCCAAGGAACTCATGCACCGCCATCGCCTTGAACGCGTGCTCGTCGTGGATAACGACTTCAACCTGCGTGGCCTGATGACGGTGAAGGACATTTCTAAGGCGACGGATCATCCGCTCGCTGCCAAGGACAGCAAAGGTCGCTTGTTGGTGGGCGCGGGGGTTTCCGTGGGCGGCGGCACCGAAGAACGTGTTGAAAAGTTGGTCGACGCAGGCGTTGACGTCATCGTGGTCGACACGGCACACGGTCACTCCGCTGGGGTGCTCAATCGTGTCAAATGGGTCAAGCAGCACTACCCCAACCTGCAGGTTATCGGTGGCAACATCGCCACGGCAGCGGCGGCTCTCGCCCTCGTTGAAGCGGGTGCTGACTGCGTGAAGGTAGGTATTGGCCCGGGCTCGATCTGCACGACGCGTATCGTCGCTGGTGTGGGCGTGCCGCAGATCACCGCCATTAGCAACGTGGCTGAAGCCCTGCGCGATACGGGTGTGCCCTGCATCGCTGACGGAGGTATCCGCTACTCGGGCGACATTGCCAAGGCCATCGCCGCTGGCGCTAACGCCGTGATGATGGGCGGTATGTTTGCCGGCACAGACGAAGCCCCTGGCGAAGTCTTCCTCTATCAGGGCCGCTCCTACAAGAGCTACCGCGGCATGGGTAGTTTGGGCGCCATGGGCAAGGGCAGTGCCGACCGGTACTTCCAGGACAACAATCAGGGCAATCTCGATAAGTTCGTCCCCGAAGGCATTGAAGGTATGGTGCCCTACAAGGGACCGCTCGCGGCGATCATCTATCAGATGATCGGTGGCCTGCGCTCCTCCATGGGCTACTGCGGTTGCCGCACGATCGACGAAATGCGTAGCCGTGCGCAGTTCGTGCAGATCACCGCCGCGGGTATGCGTGAGTCGCACGTGCACGACGTGCGCATCACGAAGGAAGCCCCGAACTACCGTCAGGAAAACTAACCGCGACAAAGCGGTCAATCCTCCCGAGCGCGACAGCTTGCCTGCCGCGCTCTTTTTTCCTCTCACTTCGAGCAGTGCCTCGAATGCAGAAGTGTTAAACTCTCCCGCGCACCCGCCGCCCACGCCGCGAACGCTGGCACCAAAGCGGCTTGCTGCGCCAACGTTTCAGCTCGGGCAAGTTGGCTCAATCCACCTTTGCCCGCCAATTTGACGGATCTCACTAATGTCTCACGATCGTATTCTCATTCTCGACTTCGGTAGCCAGGTCACGCAGCTCATCGCGCGCCGTGTTCGAGAAGCTCATGTCTACTGCGAAGTTCATCCCAACGACGTTTCCGCCGAATTCATCAAGGAATTCGCCCCCAAGGGCATCATCCTCTCGGGCTCTCACATGAGTGCCTACGAAGAAAGCAACGACCAAGCGAGTCCCGCTGTGTTCAATGCTGGCGTGCCGGTCTTGGGCATCTGCTACGGCATGCAGACCATGGCTCAGCAGCTCGGCGGAAAAGTCGAAAGCGGCTCCAAGCGCGAGTTTGGCTACGCAGAGGTTCGCGCCCACGGTCACAGCCGCCTGCTCAACGGGATCGAAGACTTTGTGACGCCTGAAGGTCACGGCATGCTCAAAGTCTGGATGAGCCACGGCGACAAGGTCACCGAGCTCCCCGAGGGCTTTAAGGTCATGTGTTCGACCCCCTCTTGCCCGATCGCAGGCATGTTCAACGAAGAAAAGCAGTTCTATGCGGTGCAGTTCCACCCCGAAGTCACGCACACCGTCAAGGGGCGTGACATGCTGAATCGCTTCGTGCTCGACATCTGCGGTTGCGAACCCAGCTGGGTTATGGGCGACTACGTCGCGGAAGCGATTGAAGAGATCCGCGCTCAAGTGGGCGACGAGGAAGTGATTCTCGGTCTCTCGGGTGGTGTGGACAGCTCGGTCTGCGCAGCGCTTATTCACCGAGCGATCGGCCGCCAGCTCACGTGCGTCTTTGTGGACAATGGACTGCTGCGCAAAAACGAGCGCGAGCAGGTTCGCGAAACCTTTGAAAAGAACATGGGCCTCAAGCTCGTCGTGGTCGATGCGGTTGATCGCTTTATGAATGAGCTCTCGGGCATTACCGACCCAGAGCAGAAGCGCAAAACGATCGGTCGAGTCTTTGTGGAAATCTTCCAAGAAGAAGCCTCCAAGCTCAAGAGCGCCAAGTGGCTTGCCCAAGGGACGATCTATCCCGACGTGATTGAAAGCGCGGGCGCCAAGACCAAGAAGGCCAAGACGATTAAGAGCCACCACAACGTGGGGGGCCTTCCTGATACCCTGCACCTCAAGCTCCTTGAGCCGCTTCGCGGACTCTTTAAGGACGAGGTTCGTGAACTCGGGATCGCGCTCGGCCTGCCGCACGAAATGGTCTACCGTCATCCGTTCCCGGGCCCCGGCCTCGGTGTGCGTATCCTCGGTGAGGTCAAGCGTGAGTACGCTGACCTCTTGCGTGAAGCGGATGCCATCTTCATTGAAGAACTCCGTGCCGCTGGGCTCTATGACAAGGTGAGTCAGGCATTTGTGGTGTTCCTCCCTGTTAAGAGCGTGGGCGTGATGGGCGACGGTCGCACGTACGACTACGTCGTGAGCCTGCGTTGCGTGGAAACCAGTGACTTCATGACGGCGCATTGGAGTCATCTGCCGTACGATCTGCTCGGCAAGGTGAGCAACCGCATCATTAATGAAGTTCGTGGTATTAACCGTGTCGTCTACGACGTAAGCGGCAAGCCGCCTGCCACGATTGAGTGGGAATAATTCCCGCACGCCGCTGAAGGGGCCGCGAATGGTCCCTTCGCGTAAAAGCCCGCCAATTGTGCGGGCTTATTTTCTTGGGAGAGCGCTACTGTTTTGGCGCGTCTAGGGTCTTGGCGGGCTCGTCAAGGAAGCGCGTTAACCGCTCCTTTTCCTCATCGCTCAAGAGCGCAATACCAAGCGCCTCATAGAGCGCAGCCGCATCAGCACAAAACGCACGAAGGAAACCGTTGTCACTATCTGCGGCGCTCGCTTCGTCCGCGGCGTCGTTGAGCGCATCGAGATGCGAGCGACACTGCGCTCGTAGCGCCGCTTTAGGCGTGCAACGCTGCCGCTCCGCGAAGTAGAGGCTAAGAAGCGTTGCCAATCTCTCCCGCGCATTTTCCGCTCGACTTTGTTCGAGCGCGTCACTGACGGCGCCAGCAGAGAGGCGCGGCGGCGGCATCTGAGTCTGCATCGGTTCGGTGAGTGCGTCAAGCAAAGCGTTTCTTGACGGGAAGTGGTACATGAAAGCTCCTTTACTGATTTCCGCACGCGCGATGATGCGGTCAATCGAGAGAAAGTCACTACCTTCCCCAAGGAGGATGCTTTGCGCGGCGCGCAGAATTTTTGCGCGCGTGGCACGGCCATTGGTACGGCCTTTTTTGGGCGTTTGTTCAGACATGGTAGAGCGTGATCGTGATGCCACGCAAAGCGCGCGTGGACGTCGTCCATCAAAACCCCAAAAGCACGAGACGCAATCAATGCTGTAGAGGGAAAAAGACACCCGCTGAGCGCTGCGGCAAGAAGCGGGTGTCCAAAAGTAGCGCTCGCGCAGCCTGTGCGAGAGCGCTCGAGAAAGACCTAGCTCGGTTCTTTAGAACGTGTGCTTGAGGCCCACGCCAAAGGCATAGCTGTTGAATTCAGCACTACCTTCCTTACCCTTCTTGAGGCCCTTGCCACCCTTGGCATAGGTCGCCCCCGTATAGAGCGACGTACGCTTGCTGAGCGGGTAGTCGTATCCTATGCCAAATACGTTCGCAGCAAGCTTCTCGCCGCTTTCTTCATACTTAGCACCAAAATGCTGCACGGACACCATCAGGTTGCCACCAAAGACAGGCGCCGTCACACCAAGCAACATCGATTGCGTTTTGCCGCGTTCGCCAGCAAAAAGGCCCTCAAGCGTTTCGTTGGCAAGATCCGTCACGTGCTTGCCATACTGATAGGCCAGCATGGGCTTGATCACACCGAAGTCGTAGCTCAAACCAAACGAGTAGACATCCACGTCTTGAGCCTCGGGCAGACGTACGCGTTCATAAATGAGGCTCGCTGCGAGCGCATCCACTTCGTAGTGAGCCGCTAATGCGTGGTAGTGCACATTGTCAACCCAACGACCAGCATCATCCTCAACGCCGCTCGAGATGGCACCCGCGAGTGTTAACCCTTGCACGGGCGTAACCAGCGCCGCTAACGTATTGTTGGCAACGAGATCACGCGTCACGAACACACCCATACCACCAATGCCAAACTTCGCTTCTAGCGGATCAAAGCCGCCCAAAAGGTCAAAGTCACCGCCGCCCGAGGAGAGCGCACCAACGCGACCCGCGGCCAACGTCACGAAGTCGTTACCGATCGTGAGGTAGGACTGGCTGTCAAAAATTCTCCCTGCTTCGCCCATCGAGCCGTCGTCGCTGTTGAAGTTGCTCTCAAGCGTAAAGCCAACCTTCCAGCCATTGCCGAGCTCTTCACCGCCGGTAATACCCCAGTTGGAGTCACCGTACCAGCCGCTTTCCATACCGTAGGAGGTTTGCTTAGCCACATAGCCCTCTTCACCTTTGGTACCTGCAGCGGCCGTATGCTTCACAACGAGACCCGTGGACACAGAACCATAAAGCGTAATGTCAGCTGCCTGAGCAGTCATCGCCATGCCAAGAGCCGCAGCAAGCGCGGCAAGCTTGAACGAAGTCTTCATAATTTTCCTCATAGGAAGAGTTGTACTGAGAGTTATTCTCAATATACAGAGGAAAAGATTAAGAATCAATTTCATTAAAAATCAAGACCAGTTGGTATGAATAGTGTTTTCAATACTATTCAAACTATTGATTTATATGAAATTTATTCCACCTGACGATCCGATATCCAAATTTTGCGAATGTAAATGAGTTTGATTCTCATCAACCGAAGGGAAAATTTACTCTTTTTTGACAGCGGACTTTGTTGTGAAAACACCACACGGAAGGTGTGGCGTCATTCTCCTTAGAGCATTACACGGTCTTCCAATTCAGCGCTCTCTTGCTCGGGCGCCTCAAACGTAGCCACAGAGCAAATAAGGTGGTTGAAGCGTCGGAAAAGGGTGAGTAAATCCACGTGGAGGGTGGAGGTTTCCACGGCTTCGCTCTCACCGCGGCTCAAACGCTTAACGTGGCGCTCCACGAGTGAAAAGTCCGCAGCCACCATCAAGCTTTTTTCGTTCATTAGCCATTTACGCGCCTGCTCATACTCCTCTGCGTTATCGGTCTGTAGATACTTGAGAAGCACCTCTAGGTTATGCGCAATGCGGGTATGGAGCACTGTGAGCTCATGTTCCCCCTCGTGCGAGAAAAAGCGATTGTTCGCGCACTTCTTTCTCGCAAGCTGCTTAAAGGCGTTATCCGCGACGCGAGTTGCAAACTCAAGCGTGCCCGTTGCATTTCTCAGCTTTTGCCAGAGCCGCGCCTCATTTCCAGAGAGCGTCATCTGCAGAATTTCAGTCATGTAGCGCGTGATCGCCTGTGAGCGGCTATAGAGGTGCTTTTTTCGTTCACGCATGAGTTGAATTTCACCGTACTCGGGGTTGCGCGTGAGCAACTCGTTTAAGTCACTCCAAAAGCGAGAGAGCAACTCAACGTTATGGATCACCTCTTGACGACTCGCCTCCAGCGCGGTTTGCGCGCTCATGAGCCCCTCTTTAGTCAGTAGCCGAATGGCGCCCTCATCCTCTTCGGCCAGCGACTTCGCTGGCAACCACGTCTCCACAATGATGGCCATGCCTTTGACAAAAAACACACCCACTAGACCAGCAATCCCGTTAAAGAGAATATGAAAGTAGATGATGCCCCCGTCTAGATGCACGAGCCCCGAAAGCGTCTCCGGTAGCAGCGCAACCCAGAGCGCGCCAAAGACGAAAGCGCCAACTCGAAAGAGACAATTTCCGGTGGGCGCTCGACGCGCCATCGCACTCGACCCCCACGTGGTAATCACCGCCAAAAAGGCACTACCGAGATTGGCCCCGAGCACAATCCAGAGTGCTGCCGTCGCATCGACAACGCCCGCAGCGACTGTGCCCGCCGTAATCATCACCACCGCAAGCGAAGAAAAGCACACCAGGGCCATCAACATACCTGAGCCCACGGCCATGAGGGGCACATTGGCAATATGTTCAAAAAAGCCGATCAACTCGGGCATTTCTTTAAGGGGCGCGGTGGAAGCGGAAATCATCTTGAGCGCCATCATGACAAACGCGAGCCCAAGAAGTATCAGGCCAAACTGACCCATCGGGGAGCGCTCTTTTTTGAGGTACAGCAACACGCCGCCAAAGAGCAAAATAGGAATAAGGATGGCCACATTAAGGGAGAGCACGCGCACCATCAAAGCACTGCCGAAATCCGCCCCGAGCACCGAGCAGAGCGCAATCGCAGTGGTCACTAGCCCCTTTTTCTGAAAGCTCGACACCACAAGCGCGGAGGCTGTCGAACTCTGCAGCATCATCGAGAGCCCCATCCCGGCAACAAAGGCATTGAGCCGAGTGCTCAAATTGCGCGCAAGCCAGCGTCGAAGCTGATCGCCGAACGTACGGAACATCCCCGTACGAATGGAGTGCGTACCCCAAATCAAAAGGGCCACAGCACCGATGATCTGAATCAGGATAGTCATAGCGACTCCGGTCTTCTCCTTTCAGGGGGCAAGGCTAGAAATACCGCCCCAAACCATCACTCATGCTGCCGCAGGAAAAAGGCATCCACGCGTTGCGCGCTCTTTGAGCCCATCAGTGAGCCGAGCACAAAGAGCACAACCGCAACCCCCATGGCTGGCACGATATTATGCGTACCCCAAAGCGAGATTTTGAAAAGCGTCGAACAAAGGTACACCGCCATGCTGCCCACCACGGACAGTAGCGCCCCAAAGGCGGTTGCACGCCGCCAAAATAGCCCACCGATGAGTGGCAGCAGAAATGAAAGCTCGAGGCCGCCAAAGGCAAAAAGGTTAATCCACGCAATAACATCCAAGGGCTTATACGCGAGCACTAATGCAAGCACGCCAATGGCTGCGGTCAGTAGCCGTGTAAAGCGTTTCAGCGTGAGCGGACGCGTGCGTTCCCAGTCGGGAGCCCAAACCATAAGCAGATCTTTAACAATAGCAGAAGATGCCGCCAGAAGCAGGGAACTGACCGTGGACATTGTGGCTGCCAAGGGACCAATAAGCGTCACCCCCGCAAGCAGCGGTGACATATGCTCGGCGATAAAGGTCGGCATGATGGCGTCGGTGCCACCAATCAGTGCGGGGTTGACATCCATTACCGCGCGCATCCAAACGCCAATGAGCGTCATGCCAATCATGAGCGCGCCGCACACCACGGTCGAAACCACCATGGCCATATTGAGATCAGCAGAGTGTCGGTAACTCATGCAACGCACCGCAGACTGCGGTAGCCCCAGCGTACCAAAGCCCACCAGGACCCAGGCTGAAAGCAGCAGTGCCCATGAGAGGTGCCCCCCTGAATTAGGGGAGAGTAACGCGCCTTGGCTGTCGGCGCCGTGCGGCACCATCGTAGCGAGCCGCTCGTAAATCGCGGAGATCCCGCCCGCCTCATCAAGTATGTGCACGCCCAAAAGCGCCATCCCCGTGATCATCAGAAGCGCGCAGACCATATCGGTAAGCGCGACGGCACGAAAACCACCAAAGGCGGTGTAGAGTACCGTCACAAAACCAAAGAGCAAAAGCGCCCAACCATAGTCCACGTGCGCTGCTTTGCTAAATATCTGTGCGCCGCCAATGAACTGCCCCACCATCATCGTGGTAAAAAAGAGCAACATCAGAAGTGCAAGTACCAGTGCGAGCGCTCGCCCCGCCCTACTCGCACCGTAGCGAGCGCGGATCACATCGATGACCGTGACGGCGCCGGTCGCGCGAGCAACGAGCGCCAGTTTTTTCCCTGCCACCCCAAGGAGCAGAAAGCCCGCAATCACTTGCGGCGCAGCAAAAACCACCCAGCCCAGCCCCAAATTCCAGGCGATCCCTGGTCCCGAGACAAACGAGCTCACGCTGCCATAGGTTGCCACCAGCGTCATCGCAAGGACAAAACCGTTGAGCGTGCGCTCCCCAATGAAGTAGCGACTCGTAAAGCGCGCAGCGCCCAACGAGCGGTCTGCCCAAAAGCTCACCAAAACTAAAAGCGCTAGAAATAGCAACAACGGTAGGAGGATCATCGCGCCTCCTCTTGCTGAGCATCAGCCGCGCGCAAGGCATCAGCCACACTGAAATCCACGTCGACAAAGACATGACGCGTGAGCCAAATCACGCCGAGCACCGATAACACATAGCCCCCAATGCAAGAGAGCCAAAACCAAAGCGGCATACCCCAAAAGGCTGCTTGACTCTCTCCAAAGAGCGCAATCATGAGCCAGAAAAAAGCAAAGATGACGATGGAGACTGCGAGCGTGGCGCGCGCCTCTCGTGAGGCAGCAAGCAGTGCTGCCTCGTAAGCATCGCGGCTGCTTTGTGTGAGCGGAGTCCCAGAGCGCGTCAAGGCGCGTTCTGGCTGATCGTTAGCGTTCATCACGGTTAATTGTGAGCTGTAATACCTGCCTCTTCTAGCGCAGTCTTAAGAAGAAGCAGATCTTCCCAGGCCTTCACCTTTTCCATGGGGCGGCGCAAGAGGTAGGAAGGATGGAACGTGACGACGGCCTTAAACGAGAGCCCCCGCCAGTGAACATCATGCACTCGACCGCGCATCGAAGAGATGCTACTCTCACGCGAAAGCCCAAGAATGGCCATCGTCGCGTGACGCCCCGAGAGCAGTACGACAGAAGGCGCAAGCAACTTTAGTTGGCGCTCAAGGAAGTGCGAGCACTGCTCGACTTCGGCTTCTTGTGGATCGCGGTTTTCGGGTGGGCGGCACTTGAGCACATTAATAATGGTGACCCCATTGGGGCGGGAAATACCGAGCGCAGCAAGCATCGCCGTAAGAAGTTGGCCAGAATTGCCAACAAAAGGCTTGCCTTGCAAATCTTCTTCTCGGCCAGGCGCCTCACCAATGAGCACAAAACCCGACGGCGCCACGCCGTCGGAGAACGCCACATGCTGGCGCGTGGCACCCATTTCACAGGCTCGGCAGGCGTTAGCAAGCTCAGCGAGCTGTTCCCAGTCGGCCGTGCGAATTTTCTCAAGCGTCTGCGCTGAGATCGGTTCCACCGCTTTCTTGGTAAGCACAGCGGTGCGCGCGGGCTGCGTGGGCGTAGAGTTTGCCGCGGCTCTGGTAGTAGGACGACTTGAGACGCTCGGCGGCCTCTGGCCTAGAGGAGCGCTCGGAGCAGGCGAGCGGACTGCACTTTTCTCAGAGGGCGCCTCACGCTCGACGGCCGCCCCTTCACTTCTAGCGGCCTCTCGCGCAGAAGCTTCGAGCGGACGCATGAGCCACTCTGGCCCAATCTTTAGTGCGTCCCAAATTCGACTGACCTCTGGCAACAGCATCCCTTAGTTTCCCCTCTCGTAGCGCATCAGAATGGCGTTTTCGCGCCCCTCTCCCAATCGATAGTAGTCTTTTCGCACACCCACTTTTACAAAACCGCACTTTCGGTAGAGATTCTGAGCACGAATATTGCTCTCTCGAACCTCCAAAAAGCACTGCGTGATGTGTTCGTCCTTCATCTTATCAAGAAGCGCCCGTAGTGTCGCCTCACCAATGCCACGACGTTGCGCATCGGGCATCACACCAATCGTGAGGAGTTCACTTTCGTCGAGCACGGCGCGCATAATGGCCCAACTCACGACCTCTCCATCGATCTCACCCACGACGCACCACCAGCCCTCGCGCAACGCATCAAGAATGTCGCCCCGATGCCATGGTGTCTCTTCGACCAAGCGCTCACCGCGCGTCACGTCCCCCACATCCTCGGGGCGCATTTCACGAATTAGCATTAGAGTTTCTCACCGCGAGCGCGCTGCTCAATCGTGAGCGCGACGCGATCACGCACATAAAGCGGGTGAGCAAGCGCTGCAGACACCAGTGCCCCCGCCTCACGATCAAGGCGAGCAAGTTGCGCCATCGAGACAATCATGCTCTCGGGCACCGCGTGCGCGAGCACGCCCTCGGGCAAGGTAATTTGCGCCGCGTACTCAGAGAGCGCCGAACCTGCCACATGGGTTACGCCAAGTTCAAGCAACCACTTGGAAACCTCTTCAGGGCGAAGGAGTTGCGCGCCGAGCTGCTCAACGACCCGGTGCCCTGGCCCCTGCATGCGATAAACCGCGGCATAAATCTCTTGCATACGCGCATCGTTTAGGATGGCAATGCACTGATCGGCGGCGAGCTTATCCGCATCGACGACCGCCTGCGCGGCTGCCTCGAGATTATTGATCTGCGCCATCGGCACATTCAGCGCCCAAGCCAAGCCCTGCGCTACGCCACAAGCCACACGTAGACCCGTGAAACTTCCTGGCCCCTGACCAAATGCGATGGTCCCTAGCGCATTTTTGCTTACGCCCGCCTCGGCAAGCACCTCATCAATCATGCTCAAAATACGCTCAGCATGGCGATTGCCCACGCTCTCCGCACGCCAGTACGCGCGTTCGGGCTCGCGCTCACAAATGAGCGCGACCGCACAGGTTTGGTTGGCAGTATCAATGGCAAGAAGAGCATCCTGCATGGTGAACATAAACCTCGGCAAATGAAGAATCTCGACATTATACGAGCAGCACCGCCCCAACGCCCGCCACCCCAATAACAAAAGAGCGACCGTCCTTGCTGACGAATCGCTCTTAGCGTGAGAGAGATGAATGGGCGTGTCGCAACGCAGCTATCGAAAAGCACTACGGCAGACGCGCCTGAACTGGAAACTCTGAGCCCGCTGCAGGACGCAAACGATGTGCGCGCCCCCCGCCTAACTCGATATGAACCTCCATAATTTGCTGGCGCATGAGATTACGATCCTTGTCGCGCAATCCAGCCAAAGGACTCCGCGCACGAGGTGCATGGCCGCCGGTGGTTTCTTCTGTAAAACAGTAACGGCGACGGATCTTCTCATTTTCCGCGGCGGACAAGTGCGAACGCATTTCCTCGCGCTCACGCTTCGTCATATCGCGCCAATGCACAGAGCGGGTCACCGGATCGAGATAGGGCCAAAGTTCGGCGCGATCACGGGCGTTCATCTCACTCCAGAGACGCACGGGGGACTCCGCCTGAGCGGGCGCGAGGGGATCAAACGCCCCCATCATGCCTACCTCGGCAGCAGCCGCACTCGCATACCCGATGCAGCAAACGACACAAAAGACACTAATTCGCATAACTCTGTGAAAAAGAAGTCGGTTTATGGTTGATTCGACTATAACAGCTTCTATTGCCTTGTCACGTGAGGATGAGTAAAAAAGTGCTTCCGACAAAAAGACACTATCCCAAACATGGGATGGCAAATGCACCAAACTTAATACCAAGTTTACGGTATCTACTATCCTCGAGAGAGGAGTATACAAAGGCTTGAATTTCAAAGTTATTCGTAAAAAAGACCAACTTGTAACGAAGCGGATTAATTGTAACTTTGTATGGTTTTCCTAGCCTTTTCATTTGTAACAGTACACAATACAAGCAATCAGTTTTGAAGTGCTTTTGCGCAACAGCGCCATAAGCCCTATTAGAGGAGTCTTTCTATGGAACGCAACCCCAAAGTCCTCGTCGTTGACGACGATCCCCGCCTTCGTGACCTGCTTCGCCGTTATCTTGGCGAAAACGGTTTTCAGGTCTTCGTGAGTGAAAATGGTGCGGCCATGAACCGTCTTTGGGTTCGTGAGCACTTTGATGCGCTCATTCTCGACCTGATGATGCCTGGGGAGGACGGATTGCAGATTCTGCGCCGCATTCGTGCTGCGAACGATCAGACCCCAGTGATCATGTTGACGGCTCGTGGTGAAGACGTTGACCGTATCGTCGGGCTTGAGCTCGGTGCGGACGACTACATTGCCAAGCCCTTTAATCCTCGCGAACTCCTTGCCCGTATCCACGCGGTGCTGCGTCGTCGTCCCGCGCCTGATGCGCCTGGGGCTCCCTCGATGGAAAATGAAGTGGTTCGCTTTGGCGAATTCGAGCTCGATCTGGGTACCCGAGTGCTCAAGCGTAACGGCGAACCGGTTCAGCTCACCACGGGCGAATTCGCGGTGCTCAAGGCCTTTGCGCGTCATCCACGCCAGCCGCTGTCGCGCGACAAGCTCATGGAAATGGCTCGCGGTCGTGAATACGAAGCGTTTGACCGCTCGCTCGACGTGCAGGTCTCGCGCTTGCGTAAACTCATTGAGGTCGATCCCTCCAAGCCACGCTACCTGCAGACCGTTTGGGGTCTCGGATATGTGTTCATCCCGGACGATGCCCCTGCTGACAGCACGCAAGAGAGCGCTAACAAGGCCGACGCATAACAGAGCGCTACAGATGCTGCACTAACCAAGGCCGCCCATTGGGTTCCATGTGCCCAAGTGGCGGCTTTTGTTTTTGTGCGCAAACGCTCTCATTGCGCTAAGGTGCTTTACACTACAGAGCTCCATCGCACATCAACTTTTCACGGACACTGGCAAGTGATTATGTTCAACCGCAATCGACGTCCTAGTCTCTTCTGGCGAACGTTCCTGCTTTTGTGCGGGCTCATTTTCTTTTCCGCCATTGGCTGGTTACAGAGTTTCCGAGTACTCTCCGAGTTGCCCTACTCGCAGGGCGTGGCGCAGCACATCATCTCGACGACGACTCTGACCAAATATGCACTCGTTACCGCAGACCCGCTTTACCGCATTGATCTGCTCAAGATGCTCGCCACCCGCGAAAAGCTCATCATCAGCCCGCGTGAGCAAAGTGACCGTGTGGTGCCGCTTTCTGGCGAGGGATTTAACGCGCTGATTGTGCAGCTTGTCAAAAACTCTCTTGGCCCCGAAACGGTGCTCGCTAGTAGCGTCAATCACGTGCAGGGACTTTGGGTTTCGATGGACATTGAGGGTGATGCGTACTGGCTACAAATCAGCGCTGATGTGCTCGACCCACCCTTTGGGACGGCGTGGATTTGGTGGGCCTTTGCTGCGTGTATGGCGAGTCTGTTTGGTGCAACGCTCCTAACACGTCACGTCATCCAACCACTTGCACAACTCTCGCAGTTTGCCACTGAAATCGGTCAAGGGCGCAACCCTGCACCCCTCCCAGAGAATGCGGGCACAGCAGAAATCTCTGCGGTCAATATCAGCTTTAACCGCATGGTGCAGGATCTGCGTCGTATGGAAGCAGACCGTGAACTGCTGCTTGCTGGCGTGAGTCACGATCTGCGTACGCCGATTACGCGTCTGCGACTCGAGGTTGAGCTCGCTAACCTCTCTGACGACAGTCGTGCCGCCATGGTGAGCGACCTTGAGCAAATGGAAGGCATTGTGAATCAGTTCCTCGCCTATGCGCGCCACAGCCAGGAAAAGCAGGTACTTGTGAACTTCGGCGACACTGTTGCCGAGGCGCTGGAAAATGCGCGCTTGCAGAGCGATCCGAGCATTGAGCTTGACGTACACATGGACAACGATGTGAACGTGCTCGCACACCCGCTTGAAATCTCGCGTGCCATTCAGAACCTCTTTACCAATGCACAGCGTTACGGGCGCAGTGAAGACGGCCAGTTGCGTCTGCACATCGTGCTCGAAAAAGAAGACAACGGAAAATTTGCGCGCCTTGTGGTGGCCGATGAGGGTCGAGGCTTGCCTGTTGAAGAGCGCGAGCGCGTCATGCGCCCCTTTGAGCGCGGCGAGAGTGCTCGCTCTGGGGTGACAGGCACAGGGCTTGGGCTTGCGATTGTCGATCGCATTGTTCGTCGCTCTGGCGGCTCCGTCACGCTCGATACCTACACCTCACACGGCCTGATGGTCATTGTGCGTTTCCCCATCACCACGCCGCAAGAGCTGAAGGCCCAAGAGGAAAAGGCGCATCGTCAAGCAGAAAAGCTTGAGAAAAAGCGCCAAAAAGAAAATAAGCGCAGCGGCTCTGAGTCTGCGCAGCAGTAAGTGCAAAAGGGCGGTGGCCGCACAAAGCGCGGTGCCGCCCTTTTTAATGGGCGACGCACCCATGCGCCTCCCGCACGACGCATCACTTGCGCTTGAAGCGCTGCTCGTGCGCGAGTAGCGCAGCTTTCACCTCAAGCCCCGCTGCAAAGCCCGTCAGCCCACTGCGCCCCGAGCCGACCACTCGGTGGCAAGGCGTCAGAATGAGCAATGGATTGCGATTGCAAGCCTGCCCAACAGCGCGCCATGCGCTCGGCCGCCCCACCTTCTCAGCGAGCGCCTTATAAGTGAGCGTTTCACCAAACGGAATACGGCGAAGCGCGGCCCACACGTCACGCTGAAAGTCAGTCCCCTGCTCAAGAAGCGCCAGGCTGCTCGGCAAGGGCTCACCCGCGTCGAAATAGGCAGCGAACGCCTGAGTGAGTTTTGCGACTAGGGCACGCTCGGCATCGTTGAGTTTTTCTTCTGCCGCGCGACACTGTGCTCTCGAGATGGTTTGCCCCTTAACGAGCGAAATTTCCGAGATACCCGCCGCGCAAAGCGTCACTTCAAAGACACCAACAGGACTCTCTAGCCAAACCGTACTCGCCATAGCTCAGCTCCGTGCCAGTAACACCGTGGCAAACGCCACCATACCCAGTTCAGCGCCTACATCATCGAGTCGCTCATTGGTCTTGGCTTTAACGCTCACCGCGCTCACATCGATCTCTAGCGCACTCGCGATGCTCTCACGGATCGCCGTCGCGTAAGGGCCGATTTTCGGACGTTCGCACACCACAGTGGCGTCGCAATTGACCACGTACCAACCTTCTGCGTGAACCAGCTTCATGACAGCGCGTAAAAGTTTTGCACTATCCGCACCCTTCCACTGGGGGTCACTCGGCGGGAAGTGTTTACCGATGTCACCGAGCGCAGCAGCGCCCAGGACCGCATCGGTGATGGCATGCAAGAGTACATCCGCATCCGAGTGACCGTCCAAGCCCTTCTCAAACGGGATCGTCACCCCACCTAGCACCAGTGGCCGTCCCTCAACCAAACGATGCGAGTCATAACCCTGACCCACACGGATTCCAATCATTGCCTCTTCTCCCAAAATGAATTTTGCCAACTGCGCATCCGTGGGTTCCGTCACCTTAATGTTGGTGGAGCGGCACGGCACAATTTTGGTGACAAAACCCTTGCGCTCCATCGCGCTCGCCTCGTCGGTGATGCCGGTAAGATCCCCCGAGAGCGCCCACGAGAGATCGCGCACTCGAAACATCTGTGGGGTCGCTGCTCGCCACATCGTGCTGCGGTCAAGCGTCGCGGTAATACGGCGACGCTCGTCAACACGCTTGAGCGTATCCACCACAGGCATCGCCAAAATGCCGCCCGAGACGGTGCTGTCCGAGCTCACTGCATCGATCAACTGCGCAATCTCAGAGGGGCGTACACAGGGGCGCGCAGCATCATGCACCAGCACCCAAGCGCTCGGAGCGAAACCCGCCTGAATAAGACCGTTACGAACAGACTCCGCCCGCTCACGTCCCCCTGCCCGCAGAACGCGAACTTTCTCGGGCAATTGCTCGCGTAGCGCATCGATGTAGGGGTCACTCGGCGAAACGACAATCACAATATCGGAGATACGCGTTGCCGCAGCCAATGCCCGCGCCGTATGCACCAGCATGGGCACATCACCAAGCGTCATGTATTGCTTGGGCTTTTTGAGTCCCATGCGTGAGCCGACGCCGGCCGCGCAAATCAAGGCAACGATGGATGACGATTCAAGCATCAGCTTCTCCCGAGGCAGGATTTTCTCTACGGTCTCTATTGTAGCCATGGCGACGCGGACGCAGAGAGAAAAACCGCAAGGCCTTGGAAATTCTAGCTTTTCAGCCAATTAGCAATATTTCGTTACATCACAGATGGATTAGCCTCTCGTCATCCGTTCAGATGGGAAAATTGCCGAGTAATTTGCTACACAAAAATAAAAATGCCAACAAATCAATCCTCTAACTACCGTTTCTTCTTTTCAGGCAAAAAGATTAATCCGTCAATCACATAGGGTTTACCCTAATTTTTAGCCTCGTTATAGGGCAGAGATGGCCTTCAAAATACGCCTCACATCGTCGACGAAAATCTCTTCAACCCCACTCTTTAACATTTAGAAGAAATGAACATGAAACTCGCTTTTCGCCCTGCTGCTCTCGTTGCTGTAATGGGAGCTGCCTTTGCTGCCACTCAGGCCAATGCGGCCGGCTTTCAGCTCACGGAACAATCCGTCAGCGGCCTTGGTCGTGCCTATGCGGGTATTGGCGTTGACGGTACCGACCTCTCGGGCGTCTACTTCAATCCTGCCACCATGACCCTGCACTCGGGTACGGGGATTCAGGCGGGCGTTGTGGGTGTTGACCTCAACCTCGATTTCAATGGCAATACCAGCTCGGAAAATGGCCGCACGAAACCTGTGCCGATTCCGCACCTCTTTGCCCTGCACCAAATTAACGATCAGTTCTATGCGGGTTTAGCCATTACGGCGCCGTTTGGTATGCAGACGAGCTACAACAGCGATTGGGCGGTTTCGACTCGCGGGTACTACTCCAAGATTGTCGCCATCGACATCAACCCGAACGTTGCTTGGAAGATCAACGAGAAGTTCTCGGTCGGCGCTGGCATCTCCTACCAATATGTTGAAGCCAAGCTCAAGACCCACAAGACGATAGGCGGTCCTTTGAAGGCCGACTCAGTCTTCGATGCTGACAGCGGTGACTGGGGCTGGAACATCGGCATGATGTATAAGCCCACGGACAATCTACGCTTTGGTCTTTCCTATCGCTCTGAAATCGAACATACTGCTAAAGGCGATTTGACCGTAACGGGCACCACTGCCCAAGCAACAGGTGTTCTCACGGCGTTGGGCATGGCTGGCACGTTTGATGCCCAAGCGGTAGTATCCGCTCCGGCTTGGGCCATGTTGACGGCCGCTTGGGATATTAACCAAACGTGGAGCGTCTACGGCACCTTGCGCTGGACAGATTGGTCGAGTTTCGACCGTCTGAGCATCACGCGTGGTGGCGTTGAGGCGACGGGTATCGAAAACAAGTGGCGTGACACGTATTTGGGCACCGTGGGCTTTGACTACCGCCTCAATCCCACCTGGACGTTGCGTGCTGGTATTGGTCTAGAAACCTCACCGATTCGTTACGCGGACACGCGCACGGGGGTGATTCCTGACGCGAAGCGTCTCTGGCTCTCGGTCGGTGCTTCTTACCATCTGAGCGACAAGCTGACGATCGACATGGGTGCCGCGCATCTACACGGTATTGGCGAGCGTGACTTGTATGACAAGGTCGGCGGCACGAAGGTGGGCGAATTTGACCGCCTTGATGCGTTCCTCTTAGGCGCTCAGTTGCAGTACCGCTTCTAAGCTAATCCGTTTTTTACTGAAAAAGCCGTCAACCCCTACTAATAACAAGGGTTGCACGGCTTTTCGTGCTTCTTCTGCTCACCTCATACGTACAGGTTAATCCGCCACAATAGGGGCTATCACTATGCTATTTTGACGCCTTGTTTGTAACCAGCTGAAACTTTTGTTGGTACTTCGTAGCTGGTTTACCCACCCCATTCAAAAGGCAAAAAAGTGTACAAAATGAGAATCACGTCGGCCGCCCTCGCCGCGCTCCTTTCCGCCTCTGCCGGCACGGCGTTTGCTGGCGGCTTCCAGTTGACTGAACAATCTGCTCTTGCGCTCGGCCGCGCCTACGCTGGCGTTGGCGTTGACGGCACGGATCTCTCTGGCGCCTTCTACAACCCCTCGACCATTGTTCTGCACAGTGGCACGCAGATTCAGACAGGTGGCGTCGCAGTTGCTTTGAACCTTCCCTATGAAAGTGCTGGCACTCAGTACGACCAGAACGGCCGCAAAAAGCCTGAATTTGTGCCCCACTTCTACGTGACGCACCAGCTCAATGACAAAGCTTGGGTTGGTCTTTCCGTGACGGTTCCCTTTGGTCTTGCAACGGATTACTCCCAGAATTGGCAGCAGACCGACCGTGGTTATCGCGCAGAAATTAAGCTCGTTGAAATGAGCCCTTCGTTTGCCTACAAGCTCACTGACAAGTTGAGCCTTGGCGCGGCCTTTGACATTCAGTACGTGAAGGCCAAACTCGGCTTTAACTATAGTGTCACGGATGCTGATATCAAGGTCGATAGCCTTGCCTACGGCTATACGCTTGGCGCCATGTGGTCTCCGCTCGAGAATGTTCGCTTGGGCGTTGGCTACCACTCCAAAGTCACTCACCACAGTGAAGGAGACATGAAGTACGTCGGCGGCACGACGGATGCGAAGATCACGATGGATGCCCCCTCGTACTGGATTGTGTCGGGTGCCTGGGACGTCAACAACTGGTTGAGCCTCTACACGACGTTCCGCAAAACCGACTGGTCGAGCTTCTCCTCGCTCACGCTGGAGTCTCCCGCAGTTCTGCTCTTAACCCGCAATGCTACCAATCAGCGCGCACTGCCGATGAATTGGCGTGATACCTATCTCTACACCGTTGGTTATGACGCCCGCATCAACGACTTCTGGACGCTGCGTGGTGGCTTGGGCTATGAACGCTCTGCGGTGTCCGATGCGCGCTATCGTACGGGTACGATTCCTGACGCGGATCGTCTCTGGGTAGCCATCGGCTCGTCCTTCCACTGGACGAAGTCTTTCCAGACTGACGTGAGCTTCGCGCACCTGCATGGTATGCACGAGCGTTCGCTCTACGACCGCACAGGTCATGAAATTGGCGACTTCAAGCGTCTTGACGCTTACCTCTTCGGTATTCAGGCTCAGTACCGCTTCTAATCGCCGCTAGGCAAGTAGAGATTCATTTACTCACAGGCTTGCACGCCCGCAATGGCTTTTGATCGTTGCGGGCGTTTTCCTTTTGTAAAAGCACGGGCTTTACAATGCGAGGTACTCATATCCGCATCCAGAGAGGACTTTTCCATGCAGCATCCCATCGCCCAATTTCTTGCTGCGCAGCGCGCACTGGTGATAGACGGAGGTCTTTCCACCGCGCTCGAAGCCAAAGGCCTTCAACTCAACGACCCGCTCTGGACCGCTCGTGTGCTCCTTGAGGCGCCAGAGCGCATTCGTGAAGTCCACTACGACTACTACTGTGCGGGTGCCAATATTGCCATCACCGCCACTTATCAAGCCTCGTTGGACGGGTTTGCCCGCCGAGGTCTTGACAAAGCGGCCGCGCTGCGTGCCATGCGGCACGCAGTCGAGTTGGCCAAGTCAGCCCGAGATCAGGTGCTAGCTGAACGCGCGCTCGATTCTCATCACCTCTTGGTCGCGGGCTCAGTGGGTCCCTACGGCGCCTACCTCGCCAACGGCGCTGAATATCGCGGTGACTACCAACGATCTCGACAAGCACTACGCGACTTTCACGCGCCGCGCATGGACGCGCTGAAAGAGGCAGGCGTTGATTTGCTGGCCGTAGAAACTCAACCCAAAGGTGAGGAAATTGCGCTCCTCGTTGAGATGGCCGCTGAGCGCGATCTCCCGCTATGGGTAACGATGACGCTTAACGACGCGGGCAACGCCTTGCCAGACGGCACTCCTTTGCGTAGCATCGCGCAACTGCTCGAGAGCGCCCTCAACGTCGAAGCGGCGGGATTTAATTGCGTGCGGCGCGAACAAGTGGCGCCCGCGCTCGCTGCGTTACGCGCCCACACTGCAAAGCCGCTCATTGTCTACCCCAATGGCGGGCGAATTTGGAACGCCGAGCTAAAGCGTTGGGAGGGCGAAGCGCATGAGCATCCCGCGGGTTGGGCGCATTATGTGCCACTCTGGTCACGGTGCGGCGCGCGGCTCATCGGTGGGTGCTGCTGCACGTTGCCGCGTGACATTCAGCAAATTGCCGAGCTACTAGCGCAAGACGCGTCAAACTAGACCGTTTGGCGCCGCGCTCACTGCGGTAGAATGAGGCACACTTTCAATAAATTCAACAAGTTCGGGCGCGCCTTAAGGTATCAGCGTGTCCGCACCACATTCCTTCGCTCCGAAAATCAGCCATGTCCGAAGTCAATGCTGCCTTCAGTCTCCTAGAAAACCGTGCGCTCGACAAAGTTCGCGCTGGCGAGCACCATGTGCTCACACTCCGCGGGCTCGCCCCTGACGCGCTTGCACTCTCTGCGATGGCACTCGATGCTCGGTGTCGCAAAGAGCGACTCTTTATCGTCTGTGCAGACTCGATTGATGTCATTCGACTACGGCAGGAAATGAGCTGGTTTGAGCCCTCGCTCAACGTGGTTTGTCTGCCTGACTGGGAAACGTTACCTTACGATGTGCTTTCACCGCAGGAGTCCATCATCTCTGAGCGACTGGAAACACTCTATCGGCTCACGGAACCCTCGCAGAAAGTCGACGTAGTGATTGTCTCAGCGGTCACCGCCGCACAGCGCCTCTGCCCCATCTCATTTGTGGGCGGCAATACCTTTTACTTCAAGCGTGGAGACAAACTCGACGTGGCCGCGCTACGTGAGCGACTCGTTAAGGCGGGTTACGCGCATGTGCAGCAGGTGCTTGCTGCAGGGGAATTTGCCGTACGCGGTAGCCTCATCGACGTCTTCCCCATGGGCAGTGAACACCCATTCCGCTTGGACATGTTCGACGATGAAATCGATACCATCCGCTGGTTTGATATCGAGACGCAACGCTCCATGGAGGCGGTGGAGAAAATTCGTCTGCTCCCAGGGCACGAATTCCCGGTCGATACGAATGCGCTTTCTGACTTTCGTCAACGCTGGCGTGTGCGCTTTACGGGCGATCCTGCCAAGAGTCTGATCTACCGTGACATTAGCAACGGGGTGCTTCCAGCGGGGATCGAGTACTATCTGCCGCTCTTTTTTGATGAAACGGCCGCACTCCCTGACTACATGCCCGAGGGGACTCGCGTTGTCACCTTTGGCGATATTCAGGCCACGCTCAATGCCTTTATGCGTGACTCGCAGTCACGAGCAGCCATGCTCGCCCAAGATGTGGCGCGACCGCCCCTAAGTCCCAAAGAACTTTGGCTCGATGCCGAGCAGTTTTTCTTGGCGCTTGGGCGTTTTCCTCGCTACTCCTTCCGAGCGCCCGATGCGCAGCAACAAGCGCGTGCCGACACGCTAAAGGCCGTCACCGTTGATAGAAAGAGTCAAAATCCGCTCACGAATCTCTTGCGCTTTATCGACACGGAAAAAGTGCGCAACCGCCGTGTGCTCATCTGCGCCTCGAGCACCGGGCGCATGATGACGATGGGTGAGCTTTTCCGCTCCAATTCGCTCAAATTCACGGAGTTTGCAGGCTGGCAAGACTTCGTCACGAGTAACTCCCTCGTTGGTCTCACTGTGAGCCCCCTTTTTTCTGGGGCCGAGGTTGATGACGTAGGTATCACGCTTCTGACCGAGAGCGAACTTTACGCAGCAAGCCCGCGCCGCTCGCGACTTAGAGCGCAACGTGCCAGCACGAACATTGAAATGCTCGTGCG
The DNA here is from genome assembly GCA_902463725.1 of uncultured Sutterella sp. Taxonomy (GTDB): domain Bacteria; phylum Pseudomonadota; class Gammaproteobacteria; order Burkholderiales; family Burkholderiaceae_F; genus Sutterella. The sequence goes on along the minus strand of CABQGK010000001.1, from coordinate 79,456 downwards.
AGACGTCTCCGAACTCAAGATTGGGGACCCCGTCGTTCACCTCGAGCATGGCGTGGGGCGCTATCAGGGATTGGAATTCATTGATACGCCAGATGGCCCCGCGGAATTTCTGCGTATTGACTACAAAAACGACGCCCAACTCTTTGTTCCGATTGCGAACCTTCACCTCATCTCCCGCTACTCGGGTGCCACAGGTGAGAGCGCGCCACTACATGCCTTGGGGCGCGGTGACTGGGAGAAAGCCCGCAAAAAGGCGAGCGAGCAGGTGCGCGACACCGCGGCCGAGCTACTTGCGCTCTATGCGCTGCGCCAGTCGCGCGAGGGCTACAAATTTAAGATTGACCCAGCCGAGTACGATGCCTTCCGTGAGGGCTTCGCCTTTGATGAAACCCCTGACCAAGCAAGCGCCATTAACGCTGTCATTGACGACATGACCAGCGGTCGCTCCATGGACCGACTCGTCTGTGGCGACGTAGGCTTTGGTAAGACGGAAGTGGCGCTACGAGCTGCTTTTGTTGCGGTAAGTTCGGGGAAACAAGTTGCCGTCCTCTGCCCCACCACCCTGCTCGCCGAGCAGCACGGCGCTACCTTCAAGGATCGCTTTGCGCAGTGGCCCGTGAAAGTCGCGGAACTCTCGCGCTTTCGCACCGGTCGAGAAACGACGCGCACGCTCGAAGGGCTTGCCGATGGGACAGTCGACATCGTCATTGGCACGCATAAGCTCTTAACCGACAAAGTAAAGTTTGCGCGCTTGGGGCTCGTTGTCATCGACGAAGAGCACCGTTTTGGTGTGCGTCAGAAGGAAGTGCTCAAGAAATTGCGTGCTGAAGTGGATGTGCTTACGCTCACCGCCACCCCCATCCCGCGCACGCTCTCCATGAGTCTAGAGGGCATTCGTGACTTTTCCGTCATCGCCACTGCACCCGAGCGACGCCTCGCGGTGAAGACCTTCGTGCAGAGCGAAAGTAATGGCGTCATACGTGAGGCGGTCATCCGCGAACTCAAGCGCGGCGGGCAGGTCTACTTCCTCCATAACGAAGTCGACACCATTGAAAACCGACGAGCTGAGCTCATTAAACTCCTCCCTGAAGCGCGTATTGCAGTCGCGCACGGGCAGATGAGCGAGCGAGAGCTCGAGCAGGTGATGCGAGATTTTTATCAGCAGCGCTACAACGTGCTGCTCTGCACGACGATTATTGAAACGGGGATTGACGTGCCGACCGCCAACACGATCATCATCACTCGTGCGGACAAACTCGGGCTCGCGCAGCTGCATCAGCTACGTGGCCGTGTGGGTCGTAGCCACCACCAAGCCTATGCTTATCTGCTCACGCCGCCCAGTGGCGCCACGACGCCTCAAGCTGTCAAGCGCCTCGAGGCGATTCAGTCGCTCGAAGAGCTCGGTAGCGGCTTTTATCTTGCGATGCACGACTTGGAGATTCGTGGTGCAGGGGAGGTCTTAGGCGAGCATCAATCGGGCGAAATCATGGAAGTGGGCTACGACCTCTACAACCGCATGCTCACCACAGCGGTTCGGGCCTTAAAGCGCGGAGAGAGCCCCAACTTCGAAAGCCCCTTGGCAGCCACCACCGAAATCAACCTGCACACAGCGGCGTTGCTCCCCAACGACTACGTTCCCGACGTCTCACAACGTTTGGGCTTTTATAAGGAGCTCTCGAGCGCGGACACAATTGAGGCCATCTACAGTGCAACGGAAGCGCTTGCTGACCGTTACGGCAAGCTACCCGCAGCGGCCGAGCGACTTATCGCCGTGCACAAACTGCGCATTCGCTGTGAGGCGCTCGGGATTCGAAAAATCGACTGTGCGGAGGGCGCGACAACCATTGTTTTTGTCCCCACGCCCAAGATCGAGCCCCTCGCCTTGGTACGCTTTTTGCAATCTCGCAAAGACGCTCGAATGCTCGGGCCCGATCGCCTGCGCATTGATCGCGGCGCCCTGACCCCCGAAGGTCGAATCGACTTTCTCTACGAAGTGCTAGCCGCGCTCGGTGGCAAGTAAATCGATACTAGAAAACAAAGGGCGGAAGGGTATATGGCCAACCGCCCTAATTTTTACTACTTAGTTAAGTAAAAATCTATCAATCCTACTCCTGAGGAGTACCATGATCATTATTTCCACTATGCTTATCTGAATTAATGACATTATTAATTTCAGAAAACCCAGAATAAGAAGGAAAACCAGTTAACAAAATTCCGATGTCCAGACCTTTTCCGCTAGCAGAATATTTTTCTATTTTCTTAGCTATATTGCATAAGTCAGAATAGACCGTATCGATTGGCAATGCAAGGGCTTTTGGTTGGCTCTTTATCACATCGGCTATAACTTCCGGAAGAGCCAAGCAGAGATCAAAAAAAGCATTTGGACGTCCCGTCACTATTTCATAAAACTTATCAATACTAACATGACGGATTCGTTCGTTATTATATTTTGCATTCTTCCCGTTTTCTTTAATAGATGTGCACCAAATCTCATCTACAGAATGCTTAGAAATAACTTCCACTAAAAAACAAGCACAATCATCATCCTCTTTAATCTTCCCCAACATTTTATTAAAAATGTCAGATTTAGAGCTACTATTCATAGTATTATGCTTATTTTTCATCTCCACAAAAATTCTAGAAACCCTATTTCCAGTTTTTGATAAAATATATCCATTTTTTGGAGTTACAATAACATCCCAACCACCATTTACACCATTATCCGGAACTTCACAGTTTTGGATATATTTAAAAATTCTTTGATGAAAATATCCTATAGAATTATTGTTAGACTTATCTCTTTGCCGAACAATTTCATTGTTAAGCACATCCTCCCATGTTGACCCATAGACAGCCTTATCGAACATAAGCTTTATTGGATCCAGTATGTTTCGATTTAGCTTATTTAGATCATAAGGTTGTAAATTTTCTATATATCCTGTGATTGTGTCTAGAACATGATTTCTAAGATCAACATCACTAATAAAATCTAACTTGCTAACCAAAATAAACCCTCCCCTTATTTTTTTGGTCTTTTAAGAGCATTCACTATTTGGACACCAACACGGCGTGCCATTTCTACAGGCACCGCATTACCAATTTGTTTGTACTGATCCGAAACAGTTCCTTGGAATTTCCATTCATCGGGAAAACTTTGAATACGCGCATACTCACGCACTGTAAAGGGGCGTGTTTCATCAGGATGGCATCGTTCTGTTTGCTTCTGAGAAGGCGATGTTGTCAGAGTCAGGCTTGGCTCGTTCCATGCAATACGGCGCGCCATCCCACGTCGTCCCCCGCCAGAATAGTAGCTTTTACCCATATAGGCTTTAGCGACATCTTCGGGCAGATCGACCCAACAGCCACCAGGTGGTACCAACTCCATTACCTTTCGTTTCGCTTCACTGTAGCTAGTTCCTTCGCTCTTAGGAACATCAGCAAGAGCCTCACGAAGTGTGGTCCATTTTTCATCAGGAGTGGGATACTCGAACTCGATGGCATCCACCAAATCTTTCCTAATGCCAATAACTATGATTCGCTCACGCTTCTGACCAACGCCATGGTAACAGGCGTTAAGTACTTCGTAGCGAACGCTATACCCTAAGGTCTCAAACTCATGTTGAATCGTGGCATATGTTCTTCCTTGGTCATGACTCAGAAGACCACGAACATTCTCAAAGAGGAACATCTTCGGGTTAGTTTCACGAACGCAGCGAGCAAACTCTGCAAAAAGCGTACCTCTGGTATCACCAAATCCTAATTTTTTCCCTGCATAAGAAAACGCCTGACAAGGCGCTCCGCCGCTCACAAGATCAATGCTGTCTTTCCACTGTCTAAAATCAACGTTATGAATATCACCTTCAATAACATTCCAATTTGGTCGATTTTTTCTGAGTGTCTCGCAGGCTGCGTGGTTAAATTCCACTAATGCAACTGACTCAATTCCAGCTTGCTCAAGGCCTAACGCTAATCCTCCAGCGCCTGCAAACAACTCTATGCCTTTTATTTTTTTCATCGAACTCTCACGCTAACCAATTTTTATTTAATTTATTGTATTAATTTAATTTAGCTGTAATCGCTTACACACTTTGTTTCGTTCGTTTGTATTTTTCTTTTATCCAACATTCCATAATTGGCACGAAATTGAGTGTGCATAGATAAATCTATTGACTGTCGATCAAGGCAGTTGACATTCATCACCCCTCCCTCATCATGAGGCAAAGGGTATAGGGCACAAACGTCCTCGATACATCCAATGTTACGAGTGTGCCCTGAGCCCTGCTTCCATCCATTCTTGGATCAGTTTTTAACACTGTAGTCAATACCCTCTATCCTGTCAACATAACAAAATCATTTACAGATCCTTTTGTTAAGTCTGAATACGAAGAGCATGAACTACAGCAACAAAAAAGCGGAGTCCTCGATAAGGATCTCCGTTTTTTCTCAACCCATTAAGACGTGGGGCTTATCAGTTGCGCTTGAGAGCCGCTAACGCAGCAAAGGGGTTGTTGGTTTCGGGCTCTGGCGCCTCATCATGCGCGGGCGCCTCACAGTCTTCGTGCACGGCAATCGCCGGCAACGTCAAGAGCACTTCCTCTTGAACCCAGGCATTGACGTCGAAACTCTTGCTCCCGACAATCACATCCTCATCTTCACCATCTTCGTCAAGCGGAATGCGATCCGCATCGGCTTCGGACTTGGTGAGTAGGAACGTGAGCTCATGCGCAAAGGGCACGCTTACCGCCTCCATGCAACGGGCGCAACTCATCTCCGCCTCGCCCTCAATCGAGAGCGACACCGCGGGGTATTGTCGTACCGTGCCCAATCCAACAGCCACAAATCGCACAATACCGTCTTTGAGAGAGCGGACGGTTTTACCGAGCTCAGGCATATCCTCAAGCGCAACCTCCCCTTCTAGGGTACGACAGCTGCGGGCAAGTTCAAAAATATCAATAGTCAACTGAGACATGAGGATTCCTCAAGATAGATGCTGAGACATCACGTACAATACGGGACGTCTTACAGTTCTGCGTCCCGCGCACCGCACCAAAAGGATTCTGCTCCCTCGGGGCGGCGGCTTCTGACGCAAGTCTACAGAATATTCCTTTTTTGCGATGATGACTCACGAACTAATTCTTGCCTCGAGCTCGCGCTACCGTCGGGAGCTCCTTGACCGACTTGGCTACCCCTATACCTGCGCTAACCCCGATGTGGATGAAACGGGACTGGCGGGCGAGACGCCAGCAGAGGCCGCCGCACGCCTCGCGGAACTTAAAGCGCGTACCGTCTGGGAAAAGCATCCAGGCGCCGTGGTCATTGGTTCCGACCAAGTAGCCGACCTTAACGGCGTGCGTCTAGGCAAGCCCCACAACCGCGAGCGTGCCATTGAACAGCTCCTGAGTATGCAGGGCAATACGGTGATCTTTACAACAGCGCTCACCGTCATCGATGCGCAAGGTCATGCGGAAACCGTCAAGAGCGTCACAACCGTGAAGATGCGCAAGCTCTCGCGCGAGACAATCGAAGCGTATGTGGATCGTGAACAGCCCTATGACTGTGCGGGTAGCGCCAAAATTGAACGCTTGGGCATTGCGCTCATGGAAAGCGTCACCTCGGACGATCCCACCTCGCTCATTGGTCTGCCGCTCATGGTGCTTACCTCGATGCTCGCTCGCGCGGGCGTTGAAGTGCTCCCTGGGCTCAGCGCCAACTGATCGGAGTTCGCTATGTCGGGCACGCTCTACTTGCTTCCTACCGTTATCGCAGACAACACGCTCGAGCTGACGATCCCTCAGGGCGTCGTTGCGCGTGCCCACACCATTCGCCGCTTTTACGTGGAGGCAGCGAAAACGGCTCGCGCCTACCTCAAAGCGCTCCAACACCCTGAGCCCATCGCGAGTCTCACGATTGAAGAAATCGGACATGACCCCGATCCACTCAAAATCGACGCGTGGCTCGCGCCCGTCCTCGACGGTGAGGACGCCGCCATTGTGAGTGAATCGGGCTGTCCTGGGATTGCTGACCCAGGCGCCCAACTTGTCGCGCGCGCTCATGAGCTGGGCATTCGAGTTGTTCCGCTCGCTGGGCCGAGCTCGCTACTGATGACACTGATGGCAAGCGGCCTAGACGGTCAGCGTTTTCGCTTTAGCGGCTATCTCCCCATCCACGAAGCAGAGCGCAAAGCAGCGGTGCTCGCGCTGGAAGCGGCAAGCCGCGCAAGCGAAACGCAGCTCTTTATCGAAACGCCCTATCGCAATCAGGCGCTCTTTGAGAGTCTTTTATCGTGGCTCAGAGCGGAGACGCGACTCTGTGTAGCGGCCGACATCACTGGCACGGGCGAGCGCATTGTGACCCGCACCGTGTGTCAGTGGCGCGCCCTCGCTGCGCAAGAACCTGCGCTTGCGAAAGTGCCCACCGTTTTCGCCCTCTTAGCCCCACATAAGGGGCCTGCACCACGTTACGCGCCACAGGATGCAACGCACAAAGGCGCCCCTCGCTCGAGAGAACGTGGCAGAGAAGCCGCCAACCGAGGACAGTCCCACAAAAAGTCATCCCACAGCGCTCGGCTACACAACCAATCCTCTCGCGGCACAAAGTAAGTCCTGCTGAGGCAATACGTACCAAAGTATTGCGCTCTCTTCGCGCTCAATTTGTGAGACAATGAAAAGGAGAAAAGTTACTTTTGTTGTCTGCGCACTGTCTTTGTCCTTTGCTTACGGCTGTGAGGAAACGGGCGTTGGTGCGCCCACGTTTGAGCCAGTATGCCGATTTGGGATCATTTAACCGCCGAGCTTCCAAGTAAAGAAGCCCTTGCCGCCTTTGTCTTTTCAGAGCGTGGCACGTGGACGGTTGTGCTCCTTGCGCTCATCGCGCTCTTACTACTCATCGCTTGGCGACTTCATGCTAGGCGCGTAGCGCTCGAAAACTTGGGCCTACCGCGCCTGCGCCGTGAACTCTCCGACCTTTTTAAACTGCGCCAAGAGCCCTTGGATGAAGCAGTAGAGACCGACATCATCGCGCTCGAGGGCGTGAGCCCAGCTGTGCAATCTGCACAGAGCGCGTCTGCCACGGGCGCCTCTACCCCAATGCAGGGTACCTCGCTCGATCGCGCGCCACACGTCACAGCCGACATGGCGCCAGACGATGTCCCACAACTCATGGGGCGACTTGCTTTTGAGCCACGCGCGGGACTAGGTACCGCGGCCGCCACGCTTGGAGAGATTCGCGTTGATGCTGTTTTTGTGAGTGATGCGCTACTTGGTTCACTCTCAGACGCCGCCCTCAAGCTTTTGCCCTTTGCACCCGAAGCGCACTTTCACCCCTCGTTCAATAACGTCTATCACCGTGGCGTACTCATCGCCCAGCCCCGTGCGGTACTCGCCGTTGCGGGCGGTATGGCCGTTGTGACCGAAAGCGTGCAAAGCGGCCCGCTCAGCCCCGATCACAATTGGGTGCGGCAACTGCGTCAAGACGAGCTTATTCTCGCTATTCTCAATGCCATGGTCGTCGCGCATGAACTCAACGTGCCCTGCGCACCCATTCTCGCTTTTGACGGTGCGCGCCTGCTGCTTCGGCCAAGCACGAGTTTGGTGCTTGCGCTTGTGCGTGAGCAGGCACGAGCAATCGAATTCGCCCTCTCACTTAGTAAGCGAAATTCACTGACGACGATCGTCTACGCGAGTCTTTTTGCGGCAGCCGCCGCCTGAAAGCGCGATCACGCTTATTGCTCAACGCCCGCTTTTCCAGTAGAGTGACTCTAAAGTACTACCGCCGCTCGTTGCTAATCTGGGTAGTGCGAGAGCCTCGCACCACCCCGGAAGACCACCGTTAATTTCAGAGTCGCTCGCGGTACGACCCATTGCGCTCGAGACGCTTCTCCGTCTCTTGCGCTTAGCATAGGATACTGACACATGTCTCGTGTGAAGAGCTCACCCACGCAACTCACCCTCTCACTTTGTTTGGCACTCGGAAGCAGCTTCGTTGCTGCCGCTCAGCCTAGCATTCCTGAAGCTTGGCTCACCGCTCGTGCCCTCGCACCCGATGCCCCTAAAGCTCCCCTTGTTGTGCGCTTTAGCGCTGATGAGGCACGCTGCAATAAGGCTTACCCTAAACGCAACGAGCAACAAGACCCATGCCTGAGAAAGCTCGGTGCGCTCTCGCAACCCATTCAAGGTATCCGCCTTGTGCCAGCGCGCGACGGGTACTGGCGCTGGCAAAGTAGCAACGAGGCAGCCTTCTACCCGAACAGCCCGTGGAACCCTAATGAGGCGTTCACGCTTGATCTGAGCGGCCTCAATCTACCTCGAGCCACCACACTCTCTACACCAAGTATCAAAGCACGCACCCGTGCGCTTTCTGCGAACGTGGAGATTGCGCTCTTGCAAGACCCGAACCCACAAGCAATCGGCAGTATCACAGCGGATCTCAACTTTCTTACCGCCGTACCCGATCGCGCAGCCATTGAACGGGCTGTTTCGCTCACACCCGAGCACGCGGATGTCACCTTGGGTGCCCCTGTCTTTTTATGGCGTCAAGAGGCTGGTCGCAACGTCGGGGTGCGCATACAGTGGACGATTCTCTCCGTTGGTGACGCGGACACGTCAGCCACCCTCACGGTCAAGAGTCTAGCCCCCGCGCCCAACGCGCAGCATCTCAAGGTGCAAGGCGCGCTCAGTGCTACGGTTAACATCCGAGGCACGCATCAGCTCTACCGCATTGAGCGCGTGCGCGCTGAACAAATCACCGACGCCGATATGCGGCTACTGACGGCGCTGCGCGTTCGCTCCTCCTTGGCGGTGGATCCCGCTGCCTTGGCACGGGCCATCGAAGTCTACGAGCTCCCAGAAAAGCTCGACCAACGCGCGGTTCAAGCCGCCGATTGGACCAAGGCGCCTGTTGTGGACGAGAGTGTGCTGAAAGCCTCACGAAAGCTCGACGTGCAACTCTCTAACACACTCAACACCGCAAGCAACGAAATCGCCCTAACCGTTAAAGCCACACCAGGGCGCTACCTTCTTGTGCACGTCCCCCAGGGCTTTGGTCCCGCCAAGAACCGCGTCCTCTCCGAGCCCTATGCAGCAGTTGTCGGCGTTGCCCGTGAAAAAGCACGCCTTGAATTCATGGAGCCCGGCAACATGCTCACGCTCTCGGGGCGTCGCACCCTCACACTACACGCTGCTGGCATCAAAAAGCTCCAGTGGCGCTTAAGCCGAGTTCGTGACCCCTACCTTGCGCTCACCGCACAACGCAACGAGGCATTCGCTGTGGAGACGGATCTTGAAGTGGGCAGTAGCGCCACAGGGGAAATCACCAGTGCGGGCGCGGAGACGACAGATGGACGATTTATTGCCCTAAAGCTCAACGACATGCTCCCAGGGGGACTTACCCCAGGGCTCTATGATTTAGAGCTCACTGCTGAAAAATCCGTCGATACGGAGTATGTCAAAGAGCTCCAACGCGCCAAACGTATTCTCGTGAGCGACATCGGGCTGATTGCGAAGAAAAGTGATACCGCGCCGAGTGTTTTCGCGCTCAACGTGGCCACCGGACAGCCCGTTGAAGGGCTCACGATCGACCTCGTAGGCGCCAACGGCCTGCCCATCGAAACGGCGCGCACCAATAGCGCAGGTCTGGCACGCTTTTCTAGCATTGCGGGACTGGTGCGTGAGCGCAAACCTGTCGCACTCATTGCGCGTCGAGGTGCGCCGCTACACAACGCGGGCGACATCCTAACGGAAAAGCCACTTGCCGCAAACACGACCACCCCCTCTGCGCAACCGAATGCAGCAAGCACTGCGAGCACAACGTCCGAGGCACACGACGTCCTTGCTTGGTTACCCATTGCCAATTGGAGTACGGAGGATCAGTTCTACCAGTACGATGTATATGGCAAAGAACTCAAAGCGGGTGCCATGAATGGGCTTGTCTTCACCGAGCGCTCGCTCTACCGACCGGGCGAGACGCTACACGCAGGCGCTCTCGTCAAAAACTTGGGCTGGAAGGGGGACGTGGGCGGCGTGCCACTTAAGATCTCCGTGATTCGTAATACCGAAACGCCGCTCTACAGTGCAGTTGTCAAAACCACGCCTGAAGGCCTAGCTGAAGCGGCATGGAAAATTCCCGACACGATTGAGCCAGGGCTGCTGAGCGTGGTGCTTGAGGCAGGAGGAACGGAACTCGAGCGCACACAAATCCGCATTCAAGCCTTTGAGCCCGAAAGCACCATTCTTGAGCTCAAACCCCAAACAGCGCCGAGCGCAGGCTGGATGAGCCCAGAAGAGGCTGCGCTCGATGCGACCCTCACCTTTGGCTTTGGGGCGGCAGCACCAGAGCGCGCGCTGCGCGGTGAACTCACGCTCACCACCCCAACCGAAGCCACCTTCCCTGCTTGGCCTGGCTACGTCTTTCAAGCGCGCCCGCAGCTTGATCGTGAGAGTGCCTATGCTGGCGGGCGGTCGCTGAATACAGATACCGATCACATCACCTTGAGCGGCTTTAGCACGGACGAGCAAGGCAAGGCGCGTATCACGCTACCAGCGCTTGAGAGTGCTGCAGGTCTACGCATGGCCAACGTCGAGCTCGAAGGCACGGATAGCACGGGGGCCCGCGTGGCCTCGGCCTCCGCGAGCTTCTTTGTCTCAAGTGACTCAACCCTGCTTGGTAGCAAACTCATCGACACAGCCACACCGCTTTCCGCGCTCAACGCGGGCGATAAGGCAACGCTTAGCCTGGCTCTAGTCGATCGCACCCTCAAGGGGCAGGCGGACGTGCCGCTGACGCTCGAGGTAGCGCGCCGCCGCTACGTCACCGAACTCACGGCGGACGATCGTGGCTATCTCACGTACCGTGATACCCCAGCGCTTGAGACAAGTTCGAGTACAACCGAGACGACCGCAGCCGACGGCACGCTGCGCTTTACGCTGCCCACCGAGCGCCCAGGCGAATGGACACTGCGCGTAAAAGACCCCACGGGACGTGTGCTCTCAGAGATTGCGTATTTTGTGCAGGGCACCGAGGTGAAACCAGAAAACGGCGTGCCAACGGCGTTTATGAAGCTCGCGCTTGAGAAGGGAAGTGCTGCGCCAGGAGAAACCATCACCGTCAATATCCTCTCGCCCTTTGACGGCACTGCGCTACTCACGCTCGAAAGTGATGGCGTTACCGCAGCCGAATGGAAAACGGTGCGTGCTGGGCAAAATGCCCTCACCTTCACGATTCCGAAAGAGGCTGATGGAAAATACTGGCTCACTACCTCACTCGTAAGAGGCCCCGCTTGGGCCAACCGCTACCTCAAGGCCTACAGTTCAGCCACGGCGCCCATTGTTATCAACCGCGCCGCTCATGAGCTCAACCTCACGCTCTCCACTGAGCCTGAGCAGGCTGATGCCACCCATATTTCCATTACTTTGGCGGGAAGCGAGTCAGGCGCAGCCTTCCTTTGGGCAGTCGACGATGCGATTTTGCGTCCCACGGACTACCACTTACCCGATCCGCTCAAGACCATCACCGAATCGCAAGCGCTTGCCACCACCACGTACGAAACGCTCGAAGCGCTGATGCCCGAAGGTCTGCAATTCCCGGGGAGCTCCCCAGAAGGGGGCGACGGTATGGCGAAGTCCCGGCTCGCCGCCGTGCTCGCTAACCCATTCCGCCGCCAGCTCGGTGAAGCTGCGGTCAAGTGGCTTGGCATTGTACCCGTCAGTACGACTCCAGAGACGCATGTCTTTGCTCTGCCAGAAGCGTTTGAAGGCCAAGTGCGCATCATGGCGATAGCAGCCAATGCAACGCACTTGGGCGCAGCGCAAGCCGAAACGCGCGTGCGCCCCCTCTTGACGCTGACGCCTTCGATGCCACGTTTCGCGGCCCCAGGCGACAAATTCTCACTCACCTACGCACTCACCGCAAAAGAGCCACTAGAGAGCCACGTGAACATCCATAGCACGGGGCCCATTAGCGTGAGCCCGAGCTCTGAGCAAATCGCCCTTAGCGCAGAGGGAAGTGTCTCTAAGCGAGCCGAGGTGCTTGTTGCCGAACTCCCAGGTGCTGCCGCCGTACACTTCAACGCCGAGGCACCTAACGCTCGCACGCTTGAGCGCGTCGCAACCCTTTCGGTGCGGCCTGCCACACTCAAACAGCAAAGTGCCACCTGGGGCGTGATGACGCAAGCGCAAGGCGCGCAACACGCTACAGCCTCGCTCACCGCTCCCTTTGAGCTCATCCCCTATGAGGCGGAGGACACGGTGCGGCTAGCCCCCTCCCCCTTGCCGGTGCTCGCCACGCTCATTTCTGCGATGCGTGCTGCCCCTAGCGCAACCATAACGGGCGCCATTGCACAGAGTGCACCTTGGGTGGCTCTTGCGGGTAAACCAGAGGTGATCGCAGCGCTCGGCTTGAGTGCAGAAGAGATTTCGCGGCAACTCAAGTCAACGGTGCCCACCGCTGACGCAGCCATTGCCTTTGCAGTTGACTGGAACCGCCTGCAAACCGATCGTGGCACCCCAGACATGTTTACGGCTGCGCTTGCGCTTGACTGGCTGCTCACTGTGCGTGACCGCGGTATTCCCTCAAATAGCGAGAGCACTGCGCGGCGCCTCATCAAAGCGCTCAGCGCCGATCTCTACAACACCGATATCACCGACCCCATCGCTGCAGGCGGCGCCGCCGCTGCGCTCTACCAAATGACACGTGCGGGCATGATTACGGCCGAGCCGCTCGAGTGGCTACGACGCCGGCTCGAGCAGAGCAGCCTTGGCTGGGATTGGCGTCACGATGCAACCGCCCTTTGGATGGCCGCTACCTACCGCTTGATGCATATGCAAGCAGAGGCAGACGCAATTGCGCCCACGCAAATTGCGCTCTCGCCAAACGCGCCCCAAGACAAAGCGCTCGCCCTACTCATTGGCGCGCTCGCAAAGAGTAAAACGGATAAGGCAGTGAGCACAACGCTCTCGCTTCTGAAGGGGGATGCGCCGCCAGAGCCCTTGGTGGCACTTTCCGCCATGCAAGTGCTACTGCGCGAGCTGTCGCAGACCGCGCAAGGTAATATGGGTGAGGCGGACGTACGTTGTCAGCGCTTTGCGCCAGGCTTTACTGCCACGAGCCCAGTGCGCTCGGTGACGAGTTTAGGAGCGAGCTGGCAGGCACCAGGGTGCCTTGCGTGGCAAATTCAAGCAGCTAGCCCTGCTCCGCTTTACTGGTCGCTCACGCATGCGGGCTATCCTCGTAAGCTCCCCGCGGCGGGCCTCTCCCAAGGGCTCAGCCTGCAAAAGCACCTGAGTAGCGCAAAAAGCGAGGGCAAAGCCGTCACCCATGTGGCGCTTGGCGAAACCGTTACGATCACGCTCACACTCTCGGCCTATCAAAAAGTGACTGGGAATCTGATCGTCACCGATCTGCTGCCTGCGGGTTTTGAGCTGATGCGTCAAAGCGATGAGAGCGAAAACTTCTACACCGTTGAGCGCATCGACGATGAGGATCGAGTTGTATTTGTAGTTGGGGAGCACGATGGGGATACAATCCTAACCTATACGCTGAGAGCGGCGTATCCCGGGCAATTTACCTTGCCCGCCGCCGACGCACGCTCCACACAAACTCCGTCGCTTCGGGCCTTGAGTCCCTCGGGCACGATCTCGGTCAAATAAGAAAAAAGGAGCCTCTATGTCCAAAACCCTGCCCATCGTTGTTGCGAGCACAGTGGCCCTTGCGGCTGCAGGGGTTGCCGCACTGCTCTGGGTCGTCAAAGAAATGCCGCGCCCTGAGTTACTTGCTGGCATCAAATACTCGAGCGCGGTCTACGATCGCGACGGCAGGCTTCTGAGACTGTCGCTCAATGAAAACGGCACCTACCGACTGCCGCTCAAATTGCGCGACCTCTCGCCCGACCTCATCAAAACAACGCTTGAGTATGAGGATCGTTACTTCTACGAGCACCCTGGGGTCAATCCTTTCTCGCTCTTGCGTGCCAGTGTACAGTCGCTTTTCGGGCGAGATATTGGCGCCTCCACCATCACGATGCAGGTCGCTCGTATGGAGCAAAAGCTCAATACGCGCACGATCCGTGGCAAGCTCGAGCAGATCATTTGGGCGCTTCGCTACGAGGCCTTCTACAGCAAAGACGAAATTCTTCAGGCCTACTTCACGCTCGTGCCGTACGGTGGCAACATCGAAGGGGCCACCGCTGCCTCACAGGTCTTCTTTAATAAAGCTGCCGATCGGCTACTACCAAGCGAAGCGGTTGCGCTCACGGTGGTGCCACAAAACCCTGTGAAGCGGCATCCAATCACGGGCGAAGAGTTTGAACGCGCCAGACTCGCGCTCGGCGCAACGCTACTTGAGCGCGGGGTATACCCAGAGCGGCTGCGCGCAGCGTTCATGGCCCCCATGGCTGGAGAGCGCGTCACGCATCTACCCTTCGAGGCACCACACTACGTGCGTCAGGTCCAAGAGAGCAGTCCTGCTCTACCACGTATTGAAGGCACGCTATCGCTTGCGCTTAACGATCGGCTCGAAGCCGTGCTCTCGAGCACAGTCCGACAACTGAGTGCGTACGGCGTACGCAACGCAGCGCTCTTTGTGATTGATACTCGCAACAATCAGGTCATCGCCGATATCGGTAGCGCGGACTTCTTCAATAACGCCATCGAGGGCGAAGTCGACGGCACCCGCGCCGAGCGTAGTGTCGGCAGTACCCTTAAGCCCTTTATCTACGCACTTGCCTTGGACGAAGGGTTGATTCATAGCGGCTCGATTGTGCTTGATGAGCCCAAGAACTGGTCTGGGTACCAGCCAAAGAATGAAGACGCCCGCTTTATGGGCCCGCTCTCTGCGACCGAAGCGCTTGTGCGCTCGCGTAATATCCCTGCACTCACGCTCGAAGCCGCGCTCAAGCACGACCTCTACGATCTGTTGCAGCAATCGGGCGCGGAGCTTGCGCAACCCAAGAGCTACTATGGCCTACCCATTGCGCTTGGCACTGCAGGGCTAAGCATGCAACGGCTCACCGCGCTCTACGCAGCACTTGCCAATGGCGGTGTCTATCAGGCACCGACCTTCACGCTCGACGCGCAAGCCGCCGTGCCGCAGGATCTTTTCTCGCCCGCGGCCGCGTGGATCGTACGTCGCATGCTCGAATCCACAGGACTCACCGTCAAGTCTGGCTCCATCACCGTGCCGGTTGCCATGAAAACAGGTACTAGCAACGGCTACCGAGACGCTTGGGCTACAGGGCTTGTGGGGCCCTACGCCATGACTGTGTGGCTTGGCAACTTCCGAAGCCGCCCCAACCCCAAGCTCAAAGGCGCAGAAACCGCCGCCCCCTTCTTCTTGGAAGCGGCTTCTGAACTCGTCAACACCCCGCACTTTACGCTCACGCGCGTGGCGCTCGACGCCGCGGCCGAGATGCCAAAAGGAGTGAGCAGTGTGGATATTTGCGCCACCACGGGGGACTTGGCCGAGGATAGTGACGGCGTTGCGCGTTGCACCAACCCCACTAAAGCGTGGTTCATCCCTGGGAAGAGTCCCATTTCCCAAAGTCCTTGGCTCAAAAAGGTCATGGTGGATCCGACCACGGGTCTGAGGGTCTGTACGCCTGGGGCGGGCACACCGCGCTACGCTGAGAGCTGGCCCACGCACTTAACGGCGCTTGCCGCTGCATCAGGACGCAAACTTGGGACGCTTCCCGCCTGGAGTAGTGCTTGCACGCAAGGCGCGCTTGCAGCGGCTGCTCCCCAAATCCTCTCGCCCGCGCAAAACGCGCTCTTTTACGCAGGCACCGCAAGTGAGGACGAAGCAAGCGTTGCACTCAATGCCTCTGCTAGCCGTGGTATCGAAGCGCTGTACTGGTATGATGGGCGAACCTACCTCGGTCAAACGCGCCCTGGCGAGGTGCTCGCCAGCAAGCTCGGAATTGGCGCGCATAAACTGACGGTCACCGATGATGCCGGACGAACAAGCTTGGTTAATGTCACCGTCAAGCGTCCGTAGTGCACTCACCTTCACACTGGCAGTAGCCGCTACGCGCCTGCCGCCAGTGACGTTCTCACTATCATGATCACTCGTGCTCTGATGTTGCTCGTGCGCGTTCCGCTCCTATTTGTAGCGCTACTGCGCTCGCTGCTCTTCGCCTTTCGAGGCTTTATGCGGCTCTGGCCGCTCATCAAAAAGCTACTCATCATGCGCATCGTTGCCGCTTGGCGCAACAGGCGCGCCGCCCGCGCTGCACGCCAAGAAGACAAACCTAAAAAACCGCGCTAGCATTAATCAATCAGCCACTCGCAGGGCTTTGCCCAATTGACACACCATGCAGGCTCGCAACATCGTTCCCGCGCTACTTGCGCTTCTCATCACGGCACTCATTATCTGGTCTGGCCTATCACCCGTATCACGTGCGGTATGGTACGCAGAAATTATCCCTGTCGCTAGCATTTTTTTGCTACTCGTGCTCACCAGACTCAAGTTCCGCTTTAGTACCACGGCCTACGTGCTCATGAGCGTATGGCTCATCCTGCACACAGTGGGTGCACACTACACCTTTGAACACGTCCCCTTTGACTGGGGAAGCCACCTTCTTGCGCCTTGGCTCGGTGAAGGACGCAACCACTTCGACCGTGTTGCGCACTATGCGATTGGTTTTTACAGCTTCCCAATTGCCGAGCTTCTCGCTCGTAAGCGTTGGGCCAATACGTTTATCGCAGCCATTTTTGGTTTGCTCGCGGTCATGAGTATTGCAGCGGCCTATGAAATCATCGAGTGGCAATACGCTGTCATCGAGGGTGGCGATGCGGGCGCCGCCTTTTTGGGTTCTCAGGGCGATCCATGGGACGCGCAAAAGGACATGCTTGCGGATACGCTGGGGGCACTCACGGCACTCGTGATTTTTGCGTTCTTCAAACCTCGCACCGAGCAGAAACTCTTTTAACAGACGCCCCAAGACAACGAGGTGAGCGCCATGGATAAAAAACGTCCCATCATCGTACTGTGCCTACTGGCCGCTGTTGCCGCAGGTCTGTACGTACTTCTTAAAGACAAACAAGATGTCAACCAAGCGCCGCGTGCTTGGGGCTTTGTAGATACACGCAGTGTCGCGCTCGCTTTTGAGCGAAGCGCTCGTATCGTCACACTTACCCGAGAGGAAGGCGAACGGGTAAAGGCGGGGGATGTGCTTGGGATACTTGATACCCAAGCGCTAGAAATTGATGCCTCGCGCGTGAGCGCAGAGATTAAGCGCTTAGAAGCCTCACTCTCACTCGTTAAAGAAGGCGCTCGGCGCGAAGACATCGCCGCAGCTGAAGCTGAATTGCGTGCCGCAGAAGCTGCGCTCAGCTTGGCTGAACTCACCGACAGACGGCAAAATGCGCTTTGGCAAGCCAAGGCTGGCTCCGCGCAACTGCGCGATCAGGCCCACCAAAATCTCTTAGCCGCCCAAGCCAAGGCTGCCGCCCTGCGCGCCACACTGGAAAAGCTACACGCAGGCTCACGCCCTCAGGAGGTAGCAGCCGCCGCTGCAGCACTCGACGCTGCGCGAGCACAACTCGCCGCGCTGCGCCACAGTATTGATGTCTCGAGCGTACTGCGTGCACCGACCGATGCGCTGGTGCGCTCCCGTCTTGCGGAGCCCGGCGATATGGCAAGCGCCTCACGTACAGTCTATCGTCTCTCGATGGACAACCCGAAGTGGGTACGGGCCTACCTTACCGAGGCTCGGCTCAACGAAGTGCACGAAGGACAGATCGTCACCGTGCGCACCGATACCACGGCACCTCTCACTGGGCGGATTAGTTTTATTAGCGATACGGCAGAATTCACCCCCAAGAGCGTGCAGACCGAAGAATTGCGCACGGCGCTTGTTTATGAATTTAAGGTTGAGGTCGATGACCCCGAGCATAAACTCCGTCAGGGGCAGCCCGTCACGGTGCTGCTAGCGCCGCAATGACTACCGCAGCGCTCCGAGATGCCGTAAAGCGTTTCCGAGGGCCCGATGGTCGAGCCTTTGAAGCGCTCTCGCACATTACGCTCACGATTCCTGAGTCGGCACACTTTACCGTCATTGTGGGGCCGGACGGCGCAGGTAAATCCACGCTGATGCGAGTGCTGGCTGGGCTCATGCGCCTCGATGAGGGGGAGGCGACGCTGCTAGGGCTGTCGCCCAACGATCAAACGTTACCCGCACGCACGGGGTTTATGCCACAGCGCTTTGGGCTCTATGAGGACCTCACCGTAGAGGAAAATCTCGAAACCTTCGCGACGCTCAAAGGTGTCCCCGATACCGTAGCACGCCCTCTTCAAGCCGAACTCCTCCAACTCACAGGACTCGCAGGCTTTGAGACGCGTTTAGCGGGCGCACTCTCGGGCGGGATGAAGCAAAAACTTGGTCTCTGTGCCACGTTGCTAAGCACCCCTGAGGTGCTACTGCTCGATGAGCCGACTGTGGGCGTGGATCCGCTCTCACGTCAGGAGCTCCTTTCGATTCTCGCCACCCGTGCCGCTAGCACCGGCATGCGCACCATCATGACGAGCTCAAACCTCTCGGAGGCGATGCATGCCGACTTGGTCGTGCTCATGCAAGCGGGGCGCATTGTGGTTGCTGACAAACCAGCCGCCTTACTCGCTCCCCTTACCGAGCGAACCTTTTCTATCACGGCGGGACCTCGCTGGGACGCGCGGCGCCTTTTACATCGACTCATTGGAGAGGTTCAAGCAGAAAAAGGCGCAGAAGCGCTCTTTTTGGACGTCACACCCGAAGCTGGTGGTATTCATGTACTTACGGCAACGCGCTCCGACGTGACCGCCATTGGCGAAGCGCTCGCTGAGCGCGGCATCACGGGTGTGGCTGTGGGGCGTCGCGCCCCCACGATGGACGACGTCGTCATGGCGAGCACGGCTGCTGAGATGGCGCAACCTGCACGCACGCTCGTGCAGTCGCACAGCGCCTCGACGGACGCGGTGATTCGCGTCTCTCATATTCGGAAAAACTTCGGAGACTTTACCGCCGTTGCTGACACAAGTTTTTCAGTGCGCCCTGGGGAAATCTTCGGTTTGCTCGGCCCCAATGGGGCTGGCAAAACTACCACCTTCCGTATGCTCTGCGCGCTTTCCGCGCCTAGCGCTGGCACGATTGAAGTGCTCGGCGTAGCACTTGCGAGTGCCAAAGCTGGCATTCGTGCGCGAATCGGCTATGTGGCACAAAAATTTTCGCTCTATGAAAAACTCACCGTCGAACAAAATCTCGCCTATTTTGGTGCGGGTTATGGGCTTACTCGCCCGCAACTACGAAAGCGCATTGAAGAAGCGCTCGACGCGTTCGAGCTGCGTGCTTGGCGATGGGCGTGCGGCGCGATCTCTCCTTTGCCGCAGCCTTGCTGCATGAGCCAGATATTCTCTTTTTGGACGAGGCCACCTCGGGCGCAGATATCGCCTCAAGGCGGGCGTTTTGGCGGCGTATCGTCGCGCTCTCTGCGCAGGGCGTCACCACCGTCGTCACCACGCACTACATGGAGGAAGCCCACTACTGTGATCGCTTCCTGATTCAAGATCGAGGTCGTGTACTTGTCCTAGGTTCCCCAGAAGAAGTGCGCCTCAGCACTGCGACAGCGAACGAGCCCGATCCTACGATGGAGAGCGCTTTCATTGAGATCATTCGCCGTGCACGCGAAAGCACGCATAAACGAGCATCTCAGAAGGAGAGCACTCCATGATCAGCCTCAAACGCGTTCTCGCCATGGTGCTCAAAGAGTGCACACAACTCTCGCGGGATGCCTCCATGATCATGATTGGACTCCTGCTACCAACAGCGCTGATTCTGCTTTTTGGTTTTGGACTCTCTATGGACGTCAAGCATGTTCCTGTCGCTCTGGTTCTAAAGAGTCATTCCCCAACGGCCGAAGCACTCGCCGTACGGCTTGCTGCGTCAGACTATTTCCGGCTACAGAGCACCCCTACGCGCCAGGCGGCTGAGCAACTACTGCACGAGCACAAAGTAAGCGCGATCATCGAAGTGCCTGCCACCTTTGATCGTGACGCGCAAGAGGCTAACGCGGCACTTGGCCTGACGATTCACGCGGTCGATGCGAATCAAGCCACCATGGTACGCACCTACCTCTATGCGGTGCTCACCACCACGCTCAACAAGATGAGTACAACAGGTAGCGCCGCCGAAGCGTTTCCCACCATGGGTGAGCGAG
Source organism: uncultured Sutterella sp. (assembly GCA_902463725.1). Lineage (GTDB taxonomy): Bacteria > Pseudomonadota > Gammaproteobacteria > Burkholderiales > Burkholderiaceae_F > Sutterella. The sequence goes on along the minus strand of CABQGK010000001.1, from coordinate 59,279 downwards.
CCCAAAGCGCGCAAGCCCCCACCCTTCAGCTCAGCACGCGTGCTTGGTTTAACGAAGCCAATACGAGTACGTGGTACTTGGTACCGGGGCTCTTGGTGGTGACTATGACGCTCGTGGGAAGCTTTTTGACTGCACTCGTTATTGCGCGTGAATGGGAGCGCGGCACCATGGAGTCACTCTTAGCGAGTCCGCTCAAGCCGCTCGAACTATTCTTAGGGAAATTCATCCCCAACTACGCCATCGCCGCACTCGGCACGAGCATCGCGCTACTAATCGCACTGCTTCTTTTTGAACTGCCCATGGCTGGCTCCATTGCGTGGTTAGCGGTAACTATGCTGGTTTACCAAGCACTCTGCTGCACTTTTGGGCTCTTTCTTTCGGCTACCTTTAAGCGACAGTTCTTGGCCATGCAGTACGCGGTCATCGGGAGTTTTCTCCCCTCACTCATGCTCTCAGGGTTTCTCTTTGACCTGCGTAGCGTACCGCCCTGGATTTCCGCCATTGGCCATGTGTTGCCGCCCACCTATGCGATGGAATCGCTAAAAATCTGCTTTCTCTCAGGGGGTGTTGAGGATGTGTTACTGCGCAACCTCATCATTATCGTGCTCTGGCTTGCGTTTTTTACGACGCTAACGCTCTCTGCGCTCTCACGCACGCTTGATGGAGAAGCCGCATGATCAATAGTATTCGCGCATCAGCAAGACGCATTTGGGCGCTCGTTAAAAAAGAATTCATCACCCTGCTGCTCGACAAAAGTACGCGCACCATCCTCATTGTGCCAGTGCTTGTGCAGTCGATCCTCTTTGGCTATGGGGCCACCTTCAATCTGGAAAACGTTCCTTGGACGTACTGTGATGAAAGCCGCTCCGCGCTTTCAACCGAGCTCATTCATGCCATCAACGAAGCGGGCACCTTCCGCCTTACGAAACCCGCTGAGAGCCTCTCGAACCTCAGTGAGAGTATCGCGCGTGGCGATGCGCTTGCCGCCGTCTATCTACCGAGTGACTTTGAGCGCACGGGGCGTATCCTCGTCGTCACCGATGCACGCAACAGTACCACCGCCAATGTCGCGACGGGCTATCTGTCGCTGATCGTCGCTGAGCTCAACCGCCGCCATGGGAATACGCCGCCCGTGCAACTCGTTGAGCGTTTTCGCTTCAATGAGAATACGCTCACGCGCTGGAACATCATGCCTGGGCTGATTTTGGCACTCTCTCTCTTGCAGACCCTACTGCTCTCAGCACTCACCGTCTCGCGAGAACGAGAAGAAGGCAGCTTTGATATGCTGCTCATGACACCCGCTTCGAGCTGGGAAATCTACCTCGGAAAAGGGCTACCAGCCATTGCCGTGGCACTCACCCAAGCCATGGTGATCTTCTCGGTATGCCGCTTCTGGTTTGGTATCCCCTTTGCGGGGTCTTTCCCTTTGCTCTTTTTCGTGATTGTGCTCTTTGCGTCGTCGGTGGTCGGCCTGGGGCTAGCGATCAGCGCTATCGCGGGCTCCATTCAGCAGTCCCTCGTCCTCTCATTTTTAGTGGTCCTGCCCACGATCATCCTCTCAGGGCTGATGACGCCCGTAGCCGCAATGCCCCCTCTGTTGCAAACGCTCACCATGGGGAATCCGATGCGCTTTGCGATTGAGGCCGTGCGACGCATCTACTTTGAGGGTGCGAGCCTCCAAGACATTGCGCCGCTCCTGATACCCATCGTGCTGCTCTGGGTTGTGATGACGCCGCTTGCGCTACGACTCTTTAGACAGCGGCTCGGCTGAAGGCCACAGAATCCGCAAGCACACGGGGCAGTTCACGCATGAACTGCCCCGTTCAATTTGCTCTAGTGTGTCTGCGCTTTACGCCTTGAGCACAGCCTCAGTCACGAGCCCATAAGGCCAATCGAGCACGCCACCAAAATTTGCGACATGCGCATAGCCTTGCGCAGCAAGCACCTCCGCCGCGGTGCCAGAGCGCATGCCAGAGCGGCAATAGAGAAATAGCGGCACGGATTTATCTTCAGGAAGCCCTGCTGTATTTCCAGCGAGGATTTCTGAGAGCGGCAACAGTCGCGCCCCCTCAATATGACCCGTGACAAATTCGCCAGGATCACGCACGTCAACGATCACAAGATCGTGCTTGCGCATCAGATCATAGGCATTATCGGGGCTCATGGTGAACGCGCCAGCAGGCAGTGTTGAGAGTGAATAATTAGTGGCCATGTTCTAGTCCTCTGCGAAGGGTGTTCAAGACGGTCTCTTCGATCATATCGAGTTTTTCATATCGACGGCGGTATTGCGCGCGTTTGTTTGCCTTAACCTCATCGAGCGGCTTACGCGGCTCTTCGATCGGAATCAGGAAGAATCGCGCATCGCTGGGGTCGAGCTCGCCACCGCACTCCTGCCAAAAAACGCTAAAGTCCGTTTTGAGCTTACGATCAAGTCGCAGGTGATTCATGGCGTAGTAGCCCTCATTGGTGACTGCGCGAATGCGCACTGCACCAACGGCGCGTCCAATGAGACGCAATAAATAGAACATAAGGTTTTTGGGGCGGTATCCTTCGTAAGCTTTGGTGAGCTTTTTGACGCAATCCCCACCCTGTGGGTGTCCCTGCAACGCGCCGACCGCCACCTCCACTTCTCCAGATAGTGTTCTATCGAAGCGGAAAAACACCTGAAAAAGCCGCAACCCTTCCCAGTGCATCACCAGCGTGAGGCAACCCTCTTTACGTTGCCCCGCATGAAAATGCAATCCTACCGTCACGGGGGAACCATCGAGCTCTTCACGCCAGAGCGTCACCCCACCCGTGTAGAGTTGCTGGATAAAGGCGCTCGAAAAATTCTCTTCCAGCAGTAGCACATGTTTTTTCACTGCGCGAATGCGCTCCTCCCAGCTCGAATCACGATAGAAAAAGGAGCGCGTGCACTGCTCAAGAAACGAGGGCACAAGCGCCAGCAACTTTTCACGCTGAGGGGTTGCGGAGAAAAAAGCGAGTAGATCATCAATCTGAGCACGATGCAAGAAGCAACGCCCCCGAAACAACAAGTACCGGCGGTACTCCTTGAGTGAAGAGGTTTTGTACAGTGCGTGTCCAACAGTGCTCAGCGTTTGTGATCTCACCAACATAATCGAATTTGTCGTCGTCAAAAAATCAGAAAGCCCGGACGGAGCACCACCGCCTCTCGGAGGGTGGCGTAGCGAACCGGGCTGCAAGCGGGCGCAGCCCCTTCGAAGAGGTCTCGCGCCCGCTAAAGGTCGCGGAAGGTTAGTCTTCGCCGTTATCCTTGGGCTTGGGCGCCTTGGCTGCCACAGAGAGGCGATCTAGGTACGCTTCATCGATATCACCCGTGATGTAGTCCCCATCAAAGCAAGAGCAATCAAAGCGCGGAATATCAGGGTTGAGATCATGCAGAGCGCGCTTGAGATCATCGAGCTCCTGGTAGATCACCGCATCCGCGCCGAGCAATCGCGCCACTTCTTCGGCACTCTTGCCATCACCGCACATCAATTCACTGCGCGTTGGCATGTCAATGCCGTAGACGTTCGGGTACATCACGCGCGGTGCAGCCGAGGCAACAAACACCTTCTTGGCACCCGCATCACGCGCCATTTGCACGATTTCCTTCATGGTCGTGCCGCGCACAATCGAATCGTCGACAAGAAGCACGTTCTTATCCTTAAATTCGATGGGCATTGGATTGAGCTTCTGACGCACACTCTTACGGCGCACGGCCTGTCCAGGCATGATGAAGGTGCGACCCACGTAGCGGTTCTTGATGAAGCCCTCGCGGTATGGAATGCGCAATTTAGCCGCGAGCTGCTGCGCCGAAGGACGCGCACTGTCTGGAATCGGCATGACCACATCAATGTCCTCAAGTGCGATGTGCTTAAGAAGCGTATCAGCGAGGTACTCGCCCATACGCAGGCGAGCGCCATAGACACTGATGCCATCGATGACCGAGTCGGGACGCGCAAAGTACACAAACTCAAACGCGCAGGGCGAAAGCACCGCATGGTCGGCCGTCTGGCAGAACGTCACATTGCCGTCGAGATCCACCCACATCGCTTCACCGGGCTTAAGATCGCGAACGAATTCAAAACCCATCCCAATGAGTGCCACGGATTCGCTCGAAATCATGATGTCTTCACCGCCGTCATCTCGCTTTTGCACACCGTAGCAAATGGGGCGAATACCATAGGGGTCACGGAAGGCCAATAGCCCCTTACCTGCGATCATTGCCACGCAGGCGTAAGAGCCGCGAATGCGGCGATGAACACGACGCATGGCCGTAAAGACCCCTTCGGTCGTGAGGCGAACGCCGTTTTGCGTGACCGCAGAAATTTCGCTCGCGAGCACGTTGAGGAGCACCTCACTGTCGCTCGTGGTATTAACGTGACGACGGTCCGTATCGTAGAGCTCCTGAACAAGGTCAGCCGCGTTGGTGAGGTTACCGTTATGGGCAAGCGCAATACCAAAGGGGGCGTTCACGTAAAAGGGCTGGCACTCTTCGGCGCTCGTTGCGCACCCCTGGGTCGGGTAGCGCACATGACCAATGCCGATGTTTCCAAGCAGGTTACGCATGTTGCGGGTACGGAACACGTCTCGCACCATTCCCATGCCCTTAAAGATATTGAACTGCAGACCGTTGAGCGTGGCAATGCCTGCTGCATCTTGTCCACGGTGCTGCACAAGGTGCAGCGCGTCATAGACGCGTTGGTTGACTGCCTCATTGGACATGAGCGCCACAATACCGCACATAATTTTTTTCCTCAAAATTGCGCCAGCTCATTAAGAGCGAGGCTGCCAAAGGGTAAAACAAAGATCAATAACCAAAGCGCGCGACCGCGCAAAATTCTTTACAAGGGCAGTAAGAAGCGAGCAACGCAGCAATCAAACACAGAGTGCCGCGAATAAACAAGCCTCTTCGTTCTAGAGGTCGAATTGCTCGTCGACCGTAAGAGCAAAGAGGCTTCTTGACACTTCTACCATGCTTAGGAACGCTTCGTTGTGGGGGTGCCGCGTAAATCTCGAACCCAAAGCGGCAAATACGGCATTGACCAATCAATCAGCGACTCCGCTGGACCAATCATCGCGCTTTCCTGCCAAAGACGACTTGCGGTGAGCTGATTCGATAGCCCCAAAACAAAAACACAGACACAAGTCACGACAACGCCACGCACAAAACCAAATATGGCGCCGAGCACACGATCTTCAAAGCTCAAGGCAGCCACTTCTAGAATTTTGCGCAACAACGTCCCGAAAAGCCCCACAGCCACCAGCGACAGCACAACGATAACCACCGCCGCAATGATCGTGCGCGAAATCACGCCGGCACTCTCGAGTGGAATATGATCAGCCAAATCACCTGCATAGCGCAGCGCAAGCATGCCGCCGACAATCCAACCCACAATGGCAAAGGACTCACGGACCATGCCGCGCATGATGCCAACAACCGTCGACACGAAGAGCAGTGCAAGGATGAGCCAATCAATCTCATTCATGTTTAAGCGTTAACCCAAAAAGTTTTGCCCGAGATTCTAACTGATCTCCCAGCGCATTACTGCTGCTCGGGCGTCATTTTCTCGGTGTAACCAATCAGTGCTAAACGGCCAATGGCGCTCTGTGCCTCATTGCGACTCTTAAAGACGCCGACACGCACACGCCAGAGATTGCGCCCCTGCACCTTTTGGGTATATGCGGGTAGCCCATGCTCACGCATACGCTTGACGGCCGCGTTCGCTTTAGCTTCACTACCAAAAGCGAGCACTTGCACGTAATAGCCCTTAGCAGTGGGAGCCCCCGCAGAGAGGGATTCGTTGCGATCTTTCTTATCGTTTTTCGCAGACTGCTTGGCTTCTTCGGCAGCGGCCTTTTCAGCACGTGCCTTGCGATCCGAGACAGCAGCTTTCACATTGGGTGCAGCAGGCGCGGATGCTGCCGCAGCAGCGGGCGCGGCAGGCGCGGCCGAAGGGGGCGGCACCTGTGTATCGACGCGGGCTACGGCCCCAGCATTCGTGTTGGGCGAGGTACTTTCTTCGGCCTGAGCAAGTTCTGCACGGCTTGGCACGGGCGGCACCTCGATCGGCACCTCCACGCGCTTAGCTTCCGTCACAGGCGGAATATCGGTCGAAACCTTAGGTTGCTCAAGCGCTTTTTCGCTATCGAGCACAAGCGGCGCAATGATCACCGCTGCCATCAGAAGAGCCGCAGCGCCCACTAAGCGGTGACGGGTCTTCTGACGAGCAAGCAACTCTTGGTCACTCGGAATACGCGCCCGCTCTGCCGCAGGGCGCGCTTCAGCAGTGCGCTCAGTCTCGCTAGAGGCAGCAGGCTCACTATGTTGAGAGCTCGGGCTCGCTTGATCGAGAGTTTGCGTCGACGCTGGCGAAGATTTTTTTCCAAAGGGCCAGAAACTACGCTTTTTCGGTGCGGCGCGTTCGGCAGCTGGGGTAGGCTCTGCGGCGCTGGCCTCAGCCGCAGGCTCTTGGCTCGGGGCATCCGAACGCGTTGAATGTAGAACGGGTTCAGCAGATTCTTGAATGGAAGGAACCGCTGCAGGGGCGCCGAACCGCGGCTCCGAGGCTGCCCCCGTCATCGCACCGTTACTCTCGGCAGGCATTACCCATGGGCTATCGTTGTCGGGCAACTGAGCCTCACCGCCCCCAAGGCGCGGTTCTACCCGCGGTTCCTGGCTACCAGCACTCGGGCTGGCAGGATCACGTTTGAAAGGATTGGGAAATGCCATGACACACTCTCTACTCAATTACACGACCGGCCTAGCGCTCTCAAAAGCAGCTTACCGCTACGCTCTGGCGCTAGGCTTTGCTTTCGCAAGTCTACTATCTTGAGGCAATCTTCACGCAAAGCTCATCAGGATTTACCTAGCGTTACCTTAAGCCTTCACGAGAAAAGACCTCAGTCGCCGCGCTCACGGTCACAAAGGAGCCGAATACAATGATTCTAACAGGCTCACTCGGCGGGTTCGATTCAACCGCAGCGCCAACTAGACGCGCAGCGTCCTCGCGAGCAGCAGCAAGCGCGCTCGCCACATCAGGCCAGAGTCGAATACGCGCTGCGTCCACGCCGCCAGCGAGCATCGCAGCTCGAAGCTGCTCAGCCGTCGCAGCGCGCGGCCCCGTGAGTGAAGCGATGTACCACTCATCAAAACTATCTTTCAGGATGTGCGAGACACTCTGCATATCCTTATCCGCGAGCATTCCAAAGACCGCAAACGTGCGCTCCCCTTCACGCTTACTCTCGGCGATGTTTCGCGCGAGCGCCTGTGCAGCTTGCGGATTGTGGCCAACGTCAATCACGATCGACACGGCACCTGTCACAATCGGCTCAAAGCGCCCGGCAAGACGTACGTTAGAGAGCCCTCGCACGATCGCTGGGTGGTTCACCGGCAACCGAGACATCAGCGAGAACACCACGGCTAGCACCCCCGCCGCATTGGCGTACTGATTACTCCCGTCAAGTGCAGGTTTCGGCAGATCACGCACACTCAGCCGTGGCATCTCAAACGACCAAGTGCCGTCCTCGGCGAGCTCGTAGTGGAAATCTTCGTTCGCAAAGCACTTCTTCGCACCGATTCGCTCAACATGCTCGCGCACGCTCAGCGGCACATCTGCGCCACTAAAAATCGCTGGGCACCCTGCTCGGTAGATATAGGCTTTTTCCGCACCAATCGCCTCGCGGGTATTGCCCAAATAGGCGCAATGATCAAGCCCCACGGTAGCAATCACCGAGGCGTTTGCATCCACGGTGTTGATCGCATCAAGCCGACCACCCAAGCCAATCTCAAGGATCACCACGTCAAGCGCCGCCTCTTGAAAGATCTTCAAAAACGCAAGTGCCGTGTATTCAAAGTAGGACAGCGTCATGTCAGCACGGGCGCGCTCTACCTGCTCAAAGGCAGCCATGAGCGTGGCATCATCGACCTCGCGGCCATTAATGAGGCAGCGCTCATTGATGCGTAGCAAGTGCGGTGAGGTATGCATACCCGTTTTGTAGCCGCTCTCGCGGTAGATGCTCTCGAGCATCGCACAGGTGCTTCCCTTACCATTGGTACCGCCCACCGTAATGACGGTACTCTTCTCAAAGCTAATGGCCATACGCTTGAGCATCTCCTGCATGCGCTCAAGCCCCATATCAATCGGTTTGCTATGAAGTTGCTCAATATGACTGAGCCACTCAGAAAGCGTTGTGTAAGTCACACTAGTCCTCAACTTCCTGCGTCCCCCTTAGCTCGAGACTGTAGCACTCGGCGGGCGTAGGAAAAATAACAAAAATTCACTAAACGCCAGCCACAGGTGCTTTTTTAAGCAACATCTGTGTAAGCATCGAGATCTTGGGTCGCATGTCACGGCGATCCACGATCATGTCAATCTGTCCCTTTTCCAGCAGGAACTCCGCACGTTGGAAACCCTCAGGGAGCTTTTCACGCACGGTCTGCTCAATCACGCGCGGACCAGCAAAGCCAATCAGCGCCCGGGGCTCTGCGATCACCACGTCACCCATAAAGGCAAACGAGGCGGACACGCCACCCATTGTTGGATCCGTGAGCACTGAAATAAATGGGAGCTTGGCCTCAGCAAGCTTCGTGAGCGCCGCCGTGGTTTTCGCCATCTGCATAAGAGAAAAGAGCCCTTCCTGCATGCGTGCGCCTCCTGAGGCGGCAAAGCAAACAAAAGGTGCGTGACGCTCGATGGCCTTGTCGACCCCAAGACGGAATCGCTCGCCCACAACACTCCCCATGGAGCCCCCCATAAAGGCAAACTCAAACGCCGCTGCCACCATAGGTTGCCCACGCAACAGGCCCGACATCACGACCAACGCATCCGTCTCACCCGTCTTAGCGGTGTACTCCGCAATGCGCTTGGGATAGGGTTTGCTGTCGACAAACTTGAGCGGATCGCTCGGTAGCACATCTGCCCCCACCTCTTCACGCCCCTCTTGATCGAGAAACGCCATCAAGCGCACACGAGCACCAATACGGTGGTGATAGCCGCACTTTGGACAAACCATCAGGCTTTGAGTCAACTCCTCCTGAAAAAGGGGCTGCTCACAACCTGGGCACTTTGTCCAAACCCCCTCCGGAATGGGAGAGGGACGGCGATTCTCATCGTTGTCGCGTTTGATTTTCGGAAGAATATGCGTTAGCCAACTCATGCTGTTCTCACTGCTTCGGCTGTGCGCGTGACCCAAAGCACGCCCATTGCGCACTTGACTCACCCCCGCACAGCGGGAAAAGCCTCTGGGGCGCGTTGCACCCCAGCGGCAAAAAATCTATCTGAAAGTGCTCGCCCTACTCAAGCCCCTATCGACTTGGCGTGGCGGCATTCTTTACCACTGTCCACCAAAGGGACTCTCCCCCTCGGCGGGCACGGCATCCATGTCGTAGCGCACCCCCGTCAAATACAAACCCGAGGGCGAAAAAGTGGGTGCTGCCGCCGCGCGAGAGCGCGCCGCAAGGACCTCTTTAACCCAATCGGGGTGCTCGCGGCCACTGCCTACATAAATCAGAGTTCCGACAATATTACGGACCATGTGTTGCAAAAAGGCATTAGCCGAGATGCGAATCCCAATTAGCCGTCCCCTGCGAATGATATCAAGCCCCGTGATGGTACGAACGGGGCTTTTAGCCTGACATTCTGCAGCACGAAAACTCGTAAAGTCGTGCTCGCCCATCAAGTGCGCGGCACCCGCTCGCATCTGCGTCTCATCGAGTGGTCGAAATACCCATCCCGTGCGCAACTCGAACACTGGGGAGCGAACGGCATCATTGAGAATCCAGTACTCATAGGTGCGCTCGCGCGCGGAAAACCGTGCATGAAAGTCCGCCGATACGGGTTGAGCCCAGCGTACCGCAACGCTACGAGGCAAAAAGGTATTGAGCGCACGCACCCAATTCTGCATCGGGCGACTGACCGGCGCATCAATGCTCACCACCTGATGCGTGGCGTGCACCCCTGCGTCCGTGCGGCCCGCGCAGATCGTAGGCACTGGCGAGCAACAAAAGCGCTCAAGCGCAGCCTCGAGCACCCCTTGCACGGTCTCGCCTTCAGGCTGGATCTGCCAGCCATTGAAGGCGCTACCGTCATACTCGATCCCGAGCGCAATCTTCTCCGCTTGCTCGATCACTTTTCTTTCGGCTCAGCAGGAATGGGGATCGTGGCCGCCAAATCAGCAGCACGCGCTCGAAGCTCAGGGGTGCCACGACGTCGAACTTCATCGAGCAACTCAAGCGCTTCAGCAAGTGCACCCATCGTCACAAAGGACTTGGCTAAGTTGTACTTAGCTTCAAGCGCAGCCTGTAGCGCCGCTTCTTTGTTATTGACGCTCGGGGCGCTCTGCTTCGGAGCAGGCTCGGCTCTCTCCGCTCCCTCAACGGGATCATCCAAATTGAGCGAGACGGAATTGATGAGCTGACCTGCGCGATCAGCGCTCGCCTTGAGTTCTTGCTCGCTCATGGTTGGGTGCGGCTCAAGCGGCGGCATTTCATCATCGGGCTCAAGCCAAGGCTGAGAAGAATTCTTTGTCTCGGCGATGCGCGCCTTGCGCTCAAGCGACGCGCCCTCGACTGTGTGTTCAGCCGCTACGCGTAGCTCTTCTTGTAACGCTTCCGAGTAAGCCATACTGCCCACGCCCATCGCACCCGCCGTCGTGCCGTTTTTCACCGCCTCGTCGACCGTCTTTTCCACGGCCAAGAGTTGCGCAGAGCTTGCTGGCTTCACATCACTTTGCACCAGCACCCCTTGACGACGCGGATTCTGCTCGCTCTCGTCGTCTTGCTCACGGCGACGAGTCTTAAAGAACCACCCGATCAGAAAGAGCGCAGCGGCAGCAATGGCAGCCCACCAGACCGCCGTGGGTTCATCATGTCCAGCCGAGGCGCTCGCTGAGCTCTGCGCGGGCGCGGCAGCGGGAGCCTGCTCGCTACTTGCCGTAGTGTCGCTCGCGCGGTGCGCAATTCGATCCGTCATCTTGGCGTCTACTTCCGCAGCACTTTCTGCGGCCTTTTGCGCCGCAAGCGCCGCTTCGGTGCGAATTTCCGACGCTACCTCTGCCTCATCCTTGACGCGAGCAACCTTTTCTGTGGTTTCCTTTACTGCAGCAATGGCGGCATCAACTTTTTCCTTAGCGGGCTCGATGCCACTTTCAACAGCATGCTCAACCGACTTGGCCGCTAGGGCGGCTTTTTGTGCCGCTTCAGTGAGGACTTCCGCCGCACTCATATGCGAGGCTACCTCTTCAGCTCGTTTCTGCTCAAGGGGCTGCGCCGCAGACTCTGCACTCGCTTGCGCACTGCTTGAGTCATGAGAGGTGGCAGAGGGTTCGCTCAATGCGGCGGACGCCATTGGCGCCTCACTGCTCGTGCTCGTCTCGCTCTTCGGCTCTAGCGCAGCGCTGGCCTTTTCGCTCTGAGTGTTTTTCTCGCGCTCAGTCGCAGACGTCTTTTGGGCATTGGCCGCGGCAACAGCAGCCGCCACAGCCCCCGCGTTCTGTACCACTTCCGAGCCAGTGCTCTCGAGGGCAGCTTCACTTTGCGCAATCAGATGACGCCCCGACTCGAGCGTTTCACGCCCTGCGCGCTCAATGTCTTTTTCACCACGACCTTCCGTGCGTTCACGGTCTTGCGCATCGGCAACATTGCCAGCAAGAGTATTGGAAATCTTTTGCGCATCAATGAGATTCTGTGTGGGTGGGGGCACAGGAGTTTTGGCGCCATGAATCTCTCGGAACGCCGTGAGCGCGTCAATTTCAAAAACTTCATGCTCACTTGGCGGCACAAGTTTCGTACCCGAAAGCAACACATCGGGGTCACCCTTTTCAAAGCCCTCAGGATTGCGATTACGAAACGCCACTAGGAGCTGCTCAAGCGTGGCACCGCGATAGCTCGGCCAATAGAGCTTCGCCACAGACCAGAGAGTCATGTGATGCTGCACGTGGAAGGGCTGCGTCGCATCAAACCCGTTGAGCGCCACATATTCACGCACAATCTCAGGAGCACGATGAACGCGCTTGACACCGCTACTTGCGATCGTCTCGGAGGGAGCACTTTGGCGCTTCTTGGCACTCTGCACCTTCGCCGCTTCATCTTTCTTGCTAGCTTTATCAAGCTTGGCTGCCTTTTGTATCACGTGTTCAGCATGCTCAGCCTTAAGCGTACGAACTTCTGATCGAGGTTCCGCAGCTGCCTCGAGCGCAGAGAGCTTAGGCTCAGTGCTCTCACTCTTTTGTTTTTGCGTAGCCAGTTTCGTGCTAAGTACTTGAGGCGCAGGCGTCGCATGCTCAGGGGTGCTCTTGATCGCAGTCGTCACGGTTTTTGTGGCTTCGGCACTCGTTTCGGTGGGTATCGTAGACGCCGTACCCTTAGCTGCTCCTGTAGCCACCGCCGTCACGGGCGCAGCCCCTGACGCCACCGTGCTCGCAGCGGAAGCAGCTATAGCGCTCTGAACTTGCGCAGCATCTCGTCTTACAACGGAGCTATCCGCGGGGCTCGGCGCAAACGTGCCCTCTAGCACCTCAAAGCGTCCCCCTGTCGCAACGATTTGATAGTTACGCACGGAGATCTTGCCGCCAGCATTAAGTTCGATCAGTAGCGGGAAGGATCCTGCAGGCACCGGCAATTTCCCAACTACCTTCACTTGAACGAGCGAACCACTGCTATCACGCACAAGGTGTAGATCCTGAACCTGCTGCGGCCAAGTAATTCCAGCACGTAGATAGGTTGATGGTGGGGCGACGCGTACTAGTAATGGAGAGATCGTGAGATCGAGATCGTCAATGCGCAGGGTCGCCTGCATGGGCTCGCCAGGACGGCTCTCTACCGTCAAGTCCCCAAGCGAAACCGCGCCAACCATCGTACTCATGGTCGCAAACGCCAGCGCAATTGCACGATTCAACAGCTTATTCGATTGCATTGGTCAATCCTAAGAGCAGACACATCTCCTCAACATGGTTTTGGTTTTGTGTGAGGAGTCGGGAATTTTGCTCATCATAGCGCAAGGAAGGTCACTTTTTCATGAGCGCCCCGCATTGGGAAGGCAAAACAGCATTGGCAAAGCAAAAAGATAGACGATCGCTCACCAAAAGCGTCCACTTCTCCAAAGAAAAAATGCGCTGGTCTTTAGCTCAGGAAGACTCCCGATAGAAAAGACCAGCGCAAGCGCCAAGTGCTGTCCACGCCTTTGATCAGAGGGGCTCAGAGCGGTGGGCAGCACAAACCCACACGGTGCGTTAGGACTGCGCGGCTAGCTGAGCCTGTTGCTCACGCTGCCAACGCTTACGATCCGCAGCGTTCTTGAGCTGCAGAAGCGTCGAGACGACAAACGCCACAGCCAACATGCCAGCAAACAGGTGCAACGTCGTGTCGTAACCACCAGTATTTTCTTTGAGAATCGCGAGAATCACGGGGCCCGCAATCCCAGCAATCCCCCAAGCCGTCAAAATCGAGCCATGGATCGCAGCGAGCTGCTTAACACCGAAAATATCCGTAATGTAAGCGGGCATACAGGCAAAGCCGCCACCATAGGTGGAGATGATGGCCAGCACGAGGAACTGGAACATCAGACCTTCAGTGGTAACCGACAGCTGCCAGAACGCCCAAACCTCTAGCGCGAAGAAAACCATGTAGGTGATACCACGTCCAAGCCAATCCGAGACAGTGGACCAAACGATACGCCCAGCGCCGTTGACAATCCCAATGATGCCCACGAGCGAGGCCGCTTGCGCTGGCGTCATTCCGATGACGTCCTGAGCCATAGGCGAGGCGACAGCCAAGAGACCAATGCCGCAGGTAATGTTGGTAAAGAAAATCCACCAAAGCGCATACCACTTCCAGGTCTTCATCGCTTCTGCGCGCGTCAGCGAGGGCGCCATCAGTTTGCGACGCTTGACGGCCTGCGTCTTAGCGCGGGCGATCACATCCTCCAAGAGCACAGGAATCTCACCACGCACTGGCGCACGCAAGTACGAGGCCGAAAGCGTGATCACAATGAAGTATGCTACCCCAAGGATGTAGAAGTTCTGCATGAGTCCATAGGTGTCAGTGAGGTAGCGCATAAGGGGGCCAGCGACGAGAGAGGCAAAACCAAAGCCCATAATTGCAAGCCCCGTAGCAAAGCCACGGTGTTCAGGGAACCACTTCACAAGCGTCGAGACGGGGGTGATATAGCCAATACCAAGACCAATACCACCAATGACGCCGTAGAAAATGTAAAGCAACACGGGCGACTGCAGTTGCACCGCAAGTCCCGTTCCCAAAAGCCCAGAGCAGAAGAAGACGGCCGAGACAATGCCCGAGCGCGCCGGACCCATACGTTCTACAAGGCTTCCGAGAAAGCCCGCAGACATACCCAAAAAGAGAATGGCAATGGAAAAAGCCCAAGTTGTCTGACTCAACGTCAGACCAAGCGCAGCCATCACTGGTTTGGTGAGCACGCTCCAAGCGTAAACGCTACCGATGCATATGTGAATACCGACAGCAGCTAGAGCCGTGCACCAACGATTTTTTTTCTTCATGCGAGTCTCCTGAGAGAGATTGTTTTTTCAGCGTTCGAGAATGAAGAGGCTGCCCCAGAGACGACAAAACCGCCTGAGAAGGTATCCCCTTGCCCAGACGGTCGGCATGAAAATATCTACGGTCCACGTGGTCAATTCCACCTAGATTCCGTCAGTCCCGTAGATCACGTTGGGCGAATCTTAGCATAACACTCGGACACTTTGCCAACACCGCATCTAGGGAAAACCACAAGCGCGCTCTGCCTTTTCGCAAGCACGACGCGCAAATATGAAAAAAGGGAAGCGCTTTTCGATTTCCGCCTCCCCTTTTCGGTCACTCCACTTTCTCAAGCGGACTCACGTGCCGCTTACTGCTCAGCAAGCTTTTCCGCAAGTAGTGCTGGTTCATCCTCGGGCACCCCAACGAGATCGTATTCCTCGTGCGAGGTGATACGCACGTCGACAAACTCTCCTGGCGCTCTCGGCTTAAGCGTCTCCACATAGACCTTGCCGTCAATTTCTGGCGCATCTGCCTTGGTACGACCAATGGCGAGCCCCGCTTCCTCGTCGAACTCATCGATGAGCACGCGCTCCGTACGACCAACCTTAGCGGCTTGCTTTTCAAGCGAAATTTCTGCGCAAAGCGCCATCAAACGATCACGGCGCTCGTTGCGCACCTCATCGGGTAATTGCCCTGGCAGCGCGTTGGCCTGTGCTCCGTCAACGGGCGAGTACGCAAAGCAGCCCACTCGATCAAGACGAGCCTCACGTAAAAAGTCGAGCAGATACTCGAACTCTGCCTCAGTCTCCCCAGGGAAGCCAGCAATAAACGTCGAGCGGATGGTGATATCAGGGCATGCGGCACGCCAGGCCGCAATGCGCTCAAGATTCTTTTCCGCACTAGCGGGCCGCTTCATATCGCGCAAAATGCGCGGATGCGCGTGCTGAAACGGCACATCCAAGTATGGCAGAATCAGCCCTTCGGCCATGAGCGGAATGATCTCATCGACATGCGGATAGGGGTAGACGTAATGCAGACGCGTCCAAAGGCCTAGACGGCCCAGTTCTTGGCAGAGATCTAAGAGTCGCGTGCGCACAGGGCGTCCGTTGGCAAAAGAGAATTTGTACTTGGCATCAACCCCGTAAGCGGCAGTGTCCTGACTGATAACGAGCAGCTCCTTAACACCAGCGGCCTTCAAGCTTTCCGCTTCACGCACCACATCGCCAATCGGGCGGGACAGCAAGCGGCCACGCAGATTCGGGATGATGCAGAACGTGCAGTGGTGATTACACCCTTCACTGATCTTGAGATAAGCGTAGTGCTTGGGCGTCATACGCACACCGCAAGCAGGCACCAATTCGCCCCACGGTTCATGGGGTCGTGGAAGATGCGCCTCAACCATCGCGAGCACTTCGTCGACCGCATCCGGTCCCGTCACCCCCAAGACTTTCGGCATCTTGTTAAGCACAAAATTACTGCCGTCAGCCTCTTTACGGCCGCCCAAGCAACCGCAGACAATCACGCGACCGTTTTCTTCCAGTGCTTCACTAATCGCCTCAAGGCTTTCCTGAATCGCCTCATTAACAAAACCGCAGGTATTGACGATCACGAGATCGGCATCACGGTAAGACTGCCCGATGCGGTAGCCTCGCGCACGTAGTTCCGTCACAATGCGTTCCGTGTCCACCAACGCCTTGGGGCAACCGAGGGATACAAAACCGACAACGGGGATTTGAGCCATAAACGTTTATCTCTCTGAGTAATGCAATTTGGGGTAGAAATTTTGGGAATGCGAATTTTAGGGCTTTATCCAAACGAGCGCAGCGTGGCGACCTGATTTTTCGCCGTCGCGCCGATAACTATAAAAGCGCTGCTTATCGCCATAGGTGTTAAGGCCACAGTCGGCAATATTGCGTTCCTCAAGCCCAGCACCCAACAGTGCCATCTTGGCGAGCTGCGCTAAGTCAGCGGTGAGTCGGTCAGAGCCCTCTTTTGGCGTAAAGGCGCGCCGCGCGTCAGGGAGCGTTTCAAGCATCGCCTCGAGCACCTCGGGATCCACTTCAAAATCCGCTGCTCCGATGCGTGGCCCCAACCATGCCGACAACGTCAGCGGTCGCCCCGCAGCAGCAGCCATACGTGCGATCGTGCGTTGAATAATGCCCGCAGCAAGGCTCCGCCAACCCGCGTGCACCGCTGCGACCACAGCACCTTCTTGATCGGCAAGAAGCACGGGTAAACAGTCCGCCACCATTACCGCACATACCACCCCTGGCGTCATGGTAAAGGCCGCATCGGCCTCGGTCTCTTCGGTGACGCTATCGGCTTCAACAATCGTTGTGCCATGCACTTGGCGCATCCATTTGGGATCTGTGGGCACCAACTGCGAAACGATATTGCGATTCATGCGCACACAGCTTGGCACATCGCCGACATGGTTTCCCAAATTGAGCCCCATGACCCCATCGGCTGAGCCCCAAGGACCGCTCGAGACGCCCCCATTACGACACGTAAAGAGCATATCGACGCCTCGCGGCGCTGCGGCTCGCCATTGCGGTTGAATAATGTCTAGACCCGGCTTAAAAAGTTCTGCCATTCGTTACACCAATTCTTTTTCAAACACATTAACAGGGCGGTCCCAGGGACCAAACCCGAGCTGATCCATCAAATCGATCATATCGAGCGGAGGCTCTACAAACCACTCCATGTACTCACCCGTGACGGGGTGCAAAAGGCCGAGTCGGGAGGCATGCAGAGCCTGCCGATGAAAGTCGAGCTCGTTTTCCAACTTGACCATAAAGCCTGGGGCTCGCCCGCGATAGACCTGATCCCCGATAAGCGGCAGATCCTCGCCCGTGAGGTGAACACGGATCTGATGCGTGCGACCCGTATCCAAGCGGCACGCCACCCAAGAGACGGGCAGCTCATCCCAACTACTCCAACCCACGCAACGAGCGCGCGTGCGCGCGGGTTTTGCCTTCACGCCGACGCTCCCCGGGAAACCTTTAAAGCGCGTGCGACTCTTAGGATCGCGCCCAATCGGCACCTCAACAGTAAAGTCCACCGCGGCGCTACCGAGCGTAAATGCCCAGTACTCGCGTTTGACCGTACGCGCTTGCAGTTGTCGCACCAACAGAGTCTGCGCTGGGAGTGTTCGAGCCACGACCATCAAGCCGCTCGTATCTCGGTCAAGGCGATGTACGATACCTGCGCGCGGCACCTCTTTGAGCTCGGGATAAAGATAGAGCAACCCATTCATGACTGTTCCATCGGGGTTACCCGCCCCAGGGTGCACCACTTGATCAGGGGCTTTATTGATCACGATGATCGCCTCGTCTTCGTAAATCACATCAAGCGGGACGTCCTGAGGTTGTGCATCCAGTAACTCGTCAATATGCGGCTCCTCAAGTAGCGCAATCTCATCACCCTCGGAGACCTTCTGGCGGACCTTTTCCACCACCACCCCGTTGACCGTGACTTTGCCTAGTTCGATCAACTTCTGCAAGCGTGCTCGGGAGACGTCAGCAAGCTCAGCAGATAAAACCTTATCTAGCCGCTCACCCCATACCCCTTCAACGGTGAAACTTGGTAAAGTGTCATCGTCATCTCCACGCTCAAGCTCGGAGAGGTCGTTATAATCAGCTAAATTCTTCTCGGTTTCGCTCGTCATGAATTTTAAATTTCCTATTAAGCGCTTCGTCGTCCGAAGCCTTCTGCTAACCGCCATTACGCTGGCAACGGCCTCTTGCTCTTGGCTGGATTCGCTCGACAAAGACCCGACCATCGATTGGTCGGCGGACAAATTGTATACGGAAGCCCGCTCCAATCTCGATGATGGAAACTGGACGCAGGCCAAAGACTACTACGCGAAGCTCGAGGCTCGCTACCCGTTCGGCCGTTACGCACAACAGGCGCAAGTCGAACTCATCTATGCGTACTGGAAAGACGGCGATGCAGCGCAGGCCATTCAGGCTGCTGACCGCTATCTACAGTCCTATCCTAATTCTGAAAACAGTGCCTATGTCATGTACATGAAGGCGCTAGCAACGCTCAATGAGACGGACGGCTGGTTTAGCTGGCTCACCAACGATGACGTTGCTGAACGCGATGCCAACGCTGCCCGTGAAGCATTCGACATTTTCAAAGAACTCGTTCTGCGCTTCCCTGACAGTCAGTACGCCCCTGAAGCTCGTCGCCGCATGCAGCAGCTCGTGAGCGCACAGGCTCAGCACGAACTCTCCACGGCGAAATACTATTTCGTGCGTCACGCCTATGTGGCCGCCATTGAGCGCGCACAGCGCGTCGTTCGGGAGTTCCAGAACACGCCGCAACGCGATGAAGCGCTCGAACTCATTGCACAGAGCTACGACGCTCTGCAGCTCAATGATTTGGCCACCGACACGCGCCGTATTATTGAACTCAATAAGCCACAGCAGTAATCGGTACAAGCACACGTGAAAGGCCGCTCGGTTGACAACTTAGCGGCTTTTTTCATTGTTCTCCTGCTTGCGGGCACATTATAGAGGATGCTTGAACTCAGGCATTCACACACAACCACAAGAGCCATTACCACAAGAGCCATTAAGGCGTGCGCCTTATAGGCGAGTGCAGTGCGCGTCACTATAATTTTTGCATTGCACTTTGTCCTAAGCACACGGCCAACAAAGCTATGACATTTTTTCTCTCTCTGCTCGTCATCCACCTCGTTGCTCTTATGACACCGGGGCCAGACTTCTTTTTTGTGACGCAAACCGCCGTCTCGCGATCCCGTATCGAAGCGCTCTGCGGTGTGGCAGGGATCACACTGGGAGTGACCTTTTGGGCAGGTCTCTCACTGATCGGACTACAGTGGGTATTTGAGCAATTTGCTTGGCTACACCGTGGGCTACTTTTCGCCGGTGGCCTTTACCTGCTTTGGATGGCCTATAACCTGCTCAAGGGCGCCCTAAAAAAGCCCGTGGCGAGTGCGGGCGGTGCCCATAAGAGCGAGCTACCCGTCTCACGGATGCGTGCTTTCTTAATGGGGCTCTTTACCAACTTGGCCAACGCCAAAGCGGTGATCTACTTTAGCTCCATTTTCTCCATGCTTTTGTCGCCTGACATGTCGGTGAGCTTGCGCTGGACAATTTTTGCCGTGGTGATTGCGGAAACCTTCCTCTGGTTCAGCACCGTCGCCCTCATCTTTGGGTTACCTGCGATGCGTCGCGGCTACATGAAAGCTGCACGATTCATTGACGGCACTGCGGGCGCACTCTTTGGTGTTTTTGGCGCACTACTTCTTTGGGAGGCACGCCGCTAACCGCACAGACAAAACGGGGACCGATAGGTCCCCGTGGCGTTTCCAACACGCTCTCTCGTACGCATCAACACAAGCGTAACAACCCGATCAGAGCTCGCTAGAGTTTGAGCCGATACCAGTCGTTGCTCCCAGAAACCAGCCACTCGAGCGCAACGCGTCGGCCGCGCACCAAGCGCTCATCGCCGACGCCGGCCTTTGCATAGAGGCGGTAGAGATCAATCACGTCAGCAATTTCTTCGGTATCCCCCATACGAGAGCGCTCGCACAAACCTTGAATTTGCTCGCGTTGCTCAACGTAGCGGGCAACCGCTTCCACATCCGCTGGCTTAGTTGGATCGAGCGGCGCAGGCAAGCCGCCCAAAATCCACACCAGTACGGCCATGGCTTCCCCGAGCGATGCCATCTCGCGCAAATCGCGCGAGCCCGCATCCCCATGAGTGAGCGCCACTTCTCTCGGTGTCATATCGTAGTCCACCGAGTAGACCTTCGCATCCGCGCGTACCTGTGCGCAGAGCACTTCATTGTCCTCATCCTCAAGCAGTGCGAGGGCAAGTTTTCTCACAAAATAAGCCGCGCCTAATCGACGACAGATCACACTAAAACCTTTGATGCCCTCTGCGCCCTCTTGCATGAGTGGCACAACCTCGGGCGCGCCGCTCAAACCATAGGGTTTACCCAGCGCTAGCGCACGTTCTCGTCTCTTCAAAGCGACTTCTGTCATGATTCTCAATATCGCGCAGCCTATAGTGCTAGGCTACGCTATCTCCTTCTGATTCTGATCTCTTCGGGCACACCACCGCGCAAGCGACGGCGCCACCACACTCCTATCAAGCATTGTGCCACGCAAGCATCGCTTGACGCGATTCTCCATTGGTTGAGCACAAGAAACGGTGCGCCCACCTTTGGGCTTAAGTAGAGTTGGGAAGGTTACACTGACCTAGCTTGCCACATTCCCCGATGCGCGCCGACCACGCTCGACATCGATACGCAAAAGCACGATGAGTGCGGCTACAAAAAAGAGCCCCGTAACGAGGATCGCTAAGCGATGGTTGTTATCAAAAACGGCTGTCATCACCCCATACGTAAGCGGGCCGACGATTGCCGATAGCCAGAGCATCATGTTCCAGAAACTATAGAATTCGGCCAAGCGCTGTGCTGGGGCAAAAACTGCCACCATGGCACGTCCCGCCGACTGGCTCGAGCCCATCGCAATGCCTGCTAAATTCGCTGCAATCCAAAAAAGCGTTGGGGTTTTGGCAACCGCTGCCGTGCCAATCATGGCGAGCCAAATAAAAAGCGTCACCGCTAACGCAATCTTGTGCCCAACTCGGTCTTGCACATAGCCAAAGGCAAATGCCCCGAGCGCTGCGGTGACATTCACCGCACAGACCATCACAAGCGTATCTTCGGTGCTAAAACCCATCACCGCCGTGGCATAAACAGCGGAAAGCGCAATCACAACCGAAACGCCCGCCTGATAGAAAAAGCCGCAAAGCGCTAAGCGCGCAAAGTCCTGATAGCGATTTAGTGACCCTAGCGTGGTACGTAACTCAGAGAAACTATCACGTAGCGCTGCGCGCCAGCCCGCTTGACTCTGCGCCAAACGCGGTTGGCTACGTTCTTTAAGAAAGAGAAAAAGCGGCGTAGCGGCCACAGCATAGACAGCCGCGGTGATAAGCAACGTGCCGTCCACAATTCGATCTGCGCTCAGAAGTGCGCTCTGGGCGTAATAGACCCAACCAATGGCGGCAGCAAGCGTCACCAAGCCGCCCATATAGCCAAGTCCCCACCCCCAACCAGAGACCTTACCGACGCTCTCTTCTCGAGCGATCTCCGGCAGAAATGCAGAGCAGAGCGACTCACCGACGTTATAGCCAACGTTACTCACGATGATCATCACAGAGGACAGCAACAATGTCCCTGGCTCAGAGCTCACGAGTCCGAGGGTGCCAACTACACACAAAAGCGTTGCAATAAGGAGCGCGCGCTTTTTCGCAGCTCGCGCATCGGCCATAAGACCCACCATGGGCATCAGTACAAGGCTCACCGCGTTACTGAGCGCAACAGCAATGGTCCAAAGTAGCGTAGGGTAGTCCGTGTGCGCGGCAATGACATTGACAAAATAGGCGTTAAAGACCGCTGTTAGTACCACGGTCGTATAGCCAGAATTAGCAAAGTCATAAAACGCCCAAGCCCAAAGTTCTGAGAGGCGTACCCCACTTTTAAGATGTTCTTTCATGGCACATGTTCCTGCCGCGTTGCTTGTCCCGCCCCGACGAGGGTAGCGAGATGGGTCATCACCGAGCGCGAGAGGCAACGAAGACTGTAGCCTCCTTCGAGCACGCTGACGAGTCGCCCACTGCAACATGCTTCCGCGGCATCGAGGAGGCGTCTCGTTAGGTAGGCAAAATCATTTTCATCCATCTTAAGCTGCGCCATCGTCTCTTCGGCGTGCGCATCAAACCCAGCAGATAGCAGGATGAGTTCGGGCTTAAAGGACTCCAATCCAGGAAGCCAAACGGCTTCGAGCGTGCGTCTTAGCTCTTTGCCGCCAGCCCCTGCAGGTAGCGGCGTACGGACGACATTGCTCGGAACCCGCTCGGCCAAACGACTCGGATAAAGCGGCCACTGAAAGAGCGAGTAATAACGAAAGGCGGGGTTATCAGCCAGAATCTCCTCTGTACCGTCGCCGTGGTGCACATCGAAGTCGAGAACCGCCACGCGCTTTAACCCCCAGCGCTTCTGTGCATATAGTGCCCCCACCGCAGTGTTATTAAAGTAGCAAAATCCACCGCCGCTGCGACGCCCAGCATGATGCCCTGGCGGGCGAACCGCACAAAACGCATTCGTGAGCTCCCCGTGCATTACCGCATCCACCGCAGCAACGACTGCTCCAACACTTTTGAGCGCAGCACGATAGGAAAGCGATCCCACTGGGGTATCTACCTTTTTCAAAGCCTCAATGGCCTCTACTTTGCCAGCGCTCGCCTGCGCGAGCTCACGGATATAAGCTTCATCGTGGGCGAGCGCCACGATTTCTACAGGCGCCTCATGCGCCTCGTAGCGGCGGAGCTTTCCGCCCAAACCCATCGCCATCAGCATCAGCTCAATGGCCCCTAGACGATCAGGATTCTCGGGCGCATCTTCGATGGGGTTAGCAAGCAAGGTCAGGTCATGGGTAAAGTAGCCCGTGACGCGGGATCCAGTCTCTGTCAATTAAAGTCCTTTATGGGTGTAGCACACCCGACTGATACGCTGCTGTCGGTGCAGAGCGGGACTCTGCGCTGGCTCTCAAAGATATTAACACGATTAGTTTTGTGGCCTGCACTTTAGCCACGCCCAGAGGACAAAGGCAGGCACAACGAACCTCGCCCCGTCCGCTACAAACAAGAGCGGATGACACGATAGCGTGCACCGCTTTTTCTTCTCAGAGCCAACACTGTTCGCAGAATTGTATATAGCTAACAAAATTCTCTGAACATCTCCTCGTGCTACCAAGCGCCACAAGGCTTACTGCTGACAGTGCCTAGCGACAAAGTGGCAAAGCTCTGCCTGTTGTGCCCATGCCGTTCTAACGTACGCTTTTCTTTCCAGCGTCAGCACGGTAAACCCAAGTAGGTGCCTTCCCCAAAAGACTGCTTCACCGCCTCAACAACCCAGTTAAGCAAACAACTTACCGCTGACACATACAAACGCACTGCTAAAATGGGTTCGTTTCCCAATACAAAAAACGGAGTGTCCTCTCATGCCCAAGATCTCGCGTCGCCAGCTAGGAGCCTATGCAGCAGTGCTCGGCCTAGGGCTGATCAGCGATGGATTGCGACAACCACTCCTAGCAGCACCGCCGCCAGCTGGCCTCACATATCCTGAACGCGAGGAGGTCACCGCTTTTCTCAAGGAAGTCTCAACCCAAAAAGGTATTCCCTACGAATGGCTGGAAACTGAGATTGCGCTTGCACGCTACTCGCCGCTTGCCGAGCGCTACATGACCCCCAAACCCAAAACAGGCCCCGCCACAACGCCAGAGCGTAATTTCCGCCTCTACCATCGCAATATGGTCAATATGGAGCGGATTCAAAAGGGCTTGGATTTTCTCGCTCGACATACAGAGCTCTTTGCGCATATCGAGGAAACGCAAGGGGTTTCGCGGCACGCCATCGCGGCGATCATTGGCATCGAAACGATCTACGGCAAAAACATGGGACGCTTTCGCGTACTCGACGTCTTGGTGACACTGGCCTTTGACTACACGCGTCGTGCAACGTTCTACCGAAAAGAACTCGCGGAGTTTCTTGATTTTTGCTGGCGAGACAAACTGCCGACGGTGTCCGTCACAGGTAGCTATGCAGGCGCCGTAGGCTTTGGTCAGTTTATGCCAAGCTCACTCAATCGCTTTGGCACAGATGGTGACGGGGACGGTTTCATTGACATCATTTCCAATGAAGCCGATGGCATTGCAAGTGTTGCCACCTATCTGCGAGAGCATGGTTGGAAATCTGGGCTAAAGCCACTTTACCCTGTCAAGCAGAAGCTCAATGGCACAGAAATTACCCCGTCAAGTGGCATTCGCGCAGACCATACGGTGGGGGAATTACTGAGCGCGGGAATCGAGCCCATCGGGCTTTTGGACCTCGCCCAAGACCATCCCGTGCTACTTGTCGAGCTCCCTTGGCAAGAAGCAGGCGGAGAGCTCGAAAAGCGTCTCTATTTGGGTACACAGAATTTTTCTGCCTTCCTCTACTACAACCGTAGTTATTTCTACGCCGCAGCCGTCAGCATGCTTGCTGAAGCACTTGCCGAAGCAGAAAAGCGTGACGCCGATCAGCCCACCCAGTAGGGCGCTAGCGAACCGTCAAAAAAGAGCGCCGCTACGCACAAAAAGGCGAGGAGCGGCGCTCTGCATTCGGTGAGAAGTCCGTCTCTTAAACGATCTTCACTTTAAGTGAACCAACCCCATTGACACCCGCCTCAATGAGGTCCCCAGCGAGCAGTCGAGAAGCACCCGCAGGTGTGCCCGTGAAGATGATGTCACCTGGCGCGAGCGTAAAGCGGCGCGAGAGTTCCACAATCTGCTCGTAGGGCGAACGAATCAAATTGGCGGTCGTACCCGACTGGCGCTTTTGGTTATTGACATAAAGCCATAGATCCACGGGGGCAGGCAAGGGGGTGCGATAGGCAGGGCGCACGTGCGAGACAGGCGCAGAGCGATCAAAACTCTTTCCCACCAAAAAGTCACGCGCCCCAGAGGGGAGTGCCGCGTCAGCCAGCGTGAAATCGATCCCAACACACCAGCCCCACACTGCTTCATGCGCCTCTTCAAGGGTAAGATCTCGACCACCACGCCCCAGACACGCAACCAGTTCAATCTCGTGGCGCAGATCTTGGGAGTAGCTCGGAAGCGAAATCTCAACGGTACGACCTTCTGCAACGGGCACCACATTATCGTTGGCCTTCATAAAGTAAAAAGGCGTGGGCTGCTCGGTGCTACCGGGTTCTCTGTAGTTTTTGGCAATCCCATAGACACGGTGGATGGGAAAAAACTCGTAATGTTCATCGAGCACAGGGATGGCCGCCTGCTCGGGCGGCGCAAAGACGAAAGGCATGAGCAGACCTCGAAAATTTTTTTACATTTAACGCGGGGGGAAGCCATTGCACCACTCCCGAGGTAACGCAGACAATTCTAACGGACTCTACTCAGTTAGTCTGACGATTGTCGTTGAGACTCTCATCCTTTTTGCCTATTGTGCACAAGGTGAGTAGAATGACTGTTTATTTTGGACGTTGCCCCCAACAGAAGGTCAAAGCGGCGTTTCCCACTCTTTGAAAGCCTCAGACCTTTTGGCGGAGCATTTTTTTCAACGGACCCAACAATGACTTCAACGCCTCCCTCTCAACGGGAAAGCCTGACTTCCATCAGCCAGCGCCGAATTCAAGCAGTTAAATCGAAGAGCATCTATGTTCTTCCCAATGCCTTCACGGCAGCCGCGCTTTTTGCAGCGTTTTACGGCATCATCGCCGCGATGAATGCGGACTTTCTCTCGGCCGCTATCGCCGTCTTCTTCTCCATGCTCTTTGATGGCATGGACGGACGCGTGGCGCGATTGACACACACCCAGAGTGAATTCGGTGTGCAGATGGACTCCTTGGCTGACGCCGTGAGCTTTGGTATCGCGCCGGGGTTAATTGTCTACGAATACACGCTCAAAGGCTTGGGGAAACTTGGCTGGGCGATTGCCTTTGTTTACGCGCTCTGTGCGTTGTTGCGCTTGGCGCGCTTTAACTGCAACGTGGGCGTTGTGAGCAAGAACTACTTTCAAGGACTGCCCTCACCTGCAGCTGCCGCCTTGGTCTGCGGCTTTGTTTGGCTCTGCGTTGAAGGGCATATCCCCGACTTTGCCAAAGAATTCATTCCGCAGATCGCCGCAGTGGTGACGCTCTACGCGGGACTCACCATGGTCTCGAATGCGCCTTTTTTCTCTGGCAAGAGCTATGCCGTTGTCAAGACCATCCCGTTCTGGGTCATCGTGCTTGGCGCAGTGCTCTTTTTGGCCATTAGCTCCAACACGTCGCTCTCTATTTTCATCCTCTTCTGCATCTACGCCCTCTCGGGCTACGCTTACGGCTTTTTCTGCTGGTGGACAGGACGCCCCAATCCCATCCAAGCCGATATTGCCCGTGCCATGGCTCAGATGAGTGCCGAAGAACACAAGGAAGACAGCGCCCATTAAGCAGCGCGCGGCGCCAAGTCACCGCTCGCAAATCTCAACAAAACCGAAGCCTCACGCCTGCCTGCGCTGAGTTGCTTCGGTTTTCTTTTGGGTGCTTTGCGTAGCGCTCGCCCATTTGATATGATGAGCGCAACCCAAAAACACCGTTCATTTTTCCTCCCTCTGGAGCACATTGACCGTGAACACAAAACTCTACCCGCATCCTTTCTTTGCGAAGGAAGGGCGCCCCTTCATTCTGGGCGGTATTGTTCTCACCCTCCTCTTTTACGCACTCGGTAGCTCGTTCCTCGGCACCATCGCGCTCATTCTTACCATCTTTTGTGCGCAGTTCTTCCGTGACCCCGCGCGAGAGCTGCCAAGCGACCCACGCGCAGTGGTGAGCCCCGTTGATGGGCGCGTCTGCAAAGTTCAGATGGCCACCGATCCGCTTACGGGCGAAAACGCGCAGATGGTCTCCATCTTCATGAACGTTTTTAATGTGCATAGCCAAAAGGCTCCTGTGAGCGGCGTCGTCGAAGAAATCCGCTACACACCCGGTCTTTTTGTCAATGCCGACCTCGACAAGGCCAGCACCGACAACGAACGTAATGCCGTGCGCGTGACCACCCCCGAAGGGCACACCGTCACCTTTGTTCAGGTCGCTGGTCTCGTTGCTCGCCGCATTCTCTGCTACGCACAGGTGGGGCAAAAACTCGAACGCGGTGAACGCTATGGCTTTATCCGCTTTGGTTCCCGCGTCGACGTGTATTTGCCAATCGATGCCGAAATCACAGTTGCCATCGGTGACAAAGTCACGGGTGTGATGTCCACGATCGCTCGTCTCTAAACGCATCGCGCAAAACACAAAAAGCCGCTCTGAGCACCATGACTCGAGCGGCTTTTTCTTTAGAGTAGCTAAGCGCTCAGCTCTACGGCATGATCAGCGCTTCTACTGAAACGCGTAGATTGAGTTCGCTCTCACCCGAGGCAAGCTCGGGGGCGGGTGCGGCATCAGCATTCACCGCCTTGGCTGCGAGCGCGTAGTAGCGGGGCTGACGTGGACTCTGAGCATCTGCATTGAGCTTAACCATACGGACATGCGACTCCGAAAGTCCCATGGTCTTGGCGATGTTGTTGAGTTTGACAAAGGAGTCTTGCGTCGCCTCTGCCAAGAGCTTTGCTTCTGCCTCGGAGCGCGCTTGTCGAGAAATACGGAAATCCACACCGCCATAGGTCATATGGGAATTGACGAGCGCCATGATTTCGCTCGTTTTCGACAAATCCTTTACAACGATGCTGAGTTGCGAGGACGCTTCCCAACCATCAATCTTGGCACTGTGCGTGGCACTACCCTGCGTATAGCGCGGATAGACCGTGAGATTGGTGGTTTTCATCGAGCTCACCGCAGCAGCGAGCGGGCTTTTTCTCAATGCTTCGAGCGCAGCATTTGTGCAACGCACCACCTTCTCAGAGGCTACCTTGGCATCGGACGACTGTTCTAGTGCAGAGAAATTCACCTCTGCCTCATCATTGGCCACTACCATATGGGCCTCACCAATGACCGAAACCTCCATCCCTTTATCAACTGGGGCGGGGGCGGCAAAGGCAATGCTGCCGCCAATGAGCGCAGCACCAATGGCAGCGCAAGCTAGTGTCTTTTGCAACTTGCTTCTCCTATCGAGCAACGCGTGTCAAGGGACACGCAGAAAACGGGAAAAGTGCGCTTTAGCTCAGAAATGCTAAGGTATACGCCTTATTTCCTCCATCCCAAGTCTAATGACAGCCCAATATTTCAAAGCGTTGAGTTTGTGAAAAAGATTGTCGGCTAAAATCCGATGAGGATGGGGCTCACTATAACGACACAAACTTTGCCCAAAAAATAAAGATAAAGCCATCATGACCAGTAATGCACAGTGGAGTTCACGCCTCGGATTCATCCTAGCTAGCGCAGGTTCGGCCATCGGACTTGGTGCTATTTGGAAGTTTCCCTTCTGGGCAGGTGCCAATGGCGGCGCTGCCTTCATCATCCCTTATATTCTTTTTACCTTCACCATCGGTCTAGCACTCGTGATGGCCGAGGTGGCGATTGGCCGACGGGGTCGAGGCTCAGTGGTCTCAGCCATGCGCCGTGTCGGCGGGCGTTGGTTCGCAGGGATTGGTGCGCTCGGTGTTCTAACGGCTTTTTTGATTCTCTCCTACTATTCGGTCGTCGGTGGCTGGTGCGTGGCCTACCTTTGGGACGCGGTGCAAGGCAGTATTGCCGTCAACGATGCAGCACTTCTGAAAGCACACTTTGGTGAGCTGGTGAGCAACGGCTACAAAAATGTCGCTTGGCACTTCGTCTTTCTCACCATGACCTGCGCAACTGTTGCGCTTGGGGTGGAAAGCGGAATCGAGCGCTTAGCGAAATACCTCATGCCCACGCTTTTCGTGTTGATGCTCGCCATCATTGTGCGCGGCCTCACCTTGCCTGGCGCTTGGGCAGGCATCGAATATCTTTTTAACTTCAGCTGGGAAAATGTCACAAGCGGCGCGATTTTGAACGCCATGGGCTTTACGTTTTTCTCGCTCTCTCTCGGCGCGGGCATCCTCATTACCTACGGCTCGTACCTCTCTGAGAAAACCGACATCCCCAATGCAAGTCTATGGGTGGCCGTGCTCGCCATTCAGGCTTCGCTACTCGCAGGCATCATGATCATGCCGGCGGTATTTGCCTTCGGCTTAGAGCCCAATGCGGGTCCGGGGCTTGTGTTTATCACCGTGCCCATGATTTTCTCGCACGTGCCCTTTGGTTACCTCTTTGCCCTGCTCTTTTATGTTTGTTTGCTCGTTGCAGCCTTAACCTCGGCCGTCTCATGCCTTGAGGTGGTAACCGCCTTCCTGCAAAACGAGTGGCATCTCTCTCGCCGCACCGCGACGCTCATCAACTGGGTAGCACTCTTTTTGCTCGGTAGCATCTCGGCGCTCTCTTTTGGCGTCTGGAGTGAGTACACCATTTGGGGGCGCAACTTCTTTGATTTCCTTGACTACGTCTGCTCCAACTATCTGATGCCCCTCGGAGGCTTTGCCGTGGCCTTGTTGGCAGGTTGGGTTGCTTGGCCCACGATGCGCGAGCAGATGACGGCTGTTACCCCCTATGGGGAGGCAGCACTTGGCGTTTTACGCATCATGATTGCACTGCTCGCCCCCATCTTGGTTGGCGTTGCTATCTACCAAGGCCTTTTCGGTTAAGGAAGGCGTGCGGACCCGTACCGAGCTGCGTTTCACTTGACCTTTGTTGTAACGCCGCCCATTGTATTAACTTATTCCAAAGACTTTAGATATGCCGAATTCTCAGAGAAAATCTTGGACTAGTCGCCTTGGATTCATCCTGGCTAGCGTAGGTGCCGCAGTAGGGCTCGGCGCCATCTGGAAGTTCCCGTACATGGCGGGCTCAAACGGCGGTAGCGCCTTTCTCTTCCCCTACATTCTGCTCACGCTCACGGTGGGGCTAACGCTACTGATTGCAGAGATCACGCTCGGGCACATTGGTCGCGGCGGGATTGTGACCACCTACCGTAAGATCGCTGGCGCCAAGTGGGTGCCTATCGGCTACTTGGGCGTGCTTACGGGCTTTCTCGTAATGACCTTCTACTCCGCTATTGGTGGCTGGACGCTCGCTTACTTCTGCGAGGCGCTCACGGGCTCGGGGCTCATTACCGACCAAGCCAAGCTCGGTGCTCACTTTGGTGAGCTCACCGCCAATCCGATCATGGCCTTGGGATACCAGTGGCTCTTTTTGCTACTTAACGGCTTGATTGTTGCTTTCGACGTCACCAAAGGCATTGAGCGCGTCTCGAAGATTCTCATGCCGCTCCTTTTTATCATGATGCTCGTGCTGATCGTACGCGGCCTCATGCTCCCAGGCGCTTGGTCGGGTGTCGAATACCTCTTTAAGTTCGACAGTGCCGCCTTTACGCTCAAGGGGCTCTTGCAAGCCATGGGCTTTGTGTTCTTCTCGCTCTGCGTCGGTTGCGGCTGTATGCTCACCTACGGCTCTTACCTGAAAGAAGACTCCAACGTTGTCAACGGCTGTATCTGGATTACGGTACTCACGCTGATCAGCTCGCTCTTGGGCGGTCTCATGATCATGCCAGCTGTCTTTGCGTTCGGACTTGACCCTAGCGCAGGGCCTGGGCTCACGTTCATCACGATGCCCGCAGTCTTTGCACGTTTGCCACTCGGACAGCTCTTTGCCGTGATGTTCTACCTCTGCATTGCGGTGGCCGCCATTACGAGTTCGATTTCACTCATTGAAATCATTGTGGCCTTCTTGGTTGATGAGTATGAATTCAGTCGCGCCAAGGCTGCCGTGCTCTCGACGATCGCACTCGCCGTCGTCGGTGTGCTACCCTGTCTCTCTTTCGGGATTCTCTCGGATGTCACCTTCTTTGGCGGGAAGACGTTCTTTGACATCTTTGACTTCTTTACGAGTAATCTCTCGCTGCCCATCGGCGGGTTGGTGATTCTTCTGCTTGCCTCTGTGGTTTGCTGGAAAGCCGTAAGCGCTGCACTGACCGAGGGAGGCACGGGATTGTCCCAAGGGAAATTGAGCCTACTGCGTATTATGATGACGACTGTTGCCCCAGCTTTGGTGTTGGTCGTTCTCATCTCGGGGCTCATGTAAGTTGGTGCGTGGCGAGCTTACGCTGCCACGCACTCCTCATTCATACGATAACCTTGACCGTGTTCTGCCAGTGCGGGTGAGTGCTCGCTTTTGCACTCTGCTCCGCCACAAGCGAGCGCGGTCAGGGATACAGACAATTCAAAGCGTATTCATGGCAGAACGTTCACAATGGGGCTCGCGCCTCGGTTTTATTTTGGCCAGCGCCGGCAGTGCCGTGGGGCTTGGAGCCATTTGGAAATTCCCCTACATGGCTGGCACCAACGGCGGCTCCATTTTCATGCTCCCCTATATTTTCTTTACCGTGACCATCGGACTAGCACTGCTCATGGGAGAAATGTGCATGGGACGCGCTGCACGTGCTGGCGCTGCGGGCGCCTTTCGTCGGTGGGGTGGGCGCTATCTTGCTTGGATTGGCAAATTGAGTGTGCTCACAGGCTATCTGGTGCTCGCCTTTTACTCCGTTGTGGGCGGTTGGTGCGTCTACTACATGGGGCAGGCCTTCATGGGAGCGGGGATTGTCAACGATCCCGCGATGATGCGCGAGAACTTTTCTCTATTCGCAAGCTCCGACCTGATGCCCGTGCTCTGCCACCTAATTTTCTTGGGGGCGACGGCGCTCGTCGTGCTATTTGGCGTTGAAAAAGGCATTGAGCGCATCTCCAAAGTGCTCATGCCCCTGCTCTTTCTCATGATGCTAATGCTGATTGCGCGCGGCCTTACGCTCCCGCATGCTTGGGAAGGGGTCACCTACCTCTTTAAGCCCGATTTGAGTCAATTTACAGGGCAATCTCTGCTCAACGCGATGGGCTTTGCGTTTTTCTCGCTCTCTGTGGGTAGCGCCTCGCAAATGAACTACGGCAGCTACCTCTCCAACAAAGTCAATCTGCCCACTTCGGTGTCGTGGATCGTCTTTTTGGCGATTTTCTCTTCGCTGCTTGGCGGCCTCATGATCATGCCAGCCGTGTTTGCGTTTGGTCTTTCGCCAGACGCGGGGCCTGGACTCACGTTTGCCACGATGCCCGCCGTCTTCGCGCAACTCCCATTCGGGCATTTCTTCGCGATCACCTTTTATGTCTGCCTTTTCGTGGCTGCGCTCACGAGTGCCATCTCGATTTTCGAAATGAGTGTGCAGTACCTCAACGATGAATGGAAAATTAGTCGTCGCACAGCCGTGCTACTCGTCTTTGTCACGCTGGCCGCGCTAGGGGTGCTTTGTGCACTCAGCTTTGGCTCACTCGCTGGAGTCAAAATCGCAGGCATGACATTCTTCGACTTTTTTGACTATCTCACTAGCAACATCGGCATGCCGATTGGCGTTCTCGGTATTGGCTTAGTGGTGGGTTGGATCTCCCGACCCATGGCGCTTGCGCAACTGCAACTCGTGCGCCCCTACCCTGCGTTTTTCCTCAATACCTTCATGGCCATTGCTGGCTTGCTAGCACCAGCGCTCATCATCGTGGTGATGCTGCACGGACTTGGCGTTTTCTAGACCACGTATACGTTGAACCCGTTAAGGACTAAACATGACGACATCCACTCCTTCTGCCGGTTGGGGTTCCCGACTCGGTTTTATTCTGGCCAGTGCGGGTAGTGCCGTAGGGCTTGGGGCCATTTGGAAATTCCCCTATATGGCTGGCACCAACGGTGGCTCCATCTTCATGCTCCCCTACATCTTCTTTACGCTCACGGTGGGCGTCTCATTGCTCATCGCAGAATTTGCCATGGGACGCGCTGGACGTGCTGGCCCTGTGGAAAGTCTTCGCCGTGTCTGTGGGCGTGGTTGGGGCTTTTTCGGTGCTGTGGGGGTGGTGACCGTCTTTTTGATTTTGTCCTTCTACGCTTGTGTGGGCGGTTGGACGCTCAAGTATTTCTTGGATGCGGTCACGGGCAATGGGCTCATTGCCAATCCTGAGTTGCTCGGACAGTACTTTGGCAGCTTTGTCTCGGACGGCATCACGAGCTACGTCTTTCTCTTGATTTTCCTTGTGATCACCGCAGCCATCGTGCTTTGCGGCATTGAAAGTGGCATTGAAGCCGTGGCTAAATTCCTCATGCCCGCGCTCTTCCTACTCATGATTGTGCTGATCGTGCGAGGAGTGACGTTGCCAGGCGCTGAAAAGGGCTTGGAATTTTTGTTCCTGCCGCGCTGGAGCGACTTTAACGCCTCGGCGCTCTTTAACGCCATGGGCTTTTGCTTTTTCTCGCTCTCACTAGGGGCAGGCACTATGATCACCTACGGCTCCTATCTCGACCCCAAGTCAAATCTGCCGAACTCGGTTTTTTGGGTGGCATTGCTCGCGATTATGGCAGCCATTCTCGGTGGTCTCATGATCATGCCTGCGGTCTTTGCTTTTAACGTGGATCCCTCCGCAGGTCCAGGGTTAACCTTCGTGACGATGCCAGCCATCTTTGCCAAAATGCCGTTTGGCCATGGCTTTGCCATCATGTTTTACCTCTGCTTGGTGGTTGCAGCACTCACAAGTTCCATGTCTATGCTCGAAGCGTGCGTGGCGATGACCACGCGCCAGTTTGGGCTCACGCGCAAGAGCTCCATCCTCATCATTACGACAGCCAGCGCTTTGGTTGGTCTTGCCGCCAACCTCTCCTTTGGCGCTTGGAGTGATGTGACCTTCTTTGGTAAGACGGTTTTTGACTGTCTTGACTACGTCACGAGCAACGTGGGTATGCCACTCTCAACCTTTGGTATTGCGATTGCCGCCGCTTGGGTGGCGTGGCCCACAACGCGTGAGCAACTGCTCACGGGCGAGCGCATGACCGAGGGTAAGCTCAAGCTCATCCGCTTCATGATAGGTGTGGTAAGTCCGCTCTTTGTGCTAGCGGTTGCCATTGGTAGCCTCTAAATCAGAGCCCGCAGAGGAAGGCTTGCCGGCTTCTCTAGGCAGGCCTTCTGCAACGCTTTCAGTCTACTCTCAGAAACCCACACTCAGCATGGCACAACACAAAAAGCCGCTTACAAAAACAGCTTCCGTGCGTGAGCTTCATGCCCTCATTGCTTGGGAATGGCGTGCGCATCAGTCGCTCTGGCTGGCGCTCATTGTGCTGATTTTCGCGCTAGCCGTCGGATTTTCTCTAACGGATGCTGAGCCACTACGCGTACTCGGACACTATCTGAAACTTGCCGCACTCGTGCTACTCGCCCTTGGCACTGTTGCCCTCGAACTGATACTGCTCTCGCTTAAAGCGCACCTTGACGACACTTCAGCTGCGCTCTTGCGCCTGCGACTCTACGTACGCTGTGGCACCGCTGCTATGGTGCTCATTGGCTTTAGCCTGCTCTAAGCGTGCAAGTGAGTACCCGCTCTGATAAAGAAAACCCTGGCTACCTCTCGCATGCGCGGGAACCACTCCACTACAATGCGGCTATTCATTCGCCACCCGTGCTTCTCCCATGTCTACGCTAAATTCTGCTCAACTAACACTACCTGTGACGCACTTTAACGCCGATGGTATCGGCTGCGCGCGCCACGAAGGACTCACACTCAAGCTCCCTGGTACTGTGCCTGGCGATACAGCACTTGTTGAGTTCGATACTAGCGTGAAGCCGTGGCGACTTAAAACGCTTTCGATCACTGAGCGCGCGAGCACGCGCCGAAACAGCTTATGCTGCCCGCATTTATCGGGTAGCCCCATCTGTGGCGGCTGCACGTGGGGAATGCTCAGCGAGCAGGAGCAAGCCCGTCTTAAACAGCAACTTCTCACGAACGCGCTCGCTGAGGCAGGCATTTCGCTCCCGTTCACGCCCGAGCACATTCCCGCAAAAGAGACGCGGTACTACCGCTCCAAAGCAAGCTTTGTGCCGATGAAAACCCCTGACGGCCACTGGCAATGGGCACTCTACGCGCCGCTGACGCACGAACGAATTCCCGTGACGCACTGCCAAGCCATTGCGCCTTGGATGAATGAAGCGGCCGCGGCCGTTGCGGCCTGCCTCGCGCACCAAGATCTCAGTATTTACGATGAACAAAAGCATGAAGGCGTTGTGCGAGGCTTACTCATGCGTGAGGGCGTGGTCGCGGGACAAAGCGAGCGCATGGTGATCCTCATCGTCAATGGCGATGCTGAGCTCCTTGCAGAGAGACTAGGTGCTGCGCTCAGCGCTGCCCTAGATTCCTTACAGGTCAAAGCAATCGGACTCAATGCACACCAAGCGCCTAGCAACGCAGTCTTGGGGCGCCAAACTGTCATGCTCACCGACACCACAACCATTTGCACTGATATCGACGGGTGTCGCTTCACGGTGGGACCTAATACCTTTTTGCAAATCCACCGCACTCAGATGGAAAAACTCTACCAGCTCGCGCTCGATTGGGCCGCGCTCACTGAGCAGAGTCGCTTTCTAGATTTGTACTGCGGCATTGGCACCATGACCATTCTCGGGGCGAGGGTTGCGCGCCAAGCTATCGGGGTGGATATCGTTGCGGAAAGCATCCTGGCCGCACAAGAAAACGCTCGACTCAATGGCGTCGCGGACAAAACCGACTTCTTCGCGGGACCTGTCGAGCAGGTCTTGCCTGCACTGCTAACGAAAGGCGTGCGTGTTGATCGTATCATCGTCGATCCCGCCTACCGCGGCATGGAGGAAAATGTCCCCGCGATGCTCGGTGCGCTCGGAGCCACGCGCTTGGTTTATGTGAGCTGCAACCCTAAGAGCTTTGCTCGCGACGCAGCCCGTCTACTTGAGCAAGGCTTTCAGATTGAGCGGCTCGCAACGCTCGACCTATTTCCCGATACAGCACATGTGGAGACAGTGGCACTCATGAGCCGCGCATAACGCGCGCATTACGCAAGTGCCTAAGCACTGCTGCTCACAACGCTTGATGTATTCTTGAGCGTGCTGCATTCACTGTGCTGAACGCTCGTTGTCCACCCTAAAATGAAAAGTCCTACTCGGATATCGACAACACGATGGCTTTTCAAATGGACGAATTTTTTCGTGGCATTCGCCATGCGCTTCCTGTCATGGCCGCCTTTGTACCAGTCGCACTCATCCTTGGCGCAACGGGTGCGCAGCATGGACTCGCACCCTTTACCGTAGGGCTGATGGCGGGCATCAACTTTGCGGGCGGTAGTGAATTTGCCGCCATTGCGCTCTGGCAGCAAGTTCCTCCCATGATGGCAGTGCTGCTCTCGACGTGGCTCATCAATACGCGCCATATCATGCTGTCAGCTTCACTGGCGCCAGCATTCAGCACAAAGCCGCTTACCGTGACGTTACCTGCACTCTTTTTGATGTGCGACGAAACTTGGGCGCTCGCCATGCAAGAGTTCACGGCGCAAAAGAAAAAAGGCGTGCCCGCTTCAGAGGCGCTCAACACCGCTTTTTATTTTGGCGTCGCATTTGCGCTTTGGGGCACATGGGTGAGCTCCTCCGTCATCGGTGCGCTGCTCGGTGGTGCCGTGGGTAATCTCACCAACTATGGCTTTAGCTTAGCGTTCCCAGCGATTTTCATTTCTATTTTGGGCGGTATGTATAGCGGCGCACGCAATGCCCTACCTTGGGTGGTGAGTGCCGTGAGCGCCGCCCTCTGCTCTAAGTGGCTCCCTCAAGCTGGTTCACTCGCTGCTGGCGTCATCGCTGGACTTATCTGTGTGGGCATCTTCCCAACGCAAAGGAGGTAAATCACGATGGATCTTCCTAATGCTTCGGAGCTTCTCACCATCGCTGGAATGTGCGTGGCGACCTACTCTTCACGGCTACTAGGCTGGGCGTTACTGCGTGGGCGAGCACTCTCCACACAATCCCGATCGCTACTTGATGCGGCGCCAGGTTGCGTCATGGCCGCGATTATCGGCCCCTACTTTCTCACCACGTCCCTGGCCGACCTCGTCGCGCTCTTTGTGGCGCTACTACTTGCACGGCGTGCCAATCTCGCCGTCATTGTGCTCGCCGCTGTGAGCACAAGCGCACTACTGAGGCAGCTCCTCTAAAAGGAGCAAGCACGCTCGCGCAGAGCGCTACTGCGGCCCCTCCGAGAGCGGGTCGCGCTAAGGCGCCCTACTCGTAGAGCCCCGCACGGAACTGCTCTGGTGTCAAGAAAAACGAGAGCGCTTTATCGGCACGGCGCGTGCGGTAAAAATCGGGAAGATTCTTGAGCACTACAGCCCCATAATTCTTTTCTGTCACGCGGCTATCGCAAAGCACCACCATGCCGCGGTCGGTTTCGCTACGAATAAGGCGACCCGCCCCTTGTTTGAGAGCAATCACAGCCTCGGGTAGCGTAATTTGGACAAAGGGATTGCCACCACGGCTACGCACCTCGGCGCTACGTGCTTCAGAGACAGGGTCATCGGGCGGAGAAAAAGGAATCTTATCGATCACAACGAGCGAGAGCGCTTCCCCCTGAACATCAACCCCCTCCCAAAAGCCCATGGAGCCCACGAGCACGGCATTGCCATGGCTACGGAACTCGTTAATGAGTGCGCCCTTGGGCGCTTGACCTTGCACTAGAAGTTTAAAGGGGGAATGATTGGCTTCAATCAGGCCTTCAAGCAACGAAGCGGCTTCCGCCACTGCGGCAAGTGACGTACAAAGCACAAAGGTGCGCCCTTCTGCAGCGGTGATCAGCGGCCAGACGGCCGTGATCACATTTTTCGTATGTTCGACGACGTTATTCTGCGGGGCAGGAATCTTGGGAATGTAAAGGCACCCTTGTTCCCAATAGTTAAAGGGACTCTCCCAAGAGTACTCGGTCGCTTGATCAATGCCGAGCTCACGGCGAAAGTGTGTAAAGTCTGCGTTATTTGAAAGCGTCGCACTCGTAAAGACCCAGCTTCCGCCCATCTGCTCGCGCATCTTGCGGAAATCCTGTGCAAAAGAGAGCGGGGTGCTATTAAAACGCACAAAGTTGCGGCCCACTTCAAACCAGAGCACGTTCCATGTGCGCGTGCTGCTAGGGCTCTGCCCTGCGTCAGGCGCCGGCTCTTGCTCGGTTTGAGAGGGGGCGAGCTCAACATGCGCCTCGCTCTCTACCGCTGGCATCACCGCTAACTCAGACGCCGCCAGCATCTCAGCGCGCTCAGCTTGCGCTGCTTGTACGACGGCAGGCACTTGATCAGTCAACGCAGCGTCTTGCTCACGACCGCATTTTCGCTCGATGCGCGCGCACCACTGCCGCACCTCAAAGTCGACCTCTTTGAACCACTCGTAAAGCGTATCGAGCTCGGCTTCACGCTTTTCGTTGGCAATGAAAAGCTCATGGTAGAGCTCACAGGTGTCTTTAAGCGCAACAAAGGGTTCAAGCAGTGGCTCGAAATCCTCGATTTTATCGAAACTCACGCGTGTCCCTTCAGCAAAGCCCATCTTGTTGATAGCAAGACGTAACGTGCGACACGCACCCTGTAACTTGCCGCGCAAGTCTGACCAGCCCGCGTTGCCTTTAAGAGATTCGCGCGAGCCTAACATCAACGCTTCATCGGCAATATCCTCAAGCTGCTTGGTGGAAAAGCCTGAGCCGAAAAAGTCTGAAGCGATGCTTGGTAATTGGTGCGCCTCATCGATGACGGTCAACGCCGCCTCAGGTAGCAGCCCATCAATGTTGTTATTGCTTTGATTTTTGAGTGCGAGCGAGCTCAGATAGAGGTGATGATTCACAACAACCACGTCGCTTTCAAGCGCCCGCTCTCGCGCACGCTTCACGAAACACTGCTCCCAGTAGGGGCAGCGATCACGCCCTAGGCAATTTTCGCGCGTGCTAGTGACCATCGGCCAGAGCGGATCATCTTCAGCAATATCTGGCAACTCGGCCTTATCTCCCGTGGAGGTGGTCTTAGAAAAGAGCGCAATACGCCGCAGCTTTGAAAAACTATCCCGCTCAGGCAAATAACTCTCACTTTGTGCGAGTTCCAGTCGGTAGAGACAGAGGTAGTTGGCGCGTCCTTTGAGAAGGGAAACCACCACCGGCACCCCTAGGAGCTTACGGATGGCAGGCAAGTCTTTCACAAAAAGCTGATCTTGCAGAGATTTTCCAGCGGTGGACACAATTGTCTTGACGCCCGCAGCTATCGCGGGCACTAAATACGCGAAGGTCTTCCCAGTGCCCGTGCCCGCCTCAGCGATGAGCGTGCCATGTGTCTCAAGCGTCTCAGCGACCGCGCGAGCAAATGCTCGCTGACCAGCACGGGGGCGAAACCCCTTGAGACGCTCAGCCATCAGGCCGCCAGCTTGATACAAACTTTCAATACGCGTGGGAAAGTCTTCATCCCCGTCGAGGTAACCCTTGAGCTCCGCCATTATTCACCCGATTACATGCATCCTAACTAAAAATATTTGGAGAGCGAGGAGCGGTTCTGTTGTTGCTGCTCCTGAAGGCGTTGCTGCGCCTCTTCTCGTTCTTTTTGCGACTTCTCCATGTTCGCTTTCTGAGCTTGACGGTCAGCACGGCGCTCAGCAGCACGTTTTTCTGCCTCTTTCATGCGCGCTTCAGCCTCAGCTTGTTTTTTCGCATATCGCGCTTCATTTTCGGCTTCTTGAGCACGCTTTTCAGCTGCCGCGGCCTCTCTTTTCTCTACACGCTCAAGCGCGGTGTTATGCACGGGTTCAGGCGCTTTGGCCTCTCGCGGTTGCTTGGGCGCAATACCAGTTGGCTCACTTTTTTCTCGAACGCTCTTTGCGCGAGGCGCATTGGGTGCCGTAGGAGATTTTGGCTCAACCGTGCGCGGTTTCATGGGCGGCGTCTTCTCTTCGAGCGCGTTACTCGCGCGACGCTGCTGAATTTCACGTGTTTTATCCGCGCGAATAATGGCATCTGCTGCATTTCGCACCTGCCGCAACTCGCGCTCGCGGCTAAAAGAGAGCTTGCGCGCGTCTTCAATGCAGCTATTGACAAAGAATTTTTCATAGCATGCCGCCTGCATATCCTTGAGCGCATTCTGTACGCGAGTCAGTTGCGCTTCGGCGCCTTCTTTGACATGGTGTGCGTCGTCAAGCGTCTTGAGCGCACCTGCCGCAGACCATTGACGGTAGAAACTATCGTCTTCAAGCACCGCTTGGGCCGCTTCTTCAGAAAGACGCGCCTGCGCCACGGTTGCGGTCCATAGCAGAAAAGCTGTCACGAGAAATTTTCCCAACGCACGCATCAGCGGGCTCCTTCGGTAGCGGTTGAAAACCATGAGGCCAGTTGCGTTTCGATCCATGCCTCTTCATTGTGTAGCGCGCCGCTACACCCATTGCCTGAAGTCTAGCAAAGGCCAATGACCTTGGGCACAAAGAAGCGCAACCGTGCGCAACAGCCGTAAAAAAACCGCTACACACCAAAGATAAGCGAGCAGCGGGTTAACGTGTCAAAACTTGGGAGCGTCCTAGCGCTTTAGAGCTCCGTCACAACATCCTCAAGAGACAAGCGAGACTTCGGACGGGTTGCATTGCCGTCATTGGCACTACGATGTCCAAAGCTCACGGCCACCGCCGTACGCAGTCCCTTGCCCTTGAGACCCAGGATTTCGTCGAGCTTGGCGTAGTCAAGACCTTCAAGACTCGTCGTATCAATGCCCATCTGCGCAGCCGCATAAAGCACAAAACCAAGCGCAATATACGCCTGACGAGCACTCCACTCGAAGAGTTCATCAGCACTCTTGGCGTGCAGACCCACGAAATAACGACGACCTTTATCCTGCTGCAGGCGCAGCTCGTCATTGGGATAACGACCGTCGTGCGTTTCACGCGCCAACACGGCCTCAAATTCTTGGTCACTGTACGTGTCACGTGCCGCAATCACAACCACAAAGTCAGCATCCGTCACGCGGCTCTGATTGAAGTCGAGAATCCCAGGCAGCAGCTTGGCCTTGGCTTGCGGCGTGCGCGCCACAAAGAAGTGCCAAGGTTGAGAGTTAACAGACGAAGGCGACATGCGCAGCACTTCGAGCAACTGAGCGACTTCATCATCAGAGAGCGGCTTGCTCGGATCGTAGTGCTTGGTGGTGTAACGGGAACGGACGATTTCGAGAGGAGACATAAAAAAGTCCTTTATGGCGTATTTTGTTTGACCTAAATGGCGTTGTCAGACTCACACGGAATTGTTTGAGACCGAACTGTTTGACGTAGTTTACCAAAATCCCGACCTCCTTGATCGGATATCAGAAATTCGTAACAGTTTTCAAGAACAAACCTCGTTTGTTAAACTTCTAAAAATTACCGCCCTTGCGTGACGTTCATTCATCAGGACCCCACGCCCCGTCATTTTGGGTGCCGCTCGACAAGTTTTGGTCGCGCTAGGCTCACCTACCGCAGGCGCGGTGTGTTTCATACGCACTTGGGTTGCGCTCTGGGCGCAGTGCATCCGAGTCGTTTTCTGAGTTTGTGAAAATGAAAGCACCTGTACGTGTTGCCGTTACCGGCCCCGCTGGTCAGATCGGATACTCCCTTTTGTTTCGCATTGCCTCTGGTGCCATGCTCGGCGCCGACCAGCCTGTGATTCTCTCGTTGCTAGAGCGTGATAACTCCCAAAGCCAAAGCGCCCTTAAGGGGGTCATGATGGAGCTCGAAGACTGCGCCTTCCCTCTGCTGGCAGGCATGGAGTCTTCCTCCGACCCTACGAAAGCCTTCCGCGATGCGGACTACGCTCTGCTCGTTGGTGCGCGCCCGCGCGGCCCTGGCATGGAGCGCAGCGATCTGCTCGAAGCCAATGCCCGCATCTTCCAGCTGCAGGGGCGTGCGCTTGATGAAGCGGCCTCACGTAACGTCAAGGTGCTCGTAGTGGGGAATCCCTGCAACACGAACGCGTTCATTGCCATGCGCAATGCGCCAGGGCTACCCGCTGCTAACTTCAGCGCGATGCTGCGACTCGACCAAAACCGCGCCATGAATCAGCTTGCACGCCGCTGTGAGCGCCCTGTCACCGACGTAGAACACGTCGCTATCTGGGGGAATCACTCGCCCACGATGTACGCTGACATTACGCACGCCACAGTGGCTGGCCAGCGCGCGCTCGAGCTGGTCGATACGGCTTGGATCGAGAACGACTTTATCCCGACCGTCGCCAAACGTGGCTCGGCGATTATCGCTGCGCGTGGGGCCAGCTCCGCAGCGAGCGCCGCTGCCGCTGCCATCGACCATATGCGCGACTGGGCACTCGGTAGCCACGGCGCCTGGGTCACGATGGGGGTACCCTCTGACGGAAGTTACGGTATCCCTGAGGGGCTGGTCTTCGGCTTCCCCTGCACCACGGACGGTCAAGGCAACTGGCACATCGTCCAAGGGCTCGACTTCGATGACGCAGGCCGCGCTCGTATCGAGAAGACACTCACGGAACTCAACAATGAGCGTGAAGCCATTAAGAGCTTCCTGCCTTAAGCCCAAGGAACGACAACGTTTCACTGTGGTGCACCTCGCATGAGCGCGAGCCTAAAGAGCCACACGATCCTTGTCATTTAGATCTTCACTCGTTGAGTGCGAGCGCTTGCTCGCACTCCGCGTTTTGTGCCTATCATCTTTTGCACTCATGGCATTTTCAGTTGAATTCCTACAAGCCTTTGACGAGCTAGCACAACAGTACTCGGACGCTGAAAGCGCCCTTGCTCGCTCCTCCGATGTACCGCGACTGGTGCTCGATACGAATGTCATGCTGGACCTCATCTACTGGCATGACCCGTCGGTCGCAGCGCTCGCTCAGTCGTTGCAAGCAAAACGTCTCCTTGCGCTCAGGAGTCGCCCGACGATGCTAGAGCTCTTTGATGTGCTATGCCGAACGAACTTCGCCGGCAGCACAAGCGCGGCAGCTCCCTATATGAAAGAGGCTTACCGCCTGACAGAGCCCATTCCTTTGGCACTCGAGTTGACGCTCGCAGCCGGGCAAAGCTCAAGCACGCCACGCTGTCGTGATGCGGATGATCAGAAGTTTCTCGAGCTCACCGTGCAGGCAGGCGCCCAGGCGCTGCTTAGCAAAGATAAACTCGTCCTCAAAGCTGGCAAACGTTTACGGCATCAGGGTATTACGGTCTGTCGACCCGATGTTTTTTTCACCCAGATGCCTCTGCACCGTGCCTGAGAGCGGCTTAACTAACTAAAATGCTCTATTCGGTGTGACAGACCACAATGACCTGTTGAGGCGGTCTAAGTTCTGTTTTCGTTCAAGACACTGAAAAAAGGCTTAATCCCTATACTAAGTAAGGAGCGCACAGCCTGTGCTGAGCCTCTTAGCACGTGACCCTCGGTTCCCCTGATGGTTCCGTTCGGATATGGCCGGCGCTTGTGGGACAGACGCCTCCCGCTACCGCTGAGTCGATCCAATTCTGTGTGTGTGGTGTATCTCCAACATCGCTCGCCTCTCAGGGCAATGTTGGACTTAGGAACTGTTTGGAGAAACCCTCGTGGATAATATCACTCTCATTA
The DNA here is from genome assembly GCA_902463725.1 of uncultured Sutterella sp. Classification (GTDB taxonomy): domain Bacteria; phylum Pseudomonadota; class Gammaproteobacteria; order Burkholderiales; family Burkholderiaceae_F; genus Sutterella. Next base: position 15,767 of record CABQGK010000001.1, on the reverse strand, counting down.
TTCAGGGCATCAACGGCATGCTTTGGGGCGTGTACTGCCTCATTCCGCTGCTTGTTGGCACTGGGATTTACTTCACTTTTAAACTGCGCTTTGTGCAGGTCAAACGCCTTGGGCAGGCTCTACGTCAAGTCTTTGGTGACTTTTCATTTTTTGGCAAATCAGCGGGCAAGGACGGTATGTCCTCTTTCCAAGCGCTCGCAACCGCGATCTCTGCTCAGGTTGGTACGGGTAACCTCGCTGGCGTTGCAACCGCCCTTGCGATGGGCGGGCCTGGCGCCATTTTCTGGATGTGGATCGCAGCCTTCTTTGGGATGGCAACCATCTTTGCAGAAGCGGTGCTCGCCCAACTTTATCGCTCTCGTGACGCCAAAGGCAATATCACGGGCGGACCAGCCTTCTATATCAGCGAAGGGCTCGGAAGCAAAGCGCTCGCATCGTTCTTCTCGGTTACGATCATCATCGCGCTCGGCTTTGTTGGCAACATGGTACAAGCCAACTCCATCGCAGATGCGTTCAACACGGCCTTTAGCATTCCCACGTGGTTGACGGGCATCGTAATCTTCGCGCTCGCTGGCTTCATCTTCATTGGTGGGATCAAGCGCATCGCCAGCTTTGCTGAAAAGCTCGTCCCAGCCATGGCGATTATCTACATCATCGGCTCCATTACGATCATCCTTTCCAATTTCACGGAGATCTTCCACGTTTTCCAGATGATCTTCGTCGGGGCCTTTGATCCGCAAGCCGCCACGGGTGGCGTGGTCGGCGCGGGTATCCGTGAAGCGATCCGCTACGGTGTGGCTCGCGGGCTCTTCTCCAACGAAGCGGGTATGGGCTCGACGCCTCACGCCCATGCTGTCGCCAAGGTCAAGCACCCCGTTCAGCAGGGGCTCTTTGCGATCGTTGGCCTCTTTTTCGACACCTTCGTCATCGTCAATATGACCGCCTTCGTGATTCTGTCGACGGGCGCGCTCGATGGGGTGCTGACGGGGAGTGCGCTCACGCAGCGAGCCTTTACGATTGGGTTGGGACCGATCGGCAACGGCTTTGTCGCCATCTGCTTACTCTTTTTCGCGTTTACTACCATCGTTGGGTGGTACTTCTTTGCTGAGCAAAACGTCAAGTATCTCTTTGGGCTACGTTGGGTCTCGACCTATCGAGTGATGGTGCTCTGCTTCCTCATGCTGGGCTCCTTCCTGCACGTGACGCTGGTTTGGGAGTTGGCCGACCTCTTTAACGGTCTGATGGTCATCCCGAACGTGATTGCACTGATTGGCCTTAGTAAACTCGTGGAAAAAGCGCTCGCCGACTACGATACCTTCTCAGCAGGCGATGTTCCGCTCTTCGGTGAAAAAGCGCCCGACCACGGTCGCAGCCAAATTCCCATGCGGCTACATGTTCGTGGGGATCACGCCTTCGAAAGCGAAGATGATGACGCAATGCAAAGCGATGAGCCGCGTCCAGTGCTGACACGACGTCGCGTTCGCCTCATGAATTTGCGGCACCATCTGCGTCGCCGTAATCCGCCGAAGAAATAATCCTAAGCGTGAAAAGCGGGCACTCGCCCGCTTGAGAGCCCCCACTTCTGAGAGAGAAGGAGGGGCTTTTTGCTGAAGTTAAGGCGCCGCGGTGATCTGCGCGAGCGCAGCCACGGCCTCTGAGCTTAGGCCGCGGGCGAGCACTCATCCATAGCTTGCACGACCCCTTGCGCTGGCTCGGGCAACACTGCGTGCGCTGACTCATTGGTTGCACTAGCAGAGGCGTCCGAGAGTGCCTGATGCTCTGTGCTAAGCGCTACATCGGGCAGTCCCACATCGATACTTGCCATGGTCTTTTGCATCACACTGTGGCGTGTCTGCATCGCATCAAGGCTCGACTGCGCCTCACTGAACTTCTTCTGCACTTTGGCAAAGCTCTCAGCAAAGCGTATGAATTCACTTTTGACATCACCGAGCACCTTCCAAACCTCACTGGAGCGCTCCTGAAGCGCCAACGTCACAAACCCTAACTGCAAACTATTGATAAGCGCAGAGATCACCGTGGGGCCCGCAGGGGTAATTCTCAACTCACGCTGTAGCCGCTCAAACAGCCCTGGGATGCGAAGCACCTCCGCATACAGTCCTTCGCTCGGCAAATACATGATGGCAAACTCCGTTGTCGTTGGCGGTTGCACATATTTCTCATGGATCGAGCGAGCCTGAATAAGGATCGTGCGTTCGAGCGCCTTTTGTGCCTCTCGCTCAAGCGCAGCATCGCTGGCCTGCACAGCTGCGAGCAGTCGCTCATAATCCTCTACGGGAAACTTCGAATCAATCGGTAGCCAGCAAGGTTCCTCTGAGGAGTTCCCTGGAAGACGAATCGCGAAATCCACCACCGTATTGCACCCTGGGATAAGAGCAAACTGCTCCTCGTACTGCGCTGGGGTGAGTAGATCCGCTAGCAGCAGCGAAAGCTGTGTCTCTCCAAAGGTCCCGCGTGTCTTCACATTGGTGAGCACCCCTTTTAAATCGCGCACACTCGCCGCCATGCTGCGCATTTCGCCCAAGCCGTGTTGCACGAGCCCGAGCTTTTCATCGACCATGCGAAAGCTCACGCTCAAGCGCTCGTTGAGCGTGTGATCGAGCTTTTCTTGGACAGTGGCGCGCATCTCCTCAAGCTTACGTTCGTTGAGGGTACGGATGCGCTCAAGCGAGCCATCGAGCTCTTGACGCATTTCGTTAATCTTTGTCTGAAGCTGCTCTTGTAACTGACGCTCCGCAAGCGCATGGCTTGCGGTGACGCGTTGAAAACGCTCATCAACGAGCGCCTGTAGCTCGAGGAGTCGTTGATGCAGGATCGCATTAAGCTCACTGAGATTTTTCTGCGCCACGCTTGTGAGCGACTTCACCTCCGCTGCGTTTTTACCTTGCTGATCTGTCACAAAGGCCATGAGGTTGGTAAACGACTGGCGGCTGTTGCGATCGACATTCTGCAGTTGCTCCTGCAACTCATGACGCTCTGCCCGTTGCCCGGTGAGCACCGCTTCTATCATTTCGTCAAATCGCACCTCGAGCTCCTCCGCATCGCGTGCGCTCTGCTCATCCAATCGACGCCACAGTAACCACGCAAACACCAAAAGGCCTACGACGAGTACAGTGAGGAAAAGAAGGGTGTATTCAAGCAGCATCTATCATCCTTTTGCGTGTGTGCGGTAACGGGGCGTCTGGAACTGTAGCGAGAAGCCGAGAAAGCAACGCTCGCCCACATAGCAACCCAGCTAGGCACCGAGCTCTACTTTTGCGAGCTGCGCCAGCGACCTGACAAGCGGTGCCAGAGCGAGCTAGCCTGATGCGCTGAGCGCTCACCCAACGCACTGAGCCGATCTCTACTCGCCTCACCAAGCTCACGCCAACGGCTCAGCCGATTGCGCTGCTCGTCTAAATCTGACTCAGGCGGCGGTGGCGTCAGGTCCTCATGCTCAAGCGCAGCCGCTCGAGAAGGCGTTGCGTTTGGCGCAGTCGACGATGCCTGTGCATAGGCACGTGTTAATTCACCCACTAGCGCCATGAGCATCGCTTCATTGTTGGTGAGCACATGCGTATGCTCATCTTTGGTCCAGTTGTCAGGTAAATCATCGTCGGGAACACGCACGAGCACCGGAATTTCAGGACGCAGCTGCCGCACATATTTAATGACCTGGCGGTTGAGAATCGTATCCTTGAGCGGCAGCACAATATAGGAGGCGGTCGTAATGCGGGCCTTCACGAGGATCATCGGGTCCTTCGCTTCACCCATAATCATCACGGGTGCATAGTCGCCCTCTGGCTTAAAGGCCGTCTCTTTTTCAGAGGCGTTCGTCACGCAAATCGCCGGAATTTGCTCTTTTTGAAGTCGCTCCAAAAGCAACTTACCGACCGTATTGAATCCCACGACAATCACGTGACCACGCGCCACGCTCGCAGGCTGCGGCTGCTCACTCATGAGCTTCACCGGCACTTCTCGCATCGCTGCTTGCCGGAAGTAAGGGCGCCGCGTAACGAGCGCATGCCGTAATTTAGGAAGCGCCGCAAAAAGCAAAGGATTAAATGCGATAGAAACAATCGAGGCAGCAACGACCAAGCTCATCGTGGTCTCATTAGCGAGCCCAAGCGACATCCCCTGCCCACAGAGAATGAAAGAGAATTCACCGATCTGCGCAACACTCGCCCCGAGCGTCAGTGCCGTATCGAGTGGCCACTTGAGCAGCAGCACCAGTGCCGTGGAAACCACAGAGGTCACCAGAAGAATCACGAGCAAAATCGAGAGAATTGTGAGCGGCTGATTAATAAAGACGTGCCAATCGAGCAAGAGGCCAACCGAAACGAAAAAGAGCACCGCAAACGCGTCCTGCAAAGGAAGCGAATTTTGTGCGGCACGATGCGCAAGGCTACTCTCGCGCATCACCATACCTGCAAAAAAGGCACCTAGCGCATAACTCACATGAAAGAGCGCCCCTGCGCCATAGGCGATACCAATGGCCAAAGAGAGTACACAAAGCGTAAAGAGCTCTCGACTGCCCAAATCTGCGACTTTCTTGAGGATCCACGGTAAGACGCGTCTGCCCACGATTAACATGGCCACAACGAACACCACGACGCTCAAAAAGGTCTTAGAGAGTTCTTCAGCAATCTGACGGCTCGAAAGCTCACTACCGCCCGCGCTCACCTGAGCGAGCAGCGGCAAGCACACCATGATAAATACCGTCACCAAGTCTTGTACCACAAGCCAGCCAATCACCACCTGCCCATTGATCATGGTGGTAAGATGCCGCAGCTCCAATGCCTTCATGACGACCACGGTCGATGCACACGAAAGTGTTAAGCCAAAGACCAGCGCCTGTGGAACGTTCCAGCCCCAAGCAAGCATCGCGAGCGCACACCCCGCAAGCGTTGAGACAGTCATTTGGATGAGCGCTCCGGTCCCCGAAACCGCCTTGACGCGTAGCAGATCATTGAGCGAGAAATGTAGCCCCACCCCAAACATCAAGAGCATGACACCAATCTCGGCGAACTGCTCCGTCACCGAACGATCAACCGCAGGCAAACCGGGGATTAGCGAAACAGCCACACCAGAAATAATGTAGCCAACCAAGGCTGGGGTCTTGAGAAAGCGCTCGGCAATATAGCCAAAGGCCAGTGCAAGTCCAAATGCAGTCACAAGGGTCGTGACAAGTACAAAATGATCGGTCATGGGTGTAGGTTCTCTGGACTGAAGCGTGCCGTGCGGCTCAAGAGTTAGACATCTCTATTGTGCCACTTTTTGAACCTCCATCCCACTCAAGCAAAAGAAACAAAGCACTTCTGAACGGGGACGGCAGCAACAATTCGAAAGAGAGAAACGAAAAGGCCTCCCGGTACATCTCTTGCCGCAGCAAGGAAGTGGGAGGCCTTCTGAAGGCTTATGGAGCAAAACGCGGCAAGATGTCTAGCAACGTTTTGCACATTAGCCCTATTACTTCTGAGTCGGGACCTTTGCAGCCACGCCTTCAACAAAGTACATCATATTCTGCAGATCCTGATCCGACGCCGTCTTGCCAGCTGGAATCATTTCCTTGCCTTCGTTGGAGATAACCGGGCCGTCAAACGGGTGGAATTCGCCCTTGGCCATGCGGTCGTAAGAAGCTTTGATATCGTCAACAACCGCCTGCGGCGTGTCCTTAGCAATATCGGCAAGCTCGACCATGTGATCCTTCACGCCGCCCCAAACAGGTGTGTTATCCCACTTGCCATCGAAAACCTTCTGAATTTCCTTGGCGTAGTACTCTTCCCAACGATGCACGACAGCCCCCTTAAGCATGGTGGGCGCCGCCTTATGCATGGCGGAGTGGTAGGAAATCACGGGGACCTTAGCCTCTTCGGCGGTGCTCGCAACGGCAGTGGAGTTGGTGTGATGCGTAATCACATCGGCACCTTGCCCAATCAAGCTCTTCGTCGCATCGGCTTCTTTGCCCGGATCATACCAAGCGTTGGTCCAGACCACGCGAACCGTTGCTTTCGGATTGACCGAGCGCGCACCGATCGTAAAAGCGTTGATGCCCTGAAGCACTTCAGGAATCGGCACAGCCGCAACATAGCCGAGCACATTCGACTTGGTCGTCGCACCCGCCAACTTCCCAGCGAGGTAGCGCGCTTCATAGAAGCGAGCCGTGTAATTTTTGACGTTGTCGCTCGTCTTGTAGCCCGTTGCATGTTCAAAGTAGACGTTCGGGAAATCCTTCGCAACCTTGAGCACAGAGTTCATGTAGCCAAAGCTCGTGGCAAAAATCATCTTATTGCCCTGCGTGGCCAAGTCACGGATGACACGTTCGGCGTCAGCATTTTCCGGAATATTGTCAATCCAAGTGACCTTGATCTTGTCGCCAAACTGCTTTTCGATGTACTGACGACCCAAGTCGTGCTGAGAGGACCAGCCTTCTTCATTGGCGGGGCTCACATAGACAAAAGCGACCTTCATCGGGTCTTTACCCGCAGCAGGCGCTTGAGTCGTAGCAGGGGCTGCGGCCTGCGTTGCAGCAGGCTTAGGCTCTTCCTTGCCGCAAGCACCGAGCACAAGAGCGGCAGCGCCAGCAAGGCACAGTTTCAGGGCGATACGTTTGTTCATGGATATTCTCCAGTAAGCAAATTGACAAAAACAAAATACAGTAAATCTGTCCAAACACTCAAGCCCAAATGCTACGCGCGCGCTCATCGCGGTGAGTGGAAGGGCTTTCCAAGCGAAGCTGGCACATTCAGGCGAATCCAGGTGGGATTACGGCTAATGAGCACCAGCACAAGAATTGTTGCCAAGTAAGGGGTCATTGACATGAGCTGAGGGGGAATCGCAAGCCCCATACCCTGTACTGCAAACTGCAGCATCGTCACCCCGCCAAAGAGATAGGCGCCAAAAAGTACACGCGCAGGGCGCCACGTCGCAAACGTCACCAGCGCGAGCGCAATCCAACCGCGTCCAGCAACCATGCCTTCAACCCAGAGCGGTGTGTACACAAGCGAGAGATACCCGCCAGCAAGACCGGCCATCGCGCTACCAAAGAGCACGGCAGCAAAGCGAATACGCCCCACCGGATAACCAAGTGCATAAGCGCTCTCGGGTGACTCGCCCACTGCGCGCAACACAAGTCCCGCACGCGTCTTGAAAAGAAACACCCAAACCGCCAGCAGTAGCAAAAGCGCCAAGTACACGAAGAAGTGCTGGGAGAAAAACGCCTCTCCCACAAAACCCAAATCCTTGAGACCTGGGATACCGAGTGCGGCGCGAACAGGCAGCGAGGCTCCCTGCATAGGCTGCCCAATAAACGCGGAGAGTCCAGAGCCAAAGAGCGTCATGGCTAAGCCCGCTGCATACTGATTAGCCTTGATGCCAACAACAAAAAAGCCAAAGATCACACCAAGAAGCAGTCCCACCGCGATCGCAGCGAGAAAACCGAGTGCAAAACTCCCCGTACCAAGTGTGACACCAAAACCCGTCACGGCGCCCATCAGCATAATGCCCTCGATACCGAGGTTAAGCACGCCGCTCTTTTCATGAATGAGAATACCCACCGCAGCAAGCAATAGCGGAGTGCCAGCATTGAGCGTGGAGGAAATGATCGACGCAGCCAAACTCATTTTCCCGCCCCCCCAGTAAAGCCAATCCAACGGACTCGGTAGCTGATTAACGTATCGCACGCCAAGATGAAGAACAACAATAACCCTTGGTAAACCCCAGTAATCGAGTTGGGCAACCCAAGGCGGCTTTGCGCAAGTTCTCCACCCAAATAAAAGAGTGCCATCACAAAAGCTGCAGGCACGCAGCCAAGCGGAGAAAGTCGTCCCACAAACACCACAATAATGGCAGCAAACCCGTAGCCGGGACTGATGGTTGGGGTCAATTGTCCCAAGGGACCCACAGCTTCAATGCCTCCTGCCAGCCCAGCGAGCGCCCCACTAATGAGCATCGAAGCCCAGATGAGGCGACCAGGTTGATAGCCCGCGTAACGCGCAGCAAGCGGCGCCATGCCAGAAATCTTGAACTCCATCCCTAGCGCCATCTTATCCATGAGCACCCAAATGCCGAGCGCACTAGCAACGGCCAAAATAAAGCCAAAATGCAGTCGAGTGCCCGCTAGCAGCGTGCCAAGCGTTGCCGGTGAGGAAAAGAGTTCAGTCTGTGGGAAGCCAAAACCTTGTGGATCACGCATCGGCCCCTGAACGGCCCACTGCAGAAAGAACTGCGCCACATAGACAAGCATGAGGGAAACGAGAATCTCGTTAGCGTGGAAGCGATGTCGCAAAAGCGCAGTGCAGGCCCCCCAGAGTGCTCCGCCCAATGCAGAGGCCACAAGCACTAGCACCACCCAATAGTGCCCAGTGGAACTGTCGGCCATGAGCGCAACGGCGCCCCCCGCCACAGCTCCCATCACGAGTTGCCCCTCGGCGCCAATGTTCCAAACATTCGCGCGATAGCAGACCACAAGACCCACGGCACAAAGAAGGAGCGGTGTCATTTTGACAGCGACTTCCGTCCAGTCGCGCAGTGAGTCGAGCGGATCGACAAAGAATGTATAAAGCGCCACTAGCGGGTCTTTGCCTAGTGCAAGAAAAATAATTCCGCCTGCTACCACCGTCAGCAACAGGGCCAACAGGGGCGATACCCAACGCAGGCCGCGAGCGACCTCAAGACGGGGTTCCAAAACGAGAGGGCACTGCAAACTCATGATGCACTCCCTTCCGCCTGAGCGGAGCCCTTTTCGACAGGGCCATTCGGCCAAAGCCCTGACATCCACTGTCCAACTTTTTCAACATTCATGTCAGCCTTACTGACGGCAGGGGAAAGGTATCCACGATACATCACTGCAATGCGATCACTGATTTCAAAAAGTTCGTCGATTTCTTCGGAAACCACGACGATCGCTGCCCCATCGTCACGCAAACGCAAAAGCGAGCGACGAATATCCGATGCAGCCCCCACGTCCACGCCCCAAGTGGGTTGATTCACAATGAGCACCTTTGGATTCTGCAGAATCTCGCGTCCCATAATGAATTTTTGCAAGTTACCCCCAGAGAGACTCGCTGCAAGCTTCTGCGCTGAAGGCGTTTTGACGTGGAAGCGCTCGATGATCTGTTCGGCGAAAAGGCGTGCCTCACTGGCCATGATGAAGCCATTTTTCACAAACTGATCACCCGTCAGATAGGTATTGGTCTGCAAGGTCACATCGGGCACTGCCGCATGCCCAAGGCGCTGCTCAGGGACATAGCGTAAGCCACGCAAACGGCGGTGCCGAGTATACAAATGCCCCACGGGCTCATTAAAGAGCATGATGCGGTCGCGCTCAACAAGACTCTCACCAGAGAGCACCGACATCAAACGCGCCTGACCATTGCCACTGATTCCAGCAATACCAACAATTTCACCCGTACGAACCTCAAGCGAGACATCATTGATGCCGCAAAGTCTCAAAGATCCAGGCACTGACACGTGCTTGACGGAAAAGACCACCTCCCCACTCTCGCGGGTAGCCACTCGCATCTTTGGCGGTTCGGCACCGATCATGAGTTGTGCGAGAGAGGCTGCTGTCTCTTCTTTAGGATTGACTGAGGTAATAATTTCTCCGTGCCGCAGAACAACACAACGGTCAGCTAGTTCACGGATTTCATCCAGTTTGTGAGAAATAAAAAGAATGGAGACGCCTTCATCGGCGAGCTTGTGTAACGTTTTGAATAGCTTCTGGACGGCCTGAGGGACGAGAACCGAGGTTGGCTCATCAAGGATCAGCAATTTGGGGCGCGTCATGAGGGATCGAATAATCTCAACGCGTTGCCGCTCCCCCATGGAGAGTTCATAAACAACGGCTGAGGGATCAACCTCGAGGCCATAGCGCTCTCCTAAGCGGCGAATCTCCGCGGCGATATTGGCAATGGAATCAGCTTTAGCCAGCCCAAGCGCTACATTTTCTGCAACAGTCAATGTGTCAAAAAGCGCGAAGTGCTGGTGAACCATGGCAATACCCATGGCCCGAGCCTCAGAGGGGCTAGCTAGCGAAATCGCCTTGCCGTCAAACTCTATCGTACCCTCATCAGGCCTCACTGCGCCATAGATGACCTTCATCAGCGTCGATTTGCCTGCACCATTTTCCCCAAGAATCGCCAACACCTCTCCAGGATTGACCTCAAGCGAGATGCGATTGTTGGCTACGATATTGGGGTACCGCTTCGTAATGTCTTTTAATCTAAGCCGTGGATTCATGAACCTAAATTTGCCCGCAGCCGAGCAAACGGAAGCAAAAACAAAAATTCTGGTGCATTGGTGAGCGGAAGGGCTCTGAGCGAATTCAACCATGGAGCACAAGACACACTCGCATGGGAACTCCAAAGCTCAGAGAAAGAGGAAGTGACTGACTAGAAAGTCGGAGTCCTTCTTGCAACGCTTTCAGTATGCGCGCATTGTACCCATCTTTGCGGCATCTTGCCCAAAGAACACAAGCTTTTGAGCCAATCTAAGTACTTTTACTTAAAGTTGGTTCGGAAGAGTCCTCGTCCATCACCGCTTCAATACCGTTTTCAAGGTATAAGGTGAGGATTTTTTGCTTTTCCTCTTCAAACATGCTATTCTTGCGTTCTTCGATGATCACTTAGGTCATTTACATGGCATTAGGAGAAGTGGCAGAGTGGTCGAATGCACACCCCTGCTAAGGGTGCAGGTCCGAATAAGGGCCTCGGGGGTTCGAATCCCCCCTTCTCCGCCATTTCACCTTTTTCTACTCCTTTCGGCCAAACACGGTCAACCTCCCCTAAAACCCTTGTGTTTATTGGCTTTCAGCCCTACAATTTTATTGCCTCCATCTAACTCCTTTTTGCCATACACGGTCAAACACGGCCATTATGTGTCACGTATCCATATGACCATCCATATGACCATATGACCGGTCATATGTTGGCGGAGGGAGACCAAGTGGGGCGAAGGAATGAACATGAAGGCTACCGCCAAAAACATCAATACCTTGCCGAACGGTCTGCACGCCGTTGGCGATTCCCTCTACGTTAGAGTTCGAGAAAACCAAAATTGTGAGCTTTTTTTGGGGGTGTGTGGCAGGCTCGGCTCTATCATCAGTTCTTGATGAAAATCACAAGCTCAAGGTTACGACGGATGAAGAGAAGGCTAAAGCAATAGACGCAAGAAAAAGCGTTCGGCTACATATAAAAACTCCCGACCAAACATCAAGTCTGATCGGGAGTAAAACCTTTCTGAATGAGGGATAAAGTTTGCATACCACTATAGCAAACTTCTCCCGTAGCGCTGGCACAAAAAATTGATACAAGTCAAGCCTTGTCCTTCATCGCCACGTGACGTTTTGGTTGGATTTCAATTGTCGCAAAACAGCAGGAGCAATCAGGTTGAACATTGAATTAACACTTAAGCCAGTCAAGCAACAATACGGCATTTTTCCCAGTGCCGAAGCAGCAATTGCGGCCGCTGTCCATACATCAGCATGTGAAGGCCGAACAGTTCCTGCAAATGAAGTCGAAGATCTGTGGAAAATTATTCGAGGAGAAATTTCCAGACAAGATCTTATCAATAAATATGTCGCCGAAGCTTTCGCAAAACAGGAGGCGCGCGACCGTATCTGATGAGTACGATTACAAATACGATTCTTTGGCGGATCCTTATGTCTATCCTGGCACCTGCGTATTGCGAAACAAATTTGGGATCAAACATCTGGACCTGTTCTTTGAATTAGAGAGTCAAATCTCAGTTTGCTAAATCGACGCAAAGTGACAACGATATTCCGACTGGGAATTTCAATCTTAAGCACCTTCAAAGCGCTCATAAAAATACAGATGATCTGCTGATGTGCAGGTATAGATATGAGGGAGAACTGTGTAGGAGGAAGTGGAGCGGGTGAAGGGAGTCGAACCCTCGTCTCTAGCTTGGAAGGCTAGGGTAATAGCCGTTATACGACACCCGCCTCATTAGGAGGAAGTGAGATCTTAGCATACTCTATCGTGCTTTGGCAAAACGACAAGACACTAACATCGCACTTCGGCGGTAGCATAGTGCTGCAGGCAGCCTAACGGCTGCCCCCGCCGTTGCGTGCTCTGCTTAGCCTTGCCGATCAGCAAGGTGCTTTTCTAGCCAAAAAACGCCCACTAACGTCTTAACGTCAGTAATCCGGCCATCACGACACATGGCGATCGCCTCATCAAGCGGCACTCGGTAGAGTTCTAGATACTCGCCTGGATCAAGCGCCTGCTCACCCTCGACCAACTCTTCGGCCAAGTAAATCACGATGTGCTCATTACTGTAGCCAATCGCGTTATTGATCATACCGAGTCGGGTCCAACGCTTGGCGCTCAACCCACACTCTTCGTGTAGCTCACGTTGAGCACAGGTAAGCTCATCTTCATTGGGGTCAATCTTGCCAGCAGGGATCTCCCAGAACGCCTTTCTGAGGGGGTGACGCCACTGTCGCTCAAGCACGATGGTTCCATCCGTATCGAGCGGGATCATGGCACAGGCGCCGCGATGCGGCAGCATAAACCGCTCTGCAGGTTCCCCCTTAGGTAACCTCACCTCTTCGCGGACGAGTCGAATGAAATTATTGCGGTAAAGCGTTTCCTCTTTCTCCGTCACCTCAGCTAGCGGATCATTCTCACGCTCGGCCCGAGGTGCAGGTATCGTTACCAAGGGGATACGGCACTGGGATTGCTTCGTCTTCATAGTTTGCTCACTGTTTTTTGCTCGTAGCATCGAGCTACGGTGGTGTTTTTTTATTCTACCTGCTGGGCAAAACGATGCCGAGCGGTCTCGCGAAAAGCCGAACTTCGATACAATGAGAGGACTTTTTCCATTCTTAGTTTCTCTGTCATGCAGGTCACTGTTGTCGGTGCCGGTCTCACAGGACTGATGACCGCCTACTGCCTCGTTAACCGAGGTGTCTCCGTTACGCTTTTAGAAAGTCGTTCTTCTCCCTGTCAGGGAGCCTCCTACAGTTGTTCAGGTCTGCTCGGTGAAGACAACCCTAAGCTCATCGCCTCCGAAAAAACATCGCTCTTAGGTTCGCGCGCATCCATCGTCTACGGGGCAGGCCTCGTCTTTAAGCACCCTCGGTTTTCCCGCCTGATGCAAAAGGCCCGTCACCCTGACCGGCGCAGTGCCATCGCTACCCTGGCCACAACGCTATCGAGTTATGCGGATGAGTGGTATCGACAAACCGCAGAGCGCGAGGGCTGGAAGCTACAAGAAAGCCGAGGCACGCTCCTGATACTCGGAAAGGACTCGGACAAAGCTCCCCTGCAAGACTGGCTCACGACGGAGCCCTCACTCTACGCCCTACCAGCCAGTACGCGCATCGGCACGAGTAGCGCTATTAGCTGGTCGATCAGCTACTTTGCAAAACAACTTAAAGAGCGCCTACTTAGTCGAGGCGTGACGATTCTCAACAACACTCCCGCCGAAGGCCTTGTATTGGAAAATGACGTTTGCCGAGGGGTTCGTAGCGCCGCTGGGACAGATATTCGCGCAGATGCTGTGGTTGTCGCTGCGGGTATGGGGGCCATGGCGCTATTACGCTCCGCAGGCATCAAGCCGCCCATGCTCCCTTTGACACGCTGCGTGCTCAACACCACGATCTTCAGTGATGCCATGCGCATCCACCATGCCATCATTGATGAGCTCGGCTACATGCTCACACCTCTGCAGGACTTTCTTCGTATCCAAGGACGCTGGTATCTGGGTACAGAAGCGGAGTTTGATCGAGAGGCTGAATATCGTGCGCTCTGGGAACGCGGCATGCGGATCTTCCCAGACATTGCCGACTGGAAAAACGCTCGTTACTTCTCACAGACCGTGCTCACAACACCAGACAGTCTTGGCATCGTCGGCGCTAGTCCAATTGGAGGGCTTTGGCTCAACATCGCGGGCGGCCTACATGGCGCAGACTTTGCACCAAGCTACGCAGAAACACTGACGCTCAGTATGACGGGGGAGACTAGCCCGCTCGCGGCTGAACTATCGCTCAAGCGCTTTGATTGAGCACTATGCGCTTAACCGTCCCGTAGTTACAATGTCGAGCGACAAACAGTCAATATTCGGAGAACTCGCCCGCCCCGCCCCCTAACCTATCTCGTCCTCGCTCTGAGCAATGATCGGTGCGGGCTACCAAGGATTGAAATCATGAGTCTTACGATTCTCAATAACGATGAACTCGAAGCGCTTGAACAGCGTGCTGCCAATCAGCTAGGATCTGACGCCTTGATGCTTCGTGCAGGCGCAGCTGCCGCGGCACTCATTGAGGCGCGTACCGCGGAAAATGCTCCTGTCAGTATTTTGGCGGGGCCAGGCAACAATGGCGGTGACGCTATTGCCTGCGCGTGTGAACTCAAGGCAAAGGGGCGCGATGTGGTACTCATTCTTCCCGGCGGCCGTCGTCCCACTTCAGCGCTCGCACTTGCTCAACTCAAGCGCTGGGAGGCGCTTGGTGGCGACATCGAAGAAGACCCCTATATGAGTCGAAAAGCAGAGTGTGTCGTCGACGGACTCTTCGGGGTTGGACTAAAAAAGCCCATCACGGGAGAATACCTTGACGCAGTACTTTGGTTTAACGAGCGTCAAGCCCTCAAGATTGCGCTCGACGTGCCCTCGGGGCTCAATCATCAGACGGGTCAGTGGATCGGTACGATGCCTGGTGTTCGCGCCAACATCACCCTGAGTTTCCTTGCCACCAAAGCGGGGCTTTACATGAACGAAGGAGCCGATGCTGCGGGCGAAATCATCATTGATACGCTCAACGTTTCTGTGCCGCTTAGCAACCTCTCGGTACTCACCACCGATGAAATCCAGCATGTTCTGCGCCCTCGCGAACACAATACACACAAAGGTAACTACGGCCATGTAGCCGTTGTCGGTGGCTCAGACGGCATGATCGGAGCACTGTTACTTGCAGCACGCGCTGCGCTTGTCTCTGGCGCAGGTCGCGTTACAGTCTACCCGCTCAGTAGCGCGGCTCCTGCCGTGGACATGCTCTACCCTGAACTCATGTTTGCTCAGGCTGATGCGGACTTTACCTCCGCCTCTGTCATCGTGATGGGCTGTGGCATGGGACAAAGTGAGCAGGCCAAAGCACTACTCATCAAAGCGCTTGATGCAGACAAGCCACTCGTACTCGATGCCGATGCACTCAATCTCATTGCCGCGGACGTAAAACTGCAGGACAAGTTGCTCGCACGGCAGGCTGCCAGCGTCATCACACCGCACCCTGGCGAAGCGGCAAGGCTCCTGCGCCGTGATACCGCGGGCGTGACCGTGGATCGCGTTGCTGCTGCTCGAGAGCTCGCCGTACAGAGCGGTGCTATTGTCGTGCTCAAGGGCGCAGGTAGCGTAATTTCGCTACGTAGCGCACGCGCATGGATCAACTCGACTGGCGGAGCTGTGCTCGCCACGGCAGGCAGTGGCGACGTGCTCGCTGGCATGATTGGCGCCATGTTTGCCCAAGGCTACGACATGCTCGAAGCTGTGCACGCTGCAGTGTATCTACACGGCCTCTCTGCCGAAGGGTTCGAAGCAGGCTTTACTGCTGGCGATATTGCGCCAAATGCGATGGCCATCCTCTCGGAGGCTCGTTTAGATGGACATTTGCGCAATCGCGACGCTTGCTTCATCTAAGTTAATCTGAGCGCAGAGCACCTGCTAGGCTCCACTCAAAAAGCATGGCTCATGATCCTAACTCAAGCTCTCGCCCCCTCTAGTTTCTAAATCGGTAGATGAATCTTGGAGGGGGA